>NZ_JAFCJX010000059.1 GCF_018130695.1 Bradyrhizobium jicamae | reverse complement strand
ACCTTAAAGCTAGACTTAAGGTCAAATCCTCGGGCCGCCTCTCAAACTACACAAGGCGGCCGACGCCGGAGGGATACAACGATTCGAACGTCCGCCCCTCAGATTCGTAGTCTGATGTCCTAGTTTGCGACATCGAAGATGCCGTAAACTGCGGCCGCGCTCCGGCGTCCGCTGCCGCATTAAGCCGCGTGCGGCCGCACGTTGCGTTCGTTGCCTTCGGAGTAACGGGGGAGTCCGCGCCTTCATCTTCAAAAGGCACCAATTCGCCGGCCTATGGGCGGCTGATTTCCCGAGCATCGAAATCCTTACCCACGAAAGTAGGCGGCAGAAGACTTGAAGCCGGGCAACTCGAAGTTGCGCTGACGCGACCGCCGCCGATAGCGCATCTATCGGCGAAGAACGATCGCAAGCAACCATTCCGCCATAGCCAGTCAGCATCGCTATGAACAATAGGGCGTCCAACAGCTAAGCTTCGGGCCTACGGAGCTTGACTGGTTCGAAGTCCTTCGCGTGGTATCGAACTCGGAAGAAATCGATGTTGCCGCGATCAACCCCATGTCGTCGCAACCATTTCCAATAATTGCCGTCGTAAGGAACAATCGCGATGACGCGCTCGCAATAGATCGAAAGCCCGGCCACCGCATTCAGGAATAAGGTATAGCGATTGTCGTACTCGCTCGGGTCGGTATAGGGCCCGAAGGCGAGGACCACCGCAATTTTCGACGGGTCGCTCTTGCGCACGAACAGAACATCCGCGGGGGGATCGTCTCGTTTGCGATCCCTTCTCTCATAGTCAGTATCCAGTTGTGAGGAGGCCCAATCGCGGGCCTGTCCCCGGAGCTTATTTACGTATTGTCGTCCCTTAACTCCAACTGTGTTCTTGCGAGCCTTCGCCTCTTCATCGCGGAGCTTGTCGATGAGCCATCTCCCCTCCACAACGTCGCGCGCCGCCCCCTTTGCGTTATATTGGTCGTAGCTGTGCCACCGGGATATCAACTCGACGGCGGCGACCGGAACCGTGCGGAGGCGTTGGACGTACCCTAGATATTCGTCGTCCGTGTCGGATGCGATGCGCTCGATGTTTGTCAGCGCGGCAATCCAGCGCTGAACGGTTTCCGGCTTCGGGATTTCCAGCGGTCTATCGTGTGCGGACCTCCACAAATAGGAGGGCACGCCGCGCATGGCCTCCTTGATGTCGGCAGTCGGGTTCATTGCCATGTACTCTCGGACGAGTCTGGCTACTTCGGCCCAGTGTTTGACGCCGGGTCGCCCGCGAGAGGTGGGCTTAACGTTTTTGCTCTCTTGTTCCAAACTTGGTGCCAACCTAGATGTCGTAGGACCACTCAGAAAATGGGCGCCTTTAACATTTACAGGATTCGATCGGCCTAGCCCCCTCTACAGGCAGGACTTTGTACACTTGATTTTACTCGCTACATGGTTTAATTAGGCCTTTCACGCCGCCCGATGGTCGGTAACACCCGATCAGGAGAACGGGATGACGTGCGAATTGCCGCAGATCGCCGTTCGGCCTAGCCCTCTCCAAGGGCAGAATCTCTGAGACCTTTATTTTACTCGCTACGTGGTTTAATTGTGCAGACAACGACCGATCAGGAGAACGAGATGAAGGACGAATTGCTGCAGATCCGCCGCGTCATCGACGGCCGGGTCTACGACACCACCACCGCCGCCCTGGTGCACCGGCTGACGGCCGACGAAGGTTCGATCATGCTGAACTTCCACGTGGACCGTACCGCCCTGTATCGCACCCGCAACGGTCGCTTTTTCATCGCCGGCGAGAGCGGCGCCTTCGGACGCTGGGGCCGCCGTGACGACAACAGCTATGTCCCCGGCCGCGGCCTGAAGCTGATCACGGACCTGGAAGCGCAGCGCCACCTCGAGGAGACCGACGGCCCCGTCGAGGCCTACTTCGACGTCGCCGAGGGCTAATTCCAAACCGACACCTCAAATCCCAACCACACCGAATTTCGCATTCGGGACTTCGTGCACCCGGGTGCGCGCGTAAGGAGAACTCCCATGGACACCGCCACCAACCCCATTCCCGCTATCCTGGATCTTCTGCGGGAGGACCGGCTGATCGAAGCGATCAAGATTTTCCGCACGACCTATGGCGGCGGGCTGCGCGAGGCCAAGGATGCAATCGAAACCATCCGCGATGCCTGTATGCCCCGTGGCAACATGCCGGCCGAGTATATCGTCGTCAGCCGAGACGAGGACGATGTCACCTTCCAGGTCACCCGGACCGATAGCAAGGAGCACGCGATGAAGATCGCTGATGGCCTCGTCGACTACCGGGCCGAGGTCATGGTCGCGAGCGTTATCGCGTGCTCCGTCATCACCCGCCACATGCGTGAGGTGGCGTAGCGCCCGACACGCCAAGGCGAGCGCGGCGCGGGAAGCACGGCGCCACCTCGGGGAGACCGAGGGCCCCGTCGAGCACACGACGTCGCCGAGAGCTAGCTCAATACCGACGCCAAGACCCCTGCCTCGCGATGGACGGCGATCCTCACCAATCAAGCGGACGGAAGCAACTATGATCTTCTATCCCATCCACTGGCTTCATCGTGTTCGGCACGCCGGCATTGCGGCCGGCAGCTTGGGCGCCGCCTTGGAGGAAAAGACGACGAGCCTCAGGCCGGGAGAGAATATCGAAGTCTGCTACCTCGCCGTCGGTAAAGACACCACTGAGATGGGCGCACACCTGCTCCGGCAACGCAGCAGCTTGCCCTGGAACCGTGAATGGGTCTCTGACCCGGGCGAGATGGGCGCCGTTAAGATCATCGTCTTCGCCTACCGCAAGACGTTGGTCGAAGCCGCGTCGGCCTACGCGCTGCTCGGTCATCCGGTCGCAGAGGTCAAGGAAGTCGATCTGGCGTTTCTGCTCGAAGGCATCGACCAGATCGTTATCGGCCACGAAAACATGAATTTGCTGGAGCCGATCGGCCGTGATCTCGGACGCGCTCATCGCATGATGCTGCGGCTCCGGTTCGCCGAGATCGTGAAGCTGCTGGAGAATCCCAACTCCGCGGAGGACGCCTGCTGGTTGTTGAACGCGCGGGATCGCATGCGAGGCTACAAAAGCGCAATCAAGAACGAGAGGTTCCCCTGGACGGTGCCGCTGGTCGAAGGGTGGGACGTTCCCGCATGCGAGGCGGTGCATGCCGACGGGCATGTGATCGTCCACGACGGCGAATGGAGGCCGGTCAAACTGGCCGACTTCTGGGATCGCCATCTTAGCCACCAGCGGCGCGATGACGAGCTGACGCTCTGGAGGTTTCCGCTGAGCTTGGCGCAGGCTCAAGCCGAGCGCGATCGCCACAAGCCGGTCCGCCTCATTGCCAACGCCACCGGCGCCCTCGATCCCACGACCTCAACCTAGCCACCGACCAGTAAGAACGGCGCCCGTCGCGGGCCGCGAACGAACAATTTAAACCGCTACAGGAGTAAAAATGCAATGGACGTGACGGATTTGCCCCCCTTCCTGACGGCCGACGAAGTGGCGACCTTCCTGCGAGTTTCGAAGGAGACGATCCGTCGGCGCGCCCGGCGAGGCGAACTTCCGTACGTCGAGGGGCTCGGAGTTTTTCGCTTTCCGCGCGAGGCCGTGTTGTCGCTCTATTACTGCGGCGCGCCGCCCAAGGGACCGCGCTAGTGGCGAGGCAATCTCACCGTCGTCCCGCCCGCTTCGAGCGCCTGGCTAAGGCGTACGGTGTGTACTGGCTCGTCCGAGATACGAACACCGACATTTACTACATCGCCTGGTTCGACGAGGAGGCACGCCAGACCCGGCGCCGAACACTCAAGACAACCTCCGGCGTCGAAGCTGAGAAGATCGCCGAGAAGATCGAAAAGAGCGGCATCACCGGCGACCCGCAAGCATTTCTTGACAAGAAGGCGATGGCGCTGACGGGCGAAGTGCTCGATCACTACCAAAAGGAGCGCGTGCCGAAGATCAGGAGCGGCGAAGCCGCGACCAACGCGATCGAAAACTATCTGCGCCCCAAGCTCGGCGACATTCCGGTTGCCGTGCTGCGCAAGCGTGATATCCGCGCCTTTCAGGACGGAATGATCCAGGAGGGACATTCGCTCGGGTATGTCAGCCGAATTGGATCGGTGCTGAGAGCCGCCCTCAACCTCGCGGTCGACGACGAGGAAATTCCTGCCGCCCCCGTCGTGCCCGAGATCCGCGGCGATGCCGAGATGGAAGCCGAACAGCTGCGTGGGCGCGAGCTCACGATTTTGGAGGTCGCCAAGCTCATCGATACGATCTCCGACGTTCACATGCTCGACTACGCCATCGCCGAGATCAATACCGCGGCTCGGCCTGAAGCCGTTCTCGAACTCGTCGCCGAGCAGATCGATTGGCAGCACAACCTGTTTGAGATGAACCCTCCTGGCCGCATCCAAACCAAGAAATTCAGGCCGATCATGCGCATCTCGGCGACGTGGGCTCCGTGGCTCAAGACCGCTACGAAGGGTCCGATCGTGAGCTATCGGGGCGAGGCGGTGAAATCGATCAAGACGGCGATGCGCAATCTGGTCAGCAAGGCCAAGCTCCCGGGCCGGGTGAACTCGACCTCGATCCGGCACACGCTGGGCAGGTACATGGAGAACGTGGCGAAGGTTCCCGGGCGCGAGATCTCGATATTCCTGGGTCACGTCCCGGTCGCGAAAAAGAAATCGACGCGCCGCTATAGCGGCATCGACCCCTACGCACCCGAGTACCTGACCAACGCCGTCGCCGCCGTCGAGGCCTTCGTGCGCGAGGTCAACAAGCACACCAAGAAGTGGGACCTGGAGAAGCCCTACGCCATCAAGCCGGGCTGGAAGGAGCGGAAATAATGGTCACTGGCTCCCATTCCCAACACGGCGACATGGCTGCGTCCCGCGGCGGCAACACGGTGCGTGCATTTTGCGTGCTAATGGGGCAGAAAAGCGCGGTCTGGAGCTACCGCGAGGCCGGGCAAGCCATTGAAATGATGGTCGGAGTGGCAGGATTCGAACCTGCGACCCCTGCGTCCCGAACGCAGTGCTCTACCGGGCTGAGCCACACTCCGACTTGAGACGCGGCTTATAGCGTCGGGTTTCAGGGACCGCAAGGCACCCAATCGAGGATTTAAGTCACAGTGGAAACCACGCTGAATACGCTCCTTTTGCCCGTCGGCCCCCATGCCACAGCGACCGCTGCCAGCGTGCTGGCCGAGGGCGGCCTGGTCGCGTTCCCGACCGAGACCGTCTATGGCCTGGGCGCCGATGCCGGCAATGCCTCCGCCATCGCCCGCCTCTACCAGGCCAAGGGCCGGCCCGCCTTCAACCCCCTGATCGCCCATGTCGCCGATCTCGCCTCCGCCCGGCGAATCGCCCTGTTCGACGGGCAGGCGTTGCGGCTCGCCGAAGCCTTCTGGCCCGGGCCGCTGACGCTGGTGCTGCCCAGGGCCCTGTCCTGCCCGGTGGCGGAGCTTGCCACCGCCGGCCTCGATACCGTGGCGATCCGCGTTCCCGCCCACAAGGTGGCGCGCGACATCATCAGGACCTTTGGCGGCGCCGTGGTCGCCCCCTCAGCCAACCTCTCCGGCCATGTCTCGCCGACCACGGCCGAGCATGTGAACGGCGACCTCGCCGGCCGCATCGACCTGATCATCGACGGCGGCCCGGTCGAGGTCGGCGTCGAATCCACCATCGTCGGCTGTTTCGCGGAACCTGTGCTGCTGCGGCCCGGCGGCCTGCCGCGCGCCGAGATCGAGCGCGTCCTCGGCCACTCGCTCGTGCAGCCACCGGCCGATGCGGAGGGCGACAATGCGCAACCGATCGCGCCCGGCATGCTCGCCTCGCATTACGCCCCGCGCACGCCGGTGCGGCTCAATGCCACCGACGTCCATGCCGGCGAAGCGCTGCTGGCGTTCGGGCCGGCCAGGGTCGCGCGGGTCGAACTGGCCTCGGTCGTGCTGAATCTGTCCGAGCACGGCGACCTCGCCGAGGCGGCAGCCAATTTGTTCGGCTATCTTCGCATCCTCGACACAAGGAACGCGGATACCATCGCTGTGATGCCCATCCCGGACGACGGGCTGGGCGAAGCCATCAACGACCGGCTGCGCCGTGCAGCCGTCGGGCGCTGATCAATCGGGAGTGAAAAACCAATAACAATGAATATCGTCCAGCCTGCCGCCGCGCCGCTTTCGCCTGACCTGATCGAAAAATTTCGCGCCATCGTCGGCGAGAAATATGCGGTGACCGACGCCGCCGATATCGCGCCCTACGTCACCGAGGAGCGCGACCTGTTCAAGGGCCGCTCGCCGCTGGTGCTGCGCCCGGGCTCGACTGCCGAAGTTTCCGCGATCTGCAAGCTCGCGAGTGAGCATCGCATTGCGCTGGTGCCGCAGGGCGGCAACACCGGTCTCGTCGGCGGCCAGACGCCGCACAATGGCGAGGTCGTGGTCTCGATGCGCCGCATGGACAAGATCCGCGAGGTCGACGTCGAATCCAACACCATGACCTGCGAGGCCGGCGTGGTGCTGCAGATCGCGCAAGCGCGCGCGGCCGAGGCCGACCGGCTGTTCCCGCTGTCGCTCGGCGCGGAAGGCAGTTGCACCATCGGCGGCAATCTCTCGACCAATGCCGGCGGCACCGCCGCGCTGGCCTATGGCGTCGCGCGCGAGATGGCGCTCGGCCTCGAGGTCGTGCTGCCCGACGGCCGCGTGCTCAACGCCCTGTCGAAGCTGAAAAAGGACAACACCGGCTACGATCTGCGCAACCTCTTCATCGGCGCCGAAGGCACGCTCGGATTCATCACCGCGGCGACGCTCAAGCTGTTTCCGAAGCCGCGTGCGATCGGGACGGCCTATGTCGGCCTGCAGTCGCCGACGGCGGCGCTGAAGCTGTTGTCGATCGCGCGCAACGAGGCCGCGGGCAGCCTGACCAGCTTCGAGCTGCTCGCCGATATCGCAGTCGATTTCTCGATCCGCCACGGCATCGACATCCGCGATCCCCTCACCAGCAAATATCCCTGGTACGTGCTGATGGAATTGTCGTCGTCGCGCGACGATATCAACGACACGCTGGAGGCGATCCTCGCCCAAGGCATGGAAGACGGCATCGTCGACGACGCCGTGATCGCCGCCAACCTGACGCAGCGCCAGGCGTTCTGGAAGCTGCGCGACGAGATGTCGGCGGCGCAGAAGCCGGAGGGCGGCTCGATCAAGCACGACATCTCGGTGCCGGTCGCGGCCGTCCCCGCCTTCATCGCGGAAGCCAACGCGGCTGTCGTGAAACTGATTCCGGGCTCGCGGCCGGTGCCGTTCGGCCATCTCGGTGACGGCAACATCCACTACAACGTCTCGCAGCCGGTCGGCGGCAACAGCGCCGAATTCCTGGCGCGCTGGCATGACGTCAACGCCGTCGTGTTCGAAATCGTGCTGCGGATGGGCGGCTCGATCTCGGCCGAGCACGGCATCGGCGTGCTCAAGCGCGCCGAACTGCCCGACGTCAAGGACAAGGTCGCCATCGAGCTGATGCGCGGCATCAAGGCGATGCTCGATCCGCTTGGCATCATGAACCCAGGCAAGGTGTTGTAAGCGTGGCGTCTCTCTCGATTGCTCCGATTGTTGATGCCGACGTCGCCGATGTCATCACGCTCTGGCAGCGCTGCGGACTGACGCGCCCGTGGAACGATCCTGCCTCCGACATCACACTGGCACGCCGCCGGGACAACTCCACCGTGCTGGTCGGCCGCGACGGCAACACGATCGTCGCCACCGCCATGGTCGGCCATGACGGCCACCGCGGCTGGGTCTACTACGTCGCCGTCGATCCGGACCGCCAGGGCAAGGGCCTCGGCCGCACCATCATGAATTCGGTCGAAGGCTGGCTGCGCGAAGCCGGCATCCAGAAGCTGCAGCTCCTCGTCCGGCGCGAAAATGCAAAAGCCAGCGCCTTCTATCAGACGCTCGGCTATGCCGAGTCGACGTCCGTCATGCTGGCCAAATGGCTCGACGGCCGCGAGCCGACACCGTGAGACAGACTGGAAGTTACGCATGAGCATTTCCGACCGCGTCCGCGTCAAGGAGACCCGCGTCCTTTCCAAGGCCCGCTATCTGCTCACCAGCACCACGTTCGACTATCGCCGCGCCAATGGCGAGTGGCAGACCCAAGTGCGCGAGACCTACGACCGCGGCAACGGCGCGGCGCTGCTGCCCTATAATCTGAAGACCCGCACGGTCGTGCTGACACGGCAATTCCGCTATCCCGCCTTCGCCAACGGCTATGACGATCTCCTGATCGAGACCGCCGCCGGCATGCTCGACGACGCCGCGCCAGAGGAGCGCATCTGCGCCGAGGCCGAGGAAGAGATCGGCTATCGCCTCACCCATGTGCAGAAGGTCTTCGAGGCCTTCATGACGCCGGGCGCGGTGACCGAGAAGCTGCACTTCTTCGTCGCCGAGTACGACGCTTCGATGCGGATCGGCGACGGCGGCGGATTGGCCGACGAAGGCGAGGACATCGAGGTGCTGGAGCTATCGATAGACGAGGCGCTGGCGATGATCGCCGACGGCCGCATCGTGGATGCCAAGACCATCATGCTGCTGCAATACGCAGCGCTGCATTTGTTTAAGTGATGCGGCTGCTTGGATGAACAACGCGGCCCCAACCTCCCCCGTCGTCCTGGCGAAAGCCAGGACCCATTACCCCAGGGAGCAGTTGTTGAAACACGCTGGGGTCACAGCGTCGCGCACAATCAACATTCGTGGTAATGGGTCCTGGCTTTCGCCAGGACGACGATGGTTGGTATCGCCGCTAAAACAACGACCCCTGCCCGTCATCTTCGCGCGGGGCAGTAGCCTTGCGCGGCGCCACCTTCTTCGGTGCCGGCGCTTCCTCCGCGGCGATCTCCTCGGCTGTCATCGGCAGCGTCAATTGCGCGTCGTCATTGGCGACACTGTTCACGCGCATCGTCACCTGGTGCCAGGCGAACTCGCCGATCTGCGGCCCCTTCAGCAAGGGCATGACGTCGTCGACATCATTGGCGCGGCCATCGAGCCAGCGCTCGAATTCCTCAGGCTGAATCGTGACGGGCACGCGGTGATGCAGGCTGGCGAGATCGCGGCTCGCCGGCGCGGTGACGATCGCGACCGTGTCCTGCTCCTCGCCATTCGGACCCATCCAGGTCTCGCTGAGCGCGGCGAAAGCCAAGGGATGGCCGTCGCGGCGATGGATGAAGAAGGGCCGCTTGCGGCCGCCGGCGTCCTGCCATTCGTAATAGCCGTCGGCCGGGATCAGCACGCGGCGGCGCTTGATCGCGTTCTTGAAGGCGGGCTTCTCGCGCACCGTCTCGGAGCGCGCGTTGATCAAGAGCGAGAAGGTCCGCGGATCCTTCACCCAGGAGGGAATCAGGCCCCAGCGCATCAGGTGAAAATGCCGGCCGCCATTCTCCAGAATCACAACCGGAATCGGTTGAGTGGGCGCAACATTATACCTCGGCGGGAAGTTCGGCTGCTCGATATAGCCGAAGATCTGCCGCAGGGCCGCCGGTGGCGAGGTTATGACGAAGCGTCCGCACATTTGCCGTCCCGAAAGGTATCCATTTATGTCGTTTTAACCCTGGGCGTTAACAGTGGAACAGATGACCTCAACGGCCGCCATAGCGACGGGCTCGTCCCCTCGCCCGACGACGTATCCCGACGAGGCCCGGGCCGCGCAATTGCGCGCCGGCAACATCAATCCCCGCACGGGACTCGCGACCGATTACCTCAATCACTTCAACGAAGCCATCATGCTGCTGGAGATGGTTCCAGACATGCCGGAATGCGCCAGCGATTTCCTGGAATGGACGCCGCTGTCCTATGCGGAGCATTTCACCGCCTCGAACTTCAAGGCCCGCGATCTCGCCATCGAGGCCTACGAGATGACGGATGCGCAGATCCGCGCCGAGTTCGACCACCTCACCGACAACATGACGAAAATCCTGACCGAGGTTGGGGCTGCGATGCGCCAGGTGCAGCAGGACAGGTCGCGGGTCGCACTCGCCGAGCAGGCGATCGTCTGGGTCAAGCCGCTGGTGATGCTGACGGCCGGCGTGATCAACGGCGCCGCTGCGACCGACGTCGACACCATCATGGCGAGCAACTGAAATTTCGGGCAATCATGGTGCCCCATGGTGCCGTGCCGAGATGACCTCCCCAGATCCTGCCATCCGTCCTCAACTGGCCGTGTCCGGCGCGATTTTTCGCGAGGGCAAGGTCCTGCTGGTCCGCCGCGCCCGCTCACCCGGCAAGGGCTTCTATTCACTGCCCGGCGGCCGGGTCGAATTCGGCGAATCGCTCCATACCGCCCTGCATCGGGAGGTCGACGAGGAGACGGGCTTAAGGATCGAGATTCTGGGACTTGCCGGCTGGCGCGAGGTGCTGCCGACCCCTGCCGGCGGCGGGCATTACCTGATCATGTCGTTCGCGGCACGCTGGGCGAGCCTGGAACCGGTGCTGAACGACGAGCACGACGACTTCAAATGGCTGCATCCGGAGGAGATCGGCGACCTCAAGGTCACCGGCGGCCTTCAGGAGGTCATCGAGGCCGCAAGGCGGCTGTTATGACGTCTGCCTGCGGGTATTTCCCTGCCTTGCTATGGCCGTCCCGAGGGGGCATACCACGCCCGGTCCGGACCCCCTTGATGCTCAGATCCTTTTTTGCCGCCTTGATCGTGATTTCGGCCTGCCTCGCCGCGCCCGCGCGGGCGCAGGAAGGCGCCGCGCCGTTCGATGCCGATTTGCAGCGGCTGGCCGAGATCCTCGGCACGCTGCATTATTTGCGCGGCATCTGCGGAGCCAATGAGGGCACCAAATGGCGCAACGAGATGCAGGCGCTGATCGACGCCGAAACCCCCTCCGGCGACCGCCGCGCCCGCATGATCGCGGGCTTCAACCGCGGCTATAACGGCTTCCAGCAGACCTACCGGACCTGCACGCCGGCCGCCGCGGTCGCGATCCGCCGCTACATCGAAGAGGGGTCGAAAATCTCACGCGATCTGACGGCCCGCTATGCCAACTAAATCAGCCCTGTTCTTCGATCTCGACGGCACGCTGACCGATCCCAAACCGGGCATCACCGGCTCGATCCAGTACGCGCTCAAGAAGCTCGATCGCCCGGTGCCGACGCAGGACGAATTGACCTGGTGCATCGGCCCGCCCTTGCGCGCGAGTTTTGCACGGCTGCTGGGCGGCGAGGAGCTGGCCGATCGCGGTGTCGAATTCTACCGCGAACGATTCGGCGATGTCGGGCTGTTCGAGAACAGCGTCTACCCAGAGATCGCCGACGTGCTGGCCGCGCTGAGCACGACGCCGCGGCGCATCTTCGTCGCGACCAGCAAGCCGCACGTCTTCGCCAAGCGGATCGTCGCGCATTTCGGCCTCGACGGCTATTTCGAGCACGTGTTCGGTTCCGAGCTCGACGGCACCCGCGTCCACAAGGACGAGCTGCTGGCCTATGCGCTCGAGGTGACCGGCGTCGATCCGGCGCAGGCGCTGATGATCGGCGATCGCAGCCACGACGTGGTCGGCGCAAAGAAGAACGGCATCGACGCGATCGGCGTCACCTATGGTTATGGCAGCCCCACCGAGCTGCTCGACGCCGGCGCAAGCCATCTCTGCGCCTCGCCGCGCGCGGTGCTGGACCATATCCACAGCGCATTTGGATGAGGCCTGGAATTGCCCTTCAAATGCCAAAAGCCGCGTTAACCTTTCCTAAAGATGTGGCCTAGGCGGTACCCGCTTGCGTGCTAAACCTTTCGTGTTCAGCGCGCTCCGCTTCGGAATCGCGCACAGTGCCTTGACGAGTCTCATGAGCCATCCCGCAACCTTCACTTTCGACCATGATCCGCTGCCCGATCACGAGCAGAAGCAGGCTGCGCTCAGCTATCTCAGCGAGGCCTGGGCCGAGGCGCGTCATGAGGGCGTCGATGGCGACTGCCTGGCGCAGGCGAGCCTGTTTGCCGCGCTCGCCGAGCTCGTCACCACCTATGGCGAGGACGCGGTGGCAAAGTTCACCGACGGCCTGTCCAATCGCGTGCGCAACGGCGAGTTCTCGCTGGCGCTGGCGAGGCAATAGAGGCGTGTCCGCCGCCATTGCGAAGCGCGCGCTGCGGCCTTAACTTCGCTGGGAACGTTTCGGGGACCAGCCCCGCCGGAACCCCAGGAAGAGCCAAAAGCAGAGCCCAAAGCAGCGCATGAAGGCAGCGTTTTTACCCGATCGGGGCGTGGTCAAGGTCACCGGCGACGACGCCCGCAACTTTCTCAACGGCCTGATCACGACCGACCTCGCCGAGCTCAAGCCGGGCCTCGGCCGCTTCGGCGCGCTGCTGACGCCGCAGGGCAAGATCATCACCGATTTCCTGATCACCGAGGCCCCCTCCGGCCACGGCAGCGGCTTCCTGATCGACGCGCCGCGGGCGCTTGCGAAGGGACTCGCCGACAAGCTCGGCTTCTACAAGCTGCGCGCCAAGGTCGCGGTGGAAAACCTGTCCGACAGCCTCGGCGTGCTCGCGGTCTGGGACGGTGAGCCCACGATGAAGCCGGACCTCGCCTTTGCCGATCCGCGCCATGCCGCGCTCGGCTGGCGCATCCTGGTTCCAGAAGATCTCAAGCAGAAGCTCGCCGATCTCCTTGGTGCCGACCTTGTCGAGGCCGACGCCTACGAGGCGCATCGCATTGCGACGGGCGTGCCGCGCGGCGGGCTCGACTTCATGTATGGCGACGCCTTCCCGCACGAGACCAACATGGACCGCCTCAACGGCGTCGATTTCGACAAGGGCTGCTATGTCGGTCAGGAAGTGGTGTCGCGCATGCAGCATCGCGGCACCGCGCGCACCCGCACCGTGAGGATCATCCTCGACGGCGCCTCGCCCGAAGCCGGCCAGACCATTTTGGCTGGTGACAAGAGCGTCGGCACGATCGGCTCGACCGCAGGCCAGAACGGCCTTGCGCTGGTCCGTATCGATCGTGTCGCTGACGCACTCGACGCCGGCGTGCCGCTCACTGCCGGCGGGCTTGGCCTGCGCCTTGCCGAGCCGGATGTCGTGCGCGCTCCACCGAAGCAGACCGTCGCATGAGCCGTTCTGCGAAAGAGCATCCCGACGGCAAGCTGCGCTGCCCCTGGCCGGGCGAGGATCCGTTCTATGTCGCCTATCACGACACCGAATGGGGCGTGCCTGAATATGACGACCGCGCGCTGTACGAAAAGCTGATCCTCGACGGTTTCCAGGCCGGGCTGTCCTGGATCACCATCCTGCGCAAGCGCGAGAATTTCCGCAGAGCCTTCGACGATTTCCAGCCCGAGACAATCGCGCGCTATACGCCCAAGAAGGTGCACGCGCTGATGAACGACGTCGGCATCGTCCGAAACCGGGCCAAGATCGACGGCGCGATCGCGAGCGCGAAGTCGTATCTGGAGATCATGGAGAAGGGCCCGGGCTTCTCGAAGCTGCTGTGGGACTTCGTCGACGGCAAACCAAAGGTCAACCAGTTCAAGACCACCGCAAGCGTGCCGGCCTCGACGCCCGTATCGATCAAGATCTCCAAGGACCTTGGCGGGCGCGGCTTCAAATTCGTCGGTCCGACCATCGTCTACGCCTTCATGCAGGCGACCGGCATGGTCAACGATCATCTCGTCACCTGCTTCTGCCACGAGACCTGCAGCGGCAAGCTGCGCACGCCGCGCCTCAAGTCGAAATGAGCACACGCAAGTCGATCGAATCCCGCGCCTGGCAGCGCATGTTGTCGGGTCGCCGGCTCGATCTGCTCGACCCGTCGCCGCTCGATATCGAGATCGTCGATATCGCCCATGGCCTCGCCCGCGTCGCGCGCTGGAACGGACAGACCTCGGGCGCGCACATTTTCTCGGTCGCGCAGCACACGCTGCTGGTCGAGGCCGTGATGCGCCAGCAGTTGCCGCGCGTCGATCACAGCTTCCGGCTCGCAGCCCTGCTGCACGACGCGCCGGAATACGTGATCGGCGACATGATCTCGCCGTTCAAGGCGGTGCTCGGCGGCGACTACAAGGTGGTGGAGAAGCGCCTGCTCTCCGCGATCCACATTCGCTTCGGCCTGCCGCCGGTGCTGGCGGATGAGATCACCCAGCAGATCAAGGCCGCCGACCGCGGCGCCGCGTTCCTCGAGGCGACCCATTTGGCAGGCTTCTCAGAAACCGAGGCCAAACGCCTGTTCGGCCGCAATCCCGGCCTGCCCGAGGCGACCGAGCGGGACTATCTGACGCCGTGGACCGCGGCGAAGGCCGAAAAGCAGTTCCTCGAGCGCTTCAATGCAGTGCACACCTGACGACCTCGCGGCTTTGCCCGCCCTGCGGCAGCCGTTATAATCTGACCATTCGATCCAGGAACCCTCATGCTCCACGTCTGCTCGCTCGCTGCGCTGCCCGACACCGTCAGGACGACGGGCGCGAGCCACGTGCTGACCGTGATGGCCAACGTCGATCAGGTGCAGCGGCCGGCGTCTGTCCTCCCGGCCAACCATCTCAAGGTGTCGATGGACGACATCACCGAGCAGATGGACGGCTTCATGGCGCCATCGGACGCGCACATCGAGCGGGTGCTGGCGTTCGTGCGCGGCTGGGACCGCAGTGCGCCGATGGTGGTCCATTGCTATGCCGGCATCAGCCGCTCGACAGCGAGCGCCTTCGCCGCCGCCTGCATGCTCAATCCGCACCGCGACGAGATGGTGATCGCGCGACAAATCCGCGCGGCTTCACCGATCGCCTCCCCCAACCGCCTGATCGTCAGCCTCGCCGACAAGGCGCTGGGCCGCGAGGGCCGCATGCTGCGCGCGCTCGATGCGATGGGTCCGGGCAGCATGTCGGTCGAGGGCCGCCCGTTCCGGATCGATCTGGAATAGCACGCCCTCCGGCTTGAACTTTTGGCCTCGAAGACGGCACTTAAGGGGAGTTGCGACGGCCCGCTGACCGGCCTGTTGCCGGAGGCCCAATGTTCGACCAGCCGTTTGATTTCCTCGCATTCGTCATCGCCATCATCGCGCTGATCGTCGCCCGCAACGCCAGGAAAGAGGCTGGCGCACTGCGTAAACGCCTCGACGCGAGCGAGGCCGCGGCTGCGGCCGTCGCCCGGCCGGCGATGCCGCCGCCGCTGACGCCGCTGCAGCAGTTCGAACAGACGCTTGCAGAGCCGGTCCCGACCTCCTCTGCGGTCCCGCCGCCGCTGGCGCCTGAACCTGTCGCTGCCGCACCTGATGCGCCTGCACAGGAAGCCGCGGCCGAGCCCCCCGCCGCGCCGCCGCCCTTGCCTCCGGCGCCACCGGCCGAGCCCGGCTTCGAGGAGACCCTCGGCACCCGCTGGGTGGTGTGGATCGGCGGCCTGACGCTGGCGCTCGGCGGCTTTTTCATGGTGCGCTACTCGATCGAGGCCGGCCTGCTCGGCCCCGGCGTGCGCACCATGCTCGGCGGCCTGTTCGCCTTCGCGCTGCTTGCGGCCGGCGAATGGACCCGGCGCAAGGAGAGCATCTCCAACATCGCGGCGCTGCCGATCGCCAACATCCCGGCGATCCTCACCGCCGCCGGCACCGCGGTCGCGTTCGCCACCGTCTATGCGGCCTACGCGCTCTACGACTTCCTCGCACCCGCGACCGCCTTCATCCTGCTCGGCATGGTCGCGCTCGGCACGCTCGCGGCGGCGCTGCTGCACGGGCCGGCGCTGGCCGGGCTTGGCGTGGTCGGCGCGTTCGTGACGCCGATCCTCGTATCGTCAGGCAAGCCGGACTATTGGGCGCTCTACATTTATCTGGCGATCGTCACCGCCGCATCGTTCGGCCTGGCGCGGATCCGGCTGTGGCGCTGGCTCGCGGTGACCACGATCGTGTTCGCCGTGCTGTGGACCTTCCCCTGCCTGGAATGCGGCCCCGACATGATCGCGCCGCACGCCTTCCATGTGATCGCGGGCTTCATCCTTGCGGCACTGCTGGTGGTCTGCGGCTTCATGTTCGGCCCGCCCGCCGACGGCGAGCACGCCGAGCCGATCTCCTCCGGCGCGCTTGCCGCCTATCTGTTCGGCGCAATGACGATCGTGCTGTCCGGTTTCCACGCCGATCCCGCGATGATCACCTTCGCGCTGCTGGTCGCAGGCTGCCTGTTCATCGGCTGGCGCACACCGGCCGCCGCCGGCGCGGTCGGCGCCGCCGCGATCTTCGTCTTCATCGTGTTCGCCGAATGGGCCGTGCGCGCCAATGCCGACATGCTGGTGGTGCCGGGCGGCCCGCTTCCGGGAATCGGACCGAACCCGACCGATGGTTCGGTCTCGCTGCATCTGATCACCGCGCTGGTCTTCGCCATGGGCTTTGGCGTCACCGGCTTCCTTGCGCAGCTGCGCTTCACGGCAGCCAACGTGCTGGTCCGCTGGGCGGCTGGCGCCGTGTTCACGCCGGTAGCGCTGCTGGTCGCGCTCTACGCCCGCATCGCCCATCTCGACCGCTCGATCCCGTTCGCGATCGCCGCCGTGCTGCTCGCGGCCGCCTTCGCAGCGGCCACCGAAGCGCTGACCAGGCGCGAGCAGCGTCCGGAGCAATCGGCGCCGATCGCACTGTTTGCGACCGGCACGCTCTCAGCACTGGCGCTGGCGCTGACGTTCGCGCTCGACAAGGGCTGGTTGACCATTGCGCTCGCACTGGTGTCGATGGGCACGGCCTGGATCTCGGTGCGACGGCCGATCCCGTTCCTGCGCTGGCTCGCCGCCATCCTCGCCGGCATCGTGGTGCTGCGCATCGGCTACGATCCGCGGATCGCGGGCGAAGCCATGGGCACCACGCCGATCTTCAACTGGCTGCTCTGGGGCTATGGCATCCCGGCGGCCTCGTTCTGGGCCGGCAGCATCTTCCTCCGCCGCAATGGCGACGACGCGCCGCTGCGCATGGTGGAATCGGCTGCGATCCTGCTCACGGTGCTGCTGGCCTTCATGGAGATCCGCCACGCCGTCAATATCGGCGACGTCTACCGCGCCAGCGCCGGGCTCACCGAAGTCGCGCTGCAGGTCTGTGTCACGCTGGCGATGGCGATGGGGCTGGAACGGCTGCGGCTGCGCAGCGGCAGCATCGTCCACAATGTCGGCGCGGTGCTGTTGACCGTGTTCGCCGGGCTCGCTGCCATATTCGGGCTGTTCGGACTGGAGAACCCGATGATCTGGCCGGACGATGTCGGCGGCACCGTCTTCAATCTGCTGCTGCTCGGCTACGCACTGCCAGCACTGCTCGCGCTGCTGCTGTCCTACGCCGTGGCCGGCCATCGTCCGGTTGCCTACGCCAACACCATCGCCGCCAGCGCGCTGATCCTGGCGCTGGCCTATGTGACCTTCGAGATCCGCAGGATCTATCACGGCCCGATCATGAGCCGCGGCGCGACCACAGCTGCCGAGCAATACACCTACTCGATCGCCTGGCTGATGTTCGGCGTCGTGCTGCTCGGGATCGGCATCCTCGTCAATTCGCAGCGGGCGCGGCTGGCGTCCGCCGTGGTGATCGGCCTGACCATCCTCAAGGCGTTCCTGATCGACATGTCGACACTCACCGGCGCCTATCGCGCGCTGTCGTTCATGTGCCTCGGCATCGTGCTGGTCGCGATCGGCTGGCTGTACCAGCGGATCCTGTTCCGGAGACAGGCCGCCGCGACGACCACACCCCCGCCCGTTTCGCAAGCGGGGGGATGAGGGATTACGCCGCCCGCACCGTGCCGAGGAATTTCGACACTTCGAGCTTGAGGCGATTGCTGTCACCCGACAGCATCTGCGCGGCACTCAGCACCTGTGCTGACGCCGTGCCGGTCTCCGTGGCGCCACGCTGCACGTCGGTGATGTTGGCGGAGACCTGCTCGGTGCCCTGCGCCGCCTGCTGCACATTGCGGGAAATCTCCTGCGTCGCCGCGCCCTGCTCCTCGACCGCCGCCGCGATGGTCGAGGAGATCTCGGCCAATTGCCCGATCGTGCCGCTGATCTGCTCGATCGCCTTGACCGAGTCCTGCGTCGCGGCCTGGATGCCGGCGATCTGCTGACCGATCTCGCCGGTCGCCTTCGCGGTCTGCTCGGCCAGCGCCTTGACTTCGGACGCCACCACGGCGAAGCCGCGGCCGGCTTCGCCGGCGCGCGCCGCCTCGATCGTCGCATTCAATGCCAGCAGATTGGTCTGGCCGGCAATCGTGTTGATGAGCTCGACGACATCGCCGATCCGGGTCGCCGCCTGCGACAACTCGCTGACGCGATCGGTGGTGACATGGGCCTGGTTGACCGCCTCGCTCGCCATCCGCGCCGATTCCTGCACCTGGCGGCTGATCTCGGTGACC
>NZ_JAFCJX010000058.1 GCF_018130695.1 Bradyrhizobium jicamae | reverse complement strand
TGCGCATCGGGCTCGAAGCCTTCCAAGCCATCAAATTTGGCGCCACTCTGGGGCTCCGCGATGTGTGAATCGAACAGCCCGCAAGCGGGAGAGGGAGAAGGGTGCGCTGCGGCACGACGTCCTCATCCCGGGAACCGGCCGTTCATCGGCCGTACAGGTTGGCGGCGCTCAAATGACCGCCCGCGGTGGTGCGGGGCGCAAGTTTGAAAGCAATCTCATGGGGATGGTCCGCCTGATCAGGGCGTGGATGATCGCGTTCGCCGTGTTGGCGGCCGTGGCCTTGCCGCGCGCAGCGTCGGCGCAGACCGCCTTCGACCGCCCCGGCGGCGACTATTCGAGCGGCCCGGTGGCCTCGGGCGACCCGGCCGATTGCGCGCTGACCTGCGAGCGCGACCGCCGCTGCCGCGCCTGGAGCTTCAACTATCCGACCGACGTCAGTGCCGGCGCGGTGTGCTGGCTGAAGAACACGGTGCCGACGCGCGTGCCGAACAGTTGCTGCGTGTCCGGCGTCCGCGGCGCCGGCGTGGTCGAGCCCCGCAACAGCGCCATCGAAACCTCGATCGATCGCTTCGGCGGCGACTACAAGAATTTCGAGTTGAAGAGCGACGACGGCGACGAGGCCTGCCACGCCGCCTGCACCGCCGACAACAAATGCCGCGCCTGGACCTATGCACGGCCGGGCTATGCGGGGCGGGATGCGCACTGCTTCCTGAAGAAGGACATCAAGCCGCCGCGGCGGAAGGCGGGGTTCACGTCGGGTGTGGTGCGGTGACGCGCGTTGCTCTCTCCAATCGTCGTCCCGGCCTTCGCCGGGACGACAAATTTAATGTGCGGCCACCAGCGTAACCTCCGGCCACAGCGCCTTCCATCGCGCCGCCTTCGTCGCGTAATTCACGGGTGAAAAATTCGCCGTGATGTTCGGCCGCACGATCATCTCGGCGACGTCATCGAACCCGTTCGGCGCATACACCTCATATCCCTGCGCGTTGCGGCGAATGCCGATCCGCGTCGTGGTCGAAAGAAACCGATCGATGCCGTCGGTCGAACTCGCCAACGCGGGATAGGGCAGGCCGTGCTTCTCGCCATACCAGAGATGCACCCGCGCCTGGTTGCGCGCTTCGATCTTGAGGCCGAGATGCGCAAGCCGCGCCTGCAGCGCGCGGATCACGGCGTCCTCGGCTTCCCAGGATGTGTCGGGGTCGAAGTAGAAGACGTCGTAATCGCTGATGCCGTAATCGATGGGGCGATCGGTCAGCACATTCCATGCGGATTGCACCAGGCAGCCCGAGACGAGCCAGGCATCGGGCAATGCCATCGCGAACAATTCGTCGATGATCGCGCGATTGGCGGGATTGCGCAGTGTCGCGGCGAGGAAGTCATCCTGGGTCATGAAGCTGAATTGTAGGGTGGGCAAAGGAGCGCAGCGACGTGCCCACCATCGCGAGCACGCCGTGGATGGTGGGCACGCTTCGCTTTGCCCACCCTACATTTCCCTGTCGAATTCCTTCACCGCCTTCGACGCCAGCGTGCGCCAGTGGCGGCGCCCGCTTACTTCACCGACGTAAAGAACCTTGCCAGCCGGAAGCCGGACAGCCAGGTCCACATCGGCTGGCTGCGCACGCCCATGTCCCAGGAGCCGACCACCGCATCGGCGCGACCGATCAGATTGTCGATCGGCAACAGCCCGACGCCGCCGTCACGCACGGAGACGCGGCTGTCGGCGGAGTTGTCGCGGTTATCGCCGAGCACGAACAGCTTGCCGGGCGGCACGGTGACCTCCGGCGTGTTGTCGAGCCGGCCGTTGTCGCGCATCTTGAAGATGGCGTGGCTGACGCCGTTCGGCAGCGTCTCGATATATTTGTAGGCCTCCTCGCCGCCGCCCATGTCGTCCTCGGCAAAGCCGGTGCCGTCGGGCTTCAGCGCAGCCGGATGATCGTTGATGAAGAGCTGGCCCTGCCGCATCTGGATGCGGTCGCCGGGCAGGCCGACCACGCGCTTGACCCAGGCCTGCGAGCGGTCGCCCGGCCAGCGGAACACGACGACGTCGCCGCGCTTCGGTGTCTCGCCGAACACGCGGCCGGTCTCCGGCAGCGTGATCTGGATCGGCAGCGAGGCGGCGCCATAGCCATAGGGGAATTTCGAGGCGACCAGCGCGTCGCCGATCAAAAGCGTCGGCTCCATCGAGCCGGAGGGCACGTAGAACGGCTCGGCGATCGCGCCCTTGGCGAGGAACACCACCGCGACGATCGCGACCAGCTGCGCGGCCTGTCCGCGCCAGCTCGTGGTCGGTTTGGTCGGCTTCGTCGCCGCCACCTCTGTACCCTCAGCCACTAGCCCGTACCTCCGACCGTAATCCGTTCCATCCGCAGCGTCGGCTGGCCGACGCCGACCGGCACGCCCTGGCCGTTCTTGCCGCAGGTGCCGATTCCCGTATCCAGCGATAGATCGTTCCCGATCATGGTTATTCTATGCAGATCGGTCGGCCCGTTGCCTATCAGCATGGCGCCCTTGAGCGGCGCGCCGAGCTTGCCGTTCTCGATCTTGTAGGCCTCGGTGCACTGGAACACGTATTTGCCCGAGGTGATGTCGACCTGCCCGCCGCCGAAATTCGCGGCATAGACGCCGTTCTTCACCGACGCCAGGATTTCCGCGGGATCTCGGTCGCCCGACAGCATGTAGGTGTTGGTCATGCGCGGCATCGGCACATGGGCATAGCTCTGCCGGCGGCCGTTGCCGGTCGGCTTCATGTTCATCAGACGCGCGTTCTGCCGGTCCTGCATGTAGCCGACCAGGATGCCGTCCTCGATCAGCACGGTGCGGTTGGTCGGCGTGCCCTCGTCGTCGATCGACAGCGAGCCTCTTCGAGACGCCATGGTGCCGTCGTCGACCACGGTGACGCCCTTGGCCGCGACCCGCTGGCCCATCAGGCCTGCAAACGCCGAGGTCTGCTTGCGGTTGAAATCGCCCTCGAGCCCGTGGCCGACGGCCTCATGCAGCATCACGCCGGGCCAGCCGGCGCCGAGCACCACGTCCATCTCGCCGGCAGGCGCCGGGATCGATTCGAGATTGACCAGCGCCTCGCGCAGCGCGCCGTCGGCGGCATCGCGCCAGGCCTTGGTTTCGATGAAGCGCGCATAGCCCTCGCGGCCGCCATAACCCTTGCTGCCGCTCTCCTGCCGGTCGCCTTGCCCTGCGACCACGGAGATGTTGACCCGCACCAGCGGGCGGATGTCGCGATAGCTCTCGCCATCCGGGCGGAGGATTTCCACCACCTGCCAGGTCGCTGTCAGGCTCGCCGACACCTGCCGCACCCGCGGATCCTTGTCGCGGACGTAAGCGTCGATCTCGGCCAGCAGCTTCACCTTGGCCTCGAACGCCGGCCCATCCAGCGGATTCTCGTCGCCATAGAGCTTCACATTCGTATGCGCCGGCGCGGCCGCAAACGTCCCCGCATAGCCGCCCCGCACGGCAGCCACCGCATCCGCCGCGCGGATCAGCGCCGGAATGGAAACATCGGACGAGTGCGCATAGCCGACCGCATCATCCTTCACCGCGCGCAAGCCAAACCCCTGGCTGGTGTCATAGGTCGCCTGCTTCAGCCGCCCATTGTCGAACACCAGCGCCTCGGTCTGCCCATACTCCAGGAACAGTTCGCCATCATCGGCCCCCGCAAGCCCCCGCGACACCTCGCGGCGGACGGCATCACGGTCAAGATTGGCGCGGTCGAGCAGGGAGGTTGTGGGGAGATTGGTCATTAAATGGCGTCCATTGTTCGTGGATTCGATCCAAGATAGTGGTTTATCGGCGGTTCCGCGAGGGGCGGAATTGACACGTTGGCGAGACCGCAGCCGTGATCGAAATCATCCCGATCCGCGAAGATCATGTCGAGAGCTTTCACTGCGCCCTTGACACCGTCTCGCGCGAACGCCGCTACCTCGCCTTTCTCGAAGCTCCGCCGATCGACTCGACGCGCGCCTTCGTTCTCGACAACATCAAAAACGGCTATCCGCAATTCGTCGCGCTCTCCGCGGGCGAGGTCGTCGGCTGGTGCGACGTGGTTCGCAAGGCGCGGCCGGTCCACGCGCATGGTGGCGTGCTTGGGATCGCCCTGCTGCCGGCGTTCCGGGGGCAGGGGCTTGGCGAGCGGCTGATGCTCACGACTCTCGCGGCCGCGAAGGCGTTTGGATTCCGGCGGGTCGAGCTGACGGTGCGGCACGACAATGCCAATGCGATCGCGCTGTATGAGAAGGTCGGGTTTGAAGTCGAGGGCTGCCAGCGCGGGGCGGTTCAGGTCGACGGCGTGCTCCACGATGTCGTGATGATGGGCCTGCTGTTCTGAAACATCAGCGTGCGGCCGCGTCGCGCCCCAACGCGGCAGCACGGCGGAAACAAGGCCTGATTGGCAGTGCCGGTCCTCAAGATAAGGTCGCCGTAACGAGAGCGATCAAGGCGGCAAAGACACCAAGTGGAATGAGGTGCGAAAAGTCGCGATGGCGTAGAACAGTCAAGACTGCAGCCGCGATGATGACAGCCCCAAGCGCAAGGCCGATCATGCGACTGGCAGGGAGCGCGATCAGGGCCGCGCACATGATTTCCAGTCCGCCAGTCAAAAAGTGCCACCAGCGCGGGTAGCCCCATCGCGCGAAATCACTGCGCGTCCCTTGTGTGCCGATCGCGTTGAAGACGCCCGCGCCGAAGAATCCGGCAGCGAGCACCCAGAGGGAGAGTGCACCAATCATGTCAGGCCACACCCATCATCATGGGGATGGCCGCCAGGACCATCGCCACCGCCGTGAGGCCGTGCACGCCGAAAGCGGTCCTGGCGGAGCCTTTGGCCGCAAGAACGAGCAGCATGTCGCCGACGGGGATGACGGTTTCGACGAGCAGAATAAGGCCGACGGCGTAGGGGACGCCCCACGCGATGAACGCCAGCAGGGTCAGCCCCGACGCGATGTCGCGCACGCCCTTCAAGCGAAGCCACCAGGCGATATTGGTGCCGTCTTCAGGAAGCGGCAGGCCGAAACTGCGTGTCGCGGTTCTTGGTGTCGCGACATACAGGATGCCGATCACGATGATCGCGACAGCCACGAGCGCCGCCGTCCCGAGCGTAAGCCAAACCATTTGCAGTCTCCGATGTAGCCAAATGAGGAAATCTAGCGTTGCTAGGAAAATTAACTAGCATTGCCAGATCATCAAGCATTGGTATGATCACAGATGCGTGGGCTTCCGGAATCGAGGGAGATCGAGGGGTGGGGATTGCCGAGCGGAAAGGCAGGGAGCGGGCCGAGCGCGAGCATCGCATTATCGCGGCGGCGCGCGTGATCGCCGAGCGCGAAGGATGGGATGCCGTGACTGTCCGCCGCCTTGCCGATGAAATCGAATATAGCCAGCCGGTGCTCTACTCACATTTCGAGAACCGGGATGCGATTGTTGCAGCCGTTGCGGTCGAGGGCTTTCAGGAACTCACGGTCGCGTTACGCAAAGCGGCAAGCGGATCGAACGGACGACGCAACGCGCTGAAGAATGTCGCCTTGGCCTATCTCGCCTTTGCGCACAGTCGTCCCGCACTCTACGAGGCGATGTTTGTCCGCCCGACGGCCTTGCGGTTCGCCGAAGCCGGAACAAGGCCGGAGTTGCGGGCCGGCTTCGACGCACTTTCAGACGTCGTGGCGCCGTTTTGCGCCGATGTCGCGCTCGTGACGGAAACGTTTTGGGCAGCCCTTCATGGGCTCGTCGAACTCGAACGTTCAGGCCGAACGCGACCGAGTGCACGCGGTGAGCGCATCGCACTTGTGGTTCGGGCGATCGTCGCGTCCCGAAACAACTCACGTCATTCAGATGAATGACCTGCACGTCGTCCGACGCGCCTTTGATATATGAGGGTGGCAGCGCCTCTCACGGCAACTTATCATACCCCTCGCCAAGCCCGTTCAGGCTGAGCGGGAAGCCGATCCCCTCTTCCGGGGTCTCGAATATGATGAAGGTCGCGGTCTTCGCCGTCTTGAGCTGCCCGAGCAGCTTGTCGTCCATCACGACCTCGGCGACGCAGCCGTTGGGCAGGCAGCGGACGAATCCGGCGCGGCCGACGTCCTGGTTGTCCAGTTTCAGCCCGAGGCCGGAGGGCAGCAGCACGCCCAAGGGCGCCACCACACGCATCAGGCGGCTCTTCTGGTCGGCGGTCTTCAGCACGATCACGGTCAGGCCGGCGTTGGAACGGTCCTCGGCGACCACGCTCTGGATCAGCGCGCATTGCTCGGATTGGGCGCCGGGCGGGGTGTCGCAGCGGATCTGCCAGTCGCCATGGACCGAGCGGACCGCGCCTTGCGCGTTCGCCGCCTGGGGCAAGGCAAGCATAAAGGCCAGCATCGCGGCGAGAATCAGGGCCGCGGCACTGAGATAGCCAGCCAATACCTTCCGTCCTGCCAGACTCTGTGAAGCGCCCATCCGGGTCGATCCTTTGACGTGTGGTCCAAAATCGTGAGGTTCAGCGCAGCCGTCCGCCCGGCTGCCGGCAGCACGCACTCCGTCGACTGATACTGCAATGACGGCGCCTTGAAGGCGATCCTCGGCCTGCATCCGGCATCGGCTCAACACTGGCCGCGCCGAATCAGGTTCCTGTGGAGCGCCCCACCTGTGGGTACATCCGGCAATCCCGCTGTCAAGCCGGCGCGACCACGGCGACGTCCACTTTGGCCTGATTTTGCTGGAAAAATCACACCTGCCAGTTTCCTCGCCACCGCATGGGCTTCGGGCCCACTATCGCATTGCGAGACCCTGCGAATTATGGTTTGAGAGGCTGGATTTCGACGCGTTCTAGCAATCTGGCCCCCGTGTCCCCGGAATAAACTCCGATCAGGTCACGTCTTGGCAGGCCGCTTGTCAGGGCGGATCGTGCTGCATTCGGGCCGCCCGGCTTGAATGCATTGGGGAATAATCAAGGGAGCGCGAGCGGCATGAGGATGTCGAAGGGCCTGTTTGGCCGGCATTTGCTGGGATTGGCGATGGTGGGCGCGGTGCTGGCCATCGGTGGCACGGCTCATGCGGAAGTGGGCCAGCCCGCGCCGTGGGAATACACGCTGCAGGAATCCGCCAGCGAGGTGATGGATTTCATCCGCACCTTCCACAATTGGCTGCTCGCCATCATCACCGTCGTCACGCTGTTCGTGCTGGCGCTTTTGGTCATCGTGGTGGTCAAGTTCAACGCCAAGGCCAACCCGGTCCCCTCCAAGACCACGCACAACACGCTGATCGAGGTGGCCTGGACGCTGATTCCGGTGCTGATCCTGGTCGCGATCTCGATTCCCTCCTTCAAGCTGCTGTTCCTCGAACTGGACGTGCCGAAGCCGGACCTGACCGTGAAGGCCACCGGCAAGCAGTGGTATTGGAGCTACGCCTATCCGGATAACGGCAAGTTCGAGTTCGACTCGCTGATGGACAAGGACAAGCAGCCCCGCCTGCTCGGCGTCGACAACGAGATGGTCGTGCCGGTCAACAAGGTGATCCGGGTCCAGACCACCGGCGCCGACGTGATCCATGCGTTTGCGCTCCCCGCTTTCGGCGTCAAGATCGACGCGATCCCGGGCCGTCTCAACGAGACCTGGTTCAAGGCGACCAAGACCGGCATGTTCTACGGCCAGTGCTCGGAACTGTGCGGCAAGGACCATGCGTTCATGCCGATCGCGATCCGGGTGGTCAGCGACCAGGAATTCGCAAGCTGGGTCGAGGGCGCGAAGAAGAAGTTCGCGACCAATCCTTCGAACTCCTACGCATCGGCGGGACAAGCCGCGCAGTAAGGTTGCTGGCCTCGGTCTGAGGCCAATAGCATTTTGCGCGATCGAACAAGGGCGACGGGGCCGAAAGGCCTGAGGGACTGCAGGTTAGGATTTGGAACATGGCAACAGGCGCAGCGACACACGGCGATCATGCCCACGACGATCACGCCCACCATCCGACCGGATGGAAGCGTTACGTCTATTCGACGAACCACAAGGACATCGGCACGATGTACCTGATCTTCGCCGTGATCGCGGGCGTCATCGGTGCGGCGATGTCGATCGCGATCCGCGTCGAGCTGATGTATCCGGGCGTCCAGATCTTCCACGAAACGCACACCTATAATGTGTTCGTGACCTCGCACGGCCTGATCATGATCTTCTTCATGGTGATGCCCGCGATGATCGGCGGCTTCGGCAACTGGTTCGTGCCGCTGATGATCGGTGCGCCGGACATGGCGTTCCCGCGCATGAACAACATCTCGTTCTGGCTGCTGCCGGCCTCCTTCGCGCTGCTGCTGCTGTCGACCTTCGTCGAGGGCGAGCCGGGCGCCAACGGCGTCGGCGCCGGCTGGACCATGTACGCACCGCTGTCGACCTCGGGCCATCCGGGCCCGGCGGTGGACTTCGCGATTCTCTCGCTCCATCTGGCGGGTGCCTCGTCGATCCTCGGCGCCATCAACTTCATCACCACGATCTTCAACATGCGCGCGCCGGGCATGACCCTGCACAAGATGCCGCTGTTCGTCTGGTCGATCCTGGTGACGGTGTTCCTGCTGCTGCTGTCGCTGCCGGTCCTCGCCGGTGCGATCACGATGCTGCTCACCGACCGTAACTTCGGCACCACCTTCTTCGCGGCCGATGGCGGCGGCGATCCAGTGCTGTTCCAGCATCTGTTCTGGTTCTTCGGCCACCCCGAAGTGTACATCCTGATCCTGCCCGGCTTCGGCATGATCAGCCAGATCGTTTCGACCTTCTCGCGCAAGCCCGTATTCGGCTATCTCGGCATGGCCTACGCCATGGTCGCGATCGGCGGCATCGGCTTCGTGGTCTGGGCGCACCACATGTACACCGTCGGCATGTCCTCGGCGACGCAGGCCTACTTCGTGGCTGCGACCATGGTCATCGCGGTTCCGACCGGCGTAAAAATCTTCTCCTGGATCGCCACGATGTGGGGCGGCTCGATCGAGTTCCGCGCGCCGATGATCTGGGCGATCGGCTTCATCTTCCTGTTCACGGTCGGTGGCGTCACCGGCGTCGTGCTGGCGAACGCCGGCGTCGACCGCGTGCTGCAGGAGACCTATTACGTCGTCGCGCACTTCCACTACGTGCTGTCGCTCGGCGCCGTGTTCGCGATCTTCGCCGGCTGGTACTACTGGTTCCCGAAGATGTCGGGCTACATGTACAACGAGACGCTCGCCAAGGCGCACTTCTGGTTCACCTTCGTCGGCGTCAATCTGGTGTTCTTCCCGCAGCACTTCCTCGGCCTGTCGGGCATGCCGCGCCGCTATGTCGACTATCCCGACGCGTTCGCGGGCTGGAACCTGATCTCCTCGCTCGGCTCCTACATCTCCGGCTTCGGCGTGCTGATCTTCCTGTACTGCGTGTTCGATGCCTTCATGAAGAAGGTGCCGGCCGCGGACAATCCGTGGGGTGCGGGCGCCACCACGCTGGAGTGGACGCTGTCGTCGCCGCCGCCCTTCCACCAGTTCGAAGTGCTGCCGCGCGTGCAGTAATTCCAAACGTCGCGCGGCGCACCTCGGGTGCGCCGCGCTTTTAACGAAGCGAGATTTGTCTTGTCGGTTGTCGATCACAACGCCATCGAGTTGCCCCGGATCTCCGAGGCGGAAGTGGGCGATTACATCGCGCTCCTGAAGCCGCGGGTGATGTCGCTGGTGGTCTTCACCGCGCTGGTCGGCCTGATGATCGCGCCGGTTCATGTCCATCCGGTGCTCGCGATCACCTCGATCCTCTGCATCGCGGTCGGCGCCGGCGCCTCCGGCGCGCTCAACATGGCCTATGAGGCCGACGTCGACGCGCTGATGTCGCGTACCGCCAATCGCCCGATCCCGCGCGGCAAGATCACGCCGGGCGAGGCCACCGCATTCGGCCTGACGCTCGCCTTCTTCTCGGTGATGACGCTCGGCATCCTCGTCAACTGGGTCGCCGGCGCGCTGCTCGCCTTCACCATCTTCTTCTATGCCGTGATCTATACGATGCTCCTGAAGCGCTGGACCGCGCAGAACATCGTGATCGGCGGCGCCGCCGGCGCGCTGCCGCCGGTGGTGGCATGGGCTGCGGCGACCGGTTCGCTGTCGGTCGAGCCGATCCTCTTGTTCCTCATCATCTTCTTCTGGACCCCGCCGCACTTCTGGGCGCTGGCGCTGTTCCGCAGCGACGACTATGCCCGCGCCGGCATTCCGATGCTGCCCGTCGTCGCCGGTCCCGACGCGACGCGACTGCAGATCCTGCTCTACACCATCGTGCTGGTCGCGATCGCGCTGTCGCCCTGGCCGCTCGGCTATTTCTCCGCGATCTACGGCGTCACCTCGGCGGTCGCTGGCGCCGGCATGATGTGGCTCGCCGTCGACGTCTATCGCCGCCGCGAGGGCGTCGAGGCCAACCGCGCCACCCGCCGTTTGTTTGCGTTTTCGATCCTCTATCTGTTCGCGCTGTTCGCCGTCCTCCTCGCCGAGGTCGTGGTTCGCGCGATCGCGCCGCTCTTGATCGGCTAGCGGGGCGCGAGGGGCGGATGGGGGCGCAGGGACTACGAATGGACGACAAACAGGAACAGCAGGGCATCGTGCTAACCGAGGCGCAGCTGAAGAGCCGCCGCCAGCGCTCGATCGCGATCGCGCTCGCGCTCGGCGTCATGGTCGTGCTGTTCTTCGCGGTCACCCTGGTCAAGGGTCCCGCCGTTCTCGTGCGGCCGATGTAAGGGAGCAGGCAGCGGGATGTCGAACCAACCGACCACGCAGGGCACCAACGAGGCGAGCCGCAAGGCGGCGCGTCGCGGCCTGACGCGTGATGCGGTGGTCGCCTCGATCTGCGGCTTCGTCGTGGTGCTGATGGTTGGCGCGTCCTACGCCGCCGTGCCGTTCTACAACTGGTTCTGCCGCACCACTGGCTTCAATGGCACCACGCAGGTCGCAACCTCGGCGCCGACGGTTGCGCCGCTCGAGCGCACCATTACCGTCTCCTTCGATTCCAACGTTGCACCCGGGCTGCCCTGGAAGTTCGAGCCGGAGCAGAACCACATCGATGTCAAGATCGGCCAGGTCGTCACCGTCTACTACACCGTGACCAACCAGTCGGCGCGCACCACAACGGGCCAGGCCGCCTACAACGTCGCGCCGCTGACCGTCGGCTCCTATTTCCAGAAGCTCAACTGCTTCTGCTTCACCGAGCAGACCATGGCCCCGGGCGAGAAGCGCGAGATGGCGGTCGTGTTCTATGTCGATCCGCAGCTCGCCAAGGACAGCGAGAACGACACGCTGAAGACCATCACCCTGTCCTACACCTTCTTCCCCGTGCGCGATCCGGCTCCGAAGCCGGTTGCAGCAGGGGAGCAGGAGCAGCGCAAGGGCAATCTGTAATACGCGCAGGATCCGCTGGGGATCGTGCGCGAGAGACGAGACTGAAGAGACGAATACGTGCCTGACGGCACGCGAATGGAGAGACGGCAATGGCTGAGGCGCAAGTCAAGCATCACGACTATCATCTCGTCGACCCGAGCCCGTGGCCGGTGGTCGGCTCGATCTCGGCCTTCATCATGGCGGTCGGCGCAATCGGCTGGATGCATCACATGTATTCGGCCGCTCCGATCGTGTTCGGCATCGGCACCGTCGGCGTGCTCTACACCATGGCGAGCTGGTGGGCGGACGTGATCAAGGAAGCCCAGTACAAGGGCGACCACACCCGCGTCGTGCAGCTGCACCACCGCTACGGCATGATCCTGTTCATCGCCTCCGAGGTGATGTTCTTCGTCGCCTGGTTCTGGGCCTTCTTCAATTCCGCGCTGTTCCCGGCCGACGCCGTCCACGCCACCCGCGACGCCGTGTTCGGCTGCGGCGCCGGCACCCAGATGGGCGCCTGCGCCGTCCCCGGCACCTGGCCGCCGAAGGGCATCGAGACCTTCGATCCCTGGCATCTGCCGCTGCTCAACACGCTGCTGCTGCTGACCTCGGGCACCACCGTTACCTGGGCGCACCACGCGCTGCTCGAGGACGACCGCCAGGGCCTGAAATACGGCCTGATCCTCACCGTCGTGCTCGGCGCCTGCTTCACCTGCGTGCAGGCCTATGAGTACGCCCATGCGACGTTCTCGTTCGGCGGCAACGTCTACGGCGCGACCTTCTTCATGGCGACCGGCTTCCACGGCTTCCACGTGCTGGTCGGCACCATCTTCCTGCTGGTCTGCTTGTTCCGCGCCTATGCCGGCCACTTCACGCCGAAGCAGCACCTCGGCTTCGAGTTCGCCGCCTGGTACTGGCACTTCGTCGACGTGGTCTGGCTGTTCCTGTTCGTCTGCATCTACGTCTGGGGCCGCGGCGCCGAGGCGATGGCGCACGCCGCGCACTAGCGGCATTTGACGTGCTAAAGAGAGGGCGGCCATCAAGGCCGCCCTTTTTGTTTTCCTTCTCCCCTTGTGGGAGAAGGTGGCGCGAAGCGCCGGATGAGGGGTATCTCTCCACAAATGAACTCGTGGAGAGATACCCCTCACCCGGCTTCGCTTCGCGAAGCCACCCTCTCCCACAGGGGGAGAGGGTAAGGAGCGATATGCAGGACGATCAACCCCTTCCCACCGTGACCGAAAGCGCGCTGCGCGGCATCGCGTGCCGATGTCCGCGCTGCGGCAAGGGCAAGCTTTATGCAGGCTTCCTCAATCTGGCGCCGCGCTGCGAGTCCTGCGGGCTCGATTACGCCTTCATCGATGCCGGCGATGGTCCGGCGATCTTCATCATCATGCTGGCGGGTGCGATCGTGGTGGCCTCGGCGCTGATCGTCGAGGTGAAGTACGCGCCGCCGTTCTGGGTGCATGCCGTGCTGTGGCTGCCGCTGATTGCGGCGACCACGCTGCTGCCGCTGCGCTCGATGAAGTCGCTGTTGATCGCGCTGCAATTCCACCACAAGGCGGCGCCAGGCCGGCTGATCGACCGCGAGCCGAAATGACTGACACGACCTCCCGCGGGCGCAGCATCGCCGGCTTCGGCGTTTTCACGCTCATCCTCGTCGTTTCCTTTGTCGGCCTCGGCCTTTGGCAATTGCAGCGCCGCGTCGACAAGCACGCGCTGATCGCAGCGCTCGACGCCCGGCTCGCCAAGCCGCCGCAGGCGCTGGCGCTGCCGTCGGGCTGGAGCGCGCTGACATCGGCCAAGGACGAATTCCAGCGCGTCACGTTGACCGCGACCTACGCCCCGTCCCCGGATGCGATGGTCTACTCGTCCGGCTCCGCGGTGCGCGCCGATGTCACCGGCCCTGGCACCTGGGCCTTCCTGCCGGCAAAGCTCGCGAGCGGCGAGACGATCGTGATCAACGCGGGCTTCGTGCAGAACACGATGCAGGACCGCGCCTTCGAGGATCGCGTGGTCGGCCGCCTCGTCACCGGCCAGCCGGTCGAACTCACCGGCTACATCCGCTTCCCCGAACGCGCCGGCAAGCTGACGCCGGCGGAGAACGTGCCGAAACGGCTATGGTTCGTCCGCGATCACCGCGCGATGGCGGCGGCGCTCGGCTGGGGTGACGTCGCGCCGTTCTACATCGATCTCGAAGCGCCGGTGCCGGAGAGCGGTATTCCGAAACCCGGCCCCCTGCAGGTGCATCTGAAAGACGACCACATGCAATACGCCATCACCTGGTTCTCGCTGGCGGGGGCTCTGGTGATTGCGTTCGGGCTGTGGTGGCGGAGCCAGCGTCAGAAGGCTGGCTAAGCTGGATTCTTGCAGATTTTACAGCAATGCTGTATATTACAGTAATGCTGGAGTTCTCCATATGACCGAATTCTCGACCAGCGACCTCTCCCGGAAGTCGGGAGATATCATCGCCGAAGCCCTGCGCCGGCCCGTGACAATCACGCAGCGGAACAAGCCGCGTCTGGTGTTGCTGAGCATTGAGGACTATCGCCGGCTTGTGACGAAGGCCGATACACGGACGGTTGGTCGTCTGGAAACTATGTCCGACGAGCTGTTCGACGAGGTCAAGGCAGCGGTCGCTGCCTATGAGCAAGAGAGCGACGAGACGTGAGTCTCGATGATCTGCAGTCCGGCTGCGTGATCCGCTATCCCTTCCTGTGGGGTCGGGAGTCCGACCACGGCGAGACTGAAGGACGCAAATCTCGACCTGTGGCCGTCGGCGTGCGGCTCGCCCGACCAAGAGGCGAAGACGTGCTTCTGCTCTTTCCAATCACGAGCCAAGCGCCGTCAGCCGAACGCTTCGCTATGGAAATTCCCGAGATGGAGAAGCGTCGCGCCGGGCTCGATGTCATGTTGCGACTCTGGATCATCCTCGACGAATTTATTCAGGACATCGTCGGCCAATCATTCTATCTCGAACCAGGGCCGCCACTTGGCCGATTCAGCAAAGCCTTCTTCCTGCCGCTCATGAAGAAGTTCATCGCCCGGCGCGCTGACGCGCGCGGTATTAACCGTCAGCGTTGAACCTCGATAATCAATCAACGTCGCGCCTGAGTTGTTCCCGTAGGAACCTTCATCGGCTAGACTGGTTCTGGTTCCACCCTGCGCAACCGGTCATTCAGTGTCCATTCACGGCGATCGCACGATACCGCCCACCGGCTCCGCACTGCAGGGCCGATCTCCGCACATCAGAGACGCGGCGGCCGTGTCTGAAGACTTCGATCAGATTGCGATCATCGTTGACTGGCTGGATGCGTGTCGGGCGCGCAATCTCGATGCGCTGACCGAGCTGTACGCGGCCGACGCACAGCTGCAATGCCAATGCAGTGGGGCGATCATCTGCGAGGGTCGCGAAGCGCTACTCGCCTACTGGGCGCCGCGCCTCGATGCGCTGGTGCCGACCGCATTCGGGCTCGAGGAGATCTCGCCGACCGCGGACGGCGTCACGCTCGATTACCGCAGCTTCGAGGCCAAGCCGGTCCGCGTGTTCTTTGCCTTTGCGGCCGACGGCAAGATCCAGTGCATGCGCTGCGGCCCGATCGGCGGCGCCGCTGCCTAACTCTGACCATCGCGTCCGATCGCGTAGGCACGGTACTCGATCATCCCACTGATATCGCTGATCGACGCCACGCTATCGGCATCCATCGTCACACCATCGCAGCGATCGTCGATTGCCACTTTTTCCCATTCATAAATCGGGAACAAGTGGCAATATCAGGTGTTGTTGTGGCGTTGAGGATGGAGGAGGACAATGCGCGTGACTTTGCCGCGTCCGGTACCCGCAATCGTCGCCATCAGCGGCGCCGGCACTCTGATCGGTCACGGGCATTGAGCGGCCCGGTGCGAGAGGCTGATTTGACCCCCGCGATCAAGCCTCTCGCCCGGTAGCCTCACTCTCCCGATTTTCCGCCATCGGCAGCCGGCAGCGCACCGCGGTCCGCCCGTGCTCACGCGTCAGCTCCAGTGTCCCGCTCAGCGCCCGCACGCGCTCCTGCATGCCGGTCAGGCCGCGTCCAAAGCGCTCATCGGCGGGAAAGCCGATTCCGTCGTCGGAGATCTCGACCACCAGCTGCCCGCCGGCCACGATCGCCTTGATGTCCATGGCGCTCGCATTGGCGTGGCGCAGCACGTTGGTCACGCCCTCCTGGATCATCCGATAGACCGTCAGCGACAGCGGCCCGTCACTCGCATCGAGCGCCGCACTGATCTCGGCCGTGACCTTCAGATCGGGCGCCTGCGCCCGGACGGTCTGCAGCAGGGTCCCGATGCTGTTCGAAAGCCCGAGCTCCTGGATATAGAGCGGCCGCAGCCGGTCGAGAATCCTGCGGTTGGCCTGCTGCAGCGCCTCGACCGAGCCGAGGATGTTCTCGGCTGCCGTCGTCAGCGCGGCATGGTCTGCCGGCACGGTCTCCATCATCGCGATCGTGTTGGCGCGGATGCCGAACAGCAGCGGGCCGAGCTCGTCGTGCAGCTCGCGCGCCACGTCGCGCCGCTCGTCATCCTGCAGCGAGACGATCCGGCGCAGCAGGCCGCGATTGTCAAGGCTCAGCCGCCCGAGCGTCTGCGCCAGCGCATTGGCTTCCTCGCTGGAGTGCCGGATCTCCGGCGGCCCGCTCACGGCAATGAGCTGTTCATAGTCGCCCATCCGCATCCGCGTCAGGCCGTCGCCGAGATTGCGCAGCGGAGTCAGCGCGCCGCCCGCCGCAACCGTGGCGATCAGCGCGGTCAGCAGCATCATGATGGTGCCCGCCAGGGTCACGCCGAGAAAGCTGACCCATTTCTCGAAAATGTCGGCCGAAATGTCCGGCGCGTACACGATGTCGCCGGCGCGCTCGCCCTTGATCATGATCGGAAAGGCCGCGCCGATGTCCTCGGTCTTCAGCAGGCCGACGAACCAGGCGGGCACCGGTCCGGGCGAGGCGCGCACCGGGACGGGCGACTGTGTGCCGTCGGCCGGCCGGAACTGGATCTCCTCGGATGTGCCGAGCGCCCTGACAAACGCGTCCAGCGTCGCTCCCGGGTCGGGCGATGCCTCGAGCGCGCCGTTGAGCGCCGCCGCGACCTGCCCGGCGGAGCGCGTTTCCGGCGCGTTCTCCTCGGCCAATTGGGCCGGCGCGAAGAAATAAAGCGCAACACTTCCGAACAGCAGCGCAGCGACGAACATCACGCCGAGCGGCAGAAAAAGGCGCGCACGAAGCGACAGTCGTGTCCACATTTGGGCTATTCTAGCTCCGGTGTCGGGAGTTTTACTTTTCCAGGCACAACCGGGGACCTATTCTGCGTGTTGGGAATATCATGCAAGATACGGCAAAATCGACCACCAGGGTATTGATCGTCGATGACCATCCGGTGGTCCTGTCGGGCTGCCGCGCGCTGTTCGCCTCCGACGCCTCGGTCAGGATCGATGAGGCCAGCGACGCCAAATCCGGCCATCGCGCCTTTCTCGCCAAGAAGCCCGACGTGGTGCTGATCGACATCAAGCTGCCCGACGTCTCCGGCTTCGAGCTGATGCGTCGGATCCGCAAGGACGATCCGGACGCCAGGATCATCATGTTCAGCATGAACGACGATCCCGCCTTCGTGGTGCGCGCGGTCGAGATGGGCGCGCAGGGCTATGTCTCCAAGGGCGACGACCCCCGCATCCTGATGAAGGCGGTGCGCAAGGTCGCCGCCGGTGACAACTTCATCTCGCCGCAACTGGCCGAGGCCGTGACCTTCTCCGGCGCCGCGATCAAGGCCAATCCGGCCTCGCAGGTCTCGGCGCGGGAGCTTGAGATCCTGCGGCTGCTCGGCCGCGGCGACAAGATCGTCGAGGTCGCGAAGGCCCTCGACATCTCCTACAAGACCGTCGCCAACACCACCTCGCTGCTCAAGCAGAAGCTCGGCGCCAAGAACCATTCGGATCTGATCCGCATTGCCGTGGAGATGGGCCTCGACTGAGGCCGGGTGCAAGCACATGACAGCTGAATGGCCGCGCTCTGACGGAGCGCGGCCATTTCGTCTTCGAGGATGCGTGGGTCGCCGAGGCGATGGGGTGGCGACCGTGCTTTCGGAAATCAGTACCGGTAATGGTGACGGTGGCGACGCCAGCCATAATGGTGGCCGCGGCCGCGATACCAGCCATAGTGATGGCCGCGATTGCCGTGCCAGCCGCGATGGCCGTGACCGTGGCCATGACCGCCCCTGACCTGGATCACGCCGTCATTGTCGGCCGTCAGCGGCGCCATTCCGAGCCGCGCCGATGCGGATGCGGTGAGACCCAGCGTCGCGACCAGCGCCACGACGATCAAACAGATGCGTTTCATGAATTGTCCTCCCGGCGCAGGATTGCGGCCGCTGTCACAATGATTAGCAGAAGGGATTGTTCCTTCGTTGAAACCCGCGCTGCCGAATTTGCCCGGAGCGTGGCCTACCAGCCACCGAAGATGAAGGGCTGACGATTGGCGAACATGTCGTAGCTGGCGATGCGCCTCGCATCATCGCGCCTGGCTTCCCGATGGGGCCGCGGCCGCCGTCGTTCGGCGGCGCGCTTGGGTGGTGCGGGTGCTGCCTGTTCGACCGGTGCAGCCGGCTCCGCCATCGCCATCGCGTCCGTTGGCGGCTTGGCGTCCTGCAGGGATGTTTCCGACGGCGCTTCGGCCGCCACCGTCGCCGGCGTTGGCGGCACGATCGTCGGCCGGCTGGTGTCGAACACCACAGCGTCGGGCCCGCGGCGCCGGGAATGGATCAGGATGGTCGGGTGCTCGTTGCTCGCTTCCTCGGGCGTCGCCGTCACTGTCGGCATCGACCAGTCGGCGAGGAACAGCAGTGCCAGCAGCACGCCGCCCATGATGAGGAAGTATCGACCGATGGGCATGCGTCACCGCCCCTGTTTGCAGAAGCGGAAACGGCGGAGCGTGCTGTTCGTTCCATGCAATCGCCAGCGCCGCGCCAGCCTCGAGCGTTTCATTCGCCGGCGCTGGCCAGGCCGGAAGCCGCAAGGGGGAGGGAACCCTTCGGCGGGTCATCCCTCACATGCCAGCGCTCCCGCTGACATTAGACCGCTGATTTGCCCGACGGCGCAAGGTCGTCAGGCAAAAATAATGTGCTTTACACGAACTTCCGATTATGCTAACAATATGCCCGTCTCACCCGACACGAGGGGCGCTCGCGAACGCCACGAACGTGGGTGACGATGCGGTGGCCGCCGAGCGTGCGACAGGCGTGTGTGTGCAAGGCGGACGGCGAAGTCGTGTGGGCCTGCCGCCCCGATGTTGGTGGCAAGCCCGTGATTGGTCCAAAGCCGATCGCGGATGATGGTGGCACAAAAGCAGAGTCTCACCAGGGCGAGCACGTATAAGCCGTAAAGCCATCGCGCAGGGAAGGCCGGATGCCTCCGCCGAACCTGTATGCTCGTGCGCGCACTCTTTTGTGCACATTGCGCACGGGACCGCGGGTGCGGCGTGCACCCGGTCTTCCCTGCGCCCTCG
>NZ_JAFCJX010000057.1 GCF_018130695.1 Bradyrhizobium jicamae | reverse complement strand
AATCGGAAGTTCGTGTAAAGCACATTATTTTTGCCTGACGACCTTGCGCCGTCGGGCAAATCAGCGGTCTAATGTCAACGGGAGCGTTGTAGGGCGGATTAGCCGCAGGCGTAATCCGCCGACCCGTGTCGCGGCAAATGATGGCGGATTACGCTAGTGCTAATCCGCCCTACGCACCGCCGCCATCGGACGCATCCGTGATGTCAGACACAGAACTCCGCAGCACGGCCTGCCCATCCTGCCGGCGTGACTGCCACCCACACCAGGAGCGCATCATGAGCACCGCTGACAAGACCATCCCACGTGCCCTCGCCGAGATCGAGCTCGACGTCATCTGCGGCGGCAAGGACGACCTCGCCGCCGTCAAGGCCGAAGCCCAACTGTTCCAGCTGCTGAGCAGCACGATCAGCGATGTCCTGAAGAATTTTGGTTCGGCGCTGCAGACGGCCGCACGCGCCGGCTGACGCGCGGCGTCGATGACGCAACGGCCGGCGCAAGCCGGCCGCGCACGCTCAGCCGTTGAACGCCGCCTCGAGGTCGGCGATCACGATCTTGCGCATCTTCAGCATCGCCTGCATGGCGCGGTTGGCCCTGGTGCGATCGGGATCGCTGAGACAGCGGCCGAGCGTCTTCGGAATCACCTGCCAGGACAGGCCGAACCTGTCCTTCAGCCAGCCGCATTGCGATTCCTCGCCGCCGTCGGTCAGCCTGCTCCAGAAATAGTCGACCTCCTCCTGCGTCTCGACGCTGATGAAGAACGACACCGCTTCGTTGAACCGGTACTTCGGTCCGCCATTGAGCGCGTTGAAGCGCTGTCCCTCCAACTCGAACGTCGCCATGAAGTCATTGACGACCTCGACCTTGGCATTGGGAAACACCGACTTGTAGAAGGCGACCGCTTCCGGAACGTTATTGTCGAACCAGAGGAACGGGGTGATCGAGGTCATGGGGACGTCCTTTGAACGAGGGCGGAGGAGCCGGAATTATTTTTCGGCTCGTTGTGACGACGATCGAACGCGCTGGAATCCGACAACGGCCAGACATCTTTCTTATCGCGAGCTGATCCGCCCGCTCGCAGACTGGACCGGAGTTTGCCCAGCAAGCTCGCGCGTCGGTGCAGCGATCTGACGCAGCCGGCGTCGGCGTACCTCAATTCAACCTCAACGCACTTCCGCGCATCAGCCAGTTGATGTAGTCTTGCAGACAGCCGCCTGCGGGCAGTGCCGAAGGCCCGTCGGAATACGAGCGGCGACTTGCCCACGGCGGGGTCCTGGAATTTCGTGCATCTCCACCTCTAAGGGCCGACTCCTCATCACCGGAGTCGGAACGGGCGTTCGCGCTCCATTCATCACGTGCCCCAACAGGAGGAATCGCCATGCATTTCTGTATGACAGGACAATACACTCCAAAAGCTCTCAACGGCATTCTGGAGAAACCGACAGCCAGCCGTTACGAAGCGGCCAAGAAGCTGGTCGAGGCGGCCGGCGGAAAACTGGTTTCGATGTACAGCACCGCCGCCAACGGGCCCGGCGTTCTGGTCATCATCGACGTGCCTGACCCCAATGCTGCGCCGGCCATTTCCGGCCTGGTGGTGGCCACGGGCGCCATGCACAACGTCAACCTGATGCGCTTGTGGACGCCGGACGAAATCACGCCGATCCGGCTGAAGGCAGCCGAGCTTCGCAAGTCATATACGCCGCCCGGCGGCTAGAGCATGATCCGGAAAAGTGCGAAGCGGTTTTCCGAAAAAGATCATGCTCAAACAAAGAACTAAAGCGCGATGACGATTCAACCTAATCTCATCGCGCTTTAGCGCGAGCCTGTCGATCGTTTCGAACGCGGTGAATTGAAAGCATTGGTGGCAGTTGAAAGCCTGCCGCCAATGTCATGGTGTCGTCGCGTCCCGAGCTTGATCCGGACCCGAAGGGCCACTGAGCGCAAAGTGTGAAGCGGTTTTCCTCGCTTCACGGCGCCAGATAGCGCAGCAGCTCCGGGTCGCTCCGCACCTCGGAGGCCTCGCCCTGCAGGGCGACGCGGCCGCGGTCCAGCACATAGGCATAGTCGGCAACGCGGAGCGCGAGGTCGAGGTGCTGCTCGACGATGACGACGGAGATGGTCCTGGCGAGCGCGATCAGCCGCTCGGTGATCTCCTCGATCACGCCGATCCACACGCCTTCGGTCGGCTCGTCCAGCAGCAGCAGCTTGGGATCGCCGAGCATCGCGCGACCGATCGCCAGCATCTTGCGCTCGCCGCCGGACAGCGTGCCGGCGGGCTGGTCGAGGCGCTGGCCGAGTTTCGGGAAGATCTCCAGCACGCGATCAACGGCAGTCGAATCGCGGTTGAACAGCGAGCCGACCGAAAGATTGTCGCGCACCGAGAGGCGGGCGAACACCGAATGCTCCTGCGGCACATAGCCGATCCCGGAGCGGACGCGCTCTTCGGTGCGGCGTCGCGTGATGTCGCGGCCGTCGAAGAACAACTCGCCCTTCGAGCTTGCGAGCTCGCCGACGATGGTCTTCATCAGCGTGGTCTTGCCGGCGCCATTGCGGCCGAGCACGGCGACGCCGCCGCGCCAGGGGATGCCGATGTTGACATCGAACAGAACCTGGCTGCGGCCATAACCGGCATCGAGATGCCTGATATCGAGGAATGTTGGTTCAGGCACGGCGCAGATAGATCTCCTGGACGTGTGGGTTGGCCTGGATCTCGGCGACCGTCCCCGACGCCAACACCTTGCCCTGGTCGAGCACGGTGAGACGGTCGCAGATGTCACGGATGAAATCGAGGTCGTGCTCGACGATGACGAGCGAGCAATGCTGCTTGATCGGCTGCAGCAACTCGCCGGTGACGCGGCGCTCCTCGAGGCTCATCCCGCCGGTCGGCTCGTCCAGCAGCAGCAGCCGCGGCTTGCCGGCCAGCGCCATCGCGATCTCCAGCCATTGCTGCTGGCCGTGCGACAGGGTGGCGGCGGCATCATGGGCGCGGTCGGCGAGCCGAAACTGCGTCAACATGGTCATCACCTGGTCGTGCAGGCGTCCCCGCGTGCGCGAGAACACCAGGTCGAGCAGCGAGGACTGCGCCTGCAGGGCCAGCAGGATGTTGTCATAGAGGGTGAGCGTCGGCAGCACCGAGGTGATCTGGAATTTCAGGCTCATGCCGGCGCGGGCGCGCTCGGTCGGCGTGAAGGCGGTGATGTCGGCGTTGACGAAGGAGACCTTGCCCGTGGTCGGCACCTCGGCGCCGGCGATGCATTTCATCAGCGTGCTCTTGCCCGAGCCGTTCGGGCCGATCAGGCCGTGAAACTCGTTCTCGCCGATCGATAGCCCCGCGCCATCGAGCGCAGTGAGCTTGCCGAACACCTTGCTGATGCCGACAGCTTCAAGGAGCGGCATTGCGCTTCTCCTTGATCCTGGTGCCGAAGCTGCCGACCCGCTCGCGTTCGCCGAGCACGAAGGAGATCAGCCCGAGCGGACGGAACATGATCACCAGCAGCAAGAGCACGCCGAGGATGATCGGCCAGATGTCGCGGTAATTGTCCGACAGCCAGAAGCTGACGCCCTCGATGATGACCGTGCCGATCACGGCGCCGATCAGCGTGCCCGAGCCCCCGAACAGCACATAGAGCACGACCTGGGTCGAGATCACCACGCCCAGCATGTTGGGCCAGACGAAGCCTTCGTGGAACGCATAGAGGCTGCCGGCGAGGCCTGCGACGGCACCGCCGACGGCGAACACGATCGCCTTGAGATGTTGCACCTTGTACCCGAAGAACACGATCCGCTGCTCGTTCTCGCGCAGGCCCGCCAGCGCCAGTCCGAATTGCGAGCGTACCAGGAAGCGGCACAAGAGATAGACGACAACGAGGATACCGAGCGCCATGTAGTAATAGACCGGACCTTCGGTGATGTCGGTGCTGCCGAGCGTCATCGGCGGAATCGAGGGGATGCCGTTCTGGCCGCCGAGATAATACCAGCCGCGCGCGAGGCGATCCGCGGCGTAGGAGCCGGTCATGGTGCCGAGCGAGACGAAGATCACGCTCGCAGGATGCCGGCCGAGCAGGAGAAAGCCGCCGAGCAGCAGCGAGGTGGCGAGCCCGATCAGCGTGCCCGCGGGCAGGACCAGGAGCAGCGAGGTGATGTTGAGGTCGCGCGCGAGCAGCGCCACGCCGTAGCCGGCCGAGCCGAAGAACAGGGCCTGGCCGAAGCTCATGATGCCGGCATAGCCCCACACCAGGTCGAACGACAGCGCGAACAGCGCGAGGATGACCACACGGGTGGCGAACACCGTGAGATAATCCTGCAGCACGAAAGGCAGCACCAGCGCTGCGAGCAGCACCAGTCCTTCGACGATCGGCAGGACTTTCCGTCCCGCCGTCGCCTGTGCCGCAGTCGTGTGTCCTGCCGGCGCGCCCGTCGCCGCTGCACCTTCGTCGATCACCTCGTCCGGTCCCTCGCTGACGCGAGCGACGGCCTGCTCTGCTGCACCCATCGACCGCTCAGCATTCCTTGGGATCGACGAGGCCGTCGCTGCGGCCTACGATCTCATAGTTTCCGCCCTTGGCAACGGCGGTGTACATCTTCATCTTGCAGTGCCGCTTGCCCGGCACCATCTCGGCCGGCCCGCCCGGCCCTTCGGCGATCTTGGCATGATCGAGCGCTGCCGCCACGCTGTCGCGGTCGATCTTGCCGGCTTCCTTCACCGCCGCTTCCCACAATTTGAGGCCGCGATAGGTTCCCGTCGCGGCGCTGCCCGCCGCAAACAGGAAGTTGCCGGGGAAGTCCTTCTCATAGGCCGCCTGGAGTTTCGCGTCGAACGGGCTCTCCTTGGTCAGCACCTTGAAATAGTCGAGGCAGCTGGCAAGGCCCTCGATCTCGACGGCCTGATTGATGTTGAGCGTGTTCTCGTCATAGTAGACGCAGGCCAGCCGCCCGCCATTCTTGACGAAGCCCGCTTCATAGAGCTGCTTGAAGAACGGGCCGACGCCCGGCGGGATGACGGTGTTGAAGACGACGTCGACCTTGTTGGAGATGATGCGGTTGACGGTCGCGGAGAAGTCGACCTGGTCGAGCGGGTAATATTCCTCGAACACGACCTCGCCGCCGTTGGATTCGATCACCTTGCGGGCATAGACGTTGAGCGTATGCGGCCAGACATAGTTGGCGCTCGGCAGCGCGAACTTCTTGCCGCCGTTCTTGATCAGCCAGGGGATGAACTCGTCGCATTGCTGCGCCGGCGTCGGCCCGGTGCAGAACAAATACGGCGTGCACTCCTTGCCCTCATAGAGCTGCGGATAGATGTAGAGCGTCTTGCCGCGCGCGACGATCGGGTCCTTGATCGCGTTGCGCATCGACGAGGTGATGCCGCCGAGCACCATGTCGACCTTGTCGCGCTGGATCAGCTTGCGCACGTTGCCGACGGCCACCGATTCGTTGGAGGCGGTATCCTCGATGTAGAGCTCGAGCGGCCGGCCGAGCAGGCCGCCGGAATTGTTGATCTCCTTGATCACCATCTTGGCGACGTTGGCGTCGGCATTGCCGGCATAGGCGATCGGGCCGGTCAGGTCGGTGGCGATGCCGACCTTGATCGGGCCTTCGGCGGCGTTGGCCCAGTCGGGCCGGATCACCCAGCTGCCGACGCCGGTGGCGAGCGCACCGGTGGCGAAGGCGAAATTGCTCATGAAGCGGCGGCGGGTGAGATTGATGCGATCAATGGACATGTGACTAGACCCCTTTTCCAGCGATGAGGCCTTGCGGCCGGAATTTGATGAAGGCAATGGCGAGGACGAAGACGAGGACGTCGGCGACCACCGGCGACATGACCCACGGCAGCGCCGCAGACAGCGTGCCGATCAGGCCGGCGCCGGCGACCGGACCGATGAAGGAGCCGACGCCGCCGACCATGACGGCGACAAAGCCCTGGATCAGGAAGCGGATGCCGAGATCGGCGAACAGGCTGAACACCGGCACGATCAGCGCGCCGGCTAGCCCCGCCAGCGCTGCACCAAATGCAAACGTGGCGCCGTAGATCAGCGGCGTGGAGATGCCGGAGGCGCGCGCCAGCGCCGGATTTTCCAGCGTGGCGCGGACGCGCAGGCCGAAGCTGGTGCGCGCCAGCAGGAGATAGCAGCCCGCCATCACCAGCAGCGTGATCACGATGATGGTGAAGCGCCAGGCCGAGATGTGCATGCTGCCGATATCGATCGAGCCGCCGATCGGCTCGGGCACGGTCAGATAGAAGCCGCCGATCAGGCCGCGGACGGCCTCGCGGATGATCAGACCGAGCGCATAGGTGCCGAGCATCGCGACGATCGGCGCCGCATAGAAGCGTCTGATGATCAGCGCCTCCAGCACGAAGCCGAGCGCGCCGACGATGAAGGGCGCGGCGATCATGCCGGCCCAGATCGGAAGGCCCTTGGCGAAGGCGAGATAGGTGACGTAGGCCCCGAGCAGGACGAACTCGCCCTGCGCGAAGTTGAAGATGCCCATCATGCTGGCGATGATGCCGAGCCCGAGCACGACCAGCACGATGATCGCACCAAAGCTCAGGATCTCGAACGCCGCGACGAAGCTGCTAGCCATGCCCAGTCATCCACCTCACCTGCACGCCGCGGCGCCTCACATCTTCTTCCAGTCGCCGACCTGCTCGAAGGCATGCGCGGCGCGATAGATCGTGGATTCCTCGAACATCCGGCCGACCAGCATCAGGCCGACCGGCAGGCCGTCGACCATGCCGCAGGGCAGCGACATCGCGGGGTGATGGGTGATGTCGAACGGCGCGGTGTTGGAGATCATCTCCAGCGCGCGCGCGACATACTCCTCGCGGCTGGCATTGGGCTCCGGCAGCTTGGTCGCCTTCATCGGCGTGGTCGGCATCAGCAGCAGGTCGTAGTCGCCAAAGGCCTTGTCATAGGCCGCGGTGAGCCGCCGCGAGATGTTCAGCGCCTTGCCGTAGAAGCGCGGGCCGAAATTGTTGTTGATGTAGGTGCCGAGCAGCATGAACAGTTTCGTGGTCTCGGACAGCGAATCCGCCTGGCGGCGCCAGCCGCGATGGAAATCCATCAGCGACGTCGAATAGAGGTCGCCGCGGGAGAGCCCATAGCCGTCGCCGAACATCATGGTCTGGGTCAGGCCCTCGGTGCCGATCGGGGTCCAGATCGCGCCGCCCATCAGATGCATCGGGATCGAGACGTTCTCGACCGAGGCGCCGAGATCCTTGAAGCGCTTGGCCGCCTCTCGCACGCTCTCATTGACGGCGGCTTCCGCGGTCGGCTGCTCGAAACCTTCCTTGAGGATGCCGATCTTCATGCCCTTGACGCCTTGGCCGAGCGCCTTGGTGTACTCCTCGACCTTCGGCGACTTGATGCGCGGATCGTAGCCGTCGTCGCCGGCGAGCACCTCGAGCAGCAGCGCGTTGTCTGCCACCGTCGCGGTCATCGGGCCGGTGTGGTCGACATAGATCTCGATCGGCATGATGCCGGTATAGGGCACGAGGCCCCAGGTTGGCTTCATGCCGTAAGTGCCGCAGAACGAGGACGGCATGCGGATCGAACCGCCCTGGTCGCCGCCGATCGCCATGTCGACCTCGCCGAGCGCAACGACAACGCCCGAGCCCGACGACGAGCCGCCGGCGGAGTAGCCCATCTTGTGCGGATTGTGCACCGGCCCATAGGAGCCGGTGTGGCTGCCGCCGGACAGGCAGAAATGCTCGCAATGCACCTTGCCCTTGATTTCGGCGCCGGCATCCAGCATGCGGGTGACGATGGTCGCATCGAAGTCGGGCACATAGCCTTCCAGCGTCGACGAACCGTTCGTCATGGGCACGCCGGCCAGCATGATGTTGTCCTTCAGCGCCACCGTCTTGCCCTTGAGCTTGCCGGACGCGGCGCCTTTCACCACCGACTTGCGATACCAGGCGTTGCGCGGGTTTTCCTCCGGCGAAGGCCGGTAGCCGGGCGTGCGCGGATATTTCACCTCCGGAACCTCGTCCGGCATTGCGGCTACGAGATTGTAGGCCTCGATCGAGCCCTGCATCAGGCCGCGGAACGAGGCGACGTCCTCCTCGGTCAATGACAGGCCGCACTGCTCGGCGACCGCGCGAAGTTGAGATGGTGTGGGAAGGGCGACGGACACGGCTGCTCTCCTGAAACTTTATGGGATCCCTGGGCGTGCGGCCGCCGCTCACGCTTGTCGCTCGCGAGCCGTCGGCCTCGTCGAAACATTCAAAACGGAAATATTTTCCGTTTCAAGTATTATTTTGCGTCTCACCGTCGGCGGAGGTCCGCGGGCGGCGTCAGATCGGCTTGATCAGCCTGAAGTCAAGGCCATCGGCCGCGGCGAGATACATCGGCATTTTGGCGTGACCGTTGCGCACGGTGACGGGTCCGCGCGCGCCGCTGTAGACGATGTTGCGGCCTGCCGCGAGCATCGGTCCCATCGCCAGAGAGCCGGCCTTCGCGGCGACGGCTTCGAGGAAGCGCAGCCCTTCGTAGCTGGACTGGCCGAGTGAGCCGATCGGCGGAGCGTTCGGCCCGAACATCGCGCTGTAACGGCTCTGGAAGTCGTCATTGGCGCGCGAGCCGACCGCGGGGAAATAACCGGAGGCGCAGAACATGTTCTCGGAATTGTCGGCACCGATGCCGAGCAGCACGGTCTCGTCCATCGCGCCGGCGAGCCGCAGCGTGGTCGCGCCGAGGCCGCATTCGCCGAATGCACGGTTGAAGGTGATGCTATCGGTGCCGATCAGCGAGATCAGCACGACGTCGGGCTTGGCAGCGCGAATGCGTGCCAGATGCGGCTCGTGATCGTCCTCGCCGAGCGGCACGAACTCCTCGCCGACGACGTGGCCGCCTGTCTCCTTGATGTAGCGCTTCACCGCGCGATGCGACTGCCAGGGCCAGACATAGTCGCTGCCGATCAGGTACCAGCGCGCAGCCTTCTTCGCCTCGGCCAGCCAGTGGATCGACGGCCGGCTCTGCCAGCGCGGCGTCTCGCCGATCGCCATCACGCCCGGCGTGCGCTCGCCGCCTTCGTAGACCGGCGTGTAAATGTAGGGGATGCGGTGGCGGGTGATGACGTGACGCAGCGCGACCCGGACCGCGCTGGTGTGCAGACCGACGACCAGGTCGAGCTCGTCGAAGGCGATCGCCTGCTCGGCGCGCTCCACCACCTCTTCGGTCGGGCCGCCGGCATCGTAGATCGCCATCTCGATCTCGCGGCCGAGGATGCCGCCGCGCTTGTTGATCTCGGCGACCGCGAGTTGCGCGCTGGCGGTGGCGCAGGGGCCCCAGACGCCGGGCGAGCCGGAGCAGCAGATGAAGCCGCCGATCCTGAGCTTGTTGCTGGCACCGCGACGGCGGAAGAACACGTCGTCATCAGGCAGCAGCGCGCGCTCGTCCGCCGCGGACGACAGGTTCCTCAGCAGAAGGGACGGCGGAAACGCAAGCCCACCGCGAGTTGGGAAGTTGATTGTCGAGCCCACACCAACTCCTGTCTGGCACCAGACCCCAAAGCACACTACTCGAAAGCACATTCAGCGGGCGGCCGCGGCATCCGCCCTTTTGTTAGGCAAACATCTTATTTTGAAAATATTGAATATTCAAGAATTGAAGTGCATATAGATGTAGCAGCGATTGCCAGACATTCACTCATTTGGATCAAGACGAAGCTCACGCCGTGGCCAAACCGCCGAAAGAAAACTCCCCGATCACCGAACATCTCGCCTACCTGCTCGCGCAAGCCAACCGGGAGATCAACCGGCAGTTGGAGGTGCGGCTCAGCAAGGAGGGCGTGCCGGTCGAGCAATGGCGCATCCTCAAGGTGCTGTCCGACGGCAACGGCCATTCGATGGGCGAGCTCGCCGATGCCGTGCTGCTCAACCATCCGACGCTGACCAAGATGATCGACCGCATGGTGTCGGACGCGCTGGTCTATCGCGTCCAGGATCCGACCGACCGCCGCAAGGTGCTGATGTTCGTCTCCGACCGCGGCAAGGCGCTGAGCAAACGGCTCAACACGCTGGCCGTGAGCCAGGAAGAGCACATCGTCGAGAGCTACGGCGGCAAGTCGACCAACGAGCTGAAGCGGTTGCTGGAAAGTCTGATCGACAGCTCGAACTGAATACGGGCCGAGGACGAACGGGCCGCACGAATCAGCAGGCCCGGCGCCGATCCGTCAGGGCCGGGCCTTTTGCTGGCTGTCGTTATGCGACGACGCTCAAGCGTACTTCTCTGACTCCACTGATGTGAACCATCACGACAGGCGGCCATCGAGGCCGAGCGTTGGTCTCTGCGCTCAGAGCTTCTGAGGATTGCGCACGCCGGGGAACGAAGTCAGGGCCTCGCCGCCCTTGCGCGTCACGCTGAGCTTGCGGCCCCAATTGCGCAAGGGCATTTCGACCAGCCGGTGCAAGATCGCCGCAAGGCCGATCGAAAGCAGGATACTGGCGACAACGGCACCAGCCGAAGCTATTTGCCACCGCTCGGCGGGGCTCGCAAGCCATCGGATCAACAGGTAGTGCGAGATGTAGAGCGAGTAGGAGATGCTGCCGAGCCATTGCAGAATGGGCGAGAAGCAAGCGCCATCGTGTTCGGCCGAAACAACGGTATAGACGAGCAGCGTCGCACCAAGACCGTAGGTCGGTACCCGAGCGAATTGGGGATCGCTCGCGCCGACGACGAATATCCAGTACCAACCCGCCGCGAACAAGGCGGCCGAGGCGGCTGTGGCGTACGGCACCATGGGCAGCCTGTCCTTCACCCGGGCAAGATAGGCGATCAGGACACCGGCACCGAATTCGAGAATCAGAGGATGCGAATAGATCCCGAGGGGCAGGCGAAGAACGATCGCGACCACCGCAATGCCGAGCATCGCCGACAAGCCTTCGAAAAGCCGATCCGGAGCGATGGCAAGAAGCGCTGCAACCACGGCGTAGAAGTGCATCTCAAACGCGATCGACCAAGCGGGCGGAACATAGCCGTTCGGATAGTCCCACGCGAGGATCTCGCCGAGCCTCAGCGCCGCGCCACCGGGCGGCGCGATCCAGTACGAGCTGATGAATGCCGCCAGCAGCACCAGCCAGTACACCGGATAGATTCGAACGACTCGCCTGAGAACGAAATTCGGCGCATCGGTTTGGGCTGCCGCCGCGGTCGCAATGATGAATCCGGAAATGACGAAGAAGATATCCACGCCGCTTGCCAGAATGGTGTGCGCACCTTCGGCGATGCTGCGGGTTCCAGGAACGGAACGCGCGATCACGGCGTGTCCACAGACGACCGCCAGCGCAGCGAGGCCGCGCATCGCCTGTACACCACGGAATATATGCATTACGCCCCGGCATGGTTGTTTTCCCTGCTTTATGCAGCCACGAACTTAACTTAGGGTTGCACAACCCCGCCGTGTGGCTCAGCCATTGGTATGAATGGTTGACGAATTCTCGAAGAAAGACGGCCCGGGTTCCGCAGCCGGAACTTCGAGCTTCGACGGAACCGCTCCGATCGAAGCGGATCGAGTCCTCATGCCGTGCCGGATTTTCTTCACGCGAACCGTGTCGATCTCGCCGCAAAACGCTCTAAGCTGGCGGAACCGCACAGGGTCATCGGAGGAACTCCGTCATGCAAGCTTCCGTTCTCGCCGGCCTTTTGGCCACGGCCCTGTTCGGGACTGCCGCCATTGCACAACCGAGGCCCCTCCTGACTGACGAAGCGATGGTGACGTCGGCCGATGCCGGAATCGAGATCTACGTCCGCAACAAGCGGCCGTCCGACATGACCGCCTATCGGCCCGAGCGGACGGTGCTCTATGTCCATGGCGCGACCTATCCGTCCGAGACCGCATTCGATCTCCAGCTCGATGGCCTGTCCTGGATGGAGTACATCGCCTCGCGCGGCTACGACGTCTGGCTGCTCGACGTGCGCGGCTACGGCAAATCGACGCGCCCTCCCGAGATGGCCGATAAACCCGACGCCAATCCGCCGATCGCCACCGGCGAGACCGCGGTCAAGGACATCGGCACGGTGGTCGACTACATCCTCAAGCGTCGCAACATTCCGCGGCTGAACCTGCTCGGCTGGTCGTGGGGCACGACGCTGATGGCGACCTACACGACGCAAAACGCGTCGAAGGTCGAGCGCCTCATTCTCTATGCGCCGGTCTGGATCAGGCAGACGCCGTCGCTGGTGCAGGCCGGCCCCGGCAAACTCGGCGCCTACCGCACGGTGACGCGCGAGCAGGCCAAGGAGCGATGGTACGCCGGCGTCGCCGAGGACAAGAAGGCCGCACTGATTCCGGCCGGATGGTTCGATGCCTGGGCCGATGCAACGTTTGCGACCGATCCGGTCGGCGCGGCCATGAACCCGCCGGCGCTGCGCGCACCTAACGGCGTCGTCCAGGACGGCCTGCAATATTTCGGCGCCAGCAAGGCCTATTACGATCCCGGCAAGATCACCATGCCGACCCTCCTGGTCCATGCCGAATGGGACAAGGACACGCCGCCCTACATGGCGCAGACGCTGTTTCCCTTGCTGATCAACTCGCCCGGCAAGCGCTATGTCCAGCTCGCCGAAGGCACGCACTCCATCCTGATGGAAAAGAACCGCCTCAAGCTGTTCGAGACGGTGCAGGCATTTCTGGATGAGGGGTGGCAGGATTAGGACGCGTCATCGAGACGTGATGGCCCGCGGCCGATTTGCGTTAGCCATCCCTGTTACGAGATGCGTCGCTTCTTACGCGTACTTCGCGTGGCAGCGCTTGAACCGTTTGCCTGATCCGCAGGGACGGTCCTTGTCCCGGCCGACCTTGCCCCAGATGGCCGGGTTTTTCGGATCGTCGTCGATTCTGCCAACATCAAATCGTGCTGAACTCTGTTCCAAATTTTTCGCAGCTGTTGTCTAAACGCTTGGTCGTCGTGAATATCTTGATCAAGCGTGAAGTAGTGCTTAAGTTGCTGCACCACTTCGCTTGGAAGTGAGCGAACATCATCGACTTGGCGCCAAGCGTCCGGTTGATGATACAAAACGAATGCAACTTCGTTAGCACGATTCCTTGTTCGTTCGCGAATGTCGATTCTTGTATCGATGTATTGCTTCGTAGTGTTTCGCCACAGCTTTGAACGAGCAGGGCGTTCTTCGAAAATATCAAATACTAGGACTAATCTTTTGGTTGCATCCTCTAGTATTGGCTTAATAAACCAGTTCGAGCGGTGGATGTCTTCACCTTCAGCGAATTTGATCCCCTCCCGTCGAGCAACTGCGAACAGCCGCTTCCAACGCTCCGAATGGTATACGCCAAAGACGGGGTACCAAACGACCCGCTTACCGGTGATCCCCGGCCAGACCAGGCGATCAACGGCCGCGTCAAATTCGGCTGGCTTACGAAAGTCGACGTGTTCCCGATTCGACAAAAAACCAGGAAGCTTTGCATCTCTCAAGATCAGCGGGATTAGTTGGAGTTGACCCTGGTTAGACAGTGCGACAGCTCGGCTGTATTCATCGGCCACCCATCCGGAACTAAGGCTCTCAGGCGTAACGACAAGCGCAACTGCTCTGCTCGTATCGAGCCCTCGTTCGAGAGCCCAAATGAACCGATCACCGGGACGGATCTCATCCTTGTCCAACCAGACACACACGCCCCGATCAACAAGTGCACTCTTGAGACGATCGACCCATTGATGATCTTCGCTTTTGTATGAAAGGAAGACATCGAATACTTTTCCCATTGGACCACCACTTCAACAAAGTGAGCGAGTATCCAAAACGGTTGCACGATCGGTAGACTGCGAAACATAGGACGGTAGTATATCTGCTCCCACAATTTCTCCGCAATTGCAGGCAACTTATAGGTGCGTCACTGCGGCGCAGGCAGCGGCGCTGATGGCACAACGTTAGCGAGCTCCCCTTACGCGTACTTGCCGTGGCAGTGCTTGTACTTCTTGCCTGAGCCGCACGGGCAGTCCTCGTTGCGGCCGACCTTGCCCCAGGTGGCGGGGTTTTTCGGGTCGCGATCGGCGGCCGGGGTATGCGGCACCAGCGGGGCATTGGCGAAGGCCAGTTCGTCCTCGCCGGTATTCGGGTCGAACTTGTGGGCTTCCATCTGCGGCAGCACCGGCTGCTGCTCTTCCGGCGGAATGATCTCGACCCGCATCAGCTGCGCGGTGACGGCCTCGCGCAGATGCGCGCCCATGGTCTCGAACAGGTTGAAGGCCTCGAGCTTGTACTCCTGCAAGGGATCGCGCTGGCCGTAGCCGCGCAAGCCGATCACCTGGCGCAGATGGTCGAGCATGATCAGGTGCTCGCGCCAGAGATGATCCAGCGTCTGCAGCAGGATGGTCTTCTCGACGTAGCGCATCACCTCGGGGCCCCACTGCGCGACCTTGGCCGCCATGTGCTCGTCGACCCTGGTCTCGATACGCGTCAGCAATTCCTCGTCGGCGATGCCCTCTTCCCCGGCCCATTGGTCGACCGGAAGATCGATGTCGAGCACGCGCTTCAACTCATCCTTGAGGCCTGCGACGTCCCACTGCTCGGCATAGGCATGCTCGGGCACGTGCTTGGTCACCACGTCCTCGATGAAGGCATGGCGCATGTCGGTGATGGTCTCGGCGACGCTCTCGTCCTTCATCAGGTCGACGCGCTGGTCGAAGATCGCCTTGCGCTGGTCGTTCTGGACGTTGTCGAACTTGAGCAGGTTCTTGCGGATGTCGAAGTTGCGCGCTTCGACCTTCTGCTGTGCCTTCTCCAGCGCCTTGTTGATCCAGGGGTGGATGATGGCTTCGCCTTCCTGCAGGCCGAGCCGCTGCAGCATGCTGTCGAGCCGGTCGGAGCCGAAGATGCGCATCAGATCGTCTTCCAGCGACAGGAAGAACTTCGAGCGGCCGGGGTCGCCCTGGCGGCCGGAGCGGCCGCGCAGCTGGTTGTCGATGCGGCGGGATTCGTGGCGCTCGGAGCCGATGATGTAGAGGCCGCCCGGCTTCCTCACGGTCTTCGCGGGCTTGCTGCCCTTGGCGGGCTCGACCTCGAAATCCTCTTCGGCCTTCAGGACGATCTCGCGGAAGCGCTCGATGTCGGCCTTGATCGCCTCGATCTTCCTGGCCTTCTCGGCCTCGTCCTCGATCCCTGCGGTCTCCTGCTGCAGCCGCATCTCGAGCGAGCCGCCGAGCTTGATGTCGGTGCCGCGGCCGGCCATGTTGGTGGCGATCGTGATCGCGCCGGGCACGCCGGCTTCCGCGACGATGTAGGCTTCCTGCTCGTGGAAGCGCGCGTTCAGCACCGCGAACAGCTTGGCCGGCTTGCCGGCACGCGCGGCGGCATAGAGCTTCTGCATGCCGGATTCGGAGCCGAAGTCGATCTGCTTGTAGCCGGCCCGCTTGAGGACCTCAGCCAGCACCTCTGATTTCTCGATCGACGCGGTGCCGACCAGCACCGGCTGCATGCGCTTGTTGGCGCGCTCGATCTCGGCCAGGATCGCGGCGTATTTCTCGCCCTGCGTCCGGTAGACCTCGTCGTCCTCGTCGAGACGCGCCACCGGCAGGTTGGTCGGGATCTCCACGACCTCGAGCTTGTAGATGTCGAACAGCTCGTCGGCTTCGGTCAGCGCCGTGCCGGTCATGCCCGAGAGCTTCTCGTACATGCGGAAATAGTTCTGGAAGGTGATCGAGGCCAGCGTCTGGTTTTCCGGCTGGACCTGGACGTGCTCCTTGGCTTCCAGCGCCTGGTGCAGGCCTTCCGAGTAACGCCGGCCCTGCATCATGCGTCCGGTGAACTCGTCGATGATCACGACCTCGCCCTCGCGGACGATATAGTCCTTGTCGCGGCTGAACAGCGTATGCGCCCGCAGCCCCTGATTGACGTGATGCACGACCGAGACGTTCTCGACGTCGTACAGCGACTCGCCCTTGAGCTGGCCAGCATCGCGCAGCAGGGTCTCAATCTTCTCCATGCCGCCTTCGGTCAGCGTCACCGTGCGCTGCTTCTCGTCGACCTCGTAGTCGGTCTTCTTCTCCAGCTTCGGCATGAAAGTGTCGATGGTGTTGTAGAAGTCCGAGCGGTCGTCGAGCGGGCCGGAGATAATCAGCGGCGTGCGCGCTTCGTCGATCAGGATGGAGTCGACTTCGTCGACGATGGCGTAGAAGTGGCTGCGCTGGACCATGTCCTCCAGGCGGTACTTCATGTTGTCGCGGAGGTAGTCGAAGCCGTATTCGTTGTTGGTGCCGTAGGTGATGTCGCAGGCATAGGCCGCCTTGCGCTCGGCGTCGTCGAGGCCGTGCACGATCACGCCGGTGGAGAGGCCAAGGAAGGTGTAGATCTGGCCCATCCAGCCGGAGTCGCGGCGGGCGAGGTAGTCGTTGACGGTGACGACGTGGACGCCGCGGCCGGCGAGCGCGTTGAGGTACACCGCGAGCGTCGCGACCAGCGTCTTGCCTTCACCGGTCTTCATCTCGGCGATGTCGCCCTCGTGCAGCACCATGCCGCCGATCAGCTGAACATCGAAATGGCGCTGGCCGAGGGTGCGCTTGGCGGCCTCGCGGACCGTGGCAAAGGCCGGGACCAGGATGTCGTCGAGCGTCTTGCCTTGGGCAAGCTGCGCCTTGAATTCCTCGGTGCGCGCCTTCAGCGCCTCGTCCGAGAGCTTCACAAGCTCCGGCTCCAGGGCGTTGATGGCATTGACGCGGGACTGGTACCCCTTGACGCGACGGTCGTTGGCGGAGCCGAAAAACTTGCGGGCGAGCGCGCCGATCATGCGAATTTCCTGTTCTTTTCGGTCCCGAGGGCAGTCAGAGGTGGTCCAGATCGCCTATCAACTCACCGTGACGCGATACGGTTCGAACCCCTGACTTGAGGGACCCATCCGTCAATTGAGTGGGAAACAGGCAATCCAAGGTTCAACGGCCAAAAACACCAGTGAAATAAGCGCTATGGCCGCTGACACGACTGGCCAGAAATATGGTCCGGTCGGGGGGTTGTCAACGGCGGCAAGATGTCAAGGAATTCATCATTTTGACAGACTTTTCGCGTTGCCAAGGCAGCGCGATTGGGCGAGTGTCCGCCGCGCCCGAGCATCCCCCTATACGACAAGGATTTTGCATGACCACCTCGCTCCCGCGAACGAAAACCGGCCTGCGCTTCGGCCTGGCCACCCTGGCCGTGACCGGCGGTATTGCCGCGCTCGTGGCGGCCGGTCTGCCCGCTCTCGCCGAGGACAACCCGGTGCTGGCCAAGGTGAACGGCGCTGAAATCCGCGCCAGCGACGTGGCGCTTGCCGAAGAGGAGCTCGGCCCGAGCCTCGCCCAGATGGACCCGGCGACCAAGAAGGACAACGTGCTGGCCTTCCTGATCGACATGAAGATCGTGTCCAAGGCCGCCGAGGACAAGAAGATCGAGAATTCCGAGGACTTCAAGAAGCGCCTCGCCTTTACCCGCAATCGCCTGCTGATGGACAGCCTGCTCGCCAGCGAGGGCAAGGCCGCGACCACCGACGAGGCGATGAAGAAGGTCTATGAGGACGCCGCCAAGCAGATCACCGGCGAGCAGGAAGTGCGCGCCCGCCACATCCTGGTCGAGACCGAGGACGAGGCCAAGGCGGTGAAGGCCGAGCTCGACAAGGGCGCCGATTTCGCCGAACTCGCCAAGAAGAAGTCCAAGGATCCGGGCGCGGCCGACGGCGGCGATCTCGGCTTCTTCACCAAGGAGCAGATGGTGCCGGAATTCTCCGCGGTGGCGTTTTCGCTCGAGCCGGGCAAGATCTCCGACCCCGTGAAGTCGCAGTTCGGCTGGCACGTCATCAAGGTCGAGGAAAAGCGCAACCGCGCCGCTCCGCCCTTCGAGCAGGTCAAGGCGCAGATCGAGACCTACGTGACCCGCAAGGCGCAGGCCGACTACGTCGCCAAGCTGCGCGAGGCCGCCAAGGTCGAGCGGATGGACAAGCCGGAGGAGACCGCGAAGTCGGACGCCAAGCCGGCCGATCCGGCCAAGCCCGCCGACAACAAGATGGCACCTCCGGCGAAGAAGTAAGCCGCGGATATTTTCGATGTTGCGATGGCCGGGCATGTCCCGGCCATTTGCGTTTTCTCCTTCCCCCTGAAAGGGGGAAGGTCGGGATGGGGGTCAGCCGCGCGCACCGGCGTTCGCCGTTCGCGGAGAGACATGATCCCCACCCGTTTTGCTCTCACGAGCAAAACGACCTCCCCTTTTCAAGGGGAGGTGAAGGACGGCGGCGATTCACGAAGCTGTTTGAACGATTCATGACAGCTCTTCCCCGTCGTCGCCCTCTCCCCCTGCACGAAACGAGATGATAGGAAGCGCTTCCCTCCCCGTCACCGGAAGCCCACCATGTCCACCGCCGTCTCGCCCCTCGCCCCGACTGATGTTCCCGCCATGCCCGAGATCGCGGGTGTGAAGCTTGCGACGGCCGCCGCCGGGATCCGCTACAAGGGCCGCACCGACGTGCTGCTGGCGCTGCTCGACAAGGGCACCACGGTCGCCGGCGTGTTCACGAAGTCAAAGTGCCCTTCGGCGCCGGTCGAATGGTGCCGCGCCAAGCTGAAGGGCGGTGCTGCACGTGCGCTGGTGGTCAACTCCGGCAATGCCAACGCCTTCACCGGCAAGACCGGCAAGGCCTCGACCGCGCTGACCGCGCAGATCGCGGCGAAGGCGGTCGGCTGCTCGGCCAATGACATCTTCCTCGCCTCCACCGGCGTGATCGGCGAACCGCTCGACGCCACCAAGTTCGACGGCGTGCTGGCGACGCTCGCAGGAAGCGCGACCGCCGACCACTGGATGGACGCGGCGCGCGCGATCATGACCACCGACACCTTCCCGAAGGTCGCGACCGCGACCGTGAAGCTCGGCAAGGCCAAGGTGACGATCAACGGCATGGCCAAGGGCGCCGGCATGATCATGCCGGACATGGCGACGATGCTGTCCTTCGTCTTCACCGACGCGCCGCTGTCGGCGGGCGTGCTGCAGGCGCTGCTCAAGGGCGGCGTCGAGGACACGTTCAATGCGGTGACGATCGACGGCGACACCTCGACCTCGGACACGCTGCTGGCGTTCGCCACGGGTGCGGCCGCCGCAAACGGCGCGCCGAAGATCACCCGCGCCAGCGACCCGCGGCTGAAGGCATTTTCGAAGGCGTTCTTCGGCGTGCTCGCCAATCTCTCGGAGCAGGTGGCGCGTGACGGCGAAGGCGCGCGCAAGCTGGTCGAGGTCGTGGTCGAAGGCGCCACGACCAAGCACTCGGCGCGCCGGATCGCGATGTCGATCGCCAACTCGCCGCTGGTGAAGACCGCGATCGCCGGCGAGGACGCCAATTGGGGCCGCGTCGTGATGGCGGTCGGCAAGGCCGGCGAGCCCGCCAACCGCGACAAGCTCTCGATCTCCTTCAACGGCATCCGCGTCGCCAAGAGCGGCGCGCGCGATCCGTCCTACAACGAGAAGGACGTCTCCGAAGCGATGAAGGCGCAGAAGGTCCAGATCAAGGTCGCGCTCGGCCTCGGCAAGGGCCGCGACCGCGTTCTGACTTGCGACCTCACCAAGGAGTATGTCGCGATCAACGGGGATTACCGGTCGTAAAACTCTCCCCCTCTCCCCGTTCTTTACCTGTTCGATTCACACATCGCGGAGCCCCAGAGTGGCGCCAAATTTGATGGCTTGGAAGGCTTCGAGCCCGATGCGCA
>NZ_JAFCJX010000056.1 GCF_018130695.1 Bradyrhizobium jicamae | reverse complement strand
TGGTGACATGGGCCTGGTTGACCGCCTCGCTCGCCATCCGCGCCGATTCCTGCACCTGGCGGCTGATCTCGGTGACCGAGGACGACAGCTCTTCGGTGGCCGACGCCACCGATTGCACATTGGCCGAAGCCTCCTCGGACGCCGCAGCCACCACGGTCGCGCGTTCCTGCGCCCGCTCGGCAGTGGAGCTCAGCGTCGTTGCCGACGCCTCGAGCTCGGTCGAGGCGGAGGACACCGTCTCGATGATCTCGCCGACCGCGCTCTCGAACGTATCCGCAAGCTGGATCATGTCGGCCTTGCGCTGCGCAGCGGCATGCCGCTCGGCCTCTTTCTGCTCAGCTTCCATGCGGCGGACGCGCAGTCCGTTGTCCTTGAACACCTGCAGCGCCTTCGCCATGTCGCCGATCTCGTCGCGCCGCTCGGCGTAGGCGATCTCGGTGTCGAGATTGCCGTCGGCGATGACACCCATCGTTCCGTTCATGCGCTGCAAGGGCCTCGCGATCCGGAAGATGACGAATAAAGCCGCGACGATCCCGATCAGAAGTGCAACGCCGGCCAGCACGAAGGTCGCAAGACGCGCCGTGCCGTAGGTCTGCCGTGCATCCGTGATGGCCTGATCAGAGCCCTTGTTGTTCAGCTCGATATCGGAATCCAGAACGACCAAGGCGGCATCGAATGCCTTGACGCAGTCGTTGTTGAATATCTGCATGGCAGTTGATGCATTGCCGGCCACATGCGCATCGATTGCCCGCTTCTGCAATGCGAGATAGCCGTTCCACTTGTCCTTGAAGGCCTCCCAGATCCTGGTTTCCTCCGGCGACGCAATCAGCGGCTCATAGATCTTGAATTCCTGCCCGAGCTTCTTTTCAAACTCGGCCACTTGCGTCTCGAGCGTGCGACGCTGCTCGGCATCCGACGTCAGGATGATGCGGCCCGCAATCAGGCGAACGCGCGTCGTTGCATATTTGATCTCGCCGAGGATCTTGATCGACGGCAACCAGTTGGTCGCGAGGTCCTCGGCGTTGGCATTGATCGCCTGCGTCCTTGAAATCGCCATCCAGGCCTGTGCGGCGAGCAAGGTGACGAGCGTCGCGACGACGCCGATGAGAGCAGTTCTGAGCGTGACACGCATGATCCAATATCCAAAATAGAATTTCTGTTCAGAAACATTAGGATCCTATATGCTTTAGATTTCCTTATGGGCCGGTCCGTCCAAATACGGGGCTGGCTGCGGCCAATCGCGCCACATGCGGCGAGATGTGATCTCGGATCAGTCGAAGGTCGGAGCCAAGTCCCGCGCTCTGCTCATCGACGTGCACAAGCATGATGCGCACGCAAGCGGCCAAGCAAGAACGCGCCCGTCACTTCGGACGGACGCATCGTTCGCCAAGAAAGAGAAACAGAATCAGGCGGCCCGCACAGTGCCGAGGAATTTCGACACTTCGAGCTTGAGGCGGTTGCTGTCGGTCGAGAGCAACTGCGCCGCGCTCAGCACCTGTGCGGATGCCGTGCCGGTCTCGGTCGCACCGCGTTGCACGTCGGTGATGTTGGCCGAGACCTGCTCGGTGCCTTGCGCGGCCTGCTGCACATTGCGCGAGATCTCCTGCGTCGCCGCGCCCTGCTCTTCGACCGCAGCCGCGATCGTCGAAGCGATTTCGGCAAGCTTCCCGATCGTGCCGCTGATCTGCTCGATCGCCTTGACGGAATCCTGCGTCGCCCCCTGGATGCCGGTGATCTGCTGACCGATCTCGCCGGTTGCCTTCGCGGTCTGCTCGGCCAGCGCCTTCACCTCGGAGGCGACCACCGCAAAACCACGCCCGGCCTCGCCGGCGCGCGCGGCCTCGATCGTAGCGTTCAATGCGAGAAGATTGGTCTGCCCGGCAATCGTGTTGATGAGCTCGACGACATCGCCGATCCGCGTCGCCGCCTTCGACAGCTCGCTGACGCGGTCATTGGTGACATGGGCCTGGTTGACCGCCTCGCTCGCCATCCGCGCCGATTCCTGCACCTGGCGGCTGATCTCGGTGACCGAGGACGACAGCTCTTCGGTCGCGGATGCCACCGACTGCACATTGGCGGTGGCCTCTTCGGATGCCGCCGCCACCATGGTGGCACGTTCCTGCCCGCGCTCGGCAGTTGCCGTTAGCGTCGTCGCCGAAGCCTCGAGCTCGGTCGAGGCCGAGGACACCGTCTCGATGATCTCGCCGACCGCGCTCTCGAAGGCATCGGCCAGCCTGGCCATCTCGGCCTTGCGCTGTGCCGCGGCAGTCGCGTCCTGCCTGATCTTGGCCTCGGCCTCCTCGCGCGCCTTCTGCTCGGACACCAGCTTGAACTTCTCCACTGCGGAGGCCACGCCGCCGACCTCATCCTTGCGCCCGAGGCCGGGGAGAACCACGCCGAAATTGCCGCCCGCCAGCTCCTCCATCGCAACCGTCAGGGCCCGGATCGGGCGCGCGATCGTGAACAACGAGAAGATCCAGCTGCCGACCAGCAGCAGCGCCACGCCGATGCCGACCAGGAGCGAGGTGCGTTCGACCGACGCCTCCTCCGCCATGGCCGACTGCCGTGCATCCTCGCTGCGATGATTGGCGAACTCGGCGACCTTCTCCGCCGTGCTCTCGATTTCGGCATTGACGGGCTGAGTGATGTCCTTGCGAATTCGCGCGACCTCTTCGGCAAATTTGGCAAGCTGGGTCATCGTTTCGGGGGCGCTCGCGCCCGCAGCGCGCTTCGCTTCCAGGGCGACGGCCTGCTTGCGCACCGCCTCGAGTTGATCCTTGCCCTTTTGAAAATCTTCGATCAGGGCCAGTATCCGCGCGATGCGCTGGCCGTTCTCGGGCGATTTTGACAATCGCGCCATCTCCTGAGCATGCTTGAGCGCTGCCGACTTGCGTCGCGCGAACGCCTCATCGGCTTTCTGCAGGTCGGCTTCCGAGCCGGCCAGCAACATGTCGCGGACCGCAAGCTGCATGGCGCGCAACTCCGCCAGGGTGGCGGCGGCATCGCGGGAAATGGCCTGCTGCCCTGCGGCATACGCGTTGGCCTTGCGGACATCCGTCCCGCCGTGAACCTGCAGGTAGATCATCGCGCCGACCAGCAACACCGCCAGCATGGATGTGAGGGCGAGCTTGGTCCCGATGCGCATGTTCTGAATCAATCGGGTCATGGCACTCTCCGGCAATACTGGGTGCATTTGCGACGCGATTCCAACCGCCCGTGCAACGGACGACGGTTCAGGATAGTGAATGCCGCTCGACGCTTGGTTAACGCGGCGTCCGTAGGACTACTGTTAGTGAGAATTTCGCAAAATACACGTTATACGCTCAAAGCAATCTCATGGCACGTTGCGGTGGAGGCCCGCGCGAAAACATGCGCATTGGCGGTCGCCACCGCACTCTCCGTCAGGCCGCCCGCACCGAGTCGAGGAACCGCGCGACTTCGATCTTGAGGCGGTTGCTTTCGCTCGAGAGCGATTGCGCGGATGCATGGACCTGGGCGGAGGCCGATCCGGTTTCGCCGGCGCCACGCTCCACGTCGGTGATGTTGCCGCTGACTTCGGCCGTCCCGCGCGCCGCCTGCTGGATGTTGCGCGAGATCTCCTGGGTCGCGGCGCCCTGCTCTTCGACCGCGGCGGCGATGGTCGAGGAAATTTCCGACATGCGCGCGATGGTGCTGCCGATTTCCTTGATCGCAATCACCGAGTCCTGCGTGGCCGCCTGAATCCCGGAGATCTGCTGGCTGATCTCGCCGGTCGCCTTTGCGGTCTGCTCGGCGAGTGCCTTGACCTCGGCCGCGACCACCGCGAAGCCGCGCCCGGCTTCGCCGGCGCGCGCCGCTTCGATCGTGGCGTTCAGCGCCAGCAGGTTGGTCTGACCGGCAATGGTGTTGATCAGCTCGACGACATCGCCGATGCGCGCGGCCGCCTTCGACAGTTCGCCGACGCGCTCGTTGGTCTTCTGCGCCTGGCTGACCGCCTCCCCTGCCACGCGCGAGGATTCCTGCACTTGACGGCTGATCTCGTTGATCGAGGACGTCATCTCCTCGCTCGCCGACGACACCGATTGCACGTTGGTGGAAGCCTCCTCCGATGCGGACGCGACCGCGGTGGCGAGATCCTGCGAGCGTGCAGCGGATCGGGTCAGCGTGTTGGCCGAAGCCTCGAGCCCCGCGGCAGCGGACGAAACGGTCTCGACGATGCTGCCGACCGCGCCCTCAAAAGCATTGGCGAGCTCGCGCATGTCGGACTTGCGCTGCTCCGCCTGGCGCCGCTCCACCGCCTGCTGCTCGCCGCGCAGCCGCTCGGCCTCGACCATGTTGTTCTTGAACACTTCGACGGCGCCGGCCATCTCGCCGATCTCGTCCTTGCGGCCGAGGCCGGGGATCGCGATGCGGACATCGCCGCCGGCAAGCTTCGTCATCGCGCCGATCATCGCAGCCAGCGAGGCCGAGATCGAGCGGCCGATCAGGAACGAAACGCCAAGGACGAACAGCACGGACAGGGCGAAGGCGACCAGCATCCACATCCCGGTCTGCTCGCGTGTCGCCGCCTCGGCCGCGTCGGCCTGCTTGTGCAGCCGCTCGACGCCCTCGCCGACCTGGACCATCAGCGGCTCGAACGCCCGGAACGTCTTCATCATGCTGGCGTCGTAGGCGGCGCTCTGCTGGGTCGTCTCGGCCCAGGCCATGAAGCCCTTTTGATAGGTATCGAGCTTCGCCGTGATGTCGTCGAACAGCTCGGTCGGGATCGCCACGAACGACAGCGCATCGGTGAATTCGCCGAGCGACTTCTTGAACTCGGCCATATATTTTGCGTCGCGCCGCAGCATGAAGTCCTTCTCATTCCGCCGCATCATCAGCATCCAGCTGAGCATGCGGGGATCGTCGACCTTCTTGACCTTGGTCTCGACGTCATGGACCGCCGCACGCAGCGAGCCGTTCAGGCCGAGGTTTTCGTTCAGGCCGAGCTTGGTCTCGGCAGCGACGACGCCGTTGAAATCGGCGGCATAGCTCTTGAAGCCGTCACGCGCCCGCGCGACCTTGTCCGAGAGATCGGCCATGCCGGCGGCGCGCATCTGCGCCTGTAGGCGGTCGAAGTCGCGGTCGATGGTCACGACCAGCTCGGCGTGCGTCCTGGCGTAGGATTCATTATGGCGCTGCTGGAAATTCTTCTCATTGCGCCGCGCCTCGAGCATTTCGATCATGATCTGCTTGTTGAGGTCGGAGATCCCTCGCACATTGTTGGCCAGCGCGCGCGAGGCGTCCTGCGACGAGGAGCCGACCTGATAGATCGCACCGAAGGCGAGCAGGCCGGCAAGGCCGACCGCACCGATAGCCATGACCTTGTGGGTCAGCCGGATGGAAAAGCCGCGCATGAAATAAATCCCGATTACGGCCGGCCTCGAAAAGAGGCCTGGGCAAATGCATGCCTACAAATTTACCGCAATCGCTTTTATGCTTCGTTAACTGTGCAGCCTGACGGGCATAGTGCCGTAGAACTACCGGGAGGCGCGCGAAGCAAAGCTGACGACTGAAGCGGTTGGACAACCGAATGCTGGCGAGTCCGGGAATTTCGCCGTCAGCCGAGCGCATCCGCGACGAGGCGAATCCTGAACACCGGCTTCTTGCCCTCGTCGAGCATCTCCATCTGCCATTCGCTGTTCGGCTTGAGATTGCGCGAGATGCTGCCGAGCAGGTTGCCGCACACTTTGGTCATCTCGGCCCACGCGGCATCGCGGCTGTCGAATTCAGTGCCCTGATCCGATGCGCCGGCATAGTCGCCGTGGCTGATGCGAAAGAAATACAGCGCCATAATAGGTTTCTACTCAAACGTGGGCCACGTCCGACCCGGCGTCGAACGTTGGATGTTGAGTAGCTACCAACGCATGAAGGCCGCCATCCGTATCACTACGGCTTGGCGGCGGATATAATGCTGCTCTGCGAAGCGCGAGTGCTGAAGCTAATCGGTGGAGCGGCGCAATTCGGGCGCGCTCTCGGTCTTTGCAGGCTCCGCCTTGACCGGCTCGAGCCTGGTGCTCTCGACGCGCGGCGTTTCCACGCGCGCGGTGACGTCACTGTGCGACGCATCCGCCGAGCGCGTCTGATCGGTCGCGTTCAGCGAACGCGGCCGTGCGACAGAGCGTGCCATCAGCATCTGCTGCGCACCCTGGTGACGAAACTCGCAATAGGCGAAGCCCATGCCCGAAACCGAGCCGCGGAACGAACGATCGTCGTGCTTGTCAAGATTGAAGCAGGGCTCGAACGGGATCCCCTTCAGCGAGGCGCACACGGCCTGGCCGCGCACCTGCAGCGTGTTGCCGGGCAGACGGACGTGGCGGATCGGACCGGAGCCGGAGAACTGGATCGAGCCTGCGGCACCCATGTCATCGAGGATGCGACCGGCGCCACGAGTGCCATCGAAACAGGTAAAGGCGAATACCTTGCCGGCGACGAATTTGCGCGCCTCTTCGGCGTTCATCATGCCTGCGAATGCCGGCACGACCATCGCCCCGGCCGTGACGGCCCCCAACACCAAACGCGCAAGCATGCAGCTACTCCAACTTACCGAGCGCGGGCACCCGCCTGAGTTTGCACGCGACCGGACAACGGTAACCCCCCGTCCCGGGTCGCGCGGCCTCTTTACCCGCTGCTTACCATACCAACCGTGGCAACATTGGAGCAGCTTGGTTGGTAAAGTCTGAACGCCGTTAGACTATTTTTACCACGATTCGACCGCGGACCTCGCCGGCGAGGATTTTCGGGCCAAAGGACACGACTTCGTCCAGCGAAATTTCCTTAGTGATATCAGCGAGTTTTGCCTTGTCCAGGTCACTGGCAAGACGTTGCCAGGCGACCCGGCGCCGCTCGATCGGGCACATCACGGAATCGATGCCGAGAAGGCACACCCCGCGCAAAATGAAGGGCGCGACCGAGGACGGCAGGTCCATGCCGGCCGCCAGGCCACAGGCGGCGACTGCGCCACCGTATTTGGTCATGGAGAGCAGATTGGCGAGCGTGGTCGAGCCGACGCTGTCGACCCCGCCGGCCCAGCGCTCCTTCGCCAGCGGCTTGGGCGTGCCTGAAAGCTCGGCCCGGTCAATCACCTCGGCGGCGCCGAGGCCCTTCAGATAGTCGGCCTCGGCCGCGCGTCCGGTCGAGGCAATGACGTGATAGCCGAGCTTGGAGAGAATGGCTGTCGCAACCGAGCCGACGCCACCGGCTGCGCCGGTGACTGCGATCGGGCCGCTCTTCGGCGTCAGGCCATGCTTCTCCAGCGCCAGCACCGAGAGCATCGCGGTGTAGCCGGCGGTGCCGATCGCCATCGCATCGCGCGCCGAGATGCCATCCGGCAGTTTCACCAGCCAGTCGCCCTTGACGCGGGCCTTCTCGGCATAGGCGCCGAGATGGGTTTCGCCCATGCCCCAGCCGTTGCAGACGACCTTGTCGCCGGCCTTCCAGTCGGGATGTGCGGATTGTTCGACGGTGCCAGCAAAGTCGATGCCGGCGATCATCGGGAAGCGACGCACCACCGGCGCCTTGCCGGTGAGCGCGAGGCCGTCCTTGTAGTTCAGCGTCGACCACTCGACGCACACCGTGACGTCACCATCCATCAGCTCGGCGTCGTCGAACTGCGTGAGCGCGGTGGTGGTACCCTTGTCCGCCTTGTCGATCCGGATCGCCTTGAACGTTGCCACGATGAGCACTCCCCAAACATTGGTTTGAGGGAGTGTTTACCGCATCAGGCGGGCTGCGCAACCGGGCGAGCGACCGGCGCTTCGACGATCGGCAAATTGATCAGCGCCGACAGCACGCCGAACAGCACCGACAGCCACCAGATCGGCGTGTAGGAACCGAACTGCTCGAACACGATGCCGCCGAGCCAGACGCCGAGGAAGCCGCCAACCTGATGGCTGACGAAGGCGAAACCGTAGAGCGTGGCAAACCAGCGCGTGCCGAACATCAGCGCCACCAGCGCCGAGGTCGGCGGCACGGTGGAGAGCCAGGTCAGGCCCGAGATCGCGCCGAAGGCAACCGCCGAAAAGGTCGTGATCGGGAACGAGATGAAGGCGACGATCGAGATCGCGCGGGTGAAATAGATCAGTGACAGGATGTAGCGCTTCGGAAAGATGTTCTGCACATAGCCGACGCTGAGCGAGCCGATGATGTTGAACAGCCCGATCGCCGCGATCACCCAGCCGCCGGTCGAGGCCGGAATGCCGCGATCGACCAGGTAGGCCGGCAGATGTACGGTGATGAAGGCGAGCTGGAAGCCGCAGGTGAAAAAACCGAGCACCAGCAGCACGTAGGAGCGATGGCCGAAGGCTTCCACGAGCGCAGTCTTGAACGACTGCTGGTCGGCGGCCGGGACATTCGTGGTCTCGGCGCGCGGCGTCGACAGCGCGAGCGACAGCGGCAGGATCAACAACATCAACGCCGCGAACACGACGAGCGCCGACTGCCAGCCGAAATTGTCGATCATGGCGACGCCGAACGGCGCAAAGAGAAACTGGCCGAACGAGCCGGCAGCGGTGCCCGCGCCGAGCGCAAGCCCGCGCTTCTCGGGCGGCAGCAGCTTGCTGAAGGCCGACAGCACGAGATTGAAGGAGGATCCCGAGAGACCGAAGCCGATCAAGACGCCCGCGCCGATATCGAGCGACAGCGGCGTCGACGCGTAGCGCATCAACAGCAGGCCCGCGGCATAGAGCAGCGCACCGACCACCATCACGCGGAGGATGCCGAAGCGATCGGCGATCGCGCCCGCGAATGGCTGGCCGAGACCCCAGAGCAGGTTCTGCAGCGCCAGCGCCAGGCCGAACACGTCACGGCCCCAGGCGAATTCCCGGCTCATCGGCTGCACGAAGAAGCCGAGGCTCGAGCGCGGCCCGAAGCTCAGCAGCGCGATCGCGCAACCGCAGACGATAATGACGAGCGGCGTGCGCCAGCTGCCGGAGGACGGTCGGAGCTCGTCTGCAGTGATCGCCATGGACATTCCCCCCGCAAAGGCCGTTCGAACAGGTTACGGGGAGTTAATGCAGTTGCATGGAAACCCCAAGGGGGCGGCGCGGAAAAACTGTCACCGCAGGGCAGCCCTGCAAAATCGGCGAGAGCAATGCGGCTGCGGGCGAGAGCAATTGGGCTACCCCGCGGCTTGCCGCTGCCCGACTATCGCCTGGCGCTGCCCTGTTCGGCCGAGCTCTGCGCCGCCGAGGCGAGCTGCGCGGAAATCGCGGCGGTTTCCGCCGGGGTGCCCCAGCTCGGCGCATCGCTGCCGTCGCCCCAGGCGCGCGGACGATAGAAGGTGTGGACGCCGAACTTGTACATCTTCTTCATTTCGCTGACCCAGGACGGCCGCACCCAGTACGCATGGTAGTGGGTCGAGCGGTCGACCTCCGGCAGCCACAGCTGGCCGTCGAGCATCGCCTTGGCGATCTTCTGCGCCCGCTCCCACATGTCGGGCTCGCGGATCACATCCTTGTTGTTGTCACAGGCGAAGGTGAACTGGCAGGCCAGATGGCGGTGCTTGTTCTGGTAGACCACGCCGCACACCGTGTCCGGATATTTGCCGGAGAAGGCGCGATTCAGCACCACCTGGGCGACCGCGATCTGGCCGCGCACGGCTTCGCCGCGGGCTTCGAAATAGACGGCTTCGGCGAGGCACTTCTCGGACTTGGCGCGCGACTTGTCGTCGAACAGGCCGAGCCGTTCGGCCGGCGTCTTGGCGCGCTGGTTGTCGGCGTTGACCTCGCCCTTCGGCGCGATGCTCTCGCCCATCTCGCCGGCCTTGACCGGGCTGTCGGCGTCGACCGGCAGCGAGGCCATGATCTTCATGTCGGGATCGGGCACGGTGGCCGGCATCACGATGGTCGGCTCCTCGCCGGGCTGCCAGCGCTCGATGCTTTCGGGCGTCCCCATCGACGAGCCGAAGAACAGGCTCGAGGTCTTGAACGAGAAGGCATCGCGCGGCTGCGCGGGCGCGGCCGATGTCACCGACTTCGGAGCGGGCGCGCTCTTGAGATCGTCGAGCGGGTCGGCCTCGAGCGACAGCGAGACATCATATTGCGGCAGCGACGTCGAATATTGCGGCAGCGGCGGCGCGCGCAGCGCCTCCTGCAGTTCCGGATCGAGCGGCGCGCGCTCGGCGGGCAGGCTGTCGACGGTCTTCATGCCCTTGACGGACGAGTTCGATGTCGCCGGATCCTCGCTCGCCGGCGCGGCTTCAGCGGGGGCCGCAGGCGGCACGGCGTCGGGCCTCGCCACGACGAGACGGTCGCCCTTCAGCGTGCGATCGACCTTGGGAAAATCGGCGGCCTGGTAGCGCGGCGGCGGCGCTGCAATCGGATTGCGCGTCACGGTGCCGGTGATGTCGATGCCCTGATTGTCGAGGCTCGCGAGACGATAGGTGGCAACTTGCGGAATGGAGGTGCCGATCGGGCGCCCGAGACTATAGGTCGCGACCTGGATGGACCCCGCGGCGGAGAACACGCGCTTCTGCCAACGCTCGGCGACGCCCGGCTGGCGGGCGAGCAGGGAAGCGATATCCTGATATCCGATCTCGGTCGGCATCAACGCGAAGATGCTGAGACCGAGGCCGAAGAGCGCAAACCGTGCGCCCTTCGGCTGGTTACGCAACACAAACATCGTACGCTCACGCAACGCTTACTGAGTGCAATCGAACGCAGTACTTCCGTGCAATTCGACCTTTATTGTTGGTATCGAATTTAGGTTGCCGCGGAGTTAATCAGCGTTGCAAGCGCGCTACACTCAAGCGATCACAGGCATTTCGTATGTCGCATCGCGCGCATTGGTAAATTTGCGGCGGAGGGAATTGGTAAATATCGCGTCAACGCGAATGGTGAACAAAGCTTTACGCGCGTCGGTTCCTCGCCGCAGCTTTGTGGAAGCGCGTCGACCAAATCAAAATGGCCGGGATCGCTCCCAGCCATTTGCATCTCTCGAACTTCTCGCGCGCCTCACGCCTGGCTTGCGATCTCCTTGCCGAGCGCGGCTTGCGCAGCGGCGAGACGCGCGATCGGCACGCGGTAGGGCGAGCACGACACATAGTCGAGACCGATCTGATGGCAGAACGCGACGGAGGCGGGATCGCCGCCGTGCTCGCCGCAGATGCCGACCTTGAGATCAGGCCGCGTCTTGCGGCCGCGTTCGACGCCGATCTTGACCAGTTCGCCGACGCCGTCGCGATCGACCGAGATGAACGGATCGATCTCGAGGATACCCTTCGCCACGTAAGTGCCGAGGAAGCTCGCGGCGTCGTCGCGGCTGATGCCGTAGGTGGTCTGCGTCAGGTCGTTGGTGCCGAAGGAGAAGAACTCCGCGGTCTGCGCCACGTCACCAGCCATCAGGCAGGCGCGCGGCAGCTCGATCATGGTGCCGACCACATAGTTCAGCTTGGCGCCGGTCTCCTTCATGACGGCCTTCGCGGTGCCATCGATGCGCGCCTTGACCAGATCGAACTCGGCCTTGGTCGCGATCAGCGGCACCATCACCTCGACGTTGACCGCCTTGCCGGTGCGCTTGCCGGCTTCGACCGCAGCCTCGAAGATCGCGCGGGCCTGCATCTCGGCGATCTCCGGATAGGCGATCGCGAGACGGCAGCCGCGGAAGCCGAGCATCGGATTGAACTCGGACAATTCGCGGGCGCGATCGGCGAGCTTGCGCGGATCGGTGTTCATGGCACGCGCCACTTCCTCGACCTCGGCCTGGGTGTGCGGCAGGAATTCATGGAGAGGAGGATCCAAAAGCCGGATGGTGACCGGCAGCCCCTGCATGATCTCGAACAGCTCGACGAAGTCGGCGCGCTGCATCGGCAGCAATTTCGACAGCGCCTGACGGCGCGACTGCTCGTCCTCGGAGAGGATCATCTCGCGCACGGTGCGGATGCGGGTCTCCTCGAAGAACATGTGCTCGGTGCGGCACAGGCCGATGCCCTCGGCACCGAACTTCACCGCGGTGCGCGCATCGTCCGGCGTATCGCCGTTGACGCGGACGCCGAGCTTGCGGACTTCATCCGCCCAGCCCATCAGCGTGCCGAACTCGCCCGACAGCTCGGGTTCGATCATTGGCATGCGTCCGGCCAGCACCTGACCGACCGAGCCATCGATGGTGATGACGTCGCCGGTCTTGAAGGTGCGCGAGCCGATGCTCATGGTGCCGCGGCCGTAGTCGACGCGGATGGTGCCGCAGCCGGAGACGCAGGGCTTGCCCATGCCGCGCGCGACCACCGCGGCGTGCGAGGTCATGCCGCCGCGGGTGGTCAGGATGCCTTCGGCGGCGTGCATGCCGTGGATGTCTTCCGGTGAGGTCTCGATGCGGACCAGAATGACCTTGCGGCCATCGGCCTGCAGCTTGGCGGCCTCGTCCGACGAGAACACGATCTCGCCCGACGCCGCACCTGGCGACGCCGGCAGGCCGGTCGCGATCACGTCGCGCTTGGCGCCGGGATCGATGGTCGGATGCAGCAGCTGATCGAGCGAGGCCGGATCGATCCGCGTCACCGCGTCCTTCCGGGAGATCAATCCCTCGTTGGCGAGCTCGACCGCGATGCGCAGCGCGGCCTTGGCCGTGCGCTTGCCGCCACGGGTCTGCAGCATCCACAGCTTGCCCTGCTCGACCGTGAACTCCATGTCCTGCATGTCACGGTAGTGCTTCTCGAGCTGGGTGTAGATCCGCGTCAGCTCCTTGAACGCGTCGGGCATCGCGGCTTCCATCGAGGGCTTGTCGGAGCCGCTTTCCTTGCGCGCCTCTTCGGTGATGTCCTGCGGCGTGCGGATGCCGGCGACGACGTCCTCGCCCTGCGCGTTGATCAGGAACTCGCCATAGAGCTTGCTCTCGCCGGTCGAGGGGTTGCGCGTGAACGCAACGCCGGTCGCCGAGGTCTCGCCCATGTTGCCGAACACCATCGCCTGCACGTTGACGGCGGTGCCCCAGGATTCCGGAATGTCGTGCAGCTTGCGATAGGTGATCGCGCGCGCGTTCATCCAGGACGAAAACACCGCGCCCACCGCGCCCCACAGCTGGTCGTGCGGATCCTGCGGGAACTCGCGGCCGATCTCCTTGGCCACCGCTTCCTTGTACTTGCCGACCAGCTCGACCCAGTCGTCGCCGGTCAGGTCGGTGTCGAGCGAATAGCCCTGGCCGTCCTTGAAGGTGTCGAGGATGTCCTCGAAGTGATGATGCTCGAAGCCGAGCACCACGTCCGAATACATCGTGATGAAGCGGCGATAGCTGTCATAGGCGAAGCGCCGGTCGCCGGAGAGCGCGGCAAGCGCTTCGACAGTCTGGTCGTTGAGGCCGAGGTTGAGCACGGTATCCATCATGCCCGGCATCGAGGCGCGCGCGCCGGAGCGCACGGAGACCAGCAGCGGGTTCTTGGCGTCGCCGAACGTCTTGCCGGTGATCTTGCCGACATAGTCCAGCGCCTTGTCGACCTGCGCCTTCAGTTCCTTCGGATAGGTTTTGTCGTGGTCATAGAAGTAGGTGCAGACCGAGGTCGGGATGGTGAAGCCGGGAGGCACCGGCAGACCAAGATTGGCCATCTCGGCGAGGTTGGCGCCCTTGCCGCCGAGCAGGTTGCGGAAGGTCGCATCGCCCTCGGCCTTGCCATCGCCGAAGGTGTAGACCCACTTGCCGGCCTTCGCGACGGGCGCAGGCTTCACTGCTGGCGGCGCCTTGCTGACGGGCTTGCGCGCGACAGGCTTATTCACAGCCGGCTTCGTCGCGGCCTTGGGCGCTGCTTTCGCGGCCGGCTTCGCAGCGGCCTTCGAAGCCACCTTGGGCGCGCTCTTGGTCAGCGCCTTGCGGGCCGGCGGGGCCTTCCGGGCGGATGCGGAAGACTTTGATTTCGCAGCAACTTTCTTTGACTTCGCGACGGCTTTGGCCATGTCAGACAACAATCCGGATAGGAGGGGTCGAAGATGCGCGCCTTACACCATTTTGAGGGGTTCCGCGCAAGCCGCGAAACCCCTCACTGGGGGGCTACTAGGGTATGGGGGCTAGATTCCTCTTTTGCGAACCGGTGCCCACTTCGCTTGAAAACGCTCTAGAAGTGCAACCACTTGAGGACGCCCATGCCGACCAGTCCGACGAAGATCAGATAGATCGCGACGATGTAGTTGAGCAGCCGCGGCATGATCAGGATCAGGACGCCTGCGATCAGAGCGACGATGGCAGGCAGATGCGCTGCGGTGATGTGCATTGAAATGTCCCCGGCTGTGTTCGGAAGGTCGAATCGAGAGCGGCAGTTTATCCGCTGAGCAAGTTCCGACATCAAGACGCGCAGCGCAGCAATGAGTTCCCGCCCTCACGAATCTGCCCGAAAATGCCCCGTATATGACGGCGGATTCTCCGGAACATCGGCGCGTGCGATGCATTGGCTCGACTGGTGCGCTGGCGTAGGCCGGCGCCTTCCAGCGTGAGAATGGAGCGAGCCATGCACAACAGAATTCTTGCAGTTGCCGCGGTGGCTGCGGCGATCACGATCCCGTCCCTGGCACAGGCGCAGACCGTCGGCATCGTCCGCGGCAACTCGGTGGCGGTCCAGGAGGACCAGGGCATCGTGGTCGAGCAGCGTCCGGCGTTCCGTGAATATGTCGTGCAGGAACGCGTGCCCACCTATACCGTTCAGGAGCGCGTCGTGGTCGGCACCGTGCTGCCCGAGACCGGCATCACCACCTATGACGTGCCGCAGCGTTTCGGCGCCACGCCCTATCGCTACACCGTTGTGAACGGCGCGACCGTGCTGGTCGAGCCGCGCAGCCGTCGCATCGTGCAGGTGGTCGATTAGTTCGCATGATCCGGAAAAGTGGCTTGCCGGTTTTCCGACCAAGATCATGCGCATAACGATAGCCTGAACGACGAGTCCGGGCGCCGCGCAAGCGGATGTGCGCGATGATCGACCGGACCTGAAAGCCCCGCCTGGCTTCCCCTCCAGGCGGGGCTTTTCTGTTTTGGTTTGTAGTTTTGTAGGGTGGGCAAAGGCGCCCTTGCGCCGTGCCCACCATCACGAGCACGCCGTAGATGGCGGGCACGTCGCTGCGCTCCTTTGCCCACCCTACAATTTCGTTGCTCAACCACGCTTCCTCACCACGAGGCGATGAATCACTTTGCCGGAGGATGCGCTCACGACCTCTTCGTCGAGCAGCGATGTCGTCTCGGTGAGTTCAGCCCGCACCAGCGCCGCATCGAACGCGGCGTAGAGCCGGCCATGCACATCGCGCGCATCATCGCCGCGCGTGACGCGCCAGCTCAGATAGAACACGCCGCCTGGCTTCACGATCTCCAGCATGCGCCGCACCGACGGCGCAATCAGCGCGCGGTCGAGATGCATGATCACGGTTTCGCAGAGCACATTGTCGAAACTGTCCGCGGCGATGCCGGAGAGATCTGGCAGATCGGCACGCGTGAAGCGCAGCTGAGGATAGCGCGTGCGGGCTTCCGTCAACAGACCGTCGGAGGCATCGAAGCCCTCGGCTGCAAATCCGTTTGCGGCGAGCCAGGCAACCTCGCGGCCGCTGCCGCAGCCGATGTCGGCGGTTGCGCCGCCAGTGATGAAGAAATGGGAGACAATGTCCTGCAGATCGCTAGGGGCGGGTTGCTCGTGCCAGTCTTGCGCGAACGCCCCCGCTTGCTTGTCGTAAGCGGCGAGCGTCGCGTGATCCACGGATCAGCCCTCGATCCTGGAGAAATCCGCCACCGCGCGCGTGGCGCTGCGGATTTCGTTGAGCAGCTTCAGGCGATTCTCGCGCACCTTCGGGTCGTCGTCGTTGACCTTGACCTTGTCGAAGAACGCATCGACGGCAGGACGCAGTTTCGCCATCGCGCTCATCGCGGCGGCAAAATCTTCTTTGGCAACTGCAGCAGATGCTTCGCTCTTCACCTGATCGATCGCCTTCGCCAGCGCCTTCTCCTCGTCGAGTCGGTAGAGCGCGACATCGGGCGCACCGTCGAAGGTCCGCTTGTCCTTCTTCTCCTCGATCGAGAGGATGTTGCTGGCGCGCTTGGTGCCGGCGAGCAGGTTCTTGCCGTCGTCGGTGTCGAGGAATTTGCCAAGCGCCTCGACACGGCGGACGACGAGCAGCAGGTCATCCTGACCGCCCAGCGAGAACACGGCGTCGACGAGATCGTGACGCGCGCCCTGATCGCGCAGCTGGACCTTCAGGCGGTCGGCGAAGAAGGCGAGCAGGTCGCCCGGCAGCTTGTCAGCATCCGCTTTCACCGACTGTCCGGACAAGGCCGATCTGGCGGCCTTGAGAATCGGCAGACGCAGGGAGTTCTCGATGATCAGCCTGATCGCACCGAGCGCGGCGCGACGCAGCGCGTAGGGGTCTTTCGATCCCGTCGGCTTCTCGTCGATCGCCCAGAAGCCGGCCAGTGTGTCGAACTTGTCGGCGAGCGCAACTGCGACGCTCACCGGATCAGTCGGCACGCGATCGGCCTGCCCCTGCGGCTTCCAGTGCTCTTCGCTCGCGGCGGCAACCGATGCATCCTCACCCTGCGCTTGTGCGTAGTATTTGCCCATCAAGCCCTGCAGCTCGGGGAATTCGCCGACGACTTCGGTGAGCAAATCCGCCTTGGCGAGTTGCGAAGCTCGCTTGGCCTTGGCGACGTCGGCGCCGACCAACGGCGCGATCTCGGCGGCGAGCGTCTCGATCCGCTTGATCCGCTCGGCCTGCGTGCCAAGCTTCTCGTGAAACACGATCTGCTCGAACTTCGGCAGCCTTGCCTCAAGTTTCGTCTTCAGGTCGGTCTCATAGAAAAACTTCGCATCGGAGAGCCGCGCACGGATGACGCGCTCGTTGCCGCCGATGATCACCTTGCCGCCGTCGGTCGCCTCGATGTTGGCGGTGAGGATGAACTTGTTGGCGAGCTTGCCCGTCTTGGGGTCGCGGACCACAAAACACTTCTGGTTGTTGCGGATGGTGGCGCGGATCACTTCGTCGGGGATCGAGAGGAATTCCTTGTCGAACGAGCCCATCAGTGCGACCGGCCACTCGACGAGGCCCGAGACCTCGTCGAGCAGCACCTGGTCCTCGACCAGCTCATACCCTTGCGCGAACGCCAGCTCCTTGGCGTCGGCGAGGATGATGTCTTTGCGCGCCTGCGGATCGAGCACGACCTTGGCGGCTTTCAGCTTGGCCTCGTAATCGTCGAAGCGGCGCACCGAGATCGCGGCGGGCGCCATGAAGCGGTGGCCATGCGTGGTCTGGCCGGCCTCGATACCGTCGACGGAGAATTTCACGATCTCGGGCTCTTCGGTCTCGGGACCGAAGGTCGCAACGATCGAATGCAGCGGGCGCACCCAGGTCAGCGCGCCCGACTTGGCGGAGCGCGCGCCCCAACGCATCGATTTCGGCCAGGGGAAGATGCGGATAATCACGGGGAGGATTTCCGCGAGCACGTCGATCGCGGCGCGGCCGGGCTTCTCGATCAGCGCGATGTAGAAATCGCCCTTCGGATCCTTCTGGATCTTCGCTTCATCGAGCGACTTGAGACCGGTCGCCTTCAGAAAGCCCTGCACCGCCGCATCCGGTGCGCCCATCTTCGGGCCGCGGCGTTCGGTCTTCAGGTCAGGCTGGCGCGCGGGAATGCCGTGCACGGTCAGCGCGAGACGGCGCGGCGTCGCAAAGGCTTTCGCGCCTTCATAGACCAGGCCTTCGGCGACCAGTTTGTCGGTCACCATGCGGCGCAAATCATCGGCCGCCTTCGCCTGCATGCGCGCGGGAATTTCTTCGGAGAACAGCTCGAGGAGGAGATCGGGCATCAGACCGCCCTGCCCGCTTCTGTGTGGACCCAGGCGTCGCCGCAGGCTTTTGCCAATTCGCGCACGCGCATGATGTAGCTCTGCCGCTCCGTCACCGAGATGACGCCGCGCGCATCGAGCAGATTGAACACGTGGCTCGCCTTGATGCACTGGTCGTAGGCCGGCAAGGCCATCAGATGTTCCTTCTGGTTGCCACCCTCGCGCCAGCCGGCAGCGAGATATTTCCTGCAGGCCTCTTCGGCCATCTTGAATTGCTCGAACAGCATCGTCGTGTCGGCGTACTCGAAATTGTGCCGCGAATATTCCTGCTCGGCCTGCAGGAACACGTCGCCATAGGTGACCTTGTCGTCCCCCTCGCGGCCGTTGAAGTTCAGGTCATAGACGCGGTCGACACCCTGCACATACATCGCGAGACGCTCGAGCCCGTAGGTGAGCTCGCCCGCGACGGGCGCGCATTCGACGCCGGCGACCTGCTGGAAGTAGGTGAACTGGCTCACCTCCATGCCGTCGCACCAGCACTCCCAGCCGAGTCCCCAGGCGCCGAGCGTCGGGCTCTCCCAATCGTCCTCGACGAAGCGGATGTCATGGACGGATGAATCGACGCCGATCGCGGCGAGCGACTTCAGATAGAGGTCCTGAAGGTTCGGCGGCGACGGCTTCATGATCACCTGGAACTGGTAGTAGTGCTGCATCCGGTTGGGATTTTCGCCGTAACGGCCATCCTTCGGCCGGCGCGACGGCTGCACATAGGCCGCGTTCCAGCGCTTCGGCCCCAGCGCGCGCAAGGTGGTGGCGGGATGGAAGGTGCCGGCGCCCATCTCCATGTCGTAGGGCTGCAGGATCACGCAGCCCTGCTCGGCCCAAAAGCGCTGGAGAGCCAGGATAAAGCCCTGGAACGAACGTTCCGGGCGCATATGGTCAGGCAGGGCGTCCATCGTCAGAATCGGTCTCGCGAGGGGGGTTTTGAGCGCGCGGGACCGTATCGGCGGAGGCTTGAGGAATCAAGGCGATGGGGGCTTGTTCACCTCGCCCCGCCTGCGGGGAGAGGTCGAAATCCGCGCAACGCGCGGATTTCGGGTGAGGGGGACTCTCCGCGAACTCACGTCCATCGAATTTGCGGACGCGGCCCCTCACCCCAACCCTCTCCCCGCAAGAGCGGGGCGAGGGGGATTCTAGCCCTAGACCGGGCGATAGGCTCCGGTGACGGGGTCGCGGCGCAGGGTCTTGATCTCGCCCGGGGCCTCGGCCATGCGGGCCAGTCGCGCCTCTTCCAGCTCCTGGTTGATCCGGACGGCAGTCTTGTACGCCCAGCGGACCACGGCCAGGCTGCCCAATACGCCTGCGAATGCGACAAACGGCGGCATCGGTCGTTCCTTGTCGTTCACTTCTGTCAGGCCCCCAATGACAGGCATTTTCGCGCAAGGCCGGCTGCGCCGCAATCGGACATTTGGAACTAAATGCCGCGCTCACATCCACGTTAGAAGCCGAATTTGGCCCAAATTGCCCGCGTTTCCAGCGCCGAGATCAGGTCGTCAGGCAGGCCGCTGATCCCATCCAGCGCCGCAAGCGAGCCCGCTCCCGGCGACCGCCGGCCGAGCAGACCCGACAGCAGCCCACCCGACGGCGCGATGACCGGCGTCAGCACCTTCTCGCCATAGCGGGCGCGCAAGGTCGAGCGAAGATCGCCGATCCCGTCGGCAAGGCCGAGCTTCACCGACGTCTCGCCCGCCCAGTACTCGCCGGTGAACAGCTCGTCGTCCGGACCCTTGAGCCGGCCGCTGCGGCTCTGCTTGACCAGTGCGATGAAGATCGCGTGGATCTCGCGCTGGATCGATTTCAGCCGCGCGACATCATCGGGATTTTCGGGCAAGAACGGATCGAGCATCGCTTTGTGGCTGCCGGCCGTATAGAGCCGCCGCTCGACACCGATCTTCTTGATCGCCTCCTGGAATCCAAAACTGCCGCCGACCACGCCGATCGAGCCGAGGATCGAGGACGGGTCGCAATAGATCTCATCGCCGGCGCAGGCAATCATGTAACCGCCGGAGGCCGCGACGTCCTCGACGAACACCAGCACCGGCAAGCTCTTCTCCGCCGCGAGTTGGCGGATGCGTAAGTAGATCTGGCGCGACTGCACCGGCGATCCACCGGGCGAATTGATCACCAGCGCCACCGCCTTGGCGTTCTTGGTGGCGAAGGCGCGCTCCAGAGTCTTGGCCACGCCCGACAGCGTCATGCCCGGCCGCAGCGGCGTCACCGCGCCGATCACGCCCGATAGCCGCACCACCGGCACCACCGCCGCGCCGCGGCGCAGCCGTGCCGGCAGCAGACTTTGCAACCTGTCCATAAGTCCCGGCAGTCCCGTGCGATCACTTTTCTGTTCACTCATGCCGTTACCTCGGATTAACCATTCTTTATCACGCTGATGTCATTGGATGCGCGGAACGCGTTTTGCTTTCTGCAATTAGAAGGCTGCTGTTGGGGCTGCAATGGCGCAGTGGGGAGTCTCGGACATGAAAATCTATCTGCTGATCCTGCTGATCGGTACCCTCCTGGCCGTCGTCAACTTCACGGCAACGCCTGAAAGACAGTCGGAAACCGCTCCGCAATAACGCGAAACACGCGATCTGGTTGGGCAGCCGCGCTGCCCTCAGCCGCTCCTCATGGCACGGCCAGCGGCAATCTCCCCTTCCCCGCCAACATCTCCTGCACCTCTTTTTTAGGCAGACCTGACTCATCATTGAGCAGCAGGCCTGCATGCATGCGCGTCGGCGCGCGGCCGCCCTTGGTGGCACGCACCAGGATTCGGATCGCAGGTGCGGTCACATCGGCGTGAACCGGCAGGATCTCGACACTGCCAAAGCCGCGATCGAGGGCCTGCAACACCTCAGCGATTCCATCGGCACGCCAGATCAAAACCAGTTTGCCGTTCGACTTGAGAATGCGACGCGCGGCATGAACCCAGCCTTGCAGCGTGGTGGCGGTCGCGACATGGGCGATCTCCCGGACCTTGTCCGGCGAGGCGCGATGGCGGCCAGCATCGTTGAACGGCGGGTTCGTCAACACGACGTCGACGCTGTCGGGCGCGAGGCCATTGGCCGCAAACGTCTCGGCCGTGGCCTCGACATCGAGCACCTTCACATCGGCGGCGATCGCATTGGCGTTCGCGTTGGCGCGCGCGAGTTCCGCCAGCGCCGGATCAATCTCGACCAGCACGAGGTCGACACCCGGCATGCGTCGGGCCAACGCAAGACCGGCGGCGCCGACGCCGGCCCCGAAATCAACCACACGATCGCCTGAGCGCGCCGGCGTCGCCGCCGCCAGCAGCATCGCGTCGTGACCGGCGCGATGGCCGGACTTCGGTTGCCGCAACACCAGCTGCCCGCCGAGGAAGGCGTCTTCGGTCACGACGGCGGCAGACTCCTTTTTTGACGCGTTTTCTTCACGCGAACCGGGATCCACTTCGCTTGAAAACGCTCTGTTATTACTCATCCGGCCGCAATTCGTGGCCGAGCCCGGCGTCGGTCAGCAGCTGGCGGGCCTGCCGGCTGTCGTCCTCATGCACCAGGATGCGGCGGGGCAAGATGCCGAGCGAACCCTCGATGATGCTCATGTTCTGGTCCAGCACCAGATGATGGATGTTGGCGCCATCGAGCAGCGCGCCGATGGCGGAGACCAGCACGATGTCGTTGGTCCGAACCAATTCCCGCAAATCGCTCTCCTTTGACGGCCCCGATGCCGGGCGGCTGTCGGCCCCATGCGACCACATGTCAACAACTTCATGGCCTTGCCGCACCCGCGCACAGTTTCTATTGTTATAACTCAGGATTGAGCGATTTCGGCAAGATTGGAGACCAGCGTGGCGGTTATTGTACCCTTCGAGAGCCCGTCTAATGCGTCGATCGACGGGCTGGTGGGGCTTGTGGCCGCCGACATGGAACGGGTCAACGCGACCATCCTGTCGCGCACCGGCTCGGAGGTCACCATGATCCCCGAGGTCGCCAACCACCTGATCTCCTCCGGGGGAAAACGGCTGCGGCCGATGCTGACCTTGGCGATGGCCCAATTGTCTGACTATTCCGGCGACGGCCATATCAAGCTCGCCGCCGCGGTCGAGTTCATGCATACCGCCACCCTGCTGCACGACGACGTCGTCGACGAGAGCGAGCTCCGCCGCGGCAAATTGTCGGCGCGGATGCTGTGGGGCAATGAGGCGAGCGTGCTGGTCGGCGACTTCCTGCTCGGCCAGGCCTTCCGGATGATGGTCGAGGTCGGCTCGCTGCGCGCACTCGACATCCTCTCGGCGGCCGCCGCCACCATCGCCGAGGGTGAGGTGATGCAGTTGGCCGCGGCCAAGAACACCGCGACCACCGAGGACGAATATCTCGCCGTCATCCGCGGCAAGACCGCCGAGCTGTTCGCGGCGGCCTGCGAGGTCGGACCTGTCATCGCCAACCGCCCGAAGGCCGAGCAGACCGCCTGCCGCTCGGTCGGCATGAACCTCGGCATCGCCTTCCAGCTGGTCGACGACGTGCTCGACTATGGCGGCAAGTCCGCCAAGCTCGGCAAGAATGTCGGCGACGATTTCCGCGAGGGCAAGATCACGCTGCCGGTGGTGCTGGCGTTCCGCCGCGGCAATGACTCTGAGCGGAAATTCTGGGTGCGCGCGCTCGAGCGCGGCGAGATCGGATCCAACGACCTCGACCACGCCATCGGCCTGATGACCAAGCACCGCGCGCTGGAAGACACGATCAGCCGCGCCCAGCACTACGGCGCCATGGCCGTCGACGCGCTGGCGCTGTTCCCGTCGTCGCCGATGAAGACGGCGCTGGAGGAAGTGGTGGCGTTTTGTTTGGCACGGTCGCATTAGCTTCGGTGTCATCACCCGCGCATGCGGGTGATCCAGTATTCCAGAGGCCGTTGTTGTTGAGCCGATAAGCCGCGGCTGGGTCGCCCGGTCCCGTCTACGCCAAGGCTTCGACGAGGCTTGCGCTCGCAGGCGCGCCGTAGCTTCAGCGGAGGCGGCGAGCCGGGCGATGACAATGAGATTGAGGATACAGCTTCGCATTCTCGCGACATGATTTGTCCGAGTTTTCCATCTCGTTCCGCCCTCGCTCGATAGCGAGGGCGCAGGGAAGACCGGGTGCGCGCCGCACCCGCGGTCTCGCGCGCAATGTGCACAGAAGAGTGCGCGCACGAGCATACAGGTTCGGCGGAGGCATCCGGCCTTCCCTGCGCGATGGCTTTACGGCTTATACGT
>NZ_JAFCJX010000055.1 GCF_018130695.1 Bradyrhizobium jicamae | reverse complement strand
GACGGCTCCCTTGTCTGAGATCTTACCGACCTCATTCTGGCACACTGATGCCGTCGGGGGCCGTCCACCCCAACATACGCCGTGACGGCGAATGGGAAATGAAAGACGTTGCTGGCGCCTCTCAAGACAACAAACAGCGGTGGTAATGGGTCCTGGCTTTCGCCAGGACGACGGCGTGCCTACAACGCCTCGCCCTTCAGCAGCCGCGGCACCTCGCCGGACAACCCCGCCGCTTGCCGGATGAACATGCTCTTCAGCGGCGGCAGGCGGTCGACGACGCCGAGGCCGATGTCGCGCACCGTGCGCAGCAGAGTCGATTCGTTCGAGAACAGGAAGTTCAGCGAATTGGTGGCAACGCCCATCGCCATGGTGTCGAAGCGGCGCCAGCGCTGGTAGTGCTCGAGCACATCGATCTGGCCGAAATCCATCCCGAGCCGCGCCGCGTCGACGACGACCTCGGCCAATGCCGCAACATCCTTCAGGCCCATATTGAGCCCCTGGCCTGCAATCGGGTGGATCACATGCGCGGCGTCGCCGATCAGCGCCATTCGTTCTGAGATAAAGGAGCGCGCGACGAAATAGCCGAGCGGGAAGGCGCGCGGCTTGTCGAGCGCCTTGATCTCGCCGAGGTGCAAACCAAAACGCTGCTCGAGCTCGGCGTGAAATTCCTCGTCGCCGAGCGCGGTGATGCGCGCGGCATCCTTGCGCGTCTCGGTCCACACCAGCGAGGAACGGTTGCCGGTCAGCGGCAGGATCGCGAACGGACCCGCGGGCAGGAAATGCTCTTCGGCGCGGCCGTGATGCTCGCGCTCATGGCCGACGGTGACGACGATGCCGGATTGATCATAGTCCCAGCCATGGGTGGCGATGCCGGCGCGCTCGCGCAGCTTTGAGCGCGCACCATCGGCGGCGACCAGCAACCCTGCATCGATCACGGTGCCATCGGCGAGCGTCACGCTGACGCCGTCGGCGCGTGCATCCGACGTCGACACCGCAGTGGCGCGCAACGCGACGCCTTCGGCCTCGGCGCGCGCCGTCAGCGCATCGATCAGAAAGCGGTTCTCGACCATATGCGCAAAGGGTTCGCCCGGTGCGACGTCGCCGGCAAAGGTCAGGAAGGTCGGGCGCGTCGCGTCCTCGAGCCGGGAATCGGTGACGACCATGTCGGTGATCGCCTGCGCGGTCGGCGCGACCTGGCCCCAGACGCCGAGCGTCTCGAACAGACGGCGGCAGGCCGCGACGATCGCGGTGGCGCGCGGATCGCGGCTCGGCCGCAACGCCAGCGCCGGATCGGCGACAATCACGGGCACGTCGGGGCCGAGCCCCTGCCGCAGCGCCAGCGCCAGCGCCAGGCCTGCAAACGCGCCTCCGCAAATCACGATGCTTCGCTGTGCCGACATGCCTTCCCTTTACGCGTGGTACGCTCTCAGACTGTGCTTGCTACCTGATATTAGCTGGGCGAAACAGGGCCACAAAACAAGGTACTTAATGTGGCGTCCGGCCGTTCCGGACGCTTGGCCGGCAAGCCGCGCGAGCGCATCCCGGAACACGAAAAAGCGAAGCTTTCCATGTCCAAAAGCCTGATCGACCTGATCTCCATCCTCGATCTCGAGCAGCTCGAGGTGAACCTGTTCCGCGGCTCCAGCCCGAAGACCAGCTGGCAGCGGGTGTTCGGCGGCCAGGTGATCGGACAGGCGATGGTCGCGGCCTGCCGCACCGTCGAGGGCCGGCTGCCGCACTCGATCCATTGCTATTTCATCCTGCCCGGCGATCCGCAAATTCCGATCATCTACCAGGTCGAGCGTCTCCGCGACGGCAAGAGCTACACGACCCGCCGCGTCACCGCAATCCAGCACGGCAACGCGATCTTCTCCATCATGGTGTCGTTCCACGCCGAGGAGGAGAACAGCTTCGATCATCAGGAGACGATGCCCGACGTGCCGCCGCCGGAGAAACTCACCGCGGAGGAAGTGTCGAAGCAGCCGATGTTCAAGGAGATGCCGGAGTTCATCCGCCGCTACTACGAAGCCGACCGTCCGATCGAGCTGCGTCCGGTCGAGCTCGGCCGCTATTTCGGCCAGAAGATTTACGACGGCCGCATCCATGTCTGGATCCGCACCGCAGCCAAACTGCCCGACGATCCGGCGCTGCATCTGTGCGCGCTGGCCTACGCGTCAGACTTCTCGCTGCTCGATGCATCGATGGCGCGCTACGGCCGCACGCTGTTCGACAAGCGCCTGATGTCGGCGAGCCTCGACCACGCGATGTGGTTTCACCGCCCGTTCCGCGCCGACGACTGGCTGCTCTACGCCCAGGATTCGCCGAGCGCGCAGGCCGGCCGCGCCTTGACGCGCGGCCTGATCTTCAAACCCGACGGCACGCTGGTGGCCTCGGTTGCACAGGAAGGCATGGCGCGCGAGCGGAAGTAGCTCGCGCACGCCTCTTATTGAAGCCGCTCCGATCGCATCACACCGCCGCGCCGCGTTCGACCAGCGCGAATTGCGAGACGAACCAGCGCGTGTACCAGCGCAGCACCCACGGGATCGGGATCAGGAAGCCGCAGCCGATCGTGAACACGATGCTCCGCCACAGCACCTCGAGCCCGGTGCCGGTGAAGATGACCTCGCGGCTTGTGCCTTCGATGTTGGCGCATTGCCAGCGCATCCAGGCCGCCAGGACCCAGGCCCATCCGATGATCGTGATGACGGAGACCATGAACCCGACATACCAGCCGACATAGACGAGGGGGCTGCCCTTGAACGAGATCGGCAGCTCGCGGCCGTCGGATGTCAGGTGGCTGACGAGCCAGCAGATGACCATCCAGGCGAGATACGCTCCCAGCACCGCCGCGAGCAGCTGGATGATCGTGCTCCCCGCAAGACTCGCATAGCCCAGCAATCCCAGCACGACGAAGACGTACCAGATGTCCATGGGCTGGCCGGTGAAGCCGAGATTCGGTCGGCCCGGCACCTGGATCTGCGAGATGAACCAGCGATAGAAGCCGGTATAGGTCCAGGGCGCCGGGATCACCAGATAGCCGCCGATGATCATCAGCAGGGCGCGCCCGAAGAAGGGAAACACCGGCGGATCGATCGACAGCGGTCCGCCGCTGTAGCTGCCGGACACCGCGATCTGCGGCGGGCCACCCGCCATCGGCATGGCCGGCGGTGCGCCGGCGCCGGGAACGAGGCCGGGAATCTCGACCGCCTTCTGCCAGCCGGACATGCCTTCCGTCCACACCAGCGTATCGCCACGCACCGTGCCGCGCGCGATCAGGTCGCGGAGCTGGGCCTCCGGAAACGGCCCTTTTTGCTGGCCTTCGGACGCATAAAACCAGGTTCGATTCGACATCTTCTCTCCTTGGGGTGCGAACGCAGCCAGGGGTTTATGCGCCCACGTCGGCACCAGGCTCGGCGAGCACGGTCTGCGACGCCAACCAGTTCATCATCCAGCGGTACATCCACGGAATCGGGATGATGAAGGCGCTGGCGATCGCGGCCACCAGGGCGCGCCAGAGGAATTCCAGCCCGCTGCCGATGAAGACGATCTCATGACGTGCGCCCTGGATGTTCCGGCAGAACCACCGCATCCAGGCGACATAGACCCAGGCCCAGCCAATGATCGTGATGATGGAAATGCCGGCGAGAATGGTCCATCCGAGGTAGGCCCACGGCGTGCCGGTGAAATTCAGCCCGATCGGCCGGCCATCCGAGGCGAGATTGGCGACGACCCATTTGATGAAGAGCCAGTACAGCGCGATCTGCACCAGGATCATCAGATTGTTGAGCAACTGGATGCCGGTGAAGGCGACCGCGATCGCAAGCACGATAGCCCCGAAGAACCAGGGCACGATCGTCATCGCGCTGCCCTCAAAACTGAGATTCGGACGTCCCGGCACGTTCACGCAGGGGACAAGCCATTTCGTGTACCAGACCAGCACCCAGGGCGCCGGGATCACGAGAATGCAGCCGATCACGAGCACGATGCTGCGCCAGGTGAAATCGAGGATTCCAAAATCGATCGACAGCGGTCCACCGCTGTAGCTGCCCGATATCGTCACCGGCGGCGGGCTACCGGGCATCGGCATCGACGGCGGTCCACCGGCGCCGGGAACGAGGCCGGGAATCTCGATCGCCTTCTGCCAGCCGGACATGCCTTCCGTCCAAACCAGCGTATCGCTCCGCACGGTGCCGCGGGCGATCAGGTCGCGGAGCTGAGCCTCGGGAAAGGGACCTTTTTGCTGGCCTTCGGATGCATAAAACCAGGTTCGGTTCGACATTTTATTTCCTTGAGGGCGCGATGGCGAAAAGGCGGGCCAGCGGAGCCGCCAGCCGGGTGGGAAAGCCCGTATTCTGACGGAGGCTTTTGATCCCGTACAGTGAGTGAGCTCACCCCCTCGGCAGGTTTTCCCCTTCGCCTTGCAACTTTTTTGTGCCATTTGCCCGGAAAGATGCCAGACTTAGCGGGTGCGAAATGCCCCTCCGGGACGCTCGCGCGGGCGCAAAACCTTGAGAGAATGAAGGCCGATCCATGAAACTCGTCGTCGCGATCATCAAACCGTTCAAGCTGGACGAGGTGCGCCAGGCGCTGACCACCCTCGGTGTCCACGGCATGACGGTGACCGAGGTCAAGGGTTACGGCCGCCAGAAGGGCCACACCGAGATCTATCGCGGCGCCGAATATGTCGTGAACTTCCTGCCCAAGTTGCGCATCGAGGTCGCCGTCGATTCCGGGATCGCCAACAAGGTGGTCGACGCCATCACCCAGCACGCCCGCACCGGCCAGATCGGCGACGGCAAGATTTTCGTGACGCCGATCGACCACGCACTGCGCATCCGCACCGGCGAGACCGACGACGACGCGCTCTGACATTTCCAAACGCTGAGACCGCGACCGCCAACGAAGCCGGCGCACCATAAGAAACGCCAAACCTTTTTGCCGGGGAAAATACCAATGGGGGCACGCGCTCTTCGTGCAGCGATCACTGCTGCGCCGATTACTGCTGCAATTCTGTTCGCATTCGGCACGCCGGCCTTTGCCGACACCGCCACGATCAATACCGCCGACACCGCCTGGATGATCGTCGCCACCGCTTTGGTGCTGATGATGACGATCCCGGGACTGGCGCTGTTCTACTCGGGCATGGTGCGCAAGAAGAACGTGCTGGCGACGATGGCACAGAGTCTGTCCGCGGTCGCTGTCATCTCGATCCTCTGGGTCATGTTCGGCTACTCGCTCTGCTTCGTCGGCACCGGGCCGTGGATCGGCTCGCTCGATCGCTGGTTCCTCGCAGGCATGACCATGGAGAGCGTCAATCCGGCGGCGAAGAACATTCCGGAAGCATTGTTCATGCTCTACCAGATGACCTTTGCGATCATCACGGTGGCGCTGGTCGCGGGCTCCGTCGCGGATCGCATGCGGTTCTCCGCTTATCTGTTGTTCTCGGTCGGCTGGTTCATCTTCGCCTATGTGCCGCTGGCACACTGGGTGTGGGGCGGCGGCTTCCTGCAGTCGATGGGCGTGCTCGATTTCGCCGGCGGCCTCGTCGTGCATCTCTCGGCGGGCGTCAGCGGTCTCGTCGCGGCGAAAGTGATGGGAAACCGCCACGGCTACGGCAGCGACAATCTCTCGCCATTCGATCTGTCGCTGGCGGTGGTCGGCACCGGCTTGCTGTGGGTCGGCTGGTTCGGCTTCAACGGCGGCTCGGCGCTGGCGGCGAATTCGCGCGCGGTGATGGCGATCATCGCGACGCATCTTGCGGCCTGCGCGGGCGCGCTGACTTGGGGCGCGATCGAATGGGCGACGCGCCGCAAGCCGTCCGTGCTCGGCATGATCTCCGGCGCGGTCGCTGGCCTCGGGACGATCACGCCGGCGTCGGGTTACGTCGCGCCGTGGCACGGCGTGCTGATCGGCATCATCGCCGGCCTCGTCTGCTTCTGGGCCTGCACCTGGCTGAAGCATCGCTTCAAGTATGACGATTCGCTCGACGTGTTCGGCGTGCACGGCATCGGCGGCATGACCGGCACCCTGCTCGCCGGCATCTTCGCCGTCAGCGCGATCGGCGGCACTGCGGGGCTGCTCGAGCACCATCCGCAGCAGCTGCTGATCCAGCTCTACGGCGTGGCCGTCACCTTCGTCTGGTGCGGCGGCGTCACCTATGCGCTGCTCAAGTTGGTCAGCGTATTCGTGCCGCTGCGCGTATCGACGCAGCAGGAGCTCGAGGGTCTCGACATCACGCAGCACGGCGAGGCGCTGCAATAGGTCGCCGGCTCCCTTTACAGGCTTGCGCAACACATAAGTGTATGCTTATGTGTTGCCATGATGGAAGCCGACATCTTCAAGGCGCTGGCCGATCCGACCCGCCGCAAGGTCTTCGAGAAGCTCGCAGGCGGCAGCCTGAACGCCAGCGCCTTGCGCGACGGGCTCGACATCAGCCAGCCGGCGATGTCGCAGCATCTGGCGGTGCTGCGCGCGGCCGGCCTCGTGCGCGAGCAGCGCCAGGGCCGCTTCGTCAATTATGAAGTCGACCCCGATGGCATCGCCAGCATCGGCACCTGGCTCGCCCGCTATCGCGCCTATTGGCCGAAGCGCATCGCAGCGCTCTCCGACTTGCTGAAGGACATGGATCAATGAGCTGTGACCTCGAGCCTGATCACACCAACGAAGCCCTCGAGCTCGAATATCAACTCGACGCGCCGCCGGAAAAAGTCTGGCGCGCGGTGACCATTCCCGCGCTGCGCGAGCGCTGGCTGCCCGATTGCGATCTGTCCGGCGCCGAGCCCGAATCGTCAGTGACGGGCGAGGAGGTGCGCTATCGCCTGCGCGAGTCCGAACCGCCGTTTCGCGAAAGCCATGTCACCTTCAAGATCGCGCCGAACGAGGCCGGCGGCACCCGCTTTCGCATCATTCAAGAGGCCTGCGATGACCGCAGAATGCAGCCGCGCCCAGCCAACAGCAACGGCCGCTGCCTGATGCGCGCAGCCTGATCGCCGTCATCACCTTCTGACTTCATCAACCTGCTGACATGGGAGGTCGCCGATGCGCGACATGCTGCAACTCGTCCCTATGGTCGTCGAGCAATCGAGCCGCGGCGAACGTTCGTTCGACATCTATTCGAGGCTCCTGCGCGAACGCATCATCTTCCTCAACGGCGAGGTCAATGATGCGATGTCCGGCCTGGTCTGCGCGCAGCTGTTGTTCCTCGAGGCGGAGAATCCGCACAAGCCGATCAACCTCTACATCAACTCCTATGGCGGGGTGGTCACCAGCGGGCTCGCGATGTACGACACCATGCAGTTCATCAAGGCACCCGTGCATACGCTGTGCATGGGCACCGCGCGCTCGATGGGATCGTTCCTGCTGATGGCCGGCGAGCCCGGCCACCGCGCCGCGCTGCCGAATGCGAGCCTCCACGTGCATCAGCCGCTCGGCGGTTTCCAGGGCCAGGCGTCCGACATCCTGATCCACGCCACCGAAATGCAGGAAACCAAGCGGCGCCTGATCCGCCTCTACGCGCAGCATTGCGGGCGGAGCGAAGCCGACGTGGAACGGACGCTGGATCGCGATCACTTCATGAGCGCCGAGCAGGCGCGCGAATGGGGACTGATCGACAAGGTCTTTGCAGAACGCGACGCCGCCTGACGGCTGGTCGCAGCCAAACTCACAGCGCCAGAACAAAGACGCCGGCAACCATGAGAGGCACGACGACCGGCGCATCGCGGCGTGCGACATAGCCAATGGCTCCGGCGATTAAGAAGCCAGCCGTGACGACGAGAAGATAACCTTCCACGGTAAACCAGGGCAGCAGTGCGATCAGCGTCTTTGCGACGCCGAATGGTCCACCGCCCAAGGGGACGAGCACGAGGAGGATGGCCGCTCCGGCGAAGATCCAGCAGGCGGATGTCAACAGGGATTGGTCGCTCCATCCCATGACGCGATCAAGGACGAGCATCGCGAGGCCGCCGAGCAGGAGGATGAGGTTGTTGCCATTGGTCGCATTCCCGGTGCGCAGATTGTCGATCAGGAGCGGGAAACTGGCGAGCAGGAACGCCGCCAGCTTGACCATGAGCGGAAGCGTGGCGAGCTGCATGGACGCCCCTTTCAGGAATGCCGCCCAATCAGGTTGCGGACCAGGGGTCTGCGGCGAGCGATGTTCGCGCGATGCTAACGACGAACCCGTAAAGCAACCCTTGATTGGTTCAGGAACTGCCGGGCTAGGTGGAGGGCGATCCGGGGCAGCTTCCGATCGAGCCCGGCGGCGTGGCGAAAGCGCTCGCAACAATCCCTATCTAATTACCGTATACCTGCCGCGACGCTGGGCACGATTATGTCCGGAGTCTGTCGTGCACTCGTTTTGACCAGCCCTGATGATATTTTAGGCGCGACGGAATGGCGCATCTGCCGGTTCCCTTCGCAAAGCGGGAAAAGGTCCGGATTCATAATCCGTTAGGCAGCGCTCCCGATCTGGCACGGCATTTGATTCTAGGGGTCCCGGCTGTGCCCGCGTTGTGAAGCTCTCCGCGTGGCGAATCTCAGTCACACAAACTCCCGGTCCTTGGACCGGGCCCAAGCGGGGATAGGACTCATGAAAATTGTTATGGCGATCATCAAGCCATTCAAGTTGGAAGAAGTCCGTGACGCCCTGACCGCCATTGGCGTTCATGGTCTCACGGTGACGGAAGTCAAAGGTTACGGCCGTCAGAAGGGGCACACGGAAATCTATCGCGGCGCCGAATATGCCGTGAGCTTCCTGCCCAAGATCAAGATCGAGGTCGCAGTCGCCTCCGATCAGGTCGACAAGACCATCGACGCCATCACCGCAGCCGCCAAGACCGGCCAGATCGGTGACGGCAAGATCTTCGTCATCAACCTCGACCATGCGGTCCGTATCCGCACCGGCGAGGCCGATGCCGCGGCCCTCTGATTTCGCGCTCAAACCTTAAGACCTCAGGAGTACAACAACATGACGTTCAAGCGTCCCTATGGCGCGGGACTGGCGGCACTTGCAGTCGGCCTCTTTGCCGCAACCGCCGCCTATGCCGAGCCAACCGTCAACAAGGGCGACAACGCCTGGATGCTCACCTCAACGGTGCTGGTGCTGTTGATGACCATCCCGGGCCTGGCGCTGTTCTATGGCGGTCTCGTCCGTTCCAAGAACATGCTCTCGGTGCTGATGCAGGTGTTCTACACCGTCTGCGTCGTCACCGTGCTGTGGGCTCTCTACGGCTACAGCCTCGCCTTCACCGGCGGTTCTGACTTCATCGGCGGCTTCTCCAAGGCCTTCATGATGGGGATCACGACCGACTCGAAGGCTGCGACCTTCTCGGTCGACGCCAACATCTCCGAAATGATCTATCTCTGCTTCCAGATGACCTTCGCGGCGATCACGCCCGCGCTGATCGTCGGTGCCTTTGCCGAGCGCATGAAGTTCTCGGCGATCGCGCTGTTCATCCCGCTCTGGGTGACGGTGATCTACTTCCCGATCGCACACATGGTCTGGTACTGGCCGGGCCCGGACGCGATCCAGGATGCCGCCAAGGCGTTGGCCGCGGCTGCTGACGGTGCTGCGAAGACCGCCGCTCAGGCCAAGCTCGACGAGATCAACGCCGACGCCGGCTGGATCTTCAAGAAGGGCGCCATCGACTTCGCCGGCGGCACCGTGGTGCACATCAACGCCGGTATCGCGGGCCTGGTCGGCGCGCTCCTGATCGGCAAGCGCACCGGCTACGGCAAGGAGCTGATGGCTCCGCACTCGCTGACCATGACCATGATCGGCGCCTCGCTGCTCTGGGTCGGCTGGTTCGGCTTCAACGCCGGCTCCAACCTCGAAGCCAATGGCGGCGCGGCTCTGGCCATGACCAACTCCTTCGTGGCGACTGCCGCGGCGGCGCTGGCCTGGATGTTCGCAGAGTGGATCGTCCGTGGTCATCCCTCGGTGCTCGGTGCGCTCTCCGGCGCGGTTGCCGGTCTCGTCGCCGTCACCCCGGCGGCCGGCTACTCCGGACCGATGGGCGCGATCGTGCTCGGCCTCGTGGTCGGCGTGGTCTGCCTGTTCTTCTGCACCATCGTGAAGAACGCGCTCGGCTATGACGACTCGCTCGATGTGTTCGGCGTCCACTGCGTCGGCGGCATCGTCGGCGCGCTCGGCACCGGCATCCTGGTGAACCCGGCCCTCGGCGGCGCCGGCGTCATCGACTACACCGCGATCCCGCCGAAGGTCGCCGATTACGACTTCGTCGCGCAGATGACCTCGCAGTGCTGGGGCGTCGCCACCACGCTGGTGTGGTCGGGCATCGGTTCGGCGATCCTCTACAAGATCGTCGACGTCATCGTCGGTCTGCGTGCCAATGTCGAAACCGAGCGTGAAGGCCTCGACATCGCCGAGCACACGGAGCGCGCCTACAACATGTGAGTTCTCCCGGGGCGCGACCCGCAAGGGTCGTTCCCAGAACTACGGTTCGGACACATACCCGGCAATGTTCGGACCGTTGAGGGGCTCCAGCGCAAGCTGGAGCCCCTTTCTTTTTCCTGCTCCTTGAGAAAAAATTGCCAAATTGGCGTGGCACTGTGGAACGCAGGCCTGCAACAAAAAAACGGGAGGACATCATGAAAGTCGAAGGCGGATGCTATTGCGGCAAGGTGCGCTATCAGGCCGAGGGCGAACCGATGATGGCGGCGCAGTGCCACTGCCGGGAATGCCAGTACATTTCCGGCGGCGCGCCGAACATGTTCGTGGCGATGCCGGTCACCGGCTTCAAATACACCGCCAGCGAGCCGAAGCAGTTCACCCGCAAGGACCTCGAACGCGCCGTGACGCGCGAGTTCTGCGCCGAATGCGGCACCCACATGGTGACCAAGGTGCCCGGCCTGCCGGCCGTGGTGCTCAAGGTCGGCACCTTCGACGACCCAAAGCTCTTCAATCCGCAAGTCGCGATCTACACCTGCGACAAGCAATCCTTCCATCACGTGCCCGACGGCATGCCCGCGTTCGAGAAGCTGCCGGCGCATTAGCTCGGAACAACAGATCTGGACGCAGTGCTGGATCTTCACCTCTCCCTCTGGGAGAGGTCGGTGCGTAGCGCCGGGTGAGGGGTTAAGGTCTCACATTGGAGCAAGCGGCCCCCTCACCCGATTTGCTCCCGCAAATCGACCTCTCCCCGACGGGGAGAGGTGAAATTGAGCTCGCGGCTACGCTGGTTCTAAATTTCACCGGGCTGGGCATATCACGCCGCGGCCCGCGCCTCGACCACGCGGTCGCGGCCGCGGCGTTTGGCGGTGTAGAGCGCCTCGTCGGCGGTCCGCAGGAGATCGGCGAGATCGAAGCCGTTTGACGCGATCGTCAACCCGATGCTGATCGTGACCGGCAGCGGCGTTGCGCCATCGATGATGGTGCGCGCGGCACAGTCGCGGCGGATCTCCTCGGCACGCTCCGTCGCCTGGTCGCGGCCGAGCCCGGTCATGACGGCGACGAACTCCTCGCCGCCGTGCCGGCCGACCAGGGCGCCATGGCGGAGCGCGAACTGGCGCAGCACGTCCGCGATCTCGACCAGCACCTTGTCACCGATCTCGTGGCCGAAGCGGTCATTGATCGCTTTGAAATGGTCGATGTCGCACATCAGGATCGCGGCGGTGTCGCCGCCGGCCGCGGCGCGATCGAGCGCCGCCAGCGCTGCGTCGTTGAAACCACGGCGGTTGAGCAACCCGGTCAATTGGTCGGTCTGCGAGATCCGCGCCAGCTCGCGCCGCGCATGGGTCAGCTCGAGCAGCAAGAGGCCTGAGCGATAGGTCATCACGCCGCAGACGACGGACGTGATGAAGACGCCCGCGACCAAACCGAAGGCCAGCACCTCGCCAACCCTGATCTGCGCAGCGAGATCGGTTCCGAAATAGCCGGAGATCATGATCGCAGTCATGACCACGCTCACGCCCACCGCGCCCGACGTGCGGCGCACGGTGTAGCGGATGACGTCGCTGTGCGTTTCGATCCTGATGGCCATGCTGCGCTCTGTGCGTAGCAGCAGTCTTCGCCGCGCGCGTTGCCATTTGCTGAAGGGACTCATGCAATTGGCAATGCCGTTAACAGTGAGCGAAGCCTTGAGGAGAAAAGCCGGGCATTTAATACGGACATCACGCCATGACGACAATCGTCGGTTATCCCGGCAACTTGCGCACGCGCCAACGTCGCAGACCGCGCCGCGCGCCCCACCAGATCAGGGCAATGAAGGGCAGCCACGGCACGACGGCCGCGATGGTCGAGATCAGCGCCGAGATCGAGCTCACCATCGTCTCGCCGATCTTGCTGACGGACTGATCGATTGGGGTGAGATCCATCCCGCCAACCAGACCGGCGGCACCAACATAGTTGATGTCGATCCGGATGGTGTCGGTGCGCGTGCGCAGATTTTCCCGTTGCGCGGTGATGGCTTCGATTTCGGCCTGCGCCTGGGCAAGCTCCTTCTCGATGGTGATGAGGTCGGCGGCGGACTTCACTGTCTGGTCCTGCAGCATCGCGGTGAGGCGATCGCGGATCACTGTCTTGGCGGCCAGCCGCCGTTCCGTGTCGAGAATCGGCGCCGCGAGCTCCTCGGACGACTGCGCATGCATGATGATCTGTGCCGGCGTCGCCGCCAGCGCGGCCGCGAACGTATTGAAGGCGTCCGGCTTGATGCGGACCGAGGCCCGCGCAGAGGCGCGTCCGACATTCGAGCGGTCGATCGACGTGCTCAGGATTGAGCAGCCAAGCTTGGCGCACTCCGTCATATGGCGTTGCTGCATCGCCTCGATGTCGGCATTGGGAACCCGGATCGTGAAGCGGTGCGTGACGGCAATGGTCCGGTCAGCTCTTGCGGATGCGACTGCCGCTGCCGGCATCGGCATGTCGGCCATATCGAGGCCCCCGACCGGGTGAGCGTTGTTCGGCGCCGGCGCGCACGCGGCGAGCAATGGGACGAGCAACATCATCGCCAGCAACGGCCGACCAATCGTCCCCATCGATATCCCCCCGCATTGCAACTTCCGGTCTCAGCATGCGGAACATTGCGGCGCGGCGGTGGCCACGGTTTTGGGGCATCGGTGGAATTGGCGAAGCCGAGCAAACTGACGGGTGGCATCGCCGCTGTAGAGCAAATACCCAAGATATCAATTACTTATTGGTTGAATGATACAAGTCATTGCCAAAAATCTTGCCATATTCGATGTTTTGTATCATCCTTCTGATATGGAACACGATCGGACACGACAGGAAGACCATGCTGCCTCGCTTCTCCGGGAGCGGGGAATGATGCGCCTGTCCGAATTTCTAAGGGAAGGCATCACGTCAGCCACGATCTCGCGGATGGAACAAAAAGGTCTTCTCAACCAGCTGAGCCGCGGACTTTACCAGCTCCCCGACGCACCGCTCGATGCCAATCACACCCTTGCCGTTGCCGCGAAGCTCGTGCCGAACGGGGTCATTTGCTGCGACTCCGCACTCGCGTTTCACGAACTCACAGACCGCATTCCACCCCTTGTCTGGGTTGCGATCGGCCCGCGCGAATGGCGGCCCAGGATCGAGCGGCCGAGAATTCAGATCGAGCGCTTTGGGCCCAAGGTGTTCGACAAGGGCCTTGAATGCCACACGATCGAGAATGTGCCGGTCCGCATCTACTCGCCCGCCAAGACCGTCGTTGATCTCTTCAGGAATGCGCGCATTCAGCACGCAGTTTACGAAGCGACCGGCGGCGGCTTCGTGCATGCGACACAGGCCATGAAAGAGGCGCTGCGGCTCCGCAAGACCACGCCTGCCGAGATCGCACGGTTTGCGGTCGAAGCCGGAATTTGGGAAAAAATCGTTCAGCCTCGCCTGGAGGCGCTGACCGTAGATGCGTAGGCCGCCACGCAATGTCGGCGCGTCAGTTCGGGCACGTCTGCTCAGGCTCTCGAATCAACGTAACGAGCCGTTTGACCTGCTCCTCACGCAATACGCGCTTGAACGCCTGCTCTATCGACTCAGCATCAGCAACGAACGCGACCGCTTCATCCTGAAGGGCGCTATGCTCATGCGCCATTGGCTGGACGATCCGCATCGTCCGACCCGCGACCTCGACTTGCTTGGATTCGGCGACAGCAATCCTGACGTCACGCTCGCCGCTTTCAAGGAGATTTGCGCAATCACTGCCGATGATGGCGTTATCTTCGAAGTCGACGAACTGACTGTCGATCGGATTCGTGATGAGTCCGAATATGGCGGAGTGCGCCTCAAGACCTACGCGATCGTCGATGGTGCGCGTGTCCGGGTCATCGTCGATATCGGCTACGGTGACGCCATCGAACCCGGACTCGCAGAGGTTCTATTGGAGACCCTGCTGGGCCAGCCCGCACCAAAGCTGCGCGCTTATCCGCCTGAAACTGTTATTGCCGAAAAGTTCCAGGCCATGGTGATCCTCGGCCTCGCCAACACGCGGCTGAAAGATTTTTACGACATCTGGATATTGGCGAAGACTCATCAATTCCCCGACGATCGGCTGGTTCGGGCTATTGCAGCGACATTCGCCCGCCGGAAAACCGCCATTCCAACCGAGCCGCCGGACGCACTGACGCCCGCCTTTGCCGCAGACCCCACCAAGCAGCAGCAGTGGGCTTCCTTCATCCAGAATGTTGCAACCAACCCTGGAGCGCTATCCGATGTTGTCGAAACGCTGGCCGCTTTTTTGATGCCTCATGCAAAAGGCGCGCAGCTCACCCAGCGCAGAGATCCCTGAATATTGGGCGAAAGCTCTCCCAGCCGAGACGCCGGTAAGATGTGGCCGCAACCTACGTTTGACGGGCTTCTGCCTGCCCTTGATACCCCTCAGCCCCCGATGGTTAATCGCGTCTTAACCTCGCCGTATCTATGGTGATTTGATCGGTTCACGGTCGAACATTCCCTTTCCTCGACCGCATTGAAAGTGCTGGCGCTTCAGACATGGCAATGACCGCCTCTTCCGGCGTGGCGCAGGGCGCCGGCAGCCTAACGGTTGCCGGTCAGGCCGAGCGCTCGCCGTTCCTGCGCACGACCGAGCTCCTGGCGCCCTACACCCCCGCTAAGCCTTTGATTACGCTGTCGTTGGGTGAACCGCAGCACCCGGTACCGGCATTTGTTGGGCCGGTGCTGGCAAAACACACCGCCGATTTTGGCCGCTATCCGCTGGCCAAGGGCATCGAGCCGTTCCGCCGCGCGGTTTCGAACTGGCTGTCGCTCCGGTTCCAGCTGCCCCGTGCAGTCGATCCCGAGAGCGAGGTCCTGGTGCTGAACGGCAGCCGCGAAGGGCTCGTCTTCGCCGCCATCGCCGCGGCGCGTTATGTCGCGCCCCGCAAGGGCCGGCCGGCGGTGCTGATGCCGAACCCGTTCTATCCGGCCTATGGCGCCGGCGCCCGCGCCGCCGGCTGCGAGTCGATTTATCTGCCGACCACGCCGGCCAATGGTTTCCTGCCCGACCTCGACGCGATCGACGAGGCGACCTTCGCGCGCACCGCGGCGTTCTTCATCGCCTCGCCCGCGAACCCGCAGGGCTCGGTCGCCTCACGCGCCTATTTTGCGCGATTGAAGCAGCTCGCCGACACTTACGGCTTCATGATCCTGAGCGACGAGTGCTACTCGGAAATCTACACCAAGGAGGCGCCGGGCAGCGCGCTGGAATGCGCCGGGCCCGACTTCACCAATGTGGTCGCGTTCCAGTCGCTGTCGAAGCGCTCGAACCTGCCGGGCATGCGCGTCGGCTTCTGCGCCGGCGACAAAAGGTTTTTGGCCGCCTATCACGAACTGCGCAATGTCGCAGCTCCTCAGGTGCCGGTTCCACTGCAACATGTCGCGGTCGCCGCCTATAGCGACGAGACGCATGTCGAAGAGAACCGCCGGCTCTATCGCATCAAGTTCGATTTCGCCGACCAGATCCTCGGCAACCGTTACCGCTACAAGCGGCCGGATGGCGGCTTCTGCGTCTGGCTCGACGTCTCCGACCGCGGCGGCGACGAGGCAGCGGCGGTGCGGCTCTATCGCGACGCTGGCGTTCGGGTGATTCCCGGCAGCTATCTGGCGCGCCTGCAGGACGACGGTTTCAACCCCGGTGCCGGCTATATCCGCCTGGCGCTGGTCTCAGACAGTGAATCGACGGCCGAGGCGTTGCATCGCCTGGTCGAAACTCTGGATTAATCGCGAAGCGCGAAGATTGAGTATGCCTGCGATCGAACGAGTCATTCCCCTGGTCGGCCATCTGCCGCTTTCGGTCCGCGAAGCGCTGACGCGGCGGCTGCGCGAGCTCACCGGGCTCGGGCTGATCGCGCTATCCGGCGTCATCGCGGCGGCGCTGATGACCTGGTCGGTGCAGGATCCCTCGCTCAGCCACGCCACCTCGCGCGCGATCCGCAACGTGCTCGGCTATCCCGGCGCGATCGGCGCCGATTTGCTGATGCAGATCCTCGGGCTCGGCGCGATCATGCTGGTGCTGCCGGTCGCGGTGTGGGGCTGGCGAATGCTGACGCATCGGCCGTTCGACCGCGAGGCGCTGCGGCTCGGCTGCTGGATCCTCTGCACGGTGATCGCCGCGGGCTTCGCCTCCTGCTGGCCGCACAACACAGCCTGGCCGCTGCCGACGGGCTTGGGCGGCGTGGTCGGCGACGCCCTGGTGCGCGCGCCGGCGGTCGTGTTCGGCCCGGGCTTCATCTATCGGCTGGTGCTCGGCATCATCCTCTGCGCGGCGATGACCGCCACGTTCCTGTTCGCCTGCGGCTGGGGCGCCAAGGAGAGCGACGAGGAGCTGACGCCGATCGTCGATGAGGACGAGCCGTTCGTCGAAGAAGACAATGACCGCAGCTCGGTCTCGCTGGGCTGGCTGTTCCACGCGCTGATGAGCGCGAAGGCCCGGCTCGGCTGGCTGTTCGGCACGGCCTATAAATCGCTGGTCTCCAGCGCGCCGCAGGGCAAGGCCGCATCCTTCGAGCGCCAGGAGCCGAGCATCGGCGGCGGTGGCCGCTCCGCGCCGTCGATCTCGCCCGGCGCCGAGCATGACGACGAGGACGAGGCGTTCGAGCACGACGGCGACGAAGAGGATGACGAGGAGGAGGAAGAGGAAGCTCCCGTCGCCCGCGCGCCGCGCAAGAAGGCCGAGCCGAAGCCGAAGAAGAAGAATTCCGACAAGTTCGAGCTGCCGTCGGTCTCGGTGCTCAGCGCGCCCAAGGCCAGCGACCGCCAGCCGTTGAGCAAGGCGGAGCTGGAGGCCAATTCGCGCTCGCTGGAAGGCGTGCTCGGGGATTTCGGCGTGCGCGGCGAGATCGTCAAAGCCAATCCGGGCCCGGTCGTCACGCTGTACGAGCTCGAGCCTGCGCCCGGCATCAAGTCGTCGCGCGTGATCGGTCTTGCCGACGACATCGCGCGCTCGATGAGCGCGCTGTCGGCCCGCGTCGCCGTCGTCGCCGGCCGCAACGCGATCGGCATCGAATTGCCGAACGTGCATCGTGAGAAGGTTTACCTGCGCGAGCTTCTGGTCGCGAAGGAGAGCGCCGACTCCGTTGCCAAGCTGCCGCTCTGCCTCGGCAAGACCATCGGCGGCGACCCCGTCATCATCGACCTCGCGCGCACGCCGCATATGCTGATCGCCGGCACCACCGGCTCCGGCAAATCGGTCGCGATCAACACCATGATCCTCAGCCTGGTCTACCGGCTGCGGCCGGATCAGTGCCGCCTGATCATGGTCGATCCGAAGATGCTCGAACTCTCCGTCTATGACGGCATCCCGCATCTCTTGACCCCGGTCGTGACCGATCCGAAGAAGGCGGTGGTTGCGCTGAAATGGGCGGTGCGCGAGATGGAAGAGCGCTACAAGCGCATGGCCAAGCTCGGCGTCCGCAACATCGACGGCTACAACGCGCGGCTCGTCGAAGCCAAGGCCAAGGGCGAGGAGATCACCCGCACGGTGCATACCGGCTTCGACAAGGAGACCGGCAAGGCGATCTACGAGGAAGAGAAGCTCGAGCTCGAGCCGCTGCCCTATATCGTGATCATCGTCGACGAAATGGCCGACCTGATGATGGTCGCCGGCAAGGACATCGAAGGCGCGGTGCAGCGTCTCGCGCAGATGGCGCGCGCCGCTGGCCTGCATGTGATCCTCGCCACGCAGCGTCCGTCGGTCGACGTCATCACCGGTACCATCAAGGCGAACTTCCCGACCCGCATCGCCTTCCAGGTCACCTCGAAGATCGACAGCCGCACCATCCTCGGTGAAATGGGCGCCGAGCAGCTGCTCGGCCAGGGCGACATGCTCTACATGGCCGGCGGTGGCCGCATCAGCCGCGTGCACGGCCCGTTCGCCTCCGACGAGGAAGTCGAGAAGGTGGTGCGTCACCTCAAGACGCAAGGGCAGCCGGAATATCTCGAAGCGGTCACCGCGGAAGAGCCTGCCGAGGGCGAGGACGGCGCGGTGTTCGATTCCACCGGCATGGGTGGCGATGGCGGCGGCGACCTGTTCGCGCAGGCGGTTGCGATCGTCAAGCGCGACCGCAAGGCCTCGACCTCCTACATTCAGCGCCGGCTGCAAATCGGCTATAACCGCGCCGCCTCGCTGATGGAGCGGATGGAACTGGAGGGCATCGTCGGCCCGGCCAACCACGCCGGCAAGCGCGAAATCCTGGTCGGCGAGGAAGAAGGTCAATACTAAACGCATGATCCGGAAAAGTGTGAGGCGGTTTTCCGAAAAGATCATGCGCAAACAAAGACCTAAAGCGCGACCTCATCGCGCTTTAGCGTATATCCTTCACGGAAAAACGATATCTCCTTTGGCTGAGGCGCGTTAAACAGGGGCGAAGCGGGACGCGCGTCGAACAGAGAATCCGAAATAGCTGATGACAAAACACTCCCCTCTCCGCGGCACGCATTACGCGCTGGCGCTCCTTCTCTCCGTTTCCTTCGCTACGTCCGCGATTGCGCAGAACGTGCCGACGCCAAAACCCGCGCCGAAGGCGCGTGAGGCCGGCGCGCAGGATGCGAAGGGACCGGCGACGACGGGCGCGACGCAGCAGCCGCCGACGCCGATCATTCCGGATCCGCGCCGCAACGTGCCCGCCAACATCTTCGCCACCTTCGATGCGAACCAGAAGGCGCAAGCCGCCAAGGTCTCGACCTATCTGTCGTCGCTGCAGACGCTGGTCGGGAATTTCGTCCAGGTCGGCCCCGACGGCAGCAAGACCAAGGGCGACTTCTACATCCAGAAGCCCGGCAAGGTGCGCTTCGAATATGACGACCCGAGCCCGATCCAGATCATCGCCGACGGCTCGTCGGTCGCGGTGCGCGACCGCCGCCTGGTGACGCAGGACATCTATCCGCTGTCGCAGACGCCGCTGCGCTATCTGCTGTCGGACCGCATCGACCTGATGAAGGACACCAACGTCGTTAGCGTCACCTCCGATGACATGTTCGTCAGCGTCACCATCGAGGAGAAGCAGGCGCTGATCGGCACCTCACGCCTGATGCTGATGGTCGGCGCCAAGGACGGCAAGCTCAAGCAGTGGACCGTCACCGACCCGCAGGGCTACGACACCACGGTCGCGGTGTACAATCTCGACTCCAACCAGAAGCCCGATCCCGGCCTGTTCAAGATCGATTTTACGACCTATCCAAGCACGCCGCCGGGATAGCGGCATCGCAGGTGCCGTAGGGTGGGCAAAGGCGCACAGCGCCGTGCCCACCATCCACGTTCGGTGCAAGACAGGTGGGCACGCTTCGCTTTGCCCACCCTACAAAACCCCGCCTGTGGACAATCGGTATCCGCCGCCGCGAACCGTGCTAAGACGCATGCTCCATGCGGTTCTCCGTCACAACCTGGAACATCAATTCGGTGCGCCTGCGCATCGACATCGTCGCGAAGTTCATCAAGAGCGCGCGGCCGGATGTGCTGTGCCTGCAGGAGACCAAATGCATCGACGATGCGTTTCCGCTGAAGCGTTTCAAGCGGCTCGGCTATGAGCACATCGCGCTGAACGGCCAGAAGGGCTATCACGGCGTCGCCATCGTCTCGCGCTTGCCGTTCGAGAGCACGGACATCCGCACCTTCTGCGACAAGATCGATTCGCGGCACATCTCCGTCTCCTTCGGTGAAAAAGCGCAGATCGCAAAGCCGCTGGTGCTGCATAATTTCTACGTGCCCGCCGGCGGCGACATTCCCGATCCCGCGCTGAACGAGAAGTTTAAGCACAAGCTGCAATTCCTCGACGAGATGAAGGCCTGCGAGCCGCTGCATCCGCGCGGCGACGACCGTCACATCCTGGTCGGCGATCTCAACGTCGCGCCGCATGAGCACGACGTGTGGTCGCACAAGCAGCTTCTGAAAGTCGTCTCGCACACGCCGGTCGAGACCGAGAAGCTGCTCGCCGCGCAGACCCATGGCGAATGGTTCGACATCGCGCGCGAGCGGATTCCGATGTCGGAAAAGGTCTACACCTGGTGGAGCTACCGCGCCGCCGACTGGACCGTCGGCGATCGCGGCCGCCGCCTCGACCACATCTGGGTCTCGCGCGCGCTGAGGGACAACGTCAGCGATTTCAAGATCACCCGCGACGCCCGCAGCTGGGAACGGCCGTCGGACCATGTGCCGGTGACGGCGGTGCTGGAAGTTTAGGGCAAGCGGGAGCCGCACACTTCGCCTCGCCCCGCTTGCGGGGAGAGGCCGGAACGCATGCAGCAAAGCGGAATGCGATCCGGGTGAGGGGGAGTCTCCGCGTACCCACTGCCAGCCGTTGCGCGGATAGAGCCCCTCACCCTAACCCTCTCCCCGTAAGAACGGGGAGAGGGGAAGAGAGAGATCACGTACTCAGCTTCGCGCCCGCCATCAGAATATCGCTCGCCAGCTGACTGGTGCGCAGCGCGAGCTCGTCGCGCAGTCGTCGCGCGGCGGCCGGATCGCTTTCCAGCACGCGCTGAAACAGGCTGCGCGCGACGCGGATCACCGAAGCGCGCTCCAGCGCGATCGCGCTCGAGGGCCGCTTCATCGCAACAATGAGCGCAAGCTCGCCGATCAGCGCGCCGGGGCCGACCACGATCTCGGCGCCGCCTTCCTCGACACGGAAGGCGCCGCGCTGCACGACATAGCCGGCATCGGCGTCGTCGCCGACGGAGAACAGCAGATCGCCCTGGTCGAAATTGCGCTGCTCGGAGCCGATCGCCAGCATGCGCAAGGAGCTCTCGCCCAACAGACGCAACGTCGGGACCCGCTCCAGCAGGGCTACATCATCATCGATCGACATTCAGGGCCGGTGACCGCAGTGCGCCTCAAGATTAACGATTCGTTAGGCGCGAAGCGTATCACGGCACCAGCTTGTAGCCACCGGCTTCCGTGACCAGAATCTCCGGATTGGCGGCGTCTTTCTCGATCTTCTGCCGAAGACGGTAAATGTGCGTCTCCAGCGTGTGGGTGGTGACGCCCGAATTATAGCCCCAGACCTCCTGCAGCAGGGTCTCGCGCGACACCGGCATCTGGCCGGCGCGGTAGAGGAAGCGCAGGATCGCGGTTTCCTTCTCGGTCAGCCGCACCTTGCGGGCATTGGCCCCGGTCAGCATCTTCGAACCCGGACGGAAGGAGTAGGGGCCGACCGAGAACACCGCGTCCTCGCTGGCCTCGTGCTGGCGCAGCTGGGCGCGGATCCGGGCCAGCAGCACCGCAAAGCGGAAGGGCTTTGCCACATAGTCGTTGGCACCGGATTCCAGGCCCAGAATCGTGTCGGAATCGGTGTCATGCCCGGTCAGCATGATGATCGGGGCCTTGAAGCCGCCCTTGCGCAGGGACCGCACCACCTCGCGGCCGTCGGTGTCGGGCAGGCCGACATCCATCAGCACGAGATCGGGGGAATTGGCTTTGGCGGCGGTGGCACCCTTGGCGCCGGTGTCGACGGCCGAGGCTTCGAATTCCTCGTGCAGCGACAATTGCTCGACCAGCGTATCGCGCAGATCGGTATCGTCATCCACGATCAAGATCTTGCGGGCATTGGCCATAGGTACAATCCTTTGGGCGGGCGGCGAGAAGCGGACAGCGCTAATGGCCGGAACTTGAGCTAGATTCGTGAACAGGTAGGCGATTGTTACCGATTCTCAAGATGAGGCGAGTCTATCCCAAATTCGGCGCGGGTGACGTGAATGTCCTGTAATGCCGCCAGATAGAACATTCGCGCGCTGATGGGCAAGCTTGGTTTGGAACGATTCTCAGGGGAAGACGAACCATTTCAATCACTTATATGACAGTTAATCGTGATCGCCCGCTCTCGGCCATCACCGTGCACGCCGCCGCCGGCGACCCGCGCCGGGGCTGGCTCACCGCCGACGGCTGGACCATTCCGGTCGCGCTCGGCCGCGGCGGCATCCTCGCCAACAAGCGCGAGGGCGACGGCGGCACCCCGCGCGGCACCTTTTATCCGCGGCAATTGTGGTGGCGCGCCGACCGCCACCGCCGGCCGAAAACCTTCCTGCCGACGCGGCCGATCCGCCCCGAGGACGCCTGGTGCGAGGACCCCGCCGACCGGCACTACAACCAGCCGATCCGGCTCGGCGGCGAGGCGCCCGGCGACCGCCTGACGCGATCAGATCATCTCTACGATTTCATCGTCGAGATCGATCACAACACGGCGCCGCGCATCGCCGGCCGCGGCAGCGCGGTTTTCCTGCACCTCGCGCGCCCGAACTTTTCGCCGACCGCCGGCTGCGTCTCGATGACGAAGGCTTCGATGCTGCGGTTGTTGCGGCGGATGGGGCCGGGAACGAAGATCGTGATCGGGTAGCTCTTACCCCTCATGGTGAGGAGCGCGGCACGCGCGTCTCGAACCACGAGGCCACGTCTCGGGCCTGCACCTTCGAGACGCCCGCTTTGCGGGCTCCTCAGGATGAGGGTTCAAGTTCACAGCTGGGAATTCGACGATGCTCGATGATGATCAGATCGCAGCCGCTTCAAAGACTCTGAACGAACATTGGCGCGCCGGCACAAAACTCGGCAACCTCGATGCATCGATTCGTCCGCGCGATCGCGCCGAAGGTTACGCGGTGCAGGCCGCGCTGGAAAAAACCTCGCGCGAAAAACTGTTCGGCTGGAAGATCGCAGCGACCAGCGCCGCCGGGCAGAAGCACATCAATGTCGCCGGTCCGCTGGCAGGCCGCATTCTCGCCGAGACCGTGCTGCCCGACGGCGGCACCGCATCGATGACCGGCAACGAGATGCGCGTCGGCGAGCCTGAATTCGCCTTCCGCATGGGCCGCGATCTCGCGCCTCGCGCGCAAGCCTATTCGGTGCAGGAGGTGCTGGACGCCGTCGCGACGCTGCATCCGGCGATCGAGATTCCCGACTCGCGCTTTGCCGATTTCGTCAGCGCCGGAGAGGCGCAGCTGATCGCCGACAATGCCTGCGCGCATCTGTTCGTGCTGGGGCAGTCAACCTCGGCGAACTGGCGCGCGATGGATCTGATCGAGGAGAAGCCGGTCATCACGCTGCGCGGCGAGCGCTATGTCGGCCACGGCAAGAACGTCCTCGGCGATCCCCGCGCAGCACTGGCGTGGTGCGCGAATGAATTGCGCGAGCTCGGGCTGACGTTGCGAGCAGGGGAGGTGGTGACGACAGGCACATGCCATCCGCCGCTGCCGATTGCCGCGGGCGACGAGTTCGCGGCGGATTTCGGCGTGCTGGGAAAAGTGTCGGTGAAGTTCGCGTAAGACGCTTCACCTCTCCCCGCTCTTCTGCGGGGAGAGGTCGGATCGCATCGCAAGATGCGATCCGGGTGAGGGGCATGGCAACATATGACCGCAACAATGGTCCATCCGGCTCATCGACACGATCACGAATGCAAAATGAGACGGTTATTGCGCGGATAGAGCCCCTCACCCTAACCCTCTCCCCGTGAAGAACGGGGAGAGGGGACAACGCTACCGCGCCCCAAAAATCGCCGACCCCACCCGCACATGCGTGGCGCCCATCTGGATCGCCACCGCAAAATCCGCGCTCATCCCCATCGACAGTTTCGTCAACCCGTTGCGTGCCGCGATCTTCGCGGTCAGCGCGAAATGCGGGGCGGGGGCATCATCGACCGGCGGGATGCACATCAGCCCCGAGATCGTCAGCCCATACTTGTCGCGACAGGCCGCGAGGAACGCATCCGCCTCGTCAGGCGCGACGCCGGCTTTCTGCGGCTCCTCGCCGGTGTTGATCTGGACGAACAATTCGGGAGCTTTGTTCTGATTTTTGATTTCTTTGGCTAACGCTTCGCAAATGCTCGGACGGTCGACCGAGTGGATGGCGTGGAACAGCGCCACCGCCTCCTTCGCCTTGTTCGACTGCAGCGGCCCGATCAGATGCAGCACCGTATCGGGGTAATCCTGCATCAACGCCGGCCACTTGCCCTTGGCCTCCTGCACGCGATTTTCGCCGAATACGCGTTTCCCGGCACCGATAATCGGCAAAATTGCATCGGCCTCGAACGTCTTCGACACCGCGATCAGCGTCACCGAGGCCGGGTCGCGCCGCGCTTCCTTGCAGGCGCGCGCGATCTCCTGCTCCACGGCGGCGAGGCCGTTTGGTGAATGCGGCGTTAGTGGCGAGGTCGAGGAAGGCGTCATCAATGTGCCGTTTTCTGACAGATTTGGCGTTGGGTCGAATTTTATCGAATCCGGGAAAGGCTTTTTGAAGCCCTTCGTTCTACCGTGGCGCACGGGGCAAGGGATACGATGTCGGGCGTCACTTTCAACCGCAACAGGGTCAAACTCAAGAAGCTTCTGGGCATCCGGTCCCGGCTGGCGCTGCTGGCCGTGCTGCTGGTGGCGCCGCTGATGTTCGAGCGTGTCCGCACGCTCGAGGAATCCCGCGCCAAGCAGGTCGCGCAGGCCTCCGAGGAATATGCCGCCCTGACCCGGCACGCCGCGGAGACCCAGCGCGAGGTGGTCTCCTCGGTCGAGACCATGCTGAAATCCGCCGCCTATATCCGCGCCTCCGGCGGCATCGCCAGGAGCTGCGAGATCCTGCGCGCCAGCGTGCCGACCAACCTGCCGTGGATCCGCAGCATCATGTTCGTCAGCAAAGACGGGCTGGTGCAGTGCTCGACGCTCAACATCCAGGTCGGCATGAAGATCGGCGACCGCGAATACTTCAGGAAGGCGCAGGAGACCGGCGGCTTCGTCTTCAGCGACTATCTGTTCGGCAGGACCAACGGCCGCCCGATGATGATGGCGGCCTATCCGGTGGCCGCGATCAATCCGGAGCAGGACGCCGTCGTCGTCTCCGGCATCAATATCGACTGGCTGTCGCAGATCATGGCCAATCTCGGCGGCCGGCCCGGCATGTCGGCGCTGCTGGTCGACAGCACCGGCACCGTGATCGCAGCCCCCGCCGACCATGCCAGCATGATCGGCCGCCCGCTCGATGCGGTGCCGCTGATGGCGGCGATCGCCGAGAAGGCGCTGAGTTTCGACGAGCCGTCCGGCTCGGTCTCGTTCACGGCGACCGACGGCGCACGGCGTGTCCTGAGCTTTGCCCGCATCTCCGGAACGCAGTCGCGGCTGATCGTCAGCATGGACGAGGCCAAGGTCACGGCCGCGATCAACCGCGATATCCGCACCGCCTATCTGCAGCTCGGCTTCGTCTGCCTCTTCGTCCTGCTCGGCGCCCTCATCGGCGCGGAAAAGCTGATCATCGGCCCGATCGAGATGATGACCGGCATGGCCCGCCGCTTCGGCGAGGGCGACTGGTCGGCGCGCGTCGCCAAGAACAAACTGCCGGCGGAATTTTTGCCGCTGGCGCGCGCCTTCAACGCGATGGCCGCCCAGCTCAGCCAGCGCGAGCGCGAGCTCGTCGCCACCAACGATCGTCTCACCGTGATGGCCTCGATCGACATGCTGTCCGGCCTCGCCAACCGCCGCGGCTTCCAGAGCCGGCTCGATTTCGAGTGGATGAAAGCGCAGCAATACAATAGCGAGCTGTCGCTGCTGATGATCGATGTCGATCACTTCAAGCTCTACAACGACACCTATGGTCACCCCGAGGGTGACGCCTGCCTGACCAGGCTCGGCGAGGTGCTGGCCGGCATCGCCGCCGACACGATGGGCTTTGCCGGCCGCTATGGCGGCGAGGAATTCTGCCTGCTGCTGCCGAACACCGAGGCGCCGCACGCGCTCGCGATCGGCGAAACCGTCCGCGCCGCGATTCAGAACCTCGGCCTGCCGCACGCCACCTCGAGCTTCCAGACCGTCACCGTCAGCATCGGCGTCGCCACGACGCGGCCGAACGACACCCAGCGCCCCGGTGATCTGATCGAAGCCGCCGATGCTGCGCTCTATGCCGCCAAGCACGGCGGGCGCAATGCCGTGGTCGAGCACGGGTTCGTGCGGATCGTCGATGAAGCCGGGATGGCGCTGGCGAGTTAGATTCGTAGCTCTGGTAGGATGGGTGGAGCGTCCGACTGCGCTCGAAGAGCGCTGACGGGCGCGATACCCATCACCTTCGTGCCGCGCCGTGAGATGATGGGTATCGCTGCGCTCCACCCATCCTACGAAGCTACGACGCTCCCGCTGACATTAGACCGCTGATTTGCCCGACGGCGCAAGGTCGTCAGGCAAAAATAATGTGCTTTACACGAACTTCCGATTATGCTAACAATGATGCATCTCACCCGACACGAGGGGCGCTCGCGAACGCCATGAACGCGGGTGACGATGCGGTGGCCGCTGAGCGTGCGACAGGCGTGTGTGCGCAAGGCGGACGGTGAAGTCGTGTGGGCCTGCCGCCCCGATGTTGGTGGCAAGCACGCGAAAGGCCCAAAGCCGATCGTGGACGATGGTGGCACAAAAGCAGAGTCTCACCAGGGCGAGCACGTATAAGCCGTAAAGCCATCGCGCAGGGAAGGCCGGATGCCTCCGCCGAACCTGTATGCTCGTGCGCGCACTCTTTTGTGCACATGGCGCATGAGACCGCGGGTGCGGCGTGCACCCGGTCTTCCCTGCGCCCTCG
>NZ_JAFCJX010000054.1 GCF_018130695.1 Bradyrhizobium jicamae | reverse complement strand
CCTCGCACCGTACCAACCTCACTCAAGCCAATCGAAGGGCCTTGACTCACAAATCCCCATATGAGGGTGGGCAAAGGAGCGTTAGCGACGTGCCCACCATCTACGGCGTGCTCGCGATGGTGGGCACAGCGCTTCGCGCCTTTGCCCACCCTACGGCAGCTCCCCGTGGCTACAGCCGCCGCAGCGCCACCGATTCCACCGAATGGTCCGCGGCCTTTTTCAGGATCAGCGTGGCGCGCGGGCGGGTCGGCAGGATGTTGTCCTCGAGATTGGCGCGGTTGGTGCGCTCCCAGATCGCGACTGCGGTGGCGGTGGCCTCTTCGTCCGAGAGCAGCGAATACTGGTGGAAGTAGGAGCGGGGATCGGTGAATGCGGTGTCGCGCAGCGCCAGGAAGCGCTTGATGTACCATTGCCGCAGCACCGGCTCCTCGGCGTCGATATAGACCGAGAAGTCGAAGAAGTCGGAGACGACAGGCACGGCCTTGCCGTCGCGCGGCAGCCGTCCGGTCTGCAGCACGTTGACGCCCTCGACGATCAGGATGTCCGGCCGGTCGATCTCGCTCCACTCGTTCGGCACGATATCGTAGGTGAGATGCGAATAGACCGGCGCGCGCACCGGACGGCGACCGGCCTTGATGTCGCTCAGGAACTGCAACAGCATCGGCAGGTCGTAGCTTTCCGGAAAGCCCTTGCGCTGCATGATGCCCTGCCGCTCGAGCACGGCTTTGGGAAACAGGAAGCCGTCGGTCGTCACCAGGTCGACCTTGGGCCGCGGCGACCAGCGCGCCAAGAGCGCCTGCAGCACGCGCGCGGTGGTCGACTTGCCGACCGCGACCGAGCCCGCGACGCCGATGATGTAGGGCATCTTGCGGTCCTGGATGCCGAGGAACTGGCGCTGCGAATAGAACAGCCGCTGCATCGCATCGACATAGATCGAGAGCAGGCGCGAGAGCGGCAGATAGATGTCCTCGACCTCCTTCAGGTCGAGGCGGTCATGCATCGAGCGGAGCCTGGAGAACTCGCCCGGCTCCAGCGTCATCGGCGTGTCGTCGCGCAAGCGCGACCACTGATCGCGGGTGAAGACGCGGTACGGATTGTACTGCTGTTCAGGTGCCCGGATATCCATGAGCCCTTCCCCTTGTGTCCCTCGTCCTGCGCATGATCTTCTCGGAAAACTGGCCTCCGCTTTTCCGGACCACGCTCGTATCTCATTTTTTGAGCATGATCTTTTCGGAAAACCGCTTCGCACTTTTCCGGATCATGCTCTAGTCGCGCTTTCGCGACGCCTTCTCTTCCAGTCCGGACTGCGCGGTGCGCTTCTCCAGCGCGGCCTCGACGTCCTCAAGCTTCACGCCACGCGATTTCAAGAGAACCAGCAGATGGAACACCAGATCGGCGCTTTCGGCGATCAGGTGGTCGCGATCATTCTCGATCGCGGCGATCACGGTCTCGACCGCTTCCTCGCCCAGCTTCTTGGCGCAATGCTCCGCGCCCTTGTCGAGGAGCTTGCGGGTGTAGGACGCCTCGCCGCCCGCTGCGGCACGGGCATCGATGGTGGCGGCCAGATCATGGACCGTAAAACGCGGCATCAACTCAACTCAGGCACGTGCGTCGGCGCCCGGTTTGGGCGCCTTCCCCAAAAATGGGGATTAGCATTTTTGTGACAAGGAGTCCCAGGGATCACTCCTAGGGATCGAGCCGCATCGGCAGGCCATGGCGCACCATGTGCTCCTTGGCCTGGCGGATGGTAAATTCGCCGAAGTGGAAGATCGACGCTGCCAGCACGCCGGTGGCGTGACCCTCGCGGACGCCGTCGACCAAATGGTCGAGATTGCCGACGCCGCCCGACGCGATAACCGGTACGGGAACACTGTCCGCGATTGCCCGCGTGATCGGCAGGTCAAAGCCCTGCCGGGTCCCGTCGCGGTCCATCGATGTCAGCAGGATTTCGCCGGCGCCGAGCGAGACCACTTCCTGGGCATATTCGATGGCATCGATCCCGGTCGAGTTGCGGCCGCCATGGGTGAAGATCTCCCAGCGATCCGAGCCGCCGGCACGCTTGACCCGCTTGGCGTCGATCGCAACCACGATGCACTGCTCGCCGAACTTCTCGGCGGCTTCCTTGACGAACTCGCGCCGGCTGACGGCCGCCGAGTTGATCGAGACCTTGTCGGCGCCCGAGCGCAGCAGGGTCTTGATGTCGTCGACGGTGCGGACGCCGCCGCCGACGGTCACCGGCATGAAGCAGGCCTCCGCCGTCCGCCGCACCACGTCCAGCATGATGCCGCGGTTCTCATGGGTGGCGGTGATGTCGAGGAAGGTGAGCTCGTCGGCGCCGGCCGCGTCATAGGCGATCGCCGCCTCGACGGGGTCGCCGGCATCGCGCAGATCGACGAAATTGACGCCCTTGACCACCCGGCCGTCCTTCACGTCGAGGCAGGGGATCACGCGAACCTTGAACATGGATGCGTCTCCTAGGCTGCCGAGCGGATGAGCTTGAGGGCCGCGGCCGGATCGAGCCGGCCGTCATAGAGCGCGCGGCCGACGATGGCGCCGGCGAGCTTTTTCGCGCGCGGCTCCAGCAACGCCTTCACGTCGTCGATCGAGGCAAAGCCGCCGGAGGCGATGACCGGGATCGAGATCCGGTCGGCCAGCGCAATCGTCGCATCGAGATTGAGGCCCTTGAGCAGGCCGTCGCGCGCGATGTCGGTGAAGATGATGGCGGCAACGCCGGCATCCTCAAATCGCTGGGCGATATCCAGCGCCGTCACCTGAGAGGTCTCGGCCCAGCCTTCGACCGCGACCTTGCCGTCGCGCGCGTCGAGGCCGACGGCGACACGGCCAGGGAATTTCTTCGCCGCGCCCTTCACGAGCTCAGGATCGCACACTGCCGCGGTGCCGATGATCACGCGCGTGATGCCCTTGTCGAGCCAGGCCTCGATGGTCTTGAGGTCGCGGATGCCGCCGCCGAGCTGCACCGGCATCTTGACGGCCTTCAGCATCGCCTCGACCGCCTGCGCGTTCATCGGCTTGCCGGCGAACGCGCCGTCGAGATCGACGACATGGAGATATTCGAATCCCTGGGCGGCGAAGGCACGCGCCTGCGCCGCCGGATCGAGATTGAACACGGTGGCCCGTGCCATGTCGCCCTGCTCGAGGCGCACGCACTGGCCGTTCTTCAGATCAACCGCGGGAAAGAGGATCACGGCTTCCACTTCAAAAAGTTCGAGATCAGGGCAAGGCCAAAGCGCTGGCTCTTCTCAGGGTGAAACTGGGTGCCGATCGCGGTGTCCCTGGTGACGATCGCAGTCACCGGCCCGCCATAGTCGGCGCGCGCCAGCACATTCGCTTCGCTGGCAGCGTTGAGGTGATAGGAGTGCACGAAATAGGCGTGCCGTCCCTTCGGCCCGAGCGGCAGCCGCTCCAGCACCGGATGCTCCTGCACCAGATCGAGCGTATTCCAGCCCATATGCGGGACCTTCAGGCTTTCGTCGCGCGGCTGGATCTTCTCGACGTCGCCGGCGATCCAGTTGAAGCCCTCGGTGATGACGTGCTCCTTGCCGCGGGTCGCCATCAGCTGCATGCCGACGCAGATGCCGAAGAACGGCCGCGCCTTGACGCGCACCGCCTCGGTCAGCGCCTCCAACATGCCGTCGACCGCATCGACGCCCCTACGGCAATCGGCGAAGGCGCCGACGCCGGGCAGCACGATCCGGTCGGCGCGATAGACCGCGTCGGGATCGCGCGTCACGAAGATCTTCTGCGGGTCTTCCATGCTGCGCGAGGCGCGCTCGAAGGCTTTGGCTGCCGAATGCAGATTGCCGGAGCCGTAATCGATGATGGCGACACTCATCGTGATCCTCCTGGCTCTGGGAACAATCCAATAATGCCGCCTTGCGGCAGCGGCGGCGGGGCTTTCGAGAAGGGTTGGCCGGGCGTGGCGCGGGTCGGCGGCGGGCCGCCGCGATCGACCGACCATTGGTCGTTGACGATGCCGCGATGCCGCGCCGACCAGCGCTCGAAGAAGCGACGCTCGGCGGCTTCCGCGTCACCGGCGACGATGATGTCGAGCTGGCGCCATTTGCGGCGCGACAGCGTCCAGCGCTGCAGGCTCGCGGCTTCAAATCCCATCAGCAGGGCCAGCACCAGATTGACGAACAAGATCGCGCCGCGGCCGACGCCAAGCTTTGCCAAGCCGACGTCGATGACGACGGTGAGCACGATCCAGCCGATCAGCGCCAGCCAGAGCCGATGCCAGGCCAGCCAGATCACGCTTGCGACCGCGGCCCAGAAATGGAAGCCGTCGCGCACGAAGGTGAACTTGTCGGTCGCCGCAAGATCGACGCCATCAGCCACGGGGGCATGCACTGTGTAGACCGGCATTGATCATCTCCGCCGAGAAGTCTTCTCTTTTGCGCATGATCTTTCCGGAAAACCGGCGACCACTTTTCCGGATCATGCGCGCGAAACTAGCCGCCGAGCTGGCCCTTGGTCGAAGGCACTTCACCCTTGGCCTGCGGATCGATCGCGACCGCCGTGCGAAGCGCCCTGGCCAAACCCTTGAAACAGGATTCGGCGATATGATGGCTGTTCTCGCCATATAGGGTCTCGACGTGCAGAGTCACGCCGGCGTTCATCGCGAACGCATTGAACCACTCGCGCACCAGCTCGGTGTCGAACTCCCCGATCTTGTCGCGCGGGAAGTCGGCCTTGAACACCAGCACCGGGCGGCCCGAAATGTCGATCACGATGCGCGTCAGGGTTTCGTCCATCGGCATGTGGATCGAGGCATAGCGGTTGATGCCGGCCATGCCGCCGAGCGCCTGCTTGACGGCCTGGCCAAGGGCAATACCGACGTCTTCGGTGGTGTGGTGGTAATCGACATGGAGATCGCCGTCGGCCTTCACCGCAATGTCGATGCGCGAATGCCGGGCCAGGAGGTCGAGCATATGGTCGAAGAAGCCGATCCCGGTCGAAACCGTGGATACGCCTGCCCCGTCGAGGTTGACCGTCACCTCGATGTCGGTCTCCTTGGTCTTGCGCTTGATGGTTGCCGTGCGCATGAAAATGAGCTTTCCCGTGCCGAAAACGCGCGTCTTTTAACAGGCCGATGTCACCTTCGCTACTGCGGGATGACGCGAAAATCGCTCGATTTCCGCCTATGGTGACCGGAAATCCGCGGTGATCGGCCCGATTGTAACCCCGCCCGCCAAGCCCTAAATCTGGCCGGACGAGAGGTAATCCATGCAAACATCCCAAAATGAGCTGCCGGTCTGGCACGGCACCACGATTTGCACCGTCCGCAAGGGCGGCAAGGTCGTGATCGGCGGCGACGGGCAGGTCTCGATCGGCCAGACCGTGATCAAAGGCAACGCCAGGAAGGTCCGCCGGATCGGCAAGGGCGACGTGATCGGCGGCTTCGCCGGTGCCACCGCCGACGCCTTCACCCTGTTCGAGCGGCTGGAGAGCAAGCTGGAGCAATATCCGGGGCAGCTGACCCGGGCCTGCGTCGAGCTCGCCAAGGACTGGCGAACCGACCGTTACCTGCGCCGGCTGGAAGCCATGATGATCGTCGCCGACAAGGACGTTTCCCTGGTGCTGACCGGCACCGGTGACGTGCTGGAGCCGGAATCGGGCGTGATGGCGATCGGCTCCGGCGGCAATTACGCGCTGGCGGCCGCCCGCGCGCTGGTCGACACCGACAAGGACGCCGAGACCATCGTCCGCCGCGCGCTCGATATCGCCGCCGATATCTGCGTCTACACCAACCGCAACGTGACGATCGAAGCGATCGGCGGCTGAGATGGCCGCCCCCTACCGCTTCCGCGAGATGACGAGCGCCGACCTGCCGCAGATCAAGCGGTGGCTGGCGCTGCCGCATGTCCGGGACTGGTGGGGCGATCCGGACGAACAATATGTCTTGGTCAGCGGCGACCTCGATGAGCCGGCGATGGAGCAGTTCATCGTCGAATTCGGGGCCAGGGATGTCGGCTACATCCAGTGTTACAGCCTGACGGCGTGGAATTCCGGCTTCGGTGAGCATCCCGACGGAACGCGTGGCATCGACCTCTTCATCGGCGAGCCCGAGATGATCGAAGGCGGCCACGGCTCGGCGCTGATCCGTGCCTTTGCCGATGCGCGACTGGCCGACGGCGCACCGCGTATCGTCACCGATCCCGATCCGAGCAATCCACGCGCGATCCGCGCCTATGAGAAAGCCGGCTTCGAGAGGACTCGCATGGTTGATACGCCGGACGGGCCGGCACTGCTGATGGTGCGCGACGCATGACGCTGCTACGTGACGAGGGCAAGGGAATTTCGGCGTGGCATTGGTTCGCGATGGCCGCGGCGGTGCTCGCGCTGCAGGCATCGTTGCTCTATGGGATGGGCCGCTTGCCGATCTGCGCCTGCGGTTATGTGAAACTCTGGCACGGCAGCGTGCAGAGCTCGGAGAACTCGCAACACATCGCCGACTGGTACACGCTGTCGCATATCCTGCACGGGCTGCTGTTCTACGGCCTGACCTTCCTCGCGTTGCCGCGCCTCGCCTGGCCCGCCCGGCTGATCGTCGCGATGCTGATCGAGGGCACCTGGGAGCTGGTCGAGAATTCCAACTGGATCATCGAGCGCTACCGCGCCGGCACGATCTCGCTGGACTATTACGGCGACACCATCGTCAATTCGGTCTCCGACAATCTGGCGATGGTGTTCGGTTTCCTGCTGGCGCGAAAACTGCCTGTCGCGGCCACCGTCGCGCTCGGAATCGTGTTCGAGATCGTGATGCTGCTCCACATTCGCGACAATCTGACGCTGAACATCATCATGCTGATCCACCCGTTCGACGTGATCAAACAATGGCAGGCCGGTCCACCAATTCTGTGAACAATCACTGCGCTTGCCGAGGCCCCGTTTTCAACCTAGCTAGAGCCGATGACCGACTTCTCCCCCCGTGAAATCGTTTCCGAACTCGACCGCTTCATCGTTGGCCAGGCCGACGCCAAGCGCGCCGTCTCGATCGCGCTGCGCAACCGCTGGCGCCGCCTGCAGCTCGCCGGTTCCCTGCGCGAGGAGGTGCTGCCCAAGAACATCCTGATGATCGGGCCGACCGGCGTCGGCAAGACCGAGATCGCGCGGCGGTTGGCGAAGCTCGCTGGTGCACCGTTCCTCAAGGTCGAAGCAACGAAATTCACCGAGGTCGGCTATGTCGGCCGCGACGTCGAGCAGATCATCCGCGATCTCGTCGAGGTCGCGATCGTCCAGGTGCGCGAGCGCAAGCGCAAGGACGTGCAGGCGCGTGCCCAGCTGGCCGCTGAAGAGCGCGTGCTCGATGCGCTGGTCGGCCCGACCTCGAGCTCTGCAACGCGCGAATCCTTCCGCAAGAAGCTGCGTGCCGGCGAGCTCAACGACAAGGAAATCGAGATCGAGACCCAGTCGTCCGGCGGCGGCATGCCGATGTTCGAGATCCCCGGCATGCCCGGCGCCCAGATGGGTGCGATCTCGCTCGGCGATATCTTCGGCAAGATGGGCGGCCGCTCCAAGACGCGGCGGCTGACGGTCGAAGGTTCGCATGAGATCCTGGTCAACGAGGAATCCGACAAGCTGCTCGACAGCGACCAGCTCACGCTGGAGGCGATCAACGCGGTCGAGAACAACGGCATCGTCTTCCTCGACGAGATCGACAAGATCTGCGTCCGCGAGAACCGCCAGGGCGGCGACGTCTCGCGTGAGGGCGTGCAGCGCGATCTGCTGCCGCTGATCGAGGGCACCACGGTCTCGACCAAGCACGGCGCGGTCAAAACCGACCACATCCTGTTCATCGCTTCAGGCGCCTTCCACATTGCAAAGCCCTCGGATTTGCTGCCGGAGCTGCAGGGCCGCCTGCCGATCCGCGTCGAGCTGCAGGCACTGACCCGCGACGACATGCGCCGCATCCTGACCGAGCCGGAGGCGTCGCTGATCAAGCAATATGTCGCGCTGATGCAGACCGAAGGCGTCACGCTCGAGATATCAGATGCCGCCATCGACGCGCTCGCCGACGTCGCGGTCGCCGTCAATTCGACGGTCGAGAACATCGGCGCGCGGCGGCTGCAGACCGTGATGGAGCGGGTGCTGGACGAGATCTCCTTCACCGCGCCGGATCGCCACGGCGAGACCATCCAGGTCGACGCCGACTATGTGACCAGGCATGTCGGCGACCTCGCCAAGAATGCGGATCTGAGTAGGTTTATTCTCTAACCAACCGTCGCCCCGGCAAAGGCCGGGGCCCATAACCACGGCTGGTTATGTTGCGCCAAGACTCGGGCCGCTATCTCATCTAAGACTGACATCGGTGGTTATGGGTCCCGGCCCCCGTGCGCAATTGCGCACTAGGCCGGGACGACGTGGTGGGTGTATGTTATCGCGGCTGTGGCAAAACCCCTGGCGCTTGATGCTGGCAGTCAATGCGGCCGTGCTGGTCGGGGTGTTCCTGCACAAGATCGCGCTGCCGCCCTACGTCCCCTACATCCATCTCCTCGTCGACTATCACTACGGCTTCACCAAGCGCGCGCTGATCGGCGCGATCGTCTCGCTGTTCACCGACAAGGTGCCGGTGTGGCTGGTATTCGCGCTCGCCGGTGTCGTCTGGCTGATCACGCTCGGCCTCTTCATCAAGCTGTTCAGGCGCACCTTCGGTCTCGACGACGCGCAACTGCCGCTGTTCGTGTTCACCGCGGGCTCGCCGTTCTTCCTGAAGAACTTCATGCACACGCTCGGCCATTTCGACATCTATGGCTGTGCGCTCGCGATCGTGCTGCTGCTGATCCCGGCGCGCTCGATCGCCTATGTGCTGCTGGCCGCGCTGTTCTCGGCCGTGCTGATCCTGATCCACCACATCAATCTCCTGATGTACGTGCCGGTCATCGCCGCGATCGTGGTGCTGCGGTTCTATCTGGTGCAGGACGTGACGCGAGCAAACGCGGCTGTCGGCATTGCGGCGCTCGCAGCCGTCGGCGCGCTGTTCATCGCCGCGCAATTCCTCGGCACGGTCGAGGTGCCCTATGACGAATTCCTCCGTCATCTCGGCTCGCGGATGGCCGATCCGTCACGCAGCGATCTGCTGAGTTTTGGCTACATCTGGTACCAGCCGCTCTCCAAGGAATTTGCCGACACCTGGGCGAAGATGCCGCACAACATCCTGGGCGTTCCGGTGTTCGCGCTGCTGATCTGGCTGCACACGCCGCTCTGGCAATATTTTGCGCGATTGATCCGCGCGCTCGCGAACGAGATGCATCGGCGAATCGTGATCGCCGCGATCATCGTGGTCAGCGCCGGCTATCTCGTGATGTTCGCGACCGTGTTCGATTATTCGCGCTGGATCTCGAACTGGGCGGTCTGCATGTTCCTGATCCTGCATGCCGTAAAAATGCTGCCGGCGTCGAAGGACGTGCCGCCGATTCCCGCCAACGATCCGCGGACGACCGCCTTCGCCTGGGTCGTCACCTTGATCCCGCGCGTCGGGATCGTGCGGCCGTTCTAGAGCATGATCCGGAAAAGTGTGAAGCGGTTTTCCGAAGGGATCATGCTCAAACAAGGAGCTAAAGCGCGATGACGATTCAACCGAATCTCGTCGCGCTTTAGCGGGCTCGCCGCACACGGACGTACAACGCGCCCCCGCCGCCATGGCCGACATGGGCTTCCTCGAAGCCGACCACGAGGCCGCGGAATTCCGGCAGGCTCAGCCATTCCGGCACCTGCCGGCGCAGCACACCGCGCTCGGCATCCGCGCCGCCGACCTTGCCCTTGCCGGTGATGACGAGCACGAAAGTCATGCCGTCATGATGCGCGCGCTGCAGGAAGGCGAGCAGCACGCGATGGGCACGGACCTGGGTCATGCCGTGCAGGTCGAGCCGCGCATCGATCTCCTGCCGACCACGCGACAGTTTTGCGCGCTCGCGGCGGCCGAGCGGCGCCAGCGGCGGCATCGATGGCCGCAGCACCGGCGGCGCTTTCGGCAGGACCGGTGGCTTCACGGGAACAGGCTTGGCCGCGACGGGCGCTGCCAACTCATGCGGCGGAGCATGCGCCTTCACCGCGGCGTGCTTCTTGCGCAGCGGCTTGACCTGCTTGGCGACGCTCTCCCACAGCGCGCGCTCTTCCTCGCTCAGCGCGCGCTTGCGCCGCAACACTGCGGACAGGTCTGGAATCTGTGCGGGGCGTTTCATTGACGGTAGCGATAATAGCGATAATAACGCCAGCGCCGGTGGCGCCGCTTCTCCACGGTGGGTGCAATATTCGGCCGCGCCTCCGGCAACGGCACGGGCGCGACCACAGGAGCAGCCTGCGCGACTGATGTCGCTGCCTTGGCCGCGTCTTTGGCCGCGGGCGCAGCCGGCGCATCCGCAGGCTTCGCGGCCTGCTTGTCCTTCTGCGGATCAGTTTGCGGAAACAGCTTTGCGATCTTTTCCGACGGCCGCTCATCCGGGATCGGCAGCTTGCGCGCGCGCGGGGAGGGATCGAGGCTCTTCGGCACCAGCATCACGAAGCGCGCGCTTTGCTTCAGGCGGCCTGCGACCTTTCCGGCATCGGCGCCGGCGCCGAAATAGAGATCGGCGCGCGCGGGGCCGACGATCGCCGAGCCCGTGTCCTGCGCGATCATCAGGCGGCGGAACGGCGTCTTCGACTGCTCGGACTCGATCGGCAACTCGCCTTCGATGAAGAACGGCGTGCCGTAGACATGCAAGCCCTTGTCGACTGCGATCGAGCGGCCCGGCGTCAACGGTACGCCTTGCGCGCCGAGCGGCTCATCCTTGTCGGAGAGCTGGACGACGCGGAAGAACACATAGGAGCGGTTCTGTCGCCGCAGCTCCTTGGCGCCGTCGGGATTCTGCTCCATCCACTCCCTGATCTTCTGCATCGACATCTGGTCCCGAGGTATGATGCCGCGATCAATCAGCACACGCCCGACCGGCGTGTAGGGATAGCCGTTATGCGCATCATAGTTGATGCGCAGCGTGGAGCCGTCAGTGAGCTTGATCCGCGCCGAGCCCTGGATCTGCGCGAACAACAGATCCGTCGGATTCTTCAGCCAGGCGATTTCTAACCCGCGGCCCGCGATCGCGCCGTCCTCGATCTGGCCGCGGTCGTAATAGGGCACGAGCTTGCGGCGGCCGATCTTGCGGAACACCTGGCCGCCGTTCGGCAATCCGACAGAACTCTGATTCTTGCCGCGCACGAACAGGTTCGATGGCCGGCGATAGACGGGAACGTTGTAGACATCAGTCTGCGTCTTTGAGCCTTCGAGCACCGGCTCGTAATAGCCGGTGACGAAGCCCTCGCCCTCGCCGAGCCGCGAGATGCGCAGTGGCACGAAATTCTGCTCGAAGAAATCCTTCGCCTTGGCGCTATCGGTGAGATCGAGTCCCTTGGCGATGCGGCAGGGGTCGCGCAGCGAGGCGCCGAGCGCCTTCGCTTCCGCCGGCGCCCCCTGCGGCTGGCCGGCGATCGGCTTGCAGCTGGCGCGAAACGTCTTGTAGGCGGAGAGATGATCGTCGTCGGACCAGCCGGGAATGCTGCTCCAGGCGAGCGGTTCATACTGGCTGCCGGGGACTTGCAGCGGCAATTCGAGATTGGGATAGGGAACGGCGCGCTTGTGCTCGTGCACCGGTGGTGGCGGCGTATGCCGGTAGCGATAACGGGCGGCTAGCGCGGCCGTCGAGCATAGCAATGCGAGCGCCAGACACACGACTGCGAGGCGCCCATAACGATAGGTGTTATTGGGCGCTTCCGGTGCCAACCAGCTTCCAATTCGGATCGCGGGATGTCGTGTCGCGGGCGAAGGTCCAGACGTCGGTGATGTCTGCGACCTTGTCCGGGTTGCCGTCGACGATGGTGCCGGTCTTGTCGCGGGTCACCGAAATCATCTGTGAGACGAAGCGCACCGTGAGCTGCGCCGAGCGGTCGCGCGCTTCTGCGCTGACGATCTCCGCCTTGTCGATCGAGACGAAGCGCGTCTCGGTCTTCTGCTCGTGCTTCTCGCGATCCTTGATCGCGGCCTCGAAACTTTCATAGACCTCGCCCGACAGCAGGTCCTTCAGCGCACGGCGATCGCCATTGGCGAAGGCCAGCACGATCATCTCATAGGCCGAGCGTGCGCCCGACAGGAAGTGACGCGGATCGAACGAGGAATCCTGCGCGACCAGCGCATCGAGACCCTGCGCCAGCGGCGTGCCGGCCTCGGCAATGCCCTTCCAGCGATCCGAGGGCGTCGCGGCCTCGGCGCTTGGCGCCGCCGGCGGCTGGTCGATCACAGACCCCGGCATCGGCACGACGTTGTTGTCCTGGGTCCGCTGCACGACGTTGGGCGCCGCGCGATCATAGGGCGGCCGTTCGCTTCCGGTCCGCTGTCCGAGAACGCTGCGCAGGCGCAGGAAGATGAAGACAGCCAGCGCCAGGAAGATGATGGTGTAGATATCCACGTCGTACTTCGCTTTCTGGTCACTGCTTCTGGTCATTGCCGGCAACGGGCCGGCCGTACAAGCGTTCCCGGGCGGGAACGGCAAAGATTACATCACCGATCAAGTCCGAACCGATCAAGTCCGATGCATGTAGGCACGAAACTTTGCCCGGCCAATGGCGCTTTTTGGCACGGGGGATTGTAGCGCGTTTTGCCGCACAGGGGAAACCCGATCCTGCCCGGAAATCGCGCATCTTCAATAATTTAGGGCCCTGTCGCGGGGTTTGCCGGGCGGAAGCGAGCGGCTCACCCGGTGAATCGACGTCATCCGTGACACTGCTTGTCGACCGAGCCGGGCCTATGATAGCCACACGGCCGACACCGACCTTACCACCACCTTAACGGGCGCCTTCGGACCTCAAGCCGTCTTCGGCCCGCGCTTCAGGAGAGATCAGATGACCAACGGAAACGGCGCTCCGGTCGAGCAGGCCCCGCCCCAGCTCAATGTGCTGGCGCAATACACCAAGGATCTCTCCTTCGAGAACCCGAACGCACCGGCCTCGCTCGGCCCGCAGGCGCAGCAGCCGGCGATCAACATCCAGATCAACGTCTCCGCCAACAACCTCTCGGAACACGAGTTCGAGGTCATCCTGTCGGTCGAGGGCAAGGCCGAGACCGGCGGCAAGGTGATGTTCAGCTTCGATCTGGCCTATGCCGGCGTGTTCCGGATCCAGAACGTGCCGCAGGAGAACATCCATCCGCTGGTCATGATCGAGTGCCCGCGGCTGCTGTTCCCGTTCGCCCGCGAGATCATCGCGACCTCGGTCCGCGACGGCGGCTTCCCGCCGCTGATGCTCGATCCCGTCGATTTCGTCGGCCTCTACCGCAGCAACATGGAACGCCAGGCTGCCGCCCAGGCCGCTTCGGGCGCCAAGCCGAGCTAAAAAGCCGGTTTCACTGAAATCAAACCCGTCCTTCCAAGGAGTCCGCATGTGCGGTCATCTCGGAACGGCGGGTTTTTTCGTCGTTTGGATTGATCAGGCGGCCGGAGCAGCCGCCGGCGCGGGCGGCAGATACTCGTTCCAGATCGGCTTGTCGCCCAGCGTGGCAACAAAGGCGCGGTGCAGTTCGCGATCGGCGTCGCTGACGCGCGGGCTAAGCGGAATCTCGCGTTGCCGCCGCGGCGTATCGCCGTAGCTGCCGGCGCGCGCATCGCCGCTGTCCGAGGCCAGGATCAGCTGCGACTGCCGCGCGCCGATCAGGTCGATATAGACCTCGGCCAGCAATTCGGCGTCGAGCAGCGCGCCGTGCTTGGTGCGGTGGGAATTGTCGATCTGATAGCGCGAGCAGAGATCGTCGAGCCGGTTCGACACGCCCGGGTGCTTGCGGCGTGCCAGCAGCAGCGTGTCGACCAGCTGGTCCTTCGGGATCGCCTTGCGCTTGACGCGGTCGAGCTCGGCGTTGATGAAGCTGACGTCGAACGAAGCGTTGTGGATCACCAGCGGCGTGTCGCCGATGAAGGCCAGGAACTCCTCGACCACTTCCTTGAACAGCGGCTTGCTCGCCAGGAACTCGGTCGACAGACCGTGCACGGCAAACGCCTCGGCCGGCATGTCCCGCTCGGGATTGATGTAGACGTGGTAGGTCTGCCCTGTCGGCATGCGGTTGAAGATTTCGACACAGCCGATCTCGACCAGCCGGTCGCCGCGCAGCGGATCGAGGCCAGTGGTTTCGGTATCGAGAACGATTTCGCGCATGGAGATGAAGACCGGAAAGCAAAGCGGCGAATCAGGTCCGCCGCTGCGGCATCTTAGCAACCTCTTTCAGGATGTGCTGGATCTCAGCTCGTACCGGATCGAGTCCGTGAGAAGTATCCACTATGAAATCGGCGCGCTTGCGCTTTTCGGCGTCGGGCATCTGCTTGGCGATGATGGCGTCGAGCTTCGCCGCGTCCATGGTGCCTCGCGCCAGCACGCGTTCGCGCTGCAGTTCCGGCGAGGCGGTGACGACCACGACGGCATCGACCCGTTTCTCGCCGCCGGTTTCGTAAAGCAGGGGAATGTCCAGCACGACAACAGGCACTTTCGCAGCCTCCGCATCGGCGAAGAATGTCTGCCGCGAGGTGCCGAGCATCGGATGCACGATCTGCTCGAGCTGCTTCATCGCCGCGGCATCGCCGACCACGCGCGCCGAGAGCTTTGTACGGTCGACCTTGCCGTCGGCTGTCGTTCCGGGAAATGCCGCCTCGATCGCGGGTGCCGCTTCGCCTTCATAGAGTTTGTGGACCGCGGCGTCGGCGTCATAGACGGGAACGCCGGCTTCCTCGAACAGCTTTGCCGTCGTGGACTTCCCCATCCCGATCGAGCCGGTCAAACCCAGGATCAACATCGCTCTTACACCAAGGCTTCAAACGGTGAGCAATTTTTCGCCGCGCAGGAACGCGAGCAGCGACAATAGCGGCAGGCCGAGGATGGTGAAATGGTCGCCCTCGATCCGATCGAACAGATGCACGCCGAGACCTTCGAGCTGATAGGCGCCGACGCTGGTGGTGACGGCGTTGCCAGCCTGGTCGAGATAGGCGTTTATCGCGCTTTCAGTCAGCTTCCGCATCGTCATGCGCGCCACGCTGACGTCCGAGAACAGGATCTTGCCGTCACGCGCGACGGCGACGGCGGAGTGCAGCTTATGCGTATTGCCGGCGAGGGCCGTCAGTTGCTCAGCGGCTTGCGTCCGGCCCGCCGGCTTGGAAAACATCCGTGATCCCAGCGCGAGCATCTGGTCAGCGCCGATCACATATTGGCCCGGCTTCTGCGCAGCCACGAAGAGCGCCTTTTCCTGCGCCAGCAGCGACGCGATCTCGCCGGGGGCCGAGAGGCCTGAATTCGCCTGAACAGCGCGCTCATCGATATCGGCTGGCAAAGCCTCGAAAGTGAGCCCGGCATTTTCGAGCAGCATTTTCCGCGCGCGGCTTTGCGACGCCAGGATCAACGGCAATTGTCCGCGCCAGATGCTCATTTTGACCGAATCATTCCAAGGGACGCGCGCGCTGGCGGTCGGCATAGAGCTTCATGATCGCCGCCGCGGTCTCTTCAATTGAGCGACGCGTCACGTCGAGCAGCACCCAGTTGAATTTCGCACTGAGCCGCCGCGCAAACGCGACTTCATCGGCGACCGCCTGCTTGTCGATATAGGTCTCGTTGTCGCGGTCACCCATTGTGAGCAGGCGGTTCTGCCGCACCTGGATCAGCCGCTCCGGCGTCGCGTGCAGGCTCACCACCAGCGGCTTCTTCAACGTCTCGAGCTGATGCGGCAGCGGAATGCCCGGCACCAGCGGGACGTTGGCGGTGCGGATGCCGCGGTTGGCGAGATAGATCGAGGTCGGTGTCTTCGACGTGCGGGACACGCCGACCAGCACGACATCGGCCTCCTCGAGGCCTTCGACATGCTGACCGTCGTCATGAATCATGGTGTAGTTCAGCGCGTCGATGCGCTGGAAATATTCGGCATTCAGCACGTGCTGTGCGCCGACGCGGCCGGTGGTCGCCGCACCGAGATAGGCCTCGAACAATTGCATCACCGGGCCGATGATCGACAGGCTCGGGATGTTGATTTCCTTGCACTTACCCTCGAGCCGCGAGACCAGATCTTTCTCCAGCAGCGTGAACAGCACGATGCCCGGCGATTCCTCGATCTCGTCGAGCACGCGATCGAGCTGCTTCTGACTGCGCACCAGCGGATAGACATGCTCGACCGCGGTCACATTGGCGTATTGCGCGGCGACCGCGCGCGCCACCGTGATCAGCGTCTCGCCGGTCGAGTCCGACACCAGATGGAGATGGAAATAGTTGGAGCTCGTGGGCACCAAAACCCCTGTCTAACCTGTGAATCCCTGTGGAGCTTTCGGGGGAGATTCCGCGTTGGACGGCCGACCCCGGGATATCTCATCCTTTTCTTCACAGCACTCCGAAAAAGGATAAGTCCACGCCATGTATCAGATGATAGTGGGTAGGTGTGGACTTGTCTCTTCATAAGCTGGCAATCCGCGCGCGCAAGCACTTGAGTCCGCCAGCGGAATCCCGATTGCCGGCGAGACCAGCCGGGATGTTGAGGAATGTGAACAAGGGTGAGGCCATCGCTGGATTGCCTTGCATGAGTCAAATCCACGGTCACTAAGACTCAAACCTAAGATTCTAAAATTAATAGGTTTAGGGAGAGCGAGTGAGCGGATATGTATCGGTCCCTCGCTTGGAAGCCGTTCGTCGTGACGGCAGCACTTCCCGAACCGGTCCCACCCAGAAGGCTTGCCGTGATGTACGAGTGGATCAAGGCGCTGCACATCATTGCCGTCATCTCGTGGATGGCCGGCATGCTCTATCTGCCGCGGCTGTTCGTCTATCATTGCGAGGCCGAGCCGGGCTCGAAGCAGTCAGAGACCTTCAAGGTCATGGAACGGCGCCTGCTGAAGGCGATCATCAACCCCGCGATGGCGGTGACATGGCTTGCCGGCCTCACCCTGATGTGGCTTGGCCAGTGGTACCACTCGCACTGGTTTCACGCGAAATTCCTGCTGGTGCTGATTCTGTCCGGCGTCCACGGACTTTTTTCGAAGATTGTGAAGGATTTTGCCGCCGACCGGAATCGCCGGCCTCAGAAATTCTTCCGCATTATCAATGAGGTGCCGACGCTCCTGATGATTCTGATCGTCATCCTGGTGGTGGTGAAGCCTTTCTAGGTATTTCCGTACTTGTGAGGCGTGCTTCACTCCTTCTTGCGCAGAGCGAACCGATTTTCTATATTGAGGTTATCCCACCCCACGCAGGCGGATGTGGCTGCGTCCCGGTTTCCTCGTTTGGACCGGCCGCCGCATCAGGTTTGAAGCCCTCAACCGGCACTTTCCTAGCTTAGACCTGCGGACCTTCCTTTTTGGCGTCCGCTTTTTCCAAAGCCACCTCGCTCTCCTTCCCTACTTACGATCTCACAGGACTACCCCCATGCGGGAAATCAAACTCCAGGACCTCAAATCGAAAACGCCGGCCGAGCTCGTCTCGTTCGCGGAAGAGAATGGGGTCGAGAATGCCAGCACCATGCGCAAGCAGGAGCTGATGTTCGCAATTCTCAAGCAGCTCGCCGCCGCCGAGACCGACATTGTCGGTGAGGGCGTCGTCGAAGTTTTGTCCGACGGCTTCGGCTTCCTTCGTTCGCCGGACGCGAACTATCTGCCCGGTCCGGACGACATCTACGTCTCGCCCTCGCAGATCCGCCGTTTCGGCTTGCGCACCGGCGACACCATCGAAGGCCACATCCGCAGCCCGAAGGAAGGCGAACGCTATTTCGCGCTGCTGAAGGTCAACACGCTCAATTTCGAGGATCCCGAAAAGGCCAAGCACAAGGTCAATTTCGACAACCTCACGCCGCTCTTCCCGAACCAGCGTTTCCGCATGGAGCTGGAAGACTCGACGAAAAAAGACCTTTCCGCCCGCGTGATCGACATCGTAGCTCCCATTGGCAAGGGCCAGCGCGCGCTGATCGTGGCGCCGCCGCGCACCGGCAAGACGGTGCTGATGCAGAACATCGCGCACTCCATCACCGCCAATCATCCTGACTGCTATCTGATCGTGCTCCTGATCGACGAGCGTCCGGAAGAAGTCACGGACATGCAGCGCTCGGTGAAGGGCGAGGTCGTGTCCTCGACCTTCGACGAGCCGGCGGTGCGTCACGTCCAGGTCGCCGAGATGGTGATCGAGAAGGCCAAGCGGCTCGTCGAACACGGCCGCGACGTCGTGATCCTGCTCGATTCGATCACGCGCCTCGGCCGCGCCTACAACACCGTCGTGCCGTCATCCGGCAAGGTGCTGACCGGTGGTGTCGACGCCAACGCGCTGCAGCGGCCGAAGCGTTTCTTCGGCGCCGCGCGCAACATCGAGGAGGGCGGTTCGCTGACGATCATCGCGACCGCGCTGGTCGATACCGGCAGCCGCATGGACGAAGTCATCTTCGAAGAGTTCAAGGGCACCGGTAACTCCGAGCTGATTCTCGACCGCAAGGTCTCGGACAAGCGGACCTTCCCGGCGATCGACATCTCGCGCTCCGGCACCCGCAAGGAGGAGCTGATCACCGATCCGCAGGTCCTGAAGAAGATGTACGTGCTCCGCCGCATCCTCAATCCGATGGGCACGATGGACGCGATCGACTTCCTGCTCGACAAGCTCCGGAATACGAAGAGCAACTCGGAGTTCTTCGATTCCATGAACACCTGAGGCCTTCGGCTGAAGGAAAGAGGGCGTCTCGCAGCAGCGGGGCGCCCTTTTTGCTGCGGATTTGCTGCAGCAAATTGCAGCACAAAAACACCGCTCACTCCGTGATTGCGGAGGCTGTGCAATGCGTTGATATTTATAGATTTATATTGGAATTGGTTACGTTGCGACGGGCATCAGTTGGTCAAAGTGCAGCAAAAGCGCTGCGGCGAGCTGCGAATGAGCCTCGTGAATATTGCATCGCAACATAAGCGGTATGTTGCGATGCGACATAGAATGACTTTGCCTTCGCATCCGTGCCAGACCAAATAGGCCATGCACCCACGCGACCAAACCATCTTCGCGCTGTCCTCCGGTCGACCGCCAAGCGCGATCGCGATCGTGCGGGTCTCTGGGCCAATGGCCGAGCCGGTGGTCGCGACGCTGGTCGGCAAGACGCCGGTGCCGCGGATGGCCACCCACGTGCTGCTGCGCGATCGTGCCGGTCAGCCGATCGACGACGCGGTCGCGTTGTGGTTCCCGGGGCCGGCCAGTGCGACCGGTGAGGACGTCGCCGAATTCCATGTCCATGGCGGACGCGCAGTGCTCGCGGCGATGTTCGCAGCGCTTGGTGAGTTCGAGAATGTGCGTCCGGCCGAGCCCGGTGAGTTCACGCGCCGCGCGTTCGAGAACGGCAAGCTCAACCTGACCGAAGCCGAAGGCCTCGACGATCTCATCCATGCCGACACCGATCGCCAACGGCGCCAGGCGCTGCGGCAGTTGAAGGGCCTGCTCGGCGATCGCGCGCGCGACTGGCGCGAGCAGATCATCGCGGCCTCGGCGCTGATCGAAGCCGGCATCGATTTCTCCGACGAAGGCGACGTACCCGCCGAGCTGATCGCGCCGGCGCTGGCAAAGATAAAAGCGCTGCTTGCGGAGATTCAAAAAGTCCTTGCGGCGCAGGGCCAAACTGAACGTCTGCGGGATGGCCTGGTCGTCGCGATCGCGGGCCCGCCGAATGTCGGCAAGTCGACGCTGATCAATCAGCTTGCGCGGCGCGAGGTCGCGATCGTCTCGCCGCATGCCGGCACCACGCGCGACGTCATCGAGGTGCAGCTCGATCTCGACGGCTATCCCGTCACCGTGATTGACACCGCTGGCATTCGCGAGACCGACGATCCCGTCGAGCAGGAAGGTGTGCGTCGGGCGCGCGCTCGTGCGGCCGAGGCGGATCTCGTGCTGTGGCTTGCCGATGGAGCGGCGCCGCAGAGTGCGCACCAAAGCGCAACGCCGGTCTGGCACGTGCGCAACAAGATTGATCTCGGCGCCCATCACGGATCAGGTGAGGCAAGCTCGCACCAGATGTTTGCGATCTCGGCCGCCCGTGGCGATGGGATCCCCGAGCTGATTGCCGCCCTGGTCGACTTCGCCCATGCCTACTTTGGGACCAGCGAAGGTGGCTTGATCAGCCGGACGCGGCAACGCAAATTGCTGGAGGAGACCGCCGATTCGCTCCGCCGTAGCATCGATGTCGTCGGGCAGGGCGAGGAACTCGCTGCGGAGGAACTCCGCGCTGCCGCCCATTCTCTCGGGCGACTGCTGGGCCGGGTCGATGTTGAAGACATCCTCGATGTGATCTTCCGCGAATTTTGTGTAGGGAAGTAATATTACTTCGTTCAGACGCAGACCCGTTTGTTTCACGTGAAACAAGGTTTCTGAGCGGGCTCTAAGTCGGCTGTTTCACGTGAAACATCCGTCTCCTCCAACTTCCTTCTTCCGGCTTTCATCACTCCGCGATAGAAGTCCCGCCATGATTTCAGCTGCTGACACCTTCGACGTCATCGTGATCGGTGGCGGCCATGCCGGCTGTGAGGCCGCGAGCGCGGCTGCCCGGATGGGCGCGCGGACGGCGCTGGTCACCCATCGCTTTTCGACCATCGGCGCGATGTCCTGCAATCCTGCCATCGGGGGGCTCGGCAAGGGTCATCTGGTCCGTGAGGTCGACGCGCTCGATGGTCTGATGGGTCGGGTGGCGGATGCCGGGGGCATCCAGTTCCGCATGCTCAACCGCCGCAAGGGTCCCGCAGTCCGCGGACCTCGTGCTCAGGCTGACCGGAAGCTTTATGCGGCCGCGATGCAGGCTGCGATCACGGAGACTGCCAATCTCAGGGTGGTCGAGGGCGAAGCCGACGAGCTTCTGGTGTCCGACCGCCGGGTTACGGGGATCCGTCTCGGCGATGGCCGGACCTTCTCGGCCGGTGCCGTTGTGATCACCACCGGGACATTCCTTCGGGGTCTGATCCATCTCGGCGAGAGGAATTGGCCCGCCGGCCGGGTTGGTGAGGCCCCCGCGATGGGTCTTTCCGCTTCGTTCGAACGTGCGGGCTTCACCCTGGGTCGTTTGAAGACCGGCACTCCGCCACGTCTCGATGGCACCACAATCGACTGGTCGGCGGTCGACATGCAGCCCGGAGACGATCCGCCAGAGCCGTTCTCGGTGATGACCGATCGGATCATGACCCCGCAGATCCAGTGCGGGATCACCCGGACCACTCCGGCGACCCATGAGGTGATCCGGGCCAATGTCCATCGTTCTCCGATGTACTCCGGCCAGATCAAGAGCAGCGGCCCGCGCTATTGCCCCTCGATCGAGGACAAGATCGTCCGCTTCGGGGACCGCGATGGCCACCAGATCTTCCTGGAGCCGGAAGGCCTCGACGACAGCACGGTCTATCCCAACGGCATCTCCACCTCGCTGCCGGAGGAGGTCCAGCTCGCAATCCTGGCCTCGATTCCCGGCCTTGAGCGGGTGAAAATGGTCCGTCCGGGCTACGCGATCGAATACGACCACGTCGATCCCCGCGAGCTCGATCCGACCCTGCAGACCAAGCGGCTCCAGGGTCTCTTCCTGGCAGGGCAGATCAATGGGACGACCGGCTATGAGGAAGCAGCCGGGCAGGGCATCGTTGCCGGGCTGAATGCGGCCTTGGCCGCCAGCGGGACTGACCCGATCGTGTTTGATCGGGCCGATGGCTATCTCGGGGTCATGATCGACGACCTCGTCACCCGTGGGATCACCGAGCCCTATCGGATGTTCACCTCGCGTGCCGAATATCGGCTGACCCTGCGGGCGGACAACGCCGACCAGCGCCTGACCGATAAGGGCATTGTCCTGGGATGCGTGGGTGAGGGACGGGCGCAGCGCCATCGGACCAAGATGGCGGCGCTGCAAGCCGCGAAGGCACTGACGAAGTCGCTGGCGATCACCCCGAACGAAGCCGCCAAGCACGGCCTGTCGCTGAACCGCGACGGTCATCGCCGCTCGGCCTTCGAACTGCTGGCCTATCCGGAGATCGAATGGGCTGCGGTCCAGACGATCTGGCCGGAGCTCTCAGCCATCGCCCCGGCGATTGCCGTGCATCTCGAGATCGACGCCAAATACGATGTCTATCTGAAGCGCCAGACCGCCGACGTTGACGCGTTCCGTCGCGACGAGGGCTTGCTGCTCGCCGATGTCGACTACGGCGACGTGCCTGGTCTCTCCAATGAAGCGCGCGCCAAGCTGCAGAAGGCGCAGCCGCGGACCGTCGGCCAGGCCGGCCGGATCGACGGCATGACCCCGGCGGCGCTCGGAATCCTGGCGGCGTATCTGCGGCGTAAGGCGCGGCGGAAGGCCGCGAAAGTTTCGGCGTAAACGTTTCACGTGAAACGTGGTCGTTCAGGGCCACGCAAAGTCGGCTTGCGCCGAATGACTGGCGACACAAATGGGCTCCCCAATTCTGCCGGCTGATAAAGCCGCCGCTCTCGCGCTAACCCCTGTTTCACGTGAAACGGAAGAGCGCCTTGACCGCTACGTGGCTCTCCTCCTGGAGTGGCAGGCCAAAACCAATCTCGTCGCGCCTTCGACGCTTCCAAACCTCTGGACGCGCCATATCTCAGATTCGCTGCAGCTCCTGAGCCTTGCGCCCGCGGCAAAGTCCTGGGTCGATCTCGGCAGTGGTGGCGGCTTTCCGGGCGTGGTGCTGGCCTGCGCGCTGGCGGAAACGCCAGGCACGACGGTCCATTTGGTCGAGCGAATCGCGAAAAAGGCTGCGTTCTTGCGTGAGGCCGTCCGAGTCACATCCGCGGCGGGGGCTGTGCACCTCGCTGATATCGGGGATACTGTGGATAGAATCACCGGCCCGGTCGATTGCGTCACCGCGCGGGCGCTCGCTCCGTTACACCAACTCATCGGCTTTGCGGAGCCGTGGGTCAGAAAGGGCGCAAAAGCGCTGTTTCTGAAGGGTCAAGATGTAGAGGCCGAATTGACCGAGGCCACTAAATATTGGAATATCAAGCCGGAACTACATTCCAGCCGCACCGGCGGAGGCGGTTGGATCGTTGAGCTCGGATCGATCGACCGACGCTAGGGGAAACCGCCACAGCAAGTGGTATTTTGGTATGACCGTGATGGATGAGGTTTTTCAAGAGGATAGGGCGCCGCATCCGCCGGGCCGGCCGCGCATCCTGTCGCTGGCCAACCAGAAGGGCGGCGTCGGCAAGACAACCACGGCGATCAATCTTGGTACGGCACTCGCTGCGATCGGCGAGCGCGTCCTGATCGTCGACCTCGACCCGCAGGGCAATGCCTCGACTGGCCTCGGCATCGATCGCCGTAACCGCAGCTGCTCGACCTATGACGTGCTGATCGGCGAAGCGCCGCTGCGCGATGCGGTGGTCGCGACCGCCGTGCCGCGGCTGCACATCGCCGCCTCCACCATGGACCTCTCCGGTCTCGAGCTCGAACTCGGCACCACGCCTGGCCGTGCCTTCCGTCTGCGCGATGCCATCGCGGAGCTCAACACCAACGCTGAGCCCGGCAACGACTACACCTATGTGCTGATCGACTGCCCGCCGTCGCTCAACCTGCTCACCGTGAATGCGATGGCGGCGTCGGACGCGATCCTGGTGCCGCTGCAGTGCGAGTTCTTCGCGCTCGAAGGTCTGTCGCAATTGCTGCAGACGGTGGAGCAGGTGCGCTCGACGCTCAACCCGAACCTGTCGATCCACGGCATCGTGCTGACCATGTTCGACTCGCGCAACAACCTCTCCAACCAGGTTGTCGCCGACGTGCGCCAGTTCATGGGCTCGAAGGTCTACAACACCATGATCCCGCGCAACGTGCGGATCTCCGAGGCGCCGTCCTACGGCAAACCGGTGCTGGTCTACGATCTCAAATGCGTCGGCAGCGATGCGTATCTGAAGCTCGCGACCGAAGTGATCCAGCGCGAGCGCGAACTGCGCACGCATTGACGGTAGGGTGGGCAAAGGCGTCTTCGCCGTGCCCACCATCTCTTGCACAAATCGGTGGGCACGCTTCGCTTTGCCCACCCTACGATTCAAGTTCTTGACGTTGGAGTACTGCGAGTGAATCCAAGGGAGCTGGCAATGGCCGACGAAGCGCGTTCGCGACTGGGGCGCGGGCTTGCAAGTCTGATCGGGGATGTCGGCGGTGAGGCCGCCCATGTCGAGCGGCCGCGCACGCAGCGCAAGGTGCCGATCGAATTCTTGAAGGCCAATCCGCGCAACCCGCGCCGGACCTTCGCCGACACCGAACTCGGCGAGCTCGCCGAGTCGATCAAGCAGCGCGGCGTGATCCAGCCGATCGTGGTCCGCGCCATCAAGGGCACGCAGGACCGCTTTGAGATCATCGCCGGCGAACGCCGCTGGCGCGCCTCGCAGCTCGCCGGCCTTCACGAAGTGCCGATCGTGCCGATCGAGGTCAGCGATTCCGACGCGCTCGAGATCATGATCATCGAAAATATCCAGCGCGAGGACCTCAACGCGATGGAGGAGGCGCAGGGCTATCATTCGCTCGCCGACGAGTTCAAACATAGCCAGGACGAGATTGCGAAAATCGTCGGCAAGAGCCGCAGCCACGTCGCCAACATGATGCGGCTGACCAAGCTGCCGGGCGAAGTCCAGGCGCTGATCTCCAAGGGCGATCTTTCGGCCGGCCATGCTCGCGCGCTGATCGGCGTGCCGGATCCGCTGGCCGCCGCCAGGCGCATCGTCGCCGAGGGCCTCAATGTCCGCCAGGCCGAGGCGCTGGCGCATGAGGAGGGCGTGCCGGAGCGCAAGCCGCAGAAGGCGCGGAGCGGTACGGCCAGGCCGGCGAAGGATGCCGACACCATCGCGCTCGAAAAACGCGTCAGCGATGCGCTTGGTCTGACCGTGACCGTCAACCACCGCGATCCCGGCGGCTCCGTGCAGATCAGCTACCGCAACCTCGAGCAGCTCGACGAGGTGGTGCGGCGGCTGGAAGGCGGTTAGCCCCGAAACTCTCTGCGTCATTGCGAGGAGCGTTAGCTACGAGCAATCCATGTTTCCTTAGTGGAGATATGGATTGCTTCGCTTCGCTCGCAATGTCGTCTTTCCAAAAATAGGCGCTACCCCCGCCGCTTCGCATTCGCGGCGATCGACAGCAGTGCGCGCTGGCCGATCACGGCGGCGAGCGAGGCCTGCTTGCGCATGTCGAGGGCGGCGGTCGCGAGCTGCTCGATGATGCCGACCAGGCGCTGCGGCGTGAAATTGCGCAGCGCGATTTCGACCGCGGCCTTGCGCGAAAAGTGCAGCCGCGGATATCCGCTTTCGAGCACCACCGATGCCGGCGTGCCGTCCGCGATCGTGAGCGCCGATTTATGCAGCCACGCCGCATGACGCTGCGCGGCCATGATGATCAAGCCGGGATAGGTGCCGGCGACCATCGCCTTCGTGAACTCAGTCTCGACCAGCGTCGCGTTGCCGGCGAAGGCGCCGTCGACGATCGGATCGAGCTTCAGCTCTGAGGCATCAGACACTACGGTCATGACATCGTCGAGCGTGATCTCGCCCTTGCCATGGGCGAACAGCGCGAGCTTGCGCAGCTCGTTGCGCGAGGCGAGGCGGTCGCCACCGAGCAGCGACATCAGCACCGCACGGGCATCCTGCGCCAGCCGCAGATTGGAGACGCGCAGCTCGTCCTCGATCAGTTTGGTGAGATCGCGCTCGGTGTCGGGATAGCAGCCGATCGCGACCGCGTTCTTCGCCTTCTCGCAGGCCTTGCGGAGCGGCGATTCCGGCCGCAGCTCGCCGGCCTCGATCACGATGCGGCAATCCCTGAGCGGCATCTCGGCCAGCGTATCGACGCCGCTGGCAAAGCTGCGTGACCCGGCGCGGACGCGAATGGCGCGGCGGCCGCCGAACAGCGGCACCGTCATCGCTTCATCCACCAGACGCGACGGCTCGGCGGCGAGCTCGTCGCCTTCGAGGCGCACCAGTGAAAACGGATCGTTGGGATCATCGACGGCCGAGGCCATCAGCGCGTCGGCGCGCTCGCGGACCAGGCCGGCATCGGGGCCGTAAAGAAGAATGATCGGGCGGCCGGCATCGGGCCGGGCGAGGAAGCTGTCGATCTCTTTTCCGCGAAGAGCGACCAATGCGGTGCTCAGGTCCCGGCGGTGAAGAACGAGGCGAGGCGGGTGTTGATGTTGTCGGCGATCTCCTGCGCGGCGCGGTCCTCGGCGTCGCGGAAGGCGCGCGAGCGGGCGAAGCGCTGGTAGGAGCCCGGCATGTCATAGGACACGCGCGAGAACGTCGTGCCGGTCATGACCGACTTGTTGGTCGCGATCTCGATCAGATTGTACTGCGCGTCGATGCCGTAATTCTCCGACGTCGGCAGGCCGGTCGCCGACGACACCATCAGCGAGGAGCGGCTGGAGGAGAAGCGGATCACCAGCTTGTGCGTCGGCGGCATGCCGGTGGCGTTGCCGTACAGCTTGAACGCCAGCGCGTTGCGGACCTCGACGCCGACCCGCGCCTCGCGCGAGGCGTTTGCCTTGTCGATCGGCGGCAGCTCCACGCCCATCAGCTTTTCGCGCAGGCCGGGGGTGCCGTCGGTGTGCTCGGCATACATCGGCTGGAAGCAGCCGGCCGTGAGCGCGGCCAAGGCGGCCACGGCCAAAAGCCTGGCGGCGATCCGGGTCCTAGCCGACAACATTGACGATCCTCATGGGCACTACGATCACCTTGCGGACGGGCTTGCCGCCCAAAGCGAGTTTTACCGCATCGAGGGCCAGGACGGCAGTCTCAATATCCGGATTTTGGGCGGCCCGTGGCACGGTTACATCACCCCGCTTCTTGCCATTGACCTGGACGACCAGGGTCACGGTGTCTTCGACCAGCAAATCGCGTTCGATTTGGGGCCAATCGGCCTCCGAAATCAGCCCCTGCTGGCCCAAAACCACCCAGCACTCCTCGGCCAGGTGGGGCATCATGGGCGCAAACAATTGAACAAGGATGACGGCGGCTTCCTTCACTGCCCAGGCGGTGTCGGGGGACGGGGTTCCGCCCTTGCCCAGCACCTCGGCCAGCGCATTGGTGAATTCGCGGATATGGGCGAGGCAGACGTTGAAGTGCAGCCGCTCGATCCCGGACGACACCTTGTCCAGCGCGCCATGGGCGGCCTTGCGGAGGCCCAGCGCCTCGGCGCCGAAGCTTGCCGGCCGCTCCGCCGGCGCGCCCTTGGCGATCTCGCCCGCTTCGTTCACCAGCCGCCACAGCCGCTGCACGAAGCGCGAGGCGCCCTGGACGCGCTCGTCGCTCCAGATCACGTCCCGATCGGGCGGCGAGTCTGACAGCATGAACCAGCGCGCGACGTCGGCGCCGTAGCTCGCGATGATGTCGTCGGGGTCGACGGTGTTCTTCTTCGACTTCGACATCTTCTCGATCGGACCGATCGTGACGTCCTCGCCGGTTGCAAGCAGCGTTGCACGGCGGCCGTTGCCACCAGCCTCGACCTTCACCTCGGCCGGCTGCACCCAGCTGCCGTCGGCCTTCTGATAGGTCTCGTGCACCACCATGCCCTGCGTGAACATGCCGGCGAACGGCTCGCTCATGTCGATGTGGCCGGTCGCCTTCATCGCGCGGGTGAAAAACCGGCTGTAGAGCAGATGCAGGATCGCGTGCTCGACGCCGCCGATATACTGGTCGATCGGCAGCATGCGGTTGGCGACGCCGGGCGTCGTCGGCGCCTTGTCGTTCCAGGGATCGGTGAAGCGCGCAAAGTACCAGGACGAGTCGACAAACGTGTCCATGGTGTCGGTTTCACGCTGGGCCTTAGCCCCACACTTCGGACAGCTGACGTGCTTCCAGGTCGGATGATGGTCGAGCGCGTTGCCCGGTTTGTCGAAGCTGACATCCTCCGGCAGCACCACCGGCAGCTGATCGTCAGGCACCGGCACCACATCGCATTTCGGGCAATGGATCACCGGGATCGGACAGCCCCAATAGCGCTGGCGCGAAATGCCCCAGTCGCGCAGCCGGAAGTTCACCTGTCGCTCGCCCACGGCGGCGTTGCCGCGCATCTCGTTTTCCAGGCGTTTTGCGACATCGTCCTTGGCTTGCTCGATGGTCATGCCATCGAGGAAGCGCGAATTGATCATGCGGCCTTCGCCGTCATAGGCGACATCCGTGATCACGAACGCCTTTGGGTCCTGGCCCTCGGGGCAGACCACCGGGACATTGCCGAGATTGTATTTGTTGACGAAGTCGAGGTCGCGCTGGTCGTGCGCCGGGCAACCGAAGATCGCGCCGGTGCCGTATTCCATCAGCACGAAGTTCGCGACATAGACCGGCAGCTTCCAGTTGGGATCGAACGGATGAACGGCCTTGATGCCGGTGTCGAAGCCCTGCTTCTCGGCGGTGTCGATAATCTCCTGCGCGGTGCCGATCTTCTTGATGTCGGCGATGAACGCGGCGAGCTTCGGGTTCTTCGCGGCAGCCGCCTGCGCCAGCGGATGATCCGCCGAGATCGCCATGAACTTCGCACCGAACAGCGTGTCCGGGCGCGTCGTGAAAATCTTCAGCTCGCTCTCGCCGGCCGGCGTCGTCGCCTGATCCAGCGCGAAGCGGATCAGCAGACCTTCCGAGCGGCCGATCCAGTTGCGCTGCATCAGCCGCACCTTGTCGGGCCAGCGGTCCAGCCCGTCCAAAGCGTCCAGCAGCTCCTGCGCGTACTTCGTGATCTTGAAGACCCACTGGCTCATTTCGCGCTGTTCGACCACGGCGCCCGAACGCCAGCCGCGTCCGTCGATCACCTGCTCGTTGGCGAGCACGGTCATGTCGACGGGATCCCAGTTCAGCTTGCGCTTCTCGCGTTCGGCGAGCCCGGCGCCCAGCATGTCCAGAAACATCTTCTGCTGATGCTTGTAGTAGCTGGGATCGCAGGTCGCGAACTCGCGCGCCCAGTCGAGCGACAGGCCGATCGACTGCAGCTGCTTCTTCATCGCGGCGATGTTGTCGTAGGTCCACGCCTTCGGCGCCACCTTGCGCTCGATCGCGGCGTTCTCCGCCGGCAGGCCGAACGCGTCCCAGCCCATCGGGTGCAGCACGTTGTACCCCTTGGCGCGCATGAACCGCGCCAGCACGTCGCCCAGCGTGTAGTTCCGGACGTGCCCGATGTGGATGCGCCCCGACGGATAGGGAAACATCTCGAGGACGTAGTATTTCGGCCGCGGATCGTCGTTCCTGGAGGCAAAGATCGCCTTCTGGTCCCACTGGCGTTGCCAGCGGGGCTCGGATTCACGGGCGTTGTAGCGTTCGGAGGTCATCTGGGTGTTCTTACGGAGGTTTTTCGGCCGTCTCGGGACGGCGGACTAGGCCATAGAATCAGCTGGGGGGTCAACGGCTTGAAGCCTGTTTCGGCCCGTTTTGGCCGATCCCGGAAAGCACGTCGCTATGCGATCGGGTTGAGGGGCATTTAAGGATTTTATGGGAACCTGCCTCGGAAAACGGCAGCAAACCAACAGGGTAGGAAACTCCGGCACGTGACGGCGGCCTTCGACGAGCTCGATTTCGAGTACGCGACCTCGGTCGCGGAAAAAGCCGTCCGCGGCATGGACGCCCAGCGCGTGCCGCCGACCCCGAACAATTTCCACGTCTGGTTCAACTACGCCCTTGGCGCGCCGCCCGCGCTGAAGCGGGCGATCGACATCCTGATCGGCAACAAGCGCAAATTCGACGTCCATACCAACCGCGAGCTGTTCGAGAGCTATGTCGGCTCCAAGGCCTCCGACGAGGCCGTCGCCTTCAGCGTCTCCCAGCAGCTGCATGACGTGATGGCCTCGGCCCAGCGCTTCCTGACCGAGGCGATTGCCGAGAATCGCGACCACCTCGCCGCGATCAGCGATGTCGCCGAGCAGACCGAGGCGGGCGTCGACCCGAAAATCCTGGTCGAGAGCCTGATGCGCGAACTCGCCAACGCCGCGACCCGGGCGACCCAGCTCGAGGCCAGCTTCAACGAAAAGTCGCGCGAGCTCGACACCATCCGGGAGTCCCTGCTCCAGTCCGAAGCGCGCGCCAAGACCGACACCCTGACCGGTCTCGCCAACCGCCGCGCGCTCGAGGAGTTCTTCCGCGAGGCCCAGATCGCGGCGATGGAGCAGGACGATCCCGTCAGCATCCTCTTGATCGACATCGATCACTTCAAGCGCTTCAACGACACCTACGGGCACGGCGTCGGCGACCAGGTGCTGAAGCTGATGGCGACCGTGCTGCGCGAGCGCGTCCGCGACTTCGATCTGCCGGCGCGCTATGGCGGCGAGGAGCTGATCGCGGTCTGCCCGAGGGCGAACCTCGCAATGACAGCCGAGATCGCCGAACGCATCCGCCGCGCCGTTGCCGAATGCCACATGCGGCGCCGCTCGACCGGCGAAGCCCTGCCCGGCATCACCGTCTCGATCGGCGTCGCCCAATTCCGCGGCGGCGAGACCATGGCCGATTTGATCGACCGCTGCGACCGCGCTCTGTACCGCGCCAAAGATCAAGGGCGGAATCGCGTGGTGACGGAGGCCGAGCTGGAGAGCGAGGCGGCGGAGTAGCTGCTCTATCCGCACAATGAATTTGGGTTGGTTCACGGGCCCTCTCCCACCGTCGTCCTGACGAAAGTCAGGACCCATAACCACCGGGTCGTGTTGTGAAAGGGATCGTGGCCCCAGCGCCGCGCAGCAATTCGCATTTGGGGTAATGGGTCCTGGCGTTCGCCAGGACGACGAGTCTGTGGTGCACAGCAATCTCAATCACTCGCAGCTTCGCATTCTCGCGACATGATTTGCCCGAGTTTTCCATCTCGTTCCGCCCTCTCTCGATAGCGAGGGCGCAGGGAAGACCGGGTGCACGCCGCACCCGCGGTCTCATGCGCCATGTGCACAAAAGAGTGCGCGCACGAGCATACAGGTTCGGCGGAGGCATCCGGCCTTCCCTGCGCGATGGCTTTACGGCTTATACGT
>NZ_JAFCJX010000053.1 GCF_018130695.1 Bradyrhizobium jicamae | reverse complement strand
TTTAGGTCTTTGTTTGAGCATGATCTCCGCGCAAACGCCTTCGGCGTTTGTCGCGAGGGAAAACCGCTTCACACTTTTCCGGATCATGCTCTAGACCTCATCCTGAGGAGCACCGCACAAGCGGTGCGTCTCGAAGGATGCAGCCCCGGGCCTCGCCGGCACTACCACTTGAACTCGTAGCCGACCGTGCCCTGATGCGACTGCATCGCGGCGCGGAATTTGGCGTCGTAATTCATGTAGAACCGCGACGTCTTGCTCACGCTGACCGACAGCGCCGCGCCCGCGTCGGCGCCGTACTGGCTCTCGCCGATGCCCTGCAGCGTAATGGTCTGGGCGCCGAGCGTCACGGTCGTATTGCCAAAATTCTGCATCAGATTGTCGACCAGCTTGCCATAGGCTGAGACGTCGACGATCGCCTTGTCGACGATCCAGTAACGCCCGATCTCCGCGCCGACCAGCACGCGCATCCGGTCGACGGTCGCTCCGGTCGCCGAGATCGGCGCGAAGCCGCCGAATTCCTGGAATGCGCCGGTCCGCGCATGGACATATTCGAGCGCGGCCTTCGGCACGATGCGGAACTGGTCCTTGTCCCAGTAGTAGCTCATCTCGCTGATGGCGCCGTCGAGCTGGGCGTTGTAGCCCGCGTTCGCAAAGCCCAGCCCGGTGTCGCGGCTCGAGTTGATCTTGCCGAAGCCGTGCACCAGCGCCACCGCCCAGGTCCATGGTCCCCTGTCGAGCGAGGCATTGAAGCCGAACTGGGTGAGATCGATGGTCGCCGATTGCAGCGCCAGCGGCACGTCGATGTCAGTGTGGCTCTGATCGACGGAGAAGCCGACGTTGAAGCCGGGCGCGACCCGCGCACCGATCCCGGCCACGCCGCCCCAGGTCTTCCGGCTGTCGCCGACATAGCCGCCGAGCGGACCGTTTGTCGTCGAGATGCCGTAGCCCTCGAACCAGGTACGGTAGGTCGGCGTGTCCATGCTCTCGGAAGCGCCGCCGCCAAGCGGGTTGCTGCGCGCCAGACGGTTGAAGCCGTTGGTCGACTGGTTGTTCAGCCGCTCCAGGAAATTGCTGCCGAGATTGGCGACCGTCGCATTCGCCGAGACTGCGGAGTTGATGAGGGTCGGACTCGGGCTCGGGGTCGGACTTGGAGTCGGACTTGGGCTCGGCGTCGGCGTCGGAGTCGGGCTCGGCGTGGTCGTAGGGGTCGGAGACGGCGATGGCGACTGGGCATGCGCGGCCGGCACCAGCATGCATGCGAACAGCGCGGCGGCGACCACCACACGCAGCAGCGCGCGACCGGACCGGGTCGTTCCTGCTCGCGAAGGGCACGGTGAGCGGCGCATGCGTTCCAGTCCGAAGAAAACGTGCAAGAAAACTTACAAGAAACGTACAAGGACCCACGGAGGACAAGCGCGGAGGCCAGTGGAATGCGCAAATCCGGTTCAACTCGTGCCGATTTGCCCCCAGTTCACGCGCAACGTCAATGTGTTGGGCCGCCCGCGGGCGGAATGCACCGCGTTGTTGTCGGTGTGCCACAGGTTGTGGCGCCGCTGCACCAAAATACCGAGGCATGCCAAATGCTTGCCTGCATGGCAATTTCGTGTTGCAATATCCGGACAATCGGATTGTGGCCGTCTGACTGTGCGCTTCTCGACGTTGATATCCAAGCACGACAAGACTTCGGACTTGAAGACTCCGGACTTGAAGTCTGTGGACCTAGCGATTCCGGAATCGAGCAGGCATCGGAAAGCCCGTTTGTGGCGTGGCACGCGGAAAGCGTGGCCGCGTCTTTTTTATAGCTAGAACAAGACTGGGAGAGAGGCGATGCCGAAGGGTACCGTCAAGTGGTTCAACCCGACCAAGGGTTACGGGTTCATCAAGCCTGCCGTCGGAGACAAGGACGTGTTCGTCCATATCTCCGCCGTCGAGCGCGCTGGACTGTCGACACTCAACGAAAATCAGACCGTCGAATACGAGCTGGTGGAAAACCGCGGCAAGGCATCCGCGGAAAACCTCAAGGTCCACTAACCCTCGTCACGATCTGCGAGGGCTACATCACCCCCGGGCCGCATCACCCCGGGGGATTTTGCCCTGCCCTGGATTCAGGCTGCCGCCTGGCAGCCCGCGATCTCGCGGAGCTCCGGATAGAATCGCGCGGTCATTCGCCCGACATATCGCCGCAGATTGTCATGGCCCGCGGCCGCCCGCTGCAAATCCGAGTCGAACAGCGGACAAAGCCCGCTGATCGCGAAGGCAAACATCGTGGCGTCGATGCCGGCTGGTGCGTCACCCATGAAGAACGGCTTGTCGCCGAGATAGGCCGCGATCGCGTCGATCGAGCGGATACCGATCGCGGTGATCTCATCGGCGGAGTGACGGCCGAGCCCCTGCCCGTGCAAGGTCTTGCGCAGGCGGCGGCGGATCATCGAGACGACGACCGGCCGGACTGGTGCCGGCACGCCCTTGAAGAAATTGAGCGGACCTTTGCGGAAATTCTCATCGATCATCCAGCGGAAATAGACGCTGGCCCAGTACAGATTGTCTTCCGCCATCTTCTCGAACGCCCAGGCGATGGCCCGTTGCTCGGCGTTGAGGCCCGCGTCGAAGTCGATGCCGTATTTCTTTTCGAGGTGCCAGCGGATCAGCGTGGAGTCGCCGAGTAACTGTCCGCCGTCCTCGATGTAGGGAATCTTGCCCTTCGGCGCCTTCGAAAAGCTCATCAGCGCCTTCTCAAACGGAAGCTTCGACATCCGCAGCAAGGTCTCGGTCTTGGTCACGAATGGGCTTGCGTCGGGAAGGCCGAAATTGGGCCCGGAGCCATACAGCGTGATCATGAAGCCTCGACGGATTCTGCGGAGCGCGCCGGTCGCGCCCGTCAGCGGACCATATCAGATCGTGCGCGGCGAGATCAGCGTGGCGTCGCGGTCGGCGCTGCCGGCGACCTTGCAGAGATCGCCCTCCAGCTTCAGCTTGCCGCTCGCCAGCAACCGCAGCGCCTCCGGATAGATCCGGTGCTCGATGGTGATGACGCGCGCAGCGAGCGTTTCCGCGGTGTCGTCGTCGGCCACCGTCACTGCGCCCTGCATCACGATCGGGCCGGCGTCGGTCTCCGGGATCACGAAATGCACGGTGGCGCCCGACAGCTTCACGCCGGCGCGCAGGGCCTGGCCGTGCGGGTCGAGGCCTGGGAACGACGGCAGCAGCGAGGGATGGATGTTCAGCATCCGCCCGTGCCAGCGCTGCACGAATTCGGCCGTGAACAAGCGCATGAATCCGCCGAGGCAGATCAAATCGACCTGCTTCTCGTCGAGCGCCCGCTGCAGCACAGCCTCGAAGCCGGCGCGGTCCTTGCCGAACGGCTTGCTCTCGATGACGATGGTCGGGACGCCGGCCTCGCTTGCCCGCTGCAGGCCGGGCGCATCGGCGCGATTGGAGATCACGGCGACGATCTCGGCCGGAAAATCCACAGCCTTCGCAGCCTCGACCAGCGCGACCATGTTGGAGCCGCGGCCGGAGATCAGGATGGCGACGCGGCGCTTCATAGGGCGAGGTCGAGATGGCCGTTATAGACCACGCGGTGCTCGCCCTCGGCCGCGATGACCTGGCCGAGCAACGCCACCGTCTCGCCGCCCTCGGTGAGCACCTCCGTCACCTGATCCACCGCATCCGCCTTGACGATCGCGATCATGCCGATGCCGCAATTGAAGGTGCGCAGCAGCTCGAGCTCGGCGATGCCGCCCTGCTTCGCCAGCCATTTGAACACCGGCAGCACCGGCAGCCGCGCCAGGTCGATGCCGACCCCGAGGTGTTTTGGCAGCACGCGCGGGATGTTGTCGGTGAAGCCGCCGCCGGTGATATGGGCGAGGCCCTTGATCGCGCCGGTCTCGCGGATCGCGCGCAGGCAGGATTTCACATAGAGCCGGGTCGGCGTCAGCAGCGCCGCGCCGAGCGTCATCACCGGCGAGAACGGCGCCGGCGCATCGAAGCCCAGGCCCGACATCTCGACGATCTTGCGCACCAGCGAATAGCCGTTGGAGTGCACGCCGGACGAGGCAAGACCGATCACGGCGTCGCCCGCCGCGATGTCGCCGCTCGGCAGCAGCGTGCCGCGCTCGGCGGCGCCGACGGCAAAGCCGCCGAGGTCGTAATCACCGGCCTTGTAGAGGCCCGGCATCTCGGCGGTCTCGCCGCCGATCAGCGCGCAGCCGGATTCGCGGCAGCCCTCGGCGACGCCGGCGACGATTGCGGCGGCGGCTTCGGTGTCGAGCTTGCCGCAGGCAAAATAGTCCAGGAAGAACAGCGGTTCGGCGCCCTGCACCACGATGTCGTTGACCGACATCGCCACCAGGTCGATGCCGATGCCGCTGTGGATGCCGGTCTCGATTGCGATCTTCAGCTTGGTTCCGACGCCGTCGGTCGCAGCCACCAGTACCGGATCCTTGAAGCCGGCCGCCTTGAGGTCGAACAGCCCGCCGAATCCGCCGATCTCGGCGTCGGCGCCGGGACGCGCGGTCGCCCGCACCATCGGCTTGATCATGTCGACGAGACGGTTGCCGGCATCGATGTCGACGCCCGAATCCGCGTAAGTGAGCCCGTTTTTGCGCTCGGTCATGCCCGATTTCCAGATGATAAGGCGCTGGTTACGTGGAATTCCGCGCTCCTGCAATGGCTGGCAGGCCGCCGGATGCTATACCATGTAGATAACACCGGCCGTTTCTGCCCCGACCATCCCAAAGAGGCGGAAATCGAGTAGAATCAGACCGGTAGCCGGGAATCGACGCGTTTGAGTATTCCGACCAGCATTCCGAATGTCATCACGCTTGCCCGCATCATCCTGGTGCCGGTGATCGTCTGGGCCATCGTCTCCAGCCAGATGGAGATCGCGTTCGCGATCTTCGTGATCGCCGGCGTGTCCGACGCCATCGACGGGTTCCTGGCAAAGCGCTTCAACATGACGAGCGAGCTCGGCGCCCTGCTCGACCCGCTCGCCGACAAGGCGCTGCTGGTGTCGATCTATGTCGCGCTCGGGATCTGGGGCGCTGTGCCGCGCTGGCTCGTCATCCTCGTGGTGTCGCGCGACATCATGATCGTCTCCGCCGTGATCGTGTCGTGGCTGTTCGACAAGCCGGTGGCGATGAAGCCCTCGATGGTCTCGAAGCTCAACACGGTGGCGCAGGTGGCCTTCGCGGCGCTGGTGCTGGCCTCGCTTGGCTTCGGCTTCCAGCCGCGTCCCTACGACCTGATCCTGATCGGATTCGTCACGGTCTTTACTTTGGTTTCGGTCTCCCTCTATCTCGTCGAGTGGGTGCGCCACATGAGCACCATCGAAGCCAGATAGTCTTTCGGAGTTTGTTGGTGGCAGGTCACGTTCAGCCTCGTCAGCTCGCCTTGGCGTTGCCGCACGAGGAAAGGCTGACCCGCGAGGACTTTCTGGAAGGCCCGGCCAATGAGGCCGCGCTCGCCTTGATCGACCAATGGCCGGACTGGCCGAACCGCATCATGCTGCTGGTCGGCGCGGAAGGCTCCGGCAAGAGCCACCTCGCGGCGATCTGGGCCGAGCAGGCCGGCGCGCGCGCCACCTCGGCGCATGCGGTCAGCCCGGAAGCCGTGCCGGGCGCGCTCGCCACCGGCGCGCTGGTGGTCGAGGATCTCAAGGCCGGCGATTTCGACGACCGCGCGATGTTCCATCTGCTGAATCTCGCCCGTCAGGACGACGCCTTCGTGCTGATGACCGCCCGCATTGCGCCTTCCAATTTCGAGATCGAGCTGCGGGATTTGCGCTCGCGGCTGCGCGCCGTACCCGTTGTGACGCTGCTGCCGCCGGACGATTTGCTGTTCCGCGGGCTGATCCTGAAATTCTGCGCCGACCGCCAGATGAGCGTCGACGAGGCCGTCGTCAGCTATCTGACCAACCGGATCGAGCGTTCCTATGTGGCGGTCCGGCAGGCGGTCGAACTGCTCGATACCGAGGCCCTCCGGCTCGGACGGCCGGTCACACGGGCACTGGCGGCCGAGCTGTTCCGCGACGCCTAGAGTTCTGTTCCGATTGGATCGGAACGGAACTCTAGGTTCTTGTTAGACGCGTTTTCTTCACGCGAACCGGGCGTCCACTTCGCTCGAAAACGCTTCAGGGGCGGCCCCCTGCGGCTTGACGGCACGGGCCAGCGGAACATCAATGTCATTGAAACGTCATCGCAATATCACATGGTTCGTGCGGCTTTCGGATAGACCACCTCAGCCTCACGACCGGATTGGATCGACACTTCATGGACTCGGCACAAGCTATTGAAATCAAAGAAAAAGAACCAGAAGCGCCGGCCGTCCCCGCGATCGCGAGCAGCCCCGAGCGATTCATCAACCGCGAGCTTTCCTGGCTGCATTTCAATCGCCGGGTGCTGGAAGAGTCCGTCAATCCGGGCCATCCCGCCCTGGAGCGGGTCCGCTTCCTGTCGATTTCCGCCAATAACCTTGACGAGTTCTTCATGGTCCGCGTCGCCGGCATCAAGGCGCAGGTCCGCGAAGGCATCCCCGAGCGCAGCCCCGACGGCCTGCTGCCGGCCGAGCAGCTGGTCCAGATCAACAGGAACGTCTCGCAGCTCGCCTCCGACCAGCAGGCGATCTGGCGCGACCTCCGCACCATGCTCGGCGAGGTCGGCATCGTGCTGGTCGACGGCCGCGACGTCACCAAGACCGAGCGCAGCTGGATCGAGGATCACTTCCTCCACAACATCTTTCCGCTGCTGACGCCGCTGGCGATCGATCCGGCTCACCCCTTCCCGTTCATCCCGAACCTCGGCTTCACGGTCGCGCTGCAGCTCGCGCGCACCGCCGACGGCAAGGCGATGAACGCGCTGATCCGCATGCCCGGCAAGATCGACCGCTTCATCCGCCTGCCCGCCGCCAAGGAAGGCACGGTCCGCCTGATCACGCTGGAGCAGGCTACCGGCCTGTTCATCGGCCGGCTTTTCCCCGGCTACACCGTCAAGGGCCAGGGCGCGTTCCGCATCATCAGGGACTCCGAACTGGAAATCGAGGAAGAGGCCGAAGACCTCGTCCGCCTGTTCGAGACCGCGCTGAAGCGGCGGCGCCGCGGATCGGTGATCCGGCTGGAGATGGAAGCCAAGATGCCGGAGGAGCTGCGCGCCTTCGTGCAGCACGCGCTCTCCGCCTCCGATGACGAGATGTTCCTGGTCGACGGCGTGCTCGCCATGAACGAGCTGTCGCAGCTGACCCGCCTCGATCGTCCCGACCTGGAATTCCCCCCCTATGTGCCGCGCCATCCCGAGCGCGTCCGCGACCATGGCGGCGACATCTTCGCGGCCATCCGGCAGAAGGACCTCGTCGTCCACCATCCCTATGAATCCTTCGACGTCGTCGTGCAGTTCCTGCAGCAGGCCGCGCGCGATCCTGACGTCGTTGCGATCAAGCAGACGCTCTATCGCACCTCGAACAATTCCCCGATCGTCCGCGCGCTGGCGGATGCCGCGGAAGCCGGCAAGTCGGTGACCGCGCTGATCGAATTGAAAGCGCGCTTCGACGAGGAAGCCAATATCCGCTGGGCGCGCGACCTCGAGCGCGCCGGCGTGCAGGTGGTCTACGGCTTCATCGAGCTGAAGACCCACGCCAAGCTCTCGATGGTGGTGCGCCGCGAAGGCGGCAGTCTCACCACCTATGTCCACACCGGCACCGGCAACTATCATCCGGTCACTGCGCGCATCTACACCGACGTCTCCTACTTCACATCAGATCCGATCATCGGCCGCGACGTCGCGCGCGTCTTCAACTACATCACCGGCTATGCCGAGCCGAGTGACATCGAACGCATGGCGGTGTCGCCGCTCACCCTGCGCAAGCGGATCATCGAGCACATCCATGGCGAGATCGCGCATGTGAAGCATGGCCGGCCCGGCGCGATCTGGATGAAGATGAATGCGCTCGTCGACCCCGACATCATCGACGCGCTGTACGAGGCCTCGCAGGCCGGCGTGCAGGTCGAGCTCGTGGTGCGCGGCATCTGCTGCCTGCGGCCGGGCCTGCCCGGTCTGTCGGACAACATCCGCGTCAAATCGGTGATCGGGCGCTTCCTCGAGCACGGCCGAATCTACTGCTTCGGCATGGGCCAGGGCCTGCCGAGCGCCAAAGCGGCTGTGTATATCTCGTCCGCCGACATGATGCCGCGCAACCTCGACCGCCGCGTCGAGGTGCTCTGTCCGCTGCAAAATCCGACGGTACATCAGCAGGTTCTCGAACAGATCATGGTCGCGAACCTGAAGGACAATGAGCAGAGCTGGCAATTGTTGCCGGACGGATCGTCAACGCGTATGAAGGCCGCGAAAGGCGACGAGCCGTTCAATCTGCACAACTACTTCATGACCAATCCGAGTCTGTCCGGCCGTGGTAAGTCTCTCAAGGAATCTTCGCCACGCCGACTCACGCGTCGCAACGAGCGACAGCAACAGCAGCCGTCGTCATAAGGGGACTTCACGGTGAAGCGGCCCCGGAAGCGCGCTTCCAGCGTCGCTGTCATCGACATCGGCTCGAACTCGGTTCGTCTCGTGGTCTACGAGACGCTGGCGCGCAGCCTCATCACGATCTTCAACGAGAAGGCGCTGTGCGGCCTCGGCCGCGAGGTGCAGAGCACCGGCCTGCTCGCCACCGACGCCGTCAACAAGGCGCTGACGGCGCTCAGGCGGTTTCGCGCGCTGTGCAGGATCCAGCAGGTCGGCCGCGTCTACGCCATCGCCACCGCCGCCTGCCGCGACGCCAAGAACGGCCCTGACTTCATTGCGAAGGCCGAGCGCATCTGCGGCGCGAAAATCGAGATACTCTCCGGCCCGCGCGAGGCAAAACTGTCGGCGCTTGGCGTCGTCTCCGGCGTGCACAATCCGAACGGCATCGTCGGCGATCTCGGCGGCGGCTCGCTGGAATTGATCGACGTCAAGGGCAACCGCGTGCGCAGCGGCGTGACGCTGCCGCTCGGCAGCCTGGCGCTGCAGGACCTCTCGCACAAATCGCTCAAGCGGGCCGAGCGCATCGTCAGGAACGAGCTGTCCGGCGTCAGCCAGCTGCGCGCCGGCCGCGGCCGCACGTTCTATGCCGTCGGCGGCACCTGGCGTGCGCTGGCGCGCATCCACATCATCCAGAGCGGCTATCCGCTCAAGGTGATGCACGGCTATTCGATCCCGGCCGCCGACGCGCTCGACTTCGCGCAGCGGCTGCGGCGGCTCGCGGCCACCAACACGCTCGCCAATATCGAGGCGGTGGCCGATGCGCGCCGCCCGCTCCTCGCCTATGCGGCCCTGGTGCTCGAACACATCATCCGCGTCGCGCAGCCGAAGACCATCGTGTTCTCGACCTTCGGCGTGCGCGAAGGCCTGCTCTACGAGATGCTGCCGCAGTCCGAGCGCGGCAAGGACGGTCTGGTCTGCGCGGCGCAGGACCTCAACGAACTGCTGTCGCGCTCGGCGCGCCATGCCGAGGAGCTGTCGGCCTGGACCGATCGTCTGGCGCGGGTGGTGAGGCTGCGCGAAACCGAGGAGGATCGACGGCTGCGCCACGTCGCCTGCCTGCTGTCCGACATCGGCTGGCGCGTGCATCCCGATCATCGCGGCGAGGAAACGCTGAGCCTGATCATGAACGGCAATTTCGGCTCGATCAGCCACACCGGCCGCGCCTTCGTCGCGCTGTCGGTGTTCTATCGCTATGCCGGCCTGAGCGAAGAGAACGAGCCGCCGCCGAACATCCGCGAGCTGGTGCCGCCGGCGATGGACGAGCGCGCCCGCGTGCTCGGCGCCGCCTTCCGCGTCGCGCATCTGATTTCGGCGGCGCGCACCGGCGTGCTGCCGGCGACGCATTTCCGCACCCAGGGCCGCAAGCTGATGCTGGTGTTCGAGCACCGCATGGTCGATCTCGTCGCCGACCGCGTCGGCAGCCGCTTCAAGCAGCTCGCGCGCCTTGTGGGACGCGCGGGGTCCATCGTTCGCCGGTAACGTTCGCCCTGCTCGGCACGGCCGGGAACGGAACCTGAGCAAGCTGCAGACGTTCTCCCCCTCATGAGGGGAATCATTGCAGCCTTCATGGCGGTCGGAATTCTGTGGGCCGTCGACACCCAGTTCAACCACGGCGCCTATAGCCAGGTCGTGATGGGCGCAGCCCGACATCTTGTCGGTCGCTAGAGCCGTTTCCGTTCCGATGGAATCGGAACGGAGCTCTAGCTTCCTTTTTTTTTTTGACGCGTTTTCTTGACGCGAACCGGTTTCCACTTCGCTTGAAAACGCTTTAGCAGACGTCGTCTGGCTTACACCGCTGCGGCGTGCTTTTCCTTGCGCAGCGCGCGCTTGCGCCAGATCGAGCCGGCGATCAGCACCGCGAGGATGCCGAGGATGCCGAGCACGATCTCGGGGCCCGTGCCGCCGTGACCGAATTTCGGCGCCATGCCGATGGCCGCCAGCACGCCATCCAACCTCGCGCCGAGTCCTGTCGCGAAGAACGCCTCGAGCCGCGGGTAAACCGCCGGATCGGTTGCGATCACGTCGCCGGCGATCCAGCCGAGCAGCGCGGCGCCGGCCCAGACAAGGACCGGCAGCTTGGTCAGCAACGCCATGATCAGCGCGGCGCCGGCGACGATCAGCGGGACGCTGATCGCAAGGCCGAGCACCAGCAGCGGCACGCTGCCATTGGCGGCCGCGGCCACCGCAATGACGTTGTCGAGGCTCATCACGATGTCGGCGACGACGACGATCTGCACCGCCGCCCACAGATGCGAGGCCGCGTCGACGCTGTCCTCGTCCTCCTGCTCCGGCACCAGCAGCTTGGCCGCGATCACAATCAGCGCGAGACCGCCGACCAGCTTGAGATACGGCAGCTCCATCAGCGTCGCGACGATGCCGGTGAAGATGATGCGCAGCAACACCGCCGCGGCGGCGCCGAAGATCATGCCCCAGAGGCGCTGGCGTGGCGCCAGGCCGCGGCAGGCCAGCGCAATCACCAGCGCGTTGTCGCCGGACAACAGGACATTGATCCAGATGATCTTGCCGACGGCGACCCAAAAGGTCGTCGTCGCCATCTCGGCCTTGAACTGGGCGATGAACGTCGTGATGTTCGCGGGATCAAAGATCTGCCACAGCCAGTCCACAGGTCGTCCTTCTCGGCCGTGCGGCCGCCCCTTGCGGCGAAGTCTTGCCGCTCACCCCAGTTGAATTAGCCGACGATCTCGTTGCCGGAGAAGAACTGCGCGATCTCGATCGCGGCGGTCTCCGGAGCATCCGAACCGTGAGCGGAGTTTTCGCCGATCGACTTGGCGTAGAGCTTGCGGATGGTGCCGTCGGCCGCCTTGGACGGATCGGTCGCGCCCATCGCATCTCGGTACTTGGCGATGGCGCCCTCGGCTTCCAGCACCTGCACGACGACCGGGCCCGAGGTCATGAACTCGACGAGCTCGCCGAAGAACGGCCGCGCCTTGTGGACGGCATAGAAGGTCTCGGCCTGTTCCCTGGTCATGCGGATGCGCTTCTGCGCAACGATTCGCAGGCCCGCCTTCTCGATCACGGCGTTGACCGCACCGGTCAGATTGCGCGCCGTCGCGTCGGGCTTGATGATCGAGAAAGTGCGTTCAATCGCCATGATTTGGTCCTTGCAAAGGCTGGTTGGGAGTTGCCGGGCTTATATCGACGCCGTCGCAGGACGGCAAGCGACCCGGTGCCGCGTTATCCCTAAGTTTCGAGGGGTTTTACCGCCCAGAACCGCCTGCCCGGCCGAACGCGGGATGAAGCGCAAAATCCGATGAATTACAACAATTTCACGATTGTGAACCCATTCTGCAAGCGCCGTCGCGCCGCCGTTCAGCTGTCGCGGCGTAGGCTTTGACCCAATCGGACGCCCTGGTTCGCCGACCCGACATGCGAGCAGGACATCCCGGGACATCACCGCCGGCGCTTCGTTAAAGCGCCAAACCTCGAGGAGACGATCATGTTTCGCAAACTCTCGCTTGCTGCAGTTGCCGCGGTCGCGCTGGGCGCCGCGCTGGCGCCGACCTCCGCCTCTGCCTGGGGTGGCTACCATGGTGGTTGGCATGGCGGTGGTTGGCGTGGCGGCTGGTGGGGCCCCCGTGTCGTCGTCGGTGGTCCCGCCTATTACGGCGGCGGCGGCTGCTATGTGCAGCGCCTGGTCGCGACGCCCTGGGGACCCCGCTATCGCCTGGTCAACCGCTGCTACTGAACAGATTTGACGTGCCTCCCCTGACTGCAGCCCCGGCCTTGCGCCGGGGCTTTTTTTCGTGGCGCGCGGAACCATTTGGCGGGTTCGCCGCCACACCTTCCGGCTGCGTGCATGGCTGCCCCACGACCGGGAAACCAAAATCCGATTTGCGACTTAATCCGGCACAACTCACTCGAACTGCGAGGCGGAACTCGCCGAAGAGCCACGCCATGATTGCCCAAAGCAGCCGCGATTTTGATGAAATCGACCACAAGACCTGCCGTTCGATTTGCGATGCCGTTGGCGAACGGCTGCAGCAGAGCATGCGGCCTGAACCTGGACTAACCTCCCATCTGCAGCAGCTCATGGACGAATTGCGCCGTCGCGAACGCGAGCACGCCTGATACCGACGCGGACTGGGGACATCGGCCGATATCCGGCCCTGTCGCGGTTTCATTGTCGTCCGGCTCCCCGATATTTTGACCCACAGATGGGGTTGCGTTTGTTCCTTGCTCCGGTGACAAGGCCGGATGCTTTCCATCACTGACATCTCGATCCGGATCGCCGGACGGCTGCTGATTGATCACAGTTCGGTGCAGATCGTGCCCGGCGCGCGCGTCGGATTTGTCGGCCGCAACGGCGTCGGCAAGTCGACGCTGTTTCATGCCATCCGCGGCGAGATCCCGACCGAGTCCGGCCAGATCAACCTGCCGCCGCGCTGGCGGATCGGCAGCCTCGCCCAGGAAGCGCCTGATGGTCCGGAGAGCCTGATCAATGTGGTGCTGAAGGCCGATATCGAGCGCGACGCGCTGCTGCGCGAGGCCGAGACCGCGCACGACCCGCACCGGATCGCCGAGATCCAGACCCGGCTCGTCGACATCGACGCCCATTCCGCGCCGGCGCGCGCGGCTGCGATCCTCTCCGGCCTCGGCTTCTCCACGGCCGATCAGGCACGGCCCTGCGCCGAATTCTCCGGTGGCTGGCGCATGCGCGTCGCACTCGCCGCAACGCTGTTCTCCGCGCCCGATCTGCTGCTGCTGGACGAGCCGACCAACTATCTCGATCTTGAAGGCACGTTGTGGCTGGAAGATCATCTGGCGCATTATCCGCGCACGGTGATCGTGATCAGCCATGACCGCGATCTGCTCGACACCTCGGTCGACCAGATCCTTCACCTCGATCGCGGCAAGCTCACACTCTACAAGGGCACCTACTCTTCGTTCGAGGAGCAGCGCGCCGCGCGCGAGCTGCTCGATGCCAAGCATGCCAAGCGCCAGGCCGACGAGCGCCAGCGGCTGCAGGCCTTTGTCGACCGCTTCAAGGCCAAGGCCTCGAAGGCCCGTCAGGCGCAATCCCGCGTGAAGATGCTCGAGCGGATGAAGCCGATCACCGCGCTGGTGACGCAGGATGTGCACGAGATCAGCTTCCCCTCCCCGGAGAAGATGCTGTCACCGCCGATCATCGCGGTCGACGACGTCTCGGTCGGCTATGAGCCGGGCAAGCCGGTGCTCAATCGCGTCACGCTGCGCATCGACACCGACGATCGCATCGCCCTGCTCGGCGCCAACGGCAACGGCAAGTCGACGCTGGTCAAGCTGCTCGCCGGCAAGCTTGCGCCGTTCTCCGGCCGGGTCACCCGCGCCGACAAATTGTCGGTCGGCTATTTCGCGCAGCATCAGGTCGACGAGCTCAACCTCGATGCCTCGCCCTATGATCACATCCGCAAGCTGATGCCGGAGACGCCGGAGAGCAAGGTCCGCGCCCGCGTCGGCGCGATCGGCTTCTCCGGCAAGGCCGGCGACACGCTGGTGAAGAGCCTGTCGGGCGGCGAGAAAGCGCGGCTGCTGCTCGGGCTCGCCACCTTCTTCGCGCCCAACATGATCATCCTGGACGAGCCGACCAACCATCTCGACATCGACAGCCGCGCGGCGCTCGCGGAGGCCATCAACGAATTCCCCGGCGCCATCATCATGGTCTCGCATGACCGCTATCTGATCGAGGCCTGTGCCGACCGGCTGTGGGTCGTCGCCAACCAGACCGTCTCGGCCTATGACGGCGACCTCGACGAGTACCGCAGGATGGTGCTGTCGGCGGACAGCGGCCCGACCGCATCGCGCGATCGCGCCAAAGACACGCCGAAGCCCGAGCGCGCCAGAAGCGAGCGGCGCGTGTCGCCGAAGCAGCGCATCGCACAGGCCGAAGCCGAGATCGAGCGCATCACCGGCATCATCGCCAAGATCGATACCGCGCTGGCCCTCCCCGACATCTTCACGCGCGATCCCAAGCAGGCCGCGCAGCTCAGCAAGGCCCGCGCCGGCGCCGAAAGCGCGCTGCAGCGTGCCGAGGAAGAGTGGCTGGAAGCCAGCGCGCTCGACGATGAGGCGGCGAGTTAACCGTTCGAAGTCGCCGCGGGCTTCGCCGCCGGCTTCTTCTTCGCCTTCGGCTTGGCGGCCTTGGGCTCCGGCACCGGATCGGCGCCGCGTTCGACCGACGACAATCGGCCCGCACTGAACGTGTAGATGCCGGCACGCGGTCCGCGCGCATAGGTGACGACGGCGACGCGCTGGCCACCCGGTCCGGTGGACAGCTCGACCCTGTCAGGCGCGCCGATACCGCGCACCACGTCGCATTCGGTGTGACCGAGGGCGACGGATCCGCCGGTCTGCGGCGGCGGCGCGTTGGCGGTGTCGGCAAGCGCGTTGGCGTCGGCGGCACCGGGCGGTGGCCCCATGCCCGGACAGCCGCCATCGGCGCTGACCAGCTCATCCGGGGTCACCGGCTTGGTCGGGGTCAATGGCGGAGATTCGATCGAAATGTTGCGGATGAACACGCGGCCGGGCCGCGCAAACCATTCGGTGTCGCGCGACATCAGATCGGACGCCCCCGAGCAGCCGGCAATGCTGGGCGCGAGCACGAGCAGCGCCAGCAGCGGCTTTCGATTGAATGTTCCGTTCCGCACGATCGACAAGGCTCCCCGCCTCTACCCCCTAGAGCATGATCTGGAAAAACGCCAAGCGGTTTCCGGAAAGATCATGCCCAAACAAAGACCCTAAAGGCTTGTCCCAACATCACTTTGCGGCATGACCGTGGCTTGCCGCAAGAAACCTAAGATTAGCATTAATACCTAACTATTGCTTTACTATTGCTTGCGCTGCCAACGGCCACGCTCGTCGGCCTGCCAATAGGTCACCTCGAAACCCCTGGCCTTGCAGGCCGTCCAGCTTTCGCGTGCGGAGGCGAGCGCATCCGGGTCGTCGCCATTGAACACCAGCACCAACCGCTCGTAGCTGTTGGAATCGGCGGGCAGCGTGGCGTTGTCGACCAGGAAACGGACATTGGCGCCGTTCGGGTTGCCCTCCTCGGTCGACAGGATGATCGGCTGGTCCTGCGCATCGCCGACCCGCCAGCTGGCATGCGGCAGGAACGAATCGTCGCTGTAGGTCCACAAATGCGCATCGAGCGCCTCGGTGCGTTCGAGCGACGTCGATTGCACGACCACGCGCCAGCCGCGCTCGAGCGATTTCTCGAGCAGCGGCGGCAGCACGCTTTCCAGCGTCATGTTCTGCAAATGATAGAACAGGACTTCGGTCATATCAGGCGCAACGCCTTACTTTTTCGCTTCGTAATAGTCGGCCACGAGACGATCGAGCAGGCGCACGCCGTAGCCCGATCCCCAGCTCTGATTGATCTCGCTCTTCGGCGCGCCCATCGCGGTGCCGGCGATGTCGAGATGCGCCCACGGCGTGCCGTCGACGAATCGCTGCAGGAACTGCGCCGCCGTGATCGAGCCGCCGTAGCGCGAGCCGCCGGTGTTCTTCATGTCGGCGAATTGCGAATCGATCTGCTTGTCATAGGCCGCGCCGAGCGGCATGCGCCACACCGTCTCGCCGGTCTCATTGCCGACCTTGGTCAGCCGCTCCGACAACTCGTCATTATTGGAGAACAGACCGGCGTGCTCGGTGCCGAGCGCAACCATGATCGCGCCGGTCAGCGTCGCCAGATCGACCATGAATTTCGGCTTGTGCTTCTTGGCGACGTACCAGAGCACGTCGGCGAGCACGAGGCGGCCCTCGGCGTCGGTGTTGATGATCTCGATGGTCTGGCCGGACATCGAGGTGACGATGTCGCCCGGACGCTGCGCATTGCCGTCCGGCATGTTCTCGACCAGGCCGATCGCGCCGACCACGTTGGCCCGCGCTTTACGCGCGGCGAGTGCGTGCATCAGGCCGACGACGCAGGCAGCTCCCCCCATGTCGCCCTTCATGTCCTCCATGCTGGCGGCGCCCTTGATCGAGATGCCGCCGGTATCGAAGCAGACGCCCTTGCCGACAAAGGCGACCGGCGCCTCGCCCTTCTTGCCGCCGTCCCAGCGCATGATCACGGTGCGGCTCGGCCGCGCCGAGCCCTGGCCGACGCCGAGCAGCGCGCCCATGCCGAGCTTGATCATCGCCTTGACGTCGAGCACCTCGACCTTGACGCCGAGCTTACGCAGCAGACCTGCCCGGCGCGCGAACTCCTCGGGGTACAACACGTTCGGCGGCTCGTTGACGAGGTCGCGCGCGATGACCACGCCGTCGACCACATCCGCGTTCGGCACGAATGCCTTCTTGGCGGCAGCGGCGTCATCGACGGCGATCGAGACGTCGGCCCGCACCGCGCCGCTGTCGCCGTCCTTCTTCTTGGTCTTGTAGCGGTCGAACTTGTAGGCGCGTAGCCGGATGCCACTGGCGATCGCAGCCGCCTGCTCGGCCTTCATCCCGCCCTCGGGCAGTTCGGCGATCACGGTCACCGCGCTGGTCGCGCCATTGAGCTTGCCGGCGGTCAGGCCGCCGAACTTGAGAAAATCCTTCTCCTTCAGCTCCGCCGGCTTGCCGGTTCCGATCACGATCAGCCGGTCGGCCTTCAACCCCTCCGGCGCCAGGATGTCGAGAACAGCACCGCCCTTGCCTTTGAACTGGTTGGCCGCCGCCGCCCGCTTCACGGTCTCGGCCGCCGTCCCAAGCGCCTTCCGCGTCGCCGCGCCAAGCTTCAACTGATCGTCGCAAAAGGCGACCAGGATGCCCTTAGGCGGAGCGGACAACGGGACAAAGCCGACCTTGACGGCGTCGGACATGGGCAAATCCTCCAGAATTCAGGGTGTTGCACGGGCTTTCGGAGATGCCCGGCGAGCTCGTTGATGCGCGTTGCGATGATGGTCCGAAGCGGTCCGGACCCGGGTTTGACGACACTATGACCTGTCGAGCGCGGCGCTGCCAAGGGCACGAGCGTATTCCAGCGAGGCCTGTCCCGGACTTGATCCAGGATGGGCACCGGTTGGCACAAAGGAAAACGCGCTAAAACAAGGAGCTAGGCCCCATTCCGATGACAATCGGAACGGAAACAGGCTCCAGCGTGGCCGGAGCGTGGCCGGAAGGTCACAAGTGAGGAATTACTAACCATATGGAAATGGTGCCACGTAGCAGCCATTTTGTTGACGGATCAACGGGATGGTATTGAGACAGCAAGAGCCGGACGAAGCGCGAGTCGACCATGGGGAGCCCGGTATCCGGGTTTGGTCGGATTTGCGGGTTTTGGGGCGCGAGTTGGGGTCGTACGGTTAAGTGATGGGGTCGATCGACAAGTATATCTTCCGCACGACGCTTGCGTCGTTTGCGCTTGTCCTGGTCAGCCTCACCGGGGTGATCTGGATTACCCAGGCGCTTCGCGGCATCGACCTGATGACCAGCCAGGGTCAGACCATCCTGACCTTCCTCGGCATCACCAGCCTGGTGATTCCCGCCCTCGTCCTGATCATCGCGCCGATCGCGCTGATGATCGCGATCTCGCACACGCTGAACAAGCTCGCGACCGATTCCGAGATCATCGTGATGAATGCCGCCGGCTTCTCGCCGTTCCGGCTGTTCCGTCCGTTCTTCTTTGCCACCTGCGTGGTGGCGGTGATGGTCACGTTCATTGGCGCCTATCTTGCGCCGGACGGCCTGCGGCGGATCAAGCAATGGGACGCCGAGATCACCGCCGACGTGCTGACCAACATCCTGCAGCCCGGCCGCTTCGCCCAGCTCGACGTGAACCTGACGGTGCGAATCCGCGAGCGCCTGCCCGGCGGCCAGCTCGGCGGCATCTTCGTCGACGATCGCAGGGATCCCAAGGAGCGCGTCACCATCATCGCCGACCACGGTACCGTGCTGAAGAACGAGGCCGGCTCTTATCTCGTGCTGGAGGACGGCAATCTCGAACGCTTCGAGATCGGCAAGCGCGAGCCGGCGCTGGTCGCCTTCGCCAGCTACGCCTTTGACATGTCGAAGTTCTCCAACCAGGGCCGCGACGTCTCGCTCGGCATCCGCGAGCGCTACCTGTGGGAGCTGATGTGGCCGTCGGAGGACGATCCGATCTACAAGCAGCTCGGCGGCCAGTTCCGTGCCGAGCTGCATGACCGCTTCATGGCGCCGGTCTATCCGTTCGCCTTCGCAGCCCTGACCTTCGCCTTCCTCGGCGCCCCCCGCACCACCCGCCAGAGCCGTAACCTCGCGATCGGCGGCTCGATCTTCGCCGTCTTCGGCCTGCGCATGGTGGGATTCGCCTGCTCGGTGATGACGGTGAAGAATCCGCTCGCCGCCGTCGTCCAGTATCTGATGCTGTTCGGCGGCATCGGCCTCGGCATCTGGATGATTCTTGGCGGCATCGTGGTCGAGCCGCCGGCCAGGCTGATGGAGGCCATCAACAAGAACAACGAGCGCATCGCGCGCTTCTTCCGGCGGCCGGCCACCGCATGAGCATGGTCACCAACACGCTCGGACGCTATTTCGCCGGCCGCTTCGTGCTCGCGGCGATGGGCACCTTTGCCAGCATCTTCGTGCTGCTGGTGCTGGTCGACTATATCGAGATGGTGCGCAAGACCTCAGGGCTGGTCGGCGCGTCCGCGATCACGATCGCCGAGACCTCGCTGTTCCGCGTGCCGCAGCTGCTCGAGAAGCTGATGCCGTTCTGCGTGCTGATCGGCGCGATGACCTGCTACCTCGCGCTGTCGCGGCGGCTCGAGCTGGTGGTGGCGCGCGCCGCCGGCATCTCGGCCTGGCAGTTCGTCGCGCCGGCGTTGGCGAGCTCGTTGCTGCTCGGCTTCATGGCGACGGTCGCCTACAACCCGATGTCGGCGAACCTGCGCGAGCTTTCCAAGCGGATGGAGGCCGAGCTGTTCGGCTCGGCGCCCGGCGGCGGCATCCAGGACGCCTCCGGTTTCTGGCTGAACCAGATCAACAGCGAGGGCCAGGCCATCATCAACGCCGCGCGCAGTGAGCAGCAGGGCGTGCGGCTGACCGGCCTCACCGTGTTCCGTTTCGATACAAAGCTGCAATTCGAGGAGCGAATCGAAGCCCGCGAGGCCAGCCTCGAAGAGGGCCGCTGGGTGTTCAGGGACGTGCGCCGATTCTCGCTCGACAAGCCGCCGGCCGAGCAGGAAATCTTCGAACTGCCCACCACCCTCACCCCGGCGCAGGTGCGCAACAGTTTTTCGACCCCCGAAACTGTGTCCTTTTGGCAACTGCCGAACTACATCCGTTCGTCAGAGAGCTCGGGCTTCGCGACGGCCGGCTATCGCTTGCAGTATCATAAGCTCATCGCACAGCCGTTTTTGCTGGCTGCAATGGTGATGTTGGCAGCTTCGGTGAGCCTTCGCTTCTTCCGGATGGGCGGCGTGCAGAAGATGGTTTTGAGTGGCGTGGGCGCGGGCTTTCTGCTCTACGTTCTGCAGAAAGTAACGGAAGATTTGAGCAAGGCTGAGTTGATGCATCCCATCGCTGCGGCGTGGCTGCCCGTCTTTGTGGGCGGCCTCACCGGTTTCTTGGCCTTGCTGTATCAGGAGGACGGGTAGTGGCCGTTGTCGCCGCCCGCCAGTTGAGGTCGCCTGTGTTCGGGCGGCGCAGTGGTCTGCGCCGTCAACGCAGCCGCATGGCCGCGTTTGGCGCCTCGCTTGCCGCTCTCGTCGCGACCCTCGCGGTCGTCGGCGCGTTTAGCGTTGCCGTCACGACCGAGGCCTCCGCCCAGAGCTTCACCTACAATCCCCGCCCGCCCAAGCCGACCCGGCCGCCGCCGAAGAACGACGGCCAGATGCTCGTGCAGGCGACCGAGGTCGACTACGACTACAACAACCAGCGCGTGTCGGCGGTCGGCAACGTGCAGATGTACTACAACGGCACCAGCGTCGAGGCCGACAAGGTCATCTACGACCAGAAGACCAAGCGGCTGCACGCCGAGGGCAACATCCGCTTCACGGATGCCGAAGGCAAGATCACCTACGCCAACATCATGGACCTCAGCGACGACTATCGCGACGGGTTCGTCGATTCGCTGCGGGTGGACACCGAAGACCAGACGCGGATGGCTGCGACCCGCGCCGACCGCACCAGCGGCAATTACACCGTGTTCGAGAACGGCGTGTACACGGCCTGCGCGCCTTGCAAGGACGATCCGAAGAAGCCGCCGCTGTGGCAGGTCAAGGGCGCGCGCATCATCCACAATCAAGAAGAGAAGATGCTCTATTTCGAGAACGCCCAGCTCGAATTCTTCGGCGTTCCGATGGCCTACATGCCGTTCTTCTCGACGCCCGACCCGACCGTGAAGCGCAAGAGCGGCTTCCTGATGCCGAGCTTCACGACGGTGACGAACTACGGCGTCGGCGTCGAAATCCCCTACTACTTCGCGCTGGCGCCCGATTTCGACGCGACCTTCAGCCCGCGCATCACCAGCCGCCAGGGCGTGCTGTTCCAGGGTGAGTTCCGTCAGCGCCTGATGGACGGCGCCTACCAGATCCGCGCCTATGGCATCGACCAGCTCGACCCCGGCGCCTTCGCGGGCCAGCCCGGCGACCGCCAGTTCCGCGGCGGCATCGAGAGCAAGGGTCAGTTCGCGCTCAACGACAAATGGGTCTGGGGCTGGGACGGCGTGCTGCTGTCCGACTACTACTTCATGTCGGACTACCGCCTGTCGATGTACAAGGATCCGCTCAGTGCATTCATGGCGCTGCCGACGGAGGCGATCTCGCAGCTTTATCTGACCGGCGTCGGCAACCGCAGCTTCTTCGACGCGCGCACGATCTATTACCTGAGCTTCTCGGGCAACCAGAACCAGGTCCCGGTCGTCTATCCCGTGGTCGACTACAACAACGTGATCAACAGCCCGATCTTCGGCGGCGAGTTCAGCTACAAGTTCAACTTCACCAATCTGTCGCGCGACACCGCGGTGTTCGATCCGATCACCACGATCGCCAACACCAACAGCCTGTGCACGACCGCTTCCGCCGATCCGATGGCGCGGCTTCCCTCGCAGTGCCTGCTGCGCGGCATGCCCGGCACCTACACCCGCCTGACCGCCGAGGCGCAGTGGCGCAGGTCGTTCACCGATCCGCTCGGCCAGATCTGGACCCCGTTCGTCAGCCTGCGCGCCGACGCGATCAATGCCGACATCTCGAACCAGCCGGGCGTCTCCAACTTCCTGCCCGTCGGCGACACCCAGGCGCTTCGGCTGATGCCGACGGTCGGCCTCGAATACCGCTACCCCTTCATCAACGTGCAGCCGTGGGGCACGACGACGGTCGAGCCGATCGCGCAGGTCATCATCCGTCCGAACGAGACCTATGCAGGCAAGCTTCCGAACGAGGACGCGCAGAGCCTGGTGTTCGACGCCACCAACCTGTTCTCGGTCGACAAGTTCTCCGGCTACGACCGCGTCGAGGGCGGCGGCCGCGCCAATGTCGGCGTGCAGGCCACCACGCAGTTCGACAAGGGCGGCGCCGTCAAGGTGCTGTTTGGCCAGTCCTACCAGCTGTTCGGCCTGAACTCGTTCGCGGTCGCCGACGTCACCAACACCGGCGTCGATTCCGGCCTGCAGAATGCGCGCTCCGACTATGTCGCCAGCGTCAGCTATTCGCCGAACCGCACCTATACGTTCAGCGTGCGCTCGCGAATGGATGAGGCGACCTGGGAGGTCAACCGCTTCGAGGCCGAGGGCCGCGCCAGCTTCGACCGCTGGTCGGTCAGCATGATGTACGGAAACTATGCGGCGCAGCCGGAACTCGGCTACCTGACCCGCCGTGAGGGTATCCTCGGCTCCGCGTCGCTCAAGGTGGCATCGAACTGGGTGGTGTCGGGCTCGGCGCGCTGGGACCTTGAAGCCAACAAGATCAACCAGTACATCGTCGGCGCCGGCTATGTGGACGATTGCTTCGTGCTCGCCGCCAACTATGTCACCTCCTACCAGTACAGTGCCGGCAGCACGCCGCCGGTGCTCAGCCACGCGTTCATGTTCCAGATCGGCCTGCGGACACTTGCCAATTCGTCCGGGTCCAGCAGCTCGGCCGGCCTCCAGTAGCGTGGAACCAAACCTGAATCGGCCTCATTTGACCGCTTCAGTGCGAACGGTTTGAAACGGCTGAAATGATCATGACGACTGCACGCTTTTCTCATCCCCTTCGCTCGCTGCTGCGCCCGATCCTGCCCGGCTGCCTGCTGGCGCTGGCGCTGCTGTGCGGCGGCGCGCCGGCGCATGCCCAGAGCGTGGTGGTTCTGGTCAACGGCGAGCCCATCACCAGCTTCGACATCGAGCAGCGCACCAAGCTGAACTCGCTGACCAGCGGCGGCAAGAGCTCGAGCCGGGACGAGATCATCAACGAGCTGATCGACGAGAAGGTCAAGATCAAGGAAGCCAAGAAGTTCGGCGTCGACCCGTCCGGCAGCGACATCGACAGCTCCTATGGCACCATGGCCGCGGGCATGCGCGTCAACTCCGACCAGCTCACCAAGATCCTGGAGGCCAAGGGCATCCGGCCCGAGACGCTGAAGCAGCGCATCCGGGCCGACATGGTGTGGAGCAGCCTGGTGCGCGGCCGCTTCAAGGAGAGCCTGCAGATCGGCGAGAAGGATGTCGCCACCCAGGCCCAGGAGAGCGGCGAGAAGACCGAGATGGAGGCGTTCGAGTACCGCATGCAGCCGATCATCCTGATCGTGCCGCGCGGCGCGCCGCAGTCCGACTACGAGGCGCGCAAGAAGGAAGCCGATTCGATGCGTGAGCGCGTGCAGAGCTGCGACGAGGCCACCTCCTATTTCCGCGCGATGCGCAACACCGCGGTGCGCGAGATCGTAGTCAAGACCTCGGCCGACCTGCCGCAGGCGCTGCGCGACCTCCTGGACAAGACGCCGGTCGGCCATCTGACGCCGCCGGAGCTCACCAAGCAGGGCGTCGAGATGGTCGCGCTGTGCGGCCGCAAGGCGACCACGGTGGACACGCCGAAGAAGCGCGAGATCCGCGACAAGATGTTTCGCGCGAAGTACGACGCCAAATCGAAGGCCTACCTGCAGGAAGTGCGCAAGGCGGCGATGATCGAATATCGTCACTGACGCGCGATGCCCCTTCCCCTCGCAGTCACATCCGGAGAACCGGCGGGCATCGGCCCCGACATCACGCTTGCGACCTGGCTGCGGCGCCGCGAGCTCGACCTGCCGCCGTTCTACGTGCGCGGCGATCGCACCGCGCTGGCCGCCCGCGCCAGGGCGCTCGGGCTGAAGCTTGACCTCGCGGACGTCGATGTCGACGAGGCCGCAGCCGCCTTCGACCGTGCCCTGCCCGTCGTCGCCACCGGCACATCGGCGACCGCACTGCCCGGCAGACCCGATGACAGCAGCGCCGCGGCGGCGCTGGCCTCGATCCGCCACGCGGTCGCCGACGTCGTGGCCGGCAAGGCCTCCGCCGTCGTCACCAATCCGATCGCCAAGAACGTGCTCTACCGCGCCGGCTTCCAGCATCCCGGCCACACCGAATTCCTTGCCGAGCTCGCCGCCTCCGGCGGAAAAGTGCCGCAGCCGGTGATGATGCTGTGGTCGCCGCAGCTCGCCGTGGTGCCGGTCACGATCCATCTGTCGGTGCGCGAGGCACTCGCCCAGCTGACGACCGAGCTGATCGTCGCGACCGCGCGCATCGTCGTCGCTGACATGAGAGCGCGCTTCGGCCTCAAGGCGCCGCGGCTGGCGATCTCCGGCCTCAACCCGCATGCCGGCGAAGACGGCACGCTCGGCACCGAGGACATCGATGTCGTGGCGCCCGCGATCGGGATCCTGCGCAACGAGGGTGTCGCCGTGCGCGGCCCGCTGCCCGCCGATACCATGTTCCACCCGGCGGCGCGGAAAACCTATGACTGCGCGCTCTGCATGTATCACGACCAGGCGCTGATCCCGATCAAGACCATCGCCTTCGAGGACGCGGTCAACGTCACGCTCGGCCTGCCCTTCATCCGCACCTCGCCGGACCACGGCACCGCCTTCGACATCGCCGGTACGGCTAAGGCCAATCCGTCCAGCCTGATCGCAGCGATCCGGCTCGCGGCGCGGATGGCCGCGACCAAGAAGACGTGAGCGCGATCGACGATCTGCCGCCGCTGCGCGAGATCATTCGCGAGCACCAGCTGTCGGCGCGCAAATCGCTCGGCCAGAACTTCCTGCTCGACCTCAATCTCACCGCAAGGATCGCGCGCGCCGCAGGACCGCTGGAAGACTCCACCGTCATCGAGGTCGGTCCCGGCCCCGGCGGGCTGACGCGCGCGCTGCTCGCGCTCGGCGCCAAACGCGTGATCGCGATCGAGCGCGACGAGCGCGCGCTGGTCGCACTCGACTACATCGCGAAGCGTTATCCCGGCCGCATCGAGCTCATTCACGACGACGCCCAGCGCTTCGATCCGCGTCCCCTGCTCGACGGCGGAAAAGCAAAAATCGTCGCCAACCTGCCCTACAACATCGCGACCCAATTGCTGGTCGACTGGCTCTCGATCGAGCCTTGGCCGCCCTGGTACGACACGATGGTGTTGATGTTCCAGCGCGAGGTCGCCGAGCGCATCGTCGCGCATGAGAACGAGGAGGCCTATGGCCGCCTCGCCGTGCTCGCCAACTGGCGCGCCGAGACGAAGATCCTGTTCGACATCTCGCCTGCGGCGTTCGTGCCGCAGCCCAAGGTCACATCTTCCGTGGTGCGGTTAATTCCGCGCGCCACGCCCGAGCCGTGCGACCGCCGGATGCTCGAGCAAGTTGCGGCCGCCGCCTTCGGCCAGCGCCGCAAGATGCTGCGCCAGAGCCTGAAGTCGCTCTCCGTCGATCCGGCCCAGCTTGCGGCATCAGCGCAAATCGACGCAACGCGGCGCGCCGAGACCATACCGGTCTCGGGCTTTGTTGCCATGGCGCGCGAATTGGCGGATACACGCTCGGCAAAATAAATAACAGGAGAAAACGTATGGCGCGCATGGTTCGCCAATCCCTCGTCAAGTTCGATGCGCCGCTGTGCGAAACAATCATCGACACGCCGAAGCCGCAAGCACGCGAGGTGCTGGTCCGCATCGAGCGCTGCGGCCTCTGCCATTCCGATCTCCACATCCAGGACGGCTACGCCGATCTCGGCGGCGGCAAGAAGCTCGACACCACGCGAGGCATGACGCTGCCATTCACGCTCGGCCATGAGATCGCCGGCGTCGTCGACGAGGTCGGCGCGGACGCGCCGGGCGGTTTGGTCGGCAAGAAGGTCGCCGTCTTCCCCTGGATCGGCTGCGGCCAGTGCCGCGACTGCCTGGCCGGCGACGAGAACCTCTGCGTCAAGCAGCGCTTCCTCGGCGTCTCCATCGACGGCGGCTTTGCCACCCACGTGCTGGTGCCCGATGCAAAATACCTGCTCGACTATGATCCGCTGCCGGTGAACCAGGCCGCGACCTTGATGTGCTCCGGCGTTACCGCCTATGGCGCGCTGAAGCGGCTGGTCGACCGTCCGCGCCAGCGCAACCTCCTGCTGATCGGCCTCGGCGGCGTCGGCATGATGGGCCTGTCGTTTGCGCAGGCGATGTTCAAGCAGAACATCACCGTCGCGGATCTCAGCCCCGCCGCGCGCGAGACCGCGCTGAAAAACGGCGCGGCCAACGCCTACGATCCCTCCGAGCCCGACGTCGTCAAGCGCATGCTGAAGGAAAGCGACGGCGGCTTCGACGGCGTGGTCGATTTCGCCGGCAACGAGAAGTCGATGGCGTTCGCGGTCTCCACGGTCGCCCGCGGCGGCAAGATCGTGGTCTCCGGCCTGATGGGCGGCCAGTTCACGCTGCCGATGGTGCAATGGGTCTACAAGCGCATGACCATCGAAGGCTTCATGGTCGGCACGCTCGCGGAAGCCAAGGAATTGATGGCGCTGGCCCGCGCCGGCAAGGTCAAGCCGACGCCGATGAAGGAAGAGCCGATGGCCGACGTCCAGAAATGGATCGAGGAGTTGCGGGCCGGCAAGGTGGTCGGGCGGATTGTTCTGAAGAACTGAGGGGCGCTCTGGCGGAGAACGCCAAATGCCAACTTCCGCTTGGTCGGTCCGCAGCGTATCATCCTGCCCCGTGAACAGAGGCAGTTGAGACGATGCTCAACGAGCAGGAAGGCGCCAAGATAACTCCGGACGAGTTCCTTTCCTGGATTCCCAGCCAGGAAGGACGTTACGAGCTCGTCAATGGCGAAATAACGATGATGGCCGGTGCCGGCCGTCAGCACGATCGTATCGTCGCAAATCTCATCGCCGCTATCCGCCCCCAGACCCGCGGTGGTCGCTGCCAGACATTCACCAGCGACACCTATATCGCCACCGGACCGTCAACCCGACGGATGCCGGATTTGGGCATCGACTGCGGGATCCCATCCGACGATTCAGTCCTGGCGGACAAGCCGTCCCTAATCGTGGAAGTCCTCTCGCCGAGCACCCACAGCTTCAATGTCAGCGTCAAGCTTGCCGAGTACAAGGCACTTGCTTCGCTCGACTACATCCTGTTCGTCGACACCGAACGTCCGTCCGTACAGTTGTTCTGGCGAGACGCGGACGGCATCTGGAAAGACGCTGTGTTCGAGGGGCTCGGCGCAAGCGTTGCGCTCGAGAAACTCAACGTCTTGATTCCGCTTGGCGCAATTTACGACGAGATCCACTTCAGACCCAAGCCGAAGCTGGTGAAGCCGGAGGACGGCGAAGCGACAAGCGGGTAGATGGCAGCTGGATTCGCAAGACGTTGTCACTTCAGCTGCAACAGATCCCAGCGATTGCCATAGAGATCCTCAAACACCGCAACGATCCCGTATGGCTCCACGCGCGGCTCCTCGCGAAACCGCACGCCTCTCGCGCGATACGCTTCATAGTCGCGCCAGAAATCGTCGGTGTACAGGAACAGGAAGACGCGCCCGCCGGCCTGATCGCCGATGTGTTGCGCTTGATCCGCGGTGGCCGCCTTTGCCAGCAGAATGCGCGTCTCCATCGAACCCGGCGGCGCGATCAGGACCCACCTCTTGCCGTTGCCGAGGTCGGTGTCCTCGACCAGGCCGAAGCCGAGCTTTTCGGTGAAGTAGGCGATGGCTTCATCGTAGTCGCGAACCAGAAGCGAAATGGATCCGATGTGCTGGGGCATGGCGACAGTCTCCGCAGCCGTCTCTCCTCTGCAACGCATGGAGCAGCGCACCGCCAAAGCGCCACGCCCGAAACATTCAGAGCATGATGACATTGCTCCGAGATCAATGTTTCCATTGTACGAATATTGTACCGGAGCACATCCTGCATATCTAACAAATTGGAGGGGGGCCGCGGCCCGCAGGCCGAGCACGGAGACCACTGCAATGAACGTGAGCTATCTCGACTTATTCCTGGCATTCCTTGGCATGACCTTCGGACTGGTCTCGGCACTGCCGGGGCTGTTCTTCCAGCCTACGGTCGAGGCGGATCGGCCTGCGCCGGTCGATCAGCGAAAGTCCTTTGTCAGGAACAGCTGACGGGCGCCCGGCGGATCGCACGGGATCTCGCCGAAAACACGCCAGCCCAGGCGTTGATAGAATCCCGGCGCCTGAAAACTCATCGTGGGGCGACCCGTGCCCGGCAGCCACGACGGCGCGCCTCTTGCTCGACCATCTCCATCATGCGCGTCCCGACACCTGCGCCACGAAACGCCTCGGGCAGATACACAAGGCTGATGGTGAGAAGCCCGAACGCGGTCCCGGCCCTGATGCCGCCGACGATATCTCCGCCCTCCGAAGCGCGAGCGACGACGGACAACGGCACGCGATCCTGCGCGCCCGCGAACGCATCGGTGAAAGCGTCGAGACCGGTGCGGATGACCCTGGTCAACTCTCCTTCGGGTGAGCTGGACAGTGTGATGATCGGATTCATCGCGGTGGACCTCAGGTCTTCGTGACTTGATCGGGACTGATTGATCGTGCTCCTGCTCGGTCGGAAGCGCAGCATGGATCAGATCGGAATCAACACGTTCATGACCAACAACCCCTCCGAGCTCCGCGGTCTCTTGCGGCACTGGCGCCAGGCGCGCGGCATCAGCCAGTTCGACCTGTCCCTCACGTCGGGAATTTCCCAGAAGCATATCAGCTTCATCGAGAGCGGCAGGAGCAATCCGAGCCCGGACACCTTGATCACCATCGCCGAAGCCTTGGATATCCCCCTGCGCGACCGCAACGCCTTGCTGCTGGCGGCAGGCCATGCTCCGGCGTTCCCCGACTACCCCTGGGACTCGCAGGAGATGGCGAGCGTCACGAATGCCCTGAAGCGGATGTTGCGGCAGCATGAGCCGTTTCCGGCGATCGTGCTGGACAGATACTGGGACGTCCTCATCACCAACGATTGCGCGCCCCGGTTCTTCGGGCGGTTTGTCGACCTCGCGTCCCGCAAGCGACCGCGCAATATCCTGCATCTCATGTTCGATCCGTCCGGCCTGCGCCCCTTTGTCGCCAACTGGGAAGCGGTGGCGCGGAGCCTGTTCGAGCGCGTCTCCCGCGAAGCGGTCGGCCGCATCCTCGACCAGCGGACACAACGCCTCATCGCTGATTTGCAGGCCTACCCGGGGGTGAAGGAAGAATGGAGCCGTCCGCCGAGCGCCACGCTCCCGGTCGTGCCGCTCAGCTTCATGCTGGACGGTTGCCCCCTGAATTACTTCTCGATGGTGACGACGGTCGGAACGCCGCAGGCGATCGCCGCGCAGGAATTGCGGATCGAGTGCATGTTCCCGGCGGACGACGAGACGGAGACTCGCCACAGGTCCCTGTTCGCACCGACGTGAGCAGCCGAGCCCTGCTCGGTGCAGTCCCTGCACCGAGCATGATCCTGGCTGTCAGGCCGTCCACGCATGCGGACGGAACGTCGCTTCAAGCGGCGGCCTTGTGAGGTTTCCGGTGTAGTTGGTGATCGTCGAAGCCGCCACCACTGCAATGACCTCGAGCAGATGCGCCGGGCTGAAGCCGGCAGCGAGGAACGCGTCGATCTCCACATCGTCCAGCCGACCGCGCGTCTCGATCAGGCTTCTTGCCAGACGCGACAACGCGGCGGCATCGGCATCGCCGGGCGCGCGGCGCTCCCGAATGGCCTGGACGTCCGGAGCATCGAGCCCTTCCTTGAGCGCCAGAAACGAGTGGAACGCGACGGCCCAGGAACAGGCATTGGTGACCGCATTGGTCAGCAGCAACGTCTGGATTTGCCGCTCCGAAAAACTGCCGCCGTGGACGTTCCCGAACATGCCGACCAGAGTCCTGATCAGCACCGGCGAAGTTGCCATCGCGCCGGCGATGTTGGGGACGAATCCAAACGCGCTCCGAAGCGCCTGCAGCGATGCTGTTGATTGCTCCGGCGCGGACTCGATCGTGTGAATGGGGAATGTCTGCATTTTTCAGCCTATGTCGTTTGAATGAAGCCGAACGAAATTCAGGGATCTCGCTCGCTGCATTGACACGTGGCCGTCCCGCGATTTTCCTTCAACTACCCCGGGGGTAGTTGGCCGCCGAAGGCGTTGACGGCTCCGTCGCAGTTGCCGAATATCATGGCGTTCCCTGGCGACGGCAGCTTTCATGCATCTGGACATCGAGCGCTTGAAGAAGGCCAAGTCCCGCCTCGGTGAGGCGGTGCTCGATCCCGGCCAATGGCCCGATCTGATGCAGTCGCTCTGCGATGCGACGGCGACGACCGGCGCCGTGCTGGTGCAGAGCGATATCCGCACGCCGGATGTCCCGGTCACGCCGAGCATCGCCGAGATGATCGACAGCTATTTCGAGGCCAATCTGCACGTCACGGACGTTCGCGCCATCAGGGGCGTGCCGCTGCATCAATCAGGCCGGCGTGTGTTGCGGGACCAGGATATCTTCGCCTCCGAGGCGGACATGCTGCGCGAGCCGCTTTACCGGCATCTCGACCGCTACGGCTTTCGATGGTGGGCGGCGATCTCGTTCTATTCCGGACCCGCGCAATGGGCCTTCGCGTTTCAACGAAAGATCACGGAAGGCGCATTCGAGGCGGACGAGGTCAAGGCGCTCGCCTCGCTCGCCGATTCCCTGACTGACGTGGCGACGCTGTCCCGCCTGGTCGGCCGGCAGGCCCTGCTCGGCTCTCTGAACGCATTCGAGATGATCGGCGAGCCCGCGATATCCCTGATGCGCAGCGGGCGCGTGTTCGAGATCAACCCGGCCGCCGAGGCACTGTTCGATTCCGACTTCGGCATCAGCAACAGGCGCCTGCTTTTCAGCGACGGACGCGCGAGCCATGCCCTCGCCCACCTGCTGTCCGAATGCGCCGACGAGAGCGAGTTGCGGCTGCACCCGTCACGCCGCACGGGGAACATCGTCGTCGCGCAGCGCCGGGCCAGGCGCCCGCTCCTCATCAAGGTGCTGCCCGTGCACGGCGCCGCCAGCTCGCCGTTTCTCGGCGCCAGATTCATTCTGGTGCTGCGCGACCTCGAGACGATCAGGCACCCGGCGCCGGCCGTGTTGTCCGAACTGTTTTCGCTGACGCCGGCCGAAACCAGGATCGCCGCGATGATCGCGGCGGGTCTGTCGCCGGACGAGATCTCCGGCCAGCTCCAGATCTCGGTTCAGACGGTCCGCAACCAGATCAAGGCCGTGTTCGCCAAGACCGGCACGCACCGGCAAAGCGAGCTCGCGGTCCTGATCTCGCGCGTCGCGGGGTAAAGTTGAGCTTCGTAGGATGGGTGGAGCGCAAGCGATACCCATCATCTCACCGCGCAGCACGAAGGTGATGGGTATCGCTGCGCTCCACCCATCCTACGAAGCTAAAGCGCTCCCGCTGATATTAGACCGCTGATTTGCCCGACGGCGCAAGGGCCCGGAGTGAAAATATTTCCGCTTTACGCGAACTTCCGATTATGCTAACAATATGCCCGTCTCACCCGACACGAGGGGCGCTCGCGAACGCCACGAACGTGGGTGACGATGCGGTGGCCGC
>NZ_JAFCJX010000052.1 GCF_018130695.1 Bradyrhizobium jicamae | reverse complement strand
CATCTGACTCTCCGTGGGTTCGAGTGTGGAAACCCAAACCTATCGGAGAGGCCACGCTCACCGCCCATGGAATCTACAGGATTTGCTCGCAATGACGGCTACGCCGCCAGATGCCGTGACGCGGCCAGTCCCGCCAGCGCTTCCTGCAGCTTCTCGCGGTCGAGCGGCTTGATCAGAAAACCGTCCATGCCGGCCTCGAAGCAGGCGTAGCGATCTTCCACCAGCGCGTTGGCGGTCAATGCCAGGATCGGCGTCTGCCGGCCGGGCTGGCCGGCTTCGAGCTTGCGGATGCGCTTGGTCGTCTCGATGCCGTTCAGCCGCGGCATCTGTACGTCCATCAGGACGAGATCATAGGGCGTGCCGGCGGATTTCGCCGACAGCCAGGATTCCATCGCCTGCTCGCCATTGGTGGTGATGACGGCGTGATGGCCGAGCCGGCTGAGCAGCGAACGCATCAACAGCGCGTTGATCTCATTGTCCTCGGCGACCAGGATCGACAAGCCCTTTCGCGCGTCGGTCGCCTGTGCTGCATGCGATGCGGGGTCCTCCGGCGTCTCGATCGCAAGGCTGGGTGCTGCGATCTCCGGCGTCGCAGTCAGGCGCGCCGCGAGCGATGCCGCGCGCAGCGGCTTGATCAGATAGCCGGTAAAGGTCGAGCCGGTCGACGCCAGCAGCTCCTGCCGCGTCGCCGGCGTGAACATCACGATGCGGTGGGTGGCATGCGTGCGCGCGGCGTTGGCGAGCGCTTCCATCCTCTCCGTGCCGAGCGCGTGGTCGATCAGGACCGCGTGCCAGGTTCGCTCCGGCAGAAGCGCTGTCGCAACGTCGGCATCCGCCACCATGCAGGTCTGCGCGCCCCAGCGCTGCAGCCGTCGCGAGATCAGCGAGGCCTCAATGCTCTGCGGCGCCGCCAGCATGATCGACTGCCCGGAGAAGTCGGGCGCCGCGAATATCTTCACCTCGCCGGTGTCGGCAGCAGTGAGCGGGATCGAGACCTCGAAGGTCGAGCCGGCACCTGGCGTGCTCGCCAGCGCGATGCGTCCGCCCATTCGTTTCACGATGCGATCGCTGATCGAGAGGCCGAGGCCGGTGCCGCCATAGCTGCGCGCGATGCGCTCGTCGGCCTGCTCGAATTCGCGGAAGATGCGCTGCTGCGCTTCCGGCGCAATGCCGATGCCGGTGTCGCGCACCAGGAAGCTGATCTCGTTCGGCCAGATGCCGGGCTCGACGATCAGCGCCACGCCGCCGGTCGCGGTGAACTTGATGGCATTGCCGGCGAGATTGAGCAGCACCTGGCGGAGCCGCGCGGAATCGCCGATCACCTCGATCGGCAATTGCTCGTCGACATAGGCGGCGATCTCGATGCCCTTGGCCTGCGCGCGCGGCGCCAGCAATTCGGTGATGTCCTCGATCAGCGTCGACAGCGCGAACGGCCGGTGCTCGAGATCGATCTTGCCGGCCTCGATCTTGGAATAGTCGAGCAGCTCCTCGATCAGCGACAGCAGCGCATCGCCCGAGGTCTTCACTGCCTTGACATAGGTCGCCTGCTCCGGCGTCAGCGGCGTTTCCATCAAGAGGCCGCTCATGCCGATGATGCCGTTCAGCGGCGTGCGGATCTCGTGGCTGGCCATCGCGAGGAAGCGCGACTTGGCGCGGTTCGCTGCATCGGCCTGGTCGCGCGCTTCGGCGAGCGCGCGTTCGCTCTCGGTGCGGTCGGTGACGTCGCGGCCGACGCTCTGCATCTCGGCCGGCCCGCCGGCGTCGTTGCGCACAAAGCCCTCGCGCCAGGCGATCCAGCGCGCACCCAACGGTCCCTCGATCTTCTGGTCGTGCACCCGCGTGCCGTTGCTCTCGAGCGCGGTGTCGCCTTGCTCCAGCACTTGCAGCGTGGCGGTGCTGCCGACCAGCTGATCGCGCGGCAGCTGCGCCAGCTCGCAATAGGCGTCGTTGGCGTAGGTGATGCGGCCATCCGCATCGCGCAGCACGATCAAATCGCCCTGCGCCTTGAACAGATTGCGGACGCGCTGCTCGGCCTCCTGCAGCTCCCAGTTGCGATCCGCCATCGCCTCATTGTGGGTGGCGATGGTGCGCAGCTTCTTGCGCAGGAAGCGCATCCGGACGCTCATCGTCGCCAGCGCGAGGCAGGCGAGCGCGAACAGGAAGCTCACGCCGATCGCGAACGCATAGGGGTCGTAGCTGGAATCTTCGGCCAGGATGCCGGAGATGAAGCCGAAGGCGCCGCCGAACGCGGCGGAGAAGACGGTGAAGGAGCGGACCGCAAAGGTGAGCCAAGGGTGGCGGCGCGAAAAGCGGCGCAGGCGCAGCTTGAATCGAAAAATCCGCCCCATCGCCGACATCCCCTGAGATTGCTTGACATCGACGGCCCGTCAGCCGTCGGGGTGTTGGCCCAGACGATGCGTCGGTCACCTTGCAAAGTGCTTGAGGCGGGCGAGCGTTTCGCGTTGCGCTGACAACAGGGTTAGCGAAGCGTTAATGCGTCCAGCGAGGCGGCTTCCAGGCGGCGATGTCCGCCGCGGGCGCCGACGATCAGGGCCGCGGCGTCGCGGGCCGAAAATGTCTTGGATTGCACGAAGATACGATAGTCGGACGGGCCGTCATGCGAGAGATGGATGACGGGATCTGCGGCCCGCGGGCTGCCGGAGATCGCGACCAGCTGCGGGACGTTATGGCTCTCGCAGGCGCCGGCCTCGGTGTCGTCGATATCGTCGATCACGGCAAAGTCGGCCAGCTCGGCAGCGTCAGTGATCTGGACGCGGACGGTGGCCAGATTCGGGTCGTCGGTGAAGCTGACATGGAGCTGCGCCTGCCAGGGCAGCGCGGCGATCTGGACGGCCGCGCCGCCGACCTCGATGCAGGGCCGGGGACCGGGCAGCAACTCGCCGCGGGCAAACACCGCGGTCACGGCCAGCGGCAGCACCGAGGCCAGGATCTTGAAACGCAACATGACACTTACTCGCTCACCGCCTCAAGCGCGCGGACGCGGCGCTTATGGTTTGCGGAGCGTAAACGAGACTGGTTACCACCGCGTTGACGATGGCGGCGATCATGCACGCCTGAGATGAATTAGGCCGCGCGACGCAGATCGTCGGCAAGCGCCCGATACGACAGCGCTTCGGCGAGATGCAGACGGCCGATTTTCTCGGCGCCGTCGAGATCGGCCAGCGTGCGCGCAACCCGCAGCACACGATGATAGCCGCGCGCGGTGAGATGCATGGTCTCGGCGGCTTCGCGCAGCAGCTTCTGGCCCGCTGCATCCGGCTGCGCGATGGTCTCGAGCAGCGCGCTCGGCGCCTCGGCATTGGTGCGGACATGTGGCAGGCCGGCGGCCGCATAGCGCGCCAGCTGGACGTTGCGCGCGGCAGCGACGCGGGCCGCGACTTCGGCCGAGCCTTCCGACGGCGGCGGCAAGATCAGATCGGCGGCGGTGACGGCCGGCACCTCGATGCGGAGATCGATGCGGTCCATCAGCGGGCCGGAGATGCGCATCTGGTAGTCGGCGGTGCAGCGGTCGAGCTGACCGCGCTTGCAGGAATAGCCGGGCTCATAGGCATGGCCGCAGCGGCAGGGGTTCATCGCCGCTACCAGCATGAAGCGCGCCGGATAGGTGACGCGGTGGTTGGCTCTGCTGACCGAGACCTCGCCGTTCTCCAGCGGCTGGCGCAGCGAATCCAGCACGCGCGGATCGAACTCCGGCAGCTCGTCGAGGAACAGCACGCCCTGATGCGCGAGCGAAATCTCGCCGGGCCTTGCCCGCATGCCGCCGCCGGTGAGTGCCGCCATGCTGGCGGAGTGATGGGGGCTGCGGAATGGCCGCCGCGCTGTCAGAGCACCATCGCGAATCTCGCCGGCGACGGAGGCGATCATCGAGACTTCCAGCAGTTCGGATGGCGACAATGGCGGCAGGATCGACGGCAGCCGCGCCGCCAGCATCGATTTGCCCGCGCCGGGCGAGCCCATCATCAAAAGGTGATGCCCGCCCGCGGCTGCGATCTCGAGCGCGCGTTTGGCGCTTTCCTGGCCCTTGATGTCTCTGAGGTCGAGCAGTGCCTCCTCGCGCTCATGCACCTTCGGCTGCGGCCGCGACAGGACCTGCGTGCCCTTGAAGTGATTGGCGATCTGGATCAGCGAGCGCGCCGCAATGATCTGGATGTCCGGGCTTGCCCACGCCGCCTCCGAGCCGCACGCCGCCGGACAGATCAGGCCCTCGTCGCGCGAATTGGCGCCGATCGCAGCCGGCAGAACGCCGGCGACCGGTGCGATCGAGCCGTCGAGCCCGAGTTCGCCAAGCACCGTAAAGCCGTTGAGCGCGTCGGGCGGGATCGCCCCGATCGCCGCCATCAGGCCAAGCGCGATCGGCAGGTCGTAGTGACTGCCTTCCTTGGGCAGGTCGGCCGGCGCCAGATTGACGATGATCCGCCGCGCCGGCAGCGCCAGGCCGGAGGCGACAACCGCCGCCCGCACCCGCTCGCGCGCCTCGGACACCGCCTTGTCCGGCAGGCCGACGATCAGAAAGTTCGGCAAGCCGGGGACGATCTGCACCTGCACGTCGACCGCGCGGGCCTCAATCCCTTCGAAAGCGACGGTGGAAACCCGCTGAACCATGCTACCCCCTGCACAATCGAGGGTAGCGAAATCGGGCGGCAAGTCAAGAACATTACGGGAACAAGGCGCCTCGACCTTGCTAAGCGGCGGTTGCCTCGGCGGCAGAGCCGCGATGCGTATCCTCCGTCGGAGCAAGGCTGCCCGACTCCACGTTCGGGACGTGGATCACGAAACCGCCCTTGCCGCGGCGCTTGGCTTCATACATCGCGCGGTCGGCCGCGATTAGCAGCTCGTCGGCGGTGTTGCCGTCGCGGGGTGCGGCGGCAATGCCGATGCTGACGCCGATCCTGGCAGCCGGCTCGAATGCGAAGGGCTCGGAGACACGCGCGATGATGCGCCGCGCGACAGAGATCGCGTCGTCGTCGCTGATGTCGGGCAGCAGCACGACGAATTCGTCGCCGCCGAGACGGCACGCGAAATCGACGTCGCGGACGCAGCCGCGCAGCCGCTTGGCGACCTGGACCAGAACCGCATCGCCCATCGCATGTCCAAAGCCGTCATTGACGCCCTTGAAGCCGTCGAGATCGAGACAGAACACCGCGAGCTTTGAACGCTGTGACGTCACTTCGGACGCGGGCACGGCGAGCAGATCGGCGAACAGCTTTTGATTCAGCGCGCGGTTGGGCAGGCCGGTGAGCAGGTCGTGATGCGCCATCTGGCGATTGCTGTGCTCGGAGCGGTGCAGGTTGAGCAGCACCTTGTGGTTCTCGAGCAGCAGGAAGATCATGCCGGCGGTGTAGAGCGGCGTTTGCAGGCCGATGATGAAGAGATACGGGATCGGCGAGACGATCGTGGCGATCGCAAACGGCAGCGTCAGGATGCAGATCAACAGCGCGCCATAGCGCGGCGTGCCGGCGTTGCGCGAGGAGATGCCGCCGACGAGATTGGCGATGCCGATGCCGGCCATCAGGATCAGCGGCAACTCGCCCGATGCGACGCATTGATAGCAACCGGCGGAAATCAGGATCGCCGAGGCGAGCCCGGCCCAGATCGGCGCGATGGTGGTGCCGGTGAGTTGCGCGGCCTTCGCCTTCGCGATGTCGGCCAGCATCAGGTAGACCCGGATGCTGCCGAGAACGAGTTCAGCTGCCACCCAGCCATAGGCCCATGCGGTCCCGGTCAACGCGGCGGCGATCGAGGCCGTGAGCAGCGAGGCGAAGATCGCGACCGCGAGCGTTTTGATCTTGCTCGCGCGTTGATGCAGCAATTCCTTGCGGACCTCATCCGGCTCCGGATGCAGGCCGGCCAATAGCCAGTCGACACAGACGCGCAGGCGCGACTTGCGCTGCGCTGGTTGCGCGGCATCAACGGGGGTGTCTGGCAGGACTGCGGCTGTCATGAGCCGCAATCTCAAGCAGCAGCTCTTGCAGACCGCTTAAACGGGGAACCAAAGTTCCCGAGAGCGTAAAGATTTAACTTCCACGGCAAGGTTTGGCTAATGCGAGGCTAAAGCCGGGGACGGCCGACGGGTCGTCCCCGGCGATTGCGCACTCAGAGCAGCATCTGCATCGCTTCGGGATAGTAGTGGAATCCCTCCTTGGTCTTGGCGACGTGGCCATAGCCGGGCCAGGCGAAGTGGTAGGACATCACGGCGGTCTTGTTGGCCGCCAGCATGTCCAGCAGCTTCACGCGGGTCTGCGCGGCCTGCTTTGGATCGCTGTCGTAGGAGAACTCCATCAGCGGCTTCTCCAGCAGCAGCACCGGGTGATGCGAGAGGTCGCCGAGGAAGCAGAAGGATTTGCCGGCCGAGCTCACCATGAAGATGGTGTGGCCGACAGTGTGGCCGGGTGCTGCGATCGCCTGCACGCCGGGCAGGAATTCCTGGCCGTCCTTGAAGAACACCAGGCGGTCGCGGATCGGCATCAGGTTCTTGCGGGCGTGGATCACGAAGTCCTTCAGCGGACCGCCGAGATTGGCTTCATTGGTCCAGAAGTCGAAATCGCTTTGGGCGATGTAGAATTGCGCATTCGGGAATAGCGGCTTGCCGTCTTCGCCGACGACGCCACCGATGTGATCGATATGCGCGTGCGAGAACACGACCGCATCGATCTGCTCCGGCTTGATGCCGGCTTCGGCCATGCTCTTCTGCTGCCGGCCGGTGGTCGGGCCGAACGCTTTCGAGGTGCCCATGCCGGTGTCGAACAGAATGAGTTTGTCGCCGGTGTTGACGATCGGCGAGTTCTGCTCGAGCACGACATTTTCCGGCGAGAGGAAATTGTCCGACAGCATCTTCTTCACTTCGTCGTCGGGCACGCCGACGAAGGTGCCCTTGGGCGGGCCGAGCGGCAGCGGTCCGTCGGAGACGACGGTCACCTCGGCATCACCGAGGTTGAAGCGATGCCAGTAGGGCGTCTGTGTGCCGAGCTTGGGCGCCTTGGCGAGTGCGCTTTCGCCGAGCAGCGTAGAGGCGCCGAGACCGGCGCCGAGTGCGAGCAAGGATCGTCGTGAGACATTGAGCGTCATACGTCTTCCTCCAGGATTTTTATGAGATTTTTTCGCGAAGCCGCCCGCGCCCCTTCCGCCGCTATGACCTGACGCGGGCATAGGCATGCTGCGCTCGCCCGCGCAAGCTGGCAAGTAGAATTAGATCAGCGCAGCGCACACGATAGAATTCTGACTACCGTGCAACTCTGCTGCGCAGCGCATAAGCGAGATTTATTTCGCGGCGCGCTTGGCCTCGATGGCATCCCAGATCTTGGCCGCGACATCGGGGCCGTTCAACCGCTGGATTGCGCGGATGCCGGTCGGCGAGGTCACGTTGATCTCGGTGAGATTGCCGTCGATTACATCGATGCCGACGAAGAGCAGTCCGCGCTCGCGTAGCGCGGGACCGACGGTTGCACAAATCTCGCGCTCGCGATCGGACAGCTCGGTTGCCGCCGCAGCACCACCGCGCACCATGTTGGAGCGCAGGTCATCCGGAGCCGGCACGCGGTTGACGGCACCGGCGAATTCGCCGTCGACCAGGATGATGCGCTTGTCGCCATGCTTCACCTCGGGAAGGAAGCGCTGAATCACCCAGGGCTCCCTGAAGGTCACCGAGAACATGTCGAACAGCGAACCGAAATTCATGTCCTGCGGCATCACGCGAAATACGGCGGCGCCGCCATGGCCGTGCAGCGGCTTCATCACGACGGCGCCGTGCTGATCGCGGAAGGCGTTGATCTCGTCGAGATCGCGCGAGATCAGGGTCGGCGGCATCAGCTGCGGAAAGTTCATCACGAACAGCTTTTCCGGCGCGTTGCGTACGCTGGCGGGATTGTTGACCACCAGCGTCTTCGGATGGATGCGCTCGAGGAAATGCGTCGAGGTGATGTAGGCGAGATCGAACGGCGGATCCTGGCGCAGCAGCACGACGTCGAAACCGTTCAGCGCCTCGCGCTTGGGCTCGCCGAGGGTGAAGTGATCGCCGACCTCGTCGCGCACGGCGAGAGGTTGCAGTGGCGCCACCAGCTCTTCGCCGCGCAGCGAGAGCTTGTCGGGCGTGTAGTAGGAAATGCCGTGACCGCGCTTCTGCGCCTCGAGCAACAGCGCGAAGGTGGAATCGCCGCGGATGTTGATGCGCGCGATGGGGTCCATCTGGACGGCGACGTTCAATTTCATGGGCGGTATCCGCAGGTCTCTCGAGGGAAAGTTATCACTGGCTCGCGTCGAATGCCGCTAACAGATGGCGCGGCAGGCTCTTCGGCGCAATCAGCACGACGTCGAATCTGAGATCAAATTCCGCATGCTCGGGATGCGCCATCAGCCAGGCCTCGGCGGCGTTGACGATGCGCTGCTGCTGGCGCGGCGTCACGGCATAGGCGGCCTCGTCGAGACTGGCGCGGGCCTTGACCTCGACGAATGCAATCAGGTTGCGGCGGCGCGCCACCAGGTCGATCTCGCCATAGGGTGTGCGGAAGCGTTTTGCCAGGATGCGGTAGCCCTTGGCCATCAGCCAGGCCGCGGCGCGGCTCTCGGCGGAGATGCCGGTCTGGAACGCGGCGACGCGTTCGGGGGAGGCGTTCTCAGTCTTCGCCATCGTCGCCCCTCAAGTCCTTGGCAAGCTCCAGCGCGCGGGCATAGACCTCGCGACGCGGGCGGCCCGACAATTCGACGGCATGCGCGACGGCGTCCTTGACGCTGTCGCGCGCCAGCGATGAACGCAGGAGATCGTCAAGTGCGTCCTGGCCCATCACCTGCGCGTCGGCCGAGGGTGGACCGACCACCAGCACGAATTCGCCACGGGTCTCCAGACCATCCGCGCGCGCGGCGAGCTCCGCGATCGGCGCGCGCGTAATCTCCTCGTGCACCTTGGTCAGCTCACGGCAGATCGCGGCATCGCGATCGCCCATGATGGCAGCGAGATCGCGCAGACTGTCCTGCACGCGGTTGCCTGACTCGAACATCACCAGCGTCGCCTGAATGTTCGCGAGCTCAGCGAGCCGGGTGCGGCGGGCGTGTTCCTTGGCCGGCAGGAAGCCTTCGAAGAAGAATCGGTCGGTCGGCAGCGCCGCGACCGACAGCGCTGATAGCACCGAGGAGGGGCCGGGGACGGCGATCACCTGATGGCCGGCGGCGCAGGCCTCGCGGACCAGCTTGAAGCCGGGATCGGAGATCAGGGGCGTGCCGGCGTCGGAGACCAGCGCGATCGAGGCGCCCTGCGCCAGCCGCTCGAGGATCTTCGGCCGCGCCTGGGCGGCGTTGTGCTCGTGATAGGGCTTCAGTTCCGCCGAGATCGCGTAGCGCTCGGTCAGGCGGCGGGTGATGCGGGTGTCCTCGCAGGCGATGATATCGACCCCGGCCAGGGTCTCCAGCGCGCGGAGCGTGATGTCGCCGAGATTGCCGATCGGGGTCGCCACCAGATGCAGGCCCGGAACCGGTTTGGGCGCGGTCAACAGCTGGTTGCCGATCGAGAAAGTTCTCGTTTGAGAACCGGTCGTGGCCTCTGGGCCATAGCTGGAGCTAGCTTTTGCGCGCATGATGCCAATCTAGAGGGAGGGCTGCGCTTGCGCCACACCCTGAAAGGGTTGTGCGCGGTGTGGCTGGGTCGTTCGGCAACGGCGTCGTCAGACCATAATCCTATTGTTTTAGTTAACTATTCGCCGACAATATGCCCGAATCCATCCCCCTCATCTGAGACCGGATGGAGTCCTGGCCGATCTCGGTCGGTCAAGAGAAGAGAGACGATGACAGGCCCGCACCACCGCAAGTCTCAGCCGTCGGGCGCGACCCGGCGGACGGCGCTCGGCCTGATGCTCGGCGCGCCGCTGCTGTCGGCCTGCTCCAGCGTCCAGCAAAGCTTGAGCCAGTTCTCCAACCCGTTCGGCGGCCAGGACTCCGCCGTCCCGGCCGGTCCGCCCCAGCAGCCGCAGGCGGTCGGAACCGGAGGGGTCAAGGTCGGCGTGATCCTGCCGCTGTCGGCCTCCGGCAATGCCGGGGTCGCGGCGCAGTCGATGAAGAATGCCGCCGAGATGGCGCTGGCCGAGTTCCAGAACCCGAACATCCAACTCCTGATCAAGGACGACGGCGCGAGCCCGCAAGGCGCGGCACAGGCGACCCAGCAGGCGCTGGGCGAAGGCGCCGAGATCATCCTGGGCCCGCTGTTTGCCGGCTCGGTGCCGGCCACCGCGCAGCTGACGCGCGCCAAGGGCACCTCGGTGATCGCCTTCTCGACCGATTCGAGCGTCGCGGGCCGCGGGGTTTACCTGCTGAGCTTCCTCCCCGAATCCGACATCAACCGCATCGTCGACTATGCCGCCGGCACCGGTAAGCGCTCGTTTGCGGCGCTGGTGCCCGACAATGCCTACGGCAACGTGGTCGAGGCTGCGTTCAAGCAGGCGGTCGGCCGCAAAAATGGCCGTGTCGTCGCCTTCGAGAAGTATGGCGCCGATCGTGCGACGCCGGCGCGCAACGTGGCGCAGCAGCTTGGCCAGGCCGATGCGCTGCTGCTGGCCGATGACGGTGATTCCGTCGTCGCGACCGCGGACGCACTGACGGCGGCGGGTTCGAATTTGCGCAACATTCAGCTGCTCGGCACCGGCCTGTGGGACAATCCGCGGGTGTTCGCGAGCCCCAATCTGCAGGGCGGTCTGTACGCGGCGCCCGATCCGTCCGGCTTCCGCGGTTTTGCCAATCGCTACCGCGCGAAATTCGGCGGCGAGCCGGTGCGTACCGCAACGCTGGCTTATGATGCGGTCGCGCTCGTCGCCGCGCTCGCGCGCACCCAGGGCGCGCAGCGCTTTGCGCCGGAGACGCTGACCAACCCATCCGGCTTTGCCGGCATCGACGGCCTGTTCCGCTTCCGCTCCGACGGCACGAATGAGCGCGGCCTCGCCGTCATGAAGCTTGCGACGGGCGGCAGCACGCCGGTCGCGGGATCGCCAAAGAGTTTTGGGGCTTAGAGCATGATCCGGAAAAGTGTGTAGCGGTTTTTCCGATAAGATCATGCTCCAATAATCAAGCCGCGAGATCCGCAACGACGGCATCGAGCACCGGGAAGCCCGACTTCGTCACGCGCAGGCGTCCATCGGCATCGACCGAGATCGCGCCTTCCTCGCGCAGCATCGCGATCCGGCCCGGATCGAGCTGACGCCCCGAGAGCTGCGCATAGCGCTTCGGATCGATGCCTTCCGCGAGCCGCAGTCCCATCAGCAGAAATTCGTCGGCGCGCTCTTCGCTGTTGAGCAGGTCGTCAGTGACGACGCCGTGTCCGCTGGACTCGACGCGCATCAGCCAGGCCTCGGGCCGCTTTTCGGTCGCGGTCGCGTGCCTGATGCCGTCGATGTCGAGCCGGCCATGCGCGCCCGGACCGATCCCGGCATATTCCTCGCCGCGCCAGTAGACGAGGTTGTGCTTGCACTCGGCGCCCGCTCGCGCGTGATTGGAAATCTCGTACGCCGGCAAGCCCTCGCGCGCGCAGACCTCCTGCGTCACGTCGTAGAGCACGCGCGACGTCGCCTCATCAGGCGTCTGCAATTTGCCGGCGGCGTGCAGGCCGAAGAACGGCGTGCCTTCCTCGATCGTCAGCTGATAGAGCGACAGATGCTCGGCGGCTTCGCCGATCGCCTGCTTCAGCTCGGCTTCCCACATCTTTGGCGTCTGGTCGGGCCGCGCGTAGATCAGGTCGAAGGAGTAGCGATCGAACGCGGTACGCGCGATCGCGACCGCATCGAGCGCTTCGCGCGCCGTGTGCAGCCGCCCCAGCGCTTTCAGCGAGGCATCGTCAAGCGCCTGCACGCCGAGCGAGACGCGGTTGACGCCGGCTGTGCGATAGCCGCGGAAGCGCGTCGCCTCGACGCTGGTCGGATTGGCTTCGAGCGTGACTTCGACGTCGCGGGCGACCGACCAATGCTTGCCGATCGCATCGAGGACGGCGCCGACCGTCTGCGGCTGCATCAGCGACGGCGTTCCGCCGCCGAGGAAGATCGACGACACCTCGCGGCCGGGTGCCCGCTCAGCCGTCGTCTCGATCTCGCGGGCGAAGGCGCGCACAAAGCGCTCCTCATCAACAGGCGCGTGGCGGACGTGGCTGTTGAAGTCGCAATACGGGCATTTCGACAGGCAGAACGGCCAGTGGACGTAGACGCCGAAGGCTTCGCGGTCAGCCAAGGCAGATCTCCGCAAGCTTGACGAAGGCGCGTGCGCGATGGGACAGGCCGAGACCGAGCGGCGGCAGGCCGTGCTTCTCGATACCAGTCATCTCGCCGAAGGTACGCGTGTATCCGTCGGGCAGGAAGGCCGGATCGTAGCCGAAGCCGGCGGTGCCGCGCGGCGGCCAGACCAGGGTTCCGTCGACGCGGGCCTCGACCTCTTCGAGATGATCGTCGGGCCAGGCGACGCACAGCGCGGAGACGAAATGCGCTCTTCGGCGGTCGGGCGTGGTGGCGCCGCGCTCCTGCAGCAGGCGCTCGACCCGCGTCATTGCCGCCATGAAATCCTTGCTCTCGCCGGCCCAGCGCGCCGAATAGATTCCGGGTGCGCCATCGAGCGCGTCGACCACGAGGCCGGAATCATCGGCGAAGGCCGGCAGCCCCGTTGCCTTCGCCGCGGCGATTGCCTTGATCGCCGCGTTGCTGCGAAACGTATCGCCGGTCTCCTCGGGCTCGGGCAGGCCGAGCTCGCCGGCCGAGGCGACGTCGACACCATGCGGCGCCAGCAGCTCACGCATCTCGACGAGCTTGCCGGGATTGTGGGTGGCGATGACGAGCTTTCCGGTGATTCGACGGTGCATGGCCAATCAGACTACGCGACCGCGATCTTCTGCAAGTCGACCAGACGCGCGACACCCTTGCGTGCAAGGGCCATCAATGCCAGGAACTCGGTTTCCGAGAACGGCGTCTTCTCCGCGGTGCCCTGCACCTCGATGATGCGGCCGTCGCCGGTCATGACGAAATTGGCGTCGGTGTCGGCTTCCGAATCCTCGGCGTAATCGAGATCGAGCACCGGCGTGCCCTGATAGATGCCGCAGGAGATCGCGGCGACATTGTCGCGCAGCACGTTGGTCTTCAGCATATTGCGCGACTTCATCCAGTTGAGGCAGTCGGCGAGTGCGACCCAGGCGCCGGTAATCGAGGCGGTGCGGGTGCCGCCGTCGGCCTGGATGACGTCGCAGTCGACCGTGATCTGACGCTCGCCGAGCGCTTCGAGATCGACGGCCGCGCGGAGCGAGCGGCCGATCAGGCGCTGGATCTCGACAGTGCGGCCGCCCTGCTTGCCCGCGGAGGCCTCGCGGCGCGTGCGCTCCAGCGTGGCGCGCGGCAACATGCCGTATTCGGCGGTGACCCAGCCGCGGCCCTGACCCTTGAGCCAGGGTGGCAGCCGCTCTTCCAGCGTGGCGGTGACCAGCACATGGGTGTCGCCAAATTTTACCATGCAGGAACCCTCGGCATATTTGACGACGCCGCGTTCCAGCGTGACGGGGCGCAACTGATCGGGCGCACGGCGGCTCGGCCGCATGGAAACCTCCGAAAATGCAAAAGAAATCGTTGGCCGTGCTTGTAGGAGGGGGAGCGGGCAGCGGCAAGGGTTTTCGGCCCCGTAAACAGCGGGGTGAAAGCGCGCTTGTCACATGCCTCCCGGATAGACAAATTAGGGGGACGAGTGAGGGAGAAAAGGTGGCTCACCACGATCCGATCGGACTTATTGCGCCACACGCTGGTTTGGCCCAGCTCAACGAGCGTTCGCGCGACATTTTTCGTCAAATCGTCGAGAGCTATCTGGCCACCGGCGAGCCGGTCGGTTCGCGCAACATCTCCCGCCTGATCGCAGTTCCGCTGTCGCCGGCTTCCGTCCGCAACGTGATGTCGGACCTGGAACAGCTGGGCCTGATCTATGCGCCGCACACCTCGGCCGGCCGGTTGCCGACCGAATTGGGCCTGCGCTTCTTTGTCGACGCCCTGATGCAGGTCGGCGACCTCACCGAGGCCGAGCGGCAGTCGATCCAGACCCAGCTCGCCTCCGTCGGCCGCGCGCAATCGGTCGAGGCGGCGCTCGGCGAAGCCCTGACGCGGCTGTCGGGCCTGACGCGGGCCGCGGCCGTGGTGCTGACTGCCAAGAACAATGCACGGCTGAAGCATATCGAATTCGTCCGGCTGGAGCCGGAGCGGGCGCTCGTGGTGCTGGTCGCGGAAGACGGCCAGGTCGAGAATCGCGTGCTGGCGCTGCCGCCTGGCGTTCCCTCCTCGGCGCTGACGGAAGCCACCAACTTCCTCAATGCGCGGATTCGCGGCCGCACGCTGGCCGAAGCGCGCCTGGAACTCGAGACCGCGCTGACCCAGAGCCGCGCCGAACTTGATCAGCTCACGCAGAAGGTCATTGCGGCCGGAATCGCGAGCTGGTCCGGCGGCGAGAACGAGAACCGGCAATTGATCGTGCGCGGCCATGCCAATCTGCTGGAAGATTTGCACGCGCTGGAGGATCTCGAGCGCATCAAGTCGCTGTTCGATGATCTCGAGACCAAGCGCGGCGTGGTCGACCTGTTGGGCCGGGCCGAGACCGCCGATGGCGTGCGCATCTTCATCGGCTCGGAGAACAAGCTGTTCTCGCTGTCGGGTTCCTCGACCATCATCGCGCCCTATAGCGACGGCGCGGGCCGGATCGTCGGCGTGCTCGGGGTGATCGGCCCGACCCGGCTCAATTACGCCCGGGTGATCCCGACCGTGGATTACGCCGCCCGCATCGTCAGCCGCATTCTGGGTGGCTGATCGGCCCCCGCTGGGGCGCTTCAGCGCTTGATTTTCGCGTCCTAAAGCACGATATGGCGGGCAACCAATCCCCGATATTTGATCCGACGCGAGTTTCCGAGAAGGCAAGCCATGACCGATCCAAACCGGCCGAACGACAACGCCGAGGCCCCGGCGCAGACCGGCGAGCCCGTGGTGTCCAAGCCCTACATCATGCCCGACGATCCCGAGCCGGGTTCGGTCGAGACGCTGACCAAGGAGCTGGCCGAGGCGCGCGACCGGACCTTGCGCACGCTGGCCGAGATGGAGAATCTGCGCCAGCGCACCAAGCGCGAGGTCACCGATGCCAAGACCTATGGCATTACCGGCTTTGCCCGCGACGTGCTCGAGATCGCCGACAATCTGCAGCGCACGCTGGACGCCGTTTCGGCCGAAGCCAAGGCCGCGGCTGATCCGGGCCTGAAAGCGCTGATCGAGGGCGTCGAGCTGACCGAGCGCTCGCTGCTCAACGCGCTGGAAAAGAACGGCGTGAAGAAGTTCGATCCGTCCGGCGAGAAGTTCGATCCGAACTTCCAGCAGGCGATGTACGAGGTGCCGGATCCGTCGGTCCCGCAGGGAACGGTCGTGCAGGTCGTGCAGGCCGGCTACATGATCGGCGAGCGCGTGCTGCGCCCGGCGCTGGTCGGTGTTGCCAAGGGCGGCGCCAAGGCAGCCCCGGCGGCGGCGCCCACGGAATAACGAGGCGTACGGCTCTCTCCAGCCGTCGTCCTGGCCTGTGCCGCGACGACGGTGAGTGTGTGGTTCACACGCTCCGTCCACATCGTCGCCCTGGCGAAAGCCAGGGCCCATAACCACCGAATTCGATTGTGAATGGGATCGTGGCCCCAGCGTCGCGCAGCAATGCGCATTTGGGGTAATGGGTCCTGGCTTTCGCCAGGACGACGGATTTGCGGTTTGGGTCAATCTCGATCACTCGCAGCTTCGCGTTCTCGCGACATGGTTTGCCCGAGTTTTTCATCTCGTTACGCGCACTCTTCGGATAGAGGGCGCAGGGAAAGCCGGGTGCGCGCTGCACCCGCGGTCTCGTGCGCATGTGCACAAAAAGAACTGCGCACACGAGCATACAGGGCAGCGGAGGCACTCCGGCCTTCCCTGCGCAATGGCTTTACGGCTTATACGTGCTCATCCCGGTGACCAGACTTCATTGACACCGTCGCCCGCGGACCAGCCACGGACAAGACGCCAGCCCTGGGGCGTCCGACCTGCACGACTTCACCGTCCGCATCATGCGCACACGTCAATTGCGCACGCCGCGGCCACCGCATCCCTACCCACGTTCGTGGCGATCGCGAGCGCCCCTCTGATCGGGTAGAATAGAAGGCTTGTAGCATAAATCAGTAATACTGTAAAGACGAAAAATCGTCATAGCGGAAATAATTTGCATGCCTGCGAGGTGTTCAGCTCCGAGGGCGCCCCGGACGCTGACGCCAAAACTCCCTTTGGGTCGACCTTCAAAATATCCCGATTTTCGCTATTTTGGGGAAAATGGAGGCTTCTCATGGCGACCGTGACCCTCAGCGCGAGTGAATTCCAAGAGCGGGTCGGCGAGGCGCTCGACCGCGCGCTGAGTCAGCCGGTGTTGATCACCAAGCACGGCCGGCCGCGCAACGTCGTACTGTCGTATGACGAATACGAACGCCTGCGCGCCCGCGATCGCCTAGCAGTGCGGGCCGAAGAGCTGACCGACGAGGATATCGCTGCCCTTGAGGCGAGCGAAATGGCACGTGGATATGAGCATCTGAACGCCGAGCTCAAGGCGAAATGAGCCTTGAGCTGAGTCGCTTTCGGCGGTCGTTTCGAGCGGCGACCTACGCGATATCGCCCGACTGGATCCGCTTCACCCCGGCCTTCGCCATGTCGGCCCAGGCCTTGGCGAGCGAGCCCTGGGTGTCGATGCCGCGGCAGGCGTCTTCCACCACATAGGTCTCGAAGCCGGCCTTGCGCGCATCGAGCGCGGTCCATGCCACGCAGAAATCGGTGGCGAGACCCGCGACGAAGACGCGCTTGATCTTGCGCGCCTTGAGATAGGCGGCAAGCCCCGTGCTGGTCTTGCCGTCGGCTTCGGTGAAGGCCGAATAGCTGTCGACGTCCTTGTGGAATCCCTTGCGGATGATCAGCCCGGCCTGCGGGATCGAGAGGTCCTTCGAGAGCCCGGCGCCGTCGGTGCCCTGCACGCAGTGATCGGGCCACAGCACCTGCTTGCCATAGGGGAGGTCGACGGTCTCGAACGGCTTCTTGCCGGAATGGACCGATGCGAAGGAGATGTGACCCGGCGTGTGCCAATCCTGGGTCATCACGACGTTGGCGAAGCTCTTCGCCATCTTGTTGATGATCGGGACCACCTGCTCGCCGTCCTTCACGGCGAGGCTGCCGCCGGGCAGGAAGCAGTTTTGCACGTCGATCACGAGCAGCGCGGACGCTTCGTCCGGCTTGATCGCCGCTGCCCAGACCCCGTTCGAGATGAAAGTTGCAAGCGCCGTCGCGCCGGCACCTGCAACGACCTGTCGTCGATTCAACATCGTCCCTCTCCTCGCTGATGAAACTTGGAGGGCATGAACCGGAAGCGCGGAGACCGGTCTTCCCAGAGATCACGCCCAGGCAGGAAACGACGAGAGGCTAGTTCCGTTTGTATACGAATGAAAGGCCGATTTTTCGGCACCGGAGCCTATTCCGTTTCCATTGCATCGGACCAAAACGCTCGCTTGCGAACGGCGCGGTCAGCCGCGCGGCTGGATGCCGTCGCGCACGGCACGGAAGCGCGGGAAGGCCTTGGCCCAGTCGTCGCGCGGCGCGCTGCCGATGATCCGGATCGAGGTCTGCCCGCCGAAGCGCAGCCACTGCACGATGGTGACAGGCGTATTGTCCTTGCCGCTGGTCGCCTCGATCCGGGTCTCGAAGCCGGGCTGGCCGTCGATGCGGACCGCCTCGTTCATGGTGATGCGGCCGTCGCGCACGCCGGGGATCGTGGTCGCGATCTGACGGGCGAAACGGTCGCGATCGTCGGGCGAAGCCGCTGTCGACGGGACCATGCCGAGGATCACGAACGGCTTGGTCTCGAAGCCGGTCTTCTCGTCGCCGTCGGCCATGATCAGCGCAGCGCCGGGTGCGATCATGCGGACATATTTGAAGTCGCCGAGATCGGTGATCTTGAACGGCATCAACGCGAGCTGCTCCTCGGCCGGCACCTCGGTGCGGATCACCGCGGATGCGAACATCTGCCGGATGGCATCGTCGCTGTAGATCTTGCTGGCGTTCTCCGGCACCTGCACGGCGACATAGCCGGAGAAGCTCGGACCCGGCAGGATCATCGAATAGCGCTTCACATTGGTGGTGCCGGCGCGCGCGCTCTCGATCGTGTAGTAGGCGAGCCCGGCCGAGGTCTCGATGCTGTCGGGCTTGATGCCCCCGGTGCCGCCGGGATTGGCCTTGAACGCATTGGCAACCTCGCCATAGGCGTCCGCAGGCAGGTCGGTGATCAAGACCTTCACGCTCTGATCCTCGGTCTCGAACCCGATGAACGACTTGGCGCGGACGAGGCCGACCAGCGGCTTCAGGCCGACGCGCGCACCGGGCGGAAATACCGCGTCGTCGGCGAATGCGGACCAGGTGGCGGCAACGAGGAAAGCGACCGCAGCGAGAAGTCGGATGGGCATCATGAAAGATCTACCGGGTTTGCGCGGGGCCGTTCTTGAGAAGGCCGGCGCAGGGCTGGAAAAGGCCTCATTCAGTCGGCCCGCTTTTAGCGGTTTTGATGGCCCAGCAACAGGGCACTGCAGCGCTTCATGGGTCCTTGCTGCCCGAAATCGCCGCCTTTCGCGGGGATTTGAGCGGGTTTTGCGGAGATTTCGGCAGTGTGCTTGCGCGGGCAACCAGCGCGCGCAGCGGCCAAATATCGCGCCCGGCCTGTGCATAGCTGCGCGCTCTGCGGTTGGCTTGTGAGCGTTCACTCAACAAGCATGAGCCGATCGTGTGCGCATATCGGCGGTTGATCGCGACCTGCAACATTGCTTATTTGTTAACATGTTTAGGGGTTGAAAGCGGTGCGGTCCTGACCTGACATAATCTTTCAAACGTCAGTCTTTTCAGGCCTCAACGTTGCGTTCGGTCCTTGCGGGCCAGACCCTCCCTCCTATATCAGGCTCACCGTCGCAATATCGCGAGTAATTGATCGTCTGGGGGTTCGGTTCGGTGCGCCGTCAGGGCCCAACCAACCTGCCGCAGCAAGAAGGATATGAGAGCTATGGGAAAGGTCATTGGTATCGACCTCGGCACCACGAATTCGTGCGTCGCCGTAATGGATGGCAAGAACGCGAAGGTCATCGAGAACGCAGAAGGCATGCGTACGACGCCCTCGATCGTTGCCGTCACTGACGATGGCGAGCGCCTCGTCGGCCAGCCGGCGAAGCGCCAGGCCGTGACCAATCCCGAGCGCACCTTCTTCGCTGTGAAGCGCCTGATCGGCCGTCGCTACGACGACCCGATGGTGGAGAAGGACAAGAAGCTCGTTCCCTACAAGATCGTCAAAGCCTCGAACGGCGACGCCTGGGTCGAGGCCGACGGCAAGACCTATTCGCCTTCGCAGGTCTCGGCCTTTATTCTGCAGAAGATGAAGGAGACCGCGGAAGCCCATCTCGGCCAGAAGGTCGATCAGGCCGTCATCACGGTTCCCGCCTACTTCAACGACGCGCAACGTCAGGCCACCAAGGACGCCGGCAAGATCGCGGGTCTCGAAGTGCTGCGCATCATCAACGAGCCGACCGCAGCTGCGCTGGCCTACGGCCTCGACAAGTCGAAGGCCGGCACGATCGCGGTGTACGACCTCGGCGGCGGTACCTTCGACGTCTCCATTCTTGAAATCGGCGACGGCGTGTTCGAGGTGAAGTCCACCAACGGCGATACCTTCCTCGGCGGCGAAGACTTCGACATGCGTCTCGTTGGTTACCTGGCCGACGAGTTCCAGAAGGAGCAGGGCATCAACCTGCGCAACGACAAGCTTGCCCTGCAGCGTCTGAAGGAAGCCGCTGAAAAGGCCAAGATCGAGCTGTCGTCGACCACGCAGACCGAGATCAACCTGCCGTTCATCACTGCGGACCAGACCGGTCCGAAGCATCTGACGATGAAGCTGACCCGCGCCAAGTTCGAAGCGCTGGTCGACGACCTCGTGCAGAAGACCATCGAGCCGTGCCGCAAGGCGCTGAAGGATGCCGGCCTCACCGCCGGCGAGATCGGCGAAGTGGTGCTGGTCGGCGGCATGACCCGCATGCCGAAGGTGCAGGAAGTCGTGAAGCAGCTGTTCGGCAAGGAGCCGCACAAGGGCGTCAACCCGGATGAGGTCGTCGCCATCGGTGCCGCGATCCAGGCCGGCGTTCTGCAGGGCGACGTCAAGGACGTGCTGCTGCTCGACGTGACCCCGCTGTCGCTGGGCATCGAGACGCTGGGCGGCGTGTTCACCCGCATCATCGACCGCAACACCACGATCCCGACCAAGAAGAGCCAGGTGTTCTCGACGGCCGAGGACAATCAGAACGCCGTCACCATCCGCGTCTTCCAGGGCGAGCGTGAAATGGCGGCCGACAACAAGATGCTCGGTCAGTTCGACCTGATGGGCATTCCGCCGGCGCCGCGCGGCATGCCGCAGATCGAGGTGACGTTCGACATCGACGCCAACGGCATCGTCAACGTGTCCGCCAAGGACAAGGCGACCGGCAAGGAGCAGCAGATCCGGATCCAGGCATCCGGCGGCCTGTCCGACGCCGACATCGAGAAGATGGTCAAGGACGCCGAGGCCAACGCGGCCGAGGACAAGAAACGCCGCGAGGCGGTCGACGCCAAGAACCACGCCGACAGCCTGGTGCATTCGACCGAGAAGGCGCTCGCCGAACACGGCTCGAAGGTCGCCGAGACCGAGCGCCGCGCGATCGAAGACGCCGTCAGCGACCTCAAGGAAGCGCTGAAGGGCGACGACGCCGAGGCGATCAAGGCCAAGACCAACACGCTGGCGCAGGCTTCGATGAAGCTCGGCGAGGCCATGTACAAGCAGCAGGCCGAGGCCGACGCCAAGAAGGACGCTGCCAAGGATGACGTCGTCGACGCGGAGTTCACCGAGGTCGACGACGACAAGAACAACAAGAAGTCCGCTTAACCGCGAGCCGGCATCATGACCCCCACACCAAAGAGCACGCCACGCGTCTCAATGGGGTGGGGGTCATTTTTCGTTAAGCCGGTCACTGCATCTTCCAGGGCTGCATCTTCAAAGACTGCATCTTCCAGGGTCTCATTTTGCAAACAGCCGCGATCGTTTGCGATGGCGACGAACTTCGGACGGAATTGACGGATGTCCACCAAGCGCTGCTATTACGAAACCCTCGAGGTTGAGCGGACCGCGGACGAGACCAAGCTGAAGTCGGCGTTCCGCAAGCTTGCGATGAAATGGCATCCGGACAAGAATCCGGGCGATGCCTCGAGCGAGGTCAAGTTCAAGGAAATCAACGAGGCCTATGAGGTCCTCAAGGACGGCGACAAGCGCGCCGCCTATGACCGCTTTGGCCACGCCGCCTTCGAGCAGGGCATGGGCGGCGGCGGTCCGGGCTTCGGCGCCGGCTTCGCCTCGTCGTTCTCCGATATCTTCGAAGACCTGTTCGGCATGGCCGGACAGCGTCGTGGCGGCGGTGGCCGCGAGCGTGGCGCCGACCTGCGCTACAACATGGAGATCGCGCTGGAGGAAGCCTTCCAGGGCAAGACCGCGCAGATCGAAATCCCGGTTTCCGTCACCTGTGAATCCTGCTCCGGCACCGGCGCCAAGGCCGGCACCAAGCCGAAGACCTGCTCGCACTGCGGCGGCGCCGGCCGCGTTCGCCAGGCCCAGGGCTTCTTCACGCTGGAGCGCACCTGCCCCGGCTGCCAGGGCCGCGGCCAGATGATCGAGGATGCCTGCGCCTCCTGCGCCGGTTCCGGCCGCGTCACGCGCGACCGCACGCTCTCGGTCAACATTCCCCAGGGTGTCGAGGACGGCACGCGCATCCGCCTCGCCGGTGAAGGCGAGGCCGGCGTTCGCGGCGGTCCGCCCGGCGACCTCTACATCTTCCTGTCGCTGACCACGCACCAGTTCTTCCAGCGCGATGGCGCCGACCTGCATTGCCGCGTGCCGATCTCGATGGTGACGGCTGCGCTCGGCGGTGAGTTCGAAGTGCCGACCATCGATAAGGGCAAGACCAAGGTGAAGGTGCCGTCGGGCACCCAGTCCGGCCGTCGATTCCGCATCGCATCAAAGGGCATGCCGGTGCTGCGCTCGCGCCAGACCGGCGACATGTACGTCCAGGTGATGGTCGAAACGCCGCAGAATCTGACCAAGAAGCAGCAGGAATTGCTGATGGAGTTCGAAAAACTGTCGTCCGGTGCAACGCAGCCGGAGGCGGCGGGTTTCTTCTCTAAGGTCAAGGACTTCTTCGGAAACCGCTCGTCTCCGCAGTAACCGTTGCGCTTGACCATAACGGTTCTGACCTATACCTCTTTATGACTGTTTTCTGACAACCGCTCGATTGTGCGGTCCCGCCTGGTAGCGACATGCCCCTGCAATCGTCCGTGCGCGCGTTGAAGAAGCCCCTCCGTCTCGACGACGAGGTCCGTTTCCTCCGTTCATGGATCGAGAAGCCGCTGCATATGGGCGCGGTGATGCCGTCAGGGCGTCTGCTTGCCCGCACCATGGCGCAATATGTCGATCCGCAAGGGGAAGGTCCGGTCGTCGAACTTGGGCCCGGGACCGGTGCGATCACCAACGCGCTGATCGAGCACGGCGTCGATCAGAAGCGGCTCGTCCTGGTCGAATACAATCCCGGCTTCTGCGCGCTGCTCCGTGAGCGCTATCCGCAAGCCAAGGTCGTCCATGGCGACGCCTACAAGCTCCGCGACTCGCTCTGGGAAGTCCTGAAGACCCCGGCATCCGCCGTGGTCTCCGGCCTGCCGCTGGTCACCAAGCCGATGCTGACCCGCCTGAAGCTGATCCGCGACGCCTTCGTGGCGCTCGATCCCGGCGCTCCCTTCATCCAATTCACCTATTCGGTCGTGCCCCCGATTCCCAAATCGCTGCCGGGCGTGTCCACAGAAGCTTCCGAGCGGATCTGGATGAACCTTCCGCCCGCCCGGGTCTGGGTGTATCGCAAGGGCTAAGACTGCCCGGCGCGTTTCGCGCGGCGGGGTTGGCCCCAACCGCGATTTCAAAAATGTCCGCGCTGAAAATCCTCGTGATCCCGGGATCGCTGCGATCAGGCTCGCTCAACGCGAAGCTCGCCGCCGTGATCGCGCATGCGCTGGCGCAGGCCGGCGCCGACGTCACCCGCATCTCGCTCGCCGATTATCCGCTGCCGATCTATGACGGCGATCTGCAGGCCAAATCCGGCGTGCCGAAGCACGCGGTCGATCTCAAGCGCATGCTCGGCGCGCATCACGGCGTGCTCCTTGTGACGCCGGAATACAATTCCTCGGTGCCGGCGCTGGTGAAGAACACCATCGACTGGATCAGCCGCGTGCAGGATCCGCACGAGAGCCGCGGGCAAGTGTTCCGCGACCGCGCCTTCGCGATCGCGGCCGCCTCCGGCAACCGGCTCGGCGGCACCCGCGCGCTGGCCGCATTGCGGCTCATTCTCTCGGCCTGCCATGCGACCGTGATCCCGAACCAGCTCGCGCTGTCATTCGCCGAGCAGGCCTATGACGATATGGATCGTCTGAAACACCCCGCCGACATCGAGGCGCTGCAGGCGCTGGTGCGGCAGCTGATCGACCATTCCCAACGCATGATGTGAGGTGACATGCAGCCAGCCCCTATCGCTCCGAGAGACCGGTTGATCGTGGCGCTCGATTTGCCGTCCGTGACTGCCGCGGAGGCGATGATCGCAAAGCTCGGCGACAGCGTGAACTTTTACAAGATCGGCTATCAGCTCACCTATGCCGGCGGCCTGCCGCTGGCGAAAGAGCTCGCGCAAGCGGGCAAGAAGGTCTTCATGGACCTCAAGATGCACGATATCGGCAACACCGTGGCGCGCGGCGTCGAGAGTGTCGCGACGCTGGGCGCGACCTTCGTCACCGTGCATGCCTATCCGCAGACCATGAAGGCCGCGGTCGAGGCGCGCGCCGGCTCGGGGCTGAAGATCCTCGCGGTCACCGTGCTGACCTCCTATGACGACGCCGATCTGCATGCCGCAGGCTACCGCCTCGGCGTCTCCGACCTCGTCGAGGCGCGCGCGCAGCAGGCGCAGGTGCTCGGCGTCGACGGCATCGTCAGCTCGCCCGAGGAAGCCGGCGCCCTGCGCAAGATCGTCGGCCACCAGATGAACCTGGTCACCCCCGGCATCCGCCCCGCCGGCTCGGCGAGCGGTGACCAGAAGCGCATCATGACACCGGCGCGGGCAATCGCGGCCGGCGCTGACTATCTGGTGGTCGGGCGGCCGATCGTCGAAGCTGCTGACCCCAGGGCGACGGCCGAGGCCATCCAGGCCGAGATCGCGCAGGCGCTGGGTTAAACAACGAACAACAAGGGAGAAGAACAATGGCAAAGGCATACTGGATCGCGCGCGTCGACGTGCACAATGACGAGGGCTACAAGCCCTACGCGGCTGCGAACCCTGCGATCTTCAAGAAATTCGGCGGCCGCTTCGTCGTACGCGGTGGCAAGTTTACCGAGATGGAAGGCCAGAGCCGCTCGCGCAATGTCGTGATCGAATTTCCGGACTACGAAACCGCGCTGGCCTGCTTCAACTCGCCGGAATACCAGGCCAATATCAAGGTCCGCCAGCCGCATTCCACGGCGGACCTTGTCATCATCGAGGGCTATGACGGCCCGCAGCCCTGAGGCCCCGCGGTTGTCGGAACACGCATAGCCAGCTATACGGCCCTGGTGAGGTGAGCCATGGCTGACATGCGGTTGATTGTTGCGGGCGCCGGCGGCCGGATGGGCCGCGCGCTGACGCGGGTGATTTCGGAAACACCGGGTGCGGTGCTGGCAGGCGCGCTGGAAGCGCCGGGCTCGGAGCTGCTCGGCAAGGACGCCGGCGTGCTGGCGGGCCTGCCGGCCAACGGCATCGAGCTCTCCGCCGATCTCTGGACCATGTCGGCGAAAGCCGACGGCATCCTCGATTTCACCGTGCCGGCGGCGAGCATCGCCAATGTTGCGATCGCGGCCGAGCGCGGCCTCGTCCATGTCATCGGCACCACCGGCCTGTCGTCGTCGGACGAGGCCGTGATCAAGAGCGTGACCAACCGCGCCGTCGTGGTGCGGTCGGGCAATATGAGCCTCGGCGTCAATCTGCTGGCCGCGCTGGTCAAGCGCGTCGCGCAGTCGCTCGACCAGAGCTTTGACATCGAGATCCTGGAATTGCACCACAAGGCCAAGATCGACGCGCCGTCAGGCACTGCGTTGATGCTCGGCGAGGCCGCCGCGGCAGGCCGCAAGATCGCGCTCGAGCAGCATTCGGCGCGCGGCCGCGACGGACTGACCGGCGCGCGGCGTCCCGGCGATATCGGCTTTGCCTCGCTGCGCGGCGGCACCGCGGCGGGCGATCACAGCGTGATCTTCGCCGGCCCGTCCGAGCGCATCACGCTGTCGCACCACGCCGAGGACCGCACGCTGTTCGCGCAGGGCGCGCTGAAGGCGGCGCTGTGGGCGCATGGCAAGAAGCCCGGCTTCTATACCATGGCCGACGTGCTGGGATTGAGCGATTAACTTTCAGCTAGCAGAAACGGAAGTATTGGAATGAGCGAACGTCTTCTTGTGCTGGTCCGGCACGGCCAGAGCGACTGGAATCTGAAGAACCTGTTCACCGGCTGGAAGGATCCTGATCTCACCGAGCAGGGCATCGCCGAGGCCAAGGAAGCCGGCCGCAAATTGAAAGCACAAGGCCTGTCGTTTGACGTCGCCTTCACCTCCGACCTGACCCGCGCGCAACATACGCTGAAGCTGTTGCTGGCCGAGCTCGGCCAGACCGGCTTGAAGACCACGAAGGATCTCGCGCTCAACGAACGCGACTATGGCGATCTCTCAGGCCTCAACAAGGACGACGCCCGCAAGAAGTGGGGCGAGGACCAGGTGCTGGTCTGGCGCCGCTCCTACGACGTGCCGCCGCCCGGCGGCGAGAGCCTGAAGGACACGCTGGCGCGCGCGCTGCCCTATTACGTCAAGGAGATCTTGCCCGGCGTGCTGCGCGGCGAACGCACGCTGGTCGCCGCCCACGGCAATTCGCTGCGCGCGCTGATCATGGTGCTGGAGAAGCTGACGCCCGAGCAGATCCTCAAGCGTGAGCTCGCGACCGGCGCGCCGGTGATCTATCGCCTCAATGCGGATGCGACGGTGGCGTCCAAGGTTGATCTCGCCGCGTGAGCGGCGCGGTCGAACTCTCCGTTCTCGCAGCGCCGGTCTCCGACACGGCGCTGAATGAGCTCGCGTCCGTCCTCGTCGATTGTGTCGCGGGCGGCGCCAGCGTCAGCTTCATGGCGCCGTTCTCGCAAGGAGATGGCCTGGCATTCTTCCGCAAGGTCGCGAAGTCAGTTGCGGCCGGCGATACGGTGCTGCTGGTCGCCAAGCTCGACGGCAAGATCGTCGGCACCGTGCAACTCGGCCTCGACACGCCGCCCAACCAGCCGCACCGCGCCGACGTCAAGAAGATGCTGGTGCATCGCGCAGCACGCGGCCGCGGCGTTGGCGCATTGCTGATGGCGCGCATCGAGGACGAGGCCAAACGCTGCGGCCGCTGGTTGCTGGTGCTCGACACCGTGCCCGGCGACAACGGCTACCGCCTCTACAAGCGCGCCGGCTGGACGGAGTGCGGATTGATTCCGAACTACGCGCTGTTTCCCGATGGAAGGCTGTGCGACACGGCGCTGTTCTGGAAACGATTGGATCAGTAGCCGCGTGGATTTGTAGGGTGGGCAAAGCGACTTGTCCGCCGTAGCTCGAAGAGCGAAGGCGGAAGCGTGCCCACCATCACGAGCACGCCGAGAATGGTGGGCACGGCGCAAGAGCGCCTTTGCCCACCCTACAAATCTCTCAATGCAATCCCACTTGCCCGGCTTCCCAGCCGAGCATCGCCTGCTTGCGCGTGATGCCCCAGTGATAGCCGGTCAGCGCGCCGCTCTTGCCGAGCGCGCGGTGGCACGGCACCACGAACGACACCGGGTTGCGGCCGACCGCGGCGCCGACGGCGCGTGAGGCCTTCGGCCTGCTGATCTTGCAGGCGATGTCGGAATAGCTGACCGCGCGACCCATCGGGATCTTCAGCAGCGTCTCCCACACCCGCACCTCGAAATCGGTGCCGATCAGCACCACGCGCAGCGGCTGGTCGGGCCGCCACAGCCGCGTATCGAACACGCGCTGTGCCAGCGCGACGGTGCCGTCGGCGTCCTCGACATAGGTCGCGTTCGGCCAGCGTCGCTTCATGTCGGCAAACGCAGTCGCTTCGTCGCCGTGATCGGCGAAGGCAAGGCCTGCCAGCCCGCGGTCGGTCGCGATCACGATCGCGGTGCCGAACGGAGAAGGATGGAAGCCGTAGCGCAAGATCATGCCGGCGCCGCCATTCTTCCATTCGCCCGGCGACATCGCTTCATGGGTGACGAAGAGATCGTGCAGCCGGCCCGGGCCCGACAGGCCTGAGTCCAGCGCCGCGTCGAGCACGCTGGCGGAGTCGCGCAGCAGGCCCTTGGCGTGGTCGAGCGTCAGCGCCTGCATGAAGGCCTTTGGCGTCAGCCCGGCCCAGCGGCGGAACAGATGGTGGAGCTCATCCGGCGTCACCGCGGCGGCATCGGCCATCGCCTCGATGGTCGGCTGCGTGCGCCAGTGCTCGGAGATGAAGGCGATCGCGCGCCGCACCGAGTCGTAGTCGCGCAATGCGGCGTGCTGTGTGCCCGGCTTGGCCAGGCGTTCGTCATGGATGGCTGATATCATCATGGGTTCAGATTTAGGAGCCATGGCGCGTCCAAACCACCCGATTTCCGACAAACGATCAATGGATGGGATTGTAGGTGGGGCCGCGCTTCGCGGTGTTCAACGCAACAAGCAAGGCCTTGGAAAAGCTCGCTTTTTCGTCCGGGCTCAAAAAGCTGCCGACGCTGACCCGGCGGCCCCGTGAGACCAGGTAAAGCCGCTCGATTCCGAATTCCTCATGCGCGGTCTGCTCGAACTGCACCCAGAGCGGATTGAGCACCCATTCCACCACATGGCCGCGATGGCTGACCCGGCGGACCCGCAGCTCCGACGGCGTCACGGTGATTTCCTCGCTCGCCCTGGCGGTGCGGAAATTCACTTTGAACGCCCAGTAGATGATCAGCACGTCGAGCCCGAAGAAGCCGAAGATCGGCCAGGCGCCCATCCACCAGAACACGACGCCGGCGACGAAGCTGATGACCGTCACGAATGTCATCAGCACCACGAAACCGGTGCGGCTCAGCGAGCGATGCGGCGTCAATAGCGCCGAGAACAATTTCGGCTCGGCCTCGACGTCAGCTTTGGGATCAAAGTCGTTGCCTGCGGTCATGACGTGTCAGTATATCCCGATCATGGCCAAAATCATCCGCCCTCAACGCGCCAAGACATCGAGCGTTCGATCCGCGCCGACGAAGAAAGCCGCCAAGGCGCCGCCTCGCGTGGCAAAGAAGGCGGCCAAACCCGAGGCGGCTAAACCTAAGGCAGCCAAGCCAAAAGCTCCGAGGTTCAAGCCCTGGACGGCGGAGGAGGTGCACGAGGTCTTCAGCCGGTTCCGCAAGGCCAATCCGGAACCGAAGGGCGAGCTCGAGCATCTCAATCCCTATACGCTGCTGGTCGCCGTGGTGCTGTCGGCGCAGGCAACCGACGCCGGCGTCAACAAGGCGACCCGCGCGCTGTTTGCGGTGGCCGACACGCCGGAGAAGATGCTCGACCTCGGCGAGGACAAGGTCCGCGATTACATCAAGACCATCGGGCTTTATCGCAACAAGGCCAAGAACGTCATCGCGCTGTCGGAGAAGCTGATCGCCGAATTCGGCGGCGAGGTGCCGCGCACGCGGCCTGAGATCGAGTCATTGCCCGGCGCCGGCCGCAAGACCGCGAATGTCGTGCTCAACATGGCGTTCGGCGAGCACACGATGGCGGTCGACACCCATGTGTTCCGCGTCGGCAATCGCACCGGCCTTGCACCCGGCAACTCACCGCTCGAGGTCGAGCTCGGGCTCGAGAAGGTGATCCCGTCCGAGTTCATGCTGCACGCCCATCACTGGCTGATCCTGCATGGCCGCTACACCTGCCTCGCACGCAAGCCGCGCTGCGAGGTATGCCTGATCAACGATCTTTGCCGGTGGCCGGAAAAGACCGTCTGAGGCATGATCGACATCTAAGGTTGATAATGTCGTCCGGTATTCCAGAGCGTGCGTGAAGGGATCGTCGTGACAGATCAAGCGAGCCAGCAACCCGCCCCTGTGACCGCGCCGACGGCGCCAAAGCTGCAACCTGCGCCGAGCGGCTTCTGGAGCCGCTTCACGATTCCGCTGTTCGCCGTCATCGTCGCGCTCGGTTTCATCGTGCTGGCGACGGCGCGTTGGGATGCCTGGGTCGGCAACGCCACGATCCAGTCGACCAACGACGCCTATATCCGCGCGGAACTGACAAAGCTCAGCAGCCGTGTCTCCGGTGAAGTGCTGACGGTCGCGGTGAAGGATTTTCAGCGCGTCAAGGCCGGCGATCTGCTGGTGCAGATCGATCCCGCCGACTATCAGGCCCAGGTCGCGCAGGCCGATGCCGGTGTCGTCGGCGCGCAGGCAGCCCTCGACAATCTGAACAACCAGGTCGAGCTGCAATACGCGACGATCGCGCAGGCCGAAGCCGCGCGCGTCTCCGCGGAAGCGCAGGAGGTCGAGGCGCGGCAGGAGCAGGAGCGCCAGCAATCGCTGTCGCAATCCGAGTCCGGCACGCGGCAGCGGCTGGAACAAGCGACCGCCGGTTATGCCAAGGCGCAGGCCGACGTCCGCGCCAGCCGCGCCGTGATCGCGGCCCAGAAGCATCAGCTCGAAGTCCTGCAGGGCACCAAGAAGCAGCGCGCCGCCGATCTCGAAGGCGCCAAGGCGACGCTTGCGGCGGCGAAGCTGAAGCTTGGCTACACAAAGATCGTCGCGCCGTTCGATGGCGTCACCGGTGAGCGGCAGGTGCAGCCGGGTGACTACGTCAACACAGGCACCAACCTGATCAACGTCGTGCCGCTGCCCGATGTCTATGTGATCGCGAACTACAAGGAAACGCAGCTCACCCACGTCAAGCCGGGTCAGCCGGTCGAGATCACCGTCGACAGTTTCTCGAACGAGAAGCTGCGCGGCCGCGTCGAGCGCATTGCCCCTGCCAGCGGCTCGCAATTCGCGCTGCTGCCGCCCGACAACGCCACCGGCAATTTCACCAAGGTGGTGCAGCGCATCCCCGTGCGCATCCAGCTCGACAAGGGCCAGAAGCTGCTGGAGCGGCTGCTGCCCGGCATGTCCGTCGTCACCGACATCAACACGGCCGGAGCGCCTGCCGATGGCGGCAAGTGACGACGGCGATCGCGGCCCGGTCTCGCGCGGCGGCATCGCGCCGCAGCCGCTGTTCGCGGTCGGCGCGGTTCTGCTCGGCTCGTTCCTGGCGAATTTCGACAGTCGGCTGACGTCGGTCGGTCTGCCGGATCTGCGCGGTGCTTTCTCGCTCGGCTTTGACGAAGGCGCCTGGCTGTCGACCGCCGGCATCGGCTCGCAGATCCTGATAGCGCCCGCGGTCGCCTGGCTCGCCACGGTGTTCGGCCTGCGCCGTGTGCTCGGCATCCCCAGTCTCGTCTACGCCTTCATCTCGCTGATCATCCCGTTCGTGCACGATTTTGCGACACTGATCGGACTCAGCATCATCCACGGCATGCTGCTCGGCACCTTCGTGCCGGCGACGCTGATGATCATTCTGCGCAACCTGCCGATCCGCTGGTGGCTGCCGGCGATCTCGATCTATGCGATCCGTGTCGGCTTCGCGCTGGATACGTCGAGCTCGCTGGTCGGGTTCTACGTCGATCATCTCGGCTGGCAGTGGCTGTATTGGCAGAGCGTGGTGATCGCGCCGCTGATGGCCTTGATGGTCTATCTCGGCACGCCGCGCGAGCCGGTGAATCACGATCTGCTGCGGCACGCCGATTGGGGCGGCATGCTGCTGCTCGGTGCCGGCGTGTCGATGATCTATGCCGGGCTCGACCAGGGCAATCGGCTGGATTGGCTGGAGTCCGGCACGGTCATGGCGCTCCTGATCGGCGGCGGCGTCCTGTTCGTTCTTTTCCTGATCAACGAGACCCTGGTGCGCCAGCCCTGGGCGCATTTCAACGTGCTGTTCTCGCGCAACGTCGGCCTCGCACTAACGGCCATCCTGCTGTACACGCTGACCAGCCTCTGCAACTCGTCGCTGGTGCCGAACTTTCTCGGCACGATCGCGTCGATGCGACCGGAGCAATCGGGTGTGCTGCTGCTGACCTGCGGCGCGTTGCCGGCTTTCGTCTTGGTGCCGATCTCGATCGTCCTGCTCAGGTATTTCGATCCGCGGACCGTCGTCGTGCTCGGCTTTTCAGCCTTCGCCGCCGCCAATCTCCTGGGCACGCAGTTGAGCCACGATTGGGCGCGGGAGGATTTCGTCGGCATCGTGTTGCTGACCTCGGTGGGTCAGGCCTTCACGTTGTTGCCGATCATCATCCTGTTGCTCTCCAATGTGGATCCGTCGCGTTCCACGACCATTGCCGCCTATATCCAGATCATGCGGCTCGGTGGCGCCGAGATCGGCGTCGCCTTGATGGGCACCTGGCTCCGCGTGCGCGAGCAGATCCACTCCAATTATCTCGGGCAGTACGTCCAGAACGGCGATCCCGACGTCGTGCGCCTTCTGCAGAAGATGGCGGAGAGCTATGCCAGCCATGGCGCGGCATCGGCCAACGCGCGCGCCGTGGGCACGCTGGCGGCACGGGTGCAGCGCGAGGCCAATGTGCTCGCCTACATCGACGGCTTCTGGCTGTGCTTCTGGCTCGCGATGGCGGCGCTCGGTTGCGTCGCGCTGATGAAGCGGGCGCCGCCCGGACCGTTCACGCCGGCACCGTTTGGTTTTGCGAAGACGGTGCTGAGGAAGTGTGGTGTTGCGGTCTCGTAGTTCCCTCTCCCCGTTCTTCACGGGGAGAGGGTTAGGGTGAGGGGCTCTCTCCGCGCGATAGCCGTCTCATTTTTGCGTCGCGTCGATGAGTCGGACGGATCGTTGTTGCGGCCATACGTTGCCATGCCCCTCACTCGGATCGCATCTCGCGATGCGATCCGACCTCTCCCCGCAGAAGAGCGGCTGTTCGATTCACACATCGCGGAGCCCCAGAGTGGCGCCAAATTTGATGGCTTGGAAGGCTTCGAGCCCGATGCGCA
>NZ_JAFCJX010000051.1 GCF_018130695.1 Bradyrhizobium jicamae | reverse complement strand
GCTCTCTCCCGCGAATCATCACTCAACTCACGGAATCAGCGATCAAATTCCTCCGCAAGATGTGTGAATTGGACAGCGCTTGCGGGGGAGGGAGCCCGTCCACTGCTGCGTCCCTTACATGCTGTGCGGGCAGACGGTTCGTTAATGCTGCGTGCGATAGACGATTTAGCCAAGTGAGGTGAGCAGACTGCTCGGCTCCCTCCCCCGTTGCGGGGGAGGGTTGCGGGAGAGGGGTAGGCCACGAACTCCGATGTCGTCATCACGCCCTCATTAACCACCGCACCAACCCGTCATCCTCCACACCGCCCCGCCGCAAAAATCTGCCGCAATACCCGGAACAAAATCGACCGTTGCTGATTAGAAATCTTTGGCGCCGCCAAAGATTAACCGGCGTGGCGCGTCCGTTCATGTTGTTGTCCAGCCTCAGTTGCGTCCCGATGACCGCTCCTCCATATTCCGCCCGCCCTGGCGTTCGTCGCCCGCTGATATTTCGCTCTTCCCACAGTTGCCTGATGGTCTTCGTCTGTCTTCGCCACCCCCTGATGCCCGAGTAAGCGCGTGGTTCGGCTGGGTTTCATTGTCGCCTTGATCGCGCTGATCGGAGCACTGCTGTCCGGTCTGGCGGCCTATCGCGTGCATGACCAGGAGCTGCAGCTCGACGGCATCGCGATCGCGCGGGCCATCGACGTCCATGCGAGCCTGGTGCAGGACCGCCTGACCGAGCGCGAGCTGCTGGCGCGGGTCGCCTCCGGGCTGTTTCGCTCGCCGTCGATGGTGAAGGCCAACATGCTGCAGCCGCTGCGCTCGGCGATCTACGCCTTCAAGACCGATTTCGTGATCGTGGCCTGGATCGCGCGGCTGAAGCCGAGCGAGCTGCCGGCCGCCGAAGCCGAGCTGAAGAGCGCCGGCTTCTCCAACCCCACGATCCGCGACTTCGACGACCAGCCGCTCGACATCAAGGAGCTCGACAAGCCGATCAACGTGATGATGGACGTCGAGCCGCGCAACCCGGCGACGCTCGGCATTCCGGGCCGCGCCTTCGACCGCCACTCCGTGGTCGGTCCGATGCTGGCGCAGGCCATGGCGGCGGGGAAGCCCGTCGCGTCGGATCCGATCCCGCTGCTCCGCCAGGACGGCCCGGTCGGCGTCGCGCTGGCCGCACCGGTGATCCAGGACGGCGCGACCGAGCCGGCGGGCTTCATCACCTTTTCCTATGAGCTGGCATCGCTGATGCTGACGAACGACGATTCGTCGCTGTTCGCGGTGGCGCTGCGCGATCCCCGCGATTCCAACGACGAGTTCACCGCCAACGAAGCCGGCGTCGTCACCTCGCGCGCGGTGCGCCAGGGCGGGCCGGTGCCCTCGATGGTGCGCACCGTCACCTTCGGCGGCCGCGACTGGTCGCTGGAATATTATGCCAAGAGCAATGCCCAGGTCCGCGCGCAGCAGACCGCCGTCATCGTCGCCGCGATCGGCCTTGCGCTGACCGGTATCGTCTGCGGCCTGTTCGGCTATGTCGCCTACAACAATCTCCGCCTCAGCCGTGAGATCGAGGTCCGCATCGGCTTCGAACGGCGGCTGACCGCCGTGATCGACGAGCTCAATCATCGCGTGAAAAACATTCTGGCGGTGATCCAGTCGATCGTCACCCGCACCTTGCGCCACGGCTCCGACATCGACGTCGCGCGCGAGCTCCTGATCGGCCGCATCCATGCGATGTCGAACGTGGTCACGCTGCTGAGCGAGAGCCAATGGCAGGGCGTCAAGCTGAAGGGCCTGTTCGAATCGCGCTCGATCCCGCATGCCGATCGCATCGCCGTGAACGGCCCCGATATCACCGTCAGCGCCCGCGCCGCGCAGTCGCTGTCGCTGTTGTTCTTCGAGCTGGCCTCGCATTCCGACGAGGGCCTGTCGCTGGTCGGCAAGCATCCGCACATCGTCGCGAACTGGGAGGTGAACGGCGAGGAGCCGGACGGCGTCTTCCATTTCCGCTGGGAGGAGTTCAACACCAGCGAGGCGACGCGCCGTGCGGACTCGGATTTCGGCCTGATCCTGCTTGATCGTGTTGCGCCCGAAGCGCTCGGCGGCACCGCAAAACGCTATTTCACCGATGTGTCCTACGTCTACGAGCTCATCGCGCCGATGGACACGGTGGTCGACATGACCGAGCGCGATCGCACCGAGCAGTTTGCTCAGCCGGTGCGGCCGGCGAAGAAGTAGTCCGGTCTTGTAGGGTGGGTTAGCCTCACGGATGCGCAAAGCGCATCCGCGAGGCGTAACCCACCATCTATGTATCCACAGACGTCATCGTGTGATGAAACACCGCCGGTGGGTTACGCCTTCGGCTAACCCACCCTACATTCCTTTCCCAAAACAAAAAGGCGGCCCATTCGAGGCCGCCTTTCTGCATTCACGCTCTCCGTACCTTATCCGCCATTGCCGCCGATCACGGCGCGCACGGTGTTGTCGGGACCGAAATCCTCGGCGCTGTCGACATAGAGCAGCGCGCTCAATTTCGAGCGCGCGCGGTTGACGCGGCTCTTGATGGTGCCGACCGCGCAGCCGCAGATGGCGGCGGCGTCCTCATAGGAGAAGCCGGAGGCACCGACCAGGATCAGCGCCTCGCGCTGGTCCTGCGGCAGCTTGTCGAGCGCATTGCGGAATTCCTCAAACTCCAGATGCGCGTTCTGCGACGGCTGCGTCTTCAGCGTCTTGGCATAGTTGCCCTCGGCGTCCTCGACCTCGCGCCGACGCTTGCGGTAGTCGGAGCGAAACAGGTTGCGCAGAATGGTGAACAGCCATGCCGGCAGGTTCGAGCCCGGCTGAAACGAGTCGATATTGGCGATGGCACGCAGCAGCGTCTCCTGCACCAGGTCGTCGGCGCGGTCGCCATTGCCGGAAAGCGAGATCGCGAACGCACGCAAGCTCGGCACCGACGCCAAGATGTCGTCGCGAAGTTGATTGGTGAGAGGCATTAGTCCCTCCCGTCAGTTTTTGCAGTTTGTTCGCCGGCGCTGGCCGCCTGGGCGGCTGCTGCGGCCTCCGGTCCATCAAGCTTCCGGATGAGCTCCGCAAAGCGGTCGGGCACCCCCTGTCGTACCACGTCGTCGTACATGGCACGAAGCTGGTGACCGATTCTTGATTGAATCTCGGCGTTGAGGCCGCCCTGCTTCTTTACTTCCTTCATGATCTGATCCACGCTTCCCCGAGGAGTTAAGTCCCTGATTTCCAAGATGTTTCCTCGAAATTAGGCACCGGCCGCGTCGCCTGTCGGTCAGGAGCTAATGCGAAGTTGCGCATAAAGTTCCGAAACGCGGGAACTATTTCTTGGAACTTTTTCCCCGCTCGGGCGTAGTCGGGGCATCAGGGGAACCGGGGTGGCCCCATCGAACTGGATAACGTCGCCCCAGACGAAGCGTTTCATGCCCGACTTGGCTGAACTCGGTTCAAGAAACTTGGCTTACGAACAAGGATGGAGTGGGAATGTCCCGATCGCAGCTCGTTGCTGAACATCTGCCGCTGTTGCGCCGCTATGCCCGCGCGCTGACCGGAAACCAGGCCTCGGGGGATGCCTATGTCGGGGCCATGCTGGAGGCCCTGTTGCAGGATGGCTCCCTGCTCGATGAAACCCACGGTCCGCGCGCCGGGCTGTTTCGCCTGTTCACCCAGATCTGGAATTCGGTCGCCGTGAACGAGAATACCGAGGGGGTGGCGACACTGTCGCTGCCGCCGGAGCGGCGTCTGTCGAACATCACGCCGCTGCCGCGCCAGGCCTTCCTGCTGCTGTCGCTGGAAGGTTTCTCGGAGGAGGAGGTGGCCTACATCCTCGGCACCGATGTCGCCGAGACCCGCAAGCTCACCGATGCCGCCGGCCGCGAGATGGCCGCCGAGATCGCCACCGACGTCCTGATCATCGAGGACGAGACCTTCATCGCCATGGACCTCGAGAGCCTGGTGAAGAATCTCGGCCACAACGTCATCGGCGTCGCCCGCACCCATTCGGATGCGGTGGCGCTCGCCAAGAACAAGAAGCCCGGCCTGATCCTCGCCGACATCCAGCTCGCCGACGGCTCGTCGGGCCTCGATGCGGTGAACGAGCTGCTGCGGACCTTCGAGGTGCCGGTGGTGTTCATCACGGCGTATCCGGAGCGCTTCCTCACCGGCGAGCGGCCGGAGCCGGCGTTCCTGATCTCGAAGCCGTTCCAGCCGGCGATGGTGTCGGCGGTGGCGAGCCAGGCGCTGTTCTTCCAGCGCAACTCGCGCAACCGCGCCCCGCGTGCGGCCTCGGCATAGGTTTTCACGTCGACTGGCAGAACCTGACCGGCGTACCCTCGGGTGCGCCGGTTTTTTCTGTCATTTCTTGTAGCCTGGATGAAGCGAAGCGAAATCCGGGACCGCTTGAGCCGGCCTCGCGGCCGCGCCCCGGATTGCGCTGCGCTCCATCCGGGCTACGGAATATTCGCATTTTGCGCGCTTCGCACATGCATCGTGCGATATGGAGCCGGCACGAATCGCCTGCTAAGCGCTCCCTGATGGTCACGACACCGCGCGACAGGACGATCGGCTCACTCACCCTCGTGGTGACGGCGTTCGGCTGGGCGCTGAACTGGCCGCTGATGAAGCTGCTGCTGCAGCAATGGCCGCCGCTGTTCGCGCGCGGGCTTGCCGGCACCTGCGCCGGGCTGATCCTGGCCGCGCTTGCGCTCAGCCGCGGCCAGTCGCTCGCGGTGCCACGCGAGGCGCTGCCCCGGCTGTTGTTTGCAACCTTCACCAATGTCGTGGCCTGGATGGGCTTCGGTACCGTCGCGATGAAATATGTCAGCGTCGGCGAGGGTGCGCTTCTCGCCTACACCATGCCGATCTGGGCGATGCTGCTGGCCTGGCCCGTGCTGCATGCGCGGCCGACGATCCGCGACATCCTGGCGCTGGTGCTCGGCGTCGCCGGCGTGGCGCTGCTGCTCGGCGGCAACGGTTTCGCGTTCGGCGCGAGCAAGCTGCTCGGCATCGCGCTGGCCCTGTCATGCGCCATCTTCTTCGCGCTCGGCAACGTGATGAACCGCACGCCGTTGCCGCTGCCGCCGCTGGTCGTCGTCGGCTGGCAGGTCGGACTGGGTTGCCTCGCGATGCTGATTGCCGGCATCCTGTTCGAGCAGCCGAACTATACGGCGATCACGCCGCTCGGCATCGGCTGTTTCGTCTACATGACGCTGATGCCGATGGGCATCTGCTATCTCACCTGGTTCGAGACGCTGCGCCGCCTGCCGCCGACCGCGGCCTCGACCGGCATGCTGCTCGTTCCCGTGATCGGCGTCGTCTCCGCCGCGCCCATCCTCGGCGAGCCCTTGGGCTGGCGCGAGATCGGAGCCATGGTGCTCACCCTCGGCGGCGTCACGCTGGCGCTGCAAAGGAGCTGACAGGCGCGAAAGGAACGTTGTGCCCACAGGCCGCGTTTTGCTTTCATGCATGAGCCGATAGCCGTCATTGTCGAAAGCGCGTTTCACATCGCCTGGGATTACCTCGAACGGTCCGGCGAGCTCGGCGACCCCAATGTCGCCAGCCACGTCCTGCTCGATGCGATGGAGGTCATGATCAGGCATGGCGAGCATCGAAAGCTCATGCTGGCGAACAAGGCGATCGACGCCTACCGGCGCTATCGCACCGAGGGCCGATTCGCCGCGGCGTCCTGAACATCGGAGAGACGGCAAATGGATGATCTCAGGAAGACCGGATTTCAGGACCGTGGCAAGATCAACATGCACGAGCGCCACGAGGTCCATTACTGGACCAGGCATCTCGGCGTCTCGCTGGAGCAGCTTCAGAAGGTGGTCGCGAAGGTCGGCAATTCAGCCGCCGCGGTGAGGAAGGAGCTAGGCCATGCGCAAGGCGATCGCGGAGCTTGATGCGGAGCAGAGGTCGCAACTGCTCTATCTCGCGGATCTCGGCACGGCGCTGTTCTCATCGGCGCTCGTCGTCACCATCCTGCGCGGCATGGCTCAGCTAATTGGGCTGGGATAGGCTACAGGCGCGCATCTTTAGCGAGGATACCAACGGACCATTCCCGCCGCGCGACCGCACGGCGGTCATCGCTTGGACAGAGCCAACGCAGCACCATGTCCGCGCTGACGCCATCCAGGGATTGATCGCCGGGCTCAATCCTCGCCTGGTTCCGGCGTATCCTGCGTGTGCCCGTCCGGCCCGCGGCCGAACACGCCGTAATTGCTCGATTTCTCCCCTGCCACAACACCATCGATCCCATCGGAGCCCGCGCTGGCGAGCCCGACCTTGAGCAACTCGCGCACGGCGGCGGCACGCGTCGGCATGCGATTCTTGAAGCGGAAATCATCAACGGCTGCGAGCTCTTCCGGGGACAACATGACCTGCAGCCGCTCGGCGCGAAGATCATTCATCTCTAAACACCCAAAGTTAGCTAGATGAGTATTTTGCTAAACCAGCGAAACCGACAACGGTTCCGCAAGAGTCTGAAATTTTGTCAACGTCGCCAACTGAGTAAAATAGTCAAACAAAATCAATAATTTAGACTATTTAACTAGCAACCCTGCGCGACCATCTGCGTTGGCAGTACGGAGGGACGGCCATGACAGACGACAACGTCAAGCTACCCCGCAAATTGTCCGACGAGCCGAAGGCGCCAAAGCCGAAGCGGCCTTCGCATGCGGACGTCATCGAATCCATCGAGCGCTGGGCCAACAGCCCCGGTCTCAAACCCCCGAAAGCAAATGATGCGGAAACGATCTAAGCCCCACACCTTCGAACAGCGCCTCGACGAATTCAGGCGGCATCTCGAAGAGGAACTCGCCCGCGCCGCGCAGGGTGAACAGCGCGACGCGGTGCTGGCGCGCATCGACCAGCTGCGCACCGCCGCCGAGATGCACGCGATGCTGTCGCGGCAGGCCTGAGAGCTGCGTGCAACGTCTCACCTGATTTCAGGACCTTGAGTGCAATGAAGCGAAAGCGGCGACCGTCGCTCGCCGCTTTCGCATTCATCGATCGTGCCGTGCGGTGGCCAGCGATGCTAATCCGTCGGCCGCCGTCCGGTGCGCGGGTTGAGCGGAGCGGTCGGCGTCCGGCGCAGCGCCTCGGGCAGGAATGGCTCGTCGGGATCGGCGGATGCCGGGGCGCGGACGTCGGCGGCGTGCTGGGCGCGCTCATGCGGCGTCTGGTTGTGCCTGATCTTCCACTTCACATCGACGCCGTCGACGGGATCGTTGACGCCATGCTGGATGTCTCTGAAATCGCCCATGGATCGGCTCCGTGGCTGATTGATGGGAGATAACGAAGCCAGTTTCGCCGGCGTTCCCTCAAACTCATCGGAACTACCGTTCCAAATCATCGCTCTGAGGAACGTATGCGCGCGCAGGCGTTTGCTTTGCAGGGAGACATTGCATGAGCAGAAAACCGACTGAACAGGATCCGCGCGACCGCACCGACTGGGGCTCGCACGCGCAGACCGACAAGCCCTGGAAGGGCAATCCGGAGAAGGAGCAGCGTTCGGACGACGAAAAGCCGAATCTCGAGCGCTGGCACGAGACCAACACGCACTGACGCCCACGGAAGATTTGGACAGGAGAAGACCCATGGGACTGGCGCAATATGCGATCGTGCCGTCAGGCGACGAATGGGGCGTGCTGCACGATGGCAACCTCAATGGCGGCTATGCCACCAAGGAAGCCGCCTTCGAATCGGCCTCGGCCGCCGCGTCGCTGGCGATCCGGCAGGGCCATGAGGTCCATGTGAGCGTGCCCGGCCGCGAGGAAGGCGAGGCGGCGCTGACCCGGCGGGCGCAATAGCCCACAGCCCCGCCAACAGCCCCCGATTGACTACCCCGCCTGCGGCATGTTGGCGCGGGAACCGCGAGGCACTAAGATGGGACCTGAGCGGAGGCCTCAGGTCCAGAAATGAAGCGCGTCGATGTAGCCGTGATCACTGCCACCTTGTGGCTGCTGGCGTCGATGGTGCTCGATGTGCTGACGCCGAAATCCATCACCGTCTACATGATCGCCGCCGCCCTGGCGCCGCCGGTCCTGATCGGCCTCGCCATCCATTTCGCCCGCGAATATTTCAGAGCCAGGCGCCGCAGCTATGAGCAACGCCGCTTCGATGAGCGTCTCGGCAATTGAGCCATGCCGCTGTGACGGTAGCCGTGCATTGAACGCTTGCTAAGCTCGCGGCATGACCGAAGCACTCCCCGATACCATCCGCCGCCTCTACACCGATCCCGCCGACTATATCGACAGCGACCATCCCGCCGTCGTCGCGTTCGCCAACACGGCCGCGCAGGGCGCCGACGGCGACCGCGCCAAAGCGAGCCGGCTCTACACCGCCGTGCGCGACGGCATCCGCTATAATCCTTATGTCAACATGCGCGCCGCGGAATCCTTCCGCGCCTCCAGCGTGGTGGCGGCCGGAAACGGTTATTGCGTCGGCAAGGCCGCGCTCTACGCGGCGGCCTGCCGCGTCCACGGCATCCCGTCCCGCGTCGGCTTTGCCGACGTGCGCAACCATCTCACCACCGAGAAGCTGCGCCAGAGCATGGGCACCGACATGTTCACCTGGCACGGCTTCACGGAAGTGTTCGTCGACGGCGCGTGGCGCAAGGCGACGCCGACCTTCAACGACACGCTGTGCCACAAGCTCGGCGTCAAGCCGCTCGATTTCGACGGTCATGGCGACGCGTTGCTGCACCCCTTCGACGGCGAAGGGCGTACCTACATGCAATACGTCAACGATCACGGCTCCTATCACGACGTCCCCGCCAAATTCCTGATGCGCGAGATGGCCCGCGAATACGCGAACATGCAGGTCGAGGATCTCTCCGGCCGGGACATGGAGCGCGAGGCAGCCGAGGGGTGATTATTTGGCTCTATCCAGGCTCCGCGACCCGTCTCGAAAAGGAACTCTTCCTACCCTCGCGCGTTAAATGTGCTGTCAATTCAATGAGATGAAATTGGAGCACCTGATGCATCTGACGCCCGAGCAACGCAAGCTTCGTGACGAAGAGCGCCGCCGTGACGCCGAGGTGGCGATGGCCGAGCATCGCGAGAGCGAGAAGGCCTTCTACGACAATTTCGAACGGCTGAAGGCCGAACGATTGGCGCGCGAGGCGCGCGCGGGCGGAAAGTAACTTATCGTCGCAGCAACACGACGGACAATGGCGGCTGGACGGGATCCAGCCGCCATTATCGTTTGGCGCAAATCGTGAGCTCGGTTGCGGCGATCAGCCGAGGAAGCGCGGCCGCTCGATCTTCGCTTTGTTCGCGCCTCGGGGATCGAACCCGTTCATCTCCTGAGCGGTTTGTTCAGCAAGGATTTCCTTTTCTGCCTGGTACCAGAAGCAATCGCGGCTGCCGGCGGGTTCGCCTGCCGCCTTCCAAAGGTGAAAGGCGCGGAGGCGGATTTGATCTTCAGTGAGAAGTCGCATCGTGGGCCTCTCAATCAATTCTGGAACGCGCTTGAGGAGATGACGCCTCGGTGACAACAATGTTCCAAAGCACGCCGGTTCGGTCTTCGCTCACTCTCCGGCAAAAAAAGAGCCCGACCGCGCGTGCGACCGGGCTGGACATTGGATCCAAAGTCTAGGGAGGAAACGCCCAAACAAGGGCGCGGACAGCGCGAGGCGCTATCGCCACCTCTAGGTGGTGACGATCGGCCGAAATTCAAGCCGCGTGCTAGCGCCGCATCCTCTGCGGTTGGGTCCTGCCACGATCGCGGATCAGAAAAAAGCAGGGCGCGACTGGCATCACCACAGTCGCGCCCTACGTCGCCGGTCAATGGGGCAGGGGGAATAACCGGCTGCCGGGATGACTCCGACGCCCATGATTTCGTTCCGCCCGCGCTGAAATATTTTCGTACACGGTTAAGTGATTGCGGGGGTCGAGAACCCCCAAGGTTTCGTTCGCGTTGTGTCCTTGATCGCCAGGGAACATTCCAAGGGGCGAGGGACATCCGAACATGTCACAGATTCAGAAGGGAATTTTCGGCGCGCTCGCCATTGGTCTGACGTTTGGCGCCGTGCAACTCGCATCCGGCCATGACCTCATCGGCCGTCAGGCCGCGGCCACCGCGACCGCGCAAACCGCCGTCAATCGCGCCGCCAAGGTGGATCGCGCAGCGGTTCCATCCGTCGGCTCGCAGACGCGCACCGTCGCGCTCAAGCTCGGCAACCTGCCCGACACGTCCGTGCTGGTGCGCGTGCCCGTGCGCAAGGACGAAGCGCGGAACCGCCCGGCGACGCCACCATCCGCCAAGCCCACCGGCCGCACAATCGCCTGCGAGCCCGTCGTCAGCGTGCTGACTGACGTCGCCAAGCTGCTGCAGCCGGGCCGGTGCATCACCTGATGTGAGCGCCGCCGTAGGCTAAGCGGCGCGGATCGCGGCGAGGAACCTGTCGACCTCAGCCGTCAGCCGCGTGCTCTCGCTGGTCAGCGCTGCCGACGAGCTTTGCACTTGGCCTGAGGCGGCGCCGGTCGCAGCAGCGCCGCGATTGACCTCCTGCATGCTGCCGGTGACGTCGCCGCTGCTGCTGGCAGCCTGCTGGACGTTGCGGGCGATTTCCTGGGTCGCGGCGCCCTGCTCCTCCACCGCGGCTGCGATCGTCGCGGAGATTTCCGAGATTCTGAGGATCGTCGCGCTGATTTCCTTGATGGCGGCGACCGACTCGTCGGTGGCGGCCTGCATCTGGGTGATCTGGCTCGCGATCTCATCGGTGGCCTTGGCGGTCTGCGCGGACAGCGCCTTGACCTCGGAAGCCACCACGGCGAAGCCGCGGCCGGCCTCGCCGGCGCGGGCAGCTTCGATGGTCGCGTTCAGCGCCAGCAAATTGGTCTGTTCGGCGACGGCTGTGATCATCTTCACGACCTCGCCGATCCGGCCGGCCGCGCCCGACAGTTCCGTGACCCGCTCATTGGTCCGTTCGACCTGCCCGACGGCCGCGCGCGCGATATTGTTGGCCTCCTCGACCTGCCGGCCGATCTCGCTGACCGAGGCGGCCATCTGCTCGGACGCAGCGGCCGCGGAGGCAACGCTCCTTGTCGACAGTTCTGACGTGGCGACCACTGTCTCCGACAATCGCCGGGTGGATTCGGCGGACTGTCCGAGCGTGGCGGCCGCAGCCTTGATGTCGGTCGAGACCGACGACACCGCGTTGACCAGGCGGCCGACGGTCGCTTCGAACTCGTCCGCAACACGGCCGAACTCGGCTTTCCGCTGCCGCTCCTGGTCGGCCCGCTCCGTGGTCTGATCGGCCTCCAGGCGGCGGACCCGTATCGCATTATCCTTGAACACCTGCACGGCGCGGGCCATTGCGCCGATTTCATCCTTGCGCGCCGTCGACGGAATCTCGACGTCCAGATCATTGCCAACCAGGCGTTCCATCACCGCGGTCATGGCACCGATCGGCCGAACCACGCCGCGCGCGACACCGAGCAGGCCGGCACAGATGATCAGCACGACGAGCGCCGACACGGTCCAGACGGCGACCGACAGCACCTTCACCGTTGCCGTTGCGTCCGCTTCCGTCGCCGCGTTCGCATCATTCGTCTTCTTGACGATCTCGTCGATGATGGCGCGATGCGCCTTGTAGGCCTGCGTGATCTCGGCGTAGGCCTTCGCCGCGGCATCGGCATTGCCGCCCGTCAGTGCCGGCAGGAAGCCGCGTTCGATCGCGGTCCAGAATTTCCGGACCTCGGCGTCCGATTTGTCGACCAGCAGCGTCTTCAGGGCGGGATCGAGATCCGATTTCGTCCAGAACTCGCGCCGTTCGTCATAATCCTTCTTCAACTGGACCAGCCGGTCGCGATGCTCGGCTGCCGCCTGCGGCTCCCGGAACGCCAGCGTCGCCTCGAGGTAGGCCTCGATCACATATTCCGGCGGCGGCAGGATGTCCGCGACCAGATCGTTGCCCAGCTTGATCCGGTCGTAGAGTGCGCCGCCGACCTTCAGATGATTGAGGGCAAAGCTGCTGGTGCCGATGATCGCGCCGATGCCGATGATGGCGGCAATCCCGAACATGATGATCGAGCGGGAGATTGTCAGACGGAGCGGCATTTCCATTCCCAAGGCAGAGGTACGATTTCACCCCACAATGGCTCATGGTTAATTAAGATTTGGTTCGCTGGAACTCCGGCCGCATGTCAGTAGAAGTCCGGATGGCGAACGGCCCGGTGCGATGGCCCGTCAAGAATGCGGCTTCCGCCGGTTTGCCCGACGGCGCAAGGCCGCCAGGCAAAAACGTTCCGCCTTACACGAATTTCCGATTATGCTGACAATGGCGCGTCTCACCCGGCACGAGGGGCACATTCATGTCGCGGGAATGCGAAGCCATATCCTCGGTGTCGTCGCCCGCGAATGCGGGCGATCCAGTACGCCGCGGCCCATCGGCTTTCTCGCAACCGTCTCTGGAATACTGGATCACCCGCGTGCGCGGGTGATGACACCGCGTTCAGGCCGTCTGGTCTTCGTCAACGGCGTCGCTTGCCCATGCTATAAACCCGACCGCACCAACGCGAGGCATCGCCGATGTGGAAGCGTCTCTGGAAAACTTGGACCCTCGACAAGCCCGCCGCCTTCGGCGATCTGCTGTGGGACGTCTTCGTCGTGCAGTTCGCGGCCTGGCTCGACCGGCTGACCTGGCGCAAGGTGATCGCCTTCATTCCCGTGGTGATCCTGATCCTCGCCTATATGCACCGGATCCCGATCCCGCCCGAACTGATGCTGGTCGGCGACCTCCTCGCCTATATCGACATCTTCACCGTGGCGATCCTGCTCGGCCTGTTCAGCCGCGCCGCGACCATCCTGTTCGTGATCAAGCAGACCGCCGCAAGGACCGTCGCGCTGCTGACCGGCGCACGAGCGCGCCTGCAACGCTTCGGTCTCCGTCATCGCCGCGAGGGCGGCGCGCAGCAGCGCCGCAGATCGATCGGGCGAACGAGACGCGATGACGACGAGTCGGCCGTCGTTGGTGGATTCGCGTGGGCGTGAGCCGTTATGCGTAGGGTGGGCAAAGGAGCAGAGCGACGTGCCCACCATCGCGAGCACGCCGAGAATGGTGGGCACGGCGCGTACGCGCCTTTGCCCACCCTACGCAGCGTTCGCATCGAAAAAGATCGCGCGCGACGCTTACGGATCCAGCTCCGTATCCCAGTAGAGATAGTCGAGCCAGCTCTCATGCAGATAGTTCGGCGGGAACAGGCGGCCGTTGCGGTGCAGCTGGTGGACGGTCGGCGCGTAGGGCGTCTGCTTCGGAAACATCCTGGCCTGCTGCGGCGTCAGGTTGCCCTTGCGCAAATTGCAGGGCGAGCAGGCGGCGACGACGTTCTCCCAGGTGGTCTGGCCACCTTTGCTGCGCGGGATGATGTGGTCGAAGGTGAGGTCGTCGGCCGAGAGGCAATATTGGCAGATGAAACGGTCGCGCAGGAAAACGTTGAAACGGGTGAAGGCGGGATGGGTGGTCGGCTTGACGAAGGATTTAAGCGAAACGACGCTGGGCAACTGGATTTCAAAGGACGGACTTCGTACCGCCCGGTCGTAATACTCGACGATGTTGACGCGATCGAGAAACACCGCCTTGATCGCGTCCTGCCAGGACCAGAGCGACAGCGGGTAGTAACTCAGCGGCCGGAAGTCCGCATTCAGCACCAACACCGGCCAACCGCCTTGCGAGACATGTGCGTTCAAATAACGCTCCTGACTCCCATTAGCTGCGAAGCAGCATGTGCCCTGCATACTACAGGCAGCGTGACGGGATTGTGAAGACCTATGAGCAGCTTATCCGCCGCGCAGGCGCCATGTTCCTGCCCCGATTGCCTTCGGGTCCGAAGGCCCGCTAAAGGGGGATTCGGCGTGATTTTCGCAAGGCCGACGGAACACTAGCCGCATGACCACCTCGTCCCGCTATCTCGAAGCGCCGCGCCGGCTCCGCGCCTTCGTGCGCGCGCATGAGACGAGCCTGGTGCTGCTGGCGGCGCTGACAGGCGCGGTCGGCGGCGTGGTGGTGCTGGCGATGAGCATTGCGGTCGCCGCCATGCATGCGCTGCTGTTCGACATCAGCATCCATCAGCGCCTCTCGGCGCAGGACAGTATCGATGTCATCCGGGCGCTCGCGGTTCCCACGATCGGCGGTCTCCTGCTCGGGCTCGCATTCCTCTGGCTGGCGCGCTTCCGGCCGTCCCGCGAGATCGATCCGATCGAGGCCAACGCGCTGTATGGCGGACGGATGTCGTTCCGCGGCAGCGTCATCGTGGCGCTGCAGACGATCTGGTCGAGCGGCTCCGGCGCCTCGGTCGGGCTCGAGGCCGGCTATACCCAGCTTGCGAGCGGCCTCGCCGCCTCGCTCGGCCGCGCGTTCCACATGCGGCGAAACGACCAGCGCATCATGGTCGGCTGCGGCGCCGCCGCTGCCATCGCGGGCGCGTTCGGCGCGCCGCTGGCGGGTGCCTTCTACGCCTTCGAGCTCGTGATCGGCGGCTACACGCCGGCCAGCTTGACGCCGGTCGGCGTCGCCGCGGTCGCCGGCTACTTCGTCACCCACGGAACAGCTGAGTTGAAGCTTGGCATCTTCGCCGGCTCCGTCGGCTCCGTTGCCGGCCGTGATCTCGCGATCGCGGCGCTGCTCGGCGTGCTGGCCGCGCTGACGGGGATTGCGATCATGCGCGGCGTCGCGCTGTGCGAGGCGGTGCTGGCGAAGACCAAGCTGTGGCCGCCGCTGCGGCCGATGCTGGGTGGACTCGCAGTCGGTGGGCTTGCGCTTGCGACGCCGCAGGTGATGTCGTCGGGGCACGGCGCGCTGCAGTTTTCCTCGATCGTCGCGATGCCGATCGCCTTCATCGCCGGTGTGTTCGTGCTGAAGGCGCTCGCCTCCATCGTCTCGCTCGGCAGCGGCTTCCGCGGCGGCTTGTTTTTTGCGACGCTGTTCATGGGGGCGCTCGGCGGCCGCCTGTTCGCCGCCGGTGTCGATATCGTCTGGCCCGGGCTGGACCTCGATCCGAACGCTTATGCCGTGATCGGCATGAGCGCGCTGTCGGCCTCGGTGATCGGCGGCCCGCTCACCATGTCGTTCATTGCGCTGGAATCCACCGGCAATCTCTGGCTGACCACCGCGGTGCTGGTTGCCGTGATCATCTCGACCATGATTACGCGCGAGCTGTTCGGCTATTCCTTCGCGACATGGCGGCTGCATCTGCGCGGCGAGACCATCCGCAGCGCCGCCGATGTTGGCTGGATCCGCGATCTCACCGTAGCCAAGATGATGCGGCAGGACATGTCGACGGTCGACGCCGCGATGTCTCTCGATGATTTCCGCCGCAAGTTTCCGCCCGGCTCGACGAACCAGGTCGTCGCGGTCGACGGCGAGGGCCGCTATGCCGGGCTGGCACTGGTCGCGGAAGCGCACGCGCCCGACCTCAAGACCGACAAGGGGCTCGCCGGCATCCTGCGCCACACCGACATTGTGCTGAATCCCCTGATGAACATCCAGGAGGCGATCGCGGTGTTCGACGCGGCCGAAGCGGAATCGCTTGCGGTGGTCGAGGCCGGCGGCCGGCGCCGGCTGGTCGGGCTTTTGACCGAAGCGCATGCGATGCGGCGCTACGCCGAAGAATCCGAGCAGCGTCGCCGCGAGGTGATTGGAGAGGTTTGATTTCGCCGACGAAATGATTGAAGGCGCCGAAGAGCGCCATGCGGGAGGAGTGACGATGCGATTGATGCTCGCGCTGCTGATGGCGCTATCGGCCGCTCCGGTCGCAGCGCAGGACTATCCGACCCGGCCGATCACGATGATCGTGCCGTTCCCGGCGGGCGGCGCCACCGATACGCTGGCGCGCTATCTCGCCGAGAGCATGCGTCCCGTGCTCGGCCAGCCGATTGTGATCGAGAATGTCGGCGGCGCCGCGGGCAGCATCGGCGTCACCCGCGCGGTGCGGTCGCCGGCCGATGGCTACACGCTGTCGATCGGCACCTCGACCACCCACATGCTGACCGGCGGCCTGTACGCGCTGCCGTTCAACCTGCTGAAAGACCTCGAGCCGGTGATCCAGATCGGCAGCGAGCCGTTGCTGATCGTCGGCAAGAAGAGCCTTCCGGCCGATGATCTGAAAGGCCTGATCGCCTGGCTGAAGGCCAATCCCGACAAGGCCTCAGTCGGCATCGCCGGCGTCGGCGCCACCGGCCATCTCGCCGGCATCGCGTTGCAGAAGGCCACCGGCACGAAGTTCGAATTCGTGCCCTATCGCGGCAATGGCCCGGCGATGCAGGACCTGCTGGCCGAGCAGATCGACTTCATGATGGAGCCCGCCTCGAACTTCCGCTCCCTGCTCGGGGCCGGCAGCGTCAAGCCGTTCGCGGTCACCGGCCGTACGCGGCTGCCGTCATCGCCTGATATCCCGACCGTGGACGAAGCCGGCGTGCCCGGCTTCTTCGCCTCGCTGTGGTACGGTCTCTGGGTGCCCAAGGGCACGCCGAAGGACGTCATCGCCAAGCTGAACGCGACCATGACCCAGGTGCTCGCCGAACCCAAGGTCAGGCAGCGCTTCGCCGAACTGGGCATCACGATCACGCCGCTCCAGCAGCAATCGCCGGAGGCGCTGCGTACCTTTCAGAAGGAAGAAGCCGATCGCTGGTGGCCGATCATCAAGGCGTCCGGCATCAAGGCGGAGTGAGCGCGGATGCGCGCCTACCCCGTCACCCGCTCCAGCTTCTGCAGGCAGCGCGTCATGCGCACGATGGCCGGCATCTCGACGTCGGGAAAACTCGTCTTCCAGTCGGTGACGCCGACCTCGCCGACATAGATGTCGCCCCTGGAATCCAGTGCCAGCCCATGCGGCGCCAGGAATTTTCCGCTCTCGATGCCCGGGCCATTCTCGCCGCCGAGCCTTGCGATCCGCCTGCCTCTGGCGTCGACGATCGAGAGCCGCGGGCCGAGATTGGGCACCTTGCGGTTGACGTTCATGCCGGGGCCGAGCTCGCCGACGATGAAGGTCGGCTGCTTAGCCCCGCCACAGCAGCACAGCGCGCAGGGACGATGCAGGTTGTTCCACTGCGTCTCGTATTTGCCGTTGCCGTCGAACACCTGCACCCGGTGATTCTCGCGGTCGGCGACGTAGACCCAGCCATCCGCGTCGGTCGCGATATTGTGCACGATGTTGAACTGGCCGGGATCGGTGCCGGGCTCGCCCCAGGTTTTGATCAGCCTGCCGTCCGGCGTGTATTTGTGGACGCAGGCATTGCCGTAGCCGTCCGAGACATAGATCTCGCCCTTTGGCGACAGCGCGGTGTGGGTGCAGCGGTGGAACGGCTCGCCGCTCATATAGGGCGCGGGCTTGCCGGGGATGCCGATCGTCAGCAGCACCTTGCCGTCGGTGGAGCATTTGCGCACCGTGTGGTCGCCGTCATCGGTGCAATAGAGATTGTCGTCGGCATCGATGTGCAGGCCGTGGGCGCGCGAGAACAATCCTTCGCCCCAGCTGCGGAGGAAATTCCCCTCGCGGTCGAGCACCACCATCGGATGTTCGCCGCGGTTGAAGACGTAGATGCGGTCCTTGCTGTCGACCGCCACCGAGGCGACGTCGGTCAGGCTCCAGCCGTCGGGCAGCCTGGCCCAGTTCTCCACCACGCGGTAGCGATGCTCGCCCGCGCCCAAAATGCTCGGCATGTCTGTCTCCGTGATTTAAGCAAGGTTGGCTCGCGGCCCGACGTCGCGCGGCAGCAGGCCTTCCTCGATGGCCTTGATCTGCAGCGCGAGGTAGCGCGAGTTGATGCGGCATTGGGCGAGGCTGCCGGCGATGAACCAGAGGCCGGGCTGCGGCGTGCGGGTGTACATGTTGCGCAGCTCCTGGCCGTCGCCGAAGCCCCAGATGGGGCCGATGCGCGCAGCCATCGCCGCGCCGAACAGTTTCGCGACCAGCTCCTCCTGCGGCCGATAGCCGGTCGCGAGCACGATCAGGTCGGCGGGGATGGTCTCGCCGCTCCTCAGCCGCGCGCCCTCGGCGGCAAAGGTCTCGATGTCGGCGAATTGCGCGAGCTTGATCGCTCCGCCAGCGACGAAGTCGGAGCAGCCGACGTTGAAATAGTAGCCGCCGCCGCGGGTGAGATATTTGAACTGCCAGCCGGTGCCCTCGTCGCCGAAGTCGAGCTTGAAACCGACGCGTTCGAGCCCATCAAGCAACGCCTGGTCGAGCTCCTTCGATTGCTCCGTCATCAGCGCGTGGCTGCGCCTGGCGAGCGCCAGCGGCATCGAGGTCGCGATCAGGTCGTTGTCGTCGAGCGTGCCTTCGTTGTAGGCGGCGTAGGCGAGCTGTGCCGATGGCTCGATATTGGTGACGAGCGTCGAGGAGCGCTGCACCAGCGTGACGTCAGCGCCCGAGGAGTGCAGGTCCTGCGCGATGTCGTGGCCGCTGTTGCCGGTGCCGATGACCAGCGCACGCTTGCCGGTCCAGTTCTCGCCGTCGTCATAGCGGCTGGAATGGACCACCTTGCCGGCGAAATGGGTGAGCCCGGTGATCTCGGGCAGGTTCGGAATGCCGCTGACGCCGGTTCCCATGACGACATGGCGCGGCTGCATCATACGCGCGGTGCCGTCGGTCCGCCGCAGCGCGACGGTCCACCGTCCTTGCGTCTCGTCGTAGCTGCCGCCGGCGAATTCGGTGCCGGTCCAGAAATTCAGCTCCATCGCCTCGACATAGGCCTCGAACCAGTTGGCGAGCTTGTCCTTGGGGATGTAGGTCGGCCAGTTCGGCGGGAACGGCATGTAGGGCAGATGATTGACCTGCACCTGGTTGTGCAGGGTCAGCGCGTGATAGCGCTTGCGCCAATTGTCGCCGACACGCGCCTCGCGATCGATGATCAGCGTATCGATCCCAAGCTGCGTCAGCCGTGCGGCGATTGCCAAACCAGCCTGTCCGCCGCCGACCACCAGCACGGTTGGATCGCGCTCGGCGTAGTCGGCCGCGGCCTTGCGCTGGTCGAGCCAGTTGGGCCCGCGGAAGTCGCGCGAGTGGGCCTGCCCGCGTGGCCGCGTGTGGCCTTGCTGCTCCTCAAATCCCTTGAGCTCCTCGAGCGCCGTCAGCAGTGTCCATGCTTTCAGGCGGTTGTTGTCGGCGGCATCGGGGATCAGCCGCACGATGCCATGGCCACGGCCGGCCGCGGTCTCGAACCTGAAGATCGCCTCGATCGACGGCGTGCCGGCGCGGGTCACCTTGCGGGGCGCGGCGCGGTCGGGATCGATGCGGAATGTCCTGGGTGCTGCGCGTTCGGCGTGCCCGGGCAATTCGCTGAGGATCGTGTCGATGCCGTTGAGGGTCTGGATGTTCCAGCTCAGCGCCAGCACGTCGCGCCAATAGCTGTCGGGATGGAACAGCGGCCTCAGCAGGATCTCGTCGCCACTCGCCAGCGCATCCTCGAACTGCACGAGCCAGTTGTCGGCGGCGACCGAAATGTCGTCGGTCTTGTCGAGCATGGGCGCTTCCCGTCACCGGCCGTCTTCGCGGCGTTATTGCTTCGCCACGAAGCCTATACCCATCTTCGTCCGCGCAGGAAGGGCGTGACGGGATATCGCCTATTCCCCAAGCGAGAGGATCAGCCCCCGATCCGGCGGCACGCGGCCGTTCAGGGTATCGAGATAGGCCTGCGTCACCGCGGCGCGGCCGCGGCACTCGGTCACGCGCACCCAGCGGTCGAGGTTGGGCGCAAAGCCCGCCCACGCCGCGCCAAAGCGCTGCTCGACACCGCCCGGACCCCACTCCTTGGCGCGCTTGCGGATGTGATCGGGCGCGAAGAACCAGTGCGGCTTGGCGCCGGGCAGCGCGGCCTCCTCGAGCGCGCTCGCGCGATGGGTCAGGCCGACGCGGCCGGAATATTTCATCTGGTCGCCGAAGCGCCGATGCAGCGTCTCGCGCAGCGCGCTGCTGCCGGCCATGTCGACATAGGCGACCGGCACGTCCGCCGGCAGCGAGCTGACGCGGTCATAGGTGACGACCTCGTCATAGCAGCCGAGCGATCTGACGAAATCGACATTCGATGCCGAGGTCAGGCCGATCACTTTCATACCGGTGCGGGAATGGATCAGATGCGCAAGCCCGAACGCGGTCTTGCTGGATGCCGACGACAGAATCGCATGCTTTGCGCCGAAGAACTCGTTCTCGGCGAGGAAGTCATCGACCAGGAACGACAGCATGAACAGCGGCCGCAGCAGCGCCTGATAATCGCCCTGTGCGCCGGCGAACGCGGGATCGCCGCTGACGCGGGCATAGCTGTTGTAGACCGGCGAGACGTTCTGTCGATGCGCGGCGCCGTCGCGCAAGCCGCGCTTGCTGACGTCGGTGGCCTCGATCACGAGATGCGTCGCCATCGGGAAATAGCCGAACAGCGTCTCGCCGATGGCGATGCCCGGATGCTTGGAGGCGATGACCTCGCCAAAGCCCCAGACTGGAATGTTGCCGTAGCTCTCGGGCGTTGGAAACAATTGCCAGTATTTCAGGACGTCACCCATGACCGCATAAGTGATGTTGTTTGCGGTGAGCGCAAACCGCGTCACCTTCACCAGCAGCGCATCGGCTGGCAGCGCGCCGGCGTCGGGCAGTTGCGTCTCGATGATCTTGCATTGCTGCAGATCGTTGCGGACGACGATGAAGTCGGTCGAATTCATGTTGCTGGCCTCGGCTTTTTGCGCGTGGCGATCTTTGCGTCGCCTTGAGGGGATTTTGCAAGAGCAACATTGTTTGAAATTCTGTTCGCCTCGCGGTCATTTTGCCGCGTGGATCTGTCCCTCGCGATGGAGATCGCGCAGCTTGCGCTTGAAGATCTTGCCGGTGGCCTCGCGTGGCAGCGCATCCATGAACTGGATGTCCCTGGGCACCTTGAAGTTCGCCAGCTTGCCGCGCAGGAATTCCTGCACGGACGCCGCCGACAGCGCAGCACCTGCCTCCGGCTCGACACAGGCGAACAGCCGCTCGCCATACTCGTCGTCGGGCACGCCGAACACCGCGCAGTCGCGCACGCCGTCCATGCCGATCAGCGCATTCTCGATCTCGGCAGGATAGATGTTGACGCCGCCCGAGATCACCATGTCGCGCTTGCGGTCGCACAGGAACAGATAGCCGTCGGCATCGAGATAGCCGACGTCGCCGACGCTGATGAGGCCGTCGCGGTCGGCCTCGGCGCGCGCTTTGGCGTTGCCGTGATAGTCGAAATCCGACGTCGCCGTCTGGCGCATGAAGATCTCGCCGGGCTCGCCGACGTCGCACGGCGTGCCGTCGGGGCGGAATGTCTTGACGATGCCGCCCTCGATCGCGCGGCCGACGGTGCCGGGCTTGGCCAGCGCTTCCGCCGACGAATGCCAGACCGGGATGCCGGTCTCGGTCGAGCCGAGATATTCGTTGATGACAGGTCCCCACCAGTCGATCATCGCGCGCTTGACGTCGACCGGGCAGGGTGCCGCGCCGTGCACGATGAAGCGCAGCGAGGACAGGTCGTAGCGGCGCCGCGTCTCCTCAGGCAAACGCAGCAGCCGCACGAACATGGTCGGCACCATGTGCATGTGGGTGACGCGGTGGCGCTCGATCAGCTGCAGCAAATCCTCGGGGTCGAAGCGCGGCTCGAGCACGATGCTGCAGCCGTTGCGGAACGCCAGCATGCCGTAGGAGTGCGGGGCCGAATGGTACATCGGCCCGTTCATCAGGATCACCTGGTCCTCGTTTGGCCTGATGCCGTAGGTGATGGCGCCGACGCGCGCGGCGGCCGCCTGCTGCTCGGGGCGCATCGGCTTGCGCTTGACGCCCTTCGGCAGGCCCGTGGTGCCGGACGTGTAGAACATCGGCGCTGCGCCGATCGGCGTACCGGCGAGGGGCTGGTGGGTGTCGCGCCAGCGGTCCCAGTCGGTCATACCCTCGGGCACTTCCGCAAGCTCCGGCGTCACGCCATAGGCGCTCGCGATCTCCGGCGGCGTGGTCACGACCAGCAGCTTGAGCCCGGCGGGCAATCCATCGCGGATCTGCGGCAGCAGATCGGCATGACAGACCAGCGTGTCGGCGCCGGAGTCGGCGATGATGTAGCCGACCTCCTCGGCCTTCAGATGCCAGTTGATCGGCACCACCGGGCTGCCGAGCGCAGCGGAGGCGGCGACCACCTCGAACAGCGCGAAGTCATTGCGCAGCATCATGCCGACCGGCTTGCCGCCTTGCACGCCGAGCGCGCGGAAGCCGCTGGCGGCCCGTGCGACTCGCCCGTGAATCTCGGCGTAGCTGATCTGTCTGTCGCCGCTGATGATCATATTGCGTCTCGACCTCAGGCGCTGGCCCGCAGGAAATCGCTGCGCGCCTCGGTGTACTCCGCCTTCAGCCGCGACACCAGTTCCGCAACCGGCGGCGCATCGGAGATCTGGCCGAGGCCCTGGCCTGAGCCCCAGATGTCGCGCCACGCCTTGGCCTTGGTGTTGCCGCCGGAGCCGAAGTTCATCCTGGTCTTGTCGGCGACCGGCAGATTGTCGGGGTCGAGGCCAGCCGCTGCGATCGACGGCCCGAGGTAATTGCCGTGCACGCCGGTGAACAGGTTCGAATAGACGATGTCGTGCGCGGCGTAGTCGGTCAGTGCCTGCTTGTAGGCCGCATCTGCATTGGCCTCCTCGGTGGCGATGAAGCGGGTGCCGATGTAGGCGAGGTCGGCGCCGAGCGCGAGGGCGGAGGCGATGCTCCAGCCGTCGGAGATCGCGCCCGACAGCAGGATCGTGCCGTTGAACCATTGCTTGACCTCGCGCACCAGCGCGAACGGCGACAGCGTGCCGGCATGTCCGCCCGCGCCGGCGCAGACCAGGATCAGGCCGTCGACGCCCTGTTCGGCGGCCTTGCGCGCGTGCTTGACGTTGATGACGTCGTGGAACACGACGCCGCCATAGGAATGCGCGGCCTCGACGATCTCGGACGGTGGACGCAGCGAGGTGATGATGACGGGCACCTTGTGCTTCACGCAGGTTTCCATGTCGTGCATCAGGCGGTCATTGGACGCGTGGCAGATCTGGTTGACCGCGTAGGGCGCGACCTTCTTCTCCGGGTGCAGCACCTGGTACTCGCCGAGCTCGTTCTCGATTCGGCTCAGCCATTCGTCGAGCTTGCCGGCGGGGCGGGCGTTCAGGGCGGGAAACGAGCCGACGATACCGGCCTTGCACTGCGCGATCACGAGCTCGGGCCCCGAGACGATGAACAGCGGCGAGCCGACGACCGGCAGTTCGAGCTTGTTGGCGAGCGAAGCGGGCAGCGGCATTGCGGGTCCTCCTTGGTCGCGCAAGAACGGTCGGGTCCGGCGCGCATCTGTTGATGTTGATTGCGAAGCGTTGGACCCGGCGGCGCCGCGGCCTGCGCTGATTGCCATCCATTATAAGGCTGGACGCTTCGCCCAGCACGTTCAATATTGAACAGGCAAGGCATCAAGAATGAACATGTCGTCGCGAGGAAAAGCCGATGGACTGGGACCTGTGCAAGACCTTCGTTGCGGTGGCCGAGACGCGCAGTTTGGCGGCCGCGGCGCGGCAGTTGCGCTCCAGCCATCCGACGGTCGGCCGCAAGATGACCGAGCTGGAACGCCAGCTCGGCATTCCCCTGTTTGCGCGCGCCAATGACGGTCTGTCGCTGACCGCGCAGGGCCGCAAGTTCCGTGAGCATGTCGAGGCGATGGCGGCAGCCGCCTTGCGTGCGGAGGCCGCGGTGTCGGCGACCGGCGCGCAGGCGCGCGGTGTTGTAAAACTGTCGATCGGCGCCACGCTCGCCTCGCACTGGCTGATGCCGAAGCTCGGGCCGTTCCTCCGGTCGCACAGCCATATCCAGCTCGAGATCATCACTCATCCGTTTCCGGCGAGCGTCCGCCGCCGCGAGGCCGATGTGGTGCTGCGTCCGGTGGATAGCGGCGAGGAGAATCTGATCGGCCGCAAGATTGGCCGGCTCGGCACGGGCTTTTATTGCTCGCGCGACTACGCCGCGGGCCGGCGCCTGCCGGAACGGCGTGACGAATGGAAGGGCCACAGCGTCATCGGTTTCGCCGACCGTGCCTCGAACGAGCATCTGGCGCGCTGGAGCGATCTCATCACGCGGCAGGGATCGCTTGTGATGCGGTGCTCCTCGCAGGGCGATATGCTGGCAGCAGCGCGAGCCGGGCTCGGAATCTCCGCGCTGTCCTGCTTTGTCGCCGCCGACTATCCCGATCTCATCCGGGTCGCGCCGCAGAAGCTGCTCAGCGTCGCCGACCTCTGGCTGCTGGCGCATCCCGATCTGGTCGAACTTCCGGCGGTTCGCGCCGTGATCGATTTCGTCACTGCTTCCGCGCGCGAGGACCGGGTGCGGCTGCGAGGCTGATTTTGTCAGGAATCACGCCCTCGCGGTTTTTCAGCACACGATAATACGCCCACCACAGATGCGCAGCGGCGCCACGGAGCGGGCGCCAGGGCTCGGCGAGCGGCGCCATCTGTTTTGGCGTCGGCCGCTCCTTCAGCCCGAGCCCGACCTTCACCGCTTCCTGCACGGCGAGGTCGCCAGCCGGCCAGGCATCGCCATGGCCGAGGCAGAACAGCAGATAGACGTCGGCGGTCCAAGGCCCGATGCCCGGCAGCGCGGTCAGCGTGTTGTGCGCGGCGTCGGCCTCCTCATTGGCGAGCACGTCGAGATTGAGCCGCTCCTCGGCAAGCTCGCGCGCGATGTGCTTCAGCGTCTTGATCTTGGCGGCCGACAGCCCGAGCCGTCCGAGTCGGTCGGCGCGGGCCTTCCGGATCGCGTCGTGATGGAACGGATCGAACGCCGTGCTGACGCGGCCCCAGATCGCCGCCGCGCTCGCGGTCGAGAGCTGCTGGCCGCAGATGATCGCGGCAAGCCCCGCGAAACCGGGCTCGCGCTGGCGGATCGCCGGCATGCCTGTTAGCGCCAGGATCGGCTTCAGCCGCTTGTCCTGCACGACGAGCTTTTCGATGGCATCGTCGAGGTCAGCCTGGGTTTCGAGATGGACGAGCATTGCTCCCTCGTGGACGTGGTCGTTGCCGGACCATCGACGTTTATGATGACGATGATAGTTGTAAGAACGTGGATGCCCAAGGACCAGCCACGGGCAAGCCCGGGCATGACGAGACCAGTGTGATGCCGCCACCCGTCTTCCGTTTCGCGCCGAGCCCGAACGGCTATCTTCATCTCGGCCACGCCTATTCGGCGCTGCTCAATTTCGATCTGGCGGGGGCATCTGGCGGGCGCTTCCTGCTGCGGATCGAGGATATCGACGGCACGCGCTGCCGGCCGGAGTTCGAGGCGGCGATCTATGAGGATCTGGCCTGGCTCGGGGTCACCTGGGAGACGCCGGTGCGGCGGCAGTCGGAGCATTTTGCCGCCTATCGCGACGCGACCGAACAACTGTCGACGCTCGGGTTGGTCTATCCGAGCTTTGAGAGCCGGGCCGCGATCGCGCTGCTGGTCGCCGCGAAGGAAGCGGCAGGCCCGTGGCCGCGCGATCCCGACGGCGCGCCGCTCTACCCGGGCACGGCGAAGGCAATGTCGGCCGCCGAGCGCGAGCGGCTGAGCGGGCAGGGCCTGCCCTTCGCGCTGCGGCTCGACATGGCGGCGGCCTGTGCGCGGGGCGGCCCGCTCACATGGAACGAGCAGGGCGAGGGCCCCGGCGGCGAAACCGGCGTGGTCGGAGCCCGGCCGGAGGCCTGGGGCGACGTGATCCTGGCGCGCAAGGAAACCCCGACCAGCTACCATCTCTCGGTCGTGATCGACGACGCGCTGCAGGGCGTTACCGACGTGGTGCGCGGTGTCGACCTGTTCTGGTCGACCAGCGTGCATCGCCTGCTCCAGCAATTGCTCGGAGTTCCCGCACCGGCGTACCGGCATCACGGCCTGATCCGGGATGATTCCGGCCAAAAGCTCTCGAAATCGACGCAGGCAACGGGCGTGCGCGAATTGAGACGCGAAGGTGCGAGCCCCGCGGATATCCGTCGCCTGGTCGGCCTGCCCTAAAGCGCGATAAGGTTGAATCGTCATCGCGCTTTAGCTCCTTGTTTGAGCATGATCTCCGCGCAAACGCCTTCGGCGTTTGTCGCGAGGGAAAACCGCTGCACACTTTTCCGGATCATGCCCTAGTTTACGGTTGGTAATGCGGTAGCTTCGCCGTGACTCCGCCACGCAAGGCGTGCCATGTTATTTCCGGGCGGGGACAGCGGAGACCATGGCGGCCAAATCGCGCGCACGGCGCAGCACGCGGCGACCGACAAAGAAGCCGGCGAAAAAACGCGCCGTGGCCGCCGCCAAGACGCGTCAGAAAACCGCGCGCAAGACACCCGCGCGCAAGAAGCCTGCGCGCCGCGAGCCTGCGGCCGACGAGGCCGGCCGCAGCGTGGTCGAGAGCGCGTTGGCCGCCTTCGCCCATGAGGTGCGGACCCCCCTGACCGGCATTCTCGCGATCAGCAATCTGCTGGCGACCTCCGATCTCGGCGAGCGCGAGCGGCGCTGGGTCGATACCATCAAGGCCGGCGCCGAGCACCTGGCGAGCCTCGCCACGCTGTTCGTCGACGCCGCGCGCAGCGAGGGGCCGGGGCTCGCCATCCGGCAGGACTTTTTCGACCTGCGCACGCTGGTGCGCAGCATCGGCGATGCCCTTGCCGGCCGTGCCGCGGCGCAGGGGCTGCAGGCCTCGGTGACGATCTCCGAGAAATTGCCGGCGTTTGCGGTCGGCGATCCCGTGCGCCTCCGTGCGGCGTTGGAGAATCTGATCGACAACGCCGTGAAATTCACCGAGCAGGGCGGCGTCGCGCTGCAGGTGTCGCCGCTGCGGGCCGGCAAAGGCAAGGTCGGCATCGCATTCGCGGTCTCCGACAGCGGCATCGGCCTGACCTTGGCCGAAGTGAAGCGGCTGTTCCGGCCGTTCTCGCAGGCCAACGTCTCGATCGCCTCCCGCTTCGGCGGCGCCGGCCTTGGCCTGTTCTCGGTCCGGCAGCTCGCCCGCGCCATGGGCGGCGACATCGTGGCGGCCCGGCGCAAGGGCGGCGGCACAACCTTCACGCTGAGCGTCGTGATGGCGCCTGCGGAGGGGCCGGTGACGATCATGTCGGATGCGGCTGACGCTGACGCGTCAGGTGCGCTGCGGCTGCTCAGCGTCGAGGACAATCCGTTCGGCCGCGTCGTGCTCAACACGATCCTGACCGAGCTTGGTCACCAGTCGGAGTTCGTCGGCCAGGGCGAGGCGGCGCCCGACCGGCTTGCGCAGGGCGAATACGACGCGGTGCTGATGGACATGGTGCTGCCGGGCATCAACGGCGTCGAGGCTATCCGGCGCATCCGCGCGCTGCCGCCGCCGCACGGCCGCATCGCGATCATCGGGATTTCCGGCCGCGGTGAGGACGAAGCCGCGGCGCGCGCCGCCGGCGCCGACGCCTTCCTGGTCAAGCCCGTGTCTCCGCGCGCCTTGGCGACTGCGCTTCATGAAGCGACACGCCGTGCGGCAGCTGCGACTTGATGATCGAGGCATTCAGCTCGCCGCCGTAGACGAAGATCGCGGCGATGAAATACAGAAATACCAGCGCGATGATCACCGAGGCCAGCCCCGCATACATCGTGACGTAATTGTTGGCGAAGCGCGCCAGGTACTGGCCGAACACGATGCCCGAGATCAGCGAGGCAACCATGGTGAAGATGATGCCGGGCAGGATCTGCACGAAGCCGCGGCGCCCTGCCGGCAGCCAGGCATGCAGGATGAACAGCGCCATGACCAGCGCGCCGATGGTGATGCCGTAGCGGGCGAAGTTGAGCGCGCTCTCGTTCGACTCGACGAAGAACGGGATATGCCGCCGCGCTGCTTCCAGCATCAGGGGGCCGAGCACGATCAGGAAGGCCATCGCCAGCGAGGTGAAGGCCGCGACCAGCGTGTAGCCGATCGATTCCAGCCGCAGCCAGTACCAGCTCCGCGGCTCGGTCACGGCATAGGCGCGGTTCAGCGCGACCCGCAGTGCCTCGACGCCGTTGGACGCGAAGTAGACCGCGAGCACCGCGCCGATGGTCAGGATGTCGCCGCGCGTCGTGGTCAGCACGTCATGGATTTCGCCCGACAGGGAATCGGCGACCTGCTGTGGCCAGACGTTCAGCAGCAGGCTGACCGCCTGGTCGGCGAGCTGCTTGGAGCCGAAGAAGCCGGCCAGCGAGGTCAGCACGATCAGGAACGGAAACAGCGCCATCAGGGTCGACAGCGCGATGTGGCTCGCGATCGCCCAGCCATCGTCGGCCAGGAAGGTGTAAAACGCGTCGATCGCGATGTGATAGACGTATCGGATCTGTTTCACATTCCACCCGGCATGATCGAGAAGAGCTCGGTCAGAGAACAGCGCTTTGCTTGAGCATGACCTTGCGGAAACCGCGGCACACTTTTCCGGGATCATGCGCTAGTTTCTGATATTACGGCCGGAAATGCCAGTTGGTTGCATGGCCGGGATGTGTAGAAGTCGGCCCGGTGCGGTGTTATGTACCGGCCATGGCATCTGCTCTCAGTACTTTCGTTCTCCCCATCGCCGTCGGCGCCGTCGCGCTGGTGCTGCTGCTCGGTCTCATCAACATGATGAAGGGCGGCTCGCCGAGCCGTTCGCAGAATCTGATGCGGCTGCGCGTGCTGCTGCAGTTCATCGCGATCATCGCCACCATGCTCACGGTCTGGGCGATGGGGCGGTAGCTCACGTATCGGCCTGTTCCACCTCTCCCGGAGGGAGAGGTCGGATCGCTTCAGCGATCCGGGTGAGGGGATCAGGTCCATCGATAGACCAAAACCCCTCACCCGCTCGCAATGCTCGCGACCTCTCCCTTCGGGAGAGGTGAAAGAAGATCGGAGCCAGTCATGGTCGTTCTCAATCGAATCTACACCCGCACCGGCGATGACGGCACCACCGCGCTCGGCACCGGCGAGCGGCGGCCGAAATATGATCTGCGCGTCTCCGCCTATGGCACGGTGGACGAGACCAACGCCGTGATCGGCGTGGTGCGGCTGCATCTCGGCGACGCGCGCGAGCTCGATGCGATGCTGGGGCGGATCCAGAACGATCTGTTCGACCTCGGCGCCGACCTCGCCGTCCCCGAGCGCGAGGGCAAGGCCGAGCGCTTGCGGATGCTGGCGAGCCAGGTCGAGCGGCTCGAGCACGATATCGATGAGCTCAACGCGCAGCTGGCGCCGCTGACCTCCTTCGTGCTGCCCGGCGGCACGCCCGCATCTGCATATCTGCATCTCGCCCGCACCATATGTCGCCGGGCGGAACGGATGATGGTGGAACTTGCCGCCCGGCCGGAGGAGCCGGTCAATGCCGCTGGCATCCAGTATATGAACCGCCTGTCGGATTTCCTGTTCGTCGCCAGCCGCTTCCAGAACGACAAGGGGGCCGGGGACGTGTTGTGGGTGCCCGGCCAGAACCGTTAAACTGGTCTAATTCGGGAGACCGGTTTTTTGGCTGCCGCGGCGTTGACCGGGGGTATCCGGACCTTTAGGTTCCGCGCCAGCCAATCAAAACCCATGAAATCAAAGCGAAAGAGGATCGATGAAGGTTCTTGTGCCGGTAAAGCGGGTCGTCGACTACAACGTCAAGGTCCGCGTCAAGAGTGACGGATCGGGCGTAGAGCTCGCCAACGTCAAGATGTCGATGAACCCGTTCGACGAGATCGCCGTCGAGGAAGCGCTGCGGCTGAAGGAAGCCGGCAAGGCGACCGAGGTGGTGGTGGTGTCGATCGGCCCCGCGCAGGCCTCGGAGACCATCCGCACCGGTCTTGCGATGGGCGCCGACCGCGGCATCCTGGTCAAGGCCGAGGGCAATGTGGAGCCGCTCGCGGTTGCCAAGATCCTGAAGTCGGTGGTCGAGGCGGAAGCGCCCGGCCTCGTCATCCTCGGCAAGCAGGCGATCGACGATGACTCGAACCAGACCGGCCAGATGCTGGCCGCGCTGCTCGGCTGGTCGCAGGCGACCTTCGCCAGCAAGCTCGAAGTCGACGGAAGGGATTTCAAGGTCACCCGCGAAGTCGACGGCGGCCTGCAGACCGTCAAGCTGAAGGGCCCGGCGATCGTCACCACCGACCTGCGTCTCAACGAGCCGCGCTATGCGTCGCTGCCCAACATCATGAAGGCGAAGAAGAAGCCGATCGACGACAAGAGCGCGGCGGATTACGGCGTCGATCTGACGCCGCGCCTGGAAGTGCTGAAGACCGCGGAACCGGCGGGCCGCAAGGCGGGCGTCAAGGTCAAGGACGTCGCCGAACTCGTGAACAAGCTCAAGACCGAAGCCGGGGTTCTCTGATGACGACGTTGCTGATTGCCGAACACGACCACGAGACCCTGAAGGACTCGACCAACAAGGCGCTGACGGCTGCAAGCCAGCTCGGCGGTGACGTTCATGTGCTGGTCGCCGGTGGCGGCCAGGGCACCAAGGCGGCCGCTGACGCGGCTGCCAAGCTCGCCGGCGTTGCGAAGGTGCTGGTGGCCGAAGGCGCCGCCTATGAGCACGACCTCGCCGAGCCGCTGGCTGCCCTGATCGTCTCGCTCGCCGGCGGCTATGACGCCTTCGTCGCGCCCGCGACCTCGCGCTTCAAGAACGTGATGCCGCGCGTCGCAGCCCTGCTCGACGTCATGCAGGTCTCGGAGATCATCAAGGTGGTCGCCCCCGACACTTATGAGCGGCCGATCTATGCCGGCAACGCGATCCAGACCGTGAAGTCGAAGGACGCCAAGAAGGTCATCACCGTGCGCACCTCGACCTTTGCCGCGGCCGGCGAAGGCGGCAGCGCCTCGGTGGAGAGTGCGGCGGCTGCGGCCGATCCGGGCCTGTCCTCGTTCGTCGGCGAGGAGGTCGCCAAGAGCGATCGTCCGGAGCTGACCTCGGCCAAGATCATCGTGTCGGGCGGCCGCGCCATGCAGAGCCGCGAGAATTTCGCGAAGTACATCGAGCCGCTCGCCGACAAGCTCGGTGCCGGCGTCGGCGCCTCGCGCGCCGCGGTCGATGCCGGCTATGCGCCGAACGACTGGCAGGTCGGTCAGACCGGCAAGGTGGTGGCCCCGGAGCTGTATGTCGCGGTCGGCATCTCCGGCGCGATCCAGCATCTAGCCGGCATGAAGGACTCCAAGGTGATCGTCGCCATCAACAAGGATGAGGACGCGCCGATCTTCCAGGTCGCCGATTACGGCCTGGTCGCCGACCTCTACCAGGCGGTTCCGGAGCTCACCGAGGCGCTCGGCAAGCTCGGAAAGTAAGCGACAAGACACCGGCCGGATCGTTAAGCTCCGGCCGGTGTTATTTTTTGAGGGCTGCGTTTTTCGGCGATTTGGGCCTGCCGGAAGGGCGCGCTTGGGGATAGTGTCGGGGACAGTTCGGCAGGCGCGATGTGCGCGCCGTTCCGGTGGATGAGAAGATGACGGTGGCAATCAAGAAGGTCGGCGTGATCGGTTCGGGCCAGATGGGCAATGGCATCGCCCATGTGGCGGCGTTGGCCGGCTACGACGTGATCCTCAACGATATTTCGGCCGATCGGCTGAAATCGGCGCTCGCGACCATCAACGGCAATCTGACCCGCCAGGTCGCCAAGAAGTCCATCTCGGACGAGGAGCGCAAGCAGGCGCTGGCGCGCATCAGCTCGTCGGAGACGCTGGATGGGCTCGCCGACTGCGATCTCGTGATCGAGACTGCGGTCGAGAAGGAAGAGACCAAGCGCAAGATTTTCCACGACGTCTGCGCCATACTGAAGCCGGAAGCGATCGTCGCCACCAACTCTTCGTCGATCTCGATCACGCGGTTGGCTGCCTCGACGGACCGTCCGGAGAAGTTCATCGGCATTCATTTCATGAATCCGGTACCGGCGATGGAGCTGGTCGAGCTGATCCGCGGCATCGCCACCGACGACGTCACCTTCGACACGTCGAAGGCGTTCGTCGCCCAGCTCGGCAAGCAGGTCGCGGTGTCGGAGGATTTCCCGGCCTTCATCGTCAACCGCATCCTGCTGCCGATGATCAACGAGGCGATCTACACGCTGTATGAAGGCGTCGGCAACGTCGAGGCGATCGACGCGGCAATGAAGCTCGGCGCGCATCATCCGATGGGACCGCTGGAGCTCGCCGATTTCATCGGCCTCGATACCTGCCTCTCGATCATGCAGGTGCTGCATGAGGGGCTCGCCGATTCCAAGTACCGGCCCTGTCCGTTGCTGGTGAAATACGTCGAGGCGGGCTGGCTCGGCCGCAAGACCCAGCGCGGCTTCTACGACTATCGCGGCGAGAAGCCGGTTCCGACAAGGTAAGCCCAAGACGGATGCCGTAGAGCCTGAGAGCCAATTCGTTTTGGCGTTCGACATCAAGGAGCGTTGGCGCCCCTTGATGTCAGAGCCAACGG
>NZ_JAFCJX010000050.1 GCF_018130695.1 Bradyrhizobium jicamae | reverse complement strand
CATCTGACTCTCCGTGGGTTCGAGTGTGGAAACCCAAACCTATCGGAGAGGCCACGCTCACCGCCCATGGAATCTACGACTCCTCGCGATGGCGAGGCGGGTTATGCGGCCAGGCCAGCGAATAGCGCCGATCAGCCATGATAGCTCCGCGACTTCCGTGCCATCCCATCGAACGCATCGAGCAGCCGCTCGCGCCAGGCGTAGACGGGATCCTCTTTGCTCAACAGCTTGAACGGGCTCACCACTCGCGCCCATTGGAACGCGCCGAACACGATGTAATCGGCATAGTTCGGCGTGGCGCCGCCGAGGAAGGCCTGTGTCTTCAAGGTCAGCCGCAACGGATCGAGCGACTTGCGAAAGCCCTCGACCGCGCTGTCGCGGGTCGCCATGATCTCTTCCAGCTTGCGGCCGAAGCGCGCCTCACGCGTCTTGCGGAAGTAAGCGGCGTCCTCCGGCTTCAGATTGAGCGGGATGTCCGCGATGATCAGCGGAAACATGCCGCCGATCACGCCGTCGCCCCACCAGTTCAGCATGCGCGCCATGGCGCGGCCGCCCTCGCCGCCGAACAGCGACGGACGATCCGGATAGGTGTCCTCGAGATAGTTGGCGATGGTCCAGGAATCGACGACCGCCCGCTCGCCGTCGAGCAGCACCGGCACTTTCTCCGATCCATGCGGCGCGATCGCCGCCTTGTCGGTGAAGCACCAGGGAATGGTCTCCGCCACCAGCCCCTTATGCGCCAGCGCCATCCGTATGCGCCAGCAGAACGGGCTGAAGGGAGCGGCGGTGTCGGTGCCGACGAGTTCGTAGAGTTTGAGTGTCATGGCGCCAGTGTGTGCGAAGCGCGCGGTCATGACAAGAAGTAGGGTGGGCAAAGGAGCGTAGCGACGTGCCCACCATCGCGAGCACGCCGAGAATGGTGGGCACGGCGCAAGCGCGCCTTTGCCCACCCTACGACTCCTCGCAATGACGGAGCGTTACTCGCCCGGTCCCGCAAACAGCAGCAGATTGCCGTCCACATCCTTCACGACGAAATCCTTTGCACCCCACGGCTGACGCTTCAGCATCTGGAAGAACGTCACGCCCGCCGCCTGATACGCCAGGAACAGTTGCTTGATCTCGTCCGCGGTCGCGACCGTGAGCGAGGCGGCCAGCAGTTCCTCGCCATCACGCAGCGCAGCGTCGATCAATGGCATCTTCACACAACGCAGATTGAGCTTTGCCGCGTCGCGCGCGACCTGCGCATAGAACGGCGGTTCGCCATAGGTGAAGACGATGGCAAAGCCTAGCTTGCCGGTGAAGAAGTCGCACGAGGCCTTGATGTCGGCGACGAACAGCTGTGGCTCGGCGGCGGTGATGACGGGTTTGGTGGTCGAAAGCACGTCTGCATGATCGGACATGGTCAAGAGTCCTGTTTTGAGCGCCTGCCAGCTCTCAAAGCCGTTCTGCCGGGCAACCAATTCCTGCGCGTCGTTCAGCTTGAAACTGTGCGACAGGATTTCAGGATCGGTCATCCGGCCGAAACGGGGCAGGCCCGCCCTGATCCGGGCCGCGACCGGATAGTGGTGGTCGCGATGCCAGCGCAGGATGAGCTTGGCTTGTTTGCGAAGGTTTTCGAGATTGGGCATGGGCGCAGCTACGGTTGACACCACGAGGGTGGGCATTGCGTAGGTGGGCATTGCCCCTTCGGCGGAACGCCGATGCGCCCTACATGCAGCGCCAGGAACATGCCAAGGCGTGTCACGTCTGTCAACGCGCGGGCTTGGCCTTCCGCGCCCTGCCATCTCGCCGAGGGTTAGCGGCGTGGAAGAAGTAGGGTGGGCAAAGGAGCGTAGCGACGTGCCCACCATCACGAGCACGCCGAGAATGGTGGGCACGGCGCAAGCGCGCCTTTGCCACCCTACGGGACCGAATGATGCAGCGACCTACCGCACCACGGACGCGGTCTGCCCGAACAATATCTTCCGCTCTTCCTCGGTGCGGTTCACCGGCTGGCCGAAGTTCGGGTTGACTTCCTTCGCCTTGGCGTAGGCGCGGATCGTGGCGGGGCGCTGGCCGATGGTCTCCAGCCAGCGCTTCAGATGCGGAAAGTCGTCGATCTCCTGGCCCTGGTTCTTGTAGGGCACCACCCAGGGATAGCTCGCCATGTCCGCGATCGAATAGTCGCCGGCGATGAACTCGCGGTCCGACAGGCGCTTGTTGAGCACGCCGTAGAGGCGGTTGGTCTCGTTGACGTAGCGGTCGATCGCATATTGCAGCTTCTCCACCGCGTAGTTGCGGAAGTGGTGGTTCTGGCCGGCCATCGGCCCGAGCCCGCCCATCTGCCAGAACGTCCACTGGATCGCGTCATAGCGGCTGTAGAATTCGCTGGAGAGGAATTTGCCGGTCTTCTCGGCGAGATACAGCAGGATCGCGCCGGACTCGAACAGAGAGATCGGCTTGCCGCCGCCCTTCGGCGCGTGATCGACGATGGCTGGGATCCGGTTGTTCGGCGCGATCTGCAGGAATTCCGGCTTGAACTGTTCGCCCTTGCCGATCTGCACCGGGATGATCTTGTAATTGAGCCCCGTCTCTTCGAGGAACATCGTGATCTTGTGGCCGTTCGGCGTGGTCCAGTAATGGAGGTCGATCATGGAGACGATCCTGCTGAGGCTGAGGAAAGTGTGCATCGCAGAAGAAGATGCGATTGCATGAAGTCTGGGTGGAAGCCGTGGTCAAGTCAATGCTGCCAGCCCTGCACCGCGCGCGAATGTGATCGGCAGCGTGTGCATTGATCGGATTGAGCCGTTCCCCGATTGCTCCTAGGCTTCCTCTCGCAGGGGATTTTCAAGGGGAGGTTTTCATGGCAAGCGATTTGGATCGTCGTGATTTTCTGAAGGGCTCAGCGGCGCTCGCGGGCGCTGCAGCGACGGGCGCATTCACCTGCGTCGAGGTTGCCAGTGCGGCACCGATCGCGGTGCCGACGGTCGACAAGCTCCAGATCAAGGTGCTGGTCGATTCCTCGTTCGACGCGTTCTTCAAGCCGAAGCAGGCGGGTGGCGTTTCGATCGCGCCGGCAGCGCGCGGCGCCGACTACCAGCGCTCGCTGCACAATGAATGGGGCCTGTCGCTCTGGCTGGAGTCGCAGGCCGCGGGCGCCCAGCGCACGCTGATGCTGGACTACGGCTACACGCCTGACGTGCTGCTCAACAACATGGAACTGGTCGGCGTCGATCCGTCCAAGCTCGATGGTCTGATCGTCAGCCACGGCCATTACGACCATTTCGGCGGCCTCACCGGCTTCCTCGACAAATTCCGCGACAAGCTGCCGGCCGATGTGAAGCTCTATGCCGGCGGCGAGGACAATTTCTGCCATCGCGTCGCCGCGACCCCCACGAAAGGCCAGTTCACCGATTTCGGCACGCTGGATCGCCGCAAGCTCGCCGCCCAACGCGTCACCACCGTGCTGTGCGAGCAGCCGACCGTGATCGCCGGCCACGCCTTCACCACCGGCAAGATCACCCGCCGCAGCATCGAGCGCATCCTGCCGCAGACCTGGGTCGAATTCTCCATGAAGGACGGGCTCGGCTGCAACGCCAGCCATTATCTGCCCGCGGAGATGGAGGGCAAGATCGTGCCCGACGAGCACATCCACGAGCACGCGACCTGCTTCAATGTGAAGGATTTTGGTCTCGTCGTGATCTCGTCCTGCGGCCATGTCGGCATCGTCAATTCGGTGAAGCAGGCGCAGGAGGTCTCGGGCATCCAGAAGGTGCACGCCATCGTCGGCGGCTTCCATCTCGGACCCGCGCCGACGGACTATCTCAAGGAGGTCGTCGCCGAGGTCAAGAAGCTCGAGCCTGACGTGGTGATCCCGATGCATTGCAGCGGGCTCAACTTCGTGCAGGAGGCGACCGCGCAGATGGGCGACAAGGTGCTGGTCACCACGACGGGCAGTCGCCTCTCCTTCGGCCTGTGATGTTGCGCGCGATCGCGTACGCTGGCGTCGGCCTGTGGCTGACGCTGGCACCGGTGCTTGCCGCCGAGCCCGCGCCGCCGACGCGCTCGGCGGCCGAGATCATGGACATCCTGATGTGGAATCGGGAGCCGGTCGGCGGCCCCTTCGCGCTGACCGACCAGGCCGGCCATGCGCGGACGAATGAGGATTTTCGCGGCAAACTGATGCTGGTCTATTTCGGCTTCACCACCTGCCCCGACGTGTGCCCGACCGACCTGCAGGCAATCGGGCTTGCGCTCGACAAGCTTGGCCCGGACGCCGGGAACGTGCAGCCGATCTTCATCACCGTCGATCCCGAGCGCGACACGGCAGAACATCTTGCGGAGTATGTCCCGCTGTTTCATCCACGCCTGATCGGTCTCACCGGCAGCGCGGCGGAGGTTCGGAAAGTCGCGGATGCCTACAAGGTCTATTACGCGAAGGTGCCGCTGAAGGACGGCGACTACTCGGTCGACCATACCGCCTACATCTACCTGATGGACCGCGACGGCAATTATCTCGGCTTCTTCCCACCGGGCACCTCGGCGGAGCGGATGGTGGAGATCATCAGACCAAGGCTCACCGCGCCGGGGCGGTAACACGCCGCTAATCAGCCTGCCCCGTCAGATGTTCCAGCACGGCGTTGCACGCGTCCTCGGCCTCGGCGAGCGTTTTGAAGGGCGAACCGCCAATCCTGATCGCGCCGCTGCCCGGATCAAGCGGGCGCCATGACGCCACATAGCCCTCGCGGCCGTGAAAGCCTGCCCCGGCGGGGGTCTCATAGGTGATCACGAAAGAAAAATCTCCACTGCTCCCGCTCCAGATGTCCATGTGCGTGACGGCAGGGTGGAATTGCAGGGTCATCGGGATCGGTACGCTAGCACGACGACATCACTCCGGCTGTGGGCAGCGCGCTTCGCAAGGAAGAGGCCTCAGCTCGGGGCTGCGGAGCTGAGGCCCGGGCTTCCTTGCTTTGGACCGGGGCCGGTCCGCGCGATCACTATGCACCAGGTGTTGCGCTATCAGCTACTAGCCACGCGACATACCTCGGAATTTCCGAGATCGCTTCATTGCGTTGCGACCGCGCCGCATGAAACTATCAAATCGCAACGCCTTCCCCCCAGCACGGAGCTGAACGTCATGCCTCGCTCCCCGTCCATCGTGCCGCGCGGTGCCGATCACGACGTTTATCTCGTGCTGAACGATTTTGGCCGGCTCGGGCGTGCCTGGTGCGAGGTGGACGAGGAAGGCACCGACCGCGAAACCCTGATCCGCCGCCTCCTGGAAGACCATTACAGCCATCCGGTGCGGATTATCGCCTTCAATACCACGGAGGGCTGGTCGCGCGACGTGACCGTCGACATCGGCGACGAGCTGCGCCGTCAGTTCCCCGAATACGACGAAGTGCCACGCTCCGTGCAGGAATTTTTGGCGACGGCCGGCCGCCGCTGATCAACCGGCTGCTTTTGCAAGCTCACGGCACCCGCGTCACCGTGATGGTGCGCTCCTCGGTCTTCTGCATGTTGTGACCGAGCGCGCGCGCCGCGGTCACCGACTTCTCCCTCACCTTCCGCGTGATGCCGTCCTCGACCTCGAACACCGTGCGCTCGTCGAGCGAGAGCACCATGTCCTTCACCAGGCTGTCGATCTGCCCCGGCGTCACCCCGCTTCCGGCGGCGGCCATCAGCTTCTTGGAGACTGACTGCATGAAATCCTTCATCGAAGCGACGTCGTAGGAGGTCGTCGCGGTGAACATGCGGCGGCCGGTCGCGGCATCGAGCTCGGTCAATTCGAACGCGGTGTTGGACTTCAGCCCGCCGCTGCCGCCGAGCGGATTGGCGGCCTCGTTGGTCGAGCGCCTGATCTCATGCAGCTTCATGCCGGTCATCTGCGCCCGCGCCAGCAGCGGCATCTCCTCCAGATAGCTGGCGGCGGCCTTGTCGGCATCGACCTCGATCAGCCCAGCCATCATCTGCGTCATCACGGCGGCGAGCTCCGGCTTGTCGCGGAACGGCGCGGTCAGGCTGGTCACGGCGTTGCGCAGCGCGGCCTTGGCCTCGTCGAGATTGTCGACCCGCACCGGCTTGCCGGCGCGGTCGGTGGTGGCATGGATCGGGACGTCTTTCAGCGCCGAGATCGCCGAGCGCACCAGCGGCAGCATCTTGTCGTTGCCCTCGATCTCTGCGCCGCGGTTGACATAGGTGATGCGAAAGCCGTCGGCGGTCCTTTCGTCGATGGTCAGTTCGGCCCGCATCCTGGTGAGCGAGGCGCGGGCGCTGTCGGGCCGCTGGTCGTCGCTCCTGGTCTCGGACTCGATCAGCCATTTGCTGCCGACCGGCGGATCGTAGGGCCGCTCGGCGGCGTCGGCCGCGAAGGCGCGTGCCGAGAACGACAGCGTCAGCGCAAGCGCAACGATCAACAGCCCGGATCGTTGCGGAACAAAAGTTCGAGATGTCATGGCGGCCCTCCAGGCTTGTTGGTGGCCGCCCGGCGCCGCCGGGTTCAAATTGTCGCAGGCAATTCCGTCAATGAAAGCGGCCGTGCGCGCGCAAGAACTGCTCGCCGCCCTCGGTCACCGTCACCTTGATGCCTTCCACCGACGGCCGGCGCACGACATAGCCGCGGTCGACGGCGTCTTCCCAGATCGTCAGCCGCGGGCACGAGGTGCGCCAGACCTCCAGCACCTCGGCATAGGACCGCGGCTCGCGCGCGATCCATTCGACGAGATCGAGCACCAATGCGTCCGTCGTCTCCGCCATGGCTCCTCTCCTCTTTGCATCATGTTTACTGCGCCAGCGCGGTGTTCTGCGCGAACAGCAGCCAGCCGGCATAAAGCACGTAGTAGCTGGCGACCGTGGTGATGATCCGGTTGGCCCAGGTGCGGAACTGCTGGTCGCTCATCGCTTCCAAAATGCGCCGCGCCAGCGAGGTGCCGAGCATCGAGGCCGCCACCGCAACCGCCGCCAGCGCCGGATCGAGCGACGCCGCCTGGTCGATGATGCCGCCGAAGTAGATCAGTTTTGTCAGATGGCTCGCGACCTGGCAGGTCGCCTTTGTCGCGACCGTCTCGCGCCGGTCGTAGTTGCCGCCGAGGAAGTAGGTGTCCATCAGCGGGCCGGAGACGCCGGTCATCAGCATCAGCCCCATGCAGATCGAGCCGTAGAACGTGCCCTGCCAGAGGCTGTCGGGATTGGGCTTGATGCTCCTGGGCATCAGCCGCGCCATGAACGGGGTGACGCCGAGCAGCAGCAGCGCCATCGGCTTGTCCGGCACGTAGCGGGTCAGCGACCACAGCGCGAGCGCCAGCGCGCAGCCGATCAGGTAGACGCCGACCGGCCGCCAGCGGATATGCGCCCGCCACAGCAGGGCACGCCAGCCGTTGGAGGCCATCTGCGTGATCGCGTGCAGCACCATCGCCGAGGGCAGCGGCAGGATCGCGAGCAGCACGCCGATCAGGATCAGCCCGCCGGCCATGCCGAACAGTCCCGACAGGAAGGCGGTGGCGACCATCAGGGCGCCGAGGGAAGCGATCAGAAGCGCCGACACGAAAACTTCTCCTGCGTTAGGCGGTCCAACTCGAGCCGCGAGCACACTCTTTCCCTTCTCCCCGCTTGCGGGGAGAAGGTCAGGATGAGGGGGGCTCTCCGCGAGGGAGCTGACAGTTGGACTCGTGGAGACTCCCCCTCACCCGGATCGCATCTTGCGATGCGATCCGGCCTCTCCCGCACGCGGGGGAGAGGCGAAGGCCTCGGACCGATTTCAAGCAACTCTGCAAACATTAGTGCCGCGCTTGTCCCACCCGCGCAAACTGAGATATCTTGCCCTTGCATCAGCTTTCCTGAGGGTCCATGCGGCGGCTGCTCTTTCTCAACGGCATCAAGGCATTCGAGGCGGCGGCGCGCACCGGCAGCTTTGCGGCGGCCGGCCACGAGCTCAATGTCTCGGCGGCCGCGATCAGCCGCATGGTGCATCTGCTCGAAGACCGGCTCGGCGTCGCGCTGTTCGAGCGCAAGGCCAACAAGCTCGTCACCACACCGGCCGGGCGCGCCTATCAGAGCGGGCTGACGCCGATCTTCGATGCGCTGGCGAGCCTCACCGCGCAGGTCACGGCGCCGTCGAGCGTGCGTGCGCTGACCATCGGCGTCGGCCCGACGTTCGCGATGAAGTGGCTGATCCCGCGGCTCGCCGAATTCCGGAAAGAAGAGCCCGACATCGAGGTGCGCATCACCACCGGCGGGGCTGCGGCGCCGTTCGGCGACGACTGGGGCTGCGGCGTCAAGCTCGGCAATGGCGACTGGCCGGGTTTTGTCGCCGAGCCGCTGTTCGCCGCGGACCTGCTGCCGGTCTGCACGGCGCGGCTCGCCAACGGCCTGAAGCGCCCCGCCGATCTCAAGGGGCCGAATCTGATTCGTGTTGCGCATTCGCCCGACGACTGGCCGTCCTGGCTGAAGGCCGCAGGCCACACGCGCATCACGGCGCGCGGCCAGGAATTCCAGTTCTACGGCCAGGCGCTGCAGGCCGCGATCGACGGCCTCGGCGTCGCGATGGGCATCCGGCCCTATATCGACGACGACCTCGCCGCCGGCCGCCTGGTGGCGCCGTTCGCGCTCAGTGTCCCGAAGGACATGCGCTGGTACCTGGTCTATCGCGGCTTCCGCACCCAGGAGCGCGATTTCGCCGCCTTCCGCCGCTGGATCATCCGCGCGGCGGCAGAGCCCGCGGCGCGGCGCAAGGGCGCACGCCATGCCGGTTGAACGAATCCATACGCTGGTGATCGGCGGCGGCCAGGCCGGGCTGACCATGAGCCACCGCCTGAAACAGCGCGGCATCGACCATCTCGTGCTGGAGCGCCATCGCATCGCCGAGCGCTGGCGCAGCGAGCGTTGGGACGGGCTGATGTTCCAGTTTCCGAACTGGTCGGTGCGGCTGCCGGAGTTTCCATTTCCGCATCACGATCCCGACGCGTTCTCCGACACGGCTGATATCATCAAGTTCATCGAGGACTACGCCGCCTTCGTCGATCCGCCGATCCGCTGCGGCGTCGAAGTGACGAAGCTGCGGTCGCGCGACGGCGGCTTTGTCGCGGAAACCTCCGACGGCACGATCGAAGCCGACAACGTCGTCGTCGCCACCGGCCCCTATCAGCGCGGTCTGGTGCCGGACCTGTTGCGCGGCCATCCCGTGTTTCAGGTCCATGCCGCGCATTACAGGAATCCCGAGCAGCTTCCGCCGGGCGCCGTGCTGGTGGTCGGCGCCGGCGCGTCGGGCGCGCAGATTGCCGAAGAGCTGTTGCGCGCCGGACGACGTGTCACTCTCTCGGTCGGACGCCACCGCCGGCTGCCGCGCCGCTACCGCGGCCGCGACCTGTTCTGGTGGCTCGCCGAGATGGGCATCGACCAGACGCCGGTCGAGCAGCGCGGCGCCTCGGCGCTGGGCCCGGTGATTTCAGGCGCCTATGGCGGCCGCACCATCGATTTTCGCCGCTTCGCGGCTGACGGCATGACGCTGGTCGGGCACCTCAACGCCGCGCGCGATAGCGTGCTCCAGATCGCGCCCGGCCTTGCCCAAAACCTTGCGGAGGGCGATCTCGTCTACACCACCTTCCTGACGATGGTGGACGACTTTGTGCAGCGGCGCGGCCTCGACCTGCCCGGGGATCCCGATGCCCGCAGCACCCTGCCCGACCCGCCCTGCGTCACCGCACCCTTGCAGCGTCTCGACCTCGCGGCCTCCGGCATCTCCGCGGTGATCTGGGCCACCGGCTATGGCCTCGACTTTGGCTGGATCGATCTTCCCGTGCTGGATGAACGGGGCGAGCCGAAACACCACCACGGCATCTCGGAGGTATCGGGCCTCTATTTCCTCGGCCTGCAGTGGCTGTCGAAGATGAAGTCCTCGTTCCTGTCAGGCGTCGGCGACGACGCCGCTGATCTCGCCGACCACATTGCCGCCCGCCGGTAGCCCGCTGCCCGCACTCCGAGTTCCATCGCTGCTCCGCACAAAGATAAACGGCCAAATGTGATCTCCTTCACATTTGGCCGGGCAAGGCCGTGCTTCCATTGGAAACAATGGGAAATCCCGGAGTCACCGAATGATCTACGGCGGTTTTGAGATCAAGTCATTCGAAGCGGGGAAGGGGCAATGGCACGCCAGGATTCTACGAGCCGATCAAAGGCCGGTCGTCATCGATGGCATCTCTTTTCCGATGCTCGAAGTCGGCTTTGCGTGGTCCGATCGGGATGCAGCGATCGCGGACGCGAAGACGCTCATCGACCAGTTCCAGCAGCGCTACGGCAGGAGCTTGCTGAGCGAAGCGTCGGCCTGATCGGCGGCGCCGTGCTGACGCTGGTTCCGCAATGCGAACCCGTGGAATGCGAGCCCTTGCCTGTCGCGCGGCAGGTGCGCACGCACTGTCCGGACTGCAGCGGCGAGCTCGCCGTGCTCCGCGTCATCCCCGGCCGCGCCGAATACTGGACGCTCCGCTGCGACGGCTGCGGCGGGATCCACCTGGACATCATCGACACGCCGCGGGTGTAACTCGCGCCGCGCCTCTCTTCACCTCTCCCCGCCCTTCAGCGGGGAGAGGTCGAAATTCGCGTGAGCGAATTTCGGGTGAGGGGCCGTGCACAATCTTGCCACACGGACGGTCCGACCGACTCCTCGACCGACCAGCCGGCAAACCTCGAATTCGCGGCGACATCGCGCCACGCCCCTCACCCGCCGCCTGCGCTGCGCTCCGGCGTCGACCTCTCCCCGCGAAAGAGCGGGGAGAGGTGAAACGGTCTACACCCTGCTGCCAACCTGCTGTCAGCAGTGTGAATCGGACGAGGCATTCGCCCTTTCCTGAGCGGCGGACTCGTCCCATATTCGCCCCATGGCGAAGACACCAAGCACTCCGAAAAAGCCCGGCAAATCCCCCAAATCCAAAGCGCCAAGTTCTAAGGCCTCGAGGCCCGACGTCCAACCGATCGGCCCGGCGCTCGCCGAACTGCTGAACCCCGCGATCAACCGCGGCGATGCCGGCATGGGCTCGGGCACCGGGCTGAAGCCACCGCCGGATAATTCCTGGGACCGCCGCGCCGGCGGCGAGGCGGCGGCGCATCGGGCGCGGCTGTCGACGCGCGGCGCCGGCGATGATGTCGCCAAGCGCGACGCGGCCGGACTCGAGGAAGCGCCGCAGGCCAATTACGGCACCTCGGCCACGATCCCGACGCTCGATCCGGAGCTGGCGCGGCAGCTTGGGCTGCCGACCGCCGAGGATGACGACGAGGCGCTGGCGCGGCCGCCGCGCAGCAAGATGGAAGCGTTCGGCATCAAGGCGACCGCCGACGCCCTGGAAAACCTGATCCGCGAGGGCCGCCCCGAGTTCCGCAAGGACGACGGCTCGACGCGGGTCTGGACCCCGCATCGCCCGCCACGCCCGGAGAAGAGCGAAGGCGGCGTCCGCTTCGAGATCAAATCGTCCTACGAGCCGCGCGGCGACCAGCCGACCGCGATCGCCGAGCTGGTCGAGGGCATCAACCGCAACGACCGCACCCAGGTGCTGCTCGGCGTCACCGGCTCGGGCAAGACCTACACGATGGCGAAGGTCATCGAGGCGACGCAGCGCCCGGCGCTGATCCTCGCGCCGAACAAGACGCTGGCCGCCCAGCTCTATGGCGAGTTCAAGAACTTCTTCCCCGACAACGCGGTGGAATATTTCGTCAGCTATTACGACTACTACCAGCCCGAGGCGTATGTGCCGCGGACGGACACGTACATCGAAAAGGACTCCTCGATCAACGAGCAGATCGACCGCATGCGCCACTCGGCCACCCGCGCGCTGCTCGAGCGCGACGACGTCATCATCGTCGCCTCGGTCTCCTGCATCTACGGTATCGGCTCGGTCGAAACCTACACCGCGATGACCTTTGCGCTGAAGAAGGGCGAGCGCATCGACCAGCGCCAGCTGATCGCCGACCTCGTCGCGCTGCAGTACAAGCGCACCCAGGCTGAATTCACCCGCGGCACCTTCCGCGTCCGCGGCGACGTCATCGACATCTTCCCGGCGCACTATGAAGACCGCGCCTGGCGCGTGAACCTGTTCGGCGACACCATCGAGACCATCGAGGAGTTCGATCCGCTCACCGGCCACAAGCAGGACGAGCTCGAATTCATCAAGATGTACGCCAACTCGCACTATGTGACGCCGCGCCCCACCCTGGTGCAGGCGATCAAGTCGATCAAGTCGGAGCTGAAGCTGCGCCTCGACCAGCTCAACGACCAGGGCCGCCTGCTGGAAGCGCAGCGGCTGGAGCAGCGCACCACCTTCGATCTCGAGATGATGGAAGCGACCGGCAGTTGCGCCGGCATCGAGAACTATTCGCGCTACCTCACCGGCCGCCGTCCCGGCGAGCCGCCGCCGACGCTGTTCGAATACGTGCCCGACAACGCGCTGGTGTTCGCCGACGAGAGCCACGTCACCGTGCCGCAGATCGGCGGCATGTTCCGCGGCGACTTCCGCCGCAAGGCGACGCTCGCCGAATACGGTTTCCGCCTGCCCTCCTGCATGGACAACCGCCCGCTCCGCTTCGAGGAATGGGACATGATGCGGCCGCAGACGGTCGCGGTGTCGGCGACGCCGAGCGGCTGGGAGCTGAACGAGTCTGGCGGCGTGTTCACCGAGCAGGTGATCCGCCCGACCGGCCTGATTGATCCGCCCGTCGACATCCGCCCCGCCCGCACCCAGGTCGACGATCTCGTCGGCGAGGTCCGCGCCACCGCGGCTGCCGGCTATCGCTCGCTGATCACGGTTCTCACAAAACGCATGGCTGAGGATCTCACCGAATATCTGCATGAGCAGGGCATCCGCGTCCGCTACATGCACAGCGATATCGACACCATCGAGCGCATCGAGATCATCAGGGATCTTCGGCTGGGCGCCTTCGACGCGCTGGTCGGCATCAACCTGCTGCGCGAAGGCCTCGACATTCCCGAATGCGCGCTGGTCGCGATCCTCGACGCCGACAAGGAAGGTTTCCTGCGCAGCGAGACCTCGCTGATCCAGACCATCGGCCGCGCCGCGCGCAACGTCGACGGCAAGGTGATCCTCTATGCCGACCAGATGACCGGCTCGATGGAGCGCGCGATGGCCGAGACCACGCGCCGCCGCGAGAAGCAGGTCGAATACAATCAGGCCAACGGCATCACGCCAGAGAGCGTGAAGAAATCGATCGGCGACATCCTCAACTCCGTCTACGAGCGCGACCACGTGCTGGTCGAGATCGGCGACGGCGGCATGGCGGACGATGTGATCTCAATCGGCCACAATTTCGAGGCGGTGCTGAGCGACCTCGAAACCAGAATGCGCGAAGCCGCCGCCGACCTGAACTTCGAGGAAGCCGCCCGCCTCCGCGACGAAGTCAAACGCCTCCGCGCCACCGAGATGGCCGTGGTCGACGATCCCACCGCCAAACAACGCAGCGTCCAGAAGCAGGCCGGCGCTTACGCCGGCACGAAGAAATACGGCGACGCCGCCAACCTCCCCGTCAGCGCGATGAAGAACAAGGCTGCGGCGACCGCGGTCAAGGCCGGCCGCAGCGGCAAGACCGGCTCGCGCGTCCACAAGCCGCATCTCGACGAGATGCACGGCCCGGAGTCCCTGCCCTACCGCCCCGACGGCGCGCTGCCGGCAAAGCCGTTCGGGACCACGAGCAGGATCATCCAGCCAACGGACTCGCGGCAGTCGGGCCCGGAGTTCGGGCCGTCGCCGCGGAGCGGCGGGGGTGCGCCGGGGAAACGGGGTGGGTGGAAGAAGCGGTGAACAAGTCGCTCACGTCCGTGGCTGGGCACCGCAGCTGACGAGCGTCGGCCTTCTATGCGGCTTTCGTTTATGCGGCTTTCGTTCCCTGAGGCTGCGCGACCAGATCGATGCCGAGCGCGTGAAGCACCTTGATGACGGTGCTGAACTCCGGTTTCGCTTCCCCACCCAGCGCCCGATACAAATTCTCGCGCGAGAGTCCGGCTTTTTCTGCCACCGCGCTCATCCCGCGCGCGCGTGCAACAGCGCCGATGGCAATTGCGATTGCAGATGCGTCTTCGGATTCGAATGCCTCGTTGAGGTACGCTGCAATCATCTCGGGACTATCGAGATATTCAGCCGCATCGAATGGCTTTGTTTTGGCCATTTTCGCTATCCCGCATTGCTCAAACCTGAACAAAGAACATCAGATAGATCACCAAGCCGATCGCCGAGAACGACGCCAGCACGGCGAGCCAGTTATACTTGACGCCGCGCGAGCGGATCGCCCTGATTGCAAACGCCAGAACGAGGCAGAGGAAGACAGCGGCGAAGATCGTGCCCCAGAACAGCTTCAGCCCGTGCAGTTCGTCGATCGTCCGCGCCTGCCAGTGCATGAGGTTCACGGGCCGGTCCCGCGGCGTGCTACGTTACGCTCGCCGCCACCACCGCCAGCAGCGACATCATGATCACCGTCGTCAGCAGTTGCTGCGAGGTCTTCGGCCGGATCAGCCATTGCGTGATCTTGTCGGTGAAGGACAGCGTCGCGTCGTAGAACAGCGGCTCGTAGGCCGCCTCGCGGATCCGCTCGGAGCAGGCGGCGAGCCAGGGCGTCAGCAAGCCATAAAACAGCGTGGCCATCGCGACGAAGGTGACGGCGCCGTAGGGCTGGCCGACGATCGGGCGGAAGCCGATCAGCTTGTAGATCAGCGCGACAGTGGCGATGGTCGGCAGGCCCTGGAACAGCGCGGTGAGCACAAAGGCTTCGAGTCGGTTCTGCGCCGGGGATTTCGCGGCGGCGATGGCGGTCATGGCAGCGATCCTGTTCCAGCGATGCGGTCACCCGATCATGGCAAGCCGCGACGCAGGTCGCGGCCTGGTAGCCGGCGAACTATCGCATGCTCGCGGCCGCAACCGCAAGTAGCGACAGCAGCATCACCATCGTCACCAGCTCGACCGAGGCCTTCGGCGCGACGCGCCAGCGGGCGATCTTGTCGGTGAACGACAGGCTCGCATCGTAGAACACGGCGTCGTGGTTCTGGCCGCACAGCCGCGGAAACCGGCGCGCCAGGATCGGCGTCAGCCAGGCGTGAACCAGCGAGGCGATCGTGATGAAGATCGCCGGGCCGATCGGGCCGCCCACCACCTGGCGGGACTCGGACAGCTTCATCAGCAGCACGACGCCGGCATAGGTCGGAAAGCCCCGCAGCAGGGCCGTCAACGCAAAGCCTTCGAGGCGGTTCTGGGCTGGGGATTTCTGGTCGGCGATGGCGGTCATGGCGATCCCTCGGTGGTGCTGCGGCCAATCTGGCGCGGCGGGGCGGAGGGTGCCGTGATGTGAATCACGCAGGGAGGCGCGTAGGATGGGTGGAGCGGAGCGATACCCATCATCTCGCCACGCCGCACGCAGGTGATGGGTATCGCTTGCGCTCCACCCATCCTACCGACTGCGAGCTTAGCCCGACCTTCGATTGCTGGTGTTCTGCGTCAGATTGCCGTGCGCGGCCTGTTCGCGGATGTTGTGCTTCTCGTCGTCGCGATGGCCTTTGGTGGTGTCGAGGGGAACGCCGGGCGTGCTGCCGGGGCCCTTGTGGCTCTGGTTCTCGTCGGGAACGGGCTGGATGTGTTTGGTCTGAGGTTTCGTCATCAAAGTCTCCGTTACGCAAGGAGACAACGCCGCCCGCGCGGACGGCGTTCCGGAGAAACTGTCATTGCGAGCGAAGCGACTTGTCCGCCGAAGCCTTGGCGAAGGCGGAAGCAATCCATCGTTCCACATACGCGGCTCGGTGTATTGCTTCCGCCTTCGCTCGTTGAGCTACGGCGGACAAGTCGTCGCTTCGCTTCTCGCAATGACGAGAAGAGCAACAAGGAACTACAGCTTGTTCTGCTGCGTGCCCTGTCCCTGCGTCTGTTGCCGCTGCTGTTCCTTGGCGTGGTGGCGGCCATAGAGACAGCCGGCGGCAGCGCCGAGCACACCGTGATGGCCGGCATAATGGCCGGCGACGCCGCCGACGATGGCGCCCTTGATGCAGCCCTTGGCGTTCGCGGGCGACGCGACAGCCACAGCGGCGATAGCGATGGTCGCGGCAAGCAACGCTGATTTCATGATGCGGTCTCTCCGGTGAATATATCTGCATCCACAACGGCGATGCCGGTGCAGCGGTTCCTCTGCCCGGTCCCGTGCACGAAGCAACCTGCGGCTGAGCGGCTGCGGCGCGGGTCGCGTAGCCCAATTGGATCACGCGCGACATTGCTTATGGCGACATAAATCCTGCTCATCGCACCGCCTGAGTCGCAGGCGCGCGTTACCTTCGGCGTTGCCGATTGTCGCACCATTCATCTTATCCATGAGTATGATCCTTGCTGAAAGCCGCTTACGCCTCGCCCCGTCATGCTCTAGCCTGTGAGTCGGAGTTTGCGTGATCGCGGAGCGTGACATGGTCGAGCAGCTTCATCGCCGGCGCGTGCTCAGATATCTCGAGGCGAGCTATGCCGGGGATATCGACGCGGCGCTGGCCTGCTGCACCGATGACATCTCGACGCTGGCCTATCTGCCGATCGAGTTGTTTCCGCATCTCGGCCCGCGCCAGGGCAAGGCGGCGGTCGCCGAGTTGCTGCGCCACCAGGCAGCGCGCTACAGCCGGCGCAGCTTCGAGATCAGCTTCCTCACCGCGAGCGCCGACGGCGCCGCGGCGATCCTCGAAGTGTCCCTGACCAAGCGCAGCGACGGCCGCGTCATCCGCCTCACCGCCGGCAACTTCTTCGCGTTCCGCCACGGCCTGATCGCCGACATGCGCGCGTTCCTCGACACGGTCGACGCGATCGAGCAACTCACGGGGCGCGACGTCGTTAACATGCTGAAGACGGAAACCGGCCTCGCGCGGCAACTCGAGGAAGCGCCGGCCAAGGAGCGGATGTGAGCGGCGATCTCAACCGGCAGCGGATCCTGAACTTCCTCGACGTCTTCTATGCCGGCGACATCGACGGCGCACTGGCACGCTGCAGCGACGACATCGCCTTCCTCGCGAACGCGCCGATCGACATCCTGCCGCATATGGGCCAGCACCGCGGCAAGGCCGAGATGAAGGCGATGTGGACCACCGTCCACGCCCGCTATTCGGAGCTGCGCTACGAGCTGCCGACACTCGTCGCCGAGGGCGACAAGGTCGCCGCCCATATCCGCGTGTTCTTCCGCAAGCGCGACAACAACCGCGTCGTGCAGTTCGACATCGCCGCCTTCTACACCCTGCACGACGGGCTGATCACCGAGATCCGGGAGGTCATGGACACGTTCGACCTGGTGCAGCAGGTGCTGGAGCGCGACGTCGCGGCGGAGCTGGCCGGAGACGAGGGCAGCTCAGGCAGCGGGATTTAGGGGGCCCTTCGCCTCTCCCGCTTGCGGGGGAGGCCGACGCGCTCGCAGAGCGCGGCGGGTGGGGGTGCTTCCGCACTGGGATTCCCTGCGTGGCAAAAGCCCCCACCCGCATCGCTTCGCGATGCGACCTCCCCCGCAAGCGGGAGAGGTGACCTTCAACGAACACGGAATTCCAAAAAATTGGACAATTGCCCAAATCCTGCGCGCCCAAGTCCCCCTGCGTTATTTTGCGGCAGCTTTGAACCTCAACGCATCCAGCGAGACATATCACCGGGCTTGTTGCGGACGTTGGGGCTGTTGATCCGTCATGAAAGTTGCGCTGTTGGCTCTGCTGGGTCTCGCGCTCGGCGCATTGGGCGGTGCGGCGCTCGGCATCGGAGCCGGGCTCGCCGCGGTCGAAATCTTCAAAATCCCGAATTCTGAAGGATATAGCGCCACTTTGGTGTTTCTAACCTTCATGCCCCTGGGCGCTGCGATCGGCGGCCTCGGCGGCGCGCTGCTGTTCGGCGTGATCGCGGTCCGCGACAGCGAGATCGCCATCGAGCGTCGGCCGGTGCGGCCAGGCGAGCGCTGACAGGGCGCGATCGCCTCACAACTCCGTAAAATCGCCCGCAGTTGTGCATTGCGAAAATGACAATTGTATTTCAGCTGATCTGATCTATTTGAAGACGCAATCGTTGTTGACCGCAACCTGGCACGGCGTCGGCGCTGACGCCCCATGGGCCGTTGCGGTTCTTTGCAATCCAGTTTCAGGACAGACCAGAATGACAGAGCACAGTCTCTGGCGTTTCTCGCGCGCGTTGCACCGCGCGATCAACGAACGCCAGCTTGATGACCTCGAGCCGTTGCTCGATGACGACGTCGAATGGGCGATCTATGGCCCGATCGACATGTTTCCGTTCTTCGGCTCGCGCCACGGCAAGAACGCCGTGCTCGAGGTGATCAGGCAGATCGGCGAGAACGTCCGCGTCCACCGCTTCGACCGCGAACAGATCATGCTCGGCGTCGACTCCGCGGCCTCGATGATGCGCTATTCGCTGACCGCGCTGGATTCCAACAAGCCGGTCTCGCTGCGCATCGCCCATTTCGCGCAGTTCAAGGCCGGCAAGCTGACCGGCTTCCGCGTGCTGGTCGATACCTTTGACCTTGTCGAGCAGACCGTCGGCTATCCCATTCACCTGCCGCGGATGGCTGTGTAGCCAACGCCAGTTTCCCGGTTGAGCATGATCTGTTCGGATCATGCTCGCGGGCGCATTCCTCCGTCATGCCCATCAGGACGTCAGGCGCCTCGCGCCGATGTCCCGGGCGTCCACGCCGCTCAGTGCCAGCCCCGAGCAGGCCGTGGACGGCCGGGCTTTTGTTTGTGAAGACGTGCTTCGCACTTTCGTGTGTGAAGACGTTGCTTCGCACTTCTGCCCGGCCATGACGACGGAATGCGCCCGTGCTACCCCTGATGCAGCCGCCACAATTTTGCACCACGCCAATTGCATCCTGCGGCCTTGGAATTTGCGGGCTGGGAATGATTTCGACATCGCGATTTGGCTTGCTGCGGCTGCCGGTGCTGGCGGCCGGCTTCATTTTTGCGATGGCGCTTGGCGCCGCCGCGCAGACCCCACCCGTCTCCATCATTCCGCCGTTTGCCGAGCCTGCCCGCACCGATCCTGCGGCCACCGACGAGCCCGGAGCTGACGAGCCTGCCGAGGAAGCCGCACCGGCCAAGACTCCGGACAAGACCGCCGATGCCAATGACCCCGACATCCTGAAGGGCATCGACATCGACAAGCTCGACTGGAGCCAGCTCAACAACACCGATCCCTACGCGCCGGCCCGCGCGGACCCGAAGAGTGCGCCCAAGAAAGCCGAGGCGAGCGCGGATCCCGCCTGGTCGTCCAACCCGAACGCCAACGGCACCTCGGCGGTCTCGGTCAAGCAGTCGGTCTGGTCGTTCTGGGACACAAGGATCGGCGCCGACATGACGGTCGCCCGGCAGGGCGTCATGACGACTTCAGAGCAGTTGTCGGAGCGGCTCGCCAATGGCGGCAGCCTGCCGCAATCCTCAGGCACCGCCTGGGCGGCCATCACCGCGCCCGGCGTCGCCTCGGTCTGGGACAAGACCTCGGTCGAGGCTCGCGTCGACCCCGGCGCCGAGCAGAGCAAGCTCGGGACCTCCTTGAGCAAGTCGGTGCCGCTGACCGACGATTATTCGCTGACCCTGAAAAACGGCTATGTCGTCACCCAGCAGGGCGTCGTGCCGGTGCCCGGCGTCATCAGCCACCCCTCACGGAGCTACGAGACCGACCAGTCGGCGAGCCTGAGCCTCAACGACACCGGAACCAGCTTCACCGCGGGCCAGACGCTCTCCACGTCGGACGACAAATGGCTGCGCAAGGTCGGCGCCGAGCAGAAGCTGTTCGACGGCGTCACCGTCTCGGGCTCGATCGGCGAGACCGCGCAGGGCACCGCCAACAAGAGCATCAGCGCCGGCTACAAGCGCAGCTGGTAAGGGCGTGCCGACGGCCGATCCGCGCATGTCGCGCGAAAGATCGACCCTTGCCGCAACTCGGCCCCGATGCTGCCGAATTCGACAGCACTGATAGGACCTTCACTTCGTCAATTCGTCGTGCGGGGGACATATCCGCGCTTCGCTACGCGAACCAGGGGAAAGCCGATGAACGCCACCATTCGTTCCGAAGAAATTGAATCAAACACCGCCGAGGCCGAGGTCGACAACAACCTCGCCGCCGTCTCCGAGGTCGAGGCCGGCATCCGCGACTTCGTGCGCAACGACATCGCCTATCTGCGCCGTCCGGTCGCGAGCCCGGAGACCGCACCGCTCGAGCCGAACACGGAAGCGACCGTCAACAACGTCAACTCGCTGATCCAGCGCGTGGCCGGCACGTCGCTCGCCGAGATCGAGAAGCTGATCGCCGAGCTCGAGAGCCTGCGCGACCTGCTGCATGCCGAGGGCCAGCGCGTCCAGCGCGAGATTTCCGGCTACGCCCAGCTCAGCTCGGCCGCGATGAAGTCGACCCGGATGATCGCCGACAACGTCACGCAGTGGAAGCGAGCTGCCGACGGCCTGCGCAACAGCTGATCCCTTTTAGAGCTGTTATAGGACTGACATCCGCCGCCTCCAGAAATGGAGTGCGGCGGCTCTGTTGAGGGGCCGTTTTGCGGGGAGACGCGTGGCTGAAATGCCACAACCGCCCGGTGTTACCAAATTTGATTTGAACTTTAAGCGCCGGAGCCGCGACCAAGGACCGGTACCGCACCGTCGCGGTTGGGCATTTCTGGGGACCTCAATGCAAAGCGTTCGGCCGGACAATACCGATCCGATTCCGCTGCGCCAATCGCAGCAGAGCGTCACGACAATCCTGATCCGGTTTGTTGGATTGCTTGCGGCAGCAACCGTGGTGATGGTGCTGATCTGGAACCGCTGACGCCGCTCGTTCTCTCGCGACGTCGTCTTCGCTTTTATGGTTATCGAACTCTTGATATCAGCGGCTGAATATCAGCGGCTGACTTGCGCCGCGCCGTCCAGCGTATAGGCGCCGTCGGCATAGCCCTTCACGATCATGCCACCCGCAAGCATCACCGCCAAGGTGACGGTTGCGAAGATAAAGCCGACGAATTTCAGCGCGCTGCGATCAGCCATGGTCATCCCCAAAAAGCTCACATTCCCTTGGACCATATGGCAGGGATAAAGTTCAAAATGCGTTAGCAAAAATTAGGTTCCGCGTAATGCGCAAATGCACGTGCGCATGTAAGTGATCCGCTAACCATGTCTTTCCTGCAACATCAGGATGCGTTGCAGTGAGTCCTCACGGCAACATCAGGAACCCGGACTGCGCCGGGGCACGAACGCGGTCGCCAGGAACGAGAACACGATCTCGCCGCGCTGATTGATGCCTGTGTTGCGCGCCTGCAGGATGCCCCATTCCGGCCGCTTCTCGGAAGTGCGCTTGGCCTCGATCTGGCTGCTGTAGCTGATGGTGTCGCCGGCGAGCACCGGCTTGATCCAGCGTAGTTCGCGAAAGCCAGGCGACGGTCCCCACACCGCGATCGTCTCGCCGCGCGCGGCCGCTTCCGCCGCCATGCGCTTGCCGTCGGCGACCATCAACTTCATGCACACTGAGGCGACGTGCCAGCCCGATGCGGCGAGGCCGCCGAACAGCGAGTTGCGTCCCTCGTCCTCGTCGAGATGGAAGCGCTGCGGATCGAACTGCGCAGCAAAGCGCTTGATGTCCTCGGCGGTGAAGGTGAATGCACCGACCTCGCGCCGCGCACCGATTTCCATGTCTTCGAAATAGCGCATGCGCCCCACCTACTCCGCGCCCGCAGCTTCGCGCCGGCGCACGATGATCGGCGACTCCATCTCGCACAGCACCTGCCCGCTGGCATTCCGCACGGTACCCTTGAAGGTGACGATACCGGTGTCGGGCCGGCTCTTCGAGACCCGCGCCTCCGCCACGTCGACGTCGAGGGTCAGGTCGTCGCCGGGGCGCAGAGGCGACAGCCAGCGCATCTCGTTGACGCCGGGCGACCCGAGCGAGGCGGTGCGGCCGATGAAGCCGTCGAACAGCATCCGCATCATCAGCGAGCCGAGATGCCAGCCCGAGCCGGACAGGCCGCGGAGCATCGACCTGGCGGCCGCCTCTTCGTCGAGATGCATCGGCTGCGGATCGAACTCGGCGGCAAACGCCAAAATCTCCTCGCGCGTGACATGGCGCGGGCCGAACGTGCCGAAATGGCCGGGCTTGAAGTCTTCAAAGGTCAGCGTGGTCATGGATTTAAGGGGAACAAAAGATGAGGAAGCCCGATTGTGGCCGTTATTTGCAGCAATCACAACCCGCCCGCGCGCATGGCTTGCCCGGCACCATGTTCGGGGCTAGCCCTTCAACAGGGACAGGTTTCAAGCGAATCACATTCGACGGCCGGGAGAACCACCGATGTTCGATTTTCAGGATCTGTTTCAGTGGGACCGTTTCATCACGCCCACGATCATCAAGACATTCTACTGGCTCGTCATCGGCGTGATCGTGCTGTTTGGAGTCTCCGGCATCCTGTCCAGCCTCTCCATGATGGCGATCAGCCCATTCGTCGGCTTCATCCTGCTGCTCGCCTCGATCGCCAGCGTCATCGTCGGCGTGGTGTTCTCGCGCATCGTCGCCGAGTTCATCCTGATCGTGTTCCGCATCAACGAGCATCTCGGCGCGATCCGCGACCAGGGCAACATGCGCTGAGCATCACACGACGTCCGCCGTCACGGCGGGTTGATGGTTAAGTTTCGGTGAGCGTCGCAATGCAAATGCGAACAATGCCCCGAGCCCGAATTTAGAATTTTGCGCGTATGCCTATCCCCTCAAAACAACATCCGGGGGGAATGAATGCATACCGAGATCAAATCCAATCCGCGTTATCCGATCACCGAGCGCGCCCAGCGCATGCAGGACATCATGCTGGTCACGACCTTCACGGTCTGGGCGGCGCTGATCGGCTTCGTGCCCGTCATGACCTATCGCATGCTGGTCAGCTGACGCGCGAGCATGATCCGGAAAAGTGTGAAGCGGTTTTCCGCAAAGATCATGCTCCAAAAAATGACCCCGCGCCGCCGTGGTTAATCCGCGGTAGCACCTGTGGTCAAATCCGAGCGGAATCGCGACCGGGATTTTTAAGGCGGTCGCGGTATCACTGTCCCCATAACGAGAAGAAAAACGCGGGGGCGTTTGTGCATACTGAAGAGCGTTTGATTGCCGTAGAGCCTGTTCTCGTCGCCGAGCCGGGCTTTACGACCGAGGATATCCTGTGGGCCGTCGGCATCTGGTCGGTGATCCTGACCATGACGCCGATGATCGTGTTCTACATGCTGATGGTGGCGTAGCCCTACGCCGCTTCATCACATCGCAAGACTCATCACACCGCAAGACAAAGAAATCCAGACGGTCTCGGCCCGAGACGGTCTGGATTGCTTTTCGTCGCCATCACACGAAAAACGCGCGGACCGCGCGCGTTTCTTTGTCGGTCCGGCCGTGGCAGCGTTGTTACGCTGCCTGCTTGTGCATCGTGCCTGAGGCAGACGCCGTGCCGCGGATCGCCTTGATCGAACGCTCGATCGCAGCCCACAGACGGCTGATCTCGTCAGCCGCACGGCCTTCCGCGTAATATTCGCGGGCGCCTTCACCCTGGCCGAGCGCCATCAAGAGATCGGCGCGGTTGGTGATCTGGCCGCTCCACACCGGAGCCTTGAACTTGGCCAGCGCTTCGCGGGCGATCGCCACGATGCGGCTTTCGGCGCCGTCACGCTGCGCGGGCGCGCCGTTGATCACGACGGCATAGGGCTTGCGCGACGAACGGCAGGTCTGGATGGTTTCCTGCACCGCGTTGACGTCGAACACGCCCGGGCGCGCCGGGATGATCACCATGGTGGCGTTCTTGATGGCGTCGTCGACGACGGCCGACAGATTCGGCGGCGTGTCGATGAACACCCACTCGATGCCGTCACGCTTGGCCTGCGCGATGATTCCGCTGACCGAGTTGACCGCAGCCTTGATCGGCGGCTCGTTGGTGCCGCGCAGCTTGTGCCAGAGCGTGAGCGATCCCTGCGGATCCGCATCGATCATCAAGCACGGCTTGGTCGCCTTATGCACTTGCGCGGCGAGGTGGGCAGCCAGGGTACTTTTTCCCGAGCCCCCCTTACGCGACGCGAAAACAATAACGTTCATACCCTTGGCCTCCAGATTGACCCCAGAAGCCGAAAATGAATCAGCACGCTGATTCGTGAAAGAAAAAATTTCTTGCAAACCGCGAAGCTGCCACGATTACCGTTCCCGGCTGGCTTTTGAGTCACACACCATCCAGGACACAACCGGAAATGGAGGGGGCATTTTCTGAGCAAGCGCAAACGCCTTGCGTTCGGTCGCGAGGGAAAACCGCCTCACATCTTTCCGGATCATGCTCCAAGCGCTTGATTTGACTCAGGCCCCGCGCTTTGCGCGCTCGCGCTCGATCCATTTGCGTTCAACCCATCCGAGCAATTGCGCGATCGGCTTCTGCAGGAACGGCACGTCCTGTGCGAACAAAAGGAGTCCGAGCGGCAGCATCCAGAGTCCAAGGATCGGCAGGAAGCTGAAGAAGCCGCCGATGATGAGCAGGAACGCGAGCGGAATCCGCACATAAATCGATGACGGCTTGCGCAGCCATGCGATGAACTTCGCCGGTCCGGCCGGAAGCCTGGCTTCGAACCAGGCGAAGTGGCGGTCGATCTCCTGCTTGTAATACTCGCTCACACCTCACTCCTTATCCGCATCGCACCGGCCGACATCAGGCCGACATCACTTGGGCCATCACTTGGGCCCATGACGCAACGCGTACCGTCGTGAAATGTTGATGCGTGACGCTGTCGCAAGGCGTCAGTCTGTCGCGCAACGCGGCCTTGAATTGCCGCAGTGCGATTCATACGGGAACGAATCTGTCGTGAGGTGAACGAGCCGCGATCAGGTCGGCTTGACCGGCTTCTTCGGCTTGGCCGGCTTCCTGGCCTTCGCCGTCGCCTTGGGCGCCCGGTGGGCGGCCGCGACCGGCCGCGGCGGCTGTGCGGCGCGGACCTCGCGCGGCTCGGGTCCGCCGCGGAAGAACGCCCGGCAGGCCGGCGACAGCTGGGCCTTGTTGCGGATCATGCAGGCGGTGATGCGGTCGACGTCGGGAATGTCGGAGGAGCAGAGGCGGAACGCATCCGGCGTGCAGGCCTGCTGCTGCTCGGGGGTATAGGCCTGGCTCGTCGCGGGCCAGATCCCCATCCCGAGCGTCACGGCCGCCATCAGGCCAAACGGAACAAGCCTCGCCCCAGCCATCGTCGTCCCCCAAAGCGTTGTTGGCGGGAATACTGGGTGAACGAAACGGGATTCGCAACAGAGCCGGCCAAACCGCCCACAGCCGTCGCGTCGCAGGGACCGCGGTCAAGGCGGGCAATATCGGGGACGATGGTACAGTTGGGTGGGCTCGAACCACCGACCTCCTGTTCCACAGACAGGCGCTCTAACCAACTGAGCTACAACTGCATCCTGAACCGGACGCTCCTCTCCAGAGGGGGGTCCGAATTCGGCGGAAACTAGGTGCAACGCCGCGCTTTGGCAAGGCCGGATCGTGCCCTTTCCGCGCCGATTTGGCGGGGCCTTTTCGGCACGGTTTACCCAGCAAAAAGCCCGGACCGCGGACGGCCCGGGCTTTTCGGGACTCGATTCGCGGCCGATCAGGCGGCGGGCTTGTAGTATTTCGAGGCAGTGGCCTTGATCGGCTCGGCGGCCTCGGCGGCGACCTTCTGGCCGAGCTCGGCCAGTTCCTTGGCCTGCGCGGAGAAGGTCTCGAACTGCTTGCGGCTATGGGTGGTCCACAGTTCGATCGCCTCCGCCGGCGACTTCACGCTGAACAGCTCCTGGGCGAAGTCGAGCGAGGAGGTGGTGTTGGCCTTGAAGAACTCGATCAGCTTGGCCGAGTAGGCGCTGGCGCCATGGTTCACCTTGGTGAACACGGCTTCGACCGTGCTGTTGTGGGTCTCGGCGGCGTCCTTGAACTTGGCGTAGTTATCGCGGGCCTGCGAAACGCCCTTCTCGGCGAAGGCGCGCATCTGCTCGGGGACTTCGAACGGGATAACGGAAGCGGAAAACGGATCGGACGGGTTGGTCATGACGTGCATCCTTCGCAACGGGAGTAACCTAGTGACTCCTGGCGAACGCCCCCGGACACAACTTAACCGGACACGTCGACTGGAAGTCACGCTTGCCTTGGTTCACGGGAATGCCCATTCGCGGGCGTGGCCAATAGACACCCATATCATGTCAATTTTGTGCAACGCAACGCAGAATTGAGTGCGATGCGACATCGTGATCCGGACGGGTGCACCCGGTTCCAAAGCGCTTCAAGCGAATTGGGCACCCGGTTCGCGTGACAAAAACGCGGTCAAAATAACGGGCGAGACCCCGTTCCAATCGATAGCGGAACGGGGCTCTCCCTCCCGATTGCAACTAGCTCTTCGGCTTCACCGCATCCATCGCGGCGCGGCCGACGGCCTGGCCCATCTCGCTCGCCTGCTCGGCGAGCGCGCGCATCTGGCCCTGCACATAGTCGGTGTGCAGCTTCATCAGCTCGGTCAGGTCCTTGGCCTTGAGCAGCGACTGCGCATAGTCCAGCGAGGCCTGCACGTTCTTCTCCGCATTGGCGATCGCCTTGGCGGAAATGTCCTTGGCGGTGGCGCGCACCGTCGCGTTGCGCTCCTCGAAAGAGCCGGCGGCGGCATGCGCATTGGCGAGGAATTTGTCGAAGGCCTTTCGGGCCTGCTCGAAGCTGGCTTCGGCCATCGACCGCATGTCCTTCGGGATCTCGAAGGGATCGCGTCCATTGTCACTCATGGTCCCACTCCTTGCCTGTTGCCCGGCCAGCGCGGCCGGTTCCGCATCGTCGAACCGGCCGCCCCGGTTTGCAACCGGTCAACGCCGGAAGGCCTGCGATCGTTCGCCCCAGTTAAGGTTATCCCGGCTTTCGAGCCGCCTCCGGGGGTCCGGACCGTGGACCTGCCGACCCCCGCTTGCGATACTAACCGTCCGTTAAGGCTGTCATTCTTCCATTTCCGGCGTGGCCGTGAGGGGGACGGCAGCCCAACCTAGGCGTTCAAATTCCGAGTCTTAAATTTGAAGCGATGAACTCTGCGGAATTCCAGGTCCAGGCGTTGCGCGATGTCCGGCTTGCCGGGCACGCGACCAGCCCGTTGCCGGCATGGCTGTGGTCGGTCGACGGCGCGCGGATCCTGTGGGCCAACCCGGCCGGCGCGCTGGCATTCGGGGCCGCCAATGGACCGGCACTGGCCGCGATGCCGTTCGGCCCGGCCGAGCCGCATCGCCGCCAGGTCGCAAGCCTCGCGCGCCGCCTGCCGCTCAACGGCCCGGCGCGGCTCGAGCGGCTGCGCGGCTTTGGTGCAGCCCTCGGCGTGCTCGCGACCTGCGGCTGCCAGTTGCTCGAATTCGCCGACGGCAGCCATGGCATCCTGGTCAGCGCGCTCAATGCCGGCGGCCGCAGCCTGTCGCTGGCCGAACGGCTGCAACTCCTGATGCAGGGCATGGAGACGCCGGCTGCAGCGTTTACCCGCGACGGACTGTTGATCGCGGCAAGCGAGAGCGCGCGCCGCCTGATCGGCTTCCACGATCTCGCAGAGGCCAAGCTCGACATCACGCGCAGCGACGCGCTCGCGCAAGGCCGCGCCGACGCCTGGATCGAGATCGGCCGCGTCACCCTGCTGCGGATCGGCCGCGGCGCCGACATCGCGCTGGTCGCGTTGATCAAGCCGGCGCCGGAATTTGTCGCACGTGCACAGCCTGCCGCGCCGGAGCCGGTCGTTGCCGAACCGACCGCGGCTGCGCCGGTCGCGCCGCAAGCGACACCTGCGCCCGCAGCCGAGCCGGCACCCGCGCCCACAGTTGAAGCGCCGATCGCGAGCTACGAGTCGCCTGCGCTGACCGATGAAGCGCCGGCCGAGTTTGCATTATTCGACGCGCTCGAAGCGGCGGACGACACCACGCAGGCGGCCGCACCTGCGCCGGTGCACGCGGAGCCCGAGCCCGTGCCAGCGACCGAAACGCCGCTCGTCGACACGGCACTGGTCGAAGCCCTCTCGTTCGAACCGGCGGCGATGGAAGCGGCAGACGTCGATCCGCAAGATGCGCCCGAGCCGATCACTTGCGAGCCCGCGCCCGAAGTCGAAGCCGTCGCCGACGAACCCGAGATCGCGCTGCCGGAGCAGCAAGCGCCCTCGCCTTACGCCGTTGCCGATCAGCCTGCACCGCAATCTGCTGCGCCGGACACCTCACCCGCACCATCATGGCTCGACGAGCCCTTGCCGAGCACGCGGCGGCATCCGCTGCGCTTCATGTGGCAGATGGATCATGAGGGCCGCTTCTCGCTCGGCACGGATGAATTCACCCGCCTGATCGGCATGCACACCGCAGCCGGCTTCGGCCGGCTCTGGACCGACATCGCAAACAGCTTCGGCCTCGATCCCGAAGGCCGCGTCATGAAGGCCTTTGCATCGCGCGACACCTGGAGCGGCATCACCTTGAACTGGCCGGTCGACGGCGGCGGCATGCTGCCGGTCGAGTTGTCGGGCCTGCCGATCCTCGACCGCGCCAGGAATTTCGCCGGCTATCGCGGCTTTGGCGTCTGCCGCGATCTCGACGGCCTGGCGCGGCTCGCAGCCCTTCGCCGCTATGAATTCTTTTCCGGCGCACCGGTGCCGCAGCCGCTGTCGGCCAGCCCCGCGCAGCACACGATCGAAACACCCGCTGAACCCACCCCAGTGGAAACCGTGGCCAGCGCGCCGCCGCCGGTTGAACCGGCGTGGCCACAGCCCGAAGCTTTGATCGAAGAGCCCGTCGCCACCGAAGCTGAGGTGACGGAGACAACAGCGACAGAGCCGCCCGTGGCGGATGCACCGCCCGAGACGATCGCGCCAGAGCCGCCAGCAGAATTCATTGCACCTGTCACGACACAGACTTCACACCAAGCCGATTTGGAAACGCCCGTGGAAACGACCGAGCCTACCGGCCACGACACGCGTGACGACACGCCGAAGAACGTGGTGCCTTTCCGCCCCGCCGGCGATGCCAAGGCGCCGTCGCTGACGCCCGTCGAGAACAACGCCTTCAACGAGCTCGCCCGCCAATTGTCGGCGCGGCTCGAAAGCGAGACCGGCGCCATCAAGCCGGTGACCGACGAAGAAACTGTCGAAGCCGTCGTCGAACAGCCGCAGCCGAGCGAGCCGCCAAGAGCGGAAGAACCCGTCAGCCACAAGGCCGACTGGCTGGTGCAGCCGGAGCCGCCGGCGCGCGGCGAAAGCCGGCGCGACCGCGCGCTGCTCGATTTGCTGCCGGTCGGCGTGCTGATCTACCGGCTCGACCGTCTGCTCTATGCCAACCGCGCCTTCCTCGAGCGCATGGGCTATGCCAGCCTGCACGCGCTGGAAGACGCCGGCGGGCTCGATGCGCTCTTTGTCGAACCGGGCGTGTCCAACACCAGTAGCACCTCGGACACCGGCACGCCGGTGATGATCTCCGCGAGCCAGACCTCCGACGATGCGACGCCGCTCTCGGCCGAAGCCCGGCTGCACACCATCGCCTGGGACGACGATTCCGCGCTCGCCCTGATCTTCTCCTCGACGCGTCACGAGGATGCGGCGATTGCCGCCGCGCTGGCCGCGCCGGAAGCCGCCGTGGCGCCGCCCGAGCCGGTCACTGAAGCCGGCCACGCCGATGCCGAAGAGCTCGGCGCCATCCTCGATACCGCGGCCGAAGGCATCATCATGTTCGATGCCGAGGGCAACATCCAGTCCTGCAACCGCAGCGCCGAAGCGCTGTTCGGCTATGACGGCGACGAGTTCATCAAGCACAATCTCGCCGATCTCTTCGCGCCGGAGAGCCAGCACGACGTCTTCGAATATCTCGCCAGCGTCAAATCGTCCGATGTCGAGAGCCTGCTCGATCACGGCCGCGAGGCGCTCGGCCGCGTGCGCCAGGGCGGCATCATCCCGCTTGCGGTGATCATGGGCCGCACCCGCGCCGACGGGCCGAATTTCTTCGCCGTGTTCCGCGACCTCTCGCAGGCCAAGCAGAGCGAGAGCGAGCTGCGCGAGGCGCGGCGGCTGGCCGAGCGCGCGGCCAATGCAAAATCCGACATGCTGGCACGGATCAGCCATGAGCTGCGCACGCCGCTCAACGCCATCATCGGCTTTGCCGAGGTGATGATCGGCGAGCGCTTCGGCGCGCTCGGCAATGAGCGCTACGTCGAATACATGAAGGACATCCGCGCCTCCGGCGAGCGCGTGATCTCGATCGTCAACGACCTGCTGGATCTCTCGCGGATCGAGACCGGCAAGCTCGACCTCGCCTTCACCAACCAGAACCTCAACGAGATGGTGGAGAGCTGCGTCGCCGTGATGCAGCCGCAGGCCAACCGCGAGCGCATCATCATCCGCACCTCACTCGCGCACACGCTGCCGCCCGTCATTGCCGACGCCCGCGCGCTGCGCCAGATCACGCTGAACCTGATCGGCAACTCGATCCATCTCGCCAATGCCGGCGGCCAGGTCATCGTCTCGACCGCGCTGTCGGACTTCGGCGAGGTGATGCTGCGCGTGCGCGACACCGGCCCCGGCCTCAACGACAACGAAGTCGCCGCCGCGCTGGAGCCGTTCCGCACGCCCGCGCCGTCGGATCAGTCCGGCTCCGGCGTCAGCCTGTCGCTGACGAAAGCGCTGGTCGAAGCCAACCGCGCCAAATTCCAGATCAAGACCGGCGGCCGCACCGGCACGCTGATCGAGGTGACGTTTACGCACGCGGCGGTAAGGGTGTGAGGCAGGCAAAGACTCTGGAGCAGTTCTCTCCGCATCGTCATGGCCGGGCTCGTCCCGGCCATACACGTCTGTCCTTGCGCGCTGAAAGACAAAGACGTGGATGCCCGGGACAAGCCCGGGCATGACGAGTTTGTGGAGCGGGGCGAGGCGAAGGTCGGAGCCCTCTCGCTGCGAACATCTGTCGCGTCCGTTTGGCGTAGCGCGGCACAAAATTTGCTCGAATTCATCCAACTGAATGCATCGAGACGCAGATCGCCTCTTTCCTGAGCATTTGGATTTCAAGCGGATGCGCTGCCTTGTCGTCGCCGACCTGCATTATTCCCTGCCGCAGTTCGACTGGCTGCTGGCGGCGGCGCCGCAATTCGATCTCGTGATCTTCGCCGGCGATGCGCTCGACATCGGCTCCGTCGTCGACTTCCGCGCCCAGATCGTGGTGGTGAAGAAATACCTGTCGCTGCTGGCCGAGCGCACCCGTGTCATCCTCTGCTCCGGCAATCACGACCTCGACGAACGCAGCGACGGCGAGAAGATCGCGCGCTGGATCGCCGATGCGAGGGCGTTCGGCATCGCCTGCGACGGCGACAGTCTTGCGATCGGCGACACGCTGTTCACGGTCTGCCCGTGGTGGGACGGCCCGCTCGTCAAGGCGCAGCTCGACCGCCAGCTCGAGGAGGCTTCGGCCACGCGGCCGGCGCGCTGGGTCTGGGTGCATCACGCGCCGCCGGCGAACTCGCCGACCAGCTGGGGCGGCAAGCGCTATTTCGGCGACGTCGAGCTCGCGCAGTGGATCGCCCGTTACCGGCCCTCGATGGTGATCTCGGGTCATGTGCACCAGTCGCCGTTCATTCCCGACGGCTCGTGGTTCGACCGGATCGGCGACAGCTGGGTGTTCAACGCCGGCCTGCAGCCGGGCCGGCCGCCGGTCTACATCGTGCTCGACATCGAGGCCGGCCAGGCGTTCTGGCTCGCCGCCGGCGAAGCGCAGCAGATCGATCTGACGCAGGCGCTGCAGCGGCCGGCCGCGCCGGTGGTGCAGCCGCCGGACTGGCTCATATCCTTGGATCGGATTGCCGATCCGATCCTGGCGCAACCTGCATCGGCGGCAGGTTGATCATGCTCTGCAGGAGCTCGCCGACCATCGCCAGATGGGTGCCGTGCCCCGCATATTGGTGCATCAGGTCGGCAAGATAGGTCGTGGCGACGTTGAGCCGCTGCGCCAGCAGCTGCGCGATCAGGAGCGCCACGGCCGGCTGGTCGCGCAGGAAGGAAGCCGCATTCTCGAATTCGTAGAGGGTCGAACCGGTCGCGGTCCGCACCGTCGCGCTGTGCGGCTGGTCGAGCAGCACCGACATCTCGCCGAACACCGCACCAGGCTCGGTGATCACGGCGACGACGCTGTCGCCCTTGATGACCTCGATCTTGCCGTCGATCAGCACGAACAGGTGCCCGCTCTTGCTGCCTTCGTGGATGAAGGAGGCGCCCTCCGGCAACTGCCGCCGTACCCCGCCGCTGCAATGATCCAGAATCGCACGCATGCCGCCTCACCTCCGCAAGCGTCAAGACTAGGCAGAGATGCGCACGAGAGGAAACAGATTAGCTGGGCGGCTTGCTCAAATTGTCGGCACGCCCAACGAAGTGTTGCCGATTCAACACGACGGGCAAATCAGCAAAAGGCCGTCAAGCCCCTCGTGTAAAAATATTCCACTTTACTCGAACTTCTGATTATGCTAACAATGGCCCGTCTCACCCACTGAGGGGCGTTGCGCAATGTCACGAACGCGGGCTGGGATGCGGTGGACGCCGAACGTGCGAGTGACATGCGCGCGCAAGGCGTACGGCGAAGTCGTGTGGGCCTGCCGCCCCGATGTTGGTGGTAAGCAAGCGAACAGGCTAACGCCTG
>NZ_JAFCJX010000005.1 GCF_018130695.1 Bradyrhizobium jicamae | reverse complement strand
CGCATCGTCACCGTGGTCGACATGCGTGCCCGGCTCGGCTTGCCCAAGGCCGATGACGGCAAGCCGCCGATGGCGGTTGGCGTCGACCTGCGCGGCGAGTCCTACGGCCTTCTGATCGACCAGATCGGCGAGGTGCTGCGGCTGTCGGAAGTGAGCAAGGAAGAGAATCCCGTCAACCTCGATCCCCGCATGGCCAAGCTCGCTGGCGGTGTCCACCGTCTCGACGGCCAGCTCATGGTCGTGCTCGACGTCGACCGCGTACTCGAATTGATGCCTGACGCCAAGGCGGCGTGAGTAATTAAAAAAGGAATTTCCTTCAACGACAATGTTCAAGGGAAACGGTCCCTTTGCAGGGACCAGGAAGTAGAGGCCGAAAATGAGAACATGTCTTGTCGTCGATGACTCCAGCGTCATCCGCAAAGTCGCCCGCCGCATCCTGGAAGGTCTCGACTTCCAGATCGTCGAAGCCGAAGACGGTGAGAAGGCGCTCGAGGTCTGCAAGCGCGGACTGCCGGACGCCGTGCTGCTCGACTGGAATATGCCTGTGATGGACGGCTACGAATTCCTCGGCAACCTCCGCCGCATGCCCGGTGGCGACGTGCCGAAGGTCGTGTTCTGCACCACCGAGAACGACGTCGCGCATATCGCGCGCGCGCTCCATGCCGGTGCCAACGAATACATCATGAAGCCGTTCGACAAGGACATCGTCACCGCGAAGTTCCAGGAAGTCGGACTGATCTAGCTTCGTATTGATCCGGCGGCAGAAGCCTTCGGCTCCAGTTCAGTAATCGTGCCGTTGCGCCGTTGGTGAAGTAATGAGTGTTGCGTTGACCAGTTCCTCGGCCCCGACATCGACCCGTACCGAAAAGTTGCGGGTGATGGTGGTGGACGACTCCGTGGTGATCCGCGGAATGATCTCGCGCTGGATCGGCGCCGAGCCCGACATGGAGGTCACGGCTTCCCTGCGCACGGGCCTCGACGCGGTCAATCAGCTCGAGCGGATCAATCCCGATGTCGCCGTGCTCGACATCGAGATGCCCGATCTCGACGGCATCTCGGCGTTGCCGAAGCTGCTCGCCAAGAAGCGCGATCTCGTCATCATCATGGCCTCGACGTTGACCCGCCGGAATGCGGAGATCAGCCTGAAGGCGCTGTCGCTCGGCGCCTCCGACTACATCCCGAAGCCCGAGAGCACGCGCGAGGCGGCCGCTGCGGAGACCTTCCGCCACGACCTGATCCAGAAGATCCGCCATCTCGGCGCACGCTTCCGCCGCAGCGCCGGCCACGTCACCGCAAGCCCGCCGCTGGCGCCGAGCCATCCGGCGCCGCGAGCCGCAGCGCCGGTCGCACATGCACCGACTCCGGCTGCATCGTCCGCACAATTGACGCGCCGCGCGTTCAGCATGCTGGCACCGAAGGTGCTGCTGATCGGCTCGTCGACCGGCGGCCCGCAGGCGCTGATGGCGCTGGTCGCCGAGATCGGACCGGTGATCGACCGTTTCCCGGTCCTGATCACCCAGCACATGCCGCCGACCTTCACCACCATTCTCGCCGAGCATCTCGCGCGCGCCAGCAAGCGGCCGGCGCATGAGGCTGTTGATGGCGAGAGCGTCAAGCCCGGACAGATCTATCTCGCGCCGGGCGGACGTCACATGCGCGTGGTCCGTCACGGCATCGACGCCGCGATCGCGCTCGACGACGGTCCGCCGGTGAACTTCTGCAAGCCCGCGGTCGATCCGCTGTTCACCTCGGCGATCGACGTCTGGCAGGGCGGCATCATGTCGGTGATCCTCACCGGCATGGGTTCGGACGGCATGCGCGGCGGCAAGGACGTCGTCGCCGCCGGCGGCAGCGTGATCGCCCAGGACGAGGCGACCAGCGTCGTCTGGGGCATGCCGGGCGCCGCCGCCAATGCCGGCATCTGCGCCGCCATCCTGCCGCTCAATCAGATCGCACCGAAACTTGTCCGTGTGTTTTCGGGAGACCGTTCGTGACGCCGTTGGACTATGAGTATCTGCGCAAGCTTCTGAAGGACCGCTCCGGTCTCGATCTGTCCGCCGACAAGCAATATCTGGTGGAGAGCCGTCTGGTGCCGCTGGCGCGCAAGGCGGGTCTCGCCGGCATTCCCGAACTGGTGCAGAAGATGAAGGGCGGCGCCGAGCCGCTGATCTCGGATGTGGTGGAAGCGATGACCACCAACGAGACGTTCTTCTTCCGTGACAAGATCCCGTTCGATCATCTCAAGGAAGCCGTGCTGCCGAAGCTGGCGCAGGCCCGCGCGGCGCGCCGCAGCTTGCGCATCTGGTGCGCGGCGGCCTCGACCGGGCAGGAGCCTTACTCGATCGCGATGTGCATCAAGGAAGCGACCGCGCTGTTTTCGGGCTGGCGCATCGAGATCGTCGGCACTGACCTCTCCAACGAGGTGCTGCAGAAATCCCGCTCCGGCCTCTACAGCCAGTTCGAGGTGCAGCGCGGCCTGCCGATCCAGATGCTGGTGAAGTATTTCACGCAAACGGGCGAGCTCTGGCAGCTCAACGCCGACATCCGCGGCATGGTGCAGTATCGCCAGCTCAACCTGCTGAACGACTTCTCGCAGCTTGGCACTTTCGACATCATCTTCTGCCGCAACGTGCTGATCTATTTCGACCAGGACACCAAGGCCAACATCTTCGGCCGCCTGTCGAAGATGCTGGAGCCTGATGGCGTGCTGGCGCTGGGTGCGGCGGAGTCGGTGGTCGGCATCACCAACACTTTCCGCCCCTATCCGGATCGCCGCGGCCTCTATCAGCCGAACACCGGCGCTGCCCCGGTCGCGCGCGCCGGCCTCTCGCCGGTTGCGATGAGGGCCGTGGCGTCGGCCGCGCGTTAAATCCTACAAGATTGCGTGCGGTAGAAACCGCGACGTGTTGCCGGTGATCGGGTTCTCGTCCTCGCGGATCGAGAGCCCGCACGGCGTGTGATCGACCAGCCAGCTGCCGAGCACCGCGTACTGCCCCGAGAAATTCGGCAGCGGCGCCAGCGCCTGGCGGATGAATCCTTCGGCGCCGTAGGGACCTTCCTGTGCGATCAGCGTGGTGCCGGAGCTGACCAGCGCGACATTGGCGCCCTCGCGCGAATAGATCGGCTTGCGCACAAAGGACGTGCCGAGCTCGGCCGCTTTCGGGTCATCCTCGAAATAGGCCGGCAGCAGATTCGGGTGGTTCGGAAACATCTCCCACAGCAGCGGCAGGATGCCCTTGTTGGAGAGGATCGCCTTCCACGGCGGCTCGATCCAGCGCGTCGGCGCGCTCTTGAGCTTTGCCCCGAATTCGTCGTGGAACATCCATTCCCAGGGATAGAGCTTGAAGGCGAGCGCGATCTCGCGGTCGTCGAGATCGACGAAGGCGCCGTCGTCACGCAGCCCGATGTCCTCGATGTCGATCAGGGTGGTCTTCAACCCCGCTTGCGCGGCGGTGTCCTCGAGATAGGCCAGCGTGCCGGCGTCCTCGGAATTGCCGGTCATCCCCGCGAGATGCAGATGCTCGCTGCCGGCGAGCTTCTTCCAGGCCTCGATCAGCCGCTCATGGATCGAGTTGAACTGGTCGGCGCGCTTGGGGATGATGTGGCGTTCGATCGCCTGCTCCAGCCAGGTCCATTGAAACACCGCGGCCTCGAAGATCGAGGTCGGGGTATCCGCGTTGTATTCGAGCAGCTTCGCCGGCGCCGTGCCGTTGAATTTCAGGTCGAGGCGGCCGTACAGGCTCGCCTGGTCGCCGTGCCAGCTTTGTGAGATCAGATCCCAATAGGCTTCGGGAATTTTCAGCCGCCGCAGATACTGCTCGTTCTCCAGCGCCTTGCCGACAAGTTCGAGGCACATCGCGTCGATCTCGGCAGTCGGCCCCTCGATCTGCTGCTCGATCTCGTCGAGCGAGAAGGCGTAATAGGCGCGCTCGTCCCAGTAGGGTTCGCCGTCGATGGTGTGGAAATCGAAACCGGCGCTTTCGGCGGTCGCGCGCCAGTCATCGCGCTCGAGGCATATGATGCGTCGCATGGCGCGCGCTAGCCGCCGCCATGGGCGTGACCGCCATGGCCGCCATGCCCGTGAAAGCGCGCCGGCGTGCCGCCGAAGCCGCGATAGGTCGGCCGGCAATAGGGCCTGCCGTCGAGGCCGGGCACCATGCTGTTGCCGGGTCCGCAATCGGTGCGCGGCGGCCGCGTCAGCCCCATCGAGACCGCGCCGATCGCTGCACTTCCCATCATGGTCAAGAGGACACGGCGCGAGCGCTTCATCGGTGCGATCCCTTCTGCATCAGCCGCGCGAGTGTCCATCAGCCATTACCGCCGGGCAAGCCATGGCGCTTCATCGCACGAGAATGTGTCTGTCATTCATCAACCGCCGCCGAAGCCGAAGGCATGGGCGAACGAGCCGAAGCCGCCGCGGCTCACCGAGCTCGAGCTGGAGCTGGACGACGAGGATGATGACGAACTGCTCGAGGAGGACGAGTCGCTACTGAAGAAGCTGCTGCGCGAGGAGCCGCCACTATAGCTGTGGCCGCCCGAGCCCGACGACGAGCTGCGCGACGTACAATCGGCGCCGGGCTGCGGCGTCACCGGTGCGGCCACGCCGGGCGCGGGCGGCGGCACCGGCTGGCAGTTCGGCTTCGGCATCAGCGCATAGGCGCTGCCGCCGACCGCCAATGTGCCCATCACCAGCAGCGCGACATGGTTGGAGCGCTTGGCCGGCGGCCCGGACTGCGCCGGCACCTGCGGGACCGTCGCTTTGCGCTTGCCGAAATTGGGGTTCGGTTTGCTCATGTCAGTCGATCATGTGTCAGTAGATCATGCAGGCGGCGTTCAGCGCGCCCGCGGCCAGCGAGGCGAGACCGAGCCAGATCGCCGCCGCGAGCTCGCCGGCTGCAATCCGCTCCGACAGCTTCGGCACGGGGACCCTGACCAGGTAGTAGACGATGATCTGCACGACCAGCGCGATCAGGCTCCAGATGAAGCAGTCGATCACATTGGCCGAATGCGCGATCGCGCTGACCACCGGCAGCACGAAGCCGAGCAGGCTGAGGCCCAGCGCGATCGCCGCCGCCGCATCATTGTCGCGGATCAGCTGGAATTCATTATGCGGTGTGACGCGGGTGTAGACGAAGAGATAGGCGATCACGGCGATCAGTGCCGTGCAGAAATAGACCAGGAACGCCGGCAGGCCGGCGAGGGATTGCAGGATCATTGAACGCGCCCGGAATCTCGTCAGGAATCGCGACGGAGGATTGCACGTTCCGTTGGTCGGCGCATGGGACGGGCAGGTTCAGTCCCCAAAAACAAAAACCCCGCCATTCGCGGCGGGGTCCAGTCGGGAGGAGTGAACCGTGTCCGGTTCGCTATGGGTCCCGTAAGTCCTAGGCGGGGATGCGCTCGTCGGCCTCGTGCGGCTCGCGCAGCACGTAGCCGCGGCCCCAGACGGTCTCGATGAAGTTGCGGCCTTCGGAAGCGTTGGCGAGCTTCTTGCGCAGCTTGCAGATGAAGACGTCGATGATCTTCAGCTCGGGCTCGTCCATGCCGCCATAGAGGTGGTTGAGGAACATTTCTTTGGTGAGCGTGGTGCCCTTGCGGAGCGAGAGCAGCTCCAGCATCTGGTATTCCTTGCCCGTCAGGTGGACGCGCTGGCCGCCGACCTCGACCGTCTTGGTGTCGAGATTGACCACGAGGTCGCCGGTCTGGATGACCGACTGGGCGTGGCCCTTGGAGCGGCGCACGATCGCGTGGATGCGGGCGACCAGTTCGTCCTTGTGGAAGGGCTTGGTCATGTAGTCGTCGGCGCCGACGCCGAGACCCTTGACCTTGTCCTCGATGCCGGCGAGGCCGGAGAGGATCAGAATGGGGGTCTTGATCTTCGATACCCGCAGCTGCTTGAGCACGTCGTAGCCGGACATGTCGGGCAGGTTGAGGTCGAGAAGGATAATGTCGTAGTCGTAAAGCTTGCCGAGATCGACGCCTTCTTCCCCGAGGTCCGTCGTATAGACGTTGAAACTCTCGGATTTGAGCATCAATTCGATCGACTGCGCGACGGCGCTGTCATCTTCAATCAGCAAAACGCGCATGCCAGTCCCCTATAGTCGCCGCTCCGGGCGTCAGGTCGGCCGCACTTGCGGCACTCACAAAACGCCTTCAACAACTGATTCGGATCCTGACGAGATATGGTTAACAAAAACTGATTCCTCCGCGCAAGCTCTAACCGTGCAATTTTTGTCGAATCGCCCTAAGATGCTGTGCAGAAGAAGGTTTTCCTATCCAGCTTCGTTCAAGTTCCACATTAAGAGCCGGGCCTAACCGACTCCCGCGACTCCCCTTCTTCTGATGGGCAGCCGACCTCAGTCACCAAAGACAGTGACGCAATGATTAATGATGCGGGTAAACACGAAGTTAAGCGGCGGCCGAAAATGCGTGGAAACTTAAGGTTTTCGCAATGAAGGCGCTCGCGGAGCAGATCGGCGACATCGACGGCGTCAATATTTATGGCCGAGTCGTGGGCGTGCGCGGCCTGATGGTCGAGATCGCCGGACCCATTCATGCGATGTCGGTCGGTGCGCGCATCGTCATCGATGTCGGGGCCAACCGCTTCATTCCGGCCGAGGTGATTGGCTTCTCCGGCAGCAACGCGGTGGTGATGCCGTTCGGCGGGTTGGATGGCGTCAGGCGCGGTTGCCGCGCCGTCGTCGCCAATGCCGCGGGGCAGGTGCGGCCGTCGCCGGCCTGGCTCGGCCGCGTCGTCAACGCGATGGGCGAGCCGATCGACGGCAAGGGCCCGCTGGAGCAGGGCGCCTCGCCGATGCCCTATCGCAACTCGCCGCCGCCGGCGCATTCACGCAAGCGGGTCGGGGCGCCGCTCGATCTCGGCGTGCGCGCGCTCAACACCTTCCTCACCTGCTGCCGCGGCCAGCGGCTCGGCATCTTCGCCGGCTCCGGCGTCGGCAAATCGGTGCTGCTGTCGATGCTGGCGCGCAATGTCGACGCCGACATCACCATCATCGGGCTGATCGGCGAACGCGGCCGCGAGGTGCAGGAATTCTTGCAGGAAGACCTCGGCGAGGAGGGCCTGGCGCGCTCGGTCGTTGTGGTCGCGACCTCCGACGAGCCGGCGCTGATGCGGCGGCAGGCCGCGTATCTGACGCTCGCGATCGCCGAATACTTCCGCGACGAGGATAAGGATGTCCTTTGCCTGATGGACTCGGTGACGCGCTTTGCGATGGCGCAGCGCGAGATCGGGCTGTCCGCCGGCGAGCCGCCGACCGCCAAGGGCTACACGCCGACCGTGTTCACCGAGCTGCCGAAGCTTCTGGAGCGGGCCGGCCCCGGGATCAGCACAGGCACCATCACCGCGATCTTCACCGTGCTGGTCGACGGCGACGACCACAATGAGCCGATAGCGGATGCCGTGCGCGGCATCCTCGATGGCCACATTGTCATGCAGCGCTCGATCGCCGAGCGCGGCCGCTACCCCGCCATCAACGTCCTGAAGTCGGTCTCGCGCACCATGCCGCGCTCGGCCGATCCCAACTTCCTGCCCGCCATCACCAAGGCGCGCCAGGTGATGGCGACCTATGCCGACATGGAGGAATTGATCCGGCTCGGGGCCTATCGGGCCGGTTCCAGCCCCGAGGTCGATGAGGCGATCCGCCTGCATGAACCCCTCGAGGCGTTCCTGAAGCAGTCCAAGGACGAGGCCTGCGGCCTGGCGGACGGTTACCGCCAATTGGCCCAAATCCTCCAGGGTTTGGCAACGGAACGCTAACTTTGTCGGTTCATCATCCCAGAACGCCATTAGTTAAGCCGGTGGGGCCCGACGGGGAGCCGGCTCGTGTCCCGCGTGCAAAACTGGGACTTCTGGGGAGTATGAGTCGATGAAGTCACGTGAAACGCTGATCCGCCTGAAGAAGTTTCAGGTCGACGAGAAGCGCCGCCGGGTTACCCAGATCGAGGGCATGATCGCCGATTTCCACCGCATGTCGGTGGAACTGGAGCGCGAAATCCAGGTCGAGCAGGAGCGGGCCGGGATCAATGATCCCACCCATTTCGCCTATCCGACCTATGCCAAGGCGGCGATCCAGCGTCGTGAGAACCTGACCCGCTCGGCCGATGAGCTGCGTACCCAGCTCGAGGATGCCAAGGCGCTGCTGTCCGAAGCCTTCGAGGAATTGAAGAAGGTCGAGCTGCTCGACGAGCGCGACCAGGCCCGTGAGCGCGCCGAAGAGAGCGCGCGCGAGCAGGCCGACATGGACTCGATCGGCCTGATGCGTGCCCGCCTCGGCGCGATTGCGTAAAAACCTACCTTCTCCGCTGCCAGGTTGGACGAACCCGGGCCCTTCGGCCCGGGTTTTTGTTTGATAACGTTGCGGAAAACCAGCCCCTTGGTGGACCGCAGCCGCAAAGATTGTGCTACCACCGTGGCCTGACCACTCCCGGCAACAGGCGAATGGGGACGGGCGATCTTGGGGAACGCTGAATGCTGACGCCGGCCGAACTGGTCGAACTGATCGCCGCCGTGGCGAACAGGGATCAGGCCGCTTTCGAGCGCCTCTACGTCGCCACGCGCGCGAAACTGTTCGGCGTGGTGCTGCGTATCTTGCGTCGACAGGATCTCGCCGAGGAGGTCATTCAGGAGGCTTACGTCAAGATCTGGAACAGCGCCGGACAGTTCAATCCAGCCCTGTCGTCCCCGATCACTTGGATGGCGTCGATCGCGCGCAACCGCGCCATCGACGTGGTGCGCAAGAAGAGCGAGCTCTCGCTGGAGGAAGAACCCGCGGCCATGGAAGTGGCTGCCGAGAGCCCCGATCCGCTGGCGCGTCGGGAGATGACGGAAGAGTTGAAGCGGTTGTTGGAGTGCGTCGGTCGTCTGGAGCCGGATCGGCAGAAGCTGGTGCTGCTGGCCTATTACAATGGCTGGAGCCGCGAGCAGCTGTCCGCAAAGTTCGAGACGCCGGTGAATACGGTGAAGACCTGGCTGCGTCGCAGCATGTTGGAAATCCGGGAGTGTCTTGGACTCTAAGTGATGGCCTATAGCGAAGACCATATCGCGCTCGCCGCGGAATATGCGCTCGGGACCCTCGACGCCGAAGAGCGTGCGCAGGTCGAGACCATGATGGCCGTCGACCGCGAATACGCCGCCATCGTGCAGGCCTGGGAGTTCAGGCTCGGTTCGCTGAACCAGATGGTCGGCTCGATCGAGCCACGGCCGATCGTGTGGGAGCACATCAGCGCGGCGATCGGGCTGCCGATCGATGCGCCGGCGCCGCCGGTGGTGCCGGCAGCGCCGCCCGTGCCGCCGCCGCTTGCCGAAGCTCCGCCACCGCCGTTGCCTGAGGCAGCACCGCCGTCATTCTCCGAGCCTTCGGTCGTTGAGCCTTCGGTCGTTGAGCCTTCAGAGACACCGATCGTTCAGCCTTCGATGATTCCCCCTTCGTCGTCCGGGTCGTCGGTCTTCGAACCTTTGCAGCAGCCGGTTGAGCTGAGGCAGGCACCGGTCACCGACGACAGCAACGTTGTCGATCTCGCCGGCCGCGTGAAGCGCTGGCGCAATATCGCCTCCGCTGTGAGTGCGCTCGCCGCAGTGCTGGTGGTGATGCTGGGCTTGCAGATCTTCCAGCCCAATGCGCTGCCGCAGGCGATCCGCCCCAAACCGCTGATCCAGACGGTCGAGGTCAAGGTGCCGGCACCGGCGCTGGCGCCGTCGTCGCAATATGTCGCGCTGCTGCAGGGGCAGAGCGGCGGCCCCGCCTTCATCATGACGATCGACGGCGCCACCAAGAACTTCACCGTCCGCAAGGTCGGTGCCGTGCCTGAAGTCGGCAAGAGCTTTGAGCTGTGGCTGATCTCCGACAAGCTGCCGAAGCCGCGCTCGCTCGGCGTGATCGGCGCCAGCGATTTCACCGCGCGCCCGCTGCTGGCATCCTACGATTCCGACACCATCAACGGCGCGACCTACGCGGTCACGATCGAGCAGGCCGGCGGCTCGCCCGACGGCCAGCCGACCACATCACCGGCGTTCATCGGCAAGCTGATCGAGACCGTGCCGCCGGCGCAGAAGTAGCTGTTGATCCTCATGGTGAGGAGCGCGGTACGCGCGTCTCCGGACGATGCTTCGCATCGCCGGGCGAACCATGAAGCTCCGATCTCGCCTTTGGCCATCCTTCGAGACGACCGCTTCGCGGTCTCCTCAGGATGAGGTCCGTTTCCGCACCCCAAAAAAAGAAAACGCCCGTGGGGAGCGGGCGTTTTCGCAGTCAACTTGGGGGTAGTTGGGGGTCTTAAATATCCACGTAGCGACTTTGGGGGGCTGTAAAGAGCCACGTGAATTCGTGAATTTCTCCTGTTAGCGGACCATCGAGTTGGTCGATGAGGTGACCACCACCGGCTTGCCGGCTTTCATCACCTTCGCGGTCTGCGTGTAACCGTCATCCGTGTTGCGCGCCGAGATGCCGAAGCCAGCCACGAGCACACCCGCAAACAGAGCGACGACCACGATCTTGAGATGGGTCATCCGATCAGCGCTGTAGATCGAGTGGTTCATGGAAGTCTCCTGCCGCCTTCCTGCTGTTTGACGTCTCGTTCGCTCTTGCGAATTAGTCGGTCCCGATCGTCGCCGGGTTCAACGTTCCGCGCCCTGTAAACCTAGGATTCGCAGATTCCGTTCCCAAGGGGCGATCACAAAGCGGTGATGAGACGTGATCGGGCGCGATCAAAGACCGCGTCCGTGGGATCAAGTATGAATATTTATTCAGTTATTTCAAATGCTTGATCGGATGATGTTCATTCCGATCACGATTTTGCCACTTTTGTCTAGGTTCCGATAAACCAGTTGCCTGTGGCGAAAAAACCTCGCGCGGCCGTGATTGATTTGCCCGGTTCCGTTACACGCTGCCGACCGTTTTCAACCGCGCGCGGGGGTGGATTTCGGCCTGCGACAGCACCGTGGTCTGCGAGCGGAACCGCTCCACCAGCGAGCGGACGAAGGGGCGGGTCGCGGCGGAAGTGACCAGCACCGGGGCCTCGCCTTCGCGCGCCGCCTGCTCGAAGGCGTTGCGGGTCGCAGTCATGAACTCGGACAGTTTTGACGGCTGCATTGCCAGGCTGCGGTCGTCGCCCTGGCCGACGATCGATTCCGCGAAGGCCTGCTCCCAGCGCGCCGACAGCGCGATCAGCGGCAGGTAGCCGTTCGGCGAGGTGTTCTGGGCGCAGATCTGCCGCGCGAGGCGCGCCCGGACATGCTCGACCATCGAGGCCGGATTGCGCGAGAAGGCGAGCGCGTCGGCAATGCCTTCGAGGATGGTCGAGAGGTCGCGGATCGAGATGCGCTCGGCCAACAACAGCTGAAGCACGCGCTGGATGCCCGACACCGAGACCGAGCTCGGCACGATGTCCTTGATCAGCTCGCCCTGTTCCTTCGGCAGGTCCTTCAGGAGCTTCTGCACCTCGCCATAGGACAGCAGGTCGGCCATGTTGGTCTTCAGCAGCTCGGTCAGGTGGGTCGACAGCACGGTCGCGGCATCGACCACGGTGTAGCCCTTCAGCGAGGCCTCTTCCTTCAGCGCGGCATCGACCCAGGTTGCAGGCAGGCCGAACGTCGGCTCGATGGTGTGGATGCCGGGCACCTGCACCTGGTTGCCGGCGGGATCCATGACCATGAACTGGTTCGGCCAGATCTTGCCCGAGCCGGCGTCGACCTCCTTGATCTTGATGGCGTAGGTGTTGGCCTCGAGCTGGACGTTGTCGAGGATGCGCACCGCCGGCATCACAAAGCCCATCTCGACCGCGAGCGAGCGGCGCAGCGCCTTGATCTGCTCGGTCAGGCGGTCGGTGCCGTCGGGCCCGTTGACCAGCGGCAGCAGCGCGTAGCCGAGCTCGATCTTGAGGTCGTCGATCTTCAGCGCGCTCGCGATCGGCTCCTCGGCTGCTGCAGCGGCGGCGGCTGCGGCGGCCGCCGGAGCAGCGGCGGCTGCGACTTCGGCAGCCTTGGCGGTCTGCTTCTGCTTGCGTGCGTTCCAGGCCAGCGCGCCGGCACCGGCGCCGAGCGCCATGAACGGCAGCATCGGAATGCCCGGCAGCAGCGACAGCACCAGCATGACGCCGGCCGACATGCCGAGCGCCTGCGGATAGCCGGAGAGCTGGTTCATCAGCGCCTTGTCGGCGGCGCCTGATATGCCGGCCTTGGAGACCAGCAGGCCGGCTGCGGTCGAGACGATCAGCGCCGGCACCTGGGTGACGAGGCCGTCGCCGACGGTCAGTACGGTGTAGGTGCGGGCGGCCTCGGAGAAGGCGAGGCCCTGTTGCGCGACGCCGATGATGATGCCGCCGACGATGTTGATGCCGACGATCAGGAGGCCCGCGATGGCATCGCCCCGGACGAACTTCGAGGCACCGTCCATGGCGCCGAAGAAGCCGCTTTCGTCCTCCAACTCCTTGCGCCGCGCTTTCGCGGTCTTCTCGTCGATCAGGCCTGCGGAGAGGTCGGCGTCGATCGCCATCTGCTTGCCGGGCATCGAGTCCAGCTGGAAGCGCGCCGCGACTTCGGCGATGCGGCCCGAACCCTTGGTGATGACCACGAAGTTCACGATCACGAGGATCGCGAACACGATGATGCCGATCACGAAGTTGCCGCCCATCACGAAGTTGCCGAAGGCTTCGATGACGTGGCCGGCCGCTGCCGTGCCCTCATGGCCCCGCGACAGGATCAGGCGCGTCGAAGCCATGTTCAGCGACAGCCGCAGCATGGTCGAGATCAGCAGGATGGTCGGAAACGACGAGAATTCCAGCGGCGCCTGGATGAACAGCGAGGTCATCAGGATCAGGATCGAGACCGTGATCGAGACCGCCAGGAACAGGTCCAGCACGATCGCGGGCAGCGGCAGGATCAGCACCACCAGGATGGTGAGCACGCCGAGCGCCAGCGCGAGGTCACCGCGCTTGAGAACGTCAACGATGTCGTTGAGGCTGAAGCCGCCCTTGCCAGCCGTGCCCTGACCCGCCGTCACGTCGACCATGGTAGCCGCATCCCTTCGCGCCTGGCGGCCGCGCCCGCCAAACGGTTGCGCGACGGCCGAAGGGCCGCCGTTTCGAAAGTGAGGCACCGCACTGGCTTCCACGGGGGATCCCTCCCGCTTTACCGCGACCGACGACACTCGACTTCACCCGGCAATTCTTGCCGGGTGTATGGTTAGCAAAGGGTTAACGGAGGGTGCGGCGGTCGGTCTGACGGGCTTTTCCGGACCGATTTGGCCGATGCGGCAAGTTGAACTTTGGCGATTGAGGGCCGACGAAAGGCTGGAGCGCGATTTCTCCGCGTCAGAGGTCATTCATGTCGAACACAGAAGCCCGGTCCATTGGTCGTGGGCTGGCGGCCTTGAGTCTGATCGCCGCGACCACGCTGCTGTCCGTGCCGGCTTCCGCCGCAACGTTACCCGACGACAAGGAATGGCTGATGCGCATGGTCTTTTGTCAGGGCGAAGGCGTCACGATGGAGGTCTATCTCCCGCAGTCGGTCGTCTTCGCCAAGGGCGGCATGAGGGCGGGGCAGACCGTGGCCGGCTACTACACGCTCGATCTGACCGACGCCAACAAGGGCAAGGGACTCGAGCCGGTGCGCATCACGATGAGCGCCGACAAGAAATTCATCACGGTCAATCAGTTCACCCGCGGCCTGCCGCCGACGACGATTCCGGTCGGCGGCGGCACGGTCGATTTCGACCAGCGCTTCGCCAAGGGTGCGAAGTGCGGTCCGTTCCAGGCGCAAGATCCGGACTACGGCAACAAATGAGCGTGCGTCGCGTCCGCTGCGCCCGATCGCCATAGGAACGCCGGACGACCGTCACGGTTGTCACCGGACCTGTGCCACAATCGGAAATCGACCATGTCCTATTCGCGCTTCGGGGCGATGATTCTCGTCTCCACCATCGTGATGTTCGGCCTGATGTATCTCAACACCTGGGCGCCGGATCATGTGTTCTACAGCCAGACGCGCACCTGGATGGCCCTCGTCATGGGCGCGGTGATGGCGGTGATCATGCTCGGCTTCATGTGGCGGATGTATCGGAACAGTGCAGCCAATTTGGCGATTTGTGTCGCAGCCGCGATTGTCTTCGCGGCATCGCTGTGGCTGGTGCGCAGCCAGGAGATCGTCAGCGACGTCTCTTACATGAAAGCGATGATCCCCCATCACTCCATTGCGGTGATGACCAGCGAGCGCGCGCATATTCGCGATCCGCGCGTGCGCAAGCTGGCGGACGGGATCATCGAAGCGCAGGTGCGTGAGATCGGCGAGATGAAGCAACTGATCGCCGAACTGGAAGCCAAGCCGGCGCCCGAAGGAGCCAAGGACCTGCCGCCCCGACCAGCGGAGTAGCAGGCCCCGGAGCGCGAAGCGCGTCCCGACTTGCCGGAGCGAGGAGCGCGCGGCTATTTGCTCTTCTGGATCTTCGTCACCGTGTAGCCCGAAGCGCCTTCCTCGGCTTCGAACTCGACCTTGTCGCCGACCTTCACCTGCCTCAAGAGCGCCGGATCCTTGACGCGGTAGACCATGGTCATCGGCTCGTCCATGCCGAGGCTCTTGGCGGGTCCGTGCTTCAAGGTGATCTTGGCCGCGGCCTCGTCGATCTTCTTGACCTCGCCGGGGATGCCGGCGGCTTGCGCCGCGGCGGCCGAGAGCAGCAGGGTGAACGCGAGCGTTGTTGCGCTGAATGCGCGCAGAGCAGTCTTCATGTGATTCTCCATTCCTGGTCTTGCTTCACTTCACGATGACGCGGCCGGTCATGCCGTACTCGCGGTGGTCGGGGATCAGGCAGGCGAATTCGAAGGTGCCCGGCTTGGTGAATTTCCAGACGATCTCGGCCGTCTTCTTCGGCGCCAGCCGCACGCCGTTTGGATCGTCGTGCTCCATATGCGGGTGCTTCTTCATCACCTCGGCGTGTTTCAGATTCTCTTCGGTGGTCGCGAGCAGGAATTCGTGATCCTCGGTGCCGGCGTTGCGGATCACGAAGCGGATCTGCTCGCCGCGCTTGACCTCGATGCGGTAGGGCGTGAACGCCATCTCGGTCATCTCGATTTCGACGGTGCGCGATGGTTGCTTGGGATTGCCGGGCTCGCCGGCCGAGTAGCCGCCATGGCCGTGCTGCTCATGGCCGTGCGCGGGCAGCGCTGCCGCGGATGCGAGCGTGATAAGGGGGATGGCGATAGTTGCGATTTTCTTCATTGGTGTCTCGTGCGTTGGAGGTCGGTCGTGATTGTCGGAGGAGCGGCGCTACATCTTCATTCCTTTCATCGACTTGCTCTTTTGCGGTTGCGGCGGCGTGGTGGCCGGTGACTGCTGCCGCGTTGGCACAGCGACCGGCGTCTCGACCTCATAGGCGACGGTGCCAGGCGGATGCTTGTAGTCGCCGGGATCGCGATAATCGTCGCGTGCGAGACCCTCGCGGACCTTCATCACCGTGAACATGCCGCCCATCTCGAGCGGACCGAATTGGCCGGTGCCGGTCATCATCGGCAGCGTGTTTTCGGGCGCGGGCATTTCCATGTTGCCCATCGCCATGCCGGTCGAGCCCATCACCATCGCATCCGGCGCAAGCCGGCCGACCGCCTTGGCGAGATCCTTGCGCGACACGCCGATCATGTTGCGCATGTCGTGGCCCATCGCGTTCATGGTGTGGTGCGATTTATGGCAGTGGAACGCCCAGTCGCCGGGATTGTCGGCGAGGAAATCGAACACGCGCACCGCGCCGACCGGCACGTCGGTGGTGGCCTCGGGAAACTGCGCGGTCTCCGGCAGCCAGCCGCCATCGGTGCAGGTCACCCGGAACGAATGGCCGTGCACATGGATCGGATGGTTGGTCATGGTGAGGTTGCCGACCCGAACCCGTACCTTGTCGCCGAGCCGGATCGGCACCGGATCGATGCCGGGAAAGACGCGGCTGTTCCAGGCCCACATGTTGAAGTCGGTCATCTCGTTGACCTTCGGCAGGTACGTGCCGGGGTCGATCAGATAGCTCGACATCACGAACACGAAGTCGCGGTCGACCGGGCGGAACGACGGATCGCGCGGATGCACGACGAACATGCCCATCATGCCCATCGCCATCTGCACCATCTCGTCGGCATGCGGGTGGTACATGAACGTGCCGCTGTGCTTCAGCTCGAACTCGTAGACGAAGGTCTTTCCGGGCTTGATGTGCGGCTGCGACAGCCCGCCGACGCCGTCCATGCCCGACGGCACGATCATGCCGTGCCAGTGCACGGTGGTATGCTCGGGCAATTTGTTGGTGACGAAGATGCGGACCTTGTCGCCCTCGACCGCCTCGATCGTCGGGCCGGGCGATTGGCCGTTATAGCCCCACAGATTGGCCTTCATCCCTTCGGCGAATTCGCGCACCACGGGTTCGGCGACCAGGTGAAACTCCTTCCAGTCGCCGTTCATCCGCCACGGCAGCGACCAGCCGTTCAGCGTCACCACAGGTCGATAGTCCGGCCCGGAGGTCGGATGCAGCGGCGGCTGCATCGTCACCTTGTCCATGGTCGGCGCTTCCGGAATCGCGGCGGCCTGCACCCGGCCGCTGACGGCGCTGGCACCGACGAGCGCCGCGGTGCCGAGAAATCCTCTGCGTGAAAACATGTGAAGTCTCCGTTCAATGTGCGGGGCTTGCCGCCGGCGCGGCGGACGCCGTGGTTGTCGGATTGTCGCGTGCGCCCGAGCCGCCGCCATTGACGGCGGTCTGCAGCTCGGCCTGTGCCAGGAAGAAGGCGCGTCTGGCGTCGATCGCCGCGCGCAATGAGGCGAGACGTTGCCGTGCTTCCGTCAGCAGTGCGAACACGTCGACCTGCATGCTGGAGAAGCGGAGCTGCATCTCCTCGGTGATGATCTTTCGGAGCGGCAGGATCTCGCGCTGATAATGGCCGGCGATGTCCCAGGTCGAGCGATAGACACGGTAGGCATCGCGCGCCTCCGAGCGGACATTGACCGCTTTCTCGGTCAGGCGGTTGAAGGCGAGATTGTAGGTCTCGGTCGCCTGCCGCACCCGCACCTCGCCGCCATCGAACACAGGGATCTGGAACTGGACGTCGAAGCCGCGCTCGCGGAAGGCGGGCGATTCGGGATCGCGGGTGCGGCGATCGATGCCGGCGACGTCGAGCAGGGTGACGAAGCGCGTCGCATTGGTGAGGTCGAGCGATTTGGCGAGTGCCGTCAGCTCCATCCGCGCGATCTGCAGATCGATGCGATGCGCGACTGCGTCAGCCTCGATGAAGGGCAGCGCCTGCGGCCGGCGCGGCAGCGACGGCAATCGGTCCGGCAGCTTGAAGCCGAGGCCGTCGTCCCACAGACCCATCAGCCGCGCCAGGCGCTCGCGTGCGCTGCTCGCATCCTGTCGCGCGGTGGCGAGATCGGCGGTGGTCTCGGCGTAGAACACCTGCTCGCGGGCCTGGTCGAGCTTGTTGAGCGCGCCGGTCTCGCCGAGCTTGGTTGCCAGCTGTGCGGTTGTCTCAGCCGTGGCCTTGGCGTCGGTCAGCAGTGCGGTCATCTCGTTGGCCGCAACGGCCAGCACATAGGCGCGGCGAACGTCGGCGGCGAGCCGCAAGGTCTCCAATGCGGCGCGCAACTGCGCCTGGCGAAAACGCTCGCGTGCGATCTCGGAGCGGAACGGCAGCGTGGCGAGTGCCAGGATGTCGCCGACCACCTGCCGCTCGATTTCGCTCGCGCCATTGCCGGAGATGCGCGAGATCGAAAACGTCGGGTTCGGCGGCAGGCTCTGCTCGACCATATCGGCCTCGGCGAGCGCCAGCTCGTTATAGGCCGCCTGCAGGCCCTTGTTGTTGAGCAGCGCGACCTGCACGGCAGCCTCGACGGTGAGGGCGCGCGCGAGCAGGTTGCGGACTTTCTCGCTTGCCGCTGCAGCATCGTCGGGCGTCCGCAGCAAGGCGGTTTGCTTGCCGATCCGTTCGCCGGTCAGCGCCGAGACGGCGGACATGCCGCTATCAGGCGAGAAGGACGCACAGCCGGCGAGCGCGGTCGCCAGCATCACGCCGAGCACGGGCCGGATCATCGCGGGAGATTGGCTCATGGCTGGTCCTGCTTCGGCTTGGGCGTGACATCGTTATTGCGGCCGCGCCACGGCGCCGGCGTGGATGGACGGAGCGGCGCATAAGGCGCGATCGTCGAGCGGTAGCCTGTGCGTGCGACCGTTACCGCAGGATCGGCCGGATCCTTGGTCGACACCTGCGCTGCGGCCTGCATGCAGCCGGTCGCGGTGACCGCGACGACGAGAAGAAGGGCGCTCGTCGCGAGCGCCGATGCAAGGCGTCGGTCCGCCGCAATGCGCGCGGACTTCGCCTGTGAGTGCGAAGACATGGAACGATCCTGATCTGGCGAAAAGACCACAGGCGCGCGCGGAATCCGCACGCGGCCTACGTCGTGAACGTCAGCTCAGGCGTTGGGGGGACGATCGAGCAGAGGCGGCGTCGTGCCGTGCAGGCGGGGCGCGGTCTCGGCGACGCGGATCGCGTTCGGCTGCGTGGGCTTGTCGATCGCTGGCAGATCCGCAGCGAGTGCCGACAGGCAGAGCATCGCGCAGCACGGACCGGGCGCGGTCTTGCCGTCGTGCTGGTGCTGCTTGTGCTCGTGCGGAGCTGCATCGGCGTGATGAGCGGCGTGGTCGTGCATCGCCGCGTGGTCATGCGCCGTCGCGGAATGCTCCGAATGCACCGATGTCGTTCCGACATCTGGCAAGCAAGGTGCGGAATTACCGAGCGCCAACGCAACGCCCGGCGCGAGCACGCAAAACAGATAGAGCAGGGCGACCAGCCACCCCGCTTTGGTCCGATTCCGTCTCGTCAGGCGCACGAACATGTCGGGCAAACTAACCTTGCGTTGCGGTTTCGCCAAGATGCTCCGTCACATCTGCATGCCCAATATCGCGGCATTGTGGCTTGACCCGGAGGCAATTGCCGCCGAGATTGCCGCCGCCGTGGAAATTTCTTCTCAATTCTCCCCAGAATCCGCTTCGTTCGTTCCCGACTCGCGCCGGGCATGGCTGCGGCTTGCCGTCGCCGTGGTCATCGGCTCGCTCGGCAGCGTCGGCATGTGGTCGGTCGTGGTGGCGCTGCCGGTGGTGCAGACCGATTTCGGCGCGACGCGCGGAACCGTGTCGCTCGCCTTTACCCTGGTGATGCTCGGTTTCGGCCTCGGGCAGGTCATCACCGGCAAGATCAGCGACCGCTACGGCATCGTCACCGCGATCGGGGCCGGCATCGGCATCCTCGGCCTCGGCTATATCGGCGCAGGTTATGCGCCGGTGGTCTGGGCCTTCATCCTGTTCCACTTCGCGATCGGCCTGTCGTCGGCTGCGACCTTCGGTCCCCTGATGGCGGAGGCCTCGCATTGGTTCGAGCGCTACCGCGGGCTCGCGGTCGCGATCGCCGCCAGCGGCAATTACATCGGCGGCACGGTGTGGCCGCCGATCGTCAACTGGGGCATTCAGAGCGTCGGCTGGCGCACCACCCATATCGCGATCGGCATCTTCACTGCGGTTGCGATGGCGGTCTCGCTCGTCGTGTTGCGGATGCTGATGGGCGCGGCAAGCCGGCGCAGCCATGTCAACGCAGCGGCGCCGCGCGTCAATCTGCGGCTCTCGACCAATGCGCTGACGGCGATCCTCGCGCTCGCCTCGATCTCCTGCTGCGTCGCGATGTCGATGCCGCAGGTCCACATCGTCGCCTATTGCGGCGATCTCGGCTACGGGGTGGCGCGCGGCGCCGAGATGCTGTCGCTGATGCTCGGCTTCGGCATCATCAGCCGGATCGGCTCGGGCTTCCTCGCCGACAAGATCGGCGGCTTGCGCACGCTTTTGCTCGGCGCGGTCGCGCAGGGCACGGCGCTGCTGTTCTATCTGTTCTTCGACAGCCTGACCTCGCTCTACATCATTTCCGCGATGTTCGGCCTGTTCCAGGGCGGCATCGTGCCGAGCTACGCCATCATCGTGCGCGAGGCGATGCCGGCCGCGGAAGCCGCAACCCGCATCGGCATCGTGATCTTCGCCTCGGTGTTCGGCATGTCCTTCGGCGGCTGGATCTCGGGCGTGATCTTCGATGCCACCGGCTCCTATGCCGCGGCCTTTGCCAACGGGCTCGCCTGGAATGGGCTGAACGTCGCGATCGTCGTGCTGCTGATGCTGCGCGCGCGGCAGCGGCTCGCAATGGCCTAGAGTCCTGTTTGACCGCGTTTTCTTGACGCCAACCGGGGTCCACTTCGCTCGAGAACGCTCTATCGCACGACCCGAAAACGCGCGACAATTGGTACGGGCGATCGGTTCGGGGGCTGGTTTGGCGGAGCAAGTTGGCAGGGATCGCGGCGCCTGGGCGATCGCTCCGCATCTCCTGTTCGCAGCACTTCTGGCCTACGACATCGCGCGAACCCTGCGGCACGCGCTATGGCGCGACGAGATGCAGGTGTATCTGCTCGGGGCCTACAGCCCGACGCTGTCGGAGCTGTTTCGCAACCTCGATTACGAAACCCATCCCGATCTCTGGCATCTCCTGGTCTGGCTCGCGGCGCAGGTCGTCCACGATCCCGTGTCGATGCAGGTGGTCCATATCGTGCTGGCGGCCGCGGTGTGGCTGCTGGTCTGGCGGTTCTCGCCGTTCCCGGCCGTCGACAAGATCCTGCTGCTGCTCAGCTACGTCCTGTTCTTCGAGTATTTCGTGCTCAGCCGCAACTATGTGCTGGTCGCGCTCGCCGGCTTTGCCGTGATCGCGGTCCGCTCGCTGCGGCCGCGGGCGGTGCTGATGCAATTCGTCCTGCTCGGCGTGCTCGCGAACACGATGGTGCTAGGGACGATCTGGTCGATGGTGATGGCGGCGCGGCTCGTCGTGTTCGGCGAGGCCTCGCTGCGTACACGGCTTGCGGGCGGCGCGATCTATCTGGCGGCGCTTGGTGCGGCGCTGCTGTCGATCGTGCCGGCGCCGGACACCACGCCCTACGGGGCGCATCTGCGGTTCGATCCCACACATTTCAACAATCTTGCCTTGATCCCGATGGGCGCGCTGTTTCCGCTCGATTTGCAGTGGCTGGTGGACGGCGTGAGGTTCGTGTTCGGTCCGGCCGGCACGCCGCCGCCGCGATTCTGGAATCCGAACTCATTGCACGGGCTGCTGGCGATGGTAGGTGGCTGGAACCAATCGGTGATCATCGGTGCATTGCTGTCGCCGCTCATATTATGCTGGCTGATCGTGCGGGACTGGAAGCTGGTCGCCGAGTTCACGTTGACCTATTTCGGCATCGTGGCGTTCGCCTCGCTGTGGGATTTTCCGGGACTGGCACGCCACCACGGCATCGTCTTCGTCGTCTTCGTCGGCACGGTCTGGCTGGCCTGTGCAGGCGAGCGGATCGCCGGATGGCGCGAATGGCTTTGGCGCGCGCTGCTGGTCGTGTCCGCCGGCGCGGGCCTGCTGACGCTGGCGGCCGAGGCGCGGCCGTTCTCCAATGGCTACAACGCGGCGCAATGGCTGAAGCGCAACAACCTCGCGGACGCCTTCATCCTCGGCTCGCGCGACACCGCGATGTCGACGATCTCAGGCTATCTCGACCGGCCGCTCTACTACCTGGAGTGCGAATGCGCAGGCACCTTCATCGTCTGGAACACGCGCCGGACGCTGTCGATCGAAACGCCGGAGATCCTGCGCCGGACCGAGCGCGCCTTGGCGGGCCGCAGCGGTGACGCGATCCTGATCGTCAATCACAGCGTCACGCCGGAGGAGCTTCAAGCTGCTCCGGCGCTGGGAGTCACGCTGCTGCAATCCTTCACCGGCGCAGTCGAGCCGACCGAAGATTACTTCATCTTCCGCGTGTCGCTCGCCAGGTAAGAGGCGCTAAAGCTGCTGGACCGCCGCGAGCGCGTCGATCAGGCCGGCGCCGGTTGCGCCGGTGTCGGTGGTCGAGGCCGGCCTGCCGACATTGTCGTCGCTGCTCGCCGGATTGGCCGAGCCGACCGGGACGCTGCGCGCGGTGCGGCGCAGGATCGCCTTCGCATCCGACGGCGACAGCCCGGGATTCTTCTGCACCAGCAGTGCGCAGACGCCGGCGAGTTGCGGCGCCGCGGCCGAGGTGCCGCTGAACACGCCCCAACCGTCGTCGCCGGTGGTGCCGTCGCCCGACGCCGCCTCGTCGCGATCGATCTCGCAGCCGGGCGGCACCGGCAGCTCGATGTAATGCGCGTCCGGCAACATGCCGACCAGGCCGCAGAAATCGGGCACGAAACGTCCGGCAAAGATCTTGCTCGGGAACGCGCTGGCATAGTCGGAGGCCTGCATCGCACCGGTCTTGTCGACGAACACGCCGCCGGCGGAGATCACGTTCGGCATCATGCCGGGGAACGAGAAGTGGCCGTTGCCGGCCGAGAACACCACGATGATGCCGCGCGCGATCGCGGCCTGGATCTCGGCCTCCAGCGAGGCCATGTTGTTCGGCAGCTCGCTCAGCTGCGTGCCGTCGGCGTTGCGCAGGTCGAACCCCATGCTGATCGAGATCACATGCGGATCGTGCGTGAGTGCCTGCTGAAAGCCCTCCAGCATGCTGGCGCCGTTGCGCGGATCGGCGTCATTGCTGACCTTGATGCCGATGAAGGTCACGCCGGGCGCGACCGCGAGCAGATTGGCCGATTCACCGGTGCCGTGACCGTTGAGATCGGTGGCGTCGTTGGTGGCGTGCGGGGCAAGGTCGACCGAGGTCTTGTAGCGCTTGCTGACGAAATAGGGATGGCTGTGCGCGAAGCCGGTGTCGACCATGCAGACGCGGACGCCCTCGCCGGTGATGCCGGCCTTGTGGACCCTGTCGACGTTGAGGAGACCGGTGACGCCGTCGGGCACGTTGAGATGGAAATAGTCGAGCTCCGGCGGCTTCAGCGACGGCAGCCGCGCGGCTGCGCCGGCAAGCATGGTCGCCCGCCGCGCGGTGCTTCGCGTCGGCGCAGCCTTCTTCGCGGGACCGGTGTCGCGCGCTTTGGCGCGGCGGCCCATATAGATCTGCGGCCACTGGATATAGGCGTCGTCGATCAGCCGGCCGAGCTCCGGCGGCATCGTCCACGGCGCGCCCTGCGCCGGGTAGTAGAGCGAATGGAAGGCGTAGTCGATCTTCGAATCGAGCTGCACCGGCGACAGCGTCGTGCCGAAGGTGCGCTCGAACAGTGCGCGGGTGCCGCGGACCGAGGCGGTGAGCTTGCCGCGCCGTGTCGGTTGGAAGCCGAGCTGGCTCAGATGATGCATCGCCTGATCCATCATCATCGGCTCCGGCTGGAATTCGGCGACGCTGGCGAGCGACACGGGCGGAGCGAACTTGGTCGGGCCTTCACGGCCACCGCGTCCCTTGAAGGTGACGGCGATGCGCAATTCGTCGGATGGCGAGGCAAACTTCGAGTCGCGCGAGGACCCGGCGGCACGCTTATAGGCATACATGGCTCAATTCCTTCTCCACGGGACAAAAAGATTCTCACGTGCGCGAAGCCTGAACAGCCAGCTCACGAAACGACGAAGCGAGGAACGATGTTTCAGTAGTAGCTATGCCCGGGCGCGGCCGTGATGCTGTCGACATGGTCGGCGAGCGCGGCGGGGACTTTCAGGTCGGGCGAGACATGTCCTCCCGATTGGCCAAAATCCGTCTTGCCCGGCGGACGCGGCGGGGTCTCGGTCGCGGTGACGCCGAACATCTCCTCGAACTTGTCCTTTGCGACCTCGGCGGAAACCGTCGCCGCGCCGGCGGCGGTCGGCGTCAGCCCAAGCTCGCGCAGGATGTCCTGAACCTTCGCAACGCCTTGCGGCGTCCGCCATTCGCGGCGGAGAAGAATTTGAAGCTTGATCGCTGGATCTGACGTTGGAACCCCCTCAGGCAGAACTTGGCCTTTTGTGGAGTACGGCGACCGTCGCGCGCGGGCGGCACGCCGGCGCAGGACAGCTCAGCACAGCTTTCACGGAGCGGCAATTCCATCGTAACGCCCTCACGTCAATTCTCCGATACTATACGTGAGGAATTGCAACCGCTGCGTGAACTGGTTCACACGGCCTGGCCGGCTTTCAGCAGCGAGCAGCCGGTGATCTTCAGGCTGCCGTCGGCCTGGCGTTCCAGCGTGTAAAGCGCCTCCCAGGCCTCGCCATTGGCATCGACGATGTGAACGCGCTGCGCGATCCAGCTGCCCTCGCTGCGGACCTCGCCGAACTCGAAACTGCGGTGCCGATAGACCGGGGCGTAGCTGTTCTGCACCATCGACATGAAAATGTCGGCCTGCGGAAACAACTGCTGGATTGCAGGCGCGGCGTAGGAATAGGCGGCCGCGGCGTCATCCTTGCTGAAGGCCTGCTCCTGGGCGCGGACCACGTCCTGCGCGGCGGCGACGTCGTCAGCTGCGGCCGGGACAATGAGCGCGAAAAGGAAAGTTGCGATCAGGAGGATGCTACGCATGAGGGGCTCCGTGGCGGATACCTTTCTCTTACGTTCATCATCCTAGGCTGGTTTCGGCTGCGGGCAATGACGATTTGTCCAGCCATGGCGCAAATTTGATCCAGCGCAACGCGCGCCGCGGCGGGCCCGCTAGGCTTTCTCCATCAACCATGGAGGTCAGCCGTGACCCTCGACACCGTCCTCGTCATTATCGCCGTCACCATGATGTTCGGCACCATCGCCGCCGTGCTCGCCTGGGGCGACAAGCAGACCCGCAATCTCTGATTCTTCACCTCGCCCCGCTCTACAGCGGGGAGGGGTAAGATTCAGTGATGCGCCATGTCCAGGAATGGCGTGTCGTTGGCGCTGACATAGAAGATCACGACCTGGGTGATCTCGCTGCTGCTACGGTTGTAGCCGGTCATCGCGATGCCAGGCGGCTCGACCAGCGACTCGCCGGCCTTCACCACGATTGGCGCGCGCCCGTCGAGCTCGAGCGTGAACGCACCTTCGAGCACATACACCGTCACCGGGAAGCGGTGGGTGTGATAGACGGTCTTGTCGCCCGGCTTGAACGATGCGGTCATCACCCGCACGGTCTGCTTCTCGTCGCGCGGCAATCCCTCGACCACCTGCTCCAGCACGAGGGTCGGCCTGGCGATACCGCTCTGCTGCGCCATCGCAGGCGTCATGAGCGTGGCCACAAGCGCTGCGGCGAGGATGGCTCTGCGGACCATGGCGGGTTCCCCTGATCTTTCCGACGCATGGCGACTTGCCCCGCGTCAAAATATCCTAGGTGCCGCAGCCCAAGCCGGGGAGCCGCAACATTGCGAGGGGCGGCCGCAGACGTGCATAGTCCCGCCCATGTTCAACTGGGAAGATCTGAAATACTTCCTCGCGGTTGCGCATCACGGCAGCACAATCGCGGCAGGAAAAGCGTTGGGGCTGAGCCAGTCGACCGTGCAGCGGCGACTGGACGAATTGCAGCGCCGGCTCAATCGCACCCTGGTGACACGACAGGCCTCCGGCTATCGGCTGACCGAGTTCGGCCAGACCATGCTGCCCTACGCCGAACGCATCGAAGCTGCGGTCGCCGACTTCTCGCGCCGCGCCGCCGATGTCGCGCAGGACATGAAGGGCGTGATCCGCGTCACCTGTCCCGAGCCGATCGTCGCGCGGCTGACGCAATCCGGCATCATCGAGCGCTTTCACGCGGCTTACCCCGGGCTGCGCGTCGAGTTCGTGATGAGCGACCGCTATCTCGATCTGGCGAGCGGCGAGGTCGATGTCGCCTTCCGCTCCGGCGACACCGATGACGAGCTGGTCGGGCGCAAGATCGCGGAGTCGATCTGGGCAGTCTATGCCAGCCCCGATTATGTCGCGCGCCACGGCAGGCCGGAGCGCGTCGAGGATCTGTCGAAACATCTGCTGGTCGGCCTCGATGGTGCCTTCGCCAGTCATCGCGCCGTGACCTGGCTGAAGGAGGTGGCGCCCGACGCGACCATGGCGGCGCGCATCAACAGCGTGCTCGGCATCGTCTCCGCGGTGAAATCCGGCGTCGGCATCGGCCCGCTGCCGATCGCGCTCGGCGACGCCGAGCCGGAGCTGATCCGCGTGCTCGGCCCGATCCCGGAGCTGACGCGCAGCTGGCGCATCCTCACCCATCCCGATCTCCGCCGGGTGCCGCGGATCGCCGCGTTCTTCGAGTTCATCGCCGGGCAGCGCGATGAGCTGAGGCCGATCCTGACGGGCTAGGTGTGGCGCAGTCCCGAAGTCGGCCATTTGGGCTGCAAGTCCGTCCCTTGACGTAGATCAAGGTCGATGGAACCCGTCCCCTCACACTCGAACGAGATTGGGGGCTGGAGGGTTCAGCGTGTCGATCGATCGCCGCCAAGGACACCGCCGGTACGGAAGGTGACAGTCAGCCCGGTGTGATCGAGGCCATCGATCCCCGCTGGTCAATGGAGAGCGTGGTGCCGTTTCCCGATACGCCGTCCGTCGAACAATTGTCGCAGGTGATTGTTCAGGTCACCGCGCCGTCGTTCCTTCTTGGCGCGGTTGCCGGCTTCGTTTCTCTGCTGATCTCCCGCATGAACCGGGTCATCGACCGGATCCAGGCGCTCGATGCCATTCCGGATGGCGAGGGCGGCAAGGCAAAGCTCGGCAATGATATTCCCCGGCTGAAGCGCCGCGCCGTATTGCTGAACCAGGCGATCATGTTCGCCGGTACCAGCGCGATATTGACCTGCCTGCTCGTGATCGTGGCCTTCATCAGCGCCTATTATCGGCTGCGGCACGAATACGGCGTCGCGCTGCTCTTTGTCGTCGCGCTCGGTTTTTTCACCGCCGCGCTCGCGAACCTGGTGCGTGAAACGCGGATTTCCGTCCACGAGTACGAACCGCGTCGCTAGCGGGCCCCGCTATCGTTTTGCCGCGCGGTTCTTGACCGCCTTCGACGGCTTGGCCGCTTTCGCCGGCTGAATCCGCAAACCATCCACGAACACGTCGAGCAGTCGCAACGCGGTGGCCTGCCAGCCCGGCTGGTCGTGCATGTAGCACATGCCGATCAGGGCGCGCAGCATGTCGTCCGCGCTGATGTCGGCGCGCAGCGCGCCGGCCTTGACCGCGCGGTCGAGCAGCAGGCCGACGGCTTTGGTCAGGCGATCGAATGAGTAGGCGTAGAGTTCGGACTGGTTCTGCATGGCGAGCGCCAGCGCGGCATGCATGCCTTTCTTGGTGGCGACGAACGCGACATTGGAGTGCAGCCAGCGCCGCAGCGCCTCGACCGGGTCCTTGGCGGTCTTGAGCTGCTCGGCAAGCTCGCCGAGCTGCTCGACCTCGCGGCGATAGACCGCCTCGAACAGCGCCTCGCGGGTCGGGAAGTGTCGATACAGCGTGCCGATGCCGACGCCGGCGCGTTTGGCGACAGCCTCGAGGCTCGCATCCGGTCCGCCGGCGCTGAACACGGCCTTGGCCGCTTCGAGCACGCGCTCGCGATTGCGCACGGCGTCGGCGCGGGGCTTGCGGATGCTGTCGGTCTGGTCGTCCATGGGCCCAATGTAGATCACGATCTGGTTAGATTGAACCCGAACATGGCTGCATCGCGTTGTTTGCACACGGCGTTTTGACGGATTCTGAATCTTTTCGGCCGCCCCCTTGTTAAGCGGAGGGTGCCTCCGTATATCCCGATCCACGTCGCACCCTCTCGTCCTCACACCGCGACGGATCGAGGCCGGCCACGGGGGTGGCGCGGCAAACGATCACCCATGTCCTCATCTGATCGGAGCCTTGTATGACCCACTCCATCAGCCTCACCGTGAACGGCACCAAACGCGAGATCGAGCTCAACGATCCCCGCGTGACCCTGCTCGATCTCTTGCGTGAGCGCCTCGATCTTACTGGAACCAAGAAGGGATGCGACCGCGGCCAGTGCGGCGCCTGCACCATCCTGGTCGACGGCAAGCGTATCAACTCCTGTCTCGCGCTCGCCATCAGCCATGACGGCGCCGAGGTCGTCACCATCGAAGGCATCGCGCGCGGCGACCAGCTGCATCCGGTGCAGGCCGCCTTTATCCCGCATGATGGTTTCCAGTGCGGCTTCTGCACGCCGGGCCAGATCATGAGCACGATCGGGCTGTTGTGCGAAGGGCAGGCCGGCGACGACCCTGAACGAATCCGCGAAGGCATGAGCGGCAATCTCTGCCGCTGCGGCGCCTATGCCGGCATCGTCGATGCCGTGCTGGAGGCGCAGGCCAACCAGACCGATTCCAAGCAGAGGCGCTCCGCATGAAACCGTTCGATTATGTGAAGCCCGCAACGCTCGCCGACGCCGTTGCCGCCGCCGCGCAGCCCGGCGCGGCCTATCTTGCGGCCGGCACCAATCTCATCGACCTGATGAAGGGCGGCGTCAGCCGGCCGGATCGGCTGGTCGACGTCACGCATCTGCCGGGTCTCGATCGCATCGAGCATCTGCCCGACGGCGGCGTGCGGATCGGCGCGCTGGTCAGCAATGCCGGCCTCGCCCACGACACGGATTTCGCAAAGGCCTATCCGGCGGTCGCGGAAGCGCTGCTGTCGGGCGCTTCCGCCCAGCTGCGCAATGCGGCGACCGTCGGCGGCAATCTGCTGCAGCGGACGCGCTGTGCGTATTTCTATGACACCGCGAGCCGCTGCAACAAGCGTGCGGCCGGCAGCGGCTGCGATGCGCGCGAGGGCGAGAACCGTTTGCATGCGGTGCTCGGCTGGAGCGAGCAATGCATCGCCACCCATCCGTCCGACTTCTGCGTGCCGCTGGTCGCGCTCGATGCCGTCGTGGAGATCGAAGGCAGGAACGGCCGGCGCGAACTGCCGCTTGAGGAGTTGCATCGTCTGCCCGGCGAGACGCCGGAGCGCGAGACCGTGCTCGAGCCCGGCGATCTCATCACTGCGGTGCGACTGCCGGCCGCCGCGCGCGACTTCGCCGCGCATGCGCGCTATCTCAAGGTGCGTGAGCGCACATCCTATGCGTTTGCCGTGGTCTCGGCCGCGGCTGCGCTGCAGATTGAGAACGGCAAGATCAAGGACGCGCGTGTGGCGCTCGGCGGCATCGCTGCAAAGCCGTGGCGATCGCGTGTCGCGGAGCAGGTGCTGAAGGGCGCTACGCCCGATGCACAAAATTTCCGCGAAGCAGCGCAGGCCGCGCTCGCCGTTGCAAAACCGTCCGGCGACAACGCCTTCAAGATCGAACTGGCGCGCCGCGTCATCGTGCGCGCGCTGACCCTTGCCACGGCTGGAACGCCTGCGCGCATATCAGCGCTGCCGGGCTCGCCCTTCGCCGCCAATTCCGGAGCCTTGCATGCCTGAGCTCAATCCGACCCAGAACCCCGTTCACATGCGGCATGGCTCGAACATCGGCCAGCCGCTCACCCGCCGCGACGGCATCCTCAAGGTGAAGGGGCAGGCGGAATACGCCGCCGACCATCATCCGAAGGGCATGCTGTTTGCGGTGATCGCAAATGCCAGCATTGCGCGCGGCCGCGTGACGTCGCTCGATATCGCCGCGGCGAAGGCGCATCCCGGCGTGATCGACGTCATGACGTCCTCGCACAAGCCCAAACTTGCGATCGACCCCGACATCAAGACCAATCCATTCGTGTTCCGGATGGAGGTGCTGCAGAGCGACGAGATCCGCTACGCCGGCCAGTCGATTGCGGTCGTGATCGCCGAGACGCTGGAGGCGGCCACCGAAGGCGCGGCGCTGCTGTCGCCGCGCTATGCGGCGCTGCCGGCGCGCGTTGGTCTCGACGCCGGCGAGAGCTTCGAGCCGCCCGTCGTCGGCGTCGGCAATCCGACCGCGCATGTGCATGGCGATGTCGAGGCCGGCCTTGCCGCGGCGGCGAAAACGGTTGAGGCCGTCTACGAGACGCCGCCGCAGTATCACAATGCAATGGAGCCGCATGCCGTCGTCGCCTCCTGGGATGGCGACCGGCTGTCGATCGACACGCCGAGCCAGGCCATGGTGATGGCGCGCGCCCGCGTCGCCGAGCTGTTCGGCATTCCCGCGGAGAACATCCAGATCCGCAGCCCGTTCCTCGGCGGCGGTTTCGGCTCCAAGGGGTTTCTGACCGGGCCGCAGATTCTCGGCGTGATGGCGGCCAGGCTGGTCGGCAAGCCGGTCAAGCTGGTGTTGCGTCGCGAGCAGATGTACGGCCCGGTCGGCCACCGCGCGCCGACGCGGCAGCGCCTGCGCATGGGCGTCGACGGCGACGGACGTCTTGTCGCGATCGATCACCACGCGCGGACGGTGTCGAGCAGCTACGATGATTTCTACGAGCCGGCGGCCGGCGCCTCCCACACGCTCTATGCCAGCCGCGCGATCCGCACCACGCATGATGCGGTCCGCGTCGATACCGGCACGCCGCTGTTCATGCGCGCCCCCGGTGAAGCGACCGGATCGATCGCACTGGAAAGCATGATCGACGAGATGGCGTTTGCGTGCGGGATCGATCCGCTCGATTTCCGGCTGCAGAACTACGCCGAGGTCGAGCCGATCACCGGAAAGCCGTTCTCATCGAAGGCGCTGCGTGAATGCTACGCGCAGGGCGCGGCGCGTTTCGGCTGGGACAAGCGGCGGCTGGCGCCGCGGACCATGCGCGACGAGTCCGGCCTGCTGGTCGGCTGGGGCATGGGCACGGCGACGTTTCCCGCGTTGATGTTCATGGCCGAAGCGCGGGCCGCGATCCGCCGCGACGGCTCCGGCGTGATGGAGATCGGCGCGCATGACATGGGGCAGGGCGCATGGACCGCGCTCGCCCAGATCGCGGCCGATGGTCTCGGCCTCGATCTCGACAAGGTCGAGTTCAGGTCCGGCACCTCGGATCTGCCCGACGGTGGCATCGCCGGCGGCTCGGCGCATACCGCGACCGCGGGCAATGCGATCCACAATGCCGGCGCCGCGGTGATCGCCAAGCTCGCCGACCTCGCCACCAAGGACGAGCGCTCGCCGCTGTTCGGCGCCGGCAATACCGGCGTGGTCGCGCGCGACGGACGCCTGCACCGTCGCGACGATGAGAGCCGCAGCGAATCCTATGCGGATATCCTGACGCGCGCAGGTCTTGCCGAGATCGACGCCCGCGCCACCGGTGCCGCCGATCCCGCGGCGCAGGCGGAGTATGCGATGCATGCGCATGGCGCGGTCTTTGCCGAGGTCAAGGTCGATCCCGATCTCGGCCAGGTCCGCGTCACCCGCATGGTCGGGGCCTTCGCGGCGGGCCGGATCATCAATCCGAGGATGGTGCAAAGCCAGCTCTACGGCGGCATGATCTGGGGCCTGTCGTTCGCGCTGCACGAGGAAGCCATCACCGACCGCCGCAGCGGGCGGATCATGAACGCCAACCTCGCCGAGTACCATATCCCCGTGAATGCCGACGTGCCCGCGCTCGACGTGCTGACGGTCGACGAGCACGACCCCCATGTCAACGCGCTCGGCATCAAGGGCGTCGGCGAGATCGGCATCACCGGCAGCGCCGGCGCGGTGGCCAACGCGGTGTGGCACGCGACCGGTGTGCGGGTGCGGCGATTTCCGATCAGGATTGACGAGCTGTTGACGTGAGCTCAATGCGCGCGGCGCGACACGTGATCACGCCGCGCGAATTCGATCACGTGCCGTACGTGGCATAGGGCGCGACCTGGGAATCATAGGTCGGGCCCTTGATGATGCTGTGCAGTTGACGGCGGCGTGCGCCCATGTTGCCGCCGTCGTAGAGCGGGAAGCACATCGCGTCATTCATCAGCTCCGCCAGCGGGTGCATGTCGGTGTAGCTGTCGACACCGACCAGGCGCATGGCATCGTAGACCACATCGACACAGGTTTCCGAGCAGAACACCTTGGTCATCACGGCGAGTTCCTGCTCCTTGCCGCCGGACAGGTCGTATTGCTGGCAGGACTTCCAGGTCAAATAGCGGCAGGCCTCGATCTTCATCTTCATGTCGGCCAGCATGTAGCCGACGGTCGGATAGTCGATGATCGGATGCGGCCCGGAGCGCGCGTCCTTTTTCGCAAACGCCAGCGCATGGTCGAAGGCGGTGCGCATGACGCCGACGCAGGCGGCGCCGATCAGCGCTGCGGTCCAGGCGAAGTTGGTCGAGACGATGTTGATGCCGTCCCCGGGCTTGCCGATGATGTTGCCGGCGGGGACGCGGACGTTCTCGAACTTCATCCGCGGCGAGATCGTCGCGCGATGCCCGGCCGTGTCCAGGATCCCCGTCACCTTGATGCCCGGCAGATGGCCCGGCACCATGATCACGGCGAGCGAGTCCTGCGCGCCCTTGTTCGGATCGGTTCGGCAGACCACCGCATAGAGATGGCAGTTCTTGCCGTCCCAGCCGGTGCCGTTGGTGGTGTAGTGCTTCTCGCCGTTGATCACCCATTCATCGCCCTCGCGAATGGCGAAGGTCTTGACGCCGAACCGGGGATCGGCGGCGTCGAAATTCGCGCCACCCGTCACCTCGGTGAAGGCCAGCGCGCCGAGCCGCGTGCCGTCCTCGATGAAATCGGGCAGGAAGCGCTTCTTCTGCGCGTCGTTGCCAAAGAAGATGATCGGCTTGACGCAGAGGCCGGTGCCGAGCAGCGTGCTGGGAACGTTGACGTCGACGGCGGCGAGTTCTTCCGCGGCAATGGCGAAATCGAGCGTCGGAACGTCGGTGCCGCCGAACTCCTTCGGGAACAGGCCTTTGACGAAGCCGGCCTCGACCGCTTTCCTGTGAAACGGCCGCGTGGCGTAGAAGCGCGCGTCGGGCTTGTCGTATTCCCGTATCGTCTTGCGAACGTCCTTCAGCACGGTGTTCGCGAACTCGCGTGCGCCGGCCCGCAGGGCCATTTGCTCCTGACTGAGCGTGAAGTCGATACCCATTGCCCATCTCCCTGAAGTTGACCAATTCTTGGTTGATCGCAGGCGCATGCGCCGCATCGATCGGCTCGCGGCGGGAGGCTAGGGAAGGAGAGACCTTGCTGTCTTGCTCAGGAGCGCCCAGCATTTGTGCTGACAGTGAACAAGCACAGTGATGTAATCGGGCCGGCTCGCACTGCCGAATGTTTGTGCCGCAATGCAGCGCGATCTGGCATGGAAAGTGCTTTTTGGAATGCCCGTCACCCTCAGTGTTGGGGATTTGCCATGGAGACCTGGACCACCAGCGATCTGCCTGAGCAGGACCAGTTCAGCTACTGGAGAGAGGTTCTCTGCCAGGCCTATATTGCGCTCAATCCGGTGCGGCCATCATCGACCGGCGGCTTTGCCGGCCACGTCACGGCGCATCCGCTGTCCTCGATCAACGTCACCACGATTTCGTCGCACCGCCAGAAGGTCTATCGCGGGCGTTCCGAGATCAGCCGCATGCCCAGCGAGGTCTATTTCCTGAACCTGCAGCTCAAGGGCCAGTGCTGCATGCAGCAGGGCGGGCGCGCTGCGCTGCTCAATCCCGGCGAATTCTCGATCGTGGATTCGACCGAGCCCTATCTCAACGACTATTGCAGCGATGATTGGCAGCAGCACTCGTTCCGGATTCCCAGGCATCTGCTGCGTCCCTTGCTGCGCCATCCCGACAAGGCGACGGCCACGATCGTGGCCGACAATGGCGGCGTGGGCACCGTCGTCATCGATCTCCTGAAATCGGTCGCCTGCAACGTCGAAGGCTTGTCGTCGACCGCAACGACACTAAGCAGCAGCATGATCGAGCTGGTGGCGATGTCGCTCGGTGCGACGCAAAGCGCGCAGCAAACGGCGCGCGGATCGGCGCGCCACGCGCTGTGCACGTCGTTGGTCAAGCATATCGGCGTCAACGTGGCCGATCCCGAATTGGTGCCGGCGAAGGTCGCCGCGCATTTCGGCATCTCGGTGCGCTACCTGCACAAGGTGCTGGAGGAGGGAGGCCGGTCGTTTGGCCGGCTCGTGCTGGAGCAGCGTCTCGAACGCTGCGCCGGGGATTTCCTGAAGGCCGACGCCGATGGCGACACCGTCACCGAGATCGCGCTCCGCTGGGGCTTCAACGACATGTCGCATTTCAGCCGAACCTTCCGCCAGCGCTTCGGCAAGACGCCGCGGGAATATCGCCACGAGGGGGCTCAGCTTCCAAGGAGCTGAAGTCCTTCGTTCAGGCGGCGCGTTCCAGCCGTCGGTAGGCACTGTCCATGTAGAGCAGCGGGTCGATCTCCTGTGCGGCGGTTCTGACCTGCATCACCTCGCCCAGGAAGATGGTGTGCGTCTCATAGCCGAGCCGCTGCACCACCTGGCAATCGAACGCCGCCAGCGCCGATCCGAGCAGCGGCGCGCCGGTGACCAGCGTGCGCCAGTCGCCCGAGGTGAACCGCTCGGCGCGCCGGGCCGTCTTGCTGAACATGTCGACCAGCGTAACGTCGCCGGCCGACAGCAGGTTGACCGCGAAGGCGCCGGACCGATCGATCACGTCATGTGCCGAGGCGTTGCGGTTGACGCAGATCAGGAGCGTCGGCGGGCTGGTGCTCACAGAGCTGACCGCGGTTGCGACCAGTCCGGCGCGCTGGCCGCCCGCGGCGCTCGTGATCAGCGCGACGCCGGAAGCCAGCCTGCGCATCCCCGATTTGAAGGCGTCGGCTCGCGTCTTCGGATCGGGCCGCGACAAGGCCGGTTCGAGCTTGTCCATGTCAGCCCCCTTACGCGCGTTCGGTCTGCCAGCTGACGCCGGTACCGGTGGTGCTCTTTTCGCCGCCGCCCTTGAAGGCGCCGCGATAGCGCGCGGCGGGATGGCGCGCGTTCAGCCGGCCGCCGCTGCCGGGGAACATTTTCTCGCGCAACGTTCCCGGCGCATATTCGCGCTGCGCGAGGCCGCGCTGCTGCAGCACCGGGATGACATGCTCGATGAAGTCGCGATAGGAACCCGGAAAATATTGGCAGATCATGTTGATGCCGTCGACGCCGGCGTCCTGCCAGGCCTCGAGCTGATCAGCTATGCTCTCCGGGGTGCCGACGATCCGGCTGTTGTAGGACAGCGCATAGGCGAGGTCCTGCACGCGGGCCTTCTTGCCGGGATTGCTTGCCTCGAACATCGTGATGAAGCCGCGCAGCCCCTCGATGTTGGCCTGCTCGATCGGCATGTCGCGGTCGAGCATGCCGAGGTCGATGCCCATGTCGCGGCTGATATGGGCGGCAAGCCCGTCATAGCTGACGCCCTTGTCGATCTCTTCCGACTTGCGCCACGCCTCCTCCTCCGTGCTGCCGACCACGAAGGAGAAGCCCTGGATGAATTTCAGGTCCTCCGCCCGCCGGCCGTTCGCGACCGCCACCGCACGGGTCGCCGCGATGCCTTTGCGCGCGCCCTCGATGGTCGGATAGAGCACGAAGGTGCCCTCGGCGTTGCGCGCGGCGAAGGATTGTCCGACCGGCGAGGCGCCGGCCTGGTAGAGCACCGGCGTGCGCTGCGGCGAGGGCGAGCAGAGATGCGGGCCCAGCACCCGGAAGCGCTCGCCGGCATGATAGATGCGATGGATCTTGCTGGCGTCGGCGTAGACGCCGTTGACCCTGTCGCCGAGGACTGCGCCCTCGTCCCACGAGCCTTCCCAGAGCTTGTAGACCACCTCCATATATTCGTCGGCGCGGCGGTAACGCTCGTCATGCGGGATGATCTCGTCGAAGCCGAAATTCTGCGCGGCATTGTGGCTGACGCTGGTGACGATGTTCCAGCCGATCCGGCCGTTGCTGAGATGGTCGAGCGTTGACAGCCGGCGCGCGAAGCTGAACGGGTGCTCCGACATGATCGAGCTCGTGAAGGTGAGGCCGAGATTTTCGGTCACGCCGATCAGCACCGAGGAGAGCGCGGCCGAGTCGTTGCAGGGAATCTGCAGGCCCTCCTTGATATAGGTATCCCACGAACCCTTGTAGGCGGGATCGATGCCGATGACGTCGGCGAGGAACAGCGCATCGAAGCAGCCCTTCTCCAGGAGCTTGGTCAGCTCGATCCAGGTGCCGAGCTTGTCGAAATGCATCTGGGTGCTGTCGGGATGGCGCCACAGCCCGTGATAGATGTGGGAGACGACGTTCATCGAGAAGCAGTTCAGGATCAGGCGGTTTCGCATGACATTCCCCGTTGGCTGGAAGGCGTCCTCATCGGATCGGCTTCCACTGTAGCGTCGGGGTTTCGACCGTCTTGCTTGTGAGGGCCCGTCGTCTGTGCTGTGAGCGAACCGCGCGCGGTGCGATCGGAGAACGCCGCGCCTACCGGATCGAGCCCTTGAAATTGTCGATGTCCGGCGAGGGCTTTGCCGGGAACAGCCGCGCGGTCGAGGAGATGTCGAGCCGGCGCTTGCACTTCTGCTCGTCGGCGTCCTTGTTCTCGGTGAAGTCCTTTTTGCTGGTGCGCTTCTTGGCGAAGACATCGTCCTGCCGGTTAACGATCAGCATCGCGTGGTCGCGCTCCAGCGTGTCCGGATTCTTGCGATCCTCGTCGGAGCGGAAGACGCCGCCGACCATTTTTCCTGACATGTCGTAGTCGCAGCCGGCCTTCCAGTCGCCCTGGTCCCATTTCCAGCCCACGGCCTTCAGCGTGCCGTCCGCCTCCTGCGTCACCTTGATGATGGCGTTGGCGGCGAGCCAGACGCCGGTCAGGCCCACGCGCTTGTCGTCGAAACCTTCGAGCAGCGCGATGCGCTCGCGCTGCAGGCCGTCGACATGGTCGCGGGCATCGGCGGTCGCATGGACTTGCGAGGTCTGCTTCTCCCAGGCGGGATGCAGGAATTCCGGATATTGCTCGGCCTGGCTCTTCACCCAGCGGCGCTGGTCGTCCGCGAGCGCGCGCCGCGTCGCCTCGTCGAGCCGCGGCTGCAGCGCCTTCCAGGCGCGGTTCAGCCGCAGGTCGTTGGCGGCGAGATCGGGATCGGAGCAAATCTCCTCGTCGGTTGCCGTCTCCGGCCTTGCACAGTCGAAGGTCGGCGCGACGAACGCCAGATCGGCCTTGTCGTTGGCATCGGATGTGCCGTCGGCAAAATAGCTGCCGGTGATCTGCCACATGGAGTCGCAGTCGTTCAGCCCGTCCCAGCTGTCGTTGCCCTCGATGCCGACGATCCGCAGCGTGTCACCCTGGCGGCGCAGCTTGACCGATGGCGCCTTCGCGGGCTCGGACGTATCGCCGGACGTCTTCTCGATCGGCTTTTCAGCCAGCACCTCGCCGGTGAGCCAGCCTGACGACGTCGGCTTCACCACCGCGTTGAACTTGCAGGCGCGATGCCGCCCGCTGCCGTAATTGCCGCGCAGGTCGGCGACGAGGCGATAGGCGCCGCCATCGGCCGGCGTCACGGTGATGGCGCCGAACGCGTTGCCCCAGCTGCCGGCGAATCCGGCGCGGCCGAAGCCCGCGGCGAAGCCGTCGAGCCGGGCGAGACGCGTGCGCAGCGTCTCCGCAAAGATCTCCTGGAGCTCCTGCTCGTCGACCTGCGACAGTGTCTCGGCAGCGTCGGTGATGACCTCGTTGAACCAGGCTTGGTCGCGCTTGAACAGCGGCTTGATGGTCGCCGGCATCTTTGCCAGCGCCTTGTCGAAGGATTGGTCGATTTGCGCGACCAGCGTGTCGTAGCCGGCCTTCCTGCAGTCGGCAGTCTTGATCGCATCGCCGTCACGATCGCCGCACAGCTTGATCTGGGTCGGCGCGCTGCTGGAGGGCCGCAGATAATCGTCCATCGCAAGAGAGGCGACCGGCGTCAGCGCGGAGAGGGCTGCGGCAAGCGCCGCAATGCGGGGAAGAGCAGGCATGGGCAACGACCAGCGGACCGCGACATGCGGCCCTCGCAAGCCTTAGGTCGCCCGCAGCTTGCCTCCGGTTCAAAATGTCGGCGGCGTGCAGGCACTTATCACCTCACACGCCTTGGCGCCGATGCAGCGGAAGCGGTGCGGGCGGCGGCTTTCGAAATAATAGGCGTCGCCCGCGTTCAGCACCCGCCGCTCGTCGTCGACGGTGACCTCGAGCTTGCCGCTCACCACGATGCCGCCTTCCTCGCCCTCATGCACCAGCAGCACCCGGCCGGTGTCGCTGCCCGGCTCGTAGCGTTCTTTCAGGATCTGCAGGCTGCGGCCGAACAGATTGTCGCCGACCTGGAGGAAGGAGATCGGCTTCTTGCCGATCTCGGTCAGCTCATCGGCGCGGTAGAACGCCTTGCGCGGCCGTTCCGGCTCGATGGCGAAGAATTCGGCGAGCCCCATCGGGATGCCGTCAAGGATCCGCTTCAGCGCGCCGACCGACGGGTTCATCTGGTTGGACTCGATCAGCGAGATCGTCGAATTGGTGACGCCGGACCGCTTGGCGAGCTCCCGTTGCGACAGTTTTGCGCGCGCGCGGATGAATCGCAGGCGTCCACCGATATCGACACTCATGGGAAAAACCGTGTTGCAGGTGTTGCGGATCGAACAAATCTTCGCATCTCACCTCAACGAGATCAATAGGTTGCGATCCGCCAGAAAAGGACTTGTTGAGTACCCTGAACCGTGGCCCACTCCTTTTAAATCACCCATGGAGCGCCCCGTGACCGTTCATCAGATTCCGAACACCATCAAGACCGACTCGTTCTGGATGCCGTTCACGGCCAACCGGCAGTTCAAGAAAACGCCGCGGCTGTTCTCCTCCGCCAAGGGCATGTACTACACCTCGGTCGATGGCCGTCAGGTGATCGACGGGTCCGCCGGCCTGTGGTGCGTCAACGCCGGCCACAGCCGCCCGCAGATCGCCTCCGCCGTCGAGCGGCAGCTGACCACGCTGGATTTCGCGCCGTCCTTCAACATGGGCCATCCGATGGCCTTCGATTTCGCCGAGCGCCTCGCCGAGATCGCGCCCAAGGGCCTCGACCGCATCTTCTTCACCAATTCCGGTTCCGAGTCGGTCGATACCGCGCTGAAGATCGCGCTGGCCTATCACCGCGCCGCCGGCCAGCCGACCCGCACCCGCCTGATCGGCCGCGAGCGCGGCTATCACGGCGTCGGCTTCGGCGGCATGTCGGTCGGCGGCATGGTCGCCAACCGCCGCGCCTTCGCCACCCATCTGCCCGGTGTCGATCATATCCGCCACACCCATGATCTCGCCCGCAACGCCTTCGCCAAGGACCAGCCGGATCACGGCGCCGAGCTCGCCGACGACGTCGAGCGGATGGTGGCGCTGCATGGCGCCGATACCATCGCCGCCGTGATCGTCGAGCCGGTGCCGGGTTCGACCGCGGTGCTGCCGCCGCCGAAGAACTATCTGCAGCGGCTGCGCGAGCTCTGCACCAAGCACGGCATCCTGCTGATCTTCGACGAGGTCATCACCGGCTTCGGCCGCCTCGGCACCCCGTTCGCCGCCAATTTCTTCGGCGTCACGCCCGACATGATGACAACAGCCAAGGGCATCACCAACGGCACCGTGCCGTGCGGCGCGGTGTTCGCCAAGCGCGAGATCTATGACGGCCTGATGACTGGCCCCGAGGGCGCCATCGAATTGTTCCACGGCTACACCTATTCGGCGCATCCGGTCGCCTGCGCGGCCGGCCTTGCCACGCTCGACATCTACAAGGACGAGGGCCTGCTGACCCGTGGTGCGCAGTTCGCCGACTATTTCCGCGATGGCTTGCACTCGCTGAAGGGTCTGCCGAACGTCGTCGACATCCGCAACTGTGGCCTGATGGGTGCGGTCGAGGTCGCACCGCGCGACGGCGTCGTTGGTGCGCGCGGCTACGACTTGATGGTCGATTGCTTCAACAACGGCCTCTATTTGCGCATGAGCGGCGACTCGCTGGCGGTGTCGCCGCCGCTGATCCTCGAGAAGAAGCACATCGACGATCTCGTCTCGATCCTCGGCGACGCCATCAAGCGGGTGGCGTGATAATTGCTTCAGCATGATCCGGAAAAGTGTGAAGCGGTTTTCCGATAAAGATCATGCTCAAACAGGACTCGAAAGCGCGCAGCGCTTTAGATAGTTGCTATCGCCGTTGCGAAAGCAGATGTTTTCGCAGCGGCGATTTGTTTTGCCGCTGCAGGATGTGAGGAAGCGTGAAAGTCCTTGTTCTCGGCAGCGGCGTCATCGGCGTCACCTCGGCCTATTATCTCGCGAAGGCTGGCCATGAGGTTGTCGTCGTCGACCGTCAGCCGAATGCGGCGCTCGAAACCTCGTTTGCCAATGCCGGCGAGGTCTCGCCCGGCTATTCCTCGCCCTGGGCGGGGCCCGGCGTCCCGGTCAAGGCGATCAAGTGGCTGTTGATGCGGCACGGTCCGCTGGTGATCTGGCCCAAGCTCGATCCCGTGATGTGGATCTGGGGGCTGAAGATGCTGCGCAACTGTACCGAAGAGCGCTACGCCATCAACAAGAGCCGGATGATTCCGATCGCCGAATACAGCCGCGATTGTCTGCGCGCGCTGCGTGCCGACATCGGGATCAAATATGACGAACGCAGCCGCGGCACGCTGCAGCTCTTCCGCAAGCAGAAGCAACTCGATGGCACCGGCAGCGATATCGCGGTGCTCAAGCAATACGGTGTGCCTTACGAGGTGCTCGATCGCGAGGGCTGCATTGGTGCGGAGCCGGCGCTGGCGGCAGTGAAGGACAAGTTCGTCGGCGGGCTCCGGCTGCCGCAGGACGAGACCGGCGATTGCCACATGTTCACCCAGGCGCTCGCCGGGGAAGCAGAAAAGCTCGGCGTGCAGTTCAAGTTCAACACCGGCATCGAGCGGCTGGTCACCGAGGGCGACAGGATCACCGGCGTCGTCACCAGCGCCGGCCTGCTGCAGGCCGACGCCTATGTCGCCGCGCTCGGCAGCTGGTCGCCGCGATTGCTCAAGCCGCTCGGCATTCATGTTCCGGTCTATCCGGTGAAGGGCTACTCCATCACGGTGCCGATCACCGATCCCGATGCTGCGCCGGTGTCGACCGTGATGGACGAGAGCTACAAGGTCGCGATCACGCGGCTGGGTGATCGCATCCGCGTCGGTGGCACCGCGGAAATCTCGGGCTATTCGAATAGCCTCGATGCAGCCCGACGGGCGACGCTCGACCATTCGCTCACCGACATGTTCCCGCGCGGCGGCGATCTCGCCAAGGCCACCTTCTGGTGCGGCCTGCGTCCGATGACGCCGGACGGCCCGCCGGTGATCGGCGCAACCCGCTATTCCAATCTGCATCTCAACACCGGCCACGGCACGCTGGGCTGGACCATGGCCTGCGGCTCCGGCCGCGTGCTGGCCGATCTGCTGTCGGGGAAGACGCCGGACATCGATACGAAGGACCTGTCGATCGGCCGCTATGATCACCGGTTTGGGTGAGGTTCGCTGAACAGCCGCCGCTTGCGAGGAACAGGAAGTCAGGTCAATGCAGATGCAGCGCTTGCCGGACCACTACGAAATCTCAGCCGACGCGGGCCGACTGGATGTGGCGGTCATTCACAAATTCCTCTCGGAGGAGAGCTATTGGTCGCGCGGGATTCCACGATCCACGGTCGAGCGCGCGATCGAAAATTCCCTCTGCTTTGGCGTGTACCATCACACCGCACAGATCGGCTTTGCGCGCGTCGTCACGGACAGGTCGACGTTCGCACTGCTTGCCGACGTCTTTATCCTCGAGGCCTATCGTGGCAAGGGGTTGTCCAAGGAACTGATGCGTCGTGTCGTTGAACACGAAGACCTGCAGGGTCTCAGACGTTTCCTGCTGCTGACGTCAGACGCCCATGGCTTGTATGGCCAATTCGGATTCAAGGAGCTCGGAAGCCCGGCCCGCTTCATGGAAGTGCTTCGGCAGGATATCTATCAGTCGGCTTGATGGCACGTCGCCCGGCGGCAGCGGCGGCCATCTGCAACTGACGATCACGACGACCGACGGCAGAGAGCTGATCGCGGCCGACACGAGGATAAGGTGACGCTCCTCAATTGCGGCGGGTGCTCCTGATGCAGGAGATGTCGGCTTTTTGCAGGCATCGGCTGGATTCTTGCGCCTTTTCATGCCCTCACCAGGGGCTCACTCAGTCATGTTGCTGACGCAATCTCTGTCTTAGTCGGTGAGAACCAAGAACGCTTGTGCGAGGACCACACTGGTTCGCACAACGGTTCCGTCGCCATCTGGCGCGAATCCGCAAAAAAAACGGCATGCCGTGAACGCATTCGCGTTTGCCTGACCATGTCTTGCGGCGTCGGGAACCGGACGATCTAGAAAATCCATCGAGGTGTTATGATGTTGTTTTGCTCGAGCGCCGCAATTTGCGGCGCCGTGGTGACGCTTGCCATGTCTGTTACGGTTGCGCGAAGTGAAGGTGTTGCAGTTCATTCAAGTGCCGTCGTCAGTGAGGCGTCCGGGGATGCGATCGTCGGCGCAGCATCGACCTACAATCCGTTCCGGCCCGGGCGGCAGGAGGGCGGCCCGAACACAGCCTCCGGCGAGCGCTATGATCCCTCGGTCTGGGCGGCTGCCATCAAGACCAGCTTGCGCCAGAAATTCGGTGGGGTCCAATTTGGCGCGAGGCCGAGATTTGCCCTCGTGGAGGCGTTAGGCAAGAAGATCATCGTCAAGATCAACGACGTGGGGCCACTAACGCCTGGCCGGATCATCGACCTCAACGAGCGCGCGATGCGCCATTTCGATCCGAGCCTGGAGCGCGGGATCATTCCTGACGTGAAAGTCAGGCCGCTTGCCGGCGACTACTGGATTCCCGGGCCGGTTGGCTGAACGAGCCCGCGGCCGAGCTAAACTTACCGTAACTACTGCAACGATGGCGCATCTGTTATCTCTATCCCCCGCGCGACTGCGCGTGGGGAGGGGGACGATGAACGACCATCGTGCAATTGGGGCTCGTCTTTGGGTCATCGTCGTCGCGCTCGGCTTCGGTCTCACCACGGCGCGTGCCGAACAAGCCAACGCCATCGCCGACAATTTCCCCGGCACCGCCTTCGAGACCATCACGCCGGAAGCCGCCGGCTGGTCCGCGGAGCAACTCGCGGCAGCGAAATCCTGGTCGCTGCAGATCGCGCCGGCAGCCGCCGTCATGATCGTCCAGCACGGCCGGGTGGTTGCCGAGTGGGGCGACACCGCGACGAAGTCCAATCTGCATTCGATCCGCAAGAGCCTGCTCAGCGCGCTCTACGGCAATGCGGTGGAGAAGCACCTGATCGATCCCACAGCCACCATCGGTAGCCTCGGCATCGACGATAATGATCCTGGTCTGACCGAGATCGAAAAGACGGCAACGGTCGTCGATCTCCTGAAGGCCCGCTCCGGCGTCTATCACGCCGCGCTGTATGAGACGCCGGGCATGGCCAAGCGGCGGCCGGCGCGCGGCAGCCATCCGCCCGGCACCTTCTGGTACTACAACAACTGGGATTTCAACGCGCTCGGCACGATCTACGAGCAGGCGACGAAGCAGTCGATCTTCGATGCGTTTGATCAGCAGATCGCGCATCCGATCGGCATGCAGGACTATGTCGCGAGCGATGGCCAGTATGTCAGCGGAAAGGAGTCCGAGCATCGGGCCTATCCGATCCGCATGAGCGCACGCGATCTCGCCCGCTTCGCGCTGCTCTATCTGCATGAGGGGCGCTGGAAGGATCGCCAACTGGTGCCGGCGTCCTGGGTGCGCGAGAGCACGCAAGCCTATTCGCAAGCCTACACCGATGCCGGCCCCGGTCTCGGCTATGCCTATCTGTGGTGGACCGGCTTCATTACCGAGATGGGCGCACCGGTCGTGAAGATGCCGCCGGGCAGTTTCGAGGGGATCGGTTACGAGGGGCAATGGGCCTTCGTCATTCCGGCGCTCGATCTCGTCATCATCCATCGCATCAACAGCGATTTCCCGCACAAGAGGGAGCCGGACTTTCGCCAGATGGGGCGGCTGTTGTGGCTGATCCTGACCGCGGCCGGCGACAAGGATGCAGGCCCCGACATCTCGCTCGCGCATGCCACCGGCCAGCGCCTCGACGGCGAGGCGCTGAAGGCGGCGCTATCCGGCAAGACGCTGGTGTTCGGCCGCAACCTCGAGCGCGGCCCTCGCGCCTGGCCGACCCGCGCCGACGGCACGACGTCCGTGCTGGTCGGTCCTGAACGCGAGGAGCGCTTTACCGGCACCTGGCGCATCGACGACCGCAGCCGCTACTGCCGCACCCTGAACGACCCGACCGATTCCGCCGAGCATTGCTTCGTGGTCGTCGTCAACGGCGCGACCGTCAAGCTGTTCGACGGCGAGGGCCTGATGCGGTTCGATATGCGGGCGGAGTAGGAGCGGGCACAATGCGTAGGGCGGATTAGCGTAAGCGTAATCCGCCATTCCCCGCCGAGATACCTGCCGGCGGATTACGCCTTCGGCTAATCCGCCCTACGCTTCCAGCGCTCCCGCTGACATTGGACCATTGATTTGCCCGACGGCGCAAGGTCATCAGGCAAAAATAATGTTCTTTACACGAACTTCGGAATATGCTAACAATGGCCCGTCTCACCCGACACGAGGGGCGCTCGCGAACGCCACGAACGTGGGTGCAGATGCGGTGGCCGCTGGGCGTGCAACAGGCGTGTGTGCGCAAGGCGGACGGTGAAGTCGTGTGGGCCTGCCGCCCCGATGCAGGTGGCAAGCACGCGAGAGGTCCAAAGCCGATCGCGGATGATGGTGGCACAAAAGCAGAGTCTCACCAGGGCGAGCACGTATAAGCCGTAAAGCCATCGCGCAGGGAAGGCCGGATGCCTCCGCCGAACCTGTATGCTCGTGCGCGCACTTCTTTGTGCACATGGCGCACGGGACCGCGGGTGCGGCGTGCACCCGGTCTTCCCTGCGCCCTCGATTCAAGGAGAGGGCGGAACGACAAGTAAACCTCGGGCAAATCATGTCGCGAGAATGCGAAGCTGTGGTCCCCACACTCGGTGTCATCGCCCGGCTTCGACCGGGCGACCCAGTACGCCGCGGCTCATCGATTCTATCGCAAGCGTCTTTGGAATACTGGATCACCCGCATGCGCGAGTGATTACACCGTTAGGCTGTCGGACAGTTGAATCCGAACTGACTCCATCGTTGTCCTGGCGAACATCACGGCTGATCGCCTCACCCTTCCGCCACCGCCTCACTCCACGGCTGGAACACCTCAGTGGCGCCGCTGTTGGTGACGCCATCGCGCAGCACCACGCTCGGGCAGGCGAACTTCATCGGCATGGTCTGGATCCGTGCCTCCTCATAGTCGAACGTGCCGCGGAGCGCGTCGCGCACTGCCGACGGCAGGCGGACGTCGCCGATCACCACCGCGCCTTCGCTGGCGTCGATGCGCGGCTGATGGATTGCGGCATCGAGGTCCATGCCGTAGTCCATCACGAAGGAGAGCAGCTGCGACACGGCCGGCAGGATGCGGCGTCCGCCGGAGGCGCCGACCGCAAGCCTGCGGCCGTCGGCGGCTTCCGCCACCACCGGCGTGTAGTTGGTGAGGCAGCGCTTGCCCGGCGCCAGCGAGTTCGGATTGCCCTGCTCGGGATCGAACCACATGATGCCGTTGTTCATGGTCAGCCCCGTGCGCGGCGTGACGAAGCGCGAGCCGAAGGTCGACAGCAGCGTCTGCGTCACCGCGGCCATGTTGCCGTCGCGGTCGACCGCGGAGAAATGCGTGGTGCAGGCCGGCGCGATCGCATCGGCCCCGAGCGAGCGGCGGCCGTCGGCATCGCCCATGTCCTGCAGCCGCTCGCGATAGGCGGCCTGCAGCGCCTGCGCATAGGCGGTGTAGGCCGCAGCATCCGGCCCGTTGCGTCCGGGCGAGAACGCCTTTTCAAGCAGGCCGAGCGTGCGCGCCATGGTCGGCCCCGCCGTCAGCTCCGGCGTCGCGAACACCTTGCCGCCGCGATAGGGGATCGCCAGCGGCTCGCGCAGATGCGCGCGGAATGCGGCAAGGTCCTCGACATCAAGTGCACCGCCGGCGCTCTGGATATCGCTTGCGATGGTCTGCGCGAGATCGCCCGCATAGAAATCGCGCGGACCCGCGGCCGCGAGCTGCGCCATCGTGGCCTTGAGCCGATCCTGCGGCATCCGCACCTCGGCCTTGATGCCCCACGGCGCATTCGGCGGCAGGCCATCCTGCAGATAGGCGGTGGCGCTGGCGGGATAGCGGCGCAAATCGACGGCGGAGCTTGCGATCATCGCGGTCGTCCACCAGTCGACGAGCAGGCCTTCGCCGGCGAGCTTGACGCTCGGCGCCAGCAGATCCTTCCACGGCAGTCTGGCGTGACGGCGATGCGCCTCCCCCATGCCCGCGACCACGCCGGGCACGGCGATCGAGCCGGGACCATGCAGATTGCGATCGTCCTTGACCCGCGCCCAGGGAAACAGATCGGCGGCGGTGCCGGAGCCGGTGATGGGATAATCCTCGATGCGCAGGCTGTTCGGCGCGCGCATGCCGTAATCGATCACCTCGGTGCGGTTTTCGCGCGCACGATAGAGCACCATCGCACCGCCGCCGCCGGCGCCGCTCATCCAGGGCTCGACGACGCCGAGCGCAAAGGTGGTCGCGATCACGGCGTCGACGCAGTCGCCGCCCGCGGCCAGCACCTCCGCGCCGACCTCGGCCGCCTTGCGCGATTGCGCGGCGACGATGCCGCCTTTGGAGCTGACGGCGGGTTTGCGGATCACTTGCGCATTGGAGAACTGGTCGGACATGGTGCTGGTTTCGCTATTGTTGTTAGGAGGCGGCTAGGTTGGCGTAGCATGCCAAGCATGCCACCATCAGCGCAACAGCAAGCTAGGCAACAACCAGACTATTCCATGGAGAGGAAAATGACCGCAGTGAAGCGCGAACGGGACGGCAATGTCGGGATCCTCTCGCTGAACGATCCCTCGAGCCTGAATGCGATGACGCCGGAGCTGCTCGGCGATCTCGCAGCCGCCGTCGGCGAGATGACCGGCGCGGGCGGCGTGCGCGCGCTGGTGCTGACCGGGGAGGGACGCGGGTTCTGCTCGGGGCAGAACCTGAAGGCGTTCGAGTCGCTCGGCCGCGACATCGTCACCGGTGTCATGACGCATTACTGGCCGGCGATGCGGTCGTTGCGCGAATGCCCTGTGCCGATCGTGGTCGCCGTCAACGGCGTCGCCGCCGGCGGCGGCTTCAGCCTCGCGATGTCCGGCGACATCATCCTCGCCGCGCGCTCGGCGAGCTTTATTCAGGTGTTCAGCCGGATCGGCCTCGTGCCCGATCTCGGCTCGACCTGGCTGTTGCCACGCCTGATCGGCCGCCAGCGTGCGCTCGATCTGATGCTGCTGAACGAGCCGCTGTCAGCCGAACGCGCCAGGGAGTGGGGACTGGTGCGCGACGTCGTCGACGATGCGCAGTTGCTCGCTGAAGCCAAAAAGCTCGCGCAGCGTCTCGCCGACGGCCCGACGCGGGCGCTGGTCGCGACGCGGCAACTGCTGGAGGAGAGCGAGCACGCAGATTACGCCACGCAATTCCGCCGCGAGATCGAGGTGCAATCCGTCGTGCGCGAAAGCGCCGACGCGCGGGAAGGGCGTCAGGCCTTTGTCGAAAAGCGCAAGGCCAGGTTCACGGGAGCGTAACGGGGCGTGCAGCTAACCGATCGCAATCGCGACCTTGCCGAAATGGGCGCCGCTCGCCATGTGGGCGAAGGCCTCCTTGACCTGGCCGAACGGGAACGTGCGGTCGATCACCGGCTTCATGCGGCTTTGCGCGGTGGCGTCGGCAAGCGCCTGCAGATCCTCGACCGAGCCGACCGTGACGCCTTGCAACCGCTGCTGCTGCATCACCATCAAAGGCAGCCGCAGATCGGCCGGCGGTGGGCCGGCCAGCACGCCGATGAAGGCGATCGTGCCGCCGATCCTCACCGCGCGGATCGACTCGTTCAGCGTGCCGACGCCGCCGACCTCGACGACGAGGTCGACGCCGTGCCCGGTCAGATCGCGCGCCTTTTTGCCCCAGTCCGGCGTGGTCCTGTAGTTCAGTGTGACGTCGGCGCCGAGCGCCTTCAGCCGCTCGATCTTGGCGTCGCTGGAGGACGTCGCGATCACCCGCGCGCCGCACATTTTGGCGAATTGCAGTGCGAACAGCGACACGCCGCCGGTGCCTTGTGTCAGCACCGTCTGCCCCGGCTTGATCTGGCCGAGCTTGACCACCGCGCTCCATGCCGTGACGCCGGCGCAGGGCAGTGCTGCGGCCTCGACGTCGCTGAGATGTTCGGGCGTCTTCACCAGCCCATGCGCCGGAAACACCCGATACTCCGTCAGCACGCCATCCGCGCTGCCGCCGAGCGCACCGCGCATCTTGATCTCGCTCGGCTCGCCACTGAGCCAGTTCTCGAAGAAGCTGCCGACCACGCGGTCGCCGACCGCAAAGCTTCGCACGCCCGTGCCGACCGCCTCGACCACGCCGGCGCCGTCGGAGACCGGCACCAGCGGAAACTTCTGGCGCGAGCCGTAGCCGCCCTTCACCGTGAGCAGATCGCGATAATTCAGCGTCGCCGCTTTCAGCCGCACGAGCACCTCGCCGGCGCCCGGCTGCGGCACGGGCTTGTCGACCAGCGCCAGCCCGTCGATGCCATCAGGTCCCTGGAGTTGATAGCATTTCATCGGGTTCCTCCTGCGGCGCTCGTTGGTGCGGGCCATAGCATATGTCAGGCCAGCCATGCGAAGCCATAGCATTTGCGTTTCCGCAAAATCGGACGAATGTTGCTGCGTGAGCGCGTCCGGCAGAAGGCGCGCGCGGTGGGAGGCGATCATGGCCAGACAGCATCGGATGATTGGCATCGCGCTGGCGTTCGCGTCGCTGTGTTGGATCGCTTCACCGGCACGAGCGGCGGACAACCTCTATCGGATGCAGACGGTGGTGACGGGGCAGCTCGAGCCGAACCGGCTGATCGGCTTTGCGGCTTGCTTCGAGGATGTCCTGATCAAGATATCCGGCGCGCAGAAGCTTGCCGGCGACAAGCGCCTCATGCCCTACAAGGCGAAGGCGAGGGATTACGTCACCGCCTTCAACTATCACGACCAGTTTTCCGGCAAGCCGATCCGCGACGAGCAGGGCACCCGCGACCGGCCTTACGATCTCACCGTCGATTTCGACGAGGCGAGGATCGGCGATGTCCTGAAAGCGCTCGACCTCAAGCCGTGGCTGGCCGAGCGGCCGGTGCTCGCTGTGTTCGTCGAGATGAAGCAGGACCCGCGCGATTTCATCATCACGACGGATGAGCGGCAATCCGAGCTGCAGCGCGACGCGTTGCGCGCGGCGGGCGAGCGGCGCGGGATGGGCGTCGTGCTGCCGGCCGCGGCTGACATCACGAAGGCCGGCATCAATGCTGCCGAGCTGACGCGCTTGCCGGCCTCGAAATTGACGCCGGTCACGACCGGACTCGGTGGTGCGATCCCGCTGGTCGGCAGGCTGACCTGGGACGATCGTGAGCTCGGCTGGGCCACGCAATGGCAGATCGACTGGCAGGGCCACACCTATCGCTGGCAGTTTCGCGGGGTGACCTTCGACGAAGCCTTCCGCCGCGGTATCGGCGGGGCGGCGCAGGTGTTGTCGGGCAATGGCGATCCCGGCGGCAAAGCGCGGTAGCTGCCATCGCTGTGTTGCGCAGCGCGGGAACATGGTGCTACGCGTGCTGCGACCTTAGGAGACCCTACGATGAGCGTCAGCCAATTGTTCGACCAGGCGGCCTCCGCCAGGCGCGTGGACAAGATCACGATCCGCCGGCCGGACGATTTCCATGTTCACTTGCGCGACGGCGCGATGCTGCAGGCGGTGCTGCCGTTCACCGCCAACCAGTTCGCGCGCGGCATCATCATGCCGAATTTGGTGCCGCCGGTGACGACGGTTGAGGCGGCCGCAGCCTATCGCGAGCGGATCCTGGCCGCGCGGCCCGAGGGGTCCGATTTCGAGCCGCTGATGACGTGTTACCTCGCCGATACGACCACGCCGGACGAGATCGAAAAGGGTTTTAGGGACGGCGTCTGGAAGGCGGCAAAACTCTATCCGGCGGGCGCGACCACCAACTCGCATTTCGGCGTCACCGACATTCCCGCGCTCGCGCCGGTGTTCGAGCGCATGGCAAAGATCGGGATGCCCGTGCTGATCCATGGCGAGGCGACCGATCCGGCAGTCGACATCTTCGACCGCGAGGCCGTGTTCATGGAGCAGAGCCTGCTGCCGCTGCTGAAGCGCCATCCCGGCCTCAAGGTGGTGATCGAGCACGTCACGACGGCGGAGACCGTCGACATCGTCCGCGCCCACGCCTCACGTGCGGCCGGCACCATCACGCCGCATCACCTCGTGATCAACCGCACCTCGATCTTCCAGGGCGGCCTGCGGCCGCATCTCTACTGCCTGCCGGTCGCCAAGCGCGAGCACCATCGGCTGGCGCTGCGCAAGGCGGTGACCTCGGGCGACAGCTGCTTCTTCATCGGCACCGACACCGCCCCGCACCGCCGCAACGCCAAGGAGGCCGAATGCTGCTCGGCCGGGGTGTTCGGCGGCGCCACCGCGCTGCAGACCTATGTGCAGGTGTTCGACGAGGAGGGCGCGCTCGATCGCTTCGAGGCGTTCGCCTCCGTCAACGGCGCGCAGTTCTATGGCATCCCGCTCAATCGCGGCACCATCACGCTGGAGCGGCGCGAGTCTCGCATCATGGCTGCGGTCGCAGTCGACGATACCGAGGTCGTGGTGTTCCAGGGCGGCGAGACTCTGCCCTGGTCGGTCGGGCCGGTCGTGGCCTGAGGGTGCCCAACCGGCAGGCAAACGTTAACCGCGGCAGGTCGCGGTGCTGCCTGCGGGGCTGGATCGACTTGAAACGCGACGCCAACGCACCTATATTGATTGCTCTGACGCATCACCGGCGATGAGCCGTTTTGCGTAGCGGTAGAGATTGAGCCAGGCCCGTCGTACAGGCGGGCCGTCGTCGTTTTAGGACGTGTCTGATGAGCCGCTCGAATCGAACTGACCATATCCGCCTCACCTCACATCCGGTGCCGGGCGCAAAGCATGCCTTCCCGATCCACTGGGACGCTCCAGACGCGAGATCGCGGGGCCCGATCATTGGCACGGTGTCGCGGCCGCAGGACCGCAACGTGATCGGCAGCCATGGCGGTTCCTATGCGGTGTATCGCGCGCTCGCGGTCTCCGCCGGCGCGCTCAACCCGCTGCGCCGCCCTGATCTCACTAACACATTCCCCGCCGCGACCATCGGGCCGTTCCCGCAATGGAGCGAGCCCAACCGGATCGTTGCGCTCGATCCGTGGGGGCACCTGGTCGCCGAGACTTTCCGCACCGAGATCACCGAGGGGGCCGACATCCGCCCGAGCATCGCGGTGACGCGCGCGCGGCTCGATCTGCCGGAGATCCAGGCCGCGATCGCCGCCAAGCGGTTGAAGCCCGACGGCAATGTCGTGCATGCCAATGGCAGCGTGTCGGTGGTGAAGATCGCGATCGATCCGGTCTGGTATCTGCCGGGAGTCGCCGAGCGTTTCGGCACCAGCGAGACCAATCTGCGCCGCACGCTGTTCGAGCAGACCGCCGGCATGTTCCCGGAGCTCGTGACGCGCCCGGACATGCAGGTGTTCTTGCCCCCGATCGGCGGCACCACCGTCTATCTGTTCGGCGATGTCGCGAAGCTGCCCGATCATCGCACCACCATCACCTGCCGCGTGCATGACGAGTGCAACGGCTCCGACGTGTTCGGCTCCGATATCTGCACCTGCCGTCCGTATCTGATCCACGGCATCGAGGAATGCGCGCGCGGTGCACAGGCCGGCGGGCTCGGCCTGATCGTCTACAACCGCAAGGAAGGCCGCGCGCTCGGCGAAGTGACAAAGTTCCTGGTCTACAATGCGCGCAAGCGCCAGGAGGACGGCGATGCGGCCGCCGCCTATTTCGAGCGCACCGAATGCGTCGCGGGCGTCCAGGATGCACGCTTCCAGCAATTGATGCCTGACGTGATCCACTGGCTGGGTCTCAGGCGCATCGATCGTTTCCTGTCGATGAGCGACATGAAATATGACGCGCTGACCGGACAGGGCATCGAGATCGTCGAGCGCGTGCCGATCCCGGACGAGTTGATCCCGGCGGACGCGCATGTCGAGATCGCGGCCAAGAAGGCGGCCGGCTACTATTCGCCGGAAGCGCCGACCGCGCAGGATCTCGACGACACCGTCGGCCGCTCGCTGGAGAAGTATTGATCCGTGACGGTGCAGGCCGCGGCCACGCAGGATGATGCCTTCTCGCTCCTGACCGCACAGGCGGTGCGCTCCCGCGCGCAGCAGATGCTGGAGATCGGGCTGCGCGACGGGCTCGCGCATTTCCGGATCGACCCCGATCGGCTGGATGATGTCGCCGACGCCGTGCTCGCGACGATTCAAAAGGCCTACCCGTCGCTTAAGATTCCATTCCATGCGCGCTGGCGGCATTTTTCGCTGCAGGGCGAGGACCGCTGGTCGCGGATGGCCGATCGCATCTCCTGGCCTGACGCTGCGACGCGGGCGCGCGCCGAGTTCGATCTCGTTATCGTCAGTGTGCTGCTCGATGCGGGCGCGGGCGCGGCCTGGCGCTATCATGACAAGGCGAGCGGGCAGGCGGTCGGCCGCTCCGAGGGACTTGCGCTCGCAAGCCTCGACATGTTCGCGAGCGGCGCGTTCTCGAGTGACGCACGCGACCCGCTCCGCGTCGATGCCGACAAGCTCGTTGCGTTCGCGGCGGCGGCACTGGAGCAGGGCTTTCAGGTCAGCGCCAACAATCCTCTGGTCGGTCTCGAAGGCCGTGCTGATCTGCTGCGCCGGCTCGGCCGGTTGGTGGCCGAGCGGAGTGACGTTTTCGGGCTGCGCGATCGACCGCGGCCCGGTGGGTTGTTCGATCATCTCGCTGCGAAAGCTGCAGATGGCGCCATTGCCGCGCCGACGATCTTGTCCGAAGTGCTGAAACAGCTCGGCCCGATCTGGCCGTCGCGGCTGACGCTCGCCGGCGTTTCGCTCGGCGACTGCTGGCGACATCCCGCGATCAAGGCCGGCGACGCCACCGATGGGCTCGTGCCGCTGCACAAGCTGTCGCAATGGCTGACCTATTCGCTGATCGAGCCGCTGCAACGCGCGGGGCTCGACGTGACCGACATCAACGGTCTCACCGGCCTTGCCGAATATCGCAACGGCGGCCTGTTCGTTGATCTCGGCGTGTTGGTGTTGCGCGATCCCGCAGATGCTGATCGTTCGCACGACGTCGATTCCACGCTCGTCGTCGAATGGCGCGCACTGACGGTCGCGCTGCTCGACCGGCTTGCGGATAAAATCCGCGCGCGGCTCAATCGCGACGCCGTGTCGCTGCCGCTGGCGAGCCTGCTCGAAGGCGGCAGCTGGGCGGCCGGCCGCGCGGCAGCCTTTGCGCGCCGCGCCGACGGCTCGCCGCCGATCAAGGTTTTGAGCGACGGAACTGTTTTTTGAGGATTTTGCCATGGAAGGCGTCGCCATCGTCGATCACCCGCTGGTCCAGCACAAGCTCACGCTGATCCGCGACAAGTCGATCTCGACAAAGTCATTCCGCGAGCTCCTGAAGGAGATCGGGATGCTGGTCTGCTACGAGGTGACGCGCGACCTGCCGCTGGCGGAGACCGAGGTCGAGACGCCGCTGGCGAAGATGCATTCGGCCAAGATCGCCGGCAAGAAGCTGGTGTTCGTGCCGGTCATTCGCGCCGGCGTTACCTTCGTCGACGGCATGATGGATCTGGTGCCGACCGCGCGCGTCGCCCATATCGGCCTCTACCGCGATCCGCACAGCTTTGCCGCGGTCGAATATTTCTTCAAGGCGCCGTCCGACCTCGGCGAGCGCTTAGCGATCGTGGTGACGCCGGTGCTCGCGACCGCCAACACCGCGGTCGCGGCCGTGGACCGGCTGAAGGAGCGCGGCGCCAAGGATATCCGTCTGGCCTGCCTGATCGCCGCGCCCGAAGGGCTCGAGCGCATCAGGGGATTGCATCCGGACGTCCACATCTGGACCACGGCGATCGACGAGGGCCTCGACGAGCACGGCTACATCCTGCCGGGTCTCGGCGACGCCGGCGACCGCGCCTACGGCACGCGCTGAGCTATTTTGCGGGAAGGTTGATCGTGATGGTCAGACCGCGGCCACCGATTCCATCTGTCAGCTCGATCGTCCCCGCGCTCTGCCGCAGCAAGGTGCGCACGATCGCGAGCCCAAGTCCCGAACCTGCCGGACGGTTGGCAGCGGGAATCCGGTAGAAGCGATCGAACACCCGCTCGCGATGTTCGGCCGCGATGCCCGGGCCGCTATCGGCAATCCGCACGGCGTAGTGTTCGTCACTCGCGATAACGCTGACGACGACGCTGCCTCCATCCGGCGTGTAACGGATCGCGTTGTCGATCAGATTGCTCAGGATGTCATGCAGCACCGAGGATTCGGCTGCGACCGGCGCATGCTCGACCCCGGGCTCGAAAGCGAGCTCGATATTCTTGGCTGCGGCGAACGGCGCCATCAGGCCCATGGCCTCGCTGGTCGCCGCGACGAGATCGGTTGATCCCACCTCATGCGCGGGTTCGGCGACGGCGGTCTGCTCGGCGCGTGCCATCACGATCAGCTGCGCGACCAGCCGGTCGAGATGCCTTGTCGATTTCTCGATTTCGCCGATGGTCTCGACATTGTCGGGCTGGTGGCTGGTGTCCCGCTGCAGCAGCGCCAGGTGGACGCGCAGCGAGGCGAGCGGCGTCTTCATCTGATGCGAGGCGTCGGCGATGAAATCACGGATGACCTGGATCGCGACTTCGAGCCGCGCGAACAGCTCGTTCATCGCGCGCACGGGTGGATGGGCTTCGAGCGGAATGTGGGCGAGGTCGAGCCGGTCGAGGCTCGATCCGGTGCCGAACTGCCGCGTGTCGATCTCGCGCCCGAGGTCGACGAGTGGCGCAAGGCCACGCCGCACCGCGAGCCACACCAGCACCGCGGCGGTTGCGATGATCGCGGCCTCCAGCGCCACCAGTGCGAGCAGCAGCTGACGCTGGATCGCGGTCCGTCCGTTCATGGTCTCGGCGACCTCGACCAGCACCGGCAGCGGCTTGCCGTAGATCGCCTGGGTCGTGGCGGCGACACGCACTGCGCTTCCCTTGTACATGGAGTCGAAGTGCTTGACGGTCCCGACCGGAATCGTCGCGGTGTCCGCGCGCGGCAGATCCTGATAGCCGGTCACCGGCTTCTGGTCGTAGGTCACGCTATAATAGATGCTGTCATTGGCGCGCGTCTCGAGCATGCCGAGCGCGACCTGCGGCATGTCGACCGATATCTCGCCATCCTCGACCGTGACGCGCTCGGCGATTGCCTTCACCGAGCCGTCGAGCACGCGGTCATAGGCGCTCTCGATCGTCTTGTTGATCAGCACGAGGCCGGCTAGTCCGAAAGCGACCGCGAGCGCGCTGGTCGGCACCAGCAGATTGATGAGCAACGCACGACGGAGCGAGGGAATCCGTTTCGCGCTCACCTCACCTCCATCAGATAGCCGAGGCCGCGCACCGTCTTGATCGTCGGTCCCTGCGGTCCGAGCTTCTGCCTGAGACGCGCGATGTAGAGCTCGATCGCATTCGGCGCGACCGGCTCGTCGAAGCCGAACACCTCGGAGATCAGCCGTTCCTTCCGCACCAGGCGTCCCGCATGCGACATCAGGATTTCCAACACGGTGACCTCGCGCCGGCGCAGCGACAGCGGCTGCTCCGCGATCGAGGCGGTCGCCGACGAGGTATCAAGCACCAGCGAGCCGCAACGCAGGATCGGATCGAGCCGGCCTTTGCCGCGCCGCACCAAAGCCTTCACCCGCGCCTCGAACTCATCGAGATCGAACGGCTTTGTCAGATAGTCGTCGGCGCCGAGATTCAGGCATTTGACCTTGCTCTTGACCTCGCCCTGCGCGGTGAGGATGAGGATCGGCACCTCGCAGCCTTTGCCGCGCAGCCGGCTCAGCACCTCGTGGCCGGGCATATCCGGCAGACCCAGATCGAGCACGATCAGCGAATAGGCCTCGGACGGTGCGATCTCGAGCGCGTCCGAACCGTTGATCTCATGGTCGACCGCGATGCCTGATGGGGCCAATGCCTTCTTGAGGCCGTCGACCAGTGACGTGTCATCCTCGACGATCAGGATACGCAAGACAATGAACCTCAAGTCTAAACGCGGCGGGCGTTGCCAAACGCGGCAATGTAAGTTCAGATGCTGCACGAGGTCAAAAGATTGCGCGTCGTTCATGGGAGTTTCTCACCACGCTTTGCCGGTGTCCCGTCTGCTAGCCGGCCTCTGCGGGCTCGCGTTGATTCTTCTGTTGTGCGTTGCGGCCGATGCTGCCGGCGGCGATGACGACGCGGCGCGGCCGCAAGCCCGCCTCGTCGTCAAGGGCACGACCGACCATTCCGAGGTCACCGACATCATCGCCGCATTCATGAAACGGAACCCGGAGGTTCTGGTTCAGTACAGCAAGGTGCTGTCGACGGAGCTGTTCGACGACGCCGTGAAGTATCCGACGGCCAAGGGCGCGGCCGACGTGATCTGGAGCTCGTCGATGGACCTCCAGATCAAGTTCGCGAATGATGGCTACGCGGCCGAATATCGCTCGCCCGAGGCCGAGGGGATTCCGGCCTGGGCGCGGTGGAAGGATCGCGCCTATGGCATCACCGCCGAGCCGGTCGTGATCGTCTACAACAAGCGCCTGCTGCGCGAGGGCCTGGTGCCGAAGGACCATGCCGATCTCTTGCGCCTGTTGACCGATCATCTCGCGGTGTTTCGCGGCAAGATCGGGACCTACGACCCTGAAATCAGCGGCACCGGTCTGCTGTTCATCACCCAGGACGTGCGCATCACGGCCCAGACCTGGAAGCTGGTAGCGGCGATGGGCCGGGCAGGGGTGAGACTGTTTGCGTCATCCGATCCGATGATCGATCGGGTCGGCAGTGGCGAGCTGCTGCTGGCCTACAACGTGCTCGGCTCCTATGCGCTCGAGCGCGCCAAGCGCGAGGCAGATCTCGGCGTCATCTTTCCGAGCGACTATATGCTGCTGCTGTCGCGGATCGCGGTGATCCCGCAGGCGGCGGCCCAGCCGGAACTGGCCCGGCGTTTCCTCGACTTCATGCTGTCGCAGAACGGCCAGAGCCTGCTGGCCAGCCATTCGCTGGGCTCGGTGCGCGACGACATGAAGCCGGCGATTCCCGGCTATGCCGGTGCCGCCAAGGCATTGCGGCCGATCGCGCTCAACATCGATCTCATGACCTATCTCGACCAGGCCAAGCGGCAGCGTTTCCTGAAGGACTGGAAGGAGTATCTGCAACCGCGCTGACCATCTGATCAAAGCGGCGACAGGTTGTTGACAGGTTGAGCGCCTATCCTCCCGGCAAAATCAAGCACGAAGATCCGTGCATGGGGAGGAACGATCATGGCGCCGACAGCCGAAAGCCAGCTGGAATCCGCGACGATGCGGCGGGTCACGCTGCGCATCATCCCCTTCCTGATGTTCTGCTACTTCATCGCCTTCGTCGATCGCGTCAATGTCGGCTTCGCCGCATTGCAGATGAACAAGGATATCGGCCTCTCGGCCGCGGCGTTCGGGCTCGGCGGCGGATTATTCTATATCACTTACGTCTTGTTCGAGGTGCCCAGCAATCTGGCGATGGCCAGGGTCGGCGCCAAGATCTGGATCGCGCGCATCATGGTTTCGTGGGGCATCGTCTCCGCCTGCATGGCGTTCATCGTTGGCCCGTACTCATTCTACGCGGTCCGCCTGCTGCTCGGGGCCGCCGAGGCCGGCTTCTTCCCCGGTGTGATCCTGTATCTGACCTACTGGTTCCCGGCGGCCTATCGTGGCCGCATCGTTGCGCTGTTCATGGTGGCGATCCCGCTGTCGAGCTTCTTCGGCTCGCCGATCTCCGCTGCACTGCTGCAGTTGAACGGCCTGCTCGGCTTCCACGGCTGGCAGTGGATGTTCGTGCTGGAGGCGCTGCCGGCGGTCATTCTCGGCATCGTCGCGTTCTTCTATCTCTCCGATCGGCCCGACACGGCAGGATGGTTGAACGAGGAGCAACGCCGCTGGCTCTCTACCCGCCTCGCCCAGGAGAATTCCTCGCCGAAGGCCAAGGTCGGCCATCTCTCGCTGTGGCAGGTGTTCTCCAACAAATACGTGCTGGCGGCGTCGCTGATCTATGCGGGGGCGTCCGGCGCCAGCCAATGCCTGTCGCTCTGGCAGCCGCAGATCATCAAGTCGTTTGGTTTGACTGACCTGCAAACCGGCCTGTTGAACTCGATCCCGTTCGGCGTCGCCTCCGTGCTGATGCTGCTGTGGGGCCGCAATTCGGACCGCACCGGCGAGCGCAAATGGCACACCGCGATTCCGCTGGCGCTGCTTGCCACGAGCCTCGCGATGGCCGGCCTGACCGGCGCGCTGGCGCCGACGATCGCGATCCTCTGCGTCGCGGTGACTGCGACCTACATCATGAAGGGCCCGTTCTGGGCGCTGTCGACCGAATGGATGTCGGCCGGCGTCGCGGCGGCCGCGATCGCGCAGATCAACGCGATCGGCAATCTCGGCGGCTTCTTCGGCAGCTATCTGCTCGGCACCATCAAGGATGCCACCGGCAGCTTCGCGCTCGGATTGCTGCCGCTCGCGGGATTGTCGGCGGTCGGCTTCATCCTGGTGCTGTCGCTCGGCCGCCAGCAGACGGCGTCGTCGGGTTCCGCGGCCGCAAGCGCGGTGCATTGATCGTGGTCTTCCGTATGCCACGCGCGCGGCAAGCGGCGTGACAGCTTGCTGACAGGTTGGGCGATCTATCTTGTCGCCCAAACAAAATGACCGGACAGACGTTCGTCGCGCGCCGCCTGAAGCGGAGCGGGGCGGCGATCCACCTTCCGGCAAGACCACAACAGGGAGGAAAGCGGACATGAGCTCGCAGGACGCAGGCGGGATTGCCTCGCATCATGAGACCGCGGCGCAGTCGATCAATTCCACTTCGGCCGGCACGGCCACGCGCTTCTGGCCCGAGGGCTGGTGGCGGCTGACCGACATCCGGATCGGCATCATTCCGATCCCGATCTATGCCGTGCTCGTCGTGCTCGTGGCCGCGCTGGTCTATACCGGCGAGATCAAGGCCGACGGGCCGACCATGATCGTGGTGCTGGTGCTCGGCGGCTTCACCTGCGCCGAGATCGGCAAGCGGATTCCCGTGCTGCGCAGCATCGGCGCCGGTGCGATCTTCGCGACCTTCATTCCCTCGGCGCTGGCGTTCTATCACTTGATCCCGGCGCAGGTCGAAAAGTCGATCATCGACTTCACCAAGCAGACCAACTTCCTCTACCTCTTCATCGCCTCGATCATCGTCGGCAGCATCTTTGCGATGGACCGAGAGGTGCTGATCCGCGGCTTCCTGAAGATCTTCGTGCCGCTGGTGATCGGTTCGATCGCTGCCGCCATCGTTGGCACCCTCGTTGGCACCGCGCTCGGCCTCGGTGCCAAGCACACCTTCTTCTATGTCGTGGTGCCGATCATGGCCGGCGGCGTCGGCGAGGGTGCGATTCCGCTGTCGATCGGCTATGCCGCATTGACCGGTGTGCCGCAGGGCGAGGTGTTCGCCGAGGTGCTGCCGCCGGTGATGCTGGGCAGCCTGACTGCGATCCTGCTGTCCGGCGCGCTCAACTTCGTCGGCAAGAAATATCCGCACCTCACCGGCGAGGGCCGGCTGCAGCCGCATGGCGATGACGAGCTCGACATCCACGCGGTGCACGAGGAAGGCGGCAAGGAGCAGGGCGTCGGCCATGTCGGCGTCTCCACGATCGCCGCCGCCGGCCTCACCGCAATCACGCTCTATCTGCTCGGTGTACTCTGCCATCACATGTTCGGCCTGCCGGCGCCGGTGGCGATGCTGTTCCTGGCGGTGCTGGCCAAGCTCAGCCGCGCGGTGTCGCCGGAGCTGCAGCAGGGCGGCATGGTGGTCTACGAATTCGTCCGCACCAACATGACCTATCCGCTGCTGTTTGCGATCGGCGTCGCGCTGACGCCGTGGGACAAGCTGGTCGCCGCGTTCCACTTCGCCAACATCATCACCATCATGTCGACGGTGGTCACGATCATGGCGACAGGCTTTGCGGTCGGCAAGTTCATGAACATGTACCCGATCGAGACCGCGATCGTGAATGCCTGCCACAGCGGGCAGGGCGGCACCGGCGACGTCGCGATCCTCACCGCCGCCAACCGCATGCAGCTGATGCCGTTCGCGCAGATCGCGACCCGCATCGGCGGTGCGGTCACTGTCACGGCGGTGCTGATCATCATGGGCTATCTCAAGTGACCGGCCGAAAGATCAAGCCGATGCCCGTCCAGAACCATCCGCGCGAAAGGATCGTTTGCCCATGAGCAGTCTCGACAGCTTCAAATGCCGCAAGACGCTGATCGTCGGTGGCCATGCCTACACCTATTTCTCGCTGCCCGACGCCGAGAAGAACGGCCTTGCCGGCATCTCCCGCCTGCCGTTCTCGCTGAAAGTGCTGCTGGAGAACCTGCTGCGCTTCGAGGACGGCCAGTCGGTGACATCAGCCAATATCGAGGCGCTGGCGAAGTGGACTGACGACCGCGGATCGGCCGGCGCCGAGATCGGCTTCCGTCCCGCGCGCGTGCTGATGCAGGATTTCACCGGCGTGCCCGCCGTGGTCGATCTCGCGGCGATGCGTGACGGCATGGAGAAGCTCGGCGGCGATCCCTCCAAGATCAATCCGCTGGTGCCGGTCGATCTCGTGATCGACCATTCCGTCGTGGTCGATCATTTCGGCAACGCGCAGGCGCTGCATGACAACGTCACCCGCGAATACGAGCAGAACGGCGAGCGCTACAATTTCCTGAAATGGGGGCAGGGCGCATTTGCCAATTTCCGCGTGGTGCCGCCCGGCACCGGCATCTGCCACCAGGTCAATCTCGAATATCTGGCACAGACGGTCTGGACATCAGAGCGTGACGGCAAGACCTTTGCCTATCCCGACACGCTGGTCGGCACCGACAGCCATACCACGATGGCCAATGGGCTGGCCGTGCTCGGCTGGGGCGTCGGCGGCATCGAGGCGGAAGCGGCGATGCTCGGCCAGCCGCTGTCGATGCTGGTGCCGCAGGTGATCGGCTTCAAGCTGTCCGGCAAGCTCCGCGAGGGCGTGCTCGCGACCGATCTCGTCCTGACCGTGACGCAGATGCTGCGCAAGAAGGGCGTGGTCGGCAAGTTTGTGGAGTTTTATGGCCCCGGCCTCGACCACATGACGCTGGCTGATCGTGCGACCATCTCCAACATGGCGCCGGAATATGGCGCGACCTGCGGCTTCTTCCCGGTCGACGGGGAGACGCTGAACTATTTGAATCTCTCCGGCCGCGCCAGTGACCGCATCGCGCTGGTCGAGGCTTATTCCAGGGCGCAGGGCCTGTACCGGACGCCGGGTATGGCCGATCCCGTGTTCACCGACACGCTGGAGCTCAATCTCGACGACGTCGTGCCGTCGCTCGCAGGACCCAAGCGCCCCGAGGGCCGGCTCGGCCTTAGTGTGGCCAAGACCAACTTCCTCACCGCGCTCGAAAGCGAATACGGCAAGCAGGGCCAGGCCGGCAAGCAATTCGCGGTTGAGGACAAGGAGTTCAAGCTCGGCCACGGCCATGTCGTGATCGCAGCGATCACCTCCTGCACCAACACCTCGAATCCATCGGTGTTGATCGGCGCCGGGTTGCTCGCTCGGAACGCAGCACGCAAGGGCCTCACGGCAAAGCCCTGGGTCAAAACCTCGCTCGCGCCGGGCTCGCAGGTGGTGGCGGAGTATCTCGAGAAGTCGGGCCTGCAGAAGGACCTCGACGCGCTCGGCTTCTATCTCGTCGGCTTCGGCTGCACCACTTGCATCGGCAATTCCGGTCCGCTGCCGAAGGAGATCTCGAAGTCGATCAACGACAATGGCGTGATCGGCGCCGCGGTTCTCTCCGGCAATCGCAACTTCGAAGGCCGCGTCTCGCCGGACGTGCAGGCCAACTATCTGGCCTCGCCGCCGCTGGTGGTTGCCTATGCGCTGGCCGGCTCGCTGCAGGTCGATCTCGTCAACGAGCCGCTGGGCACGGGCTCCGACGGCGCGCCGGTCTTCCTCAAGGACATCTGGCCGTCGAATGCCGAGATCGAGCAGTTCATCCGCGACAACGTCACGCGTGCGATGTTCGTGAGCAAATATGCCGATGTGTTCGAGGGCGATTCCAACTGGAAGGCGGTCAAGGTCGCGACCGGCCTGACCTATCGCTGGAACATGTCGTCGACCTATGTACAGAACCCGCCCTATTTCGAGGGCATCACGATGAAGCCGGCGCCGACCGGCGATATCGTCGGTGCGCGCATCCTCGGCCTGTTCGGCGACAAGATCACCACCGACCACATCTCGCCCGCGGGCTCGATCAAGCTGGCGTCGCCGGCCGGCGAGTTCCTGCGCGGCCGCCAGGTCCGGCAGGAGGATTTCAACCAATACGGCACGCGGCGCGGCAATCATGAGGTGATGGTGCGCGGCACCTTCGCCAACATCCGCATCAAGAACTTTGCGGTGCAGGGCGAGGGCGGCGTGACGCCGGAAGGCGGCTGGGCCGTGCATCAACCGTCCGGCGAGCGAATGCCGATCTTCGATGCCGCGATGCGCTACGAGCGCGAGCACGTCCCGCTGGTGGTGTTCGCCGGCGTCGAGTACGGCAACGGCTCCTCGCGTGACTGGGCGGCCAAGGGCACGAAGCTGCTCGGCGTTCGCGCCGTGATCGCCCAGAGTTTTGAGCGCATCCATCGCTCCAATTTGGTCGGCATGGGCATTCTGCCCTTCGTGTTCGACGAGGGCATGTCGTGGAAGAGCCTTGGCCTGACCGGCGCCGAGCAGGTCTCGATCAAGGGCCTCACGGATATCTCGCCCGGCCAGCGCATCACCATCGACATCACGATGGCTGATGGCACGGTGAAGCAGGTCCCGCTGACCTGCCGCATCGATACGCTCGACGAGCTCAACTACTACAAGCACGGCGGCATCCTGCCCTACGTGCTGCGCCAGCTTGCGGCGTGATCTCTGAGCACCAGCAGGACAGGGGAAACCAGCATGTCAGACAAAATTCCGGCGACCTTGATACCCGGTGACGGGATCGGCCCCGAGATCACCGCGGCGGTGACGCGCATCCTCGATGCGCTGGGTTCGCCGTTCGAATGGGACGTGCAGCAGGGCGGCATGGCCGGCATCGAGAAGTCGGGCGATCCGCTGCCGGGCGTGCTGATCGACAGCATCCGTCGCACCAAGCTCGCCCTCAAGGGCCCGCTGACCACGCCGGTCGGCGGTGGGTTCCGCTCGGTCAATGTCCGCCTGCGCGAAGAATTCGAGTTGTACGCCAATCTCCGCCCGGTGAAGACCATGGTGCCCGGTGGGCGCTATGAGGATATCGACCTCGTGCTGATCCGCGAGAACATCGAGGGCCTCTACGTGGCGTTCGAGCACTTCATCGCGGTCGGCGACGATCCGCATGCGGTTGCGATCTCCTCGGGCGTCAACACCCATGCCGAAGCGCGGCGCATCGTTCGCTTCGCTTTCGAATACGCGCTGGCCCACGGCCGCAAGAAGGTCACCGTGGTGCACAAGGCCAATGTGCTGAAGGCGCTGACCGGGCTGTTCCTGCAGGCCGGCCGCGAGATCGCCAAGGAGTATGAGGGCCGCATCGCGATGGACGACCGCATCGTCGATGCCTGCGCCATGCAGCTCGTGATGAACCCCTGGCAGTTCGACGTCATCGTGACCACCAATCTGTTCGGCGACATCCTGTCCGACCAGATGTCCGGTCTCGTCGGCGGCCTCGGCATGGCGCCGGGCGCCAATATCGGGTCGAAGGCGGCGATCTTCGAAGCGGTGCACGGTTCGGCTCCGGACATTGCAGGCAAGGGAATCGCCAATCCGCTGGCGCTGCTGCTTGCGGCCGGACTGATGCTCAAGCATGTCGGCAAGGAGGATCTGGCCAGCCGGCTGCGCACGGCGATCGAGCAGACGCTGCAGGTCGACAATGTCAGGACCGCCGATCTCGGCGGCAAGACCTCGACCTCGGATTTTGCCGGCGCCATCATCAAACGCCTCGCGTTGTGATTGCACAAAACAAAACGCCGGTCTTAACTGTACGGCCGACCGTGACGTCGGCCGGGAACTGAAATCACCGATCGGTTGAAGCGCTGGCGTCTCATTCGCGGGCGATCGACAGCAGGGAGTGGATAAATGGTAAAGGGCTCTGACCTTGTGGTCCAGGCATTGGAGCATGAAGGCGTCGACCGGATCTTTGGCGTGCCGGGTGAGGAAAATCTCGACGTCGTCGAGTCCCTGCGCAATTCGAAGATCCAGCTGGTCTTGACCCGCCACGAGCAGGCGGCGGCGTTCATGGCGGCAACGCATGGGCGGCTCACGGGACGGCCCGGCGTGTGCATCTCGACGCTCGGTCCTGGCGCGCTGAACTTCTCGACGGGCGCGGCCTATGCCCATCTCGGCGCGATGCCGATGGTGATGATCACCGGCCAGAAGGCGATCATGAGCAGCCGGCAGGCGCGCTTCCAGATCGTCGACGTGATCGCGTCGATGAAGCCGCTGACCAAACTGTCCCGGCAGATCGTCAGCGCCGCCAGCATCCCGACCCTGGTGCGCGATTCCTTCCGTATCGCGATGGAGGAGCGGCCGGGCCCGGTGCTGCTTGAGCTGCCTGAGGATATCGCCGGCGACGAGGTCGAGCCGGTCTCGATGGTGCCGATCCATCCGATCGAGATTCCGGTCGCGCACCGCGCGGCACTCGATCGCGCCGCCGAGATGATCCTGGCGGCGAAGAAGCCGCTGATCATGCTGGCTGCCGCGGCGAGCCGTCCGCGGTCGACCTTCGGCATCGCCGGTTTCGTGCGCCGCACCGGCATTCCGTTCTTCACCACGCAGATGGGCAAGGGCACCGTGCCCGGCGGCACCAACCTCTACATGGGCACGGCCGCGTTGTCCGAGCGCGACTATGTGCATGAGGCGATCGACGAGGCCGATCTGATCATTGCCATCGGCCACGACACCGTGGAGAAGCCGCCCTTTATCATGGGCCCGAAGGGGCCGCAGGTGATCCATGTCAGCTACACGCCGGCGACCGTGGAGCAGGTCTACTTCCCGGATGCCGAGGTGGTCGGCGACGTCGGTCCGAGCCTCGAGTTGCTGGCCGACCGGCTCGAAGGCCGGCTGCCGAACGCCAAGGCGCTGCTGCCGCTCCGCGAAGGCATCCTCAGCCGCATCACCGACCGCGCCACCGAGAGCCGCTGGCCGGTGACGCCGCAGCGTCTGGTTCATGACATCCGCCAGGTCATCCCCGAGAACGGCATCGTCGCGCTCGACAACGGCATGTACAAGATCTGGTTCGCGCGCAACTACCGCACCTATGTCGCCAACACGCTGCTGCTCGACAACGCGCTCGCCACCATGGGCGCCGGCCTGCCGTCAGCGATGATGGCGGCGATGCTCTATCCAGAGCGCCGCGTGATGGCGATCTGCGGCGACGGCGGCTTCATGATGAACAGCCAGGAGCTGGAGACGGCGGTCCGCCTCAAGCTCAATCTGGTGGTGCTGATCCTCAACGACGGCGCCTACGGCATGATCCGCTGGAAGCAGGCGGTCGATGCTTTCGCGGATTTCGGCCTCACCTTCGGCAATCCGGACTTCGTCCGCTATGCCGAGTCCTACGGCGCCAAGGGCTCGCGCGTCACCTCGGTCGACGGGCTGCTGCCGACGCTGGAATCCGCCTTCAAGGGCGGCGGCGTGCATCTTGTCGACGTCGCAATCGACTACTCCGAGAACATCCGCGTGCTGGTCGAGGAGCTGCGCAATCGCAAGCTCGGCGTCGAGCCGTCCTGACAAGAGAACGATGTGGGGGCGTGCGACCGGGACCTCCCTGCCGAGGTCCCGGTCGGCGGCGTCCCCGCCACCATGCTGCGCCGGCGAGACCAAGAGGAGCGAAACATGATCGGAAAATTCACCTTCCAGGCGCCGGCGAACATCCTGTTCGAGCCGGGCGCGTCGCGGAAAATCGACGAGCTGGTCGCCAGCTACGGCGCCAAGCGCGTGATGCTGGTGACCGACAAGGGCGTCCGTGGCGTGGGGCTGACCAGGGGCGCCGAGGCCTCGCTAGTCGAAGCCGGGATCGAGGTCGTCGTGTTCGATGACGTCGTCGCCGATCCGCCGTCCCATGTCGTGGAGGCGGCGGTTGCGGCCTGCCAGGCCAACAAGATCGAGCTCGTGCTTTCGATCGGCGGCGGCAGCGCACTCGATACCGCCAAGCTCGTCGCCTATCTCGCCAAAACGCCGGATCGGCTTGACGACATTTACGGCGTCGGCCTCGCCAAGGGCAAGCGCCTGCCGCTGCTGCTGGTGCCGACCACCGCCGGCACCGGCTCGGAGGTGACGCCGATCGCGATCGTCACCACGCCGACCACGGAGAAGAAGGGCGTGGTCTCGCCGGTTCTGATTCCGGACTGGGCGATCCTCGATCCCGAGCTGACGCTGGGGCTGCCGGCCTCCGTCACCGCCGCGACCGGCATCGACGCCATGGTGCATGCGATCGAGGCCTATACCAGCAAGGTGAAGAAGAACCCGATGTCCGACCAGCTGGCGCGCCAGGCGCTCGCGCTGCTGTCGGCCAATGTGCGCCGCGTCTGCGAGGATGGCAGCGACCTCGAGGCCCGCTCGCAGATGCTGCTGGGCTCGATGCTGGCCGGCATGGCCTTTGCCAATGCACCGGTCGCGGCCGTCCATGCGCTGGCCTATCCGATCGGCGCGATCTTCCATGTGCCGCACGGCCTGTCCAACGCGCTGGTGCTGAGCCAGGTGCTTCGCTTCAACCTGCCGGAAGCCGAAGCCCTCTACGCCGAGCTGGCGCCGATCGTGGACAGCCGTACCGAAGGGCTGACGGTCCCGCAGAAGGCGCGGCTGTTCGTCGATGCGATGGCCGCGATCTGCCGCGACTGCAAGGTGCCGCCCTCGCTCGCCGACGTCGGCATCACGGCAGGCGACCTGAACAAGCTCGCCGAGGATGCGATGAAGCAGACCCGCCTGCTCGTCAACAATCCGCGCGAGCTGAAGTTCGAGGACGCGCTTGCAATCTACACCGAGGCCTTTGGCAACAGGGCTGCCGCCTGACGCCCGATCCGGCAAGAAGCATGGTCGTGGTGTAAACCGGGGAGGGACGAGGATGAGCACGATCTCCGAGGCTGGAGCGATGGATCGCGCAGGCCAGGCTGCCGACACAAGGCAGCGCGTCGTGGCGATTGTCGCGGCGTCGTCGGGCAATCTCGTGGAGTGGTACGACTTCTACGCCTACGCCTTCACGTCGATCTATTTCGCCGGCGCCTTCTTCCCCTCGGGCGATGCGACCAGCCAGTTGCTGGCGACCGCCGGCATCTTCGCGGTCGGCTTTTTCATGCGTCCGCTCGGCGGCTGGCTGTTCGGATGGATCGCGGACCGTCACGGCCGCAAGAACTCCATGGTGATCTCCGTGCTGTTGATGTGCGCGGGATCGCTGATGATCGCGCTGCTTCCGACCTACGAGACGATCGGTGCGCTGGCGCCGGCTCTCCTGCTGGTCGCGCGGCTTGCGCAGGGGCTTTCGGTCGGCGGTGAATACGGCACGGCCGCGACCTATATGAGCGAAATCGCGATCAAGGGGAACCGCGGCTTCTATTCGTCGTTCCAGTACGTGACCCTGGTCGGCGGGCAGTTGCTCGCGCTGCTCGTGCTGGTGTCGCTGCAGCAGACGCTCTCGGACGCCGACCTCAAGGCCTGGGGCTGGCGCATTCCCTTCGCGGTCGGCGCGGTGGCGGCGATCGTTGCGCTGTATCTGCGTCGCTCGCTAAAGGAGACGATCTCGGCGGAGGCGGCGCACCACAAGGAGGCCGGTTCGATCAGTGCGCTGCTGCAGCACAAGCGTGCGCTCTTCATCACCTTCGCGCTGACCATGGGCGGGTCGCTGTATTTCTATTCGATGACGACCTACATGCAGAAATTCCTGGTGAATTCGGTCAAGATCGATGCCAGGACGGTTAGCACGCTGATGACCTGCGCGCTTGTTGTCTTCATGCTGATGCAGCCGGCATTCGGTATGCTGTCCGACCGGATCGGGCGTCGCAACAATCTGCTGTGCTTCGGCACGCTCGCTGCGCTGGCCACGGTGCCGATCATGCTGGCCCTGCCGGGGACGACCAATCTCTATGTCGTGTTCGCGCTTGTGATGAGCGCGCTGCTGATCGCCTGCTTCTACACGTCGATCAGCGGCGTCGTGAAGGCGGAGCTGTTTCCGGCGGAGGTCCGCGCCCTCGGCGTCGGTCTGCCCTACGCCATTGCCAACGCGCTGTTCGGCGGCACCGCCGAATATGTCGCGCTGTCGTTCAAGTCGTCGGGCTATGAGCAGGTGTTCTTCTATTATGTCGCGGCCCTGGCCGGCGTTGCGCTGATCGGATCGTTCGTGATGCCCGATACGCGGCGCCACGGATATCTCGAGGGCGACGGGCGCGTGTAGCGCCGTGACTGATTGTTGCCGAGTTGAGTTGGGATCGAAGACCGAACGGAATCGATGATGGAAAATGCCAAGAGCCATACCGACGCGCTGAGCGATACGATCGCACAGTGGAGCGAGCAGTGGCGACGGATGGCCGACGTCTCGGTGAATGCCGGCGAGACCTGGTCGAGCTCGATGCTGCCCTTCATCATGAAGCGCGCCGCCGAGAGCGGCTTCGGCATGACCGCCGGCAACGATCTCGCCGAAGCCATCGAGCGCATGGCCAAGGGGCCACGGCTGGCCGACGTCATGGATTTCGACCGCAAGCTCGCCAATCTGACGGCGGCCTGGAACGAGCTGCAAGGCAAGCTCGCAGCCTATCAAATGGTGGCCGCCAAGCCCTGGATGCGTGCCGCCGAGCAATTCGGGGCGCGGCCGCCCGACGAAAAGGTCAGGAGCGGCGGCTGGCGCGCGCAGCTCGGCGCCTGGAATGAGCTCGCCAACGAAGAGCTGATCGCCAATCAGCGCACCGAGGAATTCCTGGTCGTGCAGAAGCAATTGCTGCAGGCGGCGACCGAGTTTCGCGCGCGGCAGTCCGAGATCTCGGACGCCATCGCCGCCATGTTGGGCATGCCGACCCAGCGCGACTTCGACGAGGTGACACGCCAGCTCACCGAGCTCCGGCGCGAGGTGCGGGCGCTCGAGCGTCGGGTCGAGGCGGGATCGCGGGGGACCACATGAGCAGCGAGAAGCAGAGCTGGAGCGCGACCAGTCCGTTTGCCGAGATGACCGACAAGATGTTGAAGGCCGGCAAGCTGTTGTCTGAAATCAAGGACGATGACGTCGATGTCGGCGCGACGCCGAAGACGCTGGTGATGCGCCGCGACAAGGTCGAACTGTTCCGCTACACGCCGCTCGTCGAGCAGAAGGTCAAGACGCCGGTGCTGCTCGCCTACGGATTGATCGGTCGATACACCATGGCCGATCTGCAGGAGGACCGCTCGCTGGTCCGCAGCCTGCTGGGCCAAGGGCTCGATCTCTGGCTGGTCGACTGGGGCCAACCCAACCGCACCGAACGCTGGCTGACCATCGACGACTATGTCGACGACTACATCCACGCCGCGGTGGAGCGGGTCTGCCGCGAGACCGGCCATGACAAGATCATGCTGCTCGGCATCTGCGAGGGCGGCGTGTTCACGACCTGCTACGCCGCGCTGCATCCGGACAAGGTCAAAGGCCTGGTGCTGACCATCACGCCGATCGATTTCCACGCCGACCGCGACGATCCCGACACCCATCACGGCTTCCTCAACCTCTGGACCCGCAGCCTCGAGAGATCAGACATCGACAAGCTGGTCGATACCCATGGCGGGCTGCCCGGCGAGTTCATGAGCTCGGTGTTTTCCCTGATGACGCCGATGCGCTCGCTGACCAAATACAACGTCGATCTGATCGATGTCGTCGACGACGAAGCCAAGCTGATGAATTTCTTGCGGATGGAGAAATGGCTCGCCGACCGGCCGGCGCATCCGGGCGAGGCGGCCAAGCAGTGGCTGAAGGACCTCTACCAGGACAACAAGCTGGTGAAGGGCGAGTTCGAGCTGAATGGACGGCGCGTCGATCTGTCGAAGCTCACCGCGCCGGTGCTCAACGTGTTCGCGCTCAACGACCATATCATCCCGCCGACCTGCTCGCGCGCGCTCGGCGTCCATGTCGGCACCACGGACTATTCGGAGATCGAGTTGCCCGGCGGCCATGTCGGCCTGTTCGTGTCGAGCAAGTCGCAGGGCTCGCTCAGCAAGGGCATATCGGCGTGGCTCGCAGCCAGGGACTAGTGCGATGACCCAGGGACCAGTGCGATGACGAAAGACAAGATCGTTACTGCGGATGAGGCGGTCGCCATCATCAGGGATCGCGACACGGTCTGCACCTCCGGCTTCGTCGGCATCGGCACGCCCGACGAACTCCTGATCGCACTGGAAAAGCGCTTTCGCGAGACCCGCCATCCCTCCGACCTGACGCTGATGTTCGCCGCCGCGCCCGGCGATGCCGCCGACCGTGGCCTCAACCGGCTCGCCCATGACGGCCTCCTCAAGCGCGTGGTCGGCGGCCACTGGGCGCTGGTGCCCAAGCTCGGCGAGCTCGCGCTGGCCAACCGGATCGAGGCCTATAACCTGCCGCTCGGCTGCATCTCCCACCTCTATCGCAACATCGCCTCGCGCGGCCCCGGCGTGATCTCCAAGGTCGGCCTGAAGACCTTCGTCGATCCGCGCCTGCAGGGCGGCAAGCTGAACGAGAGCACCACCGAAGATCTCGTCGAATTGATGCGGATCAATGACGAGGAGTGGCTGCGCTACAAATCCTTTCCGATCAACGTGGCGCTGCTGCGCGGTACCACGGCCGATCCGGCGGGCAACATCACCATGGAGCGCGAGGCGCTGACGCTCGACAATCTCGCGATGGCGATGGCCGCGAAGAATTCGCGCGGCTTCGTCATCGTCCAGGTCGAACGCATCGCGGCCAGCAACTCGCTCAATCCGCGCGAGGTGCAGATTCCCGGCATCCTGGTCGACTGCGTCGTCGTCGCGGACCCGACCAATCACGTGCAGACTTATGGGGCGACCTACAGCCACGCTTTCTCGGGCCGGCAGCGCGTGCCGATGGACCGCGTCAAGCCGCTCGAGCTCGACGAGCGCAAGATCATCGCGCGGCGCTGTGCGTTCGAGCTGCCGCCGGGCGGCGTGGTCAATCTCGGCATCGGCATGCCCGAGGGTGTCGCCGCGGTTGCGACCGAAGAGCATATGCTGCAGTTCCTCACGCTGACCGCCGAGCCCGGCATCATCGGCGGCATGCCGCAGGGCGGGCTCAATTTCGGTACCGCGCTCAATCCGGACGCGGTGATCCACCAGAACCAGCAGTTCGATTTCTACGACGGCGGCGGGCTCGATCTCGCCTGCCTCGGCATGGCGCAAGTGGACAGTGCGGGCAACGTCAATGTCAGCCGCTTCGGCAAGCGTCTGGCCGGCGCAGGCGGTTTCATCAACATCTCGCAGAGCTCGAAGAAGCTGGTTTTCGCGGGCACCTTCACCAGCGGCGGCCTGAAGGTCGCCGTCGAGGACGGCGCGCTGCATATCCTGCGCGAGGGCTCCGCGAAGAAGTTCATCGCCGCGGTCGAGCAGATCACCTTCAGCGGCGAGCATGCCGCCGAGACCGGCCAGCCGGTGTTCTATGTCACCGAGCGCTGCGTGCTGCAGCGGACGCCGGTTGGCGTCGAACTGGTCGAGGTCGCGCCCGGCATCGATATCGATCGCGATATCCTGGCCCACATGGACTTCAAGCCGCTGATCCGTAATGTCCGCCCGATGGACCCGCGCATCTTCCGCGAAGGGCCGATGGGGCTTGCGCACATGCTGCTCGGCCGGGGACTGGCCGATCGCATCAGCTATGACGCCGAGCGCAACACGCTGTTCGTCAACTTCGAGGGCTTTGACGTCCGCACCGTCGAGGACGTCGACCTGGTCCGCCGCGAGGTCGAGCGCGCCTGCCGCGCCGTCGGCAAGCCCGTGGCGCTGGTCGCCAACTATGACGGTTTCCATCTCGAGCCCACCGTCAGCGACACATATTTCTCGATGATCGCCTATCTCGAGCAGCGCTATTACAGCTCGGCCTCGCGTTACACCACCAGCGCCTTCATGCGCCTGAAGCTCGGCGAGGGGCTCACCGAGCGCCACGTCGCCCCGCACATTTTCGAGACCCGCGCCGAAGCCCAAGCCTTCGCGCGCAGTCAGCGCAAGGATGACGTCTGAATTCACCAGGGAATGAGATGTTTGAAGTGACAGGGCACGCGACATCAGCGTCGACGCGGCATCCGGATCGTGAGGATGTCGTGCATGGCTTGTCGCCGGCCGGCTTCCATCGGCTGGCCTATGCCGATTGGGGGCCGCTGGACGACGAGCGGCCGATCATCTGCGTGCACGGGTTGACCCGGCAGGGCCGTGACTTCGATCATCTCGCGGAGCGGCTGGTGGCCGCCGGCCGCCGCGTGATCTGTCCCGATTTGCCGGGGCGCGGACGCAGTGGCTGGATCAACAATCCCGATCACTATGCGCTGCCGCAATATTGCGCCGACATGAACGCGGTGATCGCGCGACTCGACGTCACCGAGGTCGACTGGGTCGGTACCTCGCTCGGCGGCCTCATCGGCATGATCATGGCCGGTTTCCCCAAGAGCATCGTGCGCAAGCTCGTGATCAACGACATCGGCCCGTTCGTGTCGTCGAACGGGCTGCAGCGGATCGGCCAGTACATCGGCAACATGCCGTCGCTGTTCAGGACGATCGAGGAAGCCGAGGCCTATTTCCGCCACGTCCTGGCGCCCTACGGCAGGCTGGCGGATGAGCATTGGCGCCATCTCGCCGAGCACAGCGTGCGCTGGGACGAGGACAAGCAGGGCTTTGCGCTGTTGTGCGATCCGGCGATCGCGAAGGGATTCCGGCTGCCGTGGTTTCAGTCGCTGAACCTCTGGGCCTATTGGGAGGCCATCAAGGTCCCGACATTGGTGTTGCGCGGAAAACAATCCGATCTGCTGTCGTTCGAACTCGCCGCCGAGATGCGCAAGCGCAATCCGCAGGCCAACGTCTTCCAGTTCGACGATTGCGGCCACGTGCCGCCCTTGATGGCGTCGGAACAGATCGACGTCGTCGCGCAGTTTCTGCTCAAGGACACGATTTCCGGTTTGGGAGAAGGCTGATGGAAACGCCTGCGAAGATCTACGACGTGTCGGCCGAATGGGCCAAACGCGCCTATGTCGATGACGCCAAATACCGCGAGATGTATGCGCGCTCGGTGTCCGACCCGAACGGCTTCTGGGGCGAGCAGGCCAGGCGGGTCGACTGGATCAAGCCCTTCACCAAGGTGGAAAACTGCTCGTTCGCGCCGGGCAACATCTCGATCAAGTGGTTCGAGGATGGTGTCCTCAATGTTGCCTGGAACTGCGTCGACCGTCACCTGGAGAAGCGCGGCGACCAGACCGCGATCATCTGGGAGGGCGATGATCCCTCGCAATCGAAGCACATCACCTATCGCCAGCTGCACGCCGAAGTCTGCAGATTCGCCAATGTTCTGAAGGCGCGCGGTGTCAAGAAGGGCGATCGGGTCACAATCTACCTGCCGATGATTCCGGAAGCCGCCTACGCGATGCTGGCGTGCGCCAGGATCGGTGCGATCCACTCCGTGGTGTTCGGCGGCTTCTCGCCGGATTCGCTTGCCGGCCGCATCGAGGGGGCCGCATCGGCCGTCGTCGTGACGGCTGACGAAGGCTTGCGCGGCGGCAAGAAGGTGCCGCTCAAGGCCAATGCGGATGCCGCGGCCGACAAGGTCGATGGCGTTGCGAGCATGATCGTGGTTCGCCATACCGGCGGCAATGTCGCCATGAAGGCGGGACGCGACGTCTACCTCGACGAAGCCGTCAAATCGGTCACCGCCGATTGCGCCTGCGAGCCGATGAATGCCGAGGATCCGCTGTTCATCCTCTACACCTCGGGCTCCACCGGTGCCCCGAAGGGTGTCGTTCACACCACCGGCGGCTATCTCGTGTTCGCCTCGATGACGCACCAATACGTGTTCGACTATCACGACGGCGACATCTACTGGTGCACCGCCGACGTCGGCTGGGTCACCGGCCACAGCTACATCCTCTATGGACCGCTGGCCAATGGCGCGACCACGCTGATGTTCGAGGGCGTGCCGAACTACCCGGACAATTCCCGGTTCTGGCAGGTGATCGACAAGCACAAGGTCAATATCTTCTACACCGCGCCGACCGCGATCCGCGCGCTGATGCAGGGCGGCGACGAGCCGGTGAAGAAGACCTCGCGCGCGAGCCTGCGCCTGCTCGGAAGCGTCGGCGAGCCGATCAATCCGGAGGCCTGGGAGTGGTACCACCGCGTGGTCGGTGACGACCGTTGCCCGATCGTCGACACCTGGTGGCAGACCGAGACCGGCGGCATTCTGATCACCCCGCTGCCGGGCGCCACAAAACTGAAGCCGGGCTCGGCGACGCGGCCGTTCTTCGGCGTGGTGCCGGAGATCGTCGACGCCGACGGCAAGACGCTGGAGGGAGAGACCACTGGCAACCTCTGCCTGACCAAATCCTGGCCGGGCCAGATGCGCACGGTCTATGGCGACCATGCCCGGTTCGAGCAGACCTATTTCTCGACCTACAAGAACAAATACTTCACCGGCGACGGCTGCCGGCGCGATGCCGACGGCTATTACTGGATCACCGGCCGGGTCGACGACGTCATCAACGTCAGCGGCCACCGCATGGGCACGGCGGAGGTCGAGAGTTCGCTCGTCGCACATGAGGCGGTCTCGGAGGCCGCCGTGGTCGGCTATCCCCACGACATCAAGGGCCAGGGCATCTACGCCTATGTGACCCTGATGAAGGGCACCGAGCCGACCGAGGCGCTGCGCAAGGAGCTGGTCGCCTGGGTGCGCAAGGACATCGGCCCGATCGCCTCGCCCGATTTGATCCAGTTCGCGCCCGGCCTGCCGAAGACCCGCTCCGGCAAGATCATGCGCCGCATCCTGCGCAAGATCGCCGAGGACGAACCGTCCAGCCTCGGCGACACCTCGACCTTGGCCGATCCCGCCGTGGTCGATGATCTCGTGCAGAACCGGCAGAACAAGCGATAGGCGGCAATCATGAACATCGACGCGATCGCGATCGGTCACAATCCGCCTGAGGACGTCAATGTCGTCATCGAGGTGCCGCTCGGCGGCGAGCCGATCAAATACGAGATGGACAAGGCGTCCGGCACGCTGTTCGTCGACCGTTTCCTCTACACGCCGATGCGCCATCCCGGCAATTACGGCTTCGTGCCGCACACGCTGTCCGACGACGGCGACCCGATCGACGTGCTGATCGCCAACACGCGTCCGATCATTCCGGGCGCCGTGATGAACGCGCGGCCGATCGGCGTGCTGAAGATGGAAGACGACGGCGGCGGCGACGAGAAGATCATCGCGGTGCCGTCGTCACGGCTGACCCAACGCTACCGGCATGTGCAGACCTATACCGATCTCCCCGAGATCACCTGGAAGCAGATCGAGCATTTCTTCCTGCACTACAAGGATCTCGAGCCCGGCAAATGGTCGAAGCTTGCCGGCTGGGGCCACGCCGACGAGGCACGCGCATTGATCGAGGCTGCCATTGCACGCGCTGCCGCGCGAAAATCTGTTTGACGGAGAACCAGAGATGAGACTCGTGCTGTTGGGGCCACCGGGGGCCGGCAAGGGAACGCAGGCCTACAAGCTGTCGCAGATCCTCGCGATTCCGCAACTGTCGACCGGCGACATGCTGCGGGCGGCGGTGGCGGAAGGAACCGAAATCGGGCGGCACGCAGCCGACATCATGCAGCGCGGCGAGCTGGTGCCGGATGAGCTCGTGGTCGAGCTGATCGCCGAACGCATCGCGCAGTCGGATGCGGCGCGCGGGTTCATCCTGGACGGATTTCCGCGCACGGTGGCGCAGGCCGAACGGCTCGACCACGTACTCAATGGGCATGAGATCGACGGCGTGCTCGAGCTCAAGGTCGACGAGCAGCATCTGCTCGATCGCATCCTGGGCCGTGCGATGCAGGCCCGCGAGAGCGGCGAGGCGGTGCGGGCCGACGACAATGAGGAAGCGCTCAGCGTGCGCCTGACCGCCTACGCCAACCAGACCAAGCCGCTGACCGACTACTACGCCGCCAAGGGGCTGCTCAGGACCGTCGATGCCTCGCAGCCGGTCGACCGCGTCACCGCGGCACTGGTCGAGGCGATCGAGTAGTCAGGTTCCGCAAGGTGCGTCGCGTGTCACGATTTCGAAGCATGGTCGTGATTGCACGATCGCAGGAACAGGCCGAAGTAGCGACGGGCAATCGCGTCGAGCGCGGTGGATAACAGTTCGTCGTTCTCACCGAGCCCGCGTTGCCTTGCCTCGGCCAGGATCATCGCGACCAGTTCTTCGTACCGCAGCGCATCGCCGTCTCCGGGCGAGGGTGCCATGGCCTCGAGCCGCGCTGCAGCGCGGCTGCGGTCGCCTTCCGCGTCAAACATTCGTGTCTCTCATTTTGGTTCGCAATGATTTGCGTACCACACGAGATCGGCACAAATGACAACGGAGCAATTTTGGATGCGTTCCGCAGGGCCGGTGCGTCCGCGGCCTCCTAATACGAAAAACCCCGCGAGCGCGCCGCGGGGCTTTCCAAGCCGGCCGCGCGTTTCGCGCAAACTCCGGCACCACTGAATTTCGCCGCGACAACGCCGGCACGGCTGATCGGTTCCGACAGCCGCAACCGGCCGGCCGCAATTACCGGCAGGACAGCCCTGCCTCGATGGAGGTCCAGAAGCCGCAATGCTTCTCCGCCTGGGCGTGCGCCCCCGTCCCCGATTCGTGGACGAGGACGGCCAGCGTGAGCAGGACCAGAACAGCGGGAATCAACAGGCGGCGAGGGACCATGGGCGTGTCGTTTAACCGGCATCGTGGCCATACTGTGACGTCACGGAGGGGGAATAGCCCTCGCTCTGTTCATCCTTCGAGCCATTCCCGTTCATCCTGGTGGGCCTGCGGCAATTCGGCTGGGCGCCACCCTTCCGCCTGCGTGGGGTGTCGTATATGAGAGGTTGCCTCCGATCTGCGCCGATTGTCTCAGGCGCACCCTGGAAACCGACGGGGGCGGCAGTTTGTTAATCTAGAGATCACAATCTGATACGAGATTGACGCAACAGTGCGGACAGGACTTTCGGGGCAGGACATGGCAATTCGATTGACGGCGGCGCAACCCATGGTGGCGATGCGGCGCCTGAGGGCTCCTGCCGTGGCGGCGCTCGCGGTGCTGGCCGCATTCACGGCGCTGACCGGTGCGGCCGCGGCGCGGCAGGGACGTCCCGCGGCGGCCGTCGAGGCGACGGCGCCGCGCCAGGCCGGCGAGCCGATCATGGCGATCGTGTCGATCAAGTCCCAGCAGGTCACCTTCTACGACGCCGACGGCTGGATCTTCCGCGCGCCGGTCTCGACCGGCACCAAGGGGCGCGAGACGCCGGCCGGCGTCTTCGCCCTGGTCGAGAAGGACAAGGACCATCACTCGACCATGTATGACGATGCCTGGATGCCCAACATGCAGCGCATCACCTGGAACGGCATCGCCCTGCATGGCGGGCCGCTGCCGGGCTATGCCGCCTCGCATGGCTGCGTGCGAATGCCCTATGACTTTGCCGAGAAGCTGTTCGACAAGACCAACATCGGCATGCGCGTGATCATCTCGCCGAACGACGCGGCTCCGATCGACATCGCCCACCCCGCGCTGTTCCAGCCGAACAAGGACGCCATCGCGGCGGCACCGGCGCGGATTTCGACGACCAGCCGCGAGGCCGAGGAGGCCACCGCAGCTGCCGCCGAGGCGAAGAAGGCCGCGGCATCGGCGACGAAAGAGGCTGCATCCTACACGGCGTCGCTCAAGAAGCTCGAACAGGCCAAGAAGGGTGCCGATGCCGAGGTCGCCTATGCCGACAAGGTGATCGCCGGCGCCAAGACCGATGACGCCAGGGCCAAGGCCGAGGATTTGAAACAGAAATCCGTCGTCAAGGCCGCGGACGCCGCCGCGCAGCTCGACACCGCCAAGGCGAAGCCGAAGCCCGATCCGGTGGCCGCAAAGGAGGCCTTCAAAGCCGCCGACGCCAGGAAGGCCGCTGCGGTCCGGGCGGCGACCGACGCAAAGCTCGCACTCGAGCCGGCCTCGGTCTACATCAGCCGCGCGACGCAGAAGCTCTATGTGCGGCGGAACACCCACAAGCCGGCGCCGGATGGCGGCGGCGAGGTGTTCGACACCAGCATCGAGGTTCCCGTCACGATCAAAAATCCCGACCAGCCGCTTGGCACCCACATCTTCACCGCGATGGCGAAGAACGATACGGGCCTGCGCTGGAGCGTGGTCACGATCGACAATGGCGACGACGCCAGGGACGCGCTCGACCGCGTCACCATTCCGCAGGACGTGCTCGATCGCATCGGCCCGACCGCGTTGCCGCGCTCCTCGATCATCATCTCCGACGAGCCGCTGAGCAAGGAGACCAACTACCGTACCGAGTTCGTTGCGGTGCTGAGCGACCAGCCGCAGGGCGGGTTCATCACACGCCAGCCGACGGTCGTCGCGAACCGCGATGAATTCGGCGATGACGGCTTCGGCTCATTCTTCCAGCAGCCTGGGGGCTACCGGCAGTCCGGCGGCTACTACCAGCAGCCCGGCTGGGGGCCCTTCACTCCGCCGCAGCCGCAACCCCAGCTGATGCCCCGGCGCGGCCGTCAGCCCTATCCGCCCCAGGTGCAGCAGCAGCCGCAGCAGTGGGGCGCTTGGTAAGGCGGCACTTCGCCGACGGCGCTGCCGCCCGGGCGCAGCGCTCAATGAATCGCCGCATACATGATGGCTTCCTCCGTCGCGTCGAGCGCGGAGAATTCCTCGACGACCTTGCCCTGACGGCAGACCAGGATCCGGTCCGACAGGGCCATGATCTCGGGAAGATACGAGGAAATCACGACCACCGCCTTGCCCTCGTCGGCGAGCGTGTTGATCAGCTCGTGAATCTCGACGATGGCGCCGACATCGACGCCGCGGGTCGGTTCGTCGAAGATGATCAGCTCCGGATCCTGGATCAGCGATTTGGCGATCACGACCTTTTGCTGGTTGCCGCCGGACAGCTCCACGACCTTGGCCTCGTCGCCGATGGCGCGGACCTTGAGGCGTTCGACCCACCTCTTGCCGGTCGCAGCGCTCTCGCGCCGTGACAGCCACGCGCGTCCCGCGGGAAACTTGGCGAGCAGGCCGAGATAGATGTTTCGCGCGATCGACGCCGTTTCGAAGAAGCCCTCGACCTTGCGGTCCTCGGTCACATACGCAATGCCCGCCTTCACCGCCGGCGCGGGGACGCGATAGCGGACCGGCTTGTCATCGAGAATGATCTCTCCGCCGTGGAAGAAATCGCGCTTCATCACGCCGGCGACGATCTTGAACGTCTCGGTGCGGCCGGCGCCGACCAGGCCGAACACGCCGGTGATCTGGCCGGCAAACACCGACAGCGAATTGTTCTTCACCATCGGCGCCATCTTCAGATTCTGCACCGTCAGCACCCGCCGGCCTGACGGCCGGACCCTGGTCTTGCGCGCGCCGTAAAGCGTATTGGAAAGATCCCGGCCGACCATCGCCTGGACGATGCGCGCGCGATCGAATTTCGAGGCATCGTCGGTCACGACATGCTTGCCGTCGCGCAGCACGGTGATGCGGTCGGCGAGCAACAGCGCCTCTTCGAGCGCGTGCGAAATGAAGATGATGGAGACGCCACGCTTCTTCAGGTCCCTGACCAGATCGAAGAAGTATTTCTTCTCCTCCGGCGTCAGCGTTGCCGTCGGCTCGTCGAAGATGATCACCTTCGCCTTGTGCAGGACCGCACGCGCGATCTCGACCATCTGCTTCTTGGCTGCGCCCAGTCCGCCGACGGTTGCCGTGGGCGTCACGTCGAAATTGAGCGATTGCAGGAACTGCTGGGCCGCAATGTAGATGCCGCGCAGGCGGTTGTAGAATTTCTCCTGACCCAGAAACAGGTTCTGCGCCACCGTCATGGTCGGCACCAGGCTGTTCTCCTGGAACACCATCGCGATGCCGAGGTTGCGCGCCTCGAGCGGCGTCCTGGGCGCGACCGCGACGCCGTCGACGGTCATGCCGCCCGCCGTCAGGGTCACGACCCCGGCCATCACCTTCGTCAGGGTCGATTTGCCTGCGCCGTTTTCGCCGACTAGCGCGTGGATCTCACCGCGCCGAAGGTCGAAATCGACGCCGTCGATGGCGGGCACGCCGGCGTAGAGTTTTGTCGCCTTCGACAGCGACAGGACGAGGTCGTTCATGCGCGGGCCTCCTCGCCAAAAGCTTTCTCAAGAGCTGCGAGCGGCAGCCTGATGACGCGCCCGGGTCCCTTTGCGATCATGACGAGATCATTGCCGACCTCGACCGCAGCCACGATGCCGTGGTTGACGCCATCGGCGCGGCTGTGCAGCGAGTAGCGCGGCAGGCCGTCGGCGCCGAGCCGGATCACAAGACCGTACGACCGCGGCGGCGCCCAGGGCTTCATCACGCCCATGGTCTTGATGTGCGCGCCCTGCAGCGGCTCCTTGAAGGAATGTCCGGAGCGCAGCCGCGGCGCGATCCAGAACTCCGGGTCGATCTCGGCGATCATGCGGCGGCGGTAGCCGGGTTCGCGGAGCACGAACTCGACGAGCTGGGTGCGCGCGGCGAATGCCGTGAGCCAGAAGCCGCCGCCGTTCGCCGGCGACAGCCTCGACGGATAGATCGGCAGGTGGCGGAGCACGACCTTGCGCGTGCCGTCCGGCGCGATCGAGACCAGGCGGTGCCGCCAGCTCTCGCTGACGAGCACTGCGCCGTTACTCGTCACGGCGCCGAAGGCGTAACCCAATCCGCCGGTGAGTTGCCTGATCGTGCGTGTCGTGGGGTCGAGCCGAAACACCCGGCCGGTGTCGCCGAGTTCCATCAGATCGCGCGCCCAGTCACCGACATCGCGCAGCGACGATCCATCGGTGGCGACCAGCATGCCGTCGGCTGCGGGAGCGAGTGCATTGACGGCGTGCAGCTCTCCCGTAAACGTCGTTGCAGGTTTCCCGGACGTTGCGTCGTTGTAGACCTGAACCTCCGTGCCGCCGAGCGCTACCGCAAGCCCGCCGCCGGGCAGGCATGCAAGCGCGGAGATCGGCCGTTCGAAGCTACGAACCGTTGTTGTGGACGTTCCGGCCAAACGCATCAGCCGCGGACCATCGGCGATGAGAAGCGAGGTGCCATCGGTGGCGAGATCCTCGGGTGCTTCGCATTCGAGCAGGGTCTCGGCCTGCTCGAGCAGCTGATTGGGCTTCAACGCCCCGTCGAACGACGGCACGGTGATGGTCGCATCGCCGCGGCCGAGGAAGCGATTGGCGAAGTCGCGGACAGCGGCAATCACGACGATTTCCCCCAGCGCTTGTCGTACTGCACGAAATTGGGATCGGCATTCTCGAGCTTGAAGCGGCCGATCCGGTTGTTGGCGATGCCGCCGAGATAGAGATAGCCGCGATGCTCCCGCATCGAGGTGATCATCGGATGATTGAGGCCCTTGAGGTCCCAGAAGGACTCCAAGATCTTGCCCTGCTCGTTGAACTTGACGACGCAGCCGGTGTTGATGTTGGGGAACAGCCATTCATCGATCGGCACCCGCTTGGCCATGCGCCGCCGGAAGCCCGGCATCTTCCAGGCGAGATCGAGCGACGGGCTGCGCATGCCGACCAGCGCCAGCCAGTAATTGCCGTCAGAGGCGAGGTTGATGTTGTCGGGGTAGCCGGGCAGGTTATCCATGACGGTTTCGACGGCGCCCTTTTTCGGACCCGCGAACCAGTAGCGCTTGATCGAGCAGCCGAACGTCTCCGCAAACAGGATCGACTGTCCGTCGCTCGCGACCGCGACGCCGTTCGGGAATTTGAGGCCGCGCAGCGCCGTGTGTGTCGCGCCGGTCTTGGTGTCGTAGCAGATGATGCGGCCGTTGCCGCGCGCCTCCAGTCCATCGACCGGCCACTCGTCCATCTCGTAGCGAACGGTCGCCTCGGAGAAGAAGATCAGCCCGTCATCGGTGATGTCGAGATCATCTGCAAGTCGCAGGCGGCTATCGTCATTGACGGAGTAGATGCTGCGGTTGGTCTCGTCGGTGGCTTTCTCCACGGTTCCGTTGGGCTTGATGCGATAGAGGCCCATGCCGCCGATGCAGACATAGAGATTGTCCTGCCGGTCGAACGCCATGCCGAGCGGTTGGCCGCCGATATGGGCGAAGACTTCCATCCGCTCATAGTCGGGTGGGAAGAAGCGAATGATGTCGCCGTGCCGTGATCCGGCGTAGAGCACGTCGTTGCGATCGAGGATGACGTCCTCGGGCGCCTCGATCCGGCCGAGACCGATCAGCGAGACGTCGCGCAGCTTGTCGTTCTGCTCGAACGGGCCGCCCTTGCCGATCTCGGTTGGCGGTGGGGGCGGCAGCGCATGGTAGGTCGGGGCGACATAGACCTTGCTGATGATGCGGGTGCGGTTCTTCTGCCAGCGGATGTCAACCATCGCCGCCGCCAGCAGGATCGACGCCAGCGCCATGCGGTTGACCCCGCCGCGTGCGTTCATGGCGGTCAGGCCGTTGGTGACGAGGAGAACGATGAGCACGCCGACCAGGGACTTGACCACCGAGCCCTTGCCGCCGCCGAGCGTGATGCCGCCGAGCACGGTGGCCGTCAGCACGATCACCTCGAGGCCGACGCCGATATCGCCGCCGACCGTGCCGAGCCGCGCCGCAAAGAACAGCGCGCCGATGCTGGTCAGCACGCCGCTCGCGACATAGCAGAGCGCGATGGTCCGCCGCACCGGAATGCCGGAATTGTAGGCCGAGCGGCGCGAGCCGCCGATCGCGGTGATGTGCCAGCCGGGCCGCAACCGCGTCAGGAAGATATGGCCGAAGATCGCAACGGCGATGTAGACCAGCGCGACGCTGGGGATGCCGAGCACGCTTCCGCCGCCGATGAAATCCCACGACGGGATGTCGGGGAAGGCCGAGGCAATGGCGTTCGAATAGCGCTGGATCAGCAGATCGAATGCGGAGCGATAGATGATCAGCGTGATCAGCGTCGTGATGAAGGCGCGGAGCCTGAGATAGCCGATCAGCACGCCGTTCACGGCGCCGAGGAGAGCGCCGAACAGCATGGTCACGACGATCACGGCCGGAACGGGCCAGCCGAGCACATCGAGCAGATAGAGCGCACAGAAATCCGTCAGCGCGAACATCGATCCGACCGAGAGATCGATGCCGCCGACGATGACGACGAGCCCCATGCCGAGGCCGATGAAGCCGATCTCGCCGGCCTGGCGCGCGGTATCGGCAAGGCTCGACGGAGACAGGAAGTGCTCGAGCGAGCGACTGAGCGCAAAACCGACGATCAGGAGCAGGATCACCGGAATGGCGGTTTCGGTCCAGCGTTTGGAGAGGATTTCGCCAAGGAGGTGATCCGGCCAGTAGCGATATCGTAGCTGCGTCAGAGTCTCGCGCATCTGCCTTCCGCTGGTTCAGTGAACAAATTGCGCGTCCCGGGCCATCAGCCCGGAACGCGCGAGGTCAACACGATCACTTCTTGAGATCGGAGAGATTCCAGCACGCCGTCTGGCTGTCGGCGTTCTCCTTGGTGATCGGGATCAGGGTCGTGTATTCCGAGCCCTTGACCGATCCGGGCTTGGCGCCCGACGAGAGCAGCCATTTGATGGTGCCGGCCATCTGCGCGGCCTGCGTCGGCACGTCGTAGCTCATGTTGAGATCGAACGAGCCATTCTTCACGAGCTCGCACGCGCCCTTGCGCTCGCCGCCGCCCGATGTCGCGAGGAACACCTTGCCGGTCAGCCCGGCTTCCTTGATCGCAGCGGCAGTGCCGATGTCCATGCCGTCCCAGAAGCCGACGATGCCGCACAGATCCGGATTCTGCTTCAGCACCGTCTGGGTGATCGCCTTGGCCTTGGCGGCATCCCAATCCGCCGCCTGGCTGGAGACGACCTTGACCTCGGGATGCTTGGCGAGGACGTTTTCGACGCCCTTGAGCGTATAGGCGCTGGCGGCTGCGGAGAGGGCGCCCTGGATGATGGCGATCTTGTTCGACTTGCCCTGGCAGGCCTTGACCACGCCCTCGGTCTGGCGTTCGCCGATCTCGATCCAGTTGGCGCCGACGAAGGCCGAACTGCGATAGGCCGAGCCCATGTTGATCTGGATGACGTAGATGCCTTCGTTCTCGGCGCGCTGTAGCAGTTTTGCGTAGGTCTGGACGTCGGGATTGTGGATGACCATCACGGCCGGCTTCTCCGAGATCAGCGAGGTGACGGCCTGCGCGCCCGCATTCGTGTTCCAGTTGGGATCACGGATCTCGAACTTGACGCCGTAGGGCTCGAGCTCCTTCTTCAGGCCCGCGTACCAGCCCTCGGTCAGGTCGAAGTTCATCGCGACCGGCACGTAAGCGACCGTCTTGCCGGCGAGCGCTTCGCGGAACGGTTTCTGGAAGGGCTCCTCGAGGCCCTGCTGCGCGAACGCCGGAATCGTCGCGGTCGCAAGGGCGAGCGCGGCAAGACTTCCAAATGCAAGATTGTGAATGCGCACTGTTTCCTCCTGTTTTGAGAATGATTCGGCGAGCTAGATGTCGCCTTGTTGGGCGGTCTCTTCGTTCCGCGGATTGAGGAACGTGTCGGTGATGACGGCGATCAACAGGACGATGCCCTTGATCATGTTCTGGCCTGCATAGGGAATGTCCATGATGGTCATGCCGTTCAGCATGGTTCCGATCAGCAGCGTGCCGATGATGACGTTCACCACGCCGCCGCGTCCGCCGGAGAGGCCGATGCCGCCGAGCACGACGACGAGGATGACGTCGTAGATCAGCGTCGAATTGAAGATGCGCGTCGGCATGGAATTGACGGACGCCGCCATCACCAGGCCGGCGAAGCAGCCGATCAGCGCCGCAACCACATATTGCAGCACCACGATCGGTCGCGACGGAATGCCGGTGACGCGTGCGGCGAATGGATTGTCGCCGATCGCGTAGATGTAGGCGCCCCAGCGGGTCTGGCGCAGCAGAATGAAGACCACGAGGCAGGCGGCTGCGAACATCACGATCGACGTCGGAATGCCGAGGATGCTGCCCTGGCCAAGCCGTTCGAAGCCGGCCATCCCGTCGCTCCATTGCACGACGTCGAGCTGGAAGATGGCGGCTTGTCCCAGTCCCGCCACAAAGAGGCCGGTTGCCAGCGTCGCGAACAAAGGCGGCACTTCCGCATAGGCGATCAGCCAGCCATTGACGAGTCCGATCGCGATCGACAGCAGGCCGGCCGCCAGCAACGAGGCCGGCAGCGAATGCCCGTTCTGCACCATCTGCAGCACGAGGCCGCCGGGGACTGCGAGCGCTGCGATCAGCGACAGGTCGATGCCGCGGCCGATCACGACGATTGCCATCGCCAGACCGAGGATACCGAGCACCGCTACGTTCTGCAGCAATGTCAGCATGTTGTCGGCGGAGAGAAAACCTTTCAGGAAGACCGAGAAGGTCAGAAAAAGGGCCGCGAAGACGGCGAACACGATCTCCTGCTGGCTCAATCGAAAGCGCTTCATCGCGTGCTCGTTCTCACCGTGCGATCCACGGGTCGGCATCGCGCGTGCGTGATCGCCGTACTGGCGCGCACGATTGCCTCCCCTTTCCCGAGAGTTAGTTTTGGTCTTGATAGGCGAGAGGTCTCGGCGGCGCTTGCTCAGGCGCGCAAACCTTTTGCGTTGGCGCGCAAAGTGCCTTGCGCGGCGCTGCCGGGAACCTAAGATCGCGATCACCCGCCGGGCTTTTTGTGCGCTGCACAGCCCACCCCGCCAGAACGGTTCACCATGGATCTCGTGTTTACGACCGAGGAGCTGGACCCCGCCAGGCGCTTCGCCGCCTGGCAGGACGCCATCTGCGACCACTACGTCCATGTCGACGTGAACGCGGTGAGGCCGGCCGACTATCAGGGCTTCATTCGCGAGGCGCAATTTGGCGCGGTCACGATGAGCGACGTCTTCCTGTCGGAGCAGCGGATCTCACGGCGTGAGCACCATATCGCGAGGCTCGACAAGGACTGTTACTACGTCCAGTTCCTGCAACAGGGCAGCATGGACGTGCTCCAGGCCGGGCAGACATTGGTGACCAGTCCCGGCATCGGCGCGATCTTTTCGGCCTCCGACGCCTACGATCTGGAGTGCTCGGACCGATTCCGATCGTTCTATCTCGAGATCCCCCGCACGGAATTTTCATCGCGGTTCGCCGAGGGAAGGATGCCGTCGGCGGCGACGATCATGACGGGGCGGGGCCTCGGCCGGATCGCGGCCGAGTTTTGCGCGACGCTCGCATCGGAGGCCTCGAGCCTCGACGAGACTGCGCGAGCCCGGCTGGGTCAAGAGCTGATGGACGTGCTGGCGCTCGCGCTCGACATGGGCGACAAGGACGAGTTCTCCGAGGACGCCACGGCACGCAAGGCGCGCCTGCGGTCGGTCAAGGCCTGGATCGAGGAGCATTTGACCGATCCGGATCTCTCGCTGGAGAAGATCGCCAAGAACAACGGCGTCTCGCTCAGGCATCTGCATTACCTGTTTCGATTGACCGAGATGTCGGTGTCCGAGTGGATTCTGGATCGCCGTCTGCAGCGTTGCTACGACGCGCTGATGCGCCCGGAGCTGCGCGCGCTGTCGATGACCGAGATCGCTTATCGGCTCGGGTTCAGCAGCTCATCGCATTTCAGCACGGTCTTCCGCAGGAAGTTTGGCCACAGTCCGTCCGAGCTGCGGCGGCGGCAGATGACGTCGATCGATTAGGCCGTTCGATCGCGGATGGTGGTTCGCCGGACCGCCGAGAGGTCCGCCTTCGCCCCCTGTCAAATCCCGTGAAAACCCCCGTGGCGTTAACCATCGGTTAACCATGGATGACGATTGTTAACCATTCCACACGACAGCCGAGTCAGGACGATGGACGCCAGCACTGAGACAGCACGTCAGCCGGTTCGCATGCGCGGCCGCTCCTACGTTGCGTTCGTCTTTTCCCCGGTCGTGCCGGTCGTCAGCTGGCTTGCCGAGATCGATGCGACGCTTGCCCGGTCGCCGGGCTTCTTTGCCGGCAAGCCGGTGGTGCTCGATCTGTCGTCGGTGGACCTCAGCCCCACCGCCATTGCTCATCTGGTCCAGAGCCTCGAGCAGCGCGACATCCGCGTGCTCGGCATCGAAGGCATTGATGGAACCAAGCTCACGCCCAACCTGCCGCCGTTGCTGACCGGGGGGCGGCCTTCCGGGCTGACCAAGGCCGAGGTCTACAACCCGCAGACCAGGACCAAGAGCAAATCGCCGTCGCTGTTGCTCGAGAGCCCGGTGCGCTCCGGCCAATCGATCATCTTTGCCGAGGGGGACGTCACCGTGCTGGGCTCGGTCGGCTCCGGCGCCGAGATCGTGGCCGGCGGCTCGATCCATGTCTATGGAACCCTGCGCGGACGCGCGATGGCCGGGATCAACGGCAATTCGGCCGCCCGGATCTTCTGCCAGAAGATCGAGGCCGAACTGCTGGCCATCGATGGCTACTATCAGACCGCCGAAGACATCGGCGAAGGTTTGCGCAACCGGCCCGCCCAGGCGTGGCTGGAAGGCGAAACGCTCCGAATCACACCGTTGAACTGATCGACCGCGAGGAGAAAGAGAATGGCGAAGGTACTGGTCGTGACGTCTGGGAAGGGCGGGGTCGGCAAGACGACATCGACCGCCGCATTGGGCGCGGCACTCGCGCAAATGGGACAGAGCGTCGTCGTGATCGACTTCGATGTCGGCCTGCGCAACCTCGACCTCGTGATGGGGGCGGAGCGGCGGGTCGTGTTCGACCTGATCAACGTGGTTCAGGGCGTGGCCAAGCTCAGCCAGGCGCTGATCCGCGACAAGCGGCTGGAGAACCTCTGGCTGCTGCCGGCCTCGCAGACCCGCGACAAGGACGCGCTCACCGAAGAGGGCATCAGGCGGGTGATCACCGAGCTCAAGACCAAGTTCGACTGGATCCTGTGCGACAGCCCGGCCGGCATCGAGCGCGGCGCCACGCTGGCGATGCGCTACGCCGACGAGGCGATCATCGTCACCAATCCCGAGGTCTCGTCGGTGCGCGACTCCGACCGCATCATCGGGATGCTGGATTCGAAGACGGTGCGCGCGGAACGCGGCGAGCGGGTCGAGAAGCACCTTCTCATCACCCGCTACGACAGCGCCCGCGCCGCGCGCGGCGAGATGCTGTCGATCGACGACGTGCTCGAGATCCTCGCCACGCCGCTGCTGGGCATCGTGCCGGAAAGCCAGGACGTGCTGAAGGCCTCCAACGTCGGATCGCCGGTGACGCTGAACAACGCGAACAGCGCGCCGGCGCGGGCCTATATGGACGCCGTGCGGCGCCTGATGGGCGAGACGGTGACCATGAAGGTGCCGGTCGAGCGCAAGGGACTGATGGATCGGCTTCTGCGACGGAGGGCGGCATGATGAACCTGATGCGGCTCTTTGGCGGCCGCACTGCATCCGCGCCCGTTGCACGGGAACGGCTGCAGATCCTGCTCGCGCATGAGCGCGGCCGGAACGGCGCGTCCGACCTGCTGGAGACCCTGCGCGCGGAGATCCTCGGCGTGGTGTCCAAGCACATCGATCTCGATCCCGACAAGATCGTGATCCGGATGGAACGAGGCAAGTTCGTCTCGATGCTCGAAGTCGACATCGAGGTGCCGAACAGCGTGCAACGATCGAAGCTGGCGGCAGCCTCCTGACTGCAGACACCTTGCCCGGCAACGCGGGCGGCTGAAGCCGCCCGCTCCCGCAGCCGGGAACGCTCAGCCAAGCGTGACGCGAGCCCTTTGTTCAGATCGCGCGGCTGTACGAGGTGGTTGACGGCGACAGGTATGCGTCGAACGCCGAGGCAACACTCCTGACCAGGAATTCGGCGCCCTCGGTGACAGCGAGACGATCGCCGAGCATCGTCACGGCTCCATCAGAGATCAATCGGTCGATCTGCGATTGGTTCAAAATGGCCGCACGGTGGTCACAACCGTGACGTCGCGAGATCTGCGGAAGATCGACGGCGAGATCGCACATGATCCGCTCGATGACGTCGGCCCGGAAGCGGTCGTCGCCGGTGAACGCGTAGCCCTTGGCGGTGGCGAGCCGGTCCTCGGCGATGCGCGCGAGATAGTCGCGCGTTGCGACGCCGTTCTGCACGAACCCTTGAGGCATCCGGCCGATCGCGCTGGCGCCGAGGCCGATCAGCGCCTCGGCCGCATCGTCGGTGTAGCCCTGGAAATTCCGGCGCAGCCGGCCTTCGCGCTTGGCCACGGCGAGATCGTCGCCGGGACGTGCGAAGTGATCGAAGCCGATCCGCACATAACCGGCGTCAACCAGGGCTTCCGCGATCGCTTCGGACTGCAGATGCCGCTCGGTGCTGTCGGGGAGGGCGTCCTCCGCGATTGCGCGCTGATGCTTCTTGAAGGATGGAACGTGCGCGTAGCCGAACACCGAGAAGCGGTCCGGACGGAGCTCGATGCACCTGGCGACGGTGCCGAGACAGGACTCCACCGTCTGGAAGGGCAAGCCGTAGAGCAGATCGAAGTTGAAACGGCGCACGCCGGCGCGGCGCAGCCGATCGACGGCGACAGCGGTCTGCTCGAAACTCTGCAGGCGGTTGATGGCGTGCTGCACGATGGGGTCGAAGCTCTGCACGCCGAGGCTCGCACGGTTGACGCCGCAGAAGCCCAGCGCTTCCGCCATCGGCTCGGTCAGGGTGCGCGGATCGATCTCGACGGCGATCTCGGCGTCGGGCAGCACGAAATAGCAATAGCGCAGCGCGCCGACGAGGTCGGCGAAGGTCTCCGGCGTCATGATGGTCGGCGTGCCGCCGCCGAAATGGATGTGCGAGATCGGCTGGCGATGGCCGATCGCCTCGGCGACGAGATGCGCCTCGCTGCGCAGGCCGGCGGCGTAGATCGCGATCGGATCGTCGCGCCTGGTCACTGAGGTGTGGCAACCGCAGTACCAGCACATCGACCGGCAGAATGGCACATGCAGATAGATCGAAGCCGGTTTTCGGGACGGGATCGACCTGAGCCAGCGCCGATAGTCGGCTTCGCCGATATCAGGCGCGAAGTGCGGAGCGGTGGGATAGCTGGTGTAGCGGGGCAGCCGATCCTGTCCGTATTGTCTTGCGAGGTCCGAGCGCATGTCCACCTTCCGTTTGCGGCAGACCTTGCCGGAAATCGCGGCCACGAACGTTGCGTCAGGTCAACCTTTGCTCAGGTTCGGCGCAGCAGCCTGGCGACGCTCCGCGGTTCCTGATCGCGCCTCACCGGTCCCGCTGATCGGCGGCTCCGGTTGACGCAGATCAACTGGCGAGGTCCGCGCCTCCGCTACAGTCACGGCTTGTAATGGCCAGTCCAGCTCCAGGCTGGACAGCGCGGCGCGAGACCGATCGATGCAAGATCAGACAGTTTGGGAAGGGATCGGCAATGCTCCGTTTGAGCGCGAACTCGAAATAGCAGTCATTGAACGGGGCCATGTTCATCAAGTCGTCTTCGCCTGCCGACGGGTCCCGAATGGCTGGGTGAAAGCCAAGACCAACGAACGGATCGCCGTCAACCCGACGCATTGGCGCCCCTGGAATTCAGCCCCCGGAGCGTGATTCCACCCGATGGCTCGCCCGTGACTTCCACTTGATGCTATGATTCCCTGGGACAGGCGGCGCGGCAGCCGGTTGCGGGTGCTTGGTCGATATGATGGGATGATGATGTCGCGGCACCTGTGGCTACGCTATGGACCGGCTCTGGCTGCGGCGACACTCGTCTTCTTGCTGCGTTACCTGCTGCATCAGTACTTCGAGGACCGCACCTTTACCGTGATCTATGTGCCGGTCGCGATCTTTGCGGCCTTTACCGGCGGTCTCGGTCCTGCCCTGTTTGCCACCGCGCTTTGCCTTGCAAGCAGCGGGTTCTTTCTGGGGCAGAGCCTGCTGACGAACCCGGCCAATCTGATCGACGTCTCGTTCTTCGCGATCCTGGGGCCGGTCCTTGGCGTCATCGGAGCGCGCCTGTTGCGCGAGTCCGATGCGTCGCGCCATCGCCAGGCGCAGTTGCAATCGATCCTCGACACTGTGCCGGAGGCGATGATCGTCATCGACGAGCGCGGGCTGATGCGCTCGTTCAGTGCTACCGCGGAGCGCCTGTTTGGCTGGCGGCCCGAGGAGGTGATCGGGAAGAATGTCTCGCTGCTGATGCCGGCTCCGTATCGCACGGAGCATGATTCCTACCTGCAGCGCTATCGAAAGACCGGAGAGCGGCGGATCATCGGGATCGGCCGTATTGTCGTCGGCGAGCGCAAGGACGGCTCGACGTTTCCGATGGAGCTGGCCGTCGGCGAGGCGCAGGTCGGTACCGAGCGGCTGTTCACGGGATTCGTGCGGGATCTGACCGAGCGGCGCACCCAGGAGCGGCGGATGCAGGAGCTGCAATCCGAGCTGATCCATGTCTCCCGGCTGACTGCGATGGGCGAGATGGCTTCCTCGCTGGCGCATGAACTGAACCAGCCGCTGGCCGCCATCACCAGCTATCTCCGCGGCGCCTCGACGCTGCTGAAGGCGGATGCCGGCAATCGCGCCCGCGTGCGCGAGGCGCTCGACAAGAGCGCGGACCAGGCGCTGCGCGCCGGCGACATCATCAAGCGGCTGCGCGAGTTCGTCGCCAAGGGCGAGACCCAGCACACGCTGGAAAATCCGGCGATCCTGCTCGAGGAGGCGGCCGCACTGGCACTGGTCGGCGCCAAGGAGCAGGGCGTTCGCGTCTCATTGCGCTGCGACCGTGAATTGCCTGATATCCTGGCCGACAAGATTCAGATCCAGCAGGTCGCGCTGAACCTGATCAGAAACGCGATCGAAGCCATGGAAACCTGCGCCCGCCGCGAGATCGACATTGCGGTCGGAAGACAGGGCGCATTCGCGCGCTTCTCGGTCGCCGACAGCGGAACGGGCATCGCACCCGAGATCGCCGAGCACCTGTTCCAGCCCTTTGTCACCAGCAAGGAAAATGGCATGGGGGTCGGGCTGTCGATCTGCCGCACCATCGTCGAGGCGCATGGCGGGCAGATCGCAGCCAAAGCCAATGATGGCGGCGGCACCATATTCGAGTTTACGCTGCCGTTTGCCGAACCGGAGAGTCCGACATGAGCGAGAAGCCGATCATTCACGTCGTTGACGACGACGCGGCGATGCGGGACTCGCTGGCCTTCCTGCTCGACGTCAACGGCTTCGAGGCGATCGTGCACGACTCGGCCGTAGCCTTTCTCAGGCAGCCGGAGACAGTGGAGGTCGCGTGTGTCGTGTCCGATATCAGGATGCCTGACATGAACGGCATCGAGCTGGTGCGCAAGCTGCGCGAACAGGGTTCGAGCTACCCGGTGATCCTGATCACCGGCCACGGCGATGTCGCGCTCGCGGTCGAGGCGATGAAGGCCGGCGCGGTGGATTTCATCGAGAAGCCATTTGACGATGCCGTGTTGCTGGGGGCCATCCGTGCGGCGCTGGAGGTGCGAGGCGCCGGCGCGGCCGATTCGACGGCGCGGAGCGAGGCGGCGGCTCTGCTGGCCGGCTTGTCGCCACGGGAGCTCGACGTGCTCAAGGGATTGGTTGCCGGCAAGATCAACAAGGTGATCGCGCACGATCTCGGCATCAGCCCGCGCACGGTGGAAGTCTATCGCGCCAATCTCATGGCGAAAACCGGCGCGCGCAGCATGTCCGAGCTGATGCGCATCGCGCTGACCTCGGGACTGTAGCCGCGCGGCGGTTTTGGGCTAGAACGGCCGCCTGCGTGGTCTGTCGATGCCGACCGGCGGGGCGGCTTCCGTCTGGAGGCGGCGGGCATGAAGCTGGCCCCAGGCCAGCATGGTCGCGAAGCCGGCAAACAGCGCGGACGCAATCACGACCAGGGAAATCGTCGACAGTGACATCGGTTTTTGATCCCGTTGGGTTTCCATCCCGTTGAAACGACTCGATCGTTTCAGGCCAGCATGATCCTCGCGTTGACGTGAATCAAGCACGGGCTTTCCCGGGGGCGTGACGCGGCGATTGCGTCAGATCAAGCACACGGGCGGCATTCCCTGACAAGGTCGACCTCAACTGCCGTCAACCCATGCGGATGACGGCGGAGGGGAACCAACATGATCCGCCTTCTGAGCGTACCGCTGATCCTGCTGCTGTTGACGGGCGTGGCAGTGGCCGGGACCGACGTGTCTGGCCTCGCCTTCATTCCTTCACTTGTCGTCGTGGGCCTGATCACAGGTTTCGCCGTGCTTGCCGCCGGCTGGGCCATTCACCGCGGTGTGGGCGGATCACGTGGTCCCTAGGGACGTTTCATAGAAAGGATCACGCCATGCCTTCCTTCGACGTTCGCTTCATCAAGACAGTTTGCGACGATACCGGCCACGAGCACCGCGCTTGCCAGGCGACGTTTACGCTCGATGCCGGCTCGTTGACCGAGGCCGCACAGCGCGCGGAGGCCGACTTCTGCCGGCAGAAGCATGTCCATGACTGGACCATCTTTGCCGACGCGATCGAGATCCGTTCGCCGACTGCGCTGATGCGGGCGTGGGGCGGGTAGCGCGCGCCGCACGGCCGGCCGCGATGCGGCCGGTCTGACCGTTCTCGACCATCCCAATGCTGCGAATTTGATGCGCGTCAAACGTCACGGGCCCGCGATGTGGTTGTGTCCGACATCGGGCATTGAAGGAAAGCTTGCGACATGACAAGTCCGTCTCCAGTTGCGAAATCCATGACGATCGGTGAAGCGGTGTTGGTGCCGTTGTTCGCCGCGACCGCGTTCCTGTGCCTGTTCGGCGCGGCCATGGGTCATGACACGGCCTACGTCTTCCACGCCTCGCTTGCGACGGTCGCGAGCCTCGCGGCGGCTTTCGTGATTCTCAATCATTATTACGACCGGCCGGCGCAGCTGCCGCCGCAGGAGATCAACGGCCGGCCGAACTATAATCTCGGCCCGATCAAGTTCTCGGCGTGGATGGCGGTGTTCTGGGGCATCGCCGGTTTCGCCGTCGGTTTGCTGATCGCCTCGCAACTGGCCTGGCCTGCGCTCAATTTCGACTTGCCCTGGACCAGCTTCGGCCGGCTGCGCCCGCTGCATACCTCGGCGGTGGTGTTTGCGTTCGGCGGCAATGTGCTGATCGCGACCTCGTTCTATGTGGTGCAGAAGACCTGCCGCACGCGGCTCGCGGGCGAGCTCGCGCCGTGGTTCGTGGTGGTCGGCTACAATTTCTTCATCCTGATCGCGGGCACCGGCTATCTGCTCGGCGTCACGCAGTCGAAGGAATATGCCGAGCCCGAATGGTACGCCGATCTCTGGCTCACCATCGTCTGGGTCACGTATCTCCTGGTGTTCCTGATGACGCTGGTGAAGCGGCAGGAGCCGCACATCTTCGTCGCCAACTGGTTCTATCTCGCCTTTATCGTCACCATCGCGGTGCTGCACCTCGGCAACAACCCGGCGCTTCCGGTGTCGCTGCTCGGCTCGAAATCCTACATCGCCTGGGGCGGTGTGCAGGATGCGATGTTCCAGTGGTGGTACGGCCACAACGCGGTCGGCTTCTTCCTGACCGCGGGCTTTCTCGCCATCATGTACTACTTCATCCCGAAGCGCGCCGAGCGGCCGGTCTATTCCTATCGGCTCTCCATCATCCACTTCTGGGCACTGATCTTCCTCTACATCTGGGCCGGCCCGCACCATCTGCACTACACGGCGCTGCCGGACTGGGCGCAGACCCTCGGCATGACCTTCTCGATCATGCTGTGGATGCCCTCATGGGGCGGCATGATCAACGGCCTGATGACGCTGTCGGGCGCGTGGGACAGGCTGCGCACCGATCCGGTGCTGCGCATGCTGGTCGTCTCGGTCGCCTTCTACGGCATGGCGACCTTCGAGGGACCGATGATGTCGATCAAGGTCGTCAACTCGCTCAGCCATTACACGGACTGGACCGTCGGCCACGTGCACTCCGGTGCGCTCGGCTGGGTCGGCTTCGTGTCGTTCGGTGCGCTGTACTGCCTGATCCCGTGGCTGTGGAATCGGCCGCTGTACAGCCTCAAGCTCGTCAACTGGCACTTCTGGATCTCTACCATCGGGATCGTGCTCTACATCTCCGCGATGTGGGTATCCGGCATCCTGCAGGGCCTGATGTGGCGCGCCTACACCTCGCTCGGCTTCCTCGAATACTCCTTCATCGAGTCCGTCGAGGCCATGCATCCCTTCTACATCATCCGCGCCGCCGGCGGCGCCCTGTTCCTGATCGGCGCGCTGATCATGACCTTCAATCTCTGGATGACGGTCAAAGCGCAATCCGCCGATCAAGCCCAAGGCGCCGGTCTGCTCCAGCCTGCCGAATAGGTCATCCCATGTCTCTCTGGAACCGTCACAAGATCTTTGAGAAGAACTCGATCATCCTGATCGCGGGCATTCTGGTGGTGATCGCGATCGGTGGCCTGGTCGAGATCGCGCCGCTGTTCTACCTCAAGAGCACGATCGAGAAGGTGGATGGCGTGCGGCCCTACACGCCGCTCGAGCTCGCCGGCCGCAACATCTACGTGCGCGAGGGCTGCTATCTCTGCCACTCGCAGATGATCCGCCCGCTGCGCGACGAGGTCGAGCGCTACGGTCATTATTCGCTGGCCGCGGAGAGCATGTACGACCACCCGTTCCAGTGGGGATCGAAGCGGACCGGTCCGGATCTGGCCCGCGTCGGCGCGAAATATTCCGATGAATGGCATGTCACGCATCTGATCGATCCGCGCGCCATCGTGCCGCAATCGGTGATGCCGGGTTATCCGTCGCTGGCCAACACCGAAGTCGACCAGATCGATATGGAAGCGCATCTGCGCACCAGCCGCGTGGTCGGCGTGCCCTACACGGACGACCAGATCAAGAATGCGGTGGCCGATCTGAAGGCGCAGGTCGACCCTGACAGCCCGAACCTCGAGGCGTTCCAGAAGCGCTATCCGAAGGCGGGGGTGCGCAACTTCGACGGCAAGGCCGGCAATCCGACCGAGCTCGACGCGCTCGTCGCCTACCTGCAGATGCTCGGGACGCTGGTTGATTTCAAGCTGTACGACGAAAAAGCCAATCTGCGCTGAGGAGTCCTTATCGATGAAAGCCATCATGACCATCGAGAATTTGGCGTCAAATCTCGTCGTCACGTTCTGGACGCCCGTGTTCGTCGGCATCTTCATAGCCATCGTGGTCTATGCGCTCCGGCCCCGCAACAAGGCGTTGTTCGATTCCGCGGCGCAGATGCCGCTGCGTGAGGACTGACAGACCATGACCGAACACGACGATATCGACAGCGTCTCGGGCCGCTCCACGACGGGGCATGAATGGGACGGCATCAAGGAGCTCAACACACCGCTGCCCCGCTGGTGGATACTGAGCTTCTACGCAACGATCTTGTGGGCGATCGGCTATTGGATCGTCTATCCGGCCTGGCCGCTGATCACCAGCAACACCACCGGCCTGTTCCATTATTCGACCCGCGCCAGCGTCGCCGAGGATCTCGCCGATCTCGAGAAACTGCGCGGTGAGAAGATGGCGGTGCTCGGCAACGCTTCGCTTGCCGAGATCGAGAAGGACCCGGCACTGCTGGCGCTGGCCCGCGCCCGCGGCAAGACGGTGTTCGCGGACAATTGCGCGCCGTGCCACGGCAGTGGTGGCGCCGGCGCCAAGGGTTATCCGAACCTCAACGACGACGAGTGGCTGTGGGGCGGATCGCTCGACCAGATCCTGCAGACCATCCAGTACGGCGCCCGCTCCGGTCACGCCAAGACACATGACAGCCAGATGCTGGCGTTCGGCCGCGATGGCATCCTCAAGAAGGGCGAGATCGTCACGGTTGCGAACTATGTTCGGTCGTTGTCGGGTCTGTCGACGGCGCCTGGTTTCGATGCCGCGGCCGGCAAGAAGCTATTCACCGACAACTGCACGAGCTGTCATGGCGAAAACGCCAAGGGCAACCAGGAGCTCGGCGCGCCTGATCTGACCGACCGGATCTGGCTCTATGGCTCCGATGAGGCGACGCTGATCGAGACCATCACCAATGGCCGCGCCGGTGTGATGCCGGCCTGGAGCGGTCGTCTCGATCCCGTCACGGTCAAGGCGCTTGCCGTCTACGTGCATTCGCTCGGCGGCGGAAAATAGCCGGAATAAGAAGTCCGCAGGTCGGTTGACGTGCGTCAACGTCGACCGACCACGACCGACGTAGTTTGAGTCATGGACCGCGAACCAGGCTCTGCCATGAACAAACTCGTATCGCCTGACGATCTTCTGATCGACGAGGATGGGCCACTCTATGTGGCCCACAAGAAGGTCTATCCGCAGAGCATTTCCGGCACGTTCCGCACCATCAAGTGGCGGCTGATGGCCGTCTGTCTCGGCATCTATTATCTGCTGCCGTTCGTACGCTGGAATCGCGGCCTCGGCGCGCCGGACCAGGCGGTGCTGATCGATTTCCCGAACCGGCGCTTCTATTTCTTCTTCATCGAGCTGTGGCCTCAGGAGATCTACTACTTCACCGGACTGCTGGTGCTGGCCGCGGTCACGCTGTTCCTGATGAACGCGCTGGGGGGACGGATCTGGTGCGGCTATCTCTGCCCGCAGACGGTCTGGACCGATCTGTTCTATGCGGTGGAGCGCTGGATCGAGGGTGATCGCCGCGAGCGGCTGAAGGCGGACGCCGGCCCGATGACGGCCGCCCGCGCCGCCAGGCGCGTGCTCAAGCACGCGATCTGGCTCATGATCGCCTGGTGGACCGGCGGCGCCTGGGTGCTCTATTTTGCCGACGCGCCGACACTGGTTCGTGATCTCGCGACATTCCAGGCGCCAGCGATCGCCTATATCTGGATCGGAATCCTCACGGCCTCGACCTATCTGCTGGCCGGCTACATGCGCGAGCAGGTCTGCGTCTACATGTGCCCGTGGCCGCGCATCCAGGCGGCGCTGACCGACGAGTGGGCGCTCAATGTCACCTACAAATACGACCGCGGCGAGCAGCGCTGCTCGCTGAAGAAATCGTTCGACCTGCGCGCGCTCGGCGAGAAGGTCGGCGATTGCATCGACTGTAATCAGTGCGTCGCGGTGTGCCCGACCGGCATCGATATCCGCGACGGCGCCCAGCTCGGCTGCATCCAGTGCGGCCTGTGCATCGACGCCTGCGATGCCGTGATGAAGAAAATCGGACGCGAGACCCGCCTGATCGGCTATGACAACGACATCAACGTGCAGCGCCGCATCGCCGGCAAGGGCGAGATCTTCAAGCCGGTGCGGCCGCGCACCATCGTCTACGCGTCATTCATCGCGGGGGTCTGCGCGGTGATGCTCTACGCGCTGATGTCGCGGACCTTGCTCGACATCAGCGTGCTGCACGATCGCAATCCCGTGGCGGTGAAGCTCAGCGATGGTGCGATCCGCAACGGCTACACGCTGCGTCTCCTCAACAAGCGTGGCTTCGACCGGGTGATCACGGTCGACATCGACGGCCCGACCAACGCATCGATCCATCTCGTCGGCGCCGATTCGGTGACGCCGGAACGGCCGATGATCGTGCTGCCGCGCGACACCACGACCGAGCTGCGCGTGCTGGTAACGGCGCCGGTGGACGAGAAGTCGGAGCGCTCGGTGCCGGTCCGCTTCCGTGTCACCGATATCGGCCTCGGCGAGGCCGCCTCCGCCACCGATCATTTCGTTTTGCCCTGAGTTCCTGCCCTGAGGGAAGTGCTGTGATGTCCACATCTGCCAAGACCATCCGTCCGCTCACCGGTCGCTTCGTGCTGTTCGCGCTGATCGGCTTCTTTGCAATCGTGATGGGCGCCAACGGCATCATGATGCGCTTTGCCATCAGCACGCTGCCGGGCACCGAGGTCGACAGCGCCTACAGCGCGAGCCTCGCCTATCAGCGCGAGATCGCTGCCGCACAGCAGCAGAATGCGAGGCGCTGGCAAGTCGACGCCCATATCGAACGCGGCACGGATGGCGCGGCATCGCTCGACATAAGCGCGCGCGATCGCGACGGCACCGCGCTCACCGGCTTGACGTTCACGGGGAGGCTCGAGCGGCCCACCGACCGGCGCGGCGATCGCGTCTTCGAGGTCACTGAGCGAAGCGGCGGCAATTATCGCGGCAGCACGCAGGGCATCGCTTCCGGACAGTGGGATCTGGTGATCGAGGGTGATTCCGGCGGCCAGCGTCTGTTCCTGTCCAAGAACCGCGTCGTCCTGAACTGAACGGTCCCGCCATGTCCACGGCTCTCGACCTCTCGCATTACCTGAAGCCCGCCGGCGACGACCGGCTGCATCTCGATCTCGCGGTCGAAGGCATCAGCTGCGCCGGCTGCATGGCCAAGATCGAGCGCAATCTTGCCAAGATTCCCGACGTGACGTCGGCGCGCGTCAACCTGACCGACCGCCGGCTCGCGCTGGAATGGAAGGCCGGCGCGCTCGATCCGGCGCTGTTCGTCGATCGGCTTGCCGAGCTCGGCTACAAGGCCTATCCGTTCGAGCGCGCGCAGGCCGAAACCGTCGAGGCCGACCGGGCGAGCGCATTGCTGCGCCGGCTCGGCGTCGCCGCCTTTGCGGCGATGAATGTCATGATGCTCTCGATCCCGGTCTGGTCGGGCAATGTCAGCGACATGCTGCCGGAGCAGCGCGACTTCTTCCACTGGCTGTCGGCGCTGATTGTGCTGCCGGCAGCGGCCTATTCGGCGCAGCCGTTCTTTGCCTCGGCGTATTCAGCGTTGCGCGCCCGTGGCGTCAACATGGACGTGCCGATCAGCATCGGCATTTTTCTCGCGCTCGCGACTTCGATCGTCGAGACTGCCAACCACGCCGACCACGCCTATTTCGACGCCGCGATCATGCTGATCGCCTTCCTGCTGGCCGGCCGCTATCTCGACCAGAACATGCGTCGCCGCACCCGTGCTTTCGCCGGCAATCTGGCGGCTCTGAAGGCGGAGACAGCGACCAAATTCGTCAGCGAGCACGAAATCCGCACCGTGCCCGCCGCCACGATCCGACCCGGCGATATCGTGCTGCTACGTCCGGGCGAACGCTCGGCGGTCGACGGCAACGTGATCGAGGGACGTTCCGAGATCGATCAGAGCCTGATCACCGGCGAGACGCTGCCTGTCGTCGCCGAGCCCGGCACCGCGGTGTTCGCGGGATCGCTGGTGCGCTCGGGCACGCTGCGGGTCCGCGCCGCGGCGGCGTCGGAAGAGACGCTACTGGCGGAAATCTCCCGCCTGCTCGAGAACGCGTTGCAGTCGCGCTCCCATTATCTGAAGCTCGCCGAGCGGGCGTCGCGGCTGTACGCGCCGGTCGTGCATGCCACCGCGTTCCTGACCATGCTGGGCTGGCTCGCCTATGGCGCGAGCTTCCACGATTCGATCGTCACCGCGATCGCGGTGCTGATCATCACCTGTCCCTGCGCGCTCGGCCTGGCGATTCCGGCCGTGCAGACCGTGGCGTCGGGTGCGCTGTTCGGCTCCGGCGTGCTGCTCAATGCGGGTGATGCCATCGAGCGCATCGCACAGGTCGATCGCGTGATCTTCGACAAGACCGGCACGCTGACGCTGCCGGAGCTCGACGTCGCCAATCTCGCCAGCATTCCTGCCGATATCGTGACCCTCGCCGGGCGCCTCGCATTGTCGAGCCGGCATCCCGTCGCGGCAGCGGTCGCGCGCGCCGCCGGCGCCAATGCGCCGCTGCCGGGAATCGAGGAAGAGCCGGGGCAGGGCGTGCGCGGTACGTTCAATGGACGGGAGATCCGCCTCGGTCGTCCGTCCTATTGCGGTGCCGAGGCCCTAGCCGCGGACATTCTGTCGCGCGATCCCGAAGCGTCCGTCGCCGCGTTCCGCCATGGCGATGTCATTCACGTCTTTGCGGTGCGCCAGCGCCTGCGCCCCGATGCCGCCGCCGTCATCGCATCGCTGCAGCGGCAGGGCATTGCCATCGAGATCGTGTCCGGCGACCGTGAGGCCGCGGTGCGGAGCGCGGCGCAGACGCTGGGCATCCGCGAGTGGCGCGCCGAGGTCTCACCGGTCGACAAGATCGCTCGGATCGAGGCGCTGGCGCGGCAAGGTTCCAAAGTGCTGATGGTCGGCGACGGCCTCAATGACGCCCCGGCGCTTGCCGCCGCCCATGCGTCGATGTCGCCGGTGAGCGCTACCCATATGAGCCAGGCGGTCGCGGATGCCGTGTTCCTCGGCGAGCGGCTCGAGCCGGTGGCGACGGCGATCGAGATCTCGCGCAAGGCGTTGCGGCTGATGAAGCAGAATCTGTGGCTGGCGGTGGTCTACAACGTCCTGGCCGTTCCGATTGCGATCGCGGGCCTCGTGACGCCGCTGATCGCCGCCGCCGCGATGTCGGGATCGTCGCTGCTGGTGATGCTCAATGCGCTGCGTGCGCGCCGTGTGCGGGAGGTCAGGTGATGGAAGTGCTGGTGTATCTGGTGCCGCTCGCGCTCGTTCTCGGCTTCCTCGGTCTGCTGGGCTTCCTGTGGTCGCTCCGCAGCGGCCAATACGACGATCTCGACGGCGCAGCATGGCGGGCGATCGCCGACGACGAGCCGGCGGAAGGCGCGTCGAAATCGTAGGCCTAGCAGCAGCAGGCCGGTATGATATCGGGCTGCCAGCGGCGCCAATGCGTGGCGGTGACGGTGGCCGGCGTCATCGTCGTCGCGTCCAGCCATTCGCCGTCGTGGCGGCAATAGGGGCAATCGAGCGCCGTCACATCGCCGTCGATGACCGCGAGCTCGATCGTGCAATTGCACGGCGCTGTCGCAATATCTTGCCAGGTGTGGCCGTTGAGCCTCGCGAGCAGGGACCATAGACGTTGCATGATGTCGATCTGCCTCACATTGTCGGGCAGAGTTTGCCGAATTCGACCGAAAATCGCGTTGATTTGGCGCAAAGGGCCAGGTTTTCGCGGGGCAGGGGTGGATCGATACCGTAGGGCTACCGGAGCCCGCGCGGCCGTCCCCCCGGCGGCTACGGGATTATACTTAGGGGAAATATCCAAATTTCGTGCGTGGTGGAAATCGGCGAGTTTTGGCGCAGATCAAACGCCGGAGTTCACGCCATGCTCGCCACCTCTGCTCCCCTTGCTCCCGCCTACGGACGTACCTCTGCTCCCGTTCGCTCGATCGCGCTGCCCAAGGGGCCGCTGGCGATGATCGGCGCGCCGATGCGGTTTGCCCGCAATGAGGAGATCTACGGCGAGGACGAGCCTGCCGATTACCTCTATCAGGTGATCACGGGCACGGTCCGCACTTTCAAGATGCTCGACGACGGCCGCCGCCAGATCAGTGGCTTCTACCTGCCGGGCGACATCTTCGGCGTCGAGGCCGGTGACGTGCATTGCGCGTCGGCGGAAGCCGTCTCCGACGCCCAGGTCGTCGTTGCCAAGCGCTCCGCGGTGCTGGCGCGGGCCGAGCACGAGACCGATCTCGCCCGCCAGCTCTGGTCGCTGACCACCCGTGAATTGCAGCGCGTCCAGCAGCACGCATTGATCCTGATCAAGAGCGCAGAACAGCGCGTCGCCGGCTTCCTGCTCGAAATGGCGACCCGTAACGCGCGCACCTCGTCCGTCGACCTGACGATGTCCCGCCAGGATATCGCCGACTATCTCGGCCTGACGATCGAGACGGTGTCGCGGACCTTCACCCAGTTCGTGCAATCGGGCACGATTGCGCTGCAGACCTCCCGCCGCGTCGATCTGCGCAACCGCGCGGAGCTCGCCCGACTGAACGCGTGAAGCTTCTCTTCAGGCGAACCGTTGGCCACCCGAATGAGATACGGCGCGGCCTCCACAAACTCGTCATGCCCGGGCTTGTCCCGGGCATCCACGTCTTGGCTTCCAGCGAAAGAACAGGCGTGGATGGCCGACATAGGCGAGCGCACGCGACGCCGTCCTTCGGACGGCCATGGAGAGGCCTGCGCTACGCCCTCAGCTCGCAGCCTTCACGTCCTCGGGCGATTCAACATAAAAACCGGAATAGCCGTCGACGAAGCAGAGGTGATCGTGAACCTCTTTGACGCCGGCGGTGTTCTCGGCCAGCACGATCGCGGCCTGGCGGGCGCGATCGTCGAAGATCACGCCGTGGAGATGCACGACGCCGTTGCGGACCCAGACCTGGAAACCGGCCGGACGCCACGCCGTTTCGTCCATCGCGCGCACGATGCGGTCGCGGATATGGCCGTCGTCGGCGGTCGGATCGGGAACGTCCCGCGCCATCGACGCCACCGCCTGCAGGATGTCCGAACGGGTGACGATCCCGACCAGGGCCTGGCCGTTCATCACGGGCAATCGCTTGACGCCATGCTTGTGCATGAGATGCACGATCTCGTCGAGCGGCGTCTGCTCGTCGATGGTGACGGGGTTTTCGGTCATGACATCCTCGACCTTGCGGCCGCGCTCATGGACGAAATCGGTGGCGGCGCGGCCGACGCCGGTGAACAGCTCGAGCCAGGCCGAGCGCTTGCGCCCGGTGCCGACCTCGGCGCGGCGCAGGAAATCGCCTTCGGAGACAACGCCCTTCAGCGCGCCCTTTTCGTCCAGCACCGGCAGGCCGCTGATGTGGTTGCGCAGCATGGTGTTGGCGGCATCGAGGATCGATGTCTGCGGGCTGACGCTGATGATGTGCTTCTTCATGATCTGATGGGCGCGCATGTCGAACCTCCTGATGTGGCGAAGGAAACAATAGGCCGCCGTGCGACGAACCCGTTGATCTGCCTCAAGGGCGGGCTTTGTCGCTTTCCAGCGATTTCAGGAAGGCGATGAAGTCGCCGACCTGATCCGGCTCGAAGCTGAATTGCGGCATGCTCGGATGGCCGGTGACAATTCCTTCCGCGAGCGCCTCCTCGAGCATTCCGACCGGGTAGCGCTCGTGCAGCGTCCGGAACGGCGGTGCGATCTTCAGCGGGCTCGGGCTCACCTTGTCGATGGCGTGACAGCGGGCGCAGTAGAGCCCGGCCAGCCGGCGGCCCTGGTCGACGTTGGCGCCGATGGCCGGCATTGCCGTTGCACTCAGCGCCAGCGTCACGAGCATACCGCCGAGGACACGCCGGGAATACCTGACCTGTCTCATATGAGTTCCACCTTCAGTGCGACATCAAGACAGGTACGGTCATGGACCGCAGCATCTGACGCGTGACGCCGCCGAGCAGGGTTTCCTGCAGCCGCGAGTGGCCAAAGCCGCCCATCACAAGCAGATCGAGGCTTTCGTCCGCCGCGATCGACAGGATCGCCGGTTGGATATCGGACCGCGCCGACGGGAACGAGTCGATCTGGGCGGGCAGTCCCGACCTTGCGAGATGCCGAACCAGGGCATCGGCGGAGCATTCTGCCGGCGGCGGATCGGACCCGGTGACGGCGATCACGGTCAGCGCATCGGCCTGCCGCAGCAGCGGCATGGCGTCGCGCAGCGCCCGCGCCGCGAGCCGGCTGCCGTCCCAGCAGATGCCGATCCGCTTGGCCGAGAACGCGCCATGGAAGGTGAACGGTGCGAACAGCACGGGGCCGCCCGCCTGGAACAGCACATCCTGCGGAATGCTGTCGTCATAGCTGTCATTGCCGGGCTGTGGTTGCGTGACGATCGTGAGGTCATGCAGCCGCGCGCTCGCGCCGATGATCGCCGAGGCATCCGCCGGGATCGCGCTGATGGCACGGGTCGCATAGGAAATATCGGCGTTGCGCGCCGCCGTGCCGAACATGCGCAGCGCCGACTCCGCACGCTCGAGCGCCCGTTCACGCTCGACCTCGTAGATCGATACGACGGCCGCGCCGCCTTCGGCCGCGAACGGGATGTTGGTCGCCTCATAGCCGATCGCAATCGCATCGAGATGCGCGCCGGTGCCCATTGCGAAAGAGATGGAGCAGTCCACGGCGGGACGCGCCGACCGCTCGGTGGGAATATGAACCAGGACGTTCCGGAACATCGCCGTTCTCCGTATTTTCAGTCTTCGGGACCATCGAGGCGGGCGTGGGGGCTCCTAATCAGGAACAGCAGGAGGCCCATGGCGGAGAGCGCCGCCACCGCGGCCGCGATCCATGTAATCGATGTCAGGACGAAGGCCGTCTCGAACCGCCACAGCGACTGTGGCTCGGTGGTTGCCAGCGGCAGGATGTTCGAGAAAAATCGATTGTAGGTCACGGCGAGCACCAGCGCGAACGCGCCGCTGCCGGCCAGGAGAATAGCCAACCGTCGCATCATGAGGAGCCTCCATTGCGAGCGCTGACGGACCGGTCAGGTCTGAATTTCCGTGGGCGGATGGCCGGAGCCGCGCCGCGATCGTGGCAACATGATGCCCGGATATTCCTGGTTCCACGTTGATCCCGGTCAACGTTGATGCGTCGTCTTGCGCTAGATTCCACCGTCGAAGCGACGACGTAACCCCACCGATCGCCGATTGAAACCCACCGCGCAGGATCAGCCATGTACGAATTCCTCCAGGAGACCGTCGAGACCAACATGACGCCGTCGGTGCGGAGCGTGGCTCCGGAAATGACGGTCGGCGACCTGTACCGGCTGTTCGCGGCGGACGATTATGACGCCTATCCGGTGGTCCGGGACGATATCGTGATCGGTTTCGTCACCAAGCTCGATGCGCTGAAAGTGTTCGCGTTCACGCCTGGCGAGATGCTGCCGCATTATGACGATCGCATGGGCACGACGGTCGACGAGATCATGTCGTGTGAGGTGATTGCGGTCGAGCCGGACACCAACCTGCAGCGTGTCCTTCAACTGATGGTCACACATCGCCTGAAGAGCCTGCCCGTGGTTGACAAATATCGCCATCTGCTCGGTATTGTCGCGCGAGAGGATCTGATGCGGGCGCTGGCGCGTTGCACGAAGCGACGGGCGCCGCCGCTCGTTCCCTGCGAGACCGTGCAATGTCTACGTTTGGCCTAGAGCGGCTTTTCTCCCCTCGAAGCATCGCCATCGTCGGTGGGAGTTCCCGAGCCTCATCCCTGGGGCGGGCCGTGCTCGGCAATATCAAGGCGTGCGGCTTCGCCGGCCGCATCGCGGTGGTCAATCCCAGGCACGCGACGGTCGACGGCGAGTCCGCGTTTCCGGACATCAAGTCGGTCCCGTTCGTTCCCGATCTCATCGTCATCACCGCACCGCCGGCAGCTATACCCGACATCGTCAGGGATGCGGCCGCACTGGGCGTCGCCGGCGCTGTCATCCTGTCGGCGGGTCTCGGCCACGGCGCGGGCTCGATTGCGGAGACCGTCGGACTGACGGCGCGCGCGCATGGCATGCGCTTGATCGGACCGAATTGCCTTGGCATGATGGTGCCGCGTGCCAAGCTGAACGCGAGCTTTGCCGCCCACAAAGCGACCGATGGTCAGCTCGCGCTGATCTCGCAGTCCGGCGCCGTCGCCGCCGCGATGGTCGAATGGGCGGCGGAGCGGCAGCTCGGCTTTTCGGGCGTGGTCTCGATCGGTGACCAGCTCGACGTCGACGTTGCGGACTTGCTGGATTATTTCGCGCTCGATGACCATACGCGGGCGATCCTGCTCTATCTCGAGGCCATCAAGGATGCGCGCAAATTCATGTCGGCCGCGCGCGCCGCGGCTCGGCTGAAGCCGGTCATCGTCGTCAAATCGGGCCGGATGGCGCAGGGCGCGAAGGCGGCCGCGACGCATACCGGCGCGCTGGCGGGCTCGGATGCGGTCTATGACGCCGCCTTCCGCCGCGCCGGCATGCTGCGGGTGTTCGATCTGCGCGAGCTGTTTGATTGCGCCGAGCTGCTTGGCCGCGGTTTCGTGCCGCGGGGCAACCGGCTGGCGATCCTCACCAATGGCGGCGGGCTCGGCATTCTCGCGACCGACCGCCTGGCCGAGCTCGGCGGCGTTCCCGCGACCCTGACCGCGGAGACCGTGGCGAGACTCGACGAGGTGCTGCCGCGCGGCTGGTCACAGGCCAATCCCGTCGATATCGCGGGTGATGCCGATGCGGCGCGCTACACGAGCGCGCTCAACGCGCTGCTCGACGATGCCAACAGCGACGCCGTTCTCGTGATGAACGTGGAGACGGCGGTCGCGCCGACCGAAGGCATTGCCGAGGTGGTGGCGCAATGCGTGCAGGAGCGCCGCGCCAAGCGCAGCGCCGTCAGCATGCTGGCGCTCGCCGCCTGGGCCGGCGCCGACGAGCGCACGGGCGCCATCTTCGAGGGTGCGCGCATTCCGCATTTCCCGACCGAAGATGACGCGGTGCGCGCTTTCATGCATCTGGTGCGATACCGCGAGGCCTCGACCGCGCTCGCGGCGACCCCGCCGAGCGTCGCTGCGGCGTTCACGCCCGACGCGGCGGCGGCGCGGCGCGTCGTCGCCAAGGTAATGGCGGAAGGGCGGAGCTGGCTTGATCCGGTCGAGATCGTCGCCTTGTTCGATGCCTACGAGATTCCGATCGTCCCGACCATTGCCGCGCGCGACGCCGAGGAGGCCGCCGACAAGGCCGCGCCGTTCCTCGGCTCGGGACATGCGGTCGCGGTCAAGGTGGACTCGCGCGACATCCGGCACAAATCCGATGTCGGCGGCGTCATCCTCGGCTTGCGCACACGCGATGGCGTCGTCGAGGGTGTCCGGACGGTGCTTGCGCGGGCGCGCAGCGCACGGCCCGACGCCAGCCTGCAGGGCGTCACGATCCAGCCGATGATCGTCCGCCACGCGCCACGCGAATTGATCGTCGGCATTGCCGACGATCCGACCTTCGGCCCGGTGATTGTGTTCGGCCGCGGCGGCACCGCTGTCGAGGTGATCAACGACAAGGCGCTGGCGCTGCCGCCGCTCGACATGAATCTCGCGCGCGATCTGGTGAAACGGACGCGGGTCTCCCGCCTGCTTTCCGCCTATCGCGATGTCGGCGCGGTTCCGGTCGACGCCGTGCCGCTCACCTTGGTCAAGCTGGCGCAGATGGCCGCGGATATCCCTGAGATCGCCGAGCTCGACATCAATCCGCTGCTCGCGGACGAGAGCGGCGTCATCGCGCTCGACGCGCGCGTCGCGATCCGCAAGCCGGCGCGGCTGTTCGCCGGTCACACCAGGCTCGCCGTCAGGCCCTATCCCTCGCAATGGGAAGGCGAGCTCGCGCTGCGCGACGGCTCGCATGTCGTGGTGCGACCGATGCGGCCGGAAGACGAGCCGGCGGTGCACAGCTTCCTTGCGCGCGTCACAGCCGAGGATCTCAGGCTGCGCTTCTTCCACGCGATGAAGGAGTTTTCGCATTCGTTCGTCGCGCGCCTGACCCAGCTCGACTACGCGCGGGCGATGGCCTTCGTGGCGCTGGATCCGGCGACCGGCGAGATGATGGGCGCGGTTCGCCTGCACTCTGACTCGCTCTATGAGAACGGCGAATACGCCATCCTGCTGCAGTCCGATCTCAAGGGCAAAGGGCTCGGCTGGGCCTTGATGCAGCTTTTGATCCACTATGCCAGGTCGGAAGGACTGAAGCGGCTGTCCGGCCAGGTGCTGGCCGAGAACTCCACGATGCTGCAGATGTGCCGCGACCTCGGCTTCAAGGTCACGGCCGATCCGGAGGATCACAGCATTGTCGACGTCGTGCTGGACCTCGCTCTCCCCTTTGTCGATGCCGTCGGCGCCGATATCCTGATCCGGTCAAAGGGCACGACACCGTAGAGCGAGCGGGCGTCGCGATCACGGCAGCGGTTCAACCGGCAATTCGTCCGGCACCACGCCGAAACGCCGGAGGATGGTCGTCTCTGTCGGGGGATAGCCGATCGTGACGATCGCAACGGCGCCCGAGTGTCCGAGCACCTGCCAAAATCCCTTGGCGCGCTCAATGGCCGATGCGGCGCTGGCGCACTTGAAGCTTTCACCCGCGCGAAGGCCGTCGCTGGTCAGGTCGAACGGTATGGCGATAAACTGAACGGAGGCGTCCATCGCGGGTTCCTGCGTGAGTGAGCTCATGACGTCGCAGGTTGTCATGTTGAGCCTGCGCACTCAACGCATCCTTGCGCCAGATCAAGGCCAACCTCTCTATATTGGCTTCGGGCGCCCACCGATTTGACCGGCATCAATCCGCACGAGAGCCGTTGTGCTCAAATGCTGCCTAAAATCGGAGGCACTTTGCCATGATCTACAATGTTGGAAGTATCGACCGATACGTTCGAATTGTCGTCGGCCTGGCCTTGCTGGCATTTCCCGTAAGGGGTGCCCCGCTCGGACCGGCGGAAGTCGCCGCAGCAACGATCGGCTTCACCCTGGTTGTAACGGCGTTTTTCGCCTACTGCCCGCTCTACACATTGCTGGGCGTGAACACGCGGCACGAGCCCCGCTCGCGTTGAGGTGAGCAGGATGCCGGCATCGGCTTGGTGACGGTTCATGCCCAAAATCCTGCGCCTGAGGTCTCTCCGTTTGACCTCTGTCAACGTCCAAGGCCGCGGCTGTGATGAGATGGCTCAAATCACGCTTATCCAGCCCGGGAGGCAATCATGGATGCCATTGTATCGAGGAAGATCGCGGAACCGGCCGCCGGCTACGGTGACGTGAAGCCCGACGCCGCCGAGTCCGAGCAACTCGGGACCGACGTCGGCTCGCGCCTTGTCGGAGCCAACCGTTACGCATTTTCGATCCTGAACGGCTTGCGCGACGTGCTTTGGGACGAGATGACGTTCGCGAACAAGGAGTTCGTCGAACGGATTGCCGTCGAGACCACATTGTTCAACGAACTGATCGCCAAGCTGGCAGAAGCGCATTCGGTCAGGGACTACGGCGCGGCGTATCGGGAGTGTGCACAGCATCAACTGGAATTCGTGCGGCGGGACATGGAACGCGTCCTGAAGCATGGCGAACGTGCAGTCGATAACGCTGCCAGGCTGGCTCAGATCCTGGTGAGCAATGCGGCGCCGAATCCGCCTGCCGACGTGCGGGAACAAGCCTAGCACGAGCGCGGGAGGCGACCATGCTGGCGACAGACGTCATGCGAACGTCGTTCGCGACCGTGAAGGTGACTGCCACGGTGCGCGACGCGGTTCAACTGCTGCTCGAGACTGATCAGCGCGGGCTCCCCGTCGTCAATGACGCCGGTGAACTGGTCGGCATGGTCTCGGAGGGGGACTTCCTGCATCGCAGCGAACTGGGCGTCAGTCCACCGGCCGGGAACTGGTTGGAGGCGTTCTTCGCCATCGACGAAAACAGCCCGGAGCGCAAGCGAATGCATACGCTGAATGTCGGGGCGATGATGAGCTCTTCTCCAATCACCGTCGGCGTCGATGCGTCGCTCGACGATGTCGTGGCGCAGATGGACCTCTACGACATTGCGCAGGTGCCGGTCGTCAACGGCGGCGCCGTGCTCGGTATCGTCAGCCGGCGGGAATTGCTCGCGGCGCTGTCGCTCCGCCTGAATCAGGGGGGCGTTCAGGAGTCCGAGGGCCGCCGGGGAGGGACGTGATGCACAATCAGGCGATGTCGCGCCCGTCCATGTCTTCGGCCAAGGATGATGCGCCGCCGGCCGGAGATTTCGTCCAATCGTCGCCTGCGGCCCATACGCCTGACTTGAGCGACTCTCTCGACCGCATGGTCCGTGCGTCGCTCGCCAGGTGGACCGGCGGTCTTTCACCTGCGAGTCTCATTCTCGCCTTCGCCGACTGGTCCCTGCACCTTGCTGCATCACCCGGCAAGGGGCTGGAGCTTGCGAGGAAGGCCATCGGCGACGGCTCTCGGCTGGCGGGCATGATCTCCATTCCGCATGCCGACTGGCAGCCCTGGTCCGTGATCAAGCCGCAGGGCGGCGACAACAGGTTCAGCGGTCGCGATTGGACGTTGCCGCCGTACAACGTCATGGCACAGGCGTTTCTGCTCGGCCAACAATGGTGGCATTCGGCCACGCGCGATTTGCGCGGCGTGTCCGGGCACAATGCGGCGATCGCCGATTTCGTCATTCGGCAGTGTTTCGATACCGTCGCGCCGTCGAATTTTGCGGTCAGCAATCCCGACATATGGCGTCGCGTCGTGATGTCCGGTGGCGGCAACTTCGTTTCCGGTTGGCTCAATTGGCTGGAGGATTGCGCCAGTCTGTTCGGCTCGCGGCCATCCGAGGCCGAACGCTTCGTCGTCGGCAAGGACGTCGCGGTCACCAGGGGCAAGGTGGTCTATCGCAACGCGCTGATCGAACTGATCCAGTATTCGCCGACCACGGCGGACGTCCGGCCCGAGCCGATTCTGATCGTGCCGGCCTGGATCATGAAATATTACATTCTCGATCTCTCGCCCCAAAATTCGCTGGTGCGCTTCCTGATCGCGCGTGGCTTCACCGTGTTCATGATCTCCTGGCGCAACCCCGGCGCCGAAGATCGCGAGCTGGGCCTTGACGACTACCGCAAGCTCGGCGTCGACGCGGCGATCGCCGCAATCAATCAACTCGTGCCCGGTCGTGCGATTCACGCGGCGGGCTACTGTCTCGGCGGAACGCTGCTTGCGATCGCTGCGGCACGGCTGCGCAAGGAGCGGCCCGACTGCCTGCGGTCGGTGACGCTGCTTGCGGCCCAGGTCGACTTCACCGAGGCAGGCGAGCTGACGCTGTTCATGAACGAGAGCCAGGTCGCGTTTCTCGAAGACATGATGTGGCAGCGCGGCGTCCTGGAGGCCGCGCAAATGGCTGGCGCGTTCCGGCTGCTCCGATCGAACGATCTGATCTGGTCCCGGCTGATCCGCGACTATCTCTTGGGTGAGCGTGCCGCGCCGAACGACTTGATGTCGTGGAATGCCGACGCCACGCGTATGCCCTATCGGATGCATTCCGAGTATTTGCGCGGGCTGTTCCTCAACAACGACCTGGCCGAGGGCCGCTACCTGGCCGACGGGCAGCCGGTTGCGCTGTCCGATCTCCACGTTCCCATGTTCGTTGTGGGCGCCGCCCGTGACCACGTCGCGCCGTGGCGGTCGACCCACAAGATCCACCTGCTCGCGGATGCAGATATCACCTTTGTGCTGGCGAGCGGCGGCCACAATGCCGGCATCGTAGCACCTCCCTCAAAGGAGGGGCTCAGCTACCAGGTTCTGCAGAAAGCCGCTGATGCGCCTTACCTTGGACCTGACGAGTGGTTGAAAAGGGCGGTCAGGCGCGAAGGGTCCTGGTGGCCGGAATGGGCTCACTTCCTCGTTGCCCATTCCAGTGAGGCAATTCCGGCGCCGCAGTCGATCCGCGCGGTCCAGGGCGCCGTGCTCGAAGATGCGCCGGGACGCTACGTCCTGCAGCATTGACTGGGACGTCCATCCAAAGAGTGAAGGATCATGGCGTACATGCGCAGGCCTCGCGGCCGCGATGTGCGGGATCAGAGCGGAGTGACGGCGACGACCCGATAGGCATGGGTGCCGTCAGCCTCGCGAACCGACACGTATTCGCCGAGCCGGAAGCATTCGTCGCCGAAATGGTATCCGGCCTCATCTGTCGTGGCACCCGTGACATCATAATGGAAACGCCAGCGCCCGCCTGGGCCGTGCACGAGATGCCCGAGCTGGTCGGTCTCGGCGGGCCGCTGCCGGACCACGCGGCAGGCCTCCTTGTGATCCTTCCAGACTTCGGCGTCGATCCGAGACACCATGTCCAGTGGTGCGATCACGACATAGGCGATCGCCGACGTGCCCTCCGGATGATCGTGCTCGCGCGCCCGCTCAAGCCGGATTTGCCTGAACGAATGCGGTAACGAGGTGTTCTGCAGCGGCTTGAAGGCAGGCCGGTTCATCGCGGGGCTCCTGAATGGTTCGGCGAGGACGGTTCGGTCGAATTGCACCAATGTTAGCCGGGCGCGCCGCCACGCCCTTGATTTGGCTCAAACGCCGCCGATGGCGTCGCTTGCGTTAAGTCAAACCATCCGCCTCGCGCCGTCCTAAGCTGCTCCCGAAAGTGGAGTGGCGTCTTGAGCAACGTCCCAACATTGCAGGTCAGCGCGGCCGATCCGCATGCGTTCGATGCGGGCGGTGCCTGGAATCTCGCCAACGTCGAGGCGCTGGAACGCCTGTGCGAACGCGCGGCCGGTACCGGCGTGAAATCCATCGACCTGCGGCGCGTGACGGCGCTGGATACGATTGGAGCCTGGCTGCTGGAGAGGACTGCGCGTGGTAATGTCGCGCGGCCGGCGCAAACCGCCATCACCGGCGTTGACGGTCCCCATGGCGACCTGATGCGGCAAGTGCAGCGGCTCAACCGCGGCGGTTCTGCTCAGCCGTCACCCGTCAATCCTGTCCTCCAGAAGCTCGACCAGATCGGGAGCGGCGGCCAACGTCTGATGTCCGATGCGGCTGCCTTCCTGCATATGTTCGGCGCATTCAGTGCCGCCCTGCTTGGCGCGCTCCGGCATCCGCGCTCGTTCCGCCTGACCTCGACGGTCTATCAGCTCGGGCGGGTCGGTTGGCAGGCCGTGCCGATCATGGTGCTGATCACCTTCCTGATCGGCGCGATCATCGCCCAGCAGGGCATCTTCCATTTTCGCCGCTTCGGCGCGGAATCCTACGTCGTCGACATGGTCGGCATCCTGGTGTTGCGCGAGATCGGCGTCCTGATCGTCGCCATCATGGTCGCGGGGCGGTCGGGCAGCGCCTACACCGCCGAGATCGGCGCGATGAAGATGCGCGAGGAGATCGATGCGCTCAGCACCATGGGACTTGATCCCGTCGCGGTGCTCATCCTGCCGCGGATCCTGGCGCTGATCGTCGCACTGCCCATTCTGGCCTTTCTCGGATCGCTCGCCGCGCTTTATGGCGGCGGACTGGTCGCCTGGCTCTATGGCGGGATGAGCCCCGCGATCTTCATCGCGCGGCTGCACGAGGCGGTCTCGGTCACGCATTTCGAAGTCGGTATCATCAAGGCGCCGTTCATGGCGCTCGTCATTGGCCTCGTCGCCGCCGCGCAGGGCCTGAGCGTCAAGGGCAGCGCGGAGTCGCTCGGGCAGCAGACGACGTCCTCGGTCGTGAAGTCGATCTTTCTGGTCATCGTGCTCGACGGCCTGTTTGCCGTGTTCTTCGCTTCGATCGGAATGTAGCCATGACCGACGCGCCGGCGATCCATATTCGTGACCTCGTGGTCGGCTTCGGCAGGAAGACGATCCTCGACCACCTTGATCTCGACGTGCGTGACGGCGAGATCCTCGGCCTGGTCGGCGCGTCAGGCGGCGGAAAATCGGTGCTGATGCGCACTCTCGTCGGTCTGCTGCCAAAGCGCAGCGGCGAGATCGCGTTCGCCGCCGATGCCAGCAGTGCCGGTGTGCGGGGCTGGGGCATCCTGTTCCAGCAGGGCGCGTTGTTCTCGGCGCTTACCGCGCGGCAGAACATCCAGCTTCCGTTGCGCGAGAAAGCGAACCTTTCGCCGCAATTGCTCGACGAGATCGCCGACGCAAAGCTCGAAATGGTCGGCCTCAGCCGCGACGACGGCAACAAGCTTCCGTCCGAGCTGTCCGGCGGCATGACCAAGCGTGTCGCGCTCGCGCGCGCGCTGGCGCTGGATCCCGCGCTGCTGTTCCTGGATGAGCCAACCTCCGGCCTCGATCCGATCGCCGCCGGCGAGTTCGACGCGCTGATCCGGACATTGCACCGGACGTTGCGGTTCACCGTGTTCATGGTGACGCATGACCTGAACAGCCTGCAGGCGGTTTGCGACCGCGTCGCGGCGCTCGCCGATGGCAGGATCGCGGCCATCGGATCGCTGTCGTCGGTGCTCGCGTCCGATCATCCCTGGGTCAAGGCGTACTTTCATGGCGCTCGCGCGCAGATGCTGGGTCTCGGCCGATAGCGTAGAGAGAGACATACATGGAAATTCGCGCCCCCTATGTCGTTGTCGGAGTGTTCGTATTGTCGGCGATCCTGGCCGTGTTCGGCTTCGTGTACTGGCTGAACAATGTCGGTAGCATCGGCAAGCGCGAGAGCTACCAGCTCGTCTTCAACGGTCCCGTGCCGGGGTTGCTGGTCGGTGCCGGCGTGCTGTTCAACGGGATCCGGGTGGGCGAGGTGACCCGGCTCGATCTGGTCCGGGATCGGCCGCGCGATGTTCGTGTCACCATCGCCGTCGCCGAGCAAACCCCGGTTCGCGAGGATACCCGCGTCAGCCTCGACTTCCAGGGGCTGACGGGTGTTCCCGTCGTGACGCTCGAAGGCGGCGACAATCCCGATGCGCCGCCGGTGCGCGGCCCGCTGGTCGCCGAAAAAGGCGCGGGGCAAAGCGTGACCCAGGCGGCGCGCGATGCGTTGCGCCGCGTCGACGGCGTTCTGTCCGACAACGCGGCGGCGCTGCACGATACGATCGGCAATCTCAGCACGTTTGCGGAGGGACTCGCGCGCAACACGCCGAAGCTCGATGGCATCGTCGCCGGGCTTGAACGCATGACGGGCAGCGGCGCGACGCCGCCGCGCAAGCTGGTCTACGACCTGCACGCGGTCGACCGCTTCGAGCCGGGACACGTCATGGCGCTGCCCGGCCCGTTGGTGCTGGCCGAGCCGACCGCCATCACGCGGCTGCAAACCCAGCGCTTCCTGTTCTCTCCGGATGAGCAGGACCGCGATTTTCCCGACGCGCAATGGAGCGAGAGTCTGCCCATTCTGGTGCAGACGCGCTTGATCCAGAGTTTCGAGAATGTCGACATTGCACACGCGCCGCTGCGTCATGACAGCGGCGTCGAGGGAACGTCGCGCCTGCTGCTCGACCTCAGGCGCTTCGAGATATCGCTCGGGCCGCAGCCGCAGCCAACGGCGGTGATTGCCCTGTCGGCGCGGATCGTCGACACCAACGGACGGCAGCAGACCGCGAATATCTTCGAGGAGGCCCGCGCGATCGACAAGCTCGCGCCCGCCACCGCGGCAGCCGCGTTCGACCAGGCATTCGGGGCGCTTGCGACCAAACTCATCGCCTGGGTTGGCCGTTCCGGGCGATAACGCGTTCCGTGCTCGCCGAACGCGCTTGATTTAGCTCAACGTGAGCAGTCGTTGTGTCGGCTACCCGTTTCCAGATCGTTGACGCCGGGCTTTTGCCCCGGCGCAATCCGAAAGAGACTTGTCCGGACGCCCTGTCAGGGAGACCAAGCCATGAGCGTCATACTCCGCCTCGTCTTCGTGGTTGCGGGATTGCTCACCGCGCTTTTCGTTGCGCGTGACGCCCTGAACTTCGAACTCATCCAGACCTGGGTCGCCGTCGTGCTCGCGCTCATTGTGCTGGCGATTGGAAGCCTATGGGCGCTCCGACAGAAAACGTGAGCGCGGTCCGCACGTCGGCGGGACTGACCAGTGCCGAGGCCGCAGCCCGTCTCCGGGCGGAAGGCCATAACGAGTTGCCTCGCTCTGAGCGCCGAACCTGGCCGCGGATCGTCGTCGAGGTCTTGCGTGAGCCCATGCTCGCGCTGCTGGTGTGCGGCGGCCTGATTTACCTGTTGCTCGGCGATCTCGGAGAAGCGCTGCTGCTGCTTGCCTTCGGGGCCATGTCGATCGTGATCACGGTCGTGCAGGAGGCGCGGACCGAACGTGTGCTGGAGGCCTTGCGCGATTTGACCAGCCCGCGGGCGCTCGTCATTCGTGACGGCGAGCGTCGCCGCATCGCTGGCCGGGATGTCGTGCGTGGAGATCTCGTCGCTCTCGGCGAGGGGGATCGCATCCCTGCCGATGCGATGCTGATCGACGGGCGCGATCTCGAGGTCGACGAATCCCTGCTGACGGGTGAGTCGGTGCCGGTTCGCAAACAGGCTGCCGGGAAGCCCGCCTTGGTCAATTCCCGGCCGGGTGGCGACGATCAGCCGGTCGTGTATTCCGGCTCGCTGGTCGTCCGAGGCTGGGGCCTTGCGTCGGTCACCGCGACCGGCCCGCGCAGCGAGATCGGGAAGATAGGGCAGTCGCTCAATGCCGTGCAGCCGGAGCCGCCTCGGCTGCAGCAGCAGACGGCGAGGCTGGTGCGATTTTGCGGCATCGGTGGCGCCGCGGTCAGCCTTGCCGCCGTCCTGCTTTACGGCACCCTGCGCGGTGACTGGCTGCAGGCGTTGCTCGGCGGCATTGCGATCGGCATGTCGATGCTTCCGGAAGAATTTCCGGTGATCCTCACCGTCTTCATGGCGATGGGCGCGTGGCGGATTTCAAAGGCGCGTGTGCTGACGCGGCGCGCTGCGACCATTGAGACGCTCGGCTCTGCCACCGTCCTGTGCACCGACAAGACCGGGACTCTGACGCAGAACCGGATGTCGGTGGCAGACCTGCGGCTCCTCGGCGGCGCATGTATCCAGGCCGCGCTGATCAAGCCGGGTCATATCGGACCGGAATTCGTGGAACTGGTGCGCTGCAGCGTCCTTGCAAGCGCGCCGGAGCCGTTCGATCCCATGGAGCAGGCATTTCATGCTTTTGCGCGCGATGCGCTGCCGGAAGCTGACAGGCCGGCGGGCGATCGGAAGCTGATGCAGAGCTATGGCCTGCGGCCCGATCTGCTGGCCATGACGCAGGTCTGGCGCGGAGCCGATGGCGAAGCATTGGCCGCCGCCAAAGGCGCGCCTGAGGCCATCGCTCGACTTTGCAGGCTGGACCCGTCGGATCGCGCGGCGATGAAGGACGCAGTCGAGGTGATGGCCGGAAATGGACTGCGCGTGCTCGGAATCGCCGCTGTGGTTCATCACGGTGCGGCACTCCCGGGCTCGCAGGAGGACTTCAACTTTCGGTTCTTGGGGTTGATCGGACTTGCCGATCCGCTCCGTCCAAGCGTTCCGAATGCGGTGCGGGAATGTCGCGCCGCCGGAATCCGTATCGTCATGATCACGGGCGACTATCCGGCGACCGCGGGTGCAATCGCAAGGCAAGCCGGGCTCGACGCCGGCAGCGTCGTCACGGGCGACCAGATCGGGGTCATGGATGATCTCACCTTGGCGCAGGCCGCGCGAAGCGTGAACGTCTTCGCGCGAATCACGCCGGATCAGAAGCTCCGCATCGTTCAGGCGATGAAGGCCGATGGCGCGGTCGTCGCAATGACCGGCGACGGCGTGAACGATGCGCCATCGCTGAAGGCGGCTCACATCGGTATCGCGATGGGCGGGCGCGGCACCGACGTGGCACGCGAGGCATCCTCGATCGTGCTGCTGGATGACGACTTCGGATCCATCGTGGCGGCGATCCGGCTCGGCCGCCGCATTTACGACAATCTGCGAAAAGCGATGGCATTTGTCTTTGCCGTGCACGTCCCGATCGCCGGCCTTGCCCTGCTTCCGCTGTTCTTCGGCTTGCCTTTGATCTTCAGCCCCGTTCACATCGCCTTTCTGGAACTGATCATCGATCCCGTCTGCTCGCTCGTATTCGAAGGCGAGCGGGAGGAGCGTGATGTCATGAGCCGGCCGCCAAGGCGAACCGACAGTCCTTTGTTCACGTGGGCTCTTATCGGCTGGAGCGTCCTCCAGGGAGCGCTGGCCTTTGTCCTGGTGACACTTGTCTTTGTTCTCGCGCTTCGAGCCGGTATGCCGGCGGACGAAGCTCGAGCGCTCGCCTTTTTCTCCCTCGTCGTGTGTATCGTCGGTCTGGTTCTCGCAAATCGATCCTTCAACGCTTCCTATTCGTCCGCCTTCTTGCGTCCAAACCAGGCGCTCGGATGGATATTGATCGCAGTTATCGGCATCCTCACGACGACGTTGCTGTGGCCTCCGGCCTCGAGCCTGTTTCGATTCGGACCTCTGCACCTTGACGACCTCGCTGTCACAGTCGGTTCAGGGGTGGTGCTGCTGGTGGTCCTCGAACTGCTCAAACCGATCTGGGCGTTGCGGCTTCGTTCGTGACCAGGACAGCCGCCGTGCTGCGCCGGCAGGCTCAGCGTATGGTGTACCCGCCGTCCATGATCAGATTCTCGCCGGTGACGATGCCAGCGTCTTTCGATGCCAGATAGAGTGCGGCGGACGCGATCTCGCGGGGTTGCGCAAAGCGCCCGACGGGGATTTCCTTCCGGGCGTTCTCGCCTTTCTCGCCTGACCAGCCGACCATCGCCATCGGCGTTTCCACGACGGTCGGCGAGATCGCATTGACCGTGATCCCATGCTGTGCCCATTCGAGCGCAAGCACTTTCGTGAGGGCGACGAGGCCAGCTTTGCTCGCCGCGTAGGCGGCATGTTCGGCAATGGCAACAACGGCCGCTTGCGAGGCGATGTTGATGATGCGCCCGCGGCCGGAGGCCTTCAGATAGGGTAGCGCGGCAACGGCCATCAGCCAGGGCGCGCGCAGGTTGATGGCGTGCGCGCGGTCCCATCCCTCAACGGACTGCTGCTCCGCAGGCGCGACAATTCCGATCCCGGCATTGTTGATCAGGATGTCGATGCCGCACGCATCACCCATCTTCGGCACCAGCGATGCAATCGCCGCGGGATCCTGCAGGTCGAGGCTGTAGGCGCGATGGCCGGCGCCGAGCTGCTCTGCGAGCTCGGCCGCGCTGACGACGTCGACCAGCACGAGCCTTGCACCGGCGGCGGCGAACGTCCTGGCCATCTCCGTTCCGATGCCGCCCGCGGCGCCGGTGATGAGAACAGTCAATCCGGACAGATCGGCCACCTGAACCTCCTCGATCGCCGGTGTTCTGTCAGATGTCGAAATTCGTCGGCAGCACGACGACGTCGCGGATGGTCACGTTGCGCGGACGGGTCAGCATGAAGATCACAGCGTCGGCAACTGCGGTCGCCTCGATGATGCTGCCGGACTCCTTCGCCTTCCTCAGGTTCTCTTCCGGCCAATCGGCGAGCAACGCGGTGGCGACGGGGCCCGGCGAAACCGATCCGACGCGAATGCCGTGCTTGTTGAGCTGGCGGCGCATGGTCTGGACGAAGCAGGTCATGGCCCATTTGGAGGCGGAGTAGACCGGCTCCCACGGAACCGGATAGTGACCTGCGACCGAGCTCGTGACGACGATGTCGCCGCTGCCGCGCGCGATCATGTGAGGCACGACGGTCCGCACGTTTTTTATCGCCACGTTGACGTTCAGGTTGACCATCCGGTCGATGGCATCGAGCTCGGCATCGATCAGATCGCCGCCGATATAGGATCCGGCGTTGACATGCAGGATGTCGAGCCGGTCAGTCCTGGCGAGGATGCCGTCAAGCAGGGAGGCGCATTGCTTCGGATCGAGCAGGTCGATCACCAGGGGGATCGCGGAATCCCCGTGCTTGCTGCAGATCGTCTGCAGCGCGCGCTCGTCGCGGTCGATCAGCACCACCCGCGCGCCGACGGCGATCATCGCCTCAGTGCTGGCGAGGCCGATACCGGACGCAGCTCCAGTCACGGCGGCGATCTTGCCTTGCAGGGTCCTTGTCATGGACGTGCTTCCCTTCTCTGGTTTTGTCGGTTGCCGCGGCAAGCGGCGTGATAGTCATCGAGGCTTCGCGCGATGCGCCAGATCACGACCGCTTCCGGATCGAGCGGCGCGGAGGCGAAATGTTCGCCGGCGGGAAGGTGTTGACGGAGCAGGGAGGCTGGAACGCGCACGCCATGGAGCGCATCGACGAGGCGTTTGACCGCGGCCTTCGCTTCCGGCGCGACCCAGTAATACCTGATCCGATCGGAGAACGAGTAGTGTCGAAGCAGCCGGCGTTCGGGCTCGTTCCCGTCGTAATGTCCCTTCCAGTTGTTCGGCTGCGCCGACATCAGCCGCTCCATCGTCGCGTAGAGCGGGCGCTGGCCATAATCCGGCAACAGGTCGGACGCCATCAGATCGAGCGCATAGAGTGCCTCGCGCAGCACGAAGGTGAGCTCGGGACCTACTTTGAGAATGGCCCAGCCGTCGTCGACCAGCTCACCGAGGGGCTCGCGTCCCTGATAGTCGGTTGAATGCGCTTCAAACACGAAGTGCGGCTCGTCATCGAGCAGGCCGGAGAGGTCCCGTGCCTTGTCGCGGCGGTAGCGAATGACATTGTGATTGCCGAACTCCACGCCCGGCTGCACGACGAGACCGACCACGCGAGAGAAGGCGTCGTCCAGGCCTGCCTTCCCGAACAGCTCCCGATGCACCTTGATGGTTTGCCGCGCCGCTGCGCGGGAGGTGGGCTCGACCGCGGTCAGGACATGATCCGCGCCGCCGGGAGGCGGCACCTCCGTCCCGATGACATAGAACGGCATGGCGCCGCCGGCGCCCTTTGCGACCTGCTCGGCGACTTCGGCGATCCTGAGGGCGCGTTGCGCCGTCGCCTCGTCATCGAGCGCTGCCGGCTCGCCCTTGCACCCCATGGATGCGTCGAGATGGATCTTGCGAAAGCCGGCCCTGATGAAGGCGGCGACCATCTTTTCGGCTTCGTTCATCGCATCCTCTGCCGGGCGGTCGCGCCATGGATTGGGCCCGAGATGATCGCCGCCAAGAATGATGCGCTCGGCCGGGAATGCTTCCTCGTCGGCGATTGTCCTGACCAGGGAGACGAAGTCACCGGGCTGCAGTCCGGTGTAGCCGCCGAGATGGTTGACCTGGTTGCACGTCGCTTCGATCAGGACGCTTGATCCATGCTCGCGGCCCTGACGAAGCGCGGCGCGCAGCACGAGCGGATGGGCAGAGCACACGGAGGTGATGCCTTCCGGTCGGCCATGACGCCGCGACGCCACCAGATGCTGCAACGTTGCCGTCACGGGCGGGCCCTCTCGGTCCGCGCCATGAAGTCGTCGAGCTCTGCGCGCGTCGCCGCGCCCTCCATCGGCCCCCGAACCGTGACGTTGCGTGCGCCGGCCGCGTTGGCGTAGGTCAGCGCTTCGGCGGGCTCGAGGCCCAGACGGCGGCAGCCGACATAGGCGCCACCAAAGCAGTCCCCCGCGCCGGTCGGGTCGAGTTCGTCGACGAGAAAGGCGGCGCAATCGATGCGCACGCCATGTCTGCCATAGTAGGTCGAGCCGGCGTCGCCGCGCTTGACCACGATCTCGCCGACGCCGCGCTCAAGCAGCGACTGCACGGCCGCCCGCTCGTCCGCGATGCCCGTCGCGAGCGCGAGCTCGGGGCCCGAGGGCAGGATCAGATCGGACATGGCCATGAGCTGTTCGAGCCGCTCGCGCGTCTGCCCGTGACCGATCAGCTCCTTGCGCAGGTTAGGGTCCAGCGACAGGCTGCCGCCGCGCGCCTTGATGATGTCGGCGGCACGTCTGGTGATCTCCCACGCCGAGGGCATCGCAAACACCGTCCCCATGATGTGCAGATGGCCGGCACGGTTCACCAGGCGCGCGACCTGCGGCGTCCATTCGATGAGCGCGGCTGCGGACTTTGCGATGTTGAAGACGAAATCGCGCGAGCCGTCGGGACGGTAGCGGACGAAGGCGCTGCCCGTGGGGTGGTCGGTGCTGACCGCAACAGCGGAAACGTCGACGCCGTCGCGCTGCAGGCGGTCGATGTTGACCTTGCCGAAATCATCGTCGCCGACGGCGCCGACGATTCCCGCCGATCCGCCGATCCTGGCGCATTGATCGATGAAGATCGCGGGCGCCCCGCTCGGGAAAGGGCCGATCAGGTTGAGAGGTTCGCGAAAGCCTTCGCCTTCGGACGTTGCGACGATCTCTACGAGTATCTCGCCAATGGTTACCGTCGGCCCCAGGGCGTCAGGAGCGAGACTTGTCATGCGGCCTGACCCTCCCTTGCGCGATCCGCGAGGCCATCTTGCCGAGCCCGCCGTCAAAGGTCGGTCTAACCTAATTTGTATCTTAAGGCAACATATTGTGGGCCGCAAAAACTCAGGAGTTTTTGGTGGCTCCATCAGGTGCTGGATCGTCGGCGAAGCGCTCATTGTCCAGAGACAGGAACCGCTGATGCATCATGCAGGCAGCCCCGAAGGCGGATCCCCAAGCGGCGCTCTCGTTCAGGATGATGTCGGGGATCGGGAAGGTAGGGGCCTGCAATTCCCTGACGTGGGCCGCGACGCGCGCGGCAACCAGCGGATAGAGTTTAGCCAGCGAGCCGCCGAGCACGATTCGATCCGGATCGATCAGCCGCGACACCTGCACGATCGCGAACGCCAGTGTCTGCGCCCAATCCTCGGCGATGACGACGGCGTTGGGCTCGCGGTCGTTGACGTCCCTGAGAAAGTCGGCCAGTCCGACATCCTGTCGTCCGGTGCTCGACTGGTATTTGGCGATGACGCGGCCGAGACCGATCGCCTGCTCCAGATTGCGCTCCTCGCGGTTGGGCACTTTGAGATGGCCGACTTCGCCGGCGAGGCCTCGCCCGCCGCGAAACAGCTTGCCGTCGATGGCAATGCCGCCGCCGACGCCGCTCTCGATCACCAGGAACATGGTGACGCCCGACCGCGCATCGGCCTGCGTGTAGGTCGCGCCGATCGCAAATGCGTTGGCGTCATTCTCCGCCAGCACCGGGACATCGATCGGCAAGGTCGCCTTGGCGAGCGCGCTCAGATCGACGTCTCGCCAGCCGAGGATCGGAGCGATCGACGCGTGCCCATTGCCGTCCATCTGGGCCGGCGCCGAGAGGCCGAAACCCTCGCAGAGGCTGAGCCGGTGCGGGGGAATATCGCGAAAGGTCTGCTCCACCGCGCGCCTGATCGCCTCTTCCACCGGAACCGAACGTCCGTCGAACGGCTCGATCGAGCTGCGGACGATGTTTGCGGCAAGGTCGATTTCGACGGTCGTGATATGCTCGACACCGATCTCGGTGCCGAGGAAGAACGCCGCCTCGGGCGACAGCTCCAGCAGGATTCCCGGGCGGCCCGCACGTACATGTCCGGAAGGTGCCGAAGCGTCCTCCTGAACCGCGCGCACGAAGCCGGCAGCGGTCAGTTCAGCGATGATATTGCCGGAAGAAGACCGGTTCAGCCCCATGGTCCGGGCGAGCTCGGCACGACTGAGGCGTCCAAGTCGATGCAGGGCCTGAAGGGCAGCGACGGCGTTGTTCTGGCGTATCCGGCGTGGCGAGCTTCCCAGCGAGGCGAATTCATTCACGGTCCGGTCCTCGGCCTCGTGAAGCCCGAGGCGATCCTGTCGATCACGGCACTCTCATGGCCGGGCGCAGGTCGCACGGCGGCGCTGCGCTTCGGCGTACTTCAGCTCGATGAACCGTTTCGCATGCTCCGCCAGGGGCCGGTTGTCGGTCCAGGTGTCGCGCCAGATCGCGCAGGCAAGCGACAGCCCTTCATCGACGACCGCAGTGGAGAAGCTTTCGAACACGATATCCCGTTGGTAATCGATATCGAGCAGCGCGTCAAAAATCAGATCGAAATTGATCACGCCATCACCGAGATACCCACGATTGCTCTCGCCGATATGGAAATAGCCGAGCTTGCTTCCGGCGAGCCGGATCGCGGCCGCAGGGTTGGCCTCTTCGATATTCATGTGGAAGGTGTCGAGATGAAGCCGGACATGGTCCGACCCTGTCTCCTCGATGAACTTCAATCCCTGCGCCGTGGTGTTGAGCAGGTTGGTTTCGAAGCGATTGACGAGCTCCAGCACCAGGTCGACACCGGCAGCCTTGGCGAGCTCCGCGGTTTTGGCAATGGCGGCGACGCTGTTTTTCCAGCCGCCTTCGGTGGGCATCGCGTTGTATTTGGTGTGCGCCGAGTAGAGGATGCCGCCCAGCTTGTTGCCTCCGATGTCGCGGACAGCCTTGACCGCGTTGGCGAGCAGCTCTTCACCGCGGCGGACGACCGCTGCGTCCTCGCTCGAGATATCGGCCTCACGCGGCAAGCCCATCGTCACGCCGATCTCGAGATCCAGCGACTGCGCCCTGCGCGCCAGGCGGTCGAGATCGAATTTCTCGGGCCGGAGGTAGGCGAATTCGATGGTGCGATATCCGCAGGCTGCTGACTTTTCCAGCGCCATTTCCAGCCCGTCCTGGGTTTGGCCACCGGTCCAGACAAACGAATGAATTCCGAGACGCCGCATGGGCAAACCTCCTCTTGTTTTGCCTCGCTTAGCCTTTTTTGTTCTAACAAACAACAAAATATTGGTGCGAGCGGGCGTTGATTGTGCTTGTGCGAAGAATTTTGCAGAGGATGAGAAAAATTTCACCACCTTCAGGTATTAAGATAGCTATATCAGCTAGTTGTATGCTCGTTGCAGCGCAAAAGTGTATATCTCCACGGAATATAATTTGTATTTTTATACAACAAACATTTGCGAAGGGTTCCTTTTTTGTATAGGAGTCCGCTCCTCGGCTGAGACGCCGAACGACACAAACGACCACATGGGAGGAGTAAATGAGGCTTAGAGCTACGGTCAGTGTAGTTGCGCTCGCTGTCGGACTTGTGTCGGGCGCGGTGCCGGCCTGGGCTGACTTCTGGTCGGATGCCGCGAAGGATTTGAAAGGCACCACGATCCGCGGCGTCACCGAGAGCACGCCGCCGTCCAACTACGTGAAGGATGTGCTTGCGCCGGCATTCACCAAGGCGACCGGTATCAAGGTCGAATTCGAGACGACCTCCTGGGACCAGATGTTCGACAAGGAGATCAAGGATATGGAGGCCAAGACCGGCCTTTATGACGTGGTCTATATCGAGCAGGACATCATCTACAGCTATCTGGCGCGCAGCTTCCTGGTCGATCTCACCAAGGCCATGGCAGACAAGCCCGGCCTGAAGGCGGCGGATTTCGATCCCGCGAACTTCACGACCTTCATCGACTACTTCAAGGATCCCACCAAGGGCAACGACCTCTTCGCCGTTCCGATGGAGTCCTTCATCAAGACCTATCTCTATCGGAAGGACCTGTTCGGCGATCCCGAGGTGCAGAAGGCATTCAAGGCCAAGTACGGCTGGGATCTCGCGCCGCCCAAGGATCACAAGCAGTATACCGACATTGCCGAGTTCTTCACGCAGTGGGGCAAGAGCAAGGACATGCAGCTCTGGGGCAGCACGGTGCAGGCCCACACCGGCCATCCTGCCTCCTGGTACGAGTTCGTCGAAAGCGTCGAGCCGACCTTCGGCGTCTACAACTGGGGCATCGACGCCAAGAAGAATTACGCCGCCAGCGTCAAGAACGGCGGCTCGATGAACGGCCCGCAGGCGGTGGCGGCGCTGACCTGGTTCCTGAACAATCTGAAATACGCGCCGCCGGAATCCACCCAGAGCACCTGGGATGAAGTCGCGGCGACCTTTGCGGCCGGGCGTGCCGCGCAGGGCCTGGTCTACGGCGAAAACGCCGCCTGGATCGCGACCAACGAGTCGAAGTCGAAAGTCGTCGGCAAGGTCGGGGTCGCACTGCCGCCGCTCGAGCCGGGCGTGCTGGCGGATGCCGAGTCCGGCAAGGGCTATATCGGCTATTTCGACGGTGGCGCCTTCGCGATCCCGACGTCGTCGAAGAACAAGGATGCCGCGCTCCTGTTCCTCGAATTCATCGGCCAGCCATCGGTGCAGGCAGATTGGGCAGTCGCCGGTTCGCGCATCACGCTGAAGTCGACCTATGACGACCCGAAGGTGAAGGCGCAGGACGAGAAGACGGACCACTACTACACGCTGATGAAGGAGAAGGGGAAGCTCTTCGCGGGCGCACCGACCTATCCGTTCCATGCTCAGGTCCGCGAGGCGGTCGCGCCGATCTTCTACCGTGCCATCACCGGTGAGCTGACGCCGCAACAAGCTCTCGACAAGATGGCGGATGCGGCCGAGGCCGAACTGACCCAGCTCGGCTATCGCAAGTAATCGTTCGGGGAAGAGCCGGGGCATTGTGCTCCGGCTCTTCCGGCCGATCCAGCACCACTCGAACCTCGACCGGCCCGTTCCGATGCGATCACCGATCACAGGCTGGCTCCTCCTCGCGCCGACACTTGTCATTCTTCTGGTGTTCGGGCTGGGGCCGTTCATCTACGTTCTGGTCGTTGGATTCACCAACTGGAACAGTTTTGCAGCCGACCCGACGGCGCATTTCGCCGGCGTGCAGAACTTTCGTCGCCTCGTGTTCGACGATGCCTTTCTGCACTCGCTGTGGCTGACCTTCGGCTTCACTTTCTTTGCCGTGCTCAGCGAGATCGTGCTCGGCTATCTGCTCGCTCAACTCCTGATGCGGGATATTCCGTTCAAGGGCTTCTTCCGGACCATTCACACGCTGCCGCTGATGGTCGCGCCGATCGCGGTGGGCGCCACGTGGCGGCTTCTCACCGTTCCCGGGCTCGGGCCCTTGCCATACTATCTCGATCGATGGTTCGGCTTCGATCTCAGAATCGGAAGCTTCGCCGACCAGGCGTTCGCGGCCACCGTCATCATGGACGTCTGGCACTGGACGCCGCTCGTCACCCTGACCCTGCTCGCGGCGATCTCCTCGCTGCCGAAGGAGCCGTTCGAGCAGGCGCAGATCGACGGCGCAAGCCGGCTGCAGGTGTTTTGGTACATCACCCTTCCGCTGCTGAAGCCGGCGATCCTGGCCACGGTCTTCATCCGGGTGATGGATGCGCTGCGCACCGTCGACGAGGTCTGGATGCTGACCGGTGGCGGTCCGGCCGCGGCGACCCGTTACGTCGGTCTGCACATCTGGCGAGTGGTCTTTCCGAAGACCGACTACGGCTATGGCGCAGCGATGTCGCTTCTCACCCTCTATGTGACGATCCTGCTCTGCTGGCTCATGTATGTGGCCCTGGTGGCGCGGCGCGAACTTCCGAGGTCCGAATGATGCGACGTTTTCCCTACAAGCCCGGAGGCGGCTGGCTCACTTTCGTCTTCTGGATTGTCGCGAGCCTGATCACGCTGTTTCCGATCTACTGGATGTTCGTGGTTTCGGCGAAGAGTCGGGTCGAGCTGTTCGGCGCACCGAACTTCATCATCCGCAGCTTCTTCGTGGAGAATTATACGGCGACGCTGACCAATCCGACGTTCCAGCGCTACATGGTCAACTCGATCATCATCTCGACGGCGAATGCGCTGCTCGTCACCACGCTGGCGCTGTTTGCCACCTATGCGCTGTCGCGCTACCGGCTGGTCGGCAAGGAGAACATCTTCTTCTGGACCATCACCAACCGCATGGCGCCGCCAGCGGTTTTTCTGCTGCCGCTGTTCCTGCTGTTCACCCAGACCTTCACGATCGGCTCGTTCAGCCTGTATGACACCCGCATCGGGCTCGTCTTGCTCTACTGCGTTTTCAATCTGCCGTTTGCGATCTGGACGTTGCGCGGGATCATCGATGCGATCCCGAAAGAACTCGACGAAGCGGCGATGGTCGACGGCTGCAACACCTGGCAGGTGCTGACCGGAGTGATCCTCCCGCTGGCGCGGCCGGGCCTTGCGGTGACCGCCATCCTCACCTGGGTGTTCGCCTGGAACGAATATCTGTTCGCGGCGACGCTGACCAGCGTCAACGCCCGCACCATCACGACCGGCCTTGCCGAGTTCGTCACCGTGACCGGCACCAATTGGGGACAGATGGCGGCGACGGCCTCCCTGACGCTGGTGCCGGCGCTCGTCTTCCTCGGCCTGGTTCAACGGCATATTGTTGCCGGCCTGACCTTCGGCGCAGTGAAGGAATGAGCCGATGACCGATGCAGCCGCCAAGCCAAATCTCCAGCCAAATCCCGAGGCGCCGATCGATATCATTGAGGCCGACGAGGAAGCCCTTGCAGCGGCGCAGCAACCGGAGCGCACCGGCTTCCTGCCGATCCAGACCAATCTGTTCGACAGGTTCTTCATCAGCATCGTGGTGTGGATCGCGCTGGCGCTGTTCTGGATGCGCTTCCTGGAAGCGAGCCTGCCGCTCTGGATCGCAAACGTGATCGCTCTCGTCGTGGCGATCCTCATTATCCGAAAGGGCTGACCGATGAAATCGCTCGTTCTGGAAGAAAAGCACAAGCTCTCGCTCAGGGACTTTCCGATTGAAAGGGAAGAGGCGATGGGCCCGCGCGACGTGCGCGTCAAGCTGCACACGGTGGGCATTTGCGGCTCCGACGTGCACTATTTCACGCATGGACAGATCGGCCCGTTCAAGGTCGAGCGGCCGATGATCCTGGGTCACGAGGCCTCCGGCACGGTGATCGAGGTCGGCTCGCAGGTTACGGCCCTCAAGGTCGGCGACCGCGTCTGCATGGAGCCCGGCATTCCGGATCCGAACAGCCGCGCCACGCGCCTTGGCATGTACAACATCGATCCGGCCGTCCGCTTCTGGGCGACGCCGCCGGTCCACGGGATCCTGCGCCCGACCGTCGTCCATCCAGAGGCCTTCACCTTCAAGCTGCCGGACAACGTCTCCTTTGCACAAGCCGCAATGGTCGAGCCGTTGGCGGTGGGCGTGCATGCCGCGACAAAAGCGCAAGTGAGGCCGGGGGATTTTGCGTTCGTGATGGGCGCCGGGCCGATCGGACTCGTCACAGCGCTTGCCGCGCTTGCGGCCGGATGCGCGCGCGTCTTCGTGTCCGATATCGACGACGCCAAGCTCGAGATCGCGGCGAGTCTCGGTCCGATCACGCCGATCAACGTCACCAAACAGGACGCGGCCAAGGTGATCCTCGCGGCCACCGATGGCTGGGGCGTCGAGATCGTGTTCGAGGCGGCCGGCAGTCCCAAGGCGGCCGCGACCATCTTCGAACCCTTGTGCCCCGGCGGCCGGGTGGTGCTGATCGGTGGCCAGTCGCAGCCGATCGCCTATGACGCAGGCGCGGCCATGGTGCGCGAGGCGAGGGTGGAGAATATCTTCCGCTATGCCCACGTCTTCCCGCGCTGCGTCGCCATGCTGTCGTCAGGGGCGATCGACGTGAAACCGCTGATCACCCGCACATTCGCATTCGACGACAGCGTCCGCGCGTTCGAAATCGCGGCCTCTGCGCCGAAAGGCGAAGTGAAGATGCAGATCGCAATGCCGCAGTAGGGAGCACCGACATTGGCCGGGGTGAAAGTCAGGAACGTCATCAAGCGATACGGCACGATCCAGGTGATGCACGGCGTCAGCGTCGACATCGACGACGGCGAATTCGTCGTGCTCGTCGGCCCTTCCGGCTGCGGCAAGTCCACTTTGCTCAGGATGATCGCCGGACTTGAAGTCGTCAGCGCGGGCGAGATCAGCATCGGCGGGCGCGTCGTCAACGATCTCCTGCCCAAGGACCGTGACATTGCCATGGTGTTCCAGAGCTATGCGCTCTATCCGCACCGCACAGTCGCGGAGAACATGGGTTTCTCCCTGAAGGTCAGAAAGATCCCGAAGGCCGACATCGACGCCAAGGTCAGGAAGGCGGCGGAGATCCTCGACCTGTCTCCGCTCCTCGATCGCTATCCCAAGCAGTTGTCGGGCGGCCAGCGTCAGCGCGTCGCCATGGGCCGCGCGATCGTCCGCGATCCCCAGGTCTTCCTGTTTGACGAGCCGCTCTCCAACCTCGACGCGAAGCTGCGCGTCGCCATGCGGGTCGAGATCAAGGAACTGCATCAGCGGCTGAAGACCACGGTCGTCTACGTGACCCACGATCAGATCGAGGCCATGACCATGGCCGACAAGATCGTCGTGATGCGCGACGGTCGGGTCGAGCAGATCGGAGCGCCGCTGGATCTGTACGACAATCCAAAAAATGTCTTCGTCGCAGGCTTCATTGGCTCGCCCGCCATGAACTTCATCAAGGGCCGCATCTCCAAGAGCAATGGCGGCCAGACGTTCATGTCCGACGGCGGCTCGATCCTGCCGATGCGTCCGTTGAACATGGAGGATGGGCAGCCGGCGATCTATGGCATCCGTCCCGAGCACATCTCGATCGGCGAGGGTGGATTGCCGGTCCGGGTGTCGGTGCTCGAGCCCACCGGTGCGGAGACCCAGATCTTCGCGAAAGCGGACGAGGATCTGATCGACGCCGTGATCAAGGAAAGACTCTCTCTAAAACCTGGTGACGAAGTTCCATTCCTGATCGACCCTGCGAACGCCCACATCTTCGATCGGAAGACCTCACAGAGAATATAGGGCATCATGCGGATTGCCGAAGCTTGGTCCTTCTCTGAGCCTTGTGCGTACAATGACTGTCAGGAAGCGGCACGAATGTGCCGTACGCGAGGCCAAATGAACGAGACGCTGCAGCCGCTGTTTCCCCAACGTCGCTTCAGGGCCATTCTGTTCGACATGGACGGCACCATGCTGAGCTCGATCGCGGCCACCGAGCGGGTATGGAGCGCATGGGCGCGCAGACATGGCCTTGACGTGGAGGCCTTTCTTCCCACCATCCACGGCATGCGTCCGATCGAGACGATGCAGCGGCTCGGCCTGCCTGGGCTGGATCTGGCAGCGGAGATTGGCGCCGTGGAGCGCGGCGAACTCGAGGACATCGATGGCATCCAGGCGATTGCGGGGATCGTTGCTTTTCTCGACCGGATTCCCGCCGACCGCTGGGGCATCGTGACCTCGGCCTCAAGGGAGCTTGCGACGCGTCGACTGGCTGCGGCAGGTCTGCCGGTTCCGGCTCTGTTGGTGTGCAGCCACGACGTCCGGGTTGGCAAGCCTGCGCCGGATGGATTCCTGCTCGCGGCAGAAAGGCTCGGCCAACCGATCGAGACCTGCCTGGTGTTCGAGGATTCCGCCGCCGGCATCCAGGCCGCAGAGGCGGCAGGTGCCGCCGTCGTGGTCATCAACGCGACACATCGCCATCCCATGGAGACGCCTCATCCCAGCATTGCGGGCTTTGAGACGTTGCGGGTAAAGCCGGGCGCTGCGGGCGAACTCGACATCCTTGTCGCGGCTGCGAGCGACCAGGTGATCAACCCATAAGAAAAGGAAGAACGATCCATGTCCGAGAAGTCACTGGACCGCAAACTTGCTCGAATCCGCGCGGGGCAATATCTGCCGGTCGATTTCATCATCGCGGATGCCAAGGACGGCGACATGGGCTTCGGTGCAGGCGCGCCGGGGCCGGTCTACGATCGAGACAATCAGCCGACGGATCGCATGCGCCCTGTCGCTGACTATCGCGCCGGCATGCGGGAGATCGTTGGCTCCGGTCTCGTCGACATCATGTTGACGTCGGTTTCTTCGGCGGAAATGCTGCACGCGAATGGCTGCTACACCGATACGCCGGTGACGCCGGCCGTGCGGCTGAACGACACCACCGACATCTGGAGCCTGCGCGGCGGCGCCTACAGAACGGCGCAAGCCCGGCCGTTTCGGACGGCCCGTATCAAGCACGCGCGCGCAGCCGCGGATCTCGGGCTCTACTCCGTCACCTTCTACAACGACGTCGATCGGGATGTCGCCACGCTCGAAGCCTATGCCGCTTTTCGCGAGGACGCTGAAGCGGGCGGAATGCGCCACTTTCTTGAGGTCTTCAATCCCGCCTTTCCGATCGATACGGGTGGCGTCGATCCCGGTTTCTACGTGAACGATGCGATCGTCCGTGCGCTCGCCGGTGTGGCCTCGCCCGAACGGCCTCTGTTCCTGAAGATGAGCTACAACGGGCCGCGCGCAATGGAAGAGCTCGCGTCGTTCGATCCCCAGAACCTCGTCGTCGGCATTCTGGGCGGTGCGGCGGGCACCACGCGCGACACGATGGAGCTCATCGCACAGGCGGAGCGCTACGGCGCGCGGGTTGCGCTGTTCGGCCGCAAGATCTGGTATGCCGAATCGCCGATCGAAATCGTTCGCCTGATGCGGCGGGTCGTCGAGCGCGAGGCCTCGCCGGGCGAGGCGGTGCGGCTCTATCACGACGTCCTCGCAAAGGCCGGAATTCGCGCCAGGCGACCGCTTGAACAGGACAGCGAAGTCACCGATCCCATTCTCAAGGGTGGAGCAGGCTGATGGCGGCGCGGAAGGGCGTGCTGACGGCCGGCACCTGGTGCTGCGATCACAACAAGCTCGTCGACCATTGGCCGTCGGAGGATGGTCTGGCCGTGATCATTTCGGAGGAGCGTCGCGGCGGCGGGTCGGCCTGCAACATGGCGATCGATCTCAAGAAACTGGATTCCGATTTCCTGGTCGAGACCATCGGCATCGTCGGCGACGACGACGACGGGCAGTTGCTGCTTTCTGAAGCCGATGCCCACGGCATCGAACGTGGTCGCCTGCGCGTGGCCTCCGGCATGCGAACAAGCTACACGGACTCCTTCTCGTCACGCGCGACGGGGCGGCGCACGCACCTGTTTTTTGCCGGTGCCGGCGATCTGCTGAACCCCGATCTCTTCGACTTCTCGGGCACCAGGGCGTCCCATCTCCATCTTGGTCTTCCAGGAATCCATCCCGGCATGGACGCGCCCTTTGCCGCTGAAGACAACGGCTGGGTGGCCGTCCTGAAGAAGGCGCGGGCCGCTGGTCTCCGCACCAACATGGAACTCGTCTCCGCCGCGCCTGACACGATTTCCCGCCTTATCCGGCCATGCCTGCCGCTGCTCGACTTCCTCATCATCAACGACGTGGAGGTCGGTGCGCTTGCGGGAATGGCAACGGAGAGCGAGGGCAGGACAAACCTTGCTGCCTGCCGCCAGGCGGCGCGCAAGGTGATGGATGCCGGAGCGATGGAGCTCCTTGTCGTCCATTTTCCCCTCGGCGCGATCGCACTTACCCGCTCCGGTGAGATGCTTTCGAAGCCGTCGGTTCGTGTACCGGCCGGCGAGATTGCCGGTGCAAACGGGGCCGGCGATGCCTTTGCTGCAGGCATGCTCTATGCCGTCCTGGAAGGCTGGACGCTCGCCGATGCGCTGACGCTCGCCCACGCCGCAGCTGCCGCTTCACTGCGCCGGGTTGGCACGACGGACGGCGTGCTGCACTGGCGGGAGTGCCTGGCGCTTGCCGAGCGCTGGGGCTGGCGCCAGGACGTCGGTTAAGAATGGACCTTGGGTGCGATTTCGTGCGTTGTTGATCTAAATCAAACCATTGCCCTCCCACCGCTGCAGCACTTGCAATCTGGCAGTCACGAGGGAGTGCTCGTCATGGGAATCCCGCGCAGCGCACTGGCAGTCGCCGCTATTGTGACCTTCGGTTCAGCTCCGCTCGCAGCCCAACAGGTGGCGGGCACTCCGGGCTCGCCTGGCGCCACCACCACCATCACCGGCACGCAGCTGCCGCCGCCGCCATCGAAATTCGGTGGGGTGGTCAAGGAAAAGGCCTCGGAGTCGACGCCGTGGTGGGCGCCACGCGTGGTGCCACCGAAGGGGGCGCCCAACGTGCTGCTCATCATGACGGATGATCAGGGCTTTGGCGCGCCCAGCACCTTCGGCGGCGTCATCCCGACGCCATCGATGGACCGCATCGCCAGCGCCGGCGTGCGATACACCAATTTCCATTCGACATCGCTGTGTTCGCCGACGCGGGCGGCGCTGATCACGGGGCGCAACCATCACTCGGTCGGTTACGGCGTCGTGGGCGAGATCGCGACCGGCTACCCCGGCTACGACTCCATCATTCCGATCGAGAAGGGCACCATCGGCACGATCCTCAAGGAGAACGGCTACGCGACATCGTGGTTCGGCAAGAACCACAACACGCCGTCCTATCAATCGAGCCAGGCCGGCCCGTTCCATCAGTGGCCGAACGGCATGGGCTTTGAGTATTTCTACGGGTTCGTCGGAGGTGACGCGAGCCAGTGGCAACCGAACCTGTTCCGCAACACGACGGCGATCTATCCGTTCCTCGACAATCCCGGCTGGAATCTGGAAACCGCGATGGCGGACGAAGCCATCCAGTACATCAAGCAGCTCAAGGAGGTCGCGCCGGGCAAGCCATGGCTCGTCTACTATGTGCCTGGTGCCACTCACGCACCACATCACCCGACGCCGGAGTGGATCAAGAAGATCAGCGACATGCACCTCTTCGACGACGGCTGGAACAAGGTGCGCGAGAAGATCTTCGCCAACCAGAAGCGGCTGGGGATCATGCCGGAGAACGCGAGCCTGACACCCTGGCCGAAGGGACTGCCGGAGTGGGATTCGCTGAGCCTCGACGAGAAGAAGCTCTTCATCAAGCAAGCGGACATCTACGGCGCGTATCTCGCTTACGCCGATCACGAGATCGGACGGGTGATCCAGGCCGTGGACGACCTTGGCCAGCTCGACAACACGCTCATCATCTACATCGGCGGAGACAACGGCGCGAGCGCCGAGGGCATGGTCAACGGCACACCGAATGAATTCACGACCTTCAACGGCGTGCCCGTGCCGGTGAAGGACCAGTTTCTCTGGTATCCGTTCTGGGGATCGGAACGGACGTTCCCGCATTTCGCTGCCGGCTGGGCATGGGCGATGGATACGCCGTTCAAATGGGTCAAGCAGGTGCCCTCGCATTTCGGCGGGACGGCCCAGGGCGTGGTGATGTCGTGGCCCGGCCGTATCAATGATCCCGGCGGCATCCGCCGTCAATTCCATCATGTCATCGACATCGTGCCGACGATTCTGGAGGCGGCCGGTATCGCGCAGCCCGACATGGTCAACGGCATCAAGCAGGATCCCATCGAGGGCGTGAGCATGGCGTATACGTGGGACAAGGCGGCTGCGAATGCGCCTTCGAGCCACAAGACGCAATATTTCGAGATGCTCGGCAACCGCGCCATCTACAACGATGGTTGGGTGGCGGCGACAACGCCGGCAACCCTGCCGTGGGAGTTGAGCACCGCGACGCCGCCCGATGTGATCACCGGCTACAACTGGGAGCTCTACAACGTCAAGGAGGATCCGACGCAATCTGCCGACCTTGCGGCAAGGATGCCGGACAAGCTCAAGCAGATGCAGGATCTCTTCTACGCAGAAGCAAAGCAGTACAACGTGCTGCCGCTCGACAATTCGACGCTTGCACGCTGGAATACGCCACGTCCGAGTCTGACAGCGGGACGAACTGTCTTCACTTACTCGGGCGAACTGATCGGCACTCCGGCAAGCGCCGCACCGAGCATCCTGAACAAGAGCTACGCCATTGTCGCCGAAGTCGACATCCCCTCCGGCGGAGCGGAGGGTATGATCGTCACCCATGGCGGACGTTTCGGCGGCTACGGCCTGTTCCTGAGCAAGGGCGAGTTCGGGGCAGGCCGGGGCAAGGTGGTGTTTCTCTACAACCTGCTCGATCTCAAGCGGACGATCTGGGAGGGGCCCGAACTCGAACCGGGAAAGCACACCATCGTCTTCGACTACAAGCCTGATGGTCCGGGCCTCGGCAAGGGCGGCACCGGCGTGCTGTCGGTCGACGGCAAACAAGTGGCCCGGAATTCGATGGAGCATTCCATCCCGATCACGCTTCCCGAGGATGAGACCTTCGACGTCGGCCAGGACACGCGCACGGGCGTCGCACTGGTGGAGCATCGCTACGATCCTCCGTTCAGGTTCACCGGCAAGATCGGCAAGCTGACCTTCAAGCTCGAGCCGGAGCCGGAAACACAGGGCAAGAACTAGCACGGGAAAGGCGCACGCCAATTGGCTGCGCTGTTCCCGCACCCGGTAGAACAAGGAGCAGGAGGGCTGACTATGGCTCTGGCCCGTCGAACGCCGCTCATCCTGACGGTCGCGAGCGCCGTGCTTGCCGGCGCGATGCTCGCCGCGTTCGCAACCGGCGCCGGACAAAACCTGCAATCAGGAGCGGAGATCGGAAGCTGCGCAGCCTATCCGGGGCTTCCCGCCGAGGAAGGCGAGACCGCGGGAATGCTGTTCATTCCGGCGGGCACTTTCAGGATGGGGTCGGACCGTCATCAACCGGAGGAACGGTTCAGGCATGTCGCGCAGGTCGATGGCTTCTGGATCGATCGCCATGAGGTCACGAACGCGCAGTTCCGCAAGTTCGTCGAGGCGACCGGTTATGTGACGTTGGCAGAGCGTCCGGTTGATCCAAAGGACCATCCTGATTGGCCGCAGGACATGGTTGCTCCGGGCGCCGTCGTGTTTGTGCCGCCGAAAGAGGCGAGGGGCAGCGACGGCCGATGGTGGCAATACGTCGCCGGTGCAAACTGGCGCGTGCCCCGCGGCCCCGGCAGTTCGATCGCGGGGAGGGAAAACCACCCCGTCGTTCATATCGCTTACGACGATGCACTCGCCTATGCGCAGTGGCTCGGCCGCAGCCTGCCTACGGAAGCGCAATGGGAGTTCGCGGCGCGGGGTGGACGCGACAGCGAAGACGACTGGAGCAGCGCCTTCGATCCCGAAGGCAAACCGGTCGCGAATGTCTGGCAAGGCATCTTTCCGGTGCTGAACACCACTGAGGATGGCTATGCCGAAACCGCGCCGGTGGGGTGCTTTCCGCCAAATGGGTACGGCCTCTACGACATGATCGGCAACGTCTGGGAATGGACCGGCGATTGGTACAGGCCGGGACACTCGAAAGAGATGGCAAGCAATCCAAAAGGTCCCGAGCTGATCAGCTTGCGCGTGGCTCCCGGCCAAGCGGCGAGCCGCGTCATCAAGGGTGGCTCCTATCTGTGCTCCATGAACTATTGCTCCCGTTACCGGCCCGCCGCCAGGCAGCCGCAGGAACTCGATCTCGCGGCCGCGCATCTGGGTTTTCGCACCGTGCTCAACAAGACAGGTCCCTGACAGCTGACGATCTCATCGCATGAGGGCAAGGAGGGAGCCATGAACAACGCAGGCCGGGGGACGAATTCGATCAGTCTGCGGCGCCGTGACGTGGGTCTGGGCGCGCTGGCGCTGGGCGCCGTTGCCGCGTTGCCGGAATCAAGCAAAGCGCAAAGCCGGTCGGAAAGGCTGGAGCAACTTCTCAAAGACGGGTTCGGCGATTTAGCGAGCCTGAAAAGTGATGTGAAAGAAGAAGTGGCCTACCTGCTTGGCATGGAGTGCTACGTTTTCGGCTTCCCGCTGGTGTTGATGGACGTGACCAACGGCGTGCTCAACGCGACGTCGAAATCCGGCGAATACAAGGCGCCCGTCAACCAGTTCGGCCGGATCAGGACCTATGTCAGCCCGGACTTCAAGGACGTGGTGCGCATCAGCGTCAACTCGCTGTGGTCATGGGCCGTCCTTGATCTCGAGAAGGAGCCGCTTGTCGCGTCGCATCCCGATACCAAAGGGCGCTACATCGTCATGCAGCTGATGAACATGTGGACCGACGACTTCGCTTCGCTTGGCAGTCGCACCACCGGCACGGGCGCCGGCCATTTCCTTGTCGCAGGGCCGCAATGGAACGGCACCGCGCCGCCGGACATCAAGGACGTCTACCGATCCTCCACACGCTTTGCCTGGCTGCTGGTGCAAATATCGGCCGCAGGCCCGCAGGATTTTCCGGAGATCAACGCGCTGCAGGACAAGCTGCAGCTCACGCCGCTGAGCGCCTGGGGAAAACCGTATACGCCGCCCGGCGATGTCCCGATCGATCCCGCCGTGGATCTCACGGCGACGCCCTATGACCAGGTACGCCTGATGACGGGAGAAACGTTCTTCAAGCGTCTGGCACTGCTGATGAAGGACAATCCGCCCTATCCGGCCGACACGGCGGCGCTCGAAAAGCTCAGGAAGTTCGGCATCGAACCGGGCAAGGATTTTGACACCACTCAGCTCGATCCCGCCATCGTCAGGGGCCTGAACCGGGCGCCGGGAGAGGTGTGGCTGAAGTTCCAGACCGCGCCGTACGACATGAAGGGAGTCAACGGCTGGCTGAACGTCCTCAATCTCGGGAGATACGGCACCGACTACAACACCCGTGCCCTGATCGCCTGGCTCGGGCTCGGGGCGCTGACATCGGATGATGCGGTCTATCCTTGCGCGTTCGTCGACGGTGACGGGAAGGTGCTGGAGGGCGCCGGCAAGTACGTCCTGCATTTCGACAAGGGAGAGCTGCCGCCCTCGGCTGTTGGAGTCTGGTCGGTCTCGCCCTATCGCGAGAACTTCTACGTGCGAAACGCCATCAACCGCTACGGTGTCCTCTCGGGAATGCCACTGACGTACAATGCGGATGGATCGCTCGACATCTACATCCAGAACAGGACGCCCGGTGCCGACAGGGAGGCAAATTGGCTTCCGTGCCCGCCAAGCCTTCCGTTCAACCTGACGATCCGATCGTACCAGCCGAGCAAGCCGCTGCTCGACGGCAGTTACAAGATCCCGCCCGTCAAGCGGGTGGGCTGAGCATGTCGGCGGAGTCCGAAATGCTTGCGACATCCGGGCCGGTTTATCCCGGTGCAGCGAAATGGGCTGTTCTCACAGCTTCGGTCGAGGCGGCTGCGACCGGGCTCGTTCTGCTCGTGCGGCCATCGCTGTTCGCATGGCTTGTGTTCGGAGCGGAATTTTCCGAGGCAGGCCTCGCGCTGGGCCGACTGACTGCGTTTGCCCTGTTCGCCTTGTCGATTGCCACCTGGCCGTCCGACACGTCGGTCGGCCTCGCATCATCTTGTCGCACGCTGCTGATCTACAATGTGATGGCGACAGTCTATCTCAGCTATCTGGGAATCGGCGGTCAGTTGAGCGGCATCCTGCTGTGGCCAGCCGTCGCGCTGCACGGGGTCTTCTCGGTCCTCCTCGGTCGCGTCTGGCTTGCCATGAAAGGATTTCAGAAAGGTGAGGGATCGTCCTGGAAGAGTCGAAGCTAATTTGGTGCGAGTTCACACGGCCGCGGTTTATGCAGCAACCCAAACAGGATTGTGTCATGAAACATAGCAAGCGATCGTCCAACACCGTTTCTCGGCTACTCACAACGGCTCTCGCTTTGCTTTCCGTGGTCGCCGGCACCGCATCTGTCGGTGCGCGCGACCGAGACCTCATCCTCGCAGCAACTCCAACGGTCAAGCAATGCGCGAACGCCTGTCGCGCGCGTTATCGCAGCTGCCTGTCCCTGAAACAAATACCGCCCTCCGAGTGTCGAGGCGTCTATCAGGACTGCAACCGCTTCACTTGCAATGCAGGACAGGGATGACGTTGTGTCGAGCGTCGCAGTCGATCTGTAAGCGCAAGCGCTTGCGATTGCGATGGATCAAGCCGATCCGCCTCGGCTTCCTCCCTGATTGCGACAGGGAAAAGGGGCGTTTGGGCATGCTGCTTCAAGGAGGCAGGCCATGGTGCAACAGGTATTGGTTGGCATTGCCGAAAGCGTAAGCATCGAGAGCCGCGACAACGTTAGCGAAGCGCAGTCGACTTTCGATGGCCTGTTGAGAGCCTATTTTGCAAGGCTTCCGATCGGAGAGATGGTGCGAGACCGGTGCGGGTGCGCGCCTCGTGGTCAGCGGGCCCTGTCCGATATGGAGCGGATGGACCAAAGTTGGGACTATGAGGCGCTGAAGCGCACCAATGACGGCTATTCGCCTGCAGGCGGCAGCGTCCTGCGCGGCGGGATACCGAACCGTTTCTTGTAGTTGACCGAGAAGTGCGACTGGCTGGCGAAGCCGCAGCGATAGGCGACCTCGCCGAGATTGATGGTGCCGCGCTGGCCGCTCGCGAGAATCATCAGATGCGCCTGCTGCAGCCGTTCCTCCTGCAGCACCTGTCCGAACGTCGTGCCCTGATACTGGAAGATCTTGTGCAGGTAGCGCAGCGAGATGCGGTGCTCGGCCGCCGCGCGTTCCGGCGTCAGCGCGTGATCGGCGAGGTTGCGGCGGATATAGGCGCTGATCCGGTTGAACAGCGAAGTGCCGAGCGTTTCGCGGATCAGCGCGCTGTTGTCGCGCTGGTCGCGGCATTCGATCATCAGGCACAGCATGTCGATGATGCAGTCCTCGATCCGCGCGCTGTGCTCGGAGGGCTGCATCTTCAGCACCTGCTCGCCGAGCGTGGTGATCGCCGGCACCAAGAGCGGATTGGTGAAGTCTGCGGTGGCGCAGAGATCGTCGATCCCGGCGACGCGCGCGGCGAGGCGCTCGCGGTCGATCTTGATCGTGATGTTCTCGGACGCATCGGGTACGTCGATCACATAGGCCTCGGCCGCATTGACCAGGAACACGCTGCCCGGCAGCACCAGCCCCTCGCGGCCGCGCTGCTGGAAGCGCATGGCGTGGCGGGTCGGAAACAGGAAGACGAAGTCCTCGGTCTTGTCGGCCTTGGCCGCTTCCTTGCGCCGGATCACGCGCTGGGCGTCGGCGCGGAAATTGGAGACGCCCATGATGTCCGATTGCCAGTCGATCAGCTCGCCGCGCAAGCGATCGCTATGCGTGGACTGGATATCCAGCCGGTAATAGACCTCGGCCATGGCCTGCCGCCAGGCCTCGATGCTGTGCTGTCCGTCGATTCCGGCCGTCGAATATGAGTTGCTCTGCGTCATGGCGCTTTGGCTCAAAGGTTCGTTTTGCGGAAACGCGATCCCATTCCCATTCAAGAACCGTACCAGCGTCACCGTCGCCCCCCAAGGCTTCGGTGCACTCTGGAAGAAAACACAGTGCGCCCGCCGAAAAGACGGGCACGCCGTTCCCGACCTAGCCTCATTCCGCATCGCAACCGTCACGGCAGCAGGCAGAGGGGCTTCTAGATGACCACGACATTTACGCGCAGGCGAGTCCTGAAAGCAGTGCCGGCGGCCGCTGCCGCGGCGACGCTGCCGGCGCCCTTCATCTCCGGTGCCGCGCGGGCGGCAGGCGATCCCATCCTGATCGGTGTGCCCACAGCCCAAACCGCGCAGGCCGGCGTCGCCGACCACCAAGACTATCTCAACGGCACGACGCTCGCCATCGAGGAGATCAACGCGGCCGGCGGCGTGCTGGGACGTCCGCTGAAGACCGTCGTGGTCGACATCGATCCGCTGTCGCCGGAGAGCGGGCAGGTCGCGATCAACAAGCTGATCGACGCCAAGGTGCACGCGATGTCCTGCGCCTTCGTGTTCACGCCGGTGCCGGTCGCTGACGTCTCGGCGCGCTACAAGGCGCCGTTCCTGTGGGGCCTGACCCAGCGCAATTTCACCGACATCCTCGCGAAGAACCCCGAGGAATACGGCCACATCTTCCAGACCGATCCGTCGGAAGTGCATTACGGCTACACCTTCCCCGTGTTCCTGAAGGCGATGCGCGACCAGGGGATCTGGAAGCCGATCAACAACGGCGTCCACATCGTGCAGGAGCAGATCGCCTACAACCAGACCATCTCGAAAGCGCTGCAATCCGCATTGCCGAAGAGCGAGTTCAAGCTCGCAGGCATCACCGACATCCAGTATCCGGTGCAGGACTGGGGCTCGGTGATCCAGGAGATCAAGAAGATCGGCGCCGGCGCCGTGATGATCGATCACTGGGTCGCCGCCGAATACGCCGCCTTCGTCAAGCAGTTCGGCGCCGATCCGCTCAAGGGCGCGCTGGTCTATCTGCAATACGGTCCCTCGCAGCCGGAATTCCTGGAGCTGTCGGGACCGGCCGCCGAAGGCTTCGTCTGGAGCACCGTGCTCGGCGTCTACGCCGACGACAAGGGCAAGGAATTCCGCGCCAAGTACAAGAAGCGTTTCCCCGGCATCATGGGCCTTTGCTACACCGGCAACGGCTACGACGTGACCTACTACCTGAAGGCCGCATGGGAAGCGGTCGGCGATCCCTCCAAGTTCAAGGAGGTCTGCGACTTCGTGCGCAAGACGCCGTATCGCGGCGTTTGCGGCTACATGAGCATGAACAATTCGCTGCAGGAATGCGCGCATTATCCCGACACGGGGGATGCGATCGGCGCCAAGGAGCTGGAGCAGGGCATGGCGCAGCTGTTCTTCCAGGTGCAGAACGCCGAGCACAAGATCATCTATCCCGACGTGCTGAAGGAGAGTGCCTTGCGCAAGGCGCCGTGGTGGTGAGCGGCGCCATACCATGCCGTCCGCTCCACTGTTTGCCTGCTCCGACATCACGCTCGATCTCGGCGGCCGTTCGATCCTGCACGGCATCTCGCTGTCGGTTGAGCCGGGCGAGGTGCTCGGCATCATCGGCCCGAACGGCGCCGGCAAGACCAGCCTGTTCGAGGTGCTGTCGGGGCGGATGCCGCCGAAGTCAGGCACGGTGCATTACGAGGGAAAGGACATCACCGCGCTGCCGCTGCACCAGCGCGCGCGGCTCGGCATCGGCCGCACCTATCAGACGCCGGTCGTGCCCGAGGGCATGACCGTTGGCCAGGTCCTCAAGGCCGCGCGGCAGGCCTACCGGCCGTATCTGACGCCTGACGATTCCGAATGGGGCGCCGGTCTCGTCGCCTTCCACTTGCCGGGCCTGACCATGGCGGACCAGCTCGAAACGCTGAACCGGCGCAAGCTGCTGATGACATGTCTGCTGATGCGCCGGCCAAAAATCCTGCTGATGGATGAGCCGGCCGCCGGCCTGATCAATTCGGAGATCGACGAGTTTGACGAGATCATGCGCGTGCTGGCCAAGGAGCTGAACATTGCGATCGTCCTGATCGAGCATCGCATGGAGCTGCTCGACACCATGGCCGATCGCGTCATGGTGCTCGACGCCGGCGAGATGATCGCGCAGGGCCGCCTCGATCAGATACTGGTCGATCCCCGCGTCAAGGCCGCCTATTTCGAGTTCGAGGGCGCCGAGGGCGTCCACTGATGAGCGATGTTGCGAGGAATGCCGTGCTCGACGTCCGCGGCCTGTCCGCCGGCTGGGGTCCGTTGCGGGTGATCCACGACCTCGACCTCACCGTGTTCCCGGGCGAGCGCATCGGTCTCGTCGGCCTTAACGGCCACGGCAAGTCGACGCTGTTCCAGGCGATCGCCGGTCTCACCGGCTGGCAGCGCGGCTCGATCCTGCTCAACGGCTTCGAGGTCGGCCGCACCCGCAGCCAGGGGCCGGGGCGCTACACCCACCAGATCGTCCGCCGCGGACTGGCGCTGATCCCGCAGGGCGACGAGATATTTCATGGTCTCACCGTGGAAGAGCATCTCGACAGCGGCGCCTACACCAGGCGCGCCTGGAAGGAGCGTGCCACGCGCAAGCAAAGAATCCTGCAGATCTTTCCGCCGCTCACCAAGCTGATGGCAATTCCCGTCGGCCGTCTCTCCGGCGGCGAGCGGCGCATGGTCGCGATCGGCCGCGGCTTGATGGCGGATGCCGATCTTTTCCTCGTCGACGAGCCGTCGCTGGGCCTGGCGCCGAAGATCGGCAAATCCGTGGTCGATGCGCTGATGGCGGTCGAGCTCGGCTCGTCGGCCATGGTGATCGCCGAGCAGAATCTCGGTCTGCTCGAGGGTAGGGTGGACCGCATCATCGGCATGCATGCCGGCAAATTGAAGGGCGAAGCCTCGGCCTCGAAGAGCCTGATGGGAGGCCACCGTTGAACTGGAGTTTCGTTCTCTCCAACGCCATCACGCTCGCCTGCATCTACGGCACGCTCGCGATCGGCATTTCCCTGACCTGGTCGAGCCTCGGCCTGGTCAACATGGCGTTCGGCTTCATCTTCGCGCTCTCCGGCTACGGTGCCTGGCTCGCCAGCCTCAACATCAGCGCGCAGCCCGCGGTGGTGATGGCGGCCGGCATCCTCACCGGTGCGCTCGGCGGGCTGATCGTCTGCCTGCTCGCCTTCATCCCGATCCACGACAAGCCGAACTTTCCCTTGCGCGCGCTGATCGCAACGCTCGCGATCAGCCTGATCGGCAACCAGGCCCTGCTCTGGTATTTCGGCCCGCGCGCGAAATCTTTGCCAAAGCTGTTTGGCAACTGGAATGCCGACATCTTTGGCGTCATCGTCACGTCCGACAAACTCGGCGCCTCCGTCTCCGCGATCGTTCTGCTGACGCTGATCCTGCTCTGGATGCGCTCCAGTCGCCGTGGGCTGGAGATCCGCGCCATGATGATGAACCCGCATGCCGCCTCCATCGTCGGCATCGGCGTCCGTCGCACCGGCTTCTACGTGATGGCCCTGACCGGCTCGCTGGCTGGCCTGGCTTCCGTGCTGCTGGCGCAAACCTATTACGTCGCGCCCTTCAGCGGCATCACGCCGATGGTGAAGGGCTTAAGCATCGCGCTGGTCGGTGGCCTCGGCAGCGTGCCCGGCGCCGTGATCGGCGCTGTGATCATCGGCCTCAACGAAGCGCTGACCTCGACCCTGCTTGGCGGCCAGTATGTGCTGATCACCCAGTTCCTGCTGATCATCCTGGTGCTGCTGGTCCGTCCGCGCGGCATCGCAGGCCTGCTCGACAAGGCACGAGAGGCGTGACGCGATGACCGACACCGCCCAACCCACCTGGATCGATCCGACCGATTGCCACTATCCGGAAGCGCCGGCGCGCGAGGCCGCGACTAATCCGCATCTGTCGCACCAGGTCACCTGGAACGAGACGCGCGCCTTCAAGCCGCGCCTGTATCCCGTCGGCCGGCTGCGCTACTACTACAAATGGCCCGGCCATGGCGGGGCGCTGTGGTGGCGCACGCGCTACTGGCCGACGCGTCGGCGCGTGCTGCAGATCCGCGGCGAATACAATCCGAAGACCAAGCGTCGCGAGAAGACCATCGTCGACAAGCGGCCGATCTGGTGGACGCTCGCCTTCATCGCCATGATCCTCGCTCCCGCCGTCGTTCCCAGCGCCGGCTGGAACACGGTGATGAGCGCAGCCGCCGTGTTCGGAATCTATTCGGCGATCAATCTGTGCTGGATGCTGATCATCGGCACGGCGAGCATCTACTCGCTGGCGAGCTATGCCGTGGTCGGCGCCGCCGCCTACGGCACCACTTATCTGGCGATCCAGCTCGGTCTGCCCTGGTGGATGCTGCCGCTGATCGGCGCGTTGATCGGGCTCGCCTTCGGCCTGATCATCGGTCTGCCGGCGATGCGGCTCGACGGCTTCTACTACGCGCTGCTGACGCTCGGCGTGGTCGAGCTCTGCCGGGTCTATGTCGTGCAATCGCGTGAGTTCGGCTCCGCAACCGGCGGGCTCTACGGCGCGCCGAGCTATCTGCCGGCGAGCCTCGGCCAGATGCCGCGGCTGCTGTTCAGCTACTACGCGGCGCTGGCGCTGATGGTGTTCGCGCTGGTCGTCTACCGCTTCATCGACGGCAAGCGGCTCGGCCGCGTGCTGCGCATGGCGCCGGAGAAGCGCGAGGCGTTTGCGCAGGCCTGCGGCGTTGATTTCGTCCGCGCCCGCATCATGGTGTTCCTGATTTCCTCGACCGCGCTCGGCTTCATCGGCGGCTTCTATGCCTGCCATTTCGGCGGCGCGTCGCCCAATTTGTTCTCCTTCGACACCGTGCTGCTGTCGCTCGCGATGCTGGTGATCGGCGGCATCGGGCGCTCCGAAGGCGCCGTCGCTGGCACCGCCATCGTGGTGTTCATCGACCGCGTGCTGATCGATCTCGGCCCGCTGCGCTACATGCTGATTGGCGCGATCATGCTCGGCGTCGTGCTGTTCCTGCGCGAGGGCCTGTTCGGCATCAAGCGCCAGTTCCGGACCTGGCGCGACAAGAAGAAGAGCGAGCGGCGAGCCACCCGCGCGGAGAAAGGCGGAGAGATGTTACCGGAAGAAGCCACCGAGACCGAAGACAAAGACCAGATCTATTTCCGCCGCTTCGACAAGATGCAGCGCGATTTCCTCAAGCGCCTCGTCACCGATGCCGTGATCGAGGAGCACCGCAGCCGTCCGCTCGGCCAGCACAGCGAGGCGCTGGAGCGGCTCCTGATCTATTTCCGCAGGCAGGGCCAGGTCGACAAATACGCGATCATGGTGCTGGAGGAATTCAGGGCCTACCGCATCGTCGCGCTGTCCGGCCATCGCGGCACCGCGCCGCGCGTGGTCGAGGACCGCAACTACGCCACGTCAGATGAGGCCTACCACGCGCTGTTCCTGCGCCGCGTGCAGGACCTGCTCGAAAGCTAGATCGTCAATTTCATTCTGCGAGACCCGTAACCGACCATGGCCGAGCAAAAAATCTTTGGGTATGCCGACAAGATCTCGGTCAAGCCCGGCGACGACATCGGATTCTATGTGCATGCCGACGGTACCACGGCCGTCGAGGCGCAACTGGTGCGCCTGATCCATGGCGACGCGCATCCCGCCGGTCCCGGCTATCGCGAGCAGGAAATCGAATGCGACCTGAACGGCAGTTGGACCGTTCGCAAGCAATACACCCAGGTCGGCTCGTTCCTGACGGTCGCCGATCCCGACGGACGCCTCGCGCTCGACGGCAGCTTCACGCTCGCGACCTTCGTCTATCCGAACGCGCCCGGCCACGGCAAACGCCAGTGCCTGATGGGCCGCTGGGACGCGTTCGGCAATCGCGGCTATGGGCTGTGGCTCAATCCGGATGGACTGCTCGAGTTCGGCTATGGCGACGGCAGCGAGGTCGACTATCTCGACGGCGAGGTGCCGCTGTTGAAGAGCAACTGGTACTTCGTCGCCGCGACCTTCGACGCCACGACCGGCGTCGCCACGCTCTATCAGGAAGGCGTCGCCAACCGCTATAACAGCCTGCTCAGCAAGGTCGCCAATGTCGATTTCCGCTCCCATGTGCGCGAGACGCTGCGCTTCCGCCCGGTCAATCCGCCTGATGTTCCCTTCATCCTCGCCGGCGCGCAGGATTTCCATTCGCTGCGCGGTCAATTCGTCACGCAATGCCTGAACGGCAAGCTCGATCGCCCCGCGGTGTTCGACCGTGTGTTGACGCGGCAGGAGCTCGATCAGTTCCGCAGCACCGGAACGGCACCGGCAAGCGGGCAAATGGCGTTCTGGGACACGACGCTCGGCTACACCGACAAGGGCATCGGCGATCGCGTGATCGACACCGGACCATACAATCTTGATGCCGAGGGCTATAACCGCCCGGTGCGCGGCCAGACCGGCTTCAACTGGAATGGCTGGGACGACTGCTATCGCCTCGCGCCCCAGCAGTATGGCGGCATCGAATTCCACGACGATGCGATCATCGACTGCAAATGGGAGCTGACGAAGCGGCTGAAGGTGCCGCCCTTGCGCAGCGGCGCCTACGCCTATCGGCTGCGCGTCGGCGACGGCAAGGGCCTGCGCGAGGAATACATCGTGTTCTTCGTCCGCCCGCAGCGGCCGACCGCGCCGATCCTGTTCCTGGTGCCGACCGGCAGCTACCTCGCTTACGCCAACGAGCATCTGAGCTTCGACGCCGAGATCATGCAGCCGTTGGCCGGGCAATCGCCGATCGTCTCGCAGCACGATATCGAGCTGTACGAGACCGCCGAGTTTGGCCTCTCGCTCTACGATCATCACGGCGACGGGGCAGGGGTCTGCTACTCGACCTACCGCCGGCCGATCCTCAACATGCGGCCGAAGGCACGGATGTCGTCGATGGGCGTGACCTGGCAGTTTCCAGCCGACCTCTCGATCATCGCCTGGCTCGAACATGTCGGCCATGCCTATGACGTCGTCACCGAGGAGGATCTGCACCGCGAGGGCGAGGCGCTGCTCAAGCCGTATCGCGTCGTGCTCAGCGGCACCCATCCGGAATACATTTCCGAGGCGATCCTGAACGCGACCGAGGACTACATCGCCGGCGGCGGCCGCTTCATCTATCTCGGCGGCAACGGCTACTACTGGAACGTCGGCTACCACCGCGACGATCCCTGGTGCATGGAGGTCCGCAAGCTCAATTCCGGCATGCGGGCCTGGCAGGCGCGTCCCGGCGAATATTATCTCGCCACCACCGGGCAGAAGAGCGGGCTGTGGAAGGATCTCGGACGCCCGCCGCAAAAGGTGCTCGGCGTCGGCTTCATCTCGGAAGGATTCGACTCCTCGCGTCCGTTCCGCCGGATGCCCGACAGCTGGCATCGTCGTGCCGACTGGATATTCAAGGGAATCGAAGGCGAGATCATCGGCGACTTCGGCCTCGCCCACGGCGCGGCCGGCGGACTGGAGATCGACCGCTACGACCTCGCGCTCGGCACGCCGCCGCATTCATTGATTGTCGCCTCGTCGGGCGGGCACAGCGACAACTACCAGACCGTGGTCGAGGAGATCCTCTATCCCTATCCCGGACTGTCCGGCTCGCATGATTACCGCGTGCGCGCCGACATGGTCTACTTCACCGCCCCGAACAATGGCGCCGTGTTCTCGACCGGCTCGATCGCCTTCAGCCAGTCGCTGCCCTACAACAATTTCGACAACAACGTCTCGCGACTCCTGGACAACATCGTCACCGCGTTCAGTCGGGAAGGCCGGCTGCCGGGCTGGGCCTGGACGGCCGAGGAGAAGCAATGGCGGTAGGCTGCGTCAGCCGTTGAGGCGTTACTGGTGCCGTGGCCGCGCCGGGCTCTCATTGCGACAAGGCCGCCGCTCAGCCGTGTGATCCAAGCAGGAAAATCTGCAATCGCCGATCATGATGGGCTGGCGGAGCCACCCCACCCGGTTCCATCTCTTTTCATCGTCGCGGCAAGATCTATGTTCCGCTGCTGCAGCAATTTTGAATTTCCATTTCATTGATTTCACCGGCGATGCGGGCGATACGACGACCTCAATTCCTCGGAGAATGACATGTCATCTCGTCCCGTCCTGCTCCTCGCACCCTTGCTTGCCGCCTGGTCGGCTGATGCCTCGGCTGAGACGATCAAGATCGAAATCACGCCGGGACCGCATGCCCGGATACTCGAAGCCGTGAAGCCGATCGCAGCGACGGGCCGGCTCGACCTTCTGCCGAACTGGTAGGCAGTCTGCCCAGCCGCGCTCGGGGCTATTCCGGCGGGCAGCCTTGCGCAATGCCCGCTTGTCCTTGGCAGCGGCAACCGACATCATCGGGCGGAGGCAATTCTCGCCCCGACCGGAGTCCTATGAAACGTCTTGCAAACCTGAAACGGCTGGGGTTCTTCACGCGGCTGCTCGACGAGGCGCCACCCGCCGACCGCTACCGCTTCGCGGCCGAGCAGATCGTCCGTGCGGAGAAGGCCGGCCTCGATTCGGCGTGGATCGCGCAGCACCATTTCCATGAGCGCGAGGGCGGCCTGCCGTCGCCCTTCGCCTTTCTCGGCTACGTCGCCGCACAGACCTCGCGCATTCGCCTCGGCACCGGGATCGTCACGCTCCCATTGGAGAGCGCGGTGAGGGTGGCGGAGGACGCCGCCGTGCTCGATCTGCTTTGCAAAGGGCGGTTCGAACTCGGCGTCGGCACCGGCGGCAATCCGACGGCCTTTGCCGCCTTCGGCCTCGACAGCACCCAGCGCAACGAGATCTTTGCCCGCAATCTCGACATCGTCCGCAGGGCCCTGGTCGGCAAGCCGCTCGACGGGGGTGACACGCTCTATCCGCAGCGGCCGGAATTGGACAGGCGCATCTGGCAGGCGACATTCTCGGTCGCGGGCGGTGCCCGCGCCGGCAAGGCGGGCGATGGCCTCCTGTTGTCGCGCACCCAGCCGCGGACCAAAGAGGCGCCGAAGGCGACCCTTGCCGAGATCCAGAATCCGATCATCGATGCTTATCTCGCAGCGCTGCCGTCGGGATGCGAGCCGCGCATCATGGCCTCACGCAGTGTCTTCGTCGCCGACGATCATCGCGAGGCGATGCGCCTCGCAGACATCGGATTGCGCCGCGCGCTGCCGCAATTTATGAAGGGCGGTCACCTTCCTCCGGGCGACACGCTGGAGGAGATGATCGAGGCCTTCGACACCCATGTCGGCGCGGCCGACGAGGTCATCGCCTCGCTCCGCACCGACGCCACGCTGGAGCGGGTGACTGATCTCGTCTTCCAGGCGCATTCGGTCGATGCCCCGCATCCTCATATCTTGCGCTCGATCGAGCTCGTCGCGGCCAAGGTCGCGCCGGCGCTGGGCTGGGTCCGAACGGCGGCGGCTGACGTCGCGCTGGCGGGCTAGTCGCGACTTCTGACGGAATTGCACGAGGCTGAATGATGAGTACGAAGGATATCATCGACACGCTGGCCGGGATCGAATCGGGCTCGGCCCTGGACGGCATCCGCGCCCGCCGCTTGCAGGCGCGCGAGAACGCACAGAAGAGCTATCTCTCTCTGTTCGAGCCGATCGACGCCAGCGATTTTTCGCTTGCCGAACGCGCCGCGGTCGCGGCCTTCGTGGTCGGCCTCCACGGTGAGTCCCCTGTCGCCGCCTTCTACCGCGAGAAGCTTTCAGCGAGCGCGGGTGGAGCGGCCCTGTGGGATGCGATCAAGGCCGAGATCGCGCACGGCAAGACGTCGGGTCCGTATGGTGCGTTTCCGGCTGGCCCGTTGTCGGTCGAGAACGCGGCCGGGTTGATCTACCGCGTGAGTGCGGCGGGCAAATCCGTTCTCGGCGCCAAGCTCGCCGCAGCGCTGGAACATGCGCATCTTCTGGTATTCCGCCCACGTGATGCGGCGTCTTCAGACATGAAGACGCTGCAGGCCGCCGGCTGGTCGGACACCGGCATCGTCACGTTCTCGCAGCTGGTTGCGTTCCTGTCGTTCCAGGTGCGCGTCGTCACTGGCCTCCGGGTGCTCGGCGCCTCGTTCGGGCGCACCACGAACGCCGCGGCCGGCGCGTAAGGAGACTGCATCATGAGCACCGCAAACACCGTCAATCCGCCCGTCGTGTTCACCCAGGACGAGCTCGGCTGGGTGTCCTGGATTGATCCGCTGCCCGAGCCTGACCTGACCGAGCGGCATTTCGCCGGTCTCGTCGATCGCGCGCGGGCCAAGTCGGAATATTTCCGCCTGCTGGTGCGCGATCCCGAAGTGCTGGAAGCCCGCACCAAAACCGACAAGGACATCTTTTATAACGTCGCCGATGGCCTGCCGCGCGCCGAGCGCGAGCTCGCGGCGGCTGCGACCTCGCGCTACAATGGCTGCATTTACTGCGCCTCCGTGCATGCGCGATTTGCCAGCACCTATTCCAGGCGCCGCGAGGATGTGCAGCGCCTGCTCGACGAAGGCATCAAGGCCGATCTCGGCGAGCGCTGGAACGCCGTGGTCAAGGCATCGGTGGCGCTGGCGGCGACGCCAATCGCGTTCGGTCCTAACAATATCGAGGAGCTGCGCCGCGCCGGTCTCGACGACGCCGAGATCGTCGACGTCATCAACGGCGCGTCGTTCTTCAACTGGGCGAACCGGCTGATGCTGTCGCTCGGCGAGCCCTCGAAATAGGCAACCTCACTGGCACAAGAATTGCCAATTGATCACCACATCTGGATGGAGCCGGACATGAGCAACATCGATCGTCGTACCCTGGTCAAGGGCTCTCTCGCCGCCGTGATGGCGGGAGCCAGCTTCTCGCGCGCGGCGTTCGCGCAATCCTCCGAGCCGATCCTGCTCGGCGTCAGCGGCCCGCTGACCGGGCCGAACGCGCAATATGGCACGCAATGGAAGCAGGGCTTTGACCTCGCGCTGGACGAGATCCTCGCCGCCGGCGGCATCAATGGCCGCAAGCTCGCCTATCAATTCGAGGACAGCCAGAGCGACCCGCGCCAGTCGGTGGCGATCGCCCAGAAATTCGTCTCCAATCCAGGCATTGTCATGGAGCTCGGCGATTTCTCCAGCCCGGCCTCGATGGCGGCATCGCCGATCTATCAGCGCGGCGGCCTGGTGCAGTTCGGCTTCACCAATTCGCATCCCGATTTCACCAAGGGCGGCGATTTCATGTGGAGCACGTCGGTGAGCCAGGCCGACGAGCAGCCGCTGTTGGCGGCCTATGCCGTCAAGCGCCTCGGCCTCAAGAAGCTCGCGGTGCTTCATCTCAACACCGACTGGGGCCGCACCAGCCGCGACTATTTCGTCAAGGCGGCCAAGGAGCATGGCGCGGAGATCGCCGTCACCGAAGGCTACATTGCGGAGGAGCGCGATTTCCGTTCCACGCTGGTGCGCGTCCGCGACGCCAATCCGGACGGGCTGATCCTGATTTCCTATTACTCGGACGGCGCGCTGATCGCGCGCCAGGCGCGTCAGGTCGGGCTGAAGCAGGTGATCTGCGCCGCGAGCTCGGTCTACTCGCCGAAATTCCTCGAGCTCGGCGGCGAGGCGGTCGAGGACGTCCATGTCGGCACGCGCTACTTCCCGGAAGACCCGCGCCCCGAGGTGCAGAAATTCATCGCGGGCTTCAAGAAGAAATACAACGGGCTGGAGCCCGATGCCTTCAACGCCTATTCCTATGACGCGATGAACATGGCGGCCGCCGTCCTCAGGATCGGTGGCACCGACCGGCGCGCCATCCGCGACGCCTTCGCCAAGGTGAAGGATGTCTCGAGCGTCATCTTCGGGACCGCGACGTTCGACGTCGAGACCCGCCGCGTCAAGGGCGCCATGAACGCCGAACTCGTCGTGCGCAAGGGCCAGTTCGCGCTTTGGGACGGCAAGCCGACCTGACATGACGGCTGAAGCGCTCTTTCTCTGAGTAGGACCATCGCGTGTCTTCCTGGCTCGACTACACGATCAACGGGCTGATCGTCGGTAATGTGTACGCCCTTGTTGCGGTCGGGCTCGCGCTGATCTTCGGCGTCAGCCGGCTGATCAACTTCGCGCAGGGCTCGATCTATCTGGTCGGCGCCTATATCGGCTGGGTCGCGGTGGTGCAGCTGCATACCCCGCTGCCGCTCACCATCATCCTGGTGGCGGTGGTGGCGGCGCTGGTGGGGCTGATCATCGAGCGGTTCGGCCTGCGTCCACTGCAGAACTCGGTGCGCATCGCGCCACTGCTCGCCACCATCGGCATCAGCTTCGTGCTCGATCAGCTGGTGATGCTGACCTTCTCGCCCAATCCGCGCGCGCTGCCGAGCCAATTGCCGGATGTGCGGTTCCAGGTCGGTGGCGGCACCATCGGCCCGCTCGATCTGTTGATCGCCGGCGTCGGCCTCACCAGCGCGCTGCTGCTGTTCGCCTTCCTGCGCTACAGCAAGCTCGGCTGGGCGGTGCGGGCTGCGTCGCAGGATCGCGACGCCGCGATGCAGATGGGCGTCGACGTCAATCGCGTCAATCAGGCGGTGTTCGGCATTGCCGCGGCGCTCGGCGGCGTCTCCGGCCTGCTGGTCGGCATGTACTACAACCAGATCGACACCGCGATGAGCCTGCAGGCGACGCTCAAGGGCGTCGTTGCCGAAGTGGTCGGCGGCGCCGGCAATGTGCCGGGCGCCGTGGTCGGCAGCCTGCTGCTTGGCCTCGTCGAGAGCTACGGCGTCGCGGTGTTCGGCACCAGCTATCGCAATCTGTTCGCGTTCCTGCTGCTGGTCGTCGTGCTGGTGCTGCGGCCGAACGGTCTGTTTGCCAGCGCCCGCCAGGCGCCGCCCGAGCCGCTCACCGGCACCTTCATCGCGCCGAGCCGTCCGTTGCGCATTCCGCGCTGGGCGTTGCTGGTCACGGCCGCCGTCTTCGCGATCCTGCCGTTCTTCCCGGTGTCCTTCTACGTGCTGCAGACCCTGATCAACGCCTGGCTGCTCGGCATGCTCGCGCTGAGCCTGACGCTCGTTGCCGGCACGGTCGGACAGGTGTCGCTTGGGCATGCCGCGTTGCTCGCGATCGGCGCCTATACCTCCGCGCTGCTGTCGCTGACCTTGTCCGTTCCCGTCGGTCTCGCCATCATTGCCGGCGGACTGATGAGTGCCGCGCTCGGCACGCTGCTGATCTCGCCGTCGTTCCGCCTGCGTGGGCACTATGTCTCGATCGCGACGCTCGCGATCGGCGAGATCGTCTCACTGGTGATCCTGAACTGGGAGAGCGTCACCCGCGGGCCGATCGGCATCTCCGGGATCCCGCCGCTGTCGCTGTTCGGCTACGACCTGATCAGCCCGGCCTCGATCTACTGGTTCAGCTTTGTCGTGATGGTCGTGCTGGCACTGCTGCAGGGGCGGCTGCTCGGCTCGCATCTCGGCCGCAGCTTTCGCGCCATCCGCGACGACGACATCGCCGCGCGCGCCTATGGTCTCAGCCTGAACCGCTACAAGTCGCTGGCCTTCATCTTCGGCGGCTTCGCGGCGGGCGTCAGCGGCGGCATTGCCGCGCATCTTTATTCCTACATCAACCACGAGACCTTCAACACGCAGCAATCCATCCTGGCGCTGACGGTCGTGATCCTTGGCGGACTGGGCAACGTCGTCGGCGCGATCGTTGGAGCGGTCGCGCTGGTCGGCCTGCCGGAAGTCTTCCGGATCGCGGCCGAGTACCGCATCCTGATCTACGGCATCGTGCTGCTGCTGCTCGTGCGGTTCAGGCCGCAGGGCCTGCTGGGGACGATCTGATGGCGGAGCAGCTTCACGCCATGCTGTCCTTGCGCGGGCTCACGCGCCGCTTTGGCGGCCTCACCGCGGTGGATGCCATCGATCTCGACCTCGCCAGGGGTGAGCTCGTCAGCATCATCGGCCCGAACGGTGCGGGCAAGACGACGCTGTTCAACCTCGTGACCGGGCTTGACCGGCCTGATGCCGGCCATGTCGGCTTCGAAGGTGGAGACATCACCGGCCTGTCACCGGAACGCCTGGCTGCAGCGGGAATTGCGCGCACCTTCCAACTTGGTCGCGTGTTCGGCAATCTCAGCGTCATGGACAACGTGCTGGTCGGCGCGCACACGCGGTTGCGGGCGGTGAAGCCCGCTGTGCCCGTCATCGGCCCGCTGCTGGAACTGGGCCTGGCGCTGCTGCGCCCGGCCAGCGTCAAGGTCGAGGAGGAGCGGCTGCGCGAGGAGGTGAAGGTGATCCTCGCCCGCTTCGGCGAGCGGTTGCTGCCGCGGATCGACCAGCCGGCCTACAGCCTGTCCTACGCCAACCGCCGCCGGGTCGAGATCGCCCGCGCGCTCGCGCTGATGCCACGCCTGTTGCTGCTCGACGAACCGACGGCCGGCATGAACCCGACCGAAACCGCTGAGATGCAGGCGCTGATCGCCGAGCTGAAGGCGGAAGGGCTGACCATCCTCCTGATCGAGCACAAGCTGGAGATGGTGATGCGCCTGTCCGACCGCGTCATCGTCATGGACGAGGGCAGGAAGATCGCGGAAGGTCCGGGCGAGGAGGTGCGCAACGACCCCAAGGTGATCGAGGCCTATCTCGGTCATGGCCTGTCGGGGACGGCGGAGCAGGAGAGCGCGGCATGACAAGCGCATCCGGACCGCTGTTGGCGCTCACAGGCGTCAACACCTTCTACGGCCAGGCCCAGGTGCATTTCGACCTGTCGATCACGGTCGCGCGCGGCCACATCGTCTGTCTGCTCGGCGGCAATGCCAGCGGCAAGTCGACGACGATGAAGATCATCCTCGGCCTCGTCAAACCGCGTTCGGGTGAGGTGTCGTTCGACGGTGCCTCGCTGATCGGGCTGACCACGCCGCAGATCGTCCGTCGCGGCATCGCCTCGGTGCCGGAGGCGCGGCGGCTGTTTGCGGACATGAGTGTGCGCGAGAACATCCTGATGGGCGCCTTCGTGCGCAACGACCGCGACGCGGTGGCGCAGGATCTCGACAAGATGCTGACGCTGTTCCCGAAGCTCGGGCAGCGCCTGTCGCAGCGCGCGGGCTCCTTGTCCGGCGGCGAGCAGCAGATGGCCGCAATGGCGCGCGCGCTGATGAGCCGGCCGCGCATGATCGTCATGGACGAACCGACCATGGGCCTGTCGCCGCTTTACGTCGATCGCGTGCTGGAATTGATCCGCACGATCAACCGAGAGGGCGTCTCGGTCTTCATGGTCGAGCAGAATGCCAGCCTCGCCCTGGACATCGCGCATGAAGCCTATGTGCTGCAAACCGGCAGGATCGTCCTGTCCGGCCCGGCGCGCGAACTCCGCGACGACCCCCGAATCCGCGACGCGTATCTCGGCGGCGCCGAGGCGGCCACTTGAGGCACGGAATGCGGTGCCCGTCGCAATCAGGTCTTTTTCTGGTGCGAAACGGGTGCGACTATAGTTCTAGCCAGATGTTCTCCTGCCTACTTCCGCTGCAAATAGGCTGCAAGCATCTTGCGTGCATCTTCCCGTCGGGCCGCACGCCACTTCGCCTCGGCAAGGTTACGCTCGAACATGGCCGACAACGTATGGACGTTCGCCAGATGAAACTGGCTGAGCGCAGCAATCATGACGTAGAGGCGCAGGGGATCGACATCGGCGGTGAGCTTTCCTTCGGCTACACCGCGCTTGAGCAGGCGCTCTGTCATCGACAGCACGGGTGAAGACATCTCGTGGATGCGTGCAGACTTCTTCATGAAGCGCGCCTTCATGAGGTTTTCGGTGCGAAGCAGGCTCACCAGGTGGCCGTTGCGCTCGAAGTGGCCGTTCATGAAGTCGAACAATTTCAGCAGGCCCTCCAGCGGATCGAGATGCATCACCTCGAGCGTCAGTTCCTCGGTGCGCAGGGCACTCAGGGCGTTCTCCAGCGTTGCGACGTACAGATTGGACTTGCTGCCGAACAGTTCGTAGATCATCCGCGGATTGGTTCCTGCCTTCTTGACGATGCGCGTGATCCGGCCGCCGGCAAAGCCATGCATTGCGAATTCCGTCGTTGCGGCGCGAAGGATCTCTGCGCGGTTCTGGTCTGCGGAGCGACGCGGGCGCCGGCGTTGCTTGTGCTCGGCGTCGCTGGAAGGGCGTTCGGTCATGTCGCGGTCTTGGTCGTGAGCTGAAGGGACCAGTCGCGCGCGCCATCGAGCAGCGAGCGGTCGCAGCCGGCCGCTGCGATGATCGACAGGCCAACGGGGCAGCCGTCAATCCTGCCCGCCGGCAGACTGATTTGCGGTTGGCCGGTGTGACCGGCAATCGAGGTCAGCGCCAATGCACGCTGATAGAACGCGCCAATCTCCTCGCCGCCAGCGGCCTTGTGTAATGCGATGGAAGGCGCGGTCGGTATCACGAGCCCGGTGCCGTCCGCAAGCGCGGCGCGGACGCGGGATGCGAACGCGCCGCGTAATGGGCCCCAGTGCGCGACGTCGGCCTCGGTGATATCAGCGGTGTCGGCGAAGCGCGGCGCGATATTGTCGCCGAAGGCTGGCTTGGTCGCCGTGATCCAGGGACCCAGTTCGCGCCAGATCTCGGCTCCCTGGAGGACCCGGTAGCATTCGCGCCAGTCGTCGGGGCGACCATCGAAGATGTCGATCTCGTCGCGTACGCCCAGCTTGAGGCAGGCATCGTGCAGCATGGCCGCAATCCGGGCGTCGGCGAGCGCGAAGGCGTCGCGGATCGCGACCAACCTGTTCACACGCGCGGGTGCGGCTTGCGGCAGCAAGACGTCGCCGACCGCCGCGAGCGTCGCGATGTCGCGTGCGAACCAGCCAATCGTGTCGTAGGACGGCGCGAACGGGACAACGCCGGCCAGTGAAATGGCATTGTGCGTGGGGCGAAAGCCGAACAGGCCGCAGAAGCTCGCGGGCACCCGCACCGATCCGCCCGTATCAGTGCCGAGCGCGAAATCGACGACGCCGGCTGCGACCGCGCAAGCCGAGCCCGACGACGAGCCTCCGGGGATCCGATCGGGGCAGCACGGATTCATCGGCGTGCCGTAATGGGCATTGACGCCTTCAAGGCTGAAGGCGAGCTCGTCGGTCACTGTCTTGCCGCGCAGCGTTGCACCCGCCGCAAGCAGTTGCTCCACCGCGGGCGCCGAACGTACGGCTGGCGCATGCGTGCGCAGCCAGTCCGGATTGCCGCCGCCGGTGATATGGCCTGCGAGATCGATCAGGTCTTTCACTGCGAAGGTGAGCCCGTTCAGCGGCCCGGCCGCCGTCGGCTCCTGAGTGACCGGCGGTCCGGGAACGAATGCGCCGATATCGGCGGCCGTTCCGCGTCCCAGGGTGGAAGCTGCGCTCACCTCAGGCGCGCTTGCCGAGTGCGTCGATGATCGCGGAGGATGCGGTGACGAAGCCAAAACACTTCTTCACGTTCCAGATCGTCGCCTCCGTGCAGAAATCCGGTGACGAGGTGGCGCAGCAATCCTCGACCAACAGGCAGCCATAGCCGAGGAAGTTCGCATCGGTCAGCGAATGCATCACGCATTGGTCGGTGTTGACCCCGGTGAACAGCACCGACTTGACACCAAGGTTGCGCAAGATGCTGTCGAGCGGCGTGTCCCAGAAGCCGCTGATGCGATATTTGTCGACCTTGATGTCCTCCGCTTCCTGCGGCAGCTCGTCGACGACGGCGGCCGCCCATGAATCCTTCTCCAGCACATGTGAGCCGTTTCCCGGCAGGGGATCGCCGAGCCCGACGCCGGTGCCTTTCGGCTTGTAGAGGTGAATCTGGTTCGGCGGCATGTTTGCGAGGTCAGGGCGATTGCCCCAGTTGACCCAGATCACCGGCACGCCGGCCTTGCGCAGCGCCGGCAGCAGACGCCGCAGCGGCTCGATCGGCTTGCGGTCCGGACGATAGTCGCCACCGATATGGTCGACCCAGCCGCCCGCCGTGCAGAAATCGTTCTGCATGTCGATGACGATGATGGCGGTGCGAAGGAGATCGACGGTGACGTTCTGCGGTGCGCAGGGAATCGTCACGGGAACAGGCGTCGGCTGCGGCATCGCCATGTTCACGTCGGTCTCGGTCGCCCACCACGCGTACTGCCGGCCGAGGCCGAGTTGCCCGCCGGGAGCCGGTTGCGCGTGCTGTTCACTCGTCGTCATGATCTCCTCCTCTCGGGCGAACCTGCGCGTTCATTGAGCTGCGCGCGCCCCGTTCATCGATGCCGATCTGCAATTGCCTGCAATTGCAAGTTCGCTGCCAGAGACATTTCGCAAGGGAATTCAATGGCGACGATGAAGCGAACCGCGCAGTTGCCCATGAATCCGACAGACGCCCACGCAGCTTGGGTAAAAAGTAAGCATTTGTTTGTTTCGGAAGGTCTTCATGACGGGAATAGATAGCAATTTCAAGCATGTGCGCCTCTGGCACGCCGCTTGCTGCATAACTATCGCCGGACGATTTTCAACACTGTGCGAGGGGTTTTTCCATGAGGTCACGCCGTTTAGTTCTTCAGACTGCGCTGCTCGCCGGCGCACTGGCGCTTTCCGCCAATGCGGCTCACGCCGACGCACTTAAGGTCGGCATCCTGATTCCGGGATCGAAGTCCGACAAGGGATGGATGGAGTCGTCCTATGATGGACTGAAGGCCGCCGAAAAGAAGTACGGCGACAAGATCCAGGTGCAGATGATCGAGAACATCAACTACGCCGACATGGATCAGGCGCTGACCAACCTCGCGAGCAAGAACGAGCTCGTGATCGGCGTGGGTGGCCAGACCCAGGCCTCCGTCTACAAGATCGCCAAGCGCTTCCCCAAGGTTCACTTCTCGATCGTCGGCGGCAATGACGGCGAGAGCGCGCCGAACGTTGCGGGCTACGACGTCAAGCAGGCCGAAATCGCCTACGTCGCCGGCGCCGCGGCGGCGCTGCTGTCGAAGACGGGCGCGATCAGTTATGTCGGCGGGCTTGAAATTCCGTCGATCGTCAATGCCGGCAAGGAATTCGGCAACGGCGCGAAGTCGATCAATCCGAACATCAAGTACACCGAGAACTACACCGGCGATTTCGACGACGTCGCCAAGGCCAAGGAAGCGACGCTGGCCGCGATCGCGCAGGGCGCCGACATCCACTACCACATCCTCAATCTCGGCCTGCGCGGCATGGAGCAGGCGGCGAAGGAGAAGGGCACCCACATCATCGGCAGCTACACCGACCGTTGCGGCACCGACCCGCTGTACGTCGCCTATTCAATCACCGGCACCGGCTATCAGGTGCAGTATGCGATCGACGAGGCGGTGAAGGGCACGTGGGCGGCCGGCTACAAGGAGTTCGGCTTGAAGATGGGCCCCCAGGCCTCCAGCATGGTGATCTGCGGTGCGACGCCGGAACAGAAGGCGAAGCTCGACCAGATCATGAAGGACCTGCTCGACGGCAAGATCAAAGTGCTGAAGGGCTGAGGCCTGATGGAGGCCGTCTCGCCCCGACCGGCTGAAGCCGTGGCCGAGCCGCTTCTCGCCCTGTCCGAGGTGACGAAGCGGTTCGGCAACTTCGCGGCATTGTCGGACGTCTCGCTCGATCTCCGGCCCGGTGAGGTGCACTGTATCCTTGGCGAGAACGGCGCCGGCAAGTCGACGCTCTGCAACCTGATCTTCGGCGTGCACCGGCCCGATGGCGGGGGCATGCGCTACCAAGGCGCGCCGTTCCTGCCTGCAGGACCGGCGGATGCGCTGAGACAGGGCATCGCGATGGTGCACCAGCATTTCAGCCTGGTTGGCGACATGAGCGTCGTCGACAACGTGCTGCTGGGGCGCGAGCGCGGCATCCTCGACCGCAAGGGCTGCGCGCGGCAGCTCGCGAAGATCGCCGACCAATACGGTCTTCCGCTCGATCCCTTTGCGAAGATCGAGGATCTGTCGGTCGGCGAGCGCCAGCGGGTCGAAATCGTCAAATGCCTGATCCGCGATCCCCGGCTCTTCGTTCTCGACGAACCGACCGCGGTGCTGCTCCCGGCCGAAATCTCGGCTCTGCTCGATGTCTGCCGCCGGGTCGCGGCCGAAGGCCGCGCGGTCGTGCTGGTGACCCACAAGCTCGCCGAGATCAAGCAGGTCGCCGACCGCGTCACCGTGCTGCGGGGCGGGCGCACCGTGGCGACGTCCAGCGAGCCGTCGAAAGACATCGATGCGCTGGTGCGCGCGATGATCCAGGGCAACGTCGAGGCGCTCGACACTTCGGCGGCGTCGATCCTCGGGCTCGAGCTCGTCGCCCATGTCGACCACGAGCCGGCCGCGAAAGCCGGGATCGAGGCGCTCCAGATCGACGGCCTCACCGTGAAGGACAGCCAGGGCGTGACGCGGCTCGACAATTTCACCCTCACCGTCGACCGCGGCGAGATCGTCGGTGTCGCCGGGGTCGAAGGCAACGGCCAGAGCGAGTTGACCGCCGTGCTCGCCGGCATGATGGCGTCGACCGGGGGGCGCATCCATCTCGGCAGCACCGATCTCACCGGCCGGTCTCCGAAGGAGATCACCGCGGCCGGCGTCGGCATCGTGCCGGAGGACCGCCACGCGGTCGGCTGCGTGCCTGGAATGAGCCTTGCGGAAAACATCTACCTCAACCGGCTCGACGAATTCACCCGCTTCGGCTTCCTCAACCGCACCGCGTTGGAGCGCGAAGCGACGACGCTGATGCAGCGCTTCGACGTCCGCGCTCGCGGACCGGGCGCGCTGTTCTCATCGCTTTCCGGCGGCAACCAGCAGAAGGCCGTGCTCGCGCGCGAGATCACGCTGCCGAACCTGTCGTGCCTGATCGCGGCGCAGCCGACGCGCGGCCTCGACGTCGGCGCGGTCGCCGCGGTCTACGGCCACGTTCGCGAGGCCTGCAGCCGCGGCATTGCGGTTCTGCTGGTATCCTCGGAAATCGACGAACTCCTCACTGTCGCCGATCGCATCGTCGTGCTCTACCGCGGCCGGATCATGGGATCCTGTCCGGCCGATCCGGCGCGAAAGGATGCGATCGGCGCGATGATGGCGGGGCAGCCGCTATGACCGCCGTCAACCAGGAACGGTCCTTCGCCGCCGCGCTGCGCTACGTGCTGCGCCCGGCCTTGCTGGTGCCGGTGCTCGCAGTTGCGTTTGCAGCCCTGGTCGGGCTCGTGCTGATCGCGATGATCGGGGTCTCCGTGCCGAAGGCGGTGGCGGCGTTCATCGACGGCACCTTCGGCTCACCCTTTGCGCTCGCAGCCTCGCTCAACCGCAGCTCGGTCTTCGCGCTGGTCGGCTTCGGTTTCGTTCTCGCCAACCGCGCGAATCTGACCAATGTCGGTGGTGAGGGGCAGATCGCGGTCGGCGGCATCGCCGCCACCGCCGTGGCGCTCTACGGCCATGTCAGCGGCTTCCCGCTCGGCCTGGCCTTCATCCTGCCGATGCTCGCAGCCGTGATCGCCGGCGCGCTGTGGGGCGGGCTCGCCGCAGTTCTGAAGGTGAACTCGGGCACCAACGAGGTCATTTCGACGCTGTTGCTGTCCTTCATTGGCGTTTGGCTGCTGTATTGGTCGGTGCAGTCTCCGGCACTGTTGCGCAAGCCGATGACCAGTTCGGCGACACTGCCGGAATCACTCGAAATCCCCGATGCCACGCAGCTTCCGCTGCTGACCGGCGACTATTCCTTCCCGGTTCATATCGGCCTGCCGCTGACGCTGCTCCTCGCCATCGTCGTCGGCGTGATCCTGTCGCGGACGATTCTCGGCTTTCGTCTCCGGGCGGTCGGTCTCAATCCGGCCGCGGCCAAGCGGGCCGGCGTCTCCTACGCCAGGACCGTGATCTTCGCGCTCTCGACTGCCGGCGCGCTCGGAGGCCTGGCCGGCGCGCTGATGCTGCTTGGTGAACAGTACACACTCAAGGATGGCTTCTCATCGGGCTACGGCTTCGACGGTCTCGTCGCCGGGCTATTGGCACGCGGCTCGATTTTGGGCGTGATCGCGGCGTCGCTGTTGTTCGGCTTCATGCGCTCCGGTGGCATCAACATGGAGATGGTGGCGGCGGTACCGACTGCGCTCGTCGTCGTCATCCAGGGCCTGATCGTCATCACGCTCGCGGGCGCGAACCTCTTCATCGAGAAGTGGGAGCGGCGATGACCTTGGAGCTGTTCGCGGTCTTCCTGGGCTCCTCGATCCGGCTTGCGACGCCGCTGTTGCTTGCAGGTATCGGGGAGATGGTGTCGGAACGGGCCGGCGTGCTCAACATGAGCATCGAAGGCATGATGCTGATGTCGGCCTTCGCCGCCGCCGTTGGAGCATGGGGGACCGGCGATCCACTGATCGGCCTCCTGATCGGCATTGTGTCGGTGGTGCCCGTCGCGCTGCTCCAGGCTTGCCTGAGCAATACCCTGCGCGCCAACCAGATCGTTTCCGGCATCGGCATCAACATCCTGGTGCTTGGTGCCACCACACTCGCCTATCGCGAGATTTTTGGCGCGCGGTCGCGCGCGGAAATTCCCGGGCTTGCCAAGGTGAAGCCGCCGCTGCTCGGCGACATCCCGACGTTCGGCCCGGCCGTGTTCGAGCAGGTCTGGCTGCTCTATGCCGGCGTTGCCCTGATCATCATCACAGCGCTGACGCTGCGTTATACCTCGATCGGTCTCGCCATCCACGCTGCGGGCGCCGAGCCCAAGGCGGCCGACAAGTCCGGCCTTTCAGTGACGCGTATACGCTATGGCTGCGTGGTATTCGCCGGCTTCATGGCCTCGCTCGCCGGCGCGTTCCTGTCGATCGGCGACATCCATACCTTCACCGAAGGCATGACCCGCGGCGCCGGCTATCTCGCCATCGCCTCGGTCATCTTCGGCAAGTGGCGGATCGGCGGCACCACGATTGCCTGTCTGCTCTTCGGCACCGCGACCGCGCTGCAATTCCAATTGCCGGCGCTCGGCGTGGTCCTGCCCAATGCGCTCTTGATAATGCTCCCTTATCTCCTGGCATTGCTCGCCGTGAGTGGCCTCGTCGGCCGCCAGTTCGCGCCGGCAACGTTGGGAGAGCCATACCGCCGTTAACTTGGGAAAGGGCGCGCGGATCGCAGTCCGTGCAGAGATCGACCTGTTCATCGCATCCGAGACTGCTCCAATTGAGCCGCAATCTAATGAATCCGGCGAAACGGTCACGCTGAAAACTGTCATTGGCTGTGCGCACCATTGCGCGCCGCTCCCGCACAACTGAAGCGATGAGGAATCGGCCGATGCGTCTCCGGTGCGGTGACCGACGGTCGACGACATCAAGATCTGATAAGTGATTGATTTGTTGGTGGGCCCGGCAGGACTCGAACCTGCAACCAGACCGTTATGAGCGGCCGGCTCTAACCATTGAGCTACAGGCCCCGCCGCGGGCGGCCTTTCGGCCGGCAACGGTGCCGGGACCGTTTACAGGGTGAGCGGCGTTCGGGCAATGGCGCTTCTCGATCGGCGGGGATAACCGGCGAAATCCGGGTCGGACGTTGCGTGACCAGCGGCCGCGCCGATTCCAGGGGGCGAATCCCATGCGCCAAAGATCGAATTTTATCAATGATTTCAAGCTGATTTGGGTTGTCCAGTCCCCCAGCGAAAAAGAATTCTGTTTACATGAAATTCCGATTCTGTTAGTTATTGCCCGTCTCACCCGGCAAGAGGGGCGTTGCGCAACGTCAGGAACGCGGGTCGGGATGCGGTGGACGCCGAACGTGCGAGTGATGTGCGCGCGCAAGGCGTACGGCGAAGTCGTGTGGGCCTGCCGCCCCGATGCTGGTGGTAAGTCCGTGAGGGATGAAAATTCCTCGAGGGCGACGGTGACACCCAGGCATGGTCTCGCCGGGGCGAGCACGTATAAGCCGTAGAGCCATCGCGCAGGGAAGGCCGGCGTGCCTCCGCTGCATTTGTATGCCCGTGTGCGCCACTTTCTACTCATGGCACATGGGACCGCGGGTGCAGCGTGCGCCCGGTCTTCCCTGCGCCCTCGCTCAAGAGAGAGGGCGGAACGAGATGCAAGACTCGGACAGATCATGTCGCGAGAATGTTGATGCACGGCCGGCTGCCGTAGGGTGGGCAAAGCGCAAGCGTGCCCACCATCACGAGCACGCCGAGAATGGTGGGCACGTCGCTACGCTCCTTTGCCCACCCTACGGCTTCCATGATTGACGATGTGAGACCGATTGCGTTCTCAATCCACCGACACCCCGGCGAACTCCACCACCTTGCGCCATTTCTCGGTCTCGTCGCTGACCAGCTTGCCGAACTCGGCCGGCGTCATTGGCTTCGGGATGCCGCCGACTTCGGCGAGCCGGGCCACCAGCTTCGGATCCTTCAACGCTTCGCCGACCGCCTTGTTGAGGATCTCGATCACCTCCGGCGGCGTGCCCTTCGGCGCGGAGATGCCGTAGAAGCCGACCGACTCGAAGCCCGGCACGGTCTCGGCGATCGCGGGCACGTCGGGGACGCTGGGCCAGCGCTGCGGCGAGGTGACGCCGAGCGCGCGGACGCTGCCGCCGCGGGCCTGCTCCAGCGCCGACGGCAGATTGTCGAAGATCAGCTGCACCTTGTTGGAGATGATGTCGGGGAATGCGATCGCCGACCCGCGATACGGCACGTGCAGCATGTCGCACTTGGTCATCGCCTTGAACAGCTCGGCCGACATGTGCACGGAGGTGCCGTTGCCCGACGAGGCATAGGAGATCTTGCCGGGATTGGCCTTGCAATAGTCGATGAACTCCTGAACCGTCTTCACCGGCATCGCGTTCGACACCACCAGCATGTTGGTGAGCTGCATGATGCTGGCGACCGGGGTGGTGTCGCGCAGGAAGTCGAACGGCAGCTTCTTGTAGAGCGAGGTCGAGATCGCATTGTTCGGCGCGACGAACAACAGCGTGTAGCCGTCCGCCGGCGCGTTGATGGCAGCGGCAGCCGCGATGTTGCCGCCGGAGCCGGTGCGGTTCTCCACGATGAATTGCTGGCCGAGGCGGTCCGACAGCCACTGGCTCATGATGCGCGCGACGATGTCGACCGGGCCGCCGGCGGCAAAGCCGATCATCCAGCGCACGGGGCGGTTCGGGTAATCGGCGGCGAGGGAGGGGGCGGCGGAGGCAATGCAGCAAATCAAAGCGAGCAATATCGAACGAACCAGGCGGATCATTATTCTTCCCGTCATTTTCTTGTGACCGTTGGCGCCATGCTTTCACAAAACGCCGGTTTTGCCTACAACCCCTGCCGTGCAACGTTAGTCTGGCGGCCTGCGTGGAACGACGGTTGAGGCTCAACATGAAATTCGCTTTGATGATGTGTGCGGGAGCGCTGCTGTTCGCAGGCAGTGCGATCGCCGAGGAGGGAAACAAGGCCATGACAAAAACAACCATCAGCCTCGCGACCGCAACACCGGGCGGCGGCTTTCCGCTCTATGGCAACGCCTTTGCCGAAGCGATGAATGCGGCCGATCCGTCGCTGTCGATCGAGCCGCGCAACACCAAGGGCTCCAACGAGAACATCCCGCTGCTCGAGGCTGGCTCCGTCGATATCGCCACGGTGGCGGGCGAGCCGGCCTACGAGGCCTTCATGGGCATCGGGCGTGCGCCGGCGACGAAGATGAAAATCCTCACCGCGATGTATTCGAGCCCAGGCATGTTCGTGGTCCGCGGCGACAGTCCCTTCAGGACGATCCGTGATCTCGTCGGCCAGCCGGTTGCGTTCGGCGCAAAGGGCTCCGGCCTGCCGATCCTGTCGCGCTACATATTGGATGGCATCGGGCTGAAGCAGGACGAGGATTTCAAGTCGATCTATCTCGATCGCGCCGGCGACGGCCCCGCGATGGTGCAGGACGGCCGCGCCGCGGCGCTGTGGGGCGCCGGCATCGGCTGGCCCGGCTTCACCGCGATGGCCGAAAGCGCCAGCGGTGCGCGCTTCATCGCGCCGGATGCGGACGAGATCGCAAAAATCCGCGCCAAGCACACCTTCCTCAAGCCGCTGACGATTGCCGCCAACAGCTATCCGAAGCAGCCAGAGGCGATCTCATCGGTCGGCTCATGGAGCTACATCCTGGTACGCGACGGCCTGCCCGACGATGTCGCCTATCGCCTCGCGAAGACACTGCATGGCATCGAGGCGTCGTTCTGCCAGAAGCTTGCGCAGGCCTGCGAAACCACGGCCGCAAACACGGTGGCGGCCGCGCCGAAGGTGGAGCTGATCCACCCAGGTGTGCTCAAATATTTCCGCGAGATCGGGGTGGCGAAGTGAAGAGCGCGAATAGCGAATGGCGAGTAGCGAATAGGTCGCTCTCATCTCGCCGTGTCGTTTCGCTATTCGCTACTCCCTATTCGCCTACTTCTTCAACATCGAGCAAGCCGGGTCCGGCGGACCGAACGCGTCGTCACCCGAAATTTTTGCGAGGATCTTGTAATAGTCCCACGGATATTTCGACTCCTCCGGCGTCTTGACCTGGACCAGCCAGAGATCATGCACCATCAGATTGTCGTCGCGGATCTTGCCGTTGCGGGAGAAGAAATCCTCCACCGGCTTCTCGCGCATCTTGGCGGCGACCTTGAGCGGCTCGTCGGTGCCGGCCTCCTTGATGGCGTTGAGATAGGCCATCACCGAGGAGTAGACGCCGGCCTGCCACATCGTCGGCATCCGGTTCATCTTGGCGAAATAGCGCTTCGACCATTCGCGGGTCTTGTCGTCCATGTCCCAGTAGAACGAGGTCGTCAGCAACAGGCCTTGCGCTGCGGGCAGGCCGAGCGAATGGATGTCGGTGATCAGCGCGAGCAGCGCGGCCATCTGCTGGCCGCCCTTGAACACGCCGAACTCGGAGCCGGTCTTGATCTCGTTCATGTTGTTGGGCGGGCCGCCGGCGATGCCGATGATCTTGGCCTTGGAGGCCTGGGCCTGCAGCACGAAGGAGGACAGGTCGGGGGTGGCGAGCGGCGGCTTCACCGAGCCGAGCACCTTGCCGCCGTTCTTGGTGATGACGCTGGTTGCATCGCGCTCCAGCGAATGACCGAAGGCATAGTCGTCGGTGATGAAGAACCAGGTGTCGCCGCCGCGCTTCACCACGGCGTCCGCGGTGCCGACGGCGAGCGCGCGGGTGTCGAACACCCACTGCATCGCATAGGGCGAGCAGAACTTGCCGTGGAAGTCCGCGGTGCCGGTCGAATGGGTGATGAACAGCTTCTTCTTTTCATTGGCGATGTTCTGCACCGCAAGCCCGACCGCGGAGACCGGCACGTCGACGATCAGGTCGACCTGATCGACGTCGTACCAGCGCCGCGCGATGCTGGCGCCGATATCGGCTTTCAGCTGGTGATCGCCGATGGTGATCGAGATTGGCTTGCCCAGGACCTTGCCGCCGAAATCGTCGATCGCCATCTGGGCTGCGGTGACCGAGCCCTGGCCGGTCGGTGTCGAGGCCGGGCCATTCATGTCGGTGAGCACGCCGATCTTGACCTGGTCGTCGGAGATCTGCGCGCGCGCGGCGGTCGAGGCCATGAGCGCTGCGGCGAGCGTTCCAGCCATGGCTAAGTGTCTGGCGAACATCCTGTTTCCCTCCCGTCTGATGATCCGGCGCTTTGGCCATTGTTGCTTGCGGCCGCACCCTCCAGCGCGAGCCATATTGGTTTCTTTTGCAACTATTTCGGGGGCCCCGTCAACGCGCCTTCGGTCTAATGCCGCGGCCTCGGGAGGAGTTTATTTCGCACCCGATTCAGGTCATAGCGGATCATGACCAACGCTCAACGCCTGCCGGCTTCGCTGACCTCGCTCGATGTGGCGCTTGCCGCCGCACTCCGCGACGTCGCGCCGGTGGCGTCGGTCGAACTGCCCCTTGCCGAAGCGCTCGGCTGTGTCGCGGCCGAGATGCCGCTGCTGTCAGCACATCCGCCGCGCGATGTTGCGGTCGCCGATGGCTGGGCGATGCGCGCCAACGATCTGGTCGGCGCGTCCTCCTATGCGCCGCTGCCGCTGACCGCGCCGCCGATTTGGGTCGAGGCGGGCGACGCGATGCCCGACGGCACCGACTGTGTGATCGATGCCGACGCGGTCGATGCGACTGGTCCGCTTGTGCAGGTGCTCGCCGAAGCCATACCGGGACAAGGCGTTCGCCGCGCGGGCAGCGACATCGCCAATGGGAGCGCGATGTTGGACACGGGACGCCGCGTGAGCGCGCGCGGTCTCCTGTTCGCGCAAGCGGCTGGGCTCCAGACATTGCGTGTTCGGCGGCCGCGCGTTCGTCTCGTCAATATTCCGGGCGGACTTGCGACCACGCAATTCGTTGCCGCAAGCGCGCGCGCCGCCGGTGCCGAGCTGGAGATGCGCGCGGCTGCAGGGCGCGATGCCGCGTCGATCGCGAAAGCGCTCGACGGTGGCGACTGCGATCTGCTGTTGAGTGTCGGCGGCACTGGCGTGGGCCGCAGCGATGCGACCGTGACCGCCTTGGCTGCGCGCGGTGACGTGCTGGCGCATGGCATCGCGCTGCAGCCGGGGCGGACTGCTGCATTGGGACGCATCGGTGCAACGCCGGTCGTCGCACTGCCCGGTGCGCCAGACCAGGCGTTCGCGGCATGGTGGACGCTGGCGCGGCCCGTGCTCGATCGGCTGTCCGGACAGCGCGGGCGCGCGACGGTTCAATTGCCGCTGGCGCGCAAAATTGCCTCCAGCGTCGGCGTCGCCGAGCTGGTGCTGTTGAAACGCAAGGACGATCAATGGGTGCCGCTCGCCATCGGCGAGCTGTCGCTCGACGCAATCGCGCGTGCCGAAGCCTGGTTACTCGTTCCCGGCGGCGCCGAAGGTTTTGCTGCGGGCACGCCCGCCGACGGTTATATGGTGGGTGAGTGAGGTCCCATGACAAATACGCCCGCAGCAAACCACCGCAGCCACGTCGAGCAGGACCAGTTCCTGACCATCCTCTCGCGCGAGGAGGCCTTGGCGCGTTTCGAAGCCGCGCTGTTTCCGCGCGACCTGCCGGGCGAGATAAGGCCGCTCGCCGATGCGCTTGGCTGCGCGCTCGCCGGCGACGTGGTGGCGCCGATCGACGTGCCGCCGTTCGATCGCTCCAATGTCGACGGCTTTGCCGTGCGCTCGGCCGATCTCACATCGGCCGGCGAAGCAGCACCGGTCCGGCTGATGCTCAACGATGAGACGATTGCCTGCGGCATCGCGCCGACGCGGCCGGTGCTGTCGGGCACGACGACGGCGATCGCGACCGGCGGACCGGTGCCGCGTGGCGCCGATGCAATCGTGATGGTCGAGCACACCCAGCCGGCGGGCGATCGGGCCATCGAGATCCGCCGCGCGGCATCGCCCGGGCAATCCGTGTCCTATGCCGGCTCCGACATCGCGCGCGGCGAGGTGCTGCTGCGCGCCGGCACCGTCATTGGTTCGCGCGAGATCGGCATGTGTGCGGCTTGCGGGATTTCCGAGGTCCGGGTGGCGCGGCGGCTGCGCGTTGCGGTCCTCTCGACCGGCGACGAACTGGTGCAGCCGGGCGAGGCGCTGCGCCCCGCTGCGATCTATGACAGCAACGGCGCGATCGTCACAGCGGCGGTGTCCGAGAATGGCGGCGATGCGATGTTCCTCGGCGCGGTTGCCGACGACGAAAAGGCGCTCGAATCCGCGATGCGCGCAGCACTTGCGATTTGTGACATGCTGGTGCTCTCCGGCGGCACCTCGAAGGGCGCCGGCGATGTCTCGCACCGGATCATCGCGCGGCTCGGCAAGCCCGGCATCATCGCGCATGGTGTGGCGCTGAAGCCCGGCAAGCCGCTGTGCCTTGCGGTCTGCGACGGCAAGCCGGTGATCATCCTGCCGGGATTTCCGACCTCGGCGATGTTCACCTTCCACGACATGATCGTGCCTGTGCTGCGGCGAATGGCCGGCCTGCCGCCGCGCGCGGATGCCAAGGTCGACGCGAAGGTGCCGGTGCGCATCGCCTCCGAGCTCGGCCGCACCGAATTCGTGATGGTCTCGCTGGTCGAGGGCGCGGACGGACTGATCGCCTATCCCACCGGCAAGGGCTCCGGCGCGATCACCTCGTTCGCGCAGGCCGACGGCTTTCTGAAGATCGACGCGCTCGCCGACCAGATGCCGGCGGGCCGCGAGGTCGAGGTGACCTTGTTCACGCCGCATGTGCGGGTGCCTGATCTCGTCATCGTCGGCAGCCATTGCACCGGGCTCGATCGCGTCACCGCGCCGCTGGCGCGGGCCGGCCTCACGGTGCGCTCGATCGCGGTCGGCAGTCTCGGCGGGCTTGCGGCGGCCAAGCGCGGCGAATGCGACTTCGCGCCGATCCATCTGTTCGACGACAAGACCGAGACCTACAACACGCCCTATCTTTCCGACGGGCTCGAACTGGTGCCGGGCTGGCGGCGCATGCAGGGCATCGTGTTCCGGAAGGGTGATGCGCGCTTCGAGGGCCTGAGCGCCGAGGATGCGGTGCGCGCGGCGCTCGCCGATCCCGCCTGCATCATGGTCAACCGCAACCAAGGCGCGGGCACGCGGATCCTGATCGATCGCCTGCTGAAGGGCGCGCGGCCGGACGGCTACTGGAATCAGCCGCGCTCGCACAATGCGGTGGCCGCCGCGGTGGCGCAGCATCGTGCGGACTGGGGCATGACCATCGCGCCGGTCGCCCATGCGTCCGGCCTCGGTTTCATTCCGCACGCCGAGGAGCATTATGATTTCGCGCTGGTGACGGCGCGCAAGCAGCGGCCGGCCGTGCAGGCCTTTTTCGATGCGCTGTCGTCGGAGGAGGTGCGCGCCGCGCTGACGGAAGCGGGGTTCAGGCCGGCCTGACCGGCACGGGCTTCGCCAAAAAGAAATCGTGGGGCAGGGGGCAGCATGGCGAAGCCGTTGTCAGTTGCGATCATCGGCGCCGGCATGGGCGGGCTCGCCACCGCCGCAGCGCTGCGCCGCGTCGGCATCGACGTGACCGTCTACGAGCAGGCTATGCAATTCGCCCGCCTCGGCGCCGGCATCCAGATCGGCTGCAACGCGATGCAGGTGCTGCGCAAGCTCGGCCTCGAAGGGCGCCTGCGCGGCGGCTCGTTCTATCCGCGCTCCTGGAACAACCGCGATTGGCAGACCGGCGAGATCAAGTTCGACATGATTTTCGGCGAGAGCGCCGAAGAGAAATTCGGCGCACCCTATCTGCTCGCGCATCGCGGCGATCTGCATGCGGCGCTCGCGAGTATCGTGCCCAATGAGTTTGTCAGGCTGAGCCACAAGCTGACCGGTCTCGACCAGACGGCTGACGGCATCAAGCTCAGCTTCGCCAATGGCGAGACGGCAACGGCCGATGCGGTGGTCGGCGCCGACGGCGTGCACTCGGTGGTACGCGACATGCTGTTCAGCACGGCGCCGGCAAAATTCTCCGGGCGGATCGCCTATCGCACGACCTATCCGGCGGCGCTGCTCGGGACCGAGCGGATCGACGATTGCACGAAGTGGTGGGGCGAGGACCGCCACATCGTGATCTATTACGTCAAGCCGGACCGTAGCGAGATCTATCTCGTCACCAGCCAGCCGGAGCCTGACTTCCGCATCGAGTCATGGTCGGCGAAGGGCGACGTCCGCGAGTTGCGCAAGGCGTTCGACGGCTTCCATCCGGAGGTCACGCAGGTGCTGGCGGCGTGTCCTGACGTGCACAAATGGGCGATCATGGATCGCGAGGCGCTGCCCCGCTGGGCGGACGGCAATGTCACGTTGCTTGGCGACGCCTGTCATCCGATGACGCCCTACATGGCGCAGGGCGCGGCGATGGCGATCGAGGACGCTGCCGTGCTGTCGCGCTGCCTGGAGGGTGTCGATCGCGATGGTGTGACTGATGCCTTCCGTCGCTTCGAGGCGACGCGAAAGGAACGCACCACACGTGTGCAGGAAACGTCACGCGCCAACACCTGGCTGCGCGGCAGGACCAATGCTGATTGGGTCTATGGCTATGATGCGTGGAACGTGCCGCTGGCGGCGTAGGAGTCAGTCGTGGGCGGCCGCGTCGCGCCGCTGCTCGGCCTCGGCCAGCGCCCGCTCGGCGGCCGGCGGCAGCACCTTGGGGTCGGCAGGCACCTCGACGATCTCATCGCTGCCGGTCGCCTGGGCAGCCAGGCGCTTGGTGCGGTCATAGAAGAACAGGATATCCAGGAGTTCGCAGATCCCCCGGAAAATCAAGCCGACAAGGCCCCAGATGATCTCGACCACGATGCTGATGAGGAGGTCGACCATGGTGAATCGGTTGTGAAATTGCCCGCGATGACAGTTGGTCGCACCCCGGCGCCATCAGGTTCATGGGCAGGGCTTACCGCCCGCCGGCCTCATCCAGCGCCGCCAGCCGCTCGGCCTCGGCGATGTCGTCCATCGTGTTGGCGTTGAAGAAGGGATCGAGCGGGGTGGTCGGCCAGGTCACGGTGGCGAGCTTGTATCGTGCGGTCCAGCGGTCGATTTTCCTGACATCCTCGACCACCAGCGCATGGCGGAGTTCGTCGCGCAGGGCGACACTCCACAGGCCGATCACCGGATGCGATTGGCCGTCGGAGGCGGCGACCGCGAGCTGGGCGTTCTCGTCAGTTAGCGCGCGATGCAGCCGCGCGACGAGATCACGCGGCAGGAAAGGGCAGTCTGCGGCGGCGCTCAGCACAAGCCGGATGTTCGGGCGGTTGGCGGCGACCCAGTCGAGCGCGGCGAGGATGCCGGCGAGCGGGCCCGGGAAATCCGCGACGCCGTCAGCGATCACCGGCAGGCCGAACGCAGCGAAGCGCCCGGGATCGCCATTGGCGTTGAGCAGCAATTCGGCGCATTGCGGCTTAAGGCGCGTGATCACGCGCTCCAGAATGGTGCGGCCGCCGATAGTGCGCATCGGCTTGTCGCCGCCGCCCATGCGGCGGGCGAGGCCGCCGGCCAGAAGCACGCCCGGGATGTCCAGTGCGCCGCTCGGCGTCACGTCACTCGTCACGGGCTTCGCCCTTGCGTTTGTGGCGCGCCGCTTCCTCCTCGACATAGTCGAGGTTCTGGTCGAACACGATGCGCTCCTGCCCCGACAGCGCGATAAACCGCTTGCCGCGGGTGCGGCCGACCAAAGTCAGCCCGACCTGGCGCGCGAGCTCGACGCCCCAGGCTGTGAAGCCGGAGCGCGAGACGAGAATCGGAATCCCCATCCGCACCGTCTTGATCACCATCTCCGAGGTCAGCCGGCCCGTGGTGTAGAGGATCTTGTCGCCGGCATCGACGCCGTGCCGGAACATCCAGCCGGCGATCTTGTCGACGGCGTTGTGGCGGCCGACGTCCTCGGTGTAGCAGACCGGCGTCCCTTCCTTGCACAGCACGCAGCCATGGATCGCGCCGGCCTCCAGATACAGCGAGGGCATGGTGTTGATCGCATGCGTCATCTGGTAGAGCCAGGAGGTGCGCAGCTCGGCCTTCGGCAACGCGACGCTTTCGACGGCCTCGAGCAGATCACCGAACGCGGTGCCCTGCGCGCAGCCCGAGGTCTGCGTGCGCTTTTTCAGCTTCTGCTCGAAATTGGTGTTGTGCTCGGTGCGCACGACCACGACCTGAAGGTCGTCGTGATATTCGACCTCGGTGACGACGTCGTCGTATTTGAGCATGTTCTGGTTTAGGAGGTAGCCGAGCGCCAGATATTCCGGGTAGTCGCCGATCGTCATCATGGTGACGATCTCCTGCGCGTTGAGATAAAGCGTCAGCGGCCGCTCGACCGGCACCTTGGTCTCGATCCTGGCCCCGGTCTGGTCGATCCCCTCCACGCGCTCGGTGAGGCGCGGATCGTCCGGATTGGGGACGATCAGGGGAACGGGGGCTTTCTCCATTTTCATCATATGGCCGACGTTAGCATGACAAGGGCTCACAGCCGATATAAAGCGTCCCTAGATAATGCCTAGCCCCCGGTTCCGGCCGGTTTGGAGACCGCAATGAAAGTGATAGGCCTCGCGGGATGGAGCGGCGCCGGCAAGACCACCTTGCTGTCGCGGGTGATTCCGCACCTGCTCGGCCGGGGCCTGCGGGTCTCCGTGATCAAGCACGCCCATCACGAGTTCGACGTCGATATTCCGGGCAAGGATTCCTGGGTGCACCGCCAGTCCGGCGCCACCGAGGTGCTGGTGTCCTCGACGCGGCGCTGGGCGCTGATGCATGAGCTGCGCGGCGCCAACGAGCCGCGGCTGCCGGAGCTGCTGGCGAAGATGGCGCGGGTCGATCTGGTCGTGGTCGAGGGTTTCAAGCGCGAGCCGCTCAACAAGATCGAGGTGCACCGCGCCGCCAACGGCAAGCCGCTGCTGTTCCCCGACGATGCCGGCATCGTCGGGATCGCGAGCGATGTTGCGGTCGACACCAAACTGCCGGTGGCGCATCTCGACGACATCGAAGCGGTCGCCGCGCTGATGCTGCGGTCCGCGATTCCCGTCGACGACGTGCTCGCGACATCAGACGCCGACAGCTGACGAGGCCGCATGGCGCAACTGTCCGACGATTGCTTTGCATTCGGTGGGCCGATGATGTCGGTGGATGAGGCCGTGCGTCTCATCGCAGAGCGCGTGACGAAGATTTCCGCTGTCGAGACCGTGACGCTCGCCGCTGCCGATGGCCGCGTGCTGGCCGGCGACCTCGCCGCACCGCTGCCGCTGCCGCCGTTCACCAACTCCGCGGTCGACGGCTATGCGATTGCAAGCCGCCATTTGCCGACGTCCGAAGCGCAGGCCTTTCCCTTGTCCGGGCGCGTGCAGGCCGGTGCTTCGGCGCTGTCAGCGGTGAAAGCCGGCGAGGCCATGCGCATCTTCACGGGCGCGCCGATGCCCGAGGGCGCCGACACTGTGTTCATGCAGGAGGATGTCAGTCTCGAAGACGGCAAGGTCGTCCTGCCGACGGGGCTGAAGCCCGGCGCCAATGTGCGGCCGGCGGGCGAGGATATTCCGCTCGGGCATGCTGCGCTGAAGGCCGGCCAGCGGCTGCGGCCGCAGGATGTTGCCGTTGCCGCAGCGTTCGGGCTGACACAACTTTCGGTCGTCAGGCGACTGCGGGTTGCGGTGTTCTCGACCGGCAATGAGCTGGTTTCGCCGGGTGAAGTTCGTGCGGCGCCGCAATTGTTCGATTCCAACCGCTTCATGCTGATGGCGATGCTGCGGCGTCTCGGTTGTGAGGTCAGCGATCTCGGCATTTTGCGCGATGAGCGTGCCGCGCTTGCGGCTGCGCTGCGCGAGGTCGCAGGCAGCCATGATCTGATCCTCACCACCGGCGGCGTCTCGACCGGAGAGGAGGACCACGTCAAGGCAGCTGTCGAAGCGGTCGGAAAGCTCGTGCTGTGGCGGATGGCGATCAAACCGGGACGGCCGGTCGCGATGGGAATCATCGAGGGCACGCCGTTGATCGGTCTGCCCGGCAATCCCGTGGCGAGTTTTGTGACTTTCGTCCATGTGGTGCGCCCGACCATCCTGGCGCTATCGGGCGCGCGGCAGGAGCCGCTGCTGCCGATGCCGGTGCGCGCGGCCTTCACTTACAAGAAGAAGATCGCGCGGCGCGAATATGTCCGCGTCCATCTGCGCAGGGCCGACGACGGCGTGCTCGAAGCCGTCAAGTTTCCGCGCGAGGGGGCTGGGCTGTTGTCGTCGTTGACCGACACCGACGGACTGGTCGAGCTCAGCGAGGAGGTGACGCGCGTCGCGCCGGGCGACAGCGTCGGCTTCCTGTCCTACGCAACCTTGCTGTGAGGCCACGATCGACGCATGACCACGACAAAACTCGATCTCACCGGACTGAAATGCCCGCTGCCGGCCTTGAAGACGCGCAAGGCGCTGAAGAGCGTCATTGCGGGCGATTTCCTGGAGGTTCACTGCACCGATCCGCTGTCGGTGATCGACATTCCCGCCCTGATTCAGCAGACCGGCGACAAGGTCGAGATCACCGAGCGCAGCGAGAACCGCATCGTGTTCTTGATTGAAAAGACCGATGAACCAATAGGGAAATCCAATGGTGCGGCGCGTCCGTAAATTCTTGCGGTTGATTCCTACCATTTGCCTATCGACACCTGTTTCACCATCTGTGCCAATTGCTATTCTCCGCTGGGTTGCGGAGGAGCAGTCATGCCCCCGGGGACGGGGCGTGACGGGAGAGCTGGGCAGTACACTTCCAAATCGGGCCACGTGACCGGGCATATCCGGTCGCGCTGGGGGTTAAAATTCCGGAATGCGCATAGCGATCTCGGCGCATGCAAGGGATTTGTGCGGGGCAACGGGGCGACTTGTCGTGCCCGCACCGGGCTGAGACGGGATCGAAGATGGCAGCTGCGCCTCAGAAGGGGCGAACTGCAGGGGAGGATTCGCAATGACGATGACTAGCAGCGCCGGAACTGTTTCCGGAGCGGGCGCAGGGTTCCTCGACAAGGAGCGGACAATTGCCGCCGCCGGCTTCAATCGCTGGCTGGTGCCGCCGGCCGCACTTTGCATCCACCTGTGCATCGGCATGGCCTATGGCTTCTCGGTGTTCTGGCTGCCGCTGTCGCGCGCGATCGGTCTGACCGCGCCGAAGGCCTGCCCCGACATCTCGCTTTTCCAGGAGCTGTTCACCACCACCTGCGACTGGAAGGTGGCAAGCCTCGGCTGGATGTACACCCTGTTCTTTGTCGTGCTCGGTGTCGCTGCCGCGGTCTGGGGCGGCTGGCTGGAGAAGGCCGGGCCGCGCAAGGCCGGCTTCGTCTCGGCATTGTGCTGGTGCGGCGGTCTGTTCCTCGGTGCGATCGGCGTCTACACCCATCAGCTGTGGTTGATGTGGCTCGGCTCCGGCATCATTGGTGGCGTCGGCCTCGGCCTCGGCTACATCTCGCCGGTGTCGACGCTGGTGAAGTGGTTCCCCGATCGCCGCGGCATGGCGACCGGCATGGCCATCATGGGCTTCGGCGGCGGCGCGATGATCGGCGCACCGCTCGCGAACTGGCTGATGGACCAGTTCAAGACCTCGACCTCTGTCGGCGTCTGGGAAACCTTCTTCACCATGGGCGTGATCTATTTCGTGTTCATGATGATCGGCGCGTTCCGCTATCGCATTCCGCCGGCCGGCTGGCAGCCCGAGGGCTGGACCCCGCCCGCCAAGGCCAATGCGATGATCTCGAGCAAGAACGTTCACCTGAACGACGCGCACAAGACCCCGCAGTTCTGGCTGATCTGGTGGGTGTTGTGCTTGAACGTGTCCGCCGGCATCGGCGTGATCGGCATGGCCTCGCCGATGCTGCAGGAGATCTTCGCGGGCAAGCTGATCGGCCTGCCGGATGTCGGCTTCAACGCGTTGAACGCCGCGCAGAAGGCGCAAATCGCAGGCATCGCGGCGGGCTTCGCCGGATTGCTGTCGCTGTTTAACATCGGCGGCCGCTTCTTCTGGGCCTCGCTGTCGGACAAGATCGGCCGCAAGAACACCTACTACACGTTCTTCATCCTCGGCATCGTGCTCTATGCGCTGGCGCCGACCTTTGCGGCGATGGGCTCGAAGCTGCTGTTCGTGCTCGGCTTCGGCATCATCCTGTCGATGTATGGCGGCGGCTTCGCGACCGTTCCGGCGTATCTGGCCGACATGTTCGGCACCCAGTTCGTCGGCGCGATCCACGGCCGTCTGCTGACGGCCTGGTCGACCGCGGGTATCATCGGTCCGGTGGTGGTGAACTATCTGCGCGAGTTCCAGCTCGCCGCCGGTGTTCCGCGTGACCAGCTCTACAATTCCACCATGTACATCCTGTGCGGCATGCTGGTCGCCGGCCTAATCTGCAACTACCTGATCAAGCCGGTCAATCCGAAGTGGCACATGAGCGATGCCGACGTGGCGAAGCTGCAGGCCGCGACGGCGACCGCGGGTGCCGGACCGACCGGTTCGTTCGGCATCGGCAAGGGCGGCCTCGACGCCAAGGCCGCGCTGTTCTGGCTGTTCGTCGCGGTTCCGCTGGCCTATGGCGTCTACATGACGCTGCTCAGCGCGGTGAAGATCTTCTGATCTCGCTTGGGGTTCGCGGAACGGCATGCTCGTTCCGCGAACCGCTTCGCCTTTCAAATTCAACGCATGAATCTCAAGGACATTCCCCATGTTTCGTACCGGAACCTGCCTCGCCGCAGTGCTGCTGATCGCAGGCTCGCTGCACACGGCCTCGGCCCAGACCACGGACGCCAAGCCGCCGGGCAAGATCAAGCTCACCATGCAAAAGCTGAAGGACATGAAGGCCAAATGGGCGAGCAACCGGCCCAAGCTGAAGGCCTGCCGCGCCGAGGTGAAGACCAAGGGCCTCACCGGCGACGACCGCTGGTTCTATATCGAAGAATGCATGGGCAAGAGCTGAGGCCGCCGGTCGCGCTGAACCCGCCGGACGGTCGTCGACCGTCCGCCGTCCCCTGAGACGCGTGACTGCGCTCAATCACCAGCATCGAGCCTCGGCGGTGCTGGCGGCGGCCTTTGATGGGGGCTCCGAATCGATACGGATGCGCAATCGCAGCATGGGTCGGCTTTATTGATCTTGGGGTCGTTTCCGGCTCTCATTTGCTGTGAATACGCCGGGATCGGCTTGGCCTGCCATCCGTTAAATCATTGGCGACGTGCCACTATTACTTCTCTGGAATGATTCGAATTTAGTTGGCATCTGGCATGCCAGAGACTAGACTATTGATCTGACAGCAGAACGAGACGCCTCTCATGACGACGCATGACGTGCATCAGGTCCGCACCTTCGAGCATCCCGGCGCGGGCCGGAAGCGGGCGAAAGCCACGCCCAAGGGCCGCCAGGTCGACCCGACCGCCGCGCATGAGATCGAGCAACTGCTCGGCGAGGCGCCGCGGCAGCGCGACATGCTGATCGAATATCTGCACCTGATCCAGGACACCTATCACCAGATCTCCGCCGCCCATCTCGCAGCGCTCGCCGACGAGATGAAGCTCGCCTTTGCAGAAGTGTTCGAGACCGCGACCTTCTACGCGCATTTCGACGTGGTGAAAGAGGGCGAGCCCGACATCGCACCGCTGACCATCCGCGTCTGCGACTCGCTGACCTGCGCGATGCTCGGCGCCGAGCAATTGCTGCAGGATCTGCAGTCGAGCGTGGGTCCCGGCATCCGCGTCGTGCGGGCACCGTGTGTCGGCCGCTGCGACACCGCGCCTGCCGCAGAGGTCGGTCACAACTTCATCGATCACGCAACCGTGGACAATGTGCTGGCCACCGCGAAGGCGGGCGACACGCATGCCCATCTGCCCAAATACATCGACAATGCCGCCTATGTCGCCGATGGCGGATACAAGCTGCTCAATCGCCTGCGCTCGGGTCAGCTTCCGAAGGAAGATCTGCTGAAAGCGCTCGATGACGCGAGCCTGCGCGGGCTCGGCGGCGCAGGCTTCCCGACGGGACGCAAATGGCGCGCGGTGCTCGGTGAACCCGGTCCGCGGCTGATGGCGATCAATGGCGACGAGGGCGAGCCCGGTACGTTCAAGGATCGCGTCTATCTCGAGTCCGATCCGCATCGCTTCATCGAGGGCATGCTGATCGGCGCGCATGTCGTCGAAGCCACCGATGTCTACATCTACATCCGCGACGAATATCCGGCGTCGCGCGAGATCCTCGAACGCGAGATCGCCAAGCTTCCCGCCGGCGGTCCGAAGCTGCACATGCGCCGCGGCGCCGGCGCTTACATCTGCGGCGAGGAATCTTCGCTGCTGGAGAGCATCGAGGGCAAGCGCGGACTGCCCAGGCACAAGCCGCCATATCCGTTCCAGGTCGGCCTGTTCGGCCTGCCGACGCTGATCAACAACATCGAGACGCTGTGGTGGGTGCGCGACATCGTCGAGAAGGGCGCGACGTGGTGGAAGGGCCATGGCCGCCATGAGCGCTTCGGCCTGCGCAGCTTCTCGGTCTCCGGCCGGGTGAAGAACCCCGGCATGAAGCTCGCGCCTGCGGGCATCACGGTGCGCGAGTTGATCGACGAATATTGCGGCGGCATGGCCGATGGCCACACATTCCATGCGTATCTTCCCGGCGGCGCCTCCGGCGGCATCCTGCCGGCCTCGATGGACGACATACCCCTCGATTTCGGTACGCTGGAGAAATATGGCTGCTTCATCGGTTCGGCCGCGATCGTGATCCTGTCGCAGGCCGACAGCGTGAAATTCGCCGCGCTGAACCTGATGCGCTTCTTCGAGGACGAGAGTTGCGGCCAGTGCACGCCGTGCCGGGTCGGCACCCAGAAGGCGGCGCAGCTGATGGAGCGGCCGGTCTGGGACCAGAAGCTGCTCAATGAATTGAGCCAGGCGATGCGCGATGCGTCGATCTGCGGCCTCGGGCAGGCCGCATCGAATCCGTTAACGTCTGTGATCAAATACTTCCCCGACGAGTTCAAGGAAGCTGCCGAATGACCAGGATCACGTTCGAGCTCGACGGCAAGCAGGTCGAGGCCAACGCCGGCGAAACCATCTGGCAGGTGGCGAAGCGCCACCAGACCGAGATCCCGCATCTCTGCTACTCGCCCGAGCCCGACTATCGGCCCGACGGCAATTGCCGCGCCTGCATGGTCGAGATCGAGGGCGAGCGCGTGTTGGCCGCTTCCTGCAAGCGCACGCCCAGCGTTGGCATGAAGGTCAAGTCGGCGAGCGCGCGTGCGGTCGCGGCGCAGAAGATGGTGATGGAACTGCTCGTCGCCGACCAGCCGGCGCGCGAGACCTCGCACGATCCGGACTCCAAGTTCTGGCACTGGGCGGAAAAGACCGGCGTCACCGAAAGCCGCTTCCCGGCCGCCGAACGCTGGGAGACCGACGCCAGCCATCCGGCGATGCGGGTCAATCTCGATGCCTGCATCCAGTGCGGCCTGTGCGTGCGCGCCTGCCGCGAGGTGCAGGTCAACGACGTCATCGGCATGGCCTATCGCAGCCACGGCTCGAAGATCGTGTTCGACTTCGACGACCCCATGGGCGAGTCCACGTGCGTTGCCTGCGGTGAATGCGTGCAGGCCTGCCCGACCGGCGCGCTGATGCCGGCGGTGATGCTCGACGACAAGCAGACGCGCGTCACCTATGCCGACCGGAAGGTCGATTCACTCTGCCCGTTCTGCGGCGTCGGCTGCCAGGTGACCTATCAGGTCAAGGACGAGAAGGTGATCTATGCCGAAGGCCGCGATGGTCCGGCCAATCGCAATCGCCTCTGCGTCAAGGGCCGCTTCGGTTTCGACTACATCCACCACCCGCATCGCCTGACAAAGCCGCTGGTGCGGCTGCCGAATGCGAAGAAGGATGCCAACGACCAGGTCGACCCGGCCAATCCGTTCACGCATTTCCGTGAAGCATCGTGGGAAGAGGCGCTTGATCTCGCCGCCAACGGTCTGAAGAAGATCCGCGACGAGAAGGGCGTCAAGGCGCTCGCCGGCTTCGGCTCGGCGAAGGGCTCCAATGAGGAGGCCTATCTGTTCCAGAAGCTGGTGCGCACCGGCTTCGGCTCCAACAATGTCGATCACTGCACGCGGCTGTGCCATGCCTCGTCGGTCGCGGCGCTGTTCGAAGGCCTGAGTTCGGGCGCGGTGTCGGCGCCGTTCGCCGCCGCCATGGATGCCGAGGTCATCATCGTGATCGGCGCCAACCCGACGGTGAACCACCCGGTCGCCGCGACCTACATCAAGAACGCGGCCAAGAAGGGCGCCAAACTCTACGTGCTGGACCCGCGCCGGCAGACGCTGTCGCGCCATGCGACCAAGCATCTGCAGTTCAAGCCGGGCTCTGACGTCGCGATGCTGAACGCGATGCTCAACACCATCATCACCGAGGGCCTGACCGACGATCAGTATATCGCTGGATATACCGAAGGCTTCGCGGAGCTGAAGGAGAAGATCAAGGATTTCACGCCGGAGAAGATGGCGCCGATCTGCGGCATCGATGCCGAGACCCTGCGCGAGGTCGCGCGGAATTATGCACGCGCGAAGGCGTCGATCATCTTCTGGGGGATGGGCATCAGCCAGCATGTCCACGGCACCGACAATGCGCGCTGTCTGATCGCGCTCGCGCTGATCACCGGCCAGGTCGGCCGTCCCGGCACCGGGTTGCATCCGCTGCGCGGCCAGAACAACGTGCAGGGCGCCTCCGACGCCGGCCTGATCCCGATGTTCCTGCCCGACTACCAGCCTGTCAGCCGCGACGATCTGCGCGGCAATTTCGAGAAGCTGTGGCAGCAGGAACTCGACCCCGTGCGCGGCCTGACCGTGGTCGAGATCATGAATGCGATCCACGCCGGCGAGATCACAGGCATGTATATCGAGGGCGAGAACCCCGCGATGTCCGATCCCGACCTGCAGCACGCGCGCCAGGCGCTCGCGATGCTCGATCATCTCGTGGTGCAGGATCTCTTCGTCACCGAGACCGCGTTCCATGCCGACGTGATCCTGCCGGCCTCGGCGTTCGCGGAAAAGGACGGCTCGTTCACCAACACCGATCGCCGCGTCCAGCTGGCGCGCCAGGTGATCAAGCCGCCGGGCGATGCGCGGCAGGATCTCTGGATCATCCAGGAGATCGGCAAGCGCATGGGGCTGCCGTGGAATTATGCCGGCCCCGGCGACGTCTACACCGAGATGGCGGAGCTGATGCCGTCGCTGAAGAACATCAGCTGGGAACGGCTGGTCCGTGAAGGCGCCGTCACATATCCGGCTGACGATCCGAACAAGCCCGGCAACGAGATCATCTTCACGACGGGATTCCCGACCGCGAGCGGCCGCGGCAAGATCGTGCCGGCCAAGGTGATCCCGCCGGACGAGCTGCCCGACGCCGAATATCCGATGGTGCTGTCGACGGGACGCGTGCTCGAGCATTGGCACACCGGCTCGATGACGCGGCGTGCGCAGGTGCTGGACCAGATCGAGCCCGAGGCGGTCGCCTTCATGTCGCCCAAGGACATGCGGCGCCTGCAGGTCTGGCCGGGCGATTTCATCCGCCTGCAGACCCGCCGCGGCGCGGTCGAGGTCAAGGTGCGCTCCGACCGCGACGTGCCGGAGAACATGGTGTTCATGCCGTTCTGCTATGCGGAGGCGGCGGCGAACCTCTTGACCAATCCGGCGCTCGATCCGTTCGGCAAGATTCCGGAGTTCAAGTTCTGCGCGGTCAAGGCAGAGAAAGCCGAGTTGCGGTCAGCGGCCGAGTAGTTCGAATTGTAGCCCGGATGGAGCGAAGCGAAATCCGGGGCTGCATTCTCCGCGGTTGAAGCGGCCCCGGATTGCGCTGCGCTCCATCCGGGCTACGGACTGCTACAACCACCCCACTCGCCGGAACCGCCAGAACAGCACCGCGCAGACGGTCACGATCGCGCCGATCACGGCAAAGTAGCCATACTCCCATTCCAGCTCCGGCATGTGCTTGAAGTTCATGCCGTAGATTCCTGCAATCATGGTCGGCACTGCGACGATCGCGAGCCACGAGGCGAGCTTCTTGGAGATCGCGGTCTCCTGTGCCTGGCCGACCAGCAGGCTCGCTTCAAACGCGAACGCCAGAACCTCGCGCAGGGAATCGATCCGTTCCTGGACGGTGCGGACGTGGTCGGTGACGTCGCGGAACAACGGGCGCATCGTCGGGCGCACCATCGGCAGATTGTCATGCTCCAGCCGGCGGCAGACCTCGACGAGAGGCCCCACCGCGTTGCGCAGCCGCAGCAGATCGCGCCGCAAGAGATACAGCCGCTCGATCTGCGCACGCGTCATCGCGCTCGCTAGCACCTCGGCCTCCATCGCCTCGACCTCCACCTGAATGGTTTCGAGCACCGGCGAGTAGTTGTCGACGATGAAGTCGAGGATGGCGTAGAGGATGTAGTCTTCGCCGCGGGCGAGCGCGCGCGGACAGCTCTCGCAGCGTTCGCGCACCGGCTTGTACGAGGTCGAGGCGCCGTGGCGGACCGAGACGATGTAGCCCTCGCCGACGAACAGATGCGTCTCGCCGAAGGCGATGCTGTCGCCGTCGAGCTGCGCGGTGCGCGCCACGATGAACAGCGCGTCGCCATACTGCTCGATCTTCGGCCGCTGATGCGCATGATCGGCGTCCTCGATCGCGAGGTCGTGCAGCTCGAACTGCTGCTGCACCCGCTTGAGCAGTTGCGTCTCCGGCTCGTGCAGGCCGATCCACACCACATGATCCGGCTTGCTGCGCCAGCTGCCGGCCTCGTCGATCGCGATATTGGCGACGCGCCGTCCGTCGACATAGGCACCGGCGGCGATCACGCCGTCCGAGGTGACGGGTTCGGTGCTCGCACTGGCTGGCGATACGACGTTCATGGTTTCCACCCTTTGCGACAGATACCGGCCTGCTCGGCGGCGCGTCGTTTCGCAAAGGCTAGCACCGCCGGGGCTCTCGTCAATGCGTGGGGGAGAGGCCGTGTTCCCGTAGGGCCGGTCAACTCTTATGCGGACCCTATACGGATCGGTGGCAGCCCGTCTCGAATTCCTACGACGATGTCAGCATCTTCTCCCATGACGCGGTGCACAGCTGCGCCGCCATGGGATAACACGAGATGACCCTGCTTTATCAGAACGAGATTCGCCTGCGCGGGACGGCGCGCGCCCGGAGCTTTTCGCCGGCGCGCGTCCTCCGCCGGCTCGGCGCGACGCTGCGGATGATTCACCGGGCCATTGCTGCCGCGAAGATCAGGCGGTTGCGCAACGAGCTGAGGTGGCACGCGGCAAGCCAGAGGGACGGCGCGTTGACCGGCGACCGCCGCCTCGCCAATGCCGGCCAGGATGCCGAAAGCTATCCGCGGCAGCCGGTCGTGCTTGGTGAGAAATGGGACTATTGAGATGACGGCGCGCGCCCTGCTGCAAACGCTTCTCGGGCGGTTGCTATCCGTCCTCGCCAGGCTCGCCTGCGAGCCCGTCGGCATCTACCGTCCCGAAGCGCATTACATGCGTGGCCCCGGACCGGCATGGCGGGCGAAGCATCGTTAGTCCTGGCATGCGCCGGCGCGAGCCACGGTTCGCCGACAAGCGGCGAAGTCAGGTCGCTTCGCTGCGCCGTGTCAGGTGATCCAGCAGGTTCATCGGGAGCGGGAAGACGACAGTCGAGGAGCGTTCGCCCGCGATGTCATGCAGCGCCGCGAAATAGCGCAGCTGCATGGCTTGCGGCTCCTGCGCCAGGATCCTTCCCGCCTCGACCAGTTTCTCGGCGGCCTGCTGCTCGCCCATCGCGTTGATCACCTTGGCGCGCCGCAACCGTTCCGCCTCGGCCTGCTTGGCGATCGCCCGCACCATGGTCTCGTTGATATCGACATCCTTGATCTCGATCCCGGTCACCTTGATGCCCCAGACGTCGGTCTGCTTGTCGAGGATTTCCTGGATGTCGGCGTTCAGCCTGTCGCGTTCCGCCAGCATCTCGTCGAGCTCATGCTTGCCGAGCACCGAGCGCAGCGTGGTCTGTGCGAGCTGGCTGGTCGCGGCGAGGTAGTCGCTGACCTTGATGATGGCGCGCTCGGCATCGACGATGCGGAAGTAGAGGACGGCGTTGACCTTGACCGAGACGTTGTCGCGCGAAATCACGTCCTGCGGCGGCACGACCTGGACCACCACCCGAAGATCGACCTTCACGAGTTGCTGCACGACCGGAATCAGGATGATCAGCCCCGGGCCCTTGACTCCGGTGAAGCGGCCGAGCGTGAAGATGACGCCGCGCTCATATTCGCGCAGGACCCGAACGGCCTGGGTCAGGAATATGATCACGAGCAGCGCCAGCGCCGCGTAGCTGAAATAATCGAGCGTCATGCTGTACCTCCCTCGCCCGTGGAGGCCGGTGCGCGCCGGACCACGAGCGTCAAATCGATGATGTTGGCCACTTCGACCCGGTCTCCGGACTTGAACGTCTCGGTGCCGCGGGCCTGCCAGCGCTCACCATTGGTGAAGACGTGCCCCCTCGTCTCGGACCAGTCGAGCACCTCGGCGGGAAGGCCTTGCATCGCCTGCGCGCCGACCCGGACCGGCCCCTTGCGGGCGCGGCGAAGCGAGCCGAGCACGACGAGAAAGAACGCGACGAACACCGCGATCGTGCCGCCGATCACCCACCATGACAGCCTGTAGCCGGGTGCTTCAACGCGGAAGAGCATCAGCGCGCCCAGCGCAACGGCGATGGCCCCGCCGAAGCCAATCACGATCGTCGGGTTGAAGACTTCGATGGTGAGGAGCGCGAGCCCGACCAGCATCAGGGCGAAGCCGGCGTAGTTGATCGGGAGCATGTTGAGGGCATAGAGGCCGAGCAGCAGGCAGATTGTGCCGACGACCCCGGGGGCGACCGCGCCGGGGGACATGAACTCGAAGATCAGCCCGTAGATGCCGATCATCAGCAGGATAAAGGCCACGTTGGGATTGGTGATGACCGCAAGCAGGCGCGAGATCCAGCCGGGATCGATGGCTTCGACCGTTGCATCCGTCGTCGTCAGGCGTTGCGTCCTGCCGCCTGCAACCTCCACCACGCGCCCGTCGATCTGTTTTAGCAAATCCGCCGGATCGCGCGCGATGAGGTCGATGGCCTTGGCCTGCAGCGCGCCGTTGGCGGAGAGGGTGGCGGCTTCACGCACCGCCTTCTCGGCCCAGTCGGCATTGCGGCCACGCAATTCGGCAAGGCTGCGGATATAGGCGACGGCATCATTGGTCGCCTTGGCCATCATGGCGTCCTTTGCTTCCGCCGGACGGTCGCCATCCTTTTTGTCCTTGCCGTTCTTGTCGGGCGTTCCGCTCGGTAGCCCCGGAATCGGGCTGCCAATCTGCACCGGCGTTGCAGCACCGATATTGGTACCGGGCGCCATGGCCGCGATGTGCGTCGCGTAGAGGATGTAGGTCCCGGCACTCGCGGCATGGGCGCCGGAGGGCGCGACGAATCCGGCGACAGGAACGGGCGAGGCGAGCACGTCGGCGATGATCTCGCGCATGCTGGTGTTGAGACCGCCCGGCGTATTCAGGCGCAGCACGACGATTTCGGCGCGCCGTTCGGCCGCCTTGGCCAGGGCGTCCTTGACGTAGCTGGCCGACGCCGGTCCGATGGCGCCGTCGATTGAGATCGTCAGGGCCAGACGACGGTTCTCCTCCGCCGCACCCGGACGGATCGAGACAAAGAGAGCGACGACCACAGCCGCCGCAACGAGAGCCGCCTTCAAGGTCTGCACGGCAAGCACTCCCTTGCCGGGGATATGGGGTTCGGCTCGGGAACCTCAATATGGGTGGCACGCGCCGACGACGATCGCGCGAGGCATTGTGCATTGCGATGGAGCCGTGACGCTGCGCCTGTTGCGCGCGGCAGCGCGACCTTTATCGCGTTGGGATGGTCGCGCTCGAGCAGCGTGGCGAGAAGCCCATCAGGACTCGTGACGGATGAGGTCTTGCGGGAGGTCTCTTGTACCCATACGAGTACGATCAGCCGAAATTCTCGCTCAGCATCGGCTCATAGAGCGCGCCCGTGTTGCGGCGCACGGCCGGCACGCTGGTTCGGCTCTCCGGCGCCGTCGCGCGCTGCGCTTCGACGAAACCGGCGAGGATCGCAAGGGCGAGATCCGCATGATGGGTCTCGATCGACTGGTCGAGCCAGTCGGGCAACTCGCGCTCGCGCGACAGCGCACAGTGCCACTCGCCCTCGTCGTAGACCAGGCGGCGGACCTGCCATTGCGGCAGCTCCAGGTCGAGCAGCGCCAGCGCCGCGTCGGTCCAGGCGCCGGATGCGATCAGCCGCTCGACCTGCGCGGTCTTGCCGCGCTGCCCCTGCGACGGGAAGCGTCGGCAGGCCTGGCTGATGATGTCGGTCATGAACTCGGTGGTGACCGCACAGGCATCGCGGAGCCGGTCGCCGAGATCGGGGTGTAGATTTTCTGATAGCAACGACATGGCGTCATCTCGTCTCAAGCGCGGCCGAAAGCTCGGGCCGCATATGCAAAATGACCAAAGCGCCGTTTGAAAACGAGATGAGGCAGGCGCGCGAGATATAGGAATTTCATAGGCATGGGAGGGGATCTGTAGGGTGGGCAAAGCGAAGCGTGCCCACCACTCTTGCACCGCTCGTGCGATGGTGGGCACGTCGCTAGCGCTCCTTTGCCCACCCTACAGGTTGGGCCTGTGTCGAGCCCTTATAGGATTCCTATAACGTCCCTATTGGTCGCATCTCGAAAACCTATGCCGTGGATGGCACTTCACGACCATCCGGTGCGGAAGCCTTTATGGCCCTGCCGCGCCCACGACGTAGGAGCTTCCCATGATGGACATTCTGATGGCGTTGCTGGCGGCCGGCCTGTTCGCGGCCGGGATCGGCTACGCCTATGCCTGCGAACGGCTGTAAGCGGAGGGTGCGATGATCTTCGATTATTCGCTCGCCGGCCTCGTTTCGCTGGGCCTGCTGTTCTACCTCACCTACGCGCTGCTGCGGCCCGAGCGCTTCTGAGCCGCGCCGTGCTCACCCTGTGCACCATTCTGGCGGCAGATGCGGCCCTGACCGGGCTCCTGCTTGCCGTGGTCGTTTTGCTTCTGCCACCACAGCCCATTCGAAAGGTTTGACGCGATGACCGTCATCGGCTGGATCCAAATTCTCCTTTATTGCGCGATCGTGGTCGCGCTGGTCAAACCGCTCGGCTGGTACATGACCCGCGTATTCAACGGCGAGAGCACCTTCCTGTCTCCCGTGCTGCGCCCGCTCGAGCGCGGGCTGTACTGGGTCGGCGGTGTCGACGAGAAGCGCGAGCAGCACTGGCTCACCTACACGATCGCCATGCTGCTGTTCCACGTCGGCGGCGTCGTGATCATCTACGCCCTGATGCGGCTGCAGGCCGTTCTGCCGTTCAATCCGGCCGGCCAATCCGCGGTTGCCGAGGACCTCTCCTTCAATACGGCGATCTCCTTCATCACCAACACCAACTGGCAGAATTACGGCGGCGAGAGCACGCTGTCCTATCTGGTGCAGATGCTCGGCCTGACGCACCAGAACTTCCTGTCGGCTGCAACCGGCATCGCGCTCGCCGTGGCGCTGATCCGCGGCTTTTCGCGTTCCTCGATGCGAACCGTCGGCAATTTCTGGGTCGACGTCACGCGCTGCACGCTCTATGTGCTGCTGCCGATCTGCATCGTCTACACGCTGTTCCTGGTCTGGCAGGGCATGCCGCAGACGCTCGGCGCCTATGTCGATGCCACCACGCTGGAGGGCGGCAAGCAGACCATCGCGCTCGGTCCGGTCGCATCGCAAGTCGCCATCAAGATGCTCGGCACCAACGGCGGCGGCTTCTTCAACGCCAACGCCGCGCATCCGTTCGAGAACCCGACCGCGCTGTCGAATTTCGTGCAGATGATCTCGATCTTCGCGCTGGGGGCGGCCCTGACCAACGTGTTCGGCCGCATGGTCGGCAATGAGCGCCAGGGTTGGGCGATCCTCGCCGTGATGGGCGTGCTGTTCATCGCCGGCGTCGCCATCACTTACTGGGCGGAAGCCAATGGCACCACGGCGTTGCAGGCGCTCGGCCTGACCGGCGGCAACATGGAGGGCAAGGAGGTCCGCTTCGGCATCGTCGCGTCCTCGCTGTTCGCCGTCATCACCACGGCGGCCTCGTGCGGCGCGGTCAACGCCATGCATGACAGCTTCACCGCGCTGGGCGGCATGATCCCGCTGATCAATATCGAGCTCGGCGAGATCGTCGTCGGCGGCGTCGGCGCCGGCATGTACGGCATGCTGCTGTTCGTCATTCTCGCGATCTTCGTGGCGGGCCTGATGGTCGGCCGCACGCCGGAATATGTCGGCAAGAAGATCGAGGCGCGCGAGGTCAAGATGGCGATGCTCGCCATCCTGGTGCTGCCGCTGATGATCCTGGGCTGGACCGCGGTCGCCGTCGTGTATCCGCCGGCCGTGGCCTCGATGGCCAATGCCGGCCCGCACGGGTTCTCGGAAGTGCTGTACGCCTACACCTCGCAGACCGGCAATAACGGCTCGGCATTCGCAGGCCTGACCGGCAACACGTTCTTCTACAACACGACCGGTGCCGTTGCGATGTTCGTCGGCCGCTTCTTCATGATCGTCCCCGCGATGGCGATCGCGGGATCGCTTGCGGAGAAGAAGTCGATCCCGCCCTCGATGGGCACGTTCCCGACCACCGGCGGCCTGTTCGTCGGTCTTGTGGTCGGCGTGATCCTGATCATGGGCGGTCTCACCTTCTTCCCGGCGCTGGCGCTCGGACCGATCGTCGAGCATCTCGCCATGAACGCCAACATGCTGTTCTGATCGAATTGACTGGAGTGACTTCCATGGAAACCATGAAACTGCAGAAACAGGTCAAGGCGTCGACCATGCTCGACCCGAAGATTCTGCTGCCTGCGATCAAGTCGGCGGTGGTCAAGCTCGATCCGCGGCTGATGATCAAGAACCCCGTGATGTTCGTGGTCGAGATCGTCGCCGCGCTGACCACGGTGATCTTCATCCGTGATCTCGTGACCGGTGGTGCAAGCCTCGGCTTCACCTTCCAGATCATCGTCTGGCTCTGGTTCACCGTGCTGTTTGCCAATTTCGCCGAAGCCGTCGCCGAAGGCCGCGGCAAGGCGCAGGCTGAATCGCTGAAGAAGACCCGTACCGAGAGCCAGGCCAAGCTGCTCACCGGCACGGACCGGACCTATCGCATGGTACCCGGCACCTCGCTGAAGGTCGGCGACATCGTGCTGGTCGAGGCCGGCGACAACATCCCCTCCGACGGTGAGGTGATCGAAGGCGTTGCCTCGGTGAACGAAGCCGCCATCACCGGCGAGTCCGCGCCTGTGATCCGTGAGTCCGGCGGCGACCGTTCGGCGGTGACCGGCGGCACCCAGGTGCTGTCCGACTGGATCCGCGTCCGCATCACCGCGGCCCAGGGCTCGACCTTCATCGACCGCATGATCAAGCTGGTGGAAGGCGCCGAGCGGCAGAAGACGCCGAACGAGATCGCGCTGAACATCCTGCTCGCCGGCCTGACCATCATCTTCGTGTTTGCGACCGTCACGATCCCGAGCTACGCGGCCTATGCCGGGGGCTCGATCTCGGTCGTGATCCTGGTGGCGCTGTTCGTGACGCTGATCCCGACCACGATCGGTGCGCTCCTGTCGGCGATCGGCATTGCCGGCATGGACCGTCTGGTGCGCTTCAACGTGCTGGCGATGTCCGGTCGCGCGGTGGAAGCCGCCGGCGACGTCGATACGCTGCTGCTGGACAAGACCGGGACCATCACGCTCGGTAACCGTCAGGCGACCGCGTTCCGTCCCGTGCGCGGCGTCTCCGAGCAGGATCTGGCGGATGCGGCCCAGCTGGCTTCGCTGGCCGACGAGACGCCGGAAGGGCGCTCCATCGTCGTGCTGGCCAAGGAGAAATACGGTATCCGCGGCCGTGAGATGCACGAGCTTCACGCGACCTTCGTGCCGTTCACGGCGCAGACCCGGATGAGCGGCATCGACGCCGGCACCATGTCGGTCCGCAAGGGCGCGGTGGATGCGATCCTCAGCTATGTCGAAGGCGGCGAACCCCGCGTCGTCGCGTCCGGCAATACCGTTCGCTCCATTCAGGCGACGATGAGTGCGGAGGCGCGCGAGATCCAGTCCATCGCCGACGAGATCTCCAAGGCCGGCGGCACGCCGCTTGCGGTCGCCAAGGACGGCAAGCTGCTCGGTGTGGTGCACCTCAAGGACATCGTCAAGGGCGGCATCCGCGAGCGCTTCGCCGAGCTGCGTCGGATGGGCATCCGCACCGTGATGATCACCGGCGATAATCCGATGACGGCGGCGGCGATCGCGGCGGAAGCCGGCGTCGACGATTTCCTGGCGCAGGCGACCCCGGAGGACAAGCTCAAGCTGATCCGCGACGAGCAGGCCAAGGGCAAGCTGGTGGCGATGTGCGGCGACGGCACCAATGACGCGCCGGCGCTCGCCCAGGCCGACGTCGGCGTCGCCATGAACACCGGCACGCAGGCCGCGCGCGAGGCGGGCAACATGGTCGACCTCGACTCCAATCCGACCAAGCTGATCGAGGTGGTCGAGATCGGCAAGCAGCTGCTGATGACCCGTGGCGCGCTGACCACGTTCTCGATCGCCAACGACGTCGCGAAATACTTTGCGATCATTCCGGCGATGTTCCTGGCGTTCTATCCGCAACTCGGGGTGCTGAATGTCATGCATCTGGCGAGCCCGCAGAGCGCCATCCTGTCGGCGATCATCTTCAACGCGCTGATCATCATCGCGCTGATCCCGCTGGCGCTGAAGGGCGTCAAGTACCGCGCGGTCGGTGCCGGCGCGCTGCTCCGCCGCAACCTGATGATCTACGGCCTCGGCGGCATCATCATTCCCTTCATCGGCATCAAGGCGATCGACCTCGTCGTCGCCGCCCTGGGCCTGGCCTGAGGAGTTCACATCATGCTTCGCGAAATCCGCCCCGCCATCATCTTGCTGCTCGCGCTCACTGCGATCACGGGGCTTGCCTATCCGCTCGCCATGACCGCGATTGCCGGCGCCATCTTTCCGAAACAGGCTGAAGGCAGCCTGATCGAGAAGGACGGCAAGGTGGTTGGCTCCGCCCTGATCGGGCAGGAGTTCAAGGACGACAAATATTTCCACGGCCGCCTGTCCGCGACGCTCGCGCCTGATCCGAATGATTCGACCAAGACGGTTTCCGCGCCCTACAACGCGGCGAACTCCGGCGGCTCCAATCTCGGTCCGACCAGCAAGGCGCTGAACGACCGGATCAAGGAGGACGTCGACAAGCTGAAGGCCGAGAACCCCGACGCGGCCGTCCCCGTCGACCTCGTCACCACCTCCGCAAGCGGTCTGGACCCGGATATCTCGCCGGAGGCCGCACTGTTCCAGGTGCCGCGGATCGCGAAGGTGCGGAAGCTGCCGGAAGAGCAACTGCGCCAGCTGGTCACCCAGTACACGCAGTCCCGCTTTGCCGGTCTGCTCGGCGAGCCCCGCGTTAACGTTCTTGCGCTCAATCTGGCGCTGGACGGCGCTGCCACGAAATAGGAGAATTGGGCGGCCCCGAACCGGATGACTATATTGCCGTATGGCAAATCAGCGCCTCGACCTTGAAAAACGACCTTCGCCGGACGCGCTGCTGGAAGCGGCGCGCCGCGAGAACGACCGGGCGGGGCGGCTGAAAATCTTCATCGGCGCGGCGCCCGGCGTCGGCAAGACCTACGAGATGCTGCAAAGCGCCCACGCCCGCCTTAAGGCGGGCGTCGACGTCGTGGTCGGCTTTGTCGAGACCCACGGCCGGGTCGAGACCGAGGCGCTGGTCAAGGGGCTGGAGGTGATCCCGCGCAAGCGGCTCAGCTATCGCGACCAGACGCTGGAGGAGATGGATCTGGACGCGCTGATCGCGCGGCGCCCCCAACTGGCATTGGTCGACGAGCTCGCCCATACCAATGCGCCGGGCAGCCGTCATCCGAAGCGCCATCTCGACGTCGAGGAGTTGCTCTCGCACGGCATCGACGTCTACACCGCCGTCAACATCCAGCACATCGAGAGCCTCAACGATGTCGTCGCGCAGATCACCCATGTGCGGGTGCGCGAGACCGTGCCGGACTCGGTGTTCGATCGCGCCGATGCGATCGAGCTGATCGATCTCACGCCCGACGATCTGATCCAGCGGCTGAAGGAGGGCAAGGTCTATGTGCCCAAGCAGGCCGAGCGGGCGCTGGAGCATTACTTCTCGCCGGGCAACCTGACCGCGTTGCGCGAGCTGGCGTTGCGCCGCACCGCCGAACGGGTCGACGAGCAACTGCTCAACCACATGCAGGCCAACGCCATCGCCGGCCCCTGGGCGGCCGGTGAACGCATCCTGGTCTGCCTCAGCGAGGACCCGCGCGCCGCTGGTCTCGTGCGCTACACCAAGCGTCTCGCGGACCGTTTGCACGCACCCTGGACCGCGATCAGCATCGAGACGCGGCGCAGCCTGCAATTGACCGACGAGCAGCGCGACCGGCTCGCCGACACGATGCGGCTTGCGGAATCGCTCGGCGGCGAGGCGGTGACCGTTCCCGGCGTCGGGCGCCGCATTGCCGACGACGTCATCAATTTCGCCCACGCCAACAACGTCACCCAGATCATCATCGGCAAGTCGACGCGTTCGCGCTGGTTCGAGATGACGCGCGGCTCCGTTGTGCACGATCTGGTCCGCCGCGCCGGCAATATCAGCGTCAACGTGATCGCGGGCGACGAGCAGCCGGTCGGCAAGACGCCGGTGCAGACCGCGGCGCGGCAGGAGCCGTTCAATCCGCGGCCCTATCTCTGGTCGCTGCTGACGGTGGCGGTTGCGCTCGGTGTTGCCATTCTGATCGAACCCTGGTTCGGCATCGAGAATGTCGACCTCGTGCTGCTCACCGCCGTGGTTGGCGTCGCGGTCCGCTACGGCCTGTGGCCTTCGTTGCTGGCGACCGTCGCGGCGTCGCTATGCTACAATTTCTTCTTCCTGCCGCCGGTCTACACGTTCACGATCACCGATCCGACCAACGTCGCGGCCTTCTTCCTGTTCATGGTGGTCGCGATCCTGGTCTCCAATGTCGCTGCGCGGGTACGCACCCAGGCGGACACTGCGATCGGTCGCGTCCGCACCACGGAATCGCTTTACGCCTTCAGCCGCAAGCTCGCGGGCACTGCAACGCTCGACGATGTCTTGTGGGCGACCGCCTACCAGACGGCACTGATGCTGAAGGTGCGCGTGGTGCTGCTGCTGCCGGAGGAGGGCGTGCTGACCGTGAAGGCCGGCTATCCGCCGGAGGACCAGCTCGACAAGGCCGACCTTGCCGCCGCCAACTGGGCCTGGGGCAATGACCGGCCGGCCGGCCGTGGCTCCGACACGCTGCCTGGCGCCAAGCGGCTGTTCTTGCCGATGCGCACCGGCCGCGGCGCGATCGGCGTGATCGGCATCGACGACGACCGCACCGGGCCGCTGCTGACCCCGGATCAACGCCGTCTGCTGGATGCGCTGGTCGACCAGGGTGGGCTCGCCATCGAGCGCGTGCTGCTGGTCGAGGACATGGACCGCGTCAAGCGCACGGTGGAGTCCGATCGCCTGCGCGGCGCGCTCCTGACCTCCATCTCGCATGATCTCAAGACGCCGCTCGCTTCCGTGCTCGGCTCCGCTTCGACCTTGCGCGATCTTGGGGCGAGCCTCACCGATGCACAGAAGCACGATCTGCTGGCGACCGTGATCGACGAGTCCGAGCGGCTGAACCGCTTCATCGCCAATCTGCTCGATATGACCAAGCTCGAATCCGGCGCCGTCGTGCCGAACACCGCTCGCCACGATGTCGGCGAGATCGTCGGCAGCGCCCTGCGCCGCGCCGGCAAGATCCTCGTCCATCACAAGGTGTCGCTGGAGCTTGCCTCCGATCTGCCGATGCTGGAGCTCGACGCCGTGCTGTTCGAGCAGGTGCTGTTCAATCTGCTCGACAACGCCGCCAAATATGCGCCTGCGGACACCACCATTTCGATTCGCAGCGCGCGCGACCGCAATACGATCGCGCTGCAGATCATGGACGAGGGTAACGGCATTCCGCCTGCGGAGCTGGAAAGCGTGTTCGACAAGTTCTATCGCGCCGAGAAGGGCGACCATGTCCGCCCGGGTACTGGCCTCGGGCTCGCGATCTCCCGCGGCTTCGTCGAGGCGATGCGCGGCACGATCGCGGCCGCCAACCGCGCCGATCGCAGCGGGGCCGTGATCACCATCCGGCTGCCTGTGCCGGCCGACACCAACGCGCTGGATACCGCCGCATGAATGCAACGCCGATCAAGGTCCTGGTCATCGATGACGAGCCGCCGATCCGCAAATTGCTGCGGATGGGGCTCTCCACGCAAGGCTACGACATCCTGGAAGCCTCCAATGGCAAGATGGCGCTGGAGATGCTGAGCGAGGATCCTGCGCTGATCATCCTCGATCTTGGCCTGCCTGATATCCAGGGGCATGATCTCTTGCGCATGATCCGCGGCCGCAACGAGGCCGTGCCGATCGTGGTGCTGTCGAGCCGCGGCGACGAGGCCGGCAAGGTGCAGGCGCTCGACCTCGGCGCCGACGACTATCTGACAAAGCCGTTCGGCATGGATGAATTGCTGGCGCGGCTGCGCGCCGCGCTGCGTCACCAGCTGCAGGTGCAGGGCGAGCGTCCGGTGTTTCGCTCCGGCGATCTTTCGGTCGATTTGGTGCGGCGGATCGTCAAGGTCGGCGAGAAGGAGATAAAGCTCTCGCCGAAGGAGTACGATTTGCTGCGCGTGCTGGTGCAGCATGCCGGCAAGGTGCTGACGCATCGCTTCCTGCTGAAGGAATTGTGGGATGAGCTGACCGATGCGCAATATCTGCGCGTCTACGTCCGCCAGCTGCGCCAGAAGATCGAGGCCGATCCGGAACGTCCGCAATTCGTGCTGACCGAGACCGGCATCGGCTATCGGCTGCGTGCGGCGGACTAAACGGAACTTTCGCTCCTGGGATCGATTACCCGACATCACCCGGGAGCAACGTCATGGCAAGAAAGTATTCCAGGAAGGCGTCAGCCGACGTCAAGCGCGCGATGAAGAAGCGCAAGGCCGGCACGCTGCGCAGCGGCCGCTCCAAGAAGAAGGTGACGAGCCGCAAGCAGGCGATCGCGATCGGACTCTCCGAGGCGCGCGCCAAGGGCAAGAAGGTGCCGAAGAAGGCAGCCAAGAAGCGGAAGACCAGCAAGAAGCGCAAGAGCGCGAAGAAGCGCTGAGCGCGCAGCGTGCTCTCGTCATGCCCGGGCTTGTCCCGGGCATCCACTTTCTTGGGCAAAGAAGACGTGGATGGCCGGGACAAGCCCGGCCATGACGGAAGTGGACCTAGCTTGCCTTCCGCGACCGCGCTGTCGAGCGATGCGCCTTCTTCGCTGGCCTGCGGTGTGATGTCTGTCTCCGCGCGGTGGAACGGGACTTCCGCGCCGCGCCGCGACCCTTGAGGCTCTGTTTCAGCGCATCTATCAGGCTGACGACGTTGCTGGGCTTCTCCTCCCGTTCGACGGCCTTGATCGGCTTGCCCGAGGCCTTGCGGCGGACCAGCGCCTTGAGCGCGGTCTCGTACTCGTCCTTGAACTTCGACGGATCGAAATGCGCGGCCTTGCTGTCGAGGATATGGCCGGCCAGCTCGACCATGTCCTTGGTGATCTTCGGGCTCTTGATGTCGTCAAAATAGTCCTCCTCGTCGCGTAGCTCGTAGGGGAAGCGGAGGGTGGTGCCGAGCAAGCCCTTGCCCAGCGGCTCGATGGCGATGATGTGCTCGCGGTTGGTCAGCACAATGCGCGCCAACGCGACGCGGTCCTGATCCTTCATCGCGTCGCGGATCACCGCGAAGGCGTCGGCTCCGGCCTTGCCGTCGGGGCGGATATAATAGGGGTGGTTGAGGTAGCGCTTGTCGATCTCGTCGCGCGGAACGAAGCTGTCGATGTCGATGGCGTGGCTGCTTTCGATCGCCACCGCGTCGAGCTCGTCGCGTTCGATCTCGACATATTCGCCCTTCCTTAGCTCGTAGCCGCGGCCCTTCTGCTCGCCCTCGACGACATCGCCGGTCTCGGCGTCGACCATCTGCTGCTTGAGGCGGTTGCCGGTCTCGCGGTTGATCATGTGGAAGCGGGTTTTCTCGACCGAGGTCGAGGCCGGGTACAGCGCCACCGGGCACGACACCAGCGAGAGTTTGAGCGTGCCTTTCCAGTAGGGGCGAGGGGCGGCCATGATCGTCTCCAACAGCTTGAGTTTGAAACGCCTTGAGTTTGGAACTTGAACGGATACGGTGGGTTTTGGTTCCTGATGGCCGCGTCTCGCGGCCGGTTTTGCATGCGTTTGAGGCCTGCACGTGCCGCTGAGAAACCTGTCGACATATCGCAAGAAGCGCGATTTCGAGAAGACCGACGAGCCCTCCGGCGACGTCAAGGTCGCGCCTGCCACGCATCGGCGTTTCGTGATCCAGAAGCACGATGCGACGCGTCTGCATTACGATTTCCGGCTCGAGTTCGACGGCGTCTTCAAGTCCTGGGCGGTGACGCGCGGGCCTTCGCTCGATCCGCATGACAAGCGGCTCGCCGTCGAGGTCGAGGACCATCCGCTCGACTATGGCGACTTCGAAGGCACGATCCCGGACGACCAATATGGCGGCGGCACGGTGCAACTGTGGGACCGCGGCTATTGGGAGTGCGACGATCCCGAGCGAGGCTTCAGGAAAGGCGATCTGAAGTTTACGCTTGAAGGCCAGAAGCTGCATGGCAGCTGGGTGCTGGTGCGGATGAAGGGCGATCGCTACGGCGGCAAGCGCACCAACTGGCTGCTGATCAAGCACCGCGACGAATATGCGACCAACGGTAACGGTGAGGACGTCCTCGCAGAGGATCGCTCGGTTGCCTCCGGCCGATCGATGGCAGAGATCGCGGCCGGCAAGGGCAAGGCCCCAAAGCCGTTCATGCTGACGAAGAGCAACGGCAAGCCGAAGGCTGACGCCGTCTGGCACTCCAATCGCGGCGAAGCGGCTGAGGCGCGCGCCCGGACCAAGGCGGCGCCGCCCAAGGCGCGGCTGACGGCCAAGCCGAAGACTGTTTCGGTGATGCCGGAATTCGTGACGCCGCAGCTCTGTGCCGCCGTCGATGCGCCGCCAAACGGAGATGCCTGGTGCCATGAGATCAAGTTCGACGGTTATCGCATGCAGCTGCGCATTGAGGATGGTGAAGCGATTTTGAAGACGCGGAAAGGCCTCGACTGGACCGACAAGTTCGTTGCGATTGCCAAAGAGGGCGCCAGGCTGCCGGACGCGCTGATCGATGGTGAGATCGTCGCGCTCGACAGGAATGGCACGCCTCACTTTTCGACGCTGCAGGCAGCGCTCGCCGACGGCAAGACCGATCGTCTGATCTTCTACGCGTTCGACCTGCTGTTTGCCGGCAAGCAAGACCTGCGTCCGCTGCCATTGCGCGAGCGCAAGGCGCGTTTGAAGCAATTGCTCGACACGCGCAAGACCAAGGGGAAGCAGATCAAATATGTCGAGCATTTCGAAGATGACGGCGAGATCGTGCTGGAATCGGCGCGAAAGTTGGCGCTGGAGGGCATCGTCTCGAAAAGGCTCGATGGTGCCTATCGCTCCGGTCGGTCAGATGACTGGACGAAGGCAAAGATCCGTGGCGGCCACGAGGTCGTGCTCGGCGGCTGGAAGACGAACAACGGCAAATTCCGCTCGCTGATGGCCGGCGTCTATCGCGGCGATCATCTCGCGTTTGTCGGCATCGTCGGCACCGGCTTCGGCGCCGACACGGTCCGCCGCATCATGCCGGCGCTGAAGGCGTCGGCGTCGGACAAGAGCCCGTTCGGCGGCGAGAATGCGCCGAAGAAGACGCGGGACGTGCATTGGTTGAAGCCGGAGCTCGTCGCCGAGATCGAGTTTGGTGGCTGGACCGAAGCCAAGAATATCCGGCAGGCCGCCTTCAAGGGCTTGCGGCAGGACAAGCCGGCGCACGAGGTGGAAGCGGAGAAGCCGGCGATGGTCAAGGTGGTGAAGCCGATGGCGAAAGCCGGGACGAAGAAGGGCGCCGAAGTGATGGGCGTCGTGATCTCCCATCCGGACAAGGCGCTGTGGCCCGATGGCGGTGACGGCGAGGCCGTGACCAAGCTCGACCTCGCGCGCTATTTCGAGGCGGTCGGCGAGTGGATGATCGGTTATCTCAAGGGCCGGCCATGCTCGATCGTGCGCGCGCCCGACGGCATCACAAGCGAGACCTTTTTCCAGCGCCACGCCATGACCGGCACCTCGAAGCTGCTCAAGCTCGCGAAGGTCTCGGGCGATCGCAAGCCGTATCTGCAGATCGATCAGGTCGAGGGTCTGGCGGCGGTCGCGCAATCCGGCGGCGTCGAGCTGCATCCCTGGAACTGCGCGCCCGACGCTTACGACACGCCGGGACGGCTGGTGTTCGACCTCGATCCCGCGCCCGACGTCGACTTTGCCGATGTGATCGAGGCCGCCAAGGACATGCGCCAGCGGCTGACGGCGGTCGGGCTGGAAAGCTTCTGCAAGACCACCGGCGGCAAGGGCCTGCACGTGGTGACGCCGCTGCTGCACGGCGCGAAAGACAAGGTGACGTGGAAGGAGGCAAAAGCCTTCGCGCAGGCGATCTGTCAGTGGATGGAACGAGACGATCCCGAGCGCTACCTGATCAACATGTCCAAGGCCAAGCGCAAGGGAAAGATCTTTCTCGACTATCTCCGCAATGACCGGCTCTCGACGGCGGTCGCGGTGCTGTCGCCACGCGCGCGTGCGGGCGCGACGGTGTCGATGCCGCTGACCTGGGCGCAGCTGCGCGCGGGTCTCGATCCGAAGGCATACACGGTGCGAACCGTGCCGGCGCTGCTTAAGAAGACGAAGGCGTGGGATGGCTATGAGGATGCGGCCGCGTCGATCAAGAGCGCGATGAAGAAGCTGGCGGGGAAGTGAAGTGTCATGCCCGCGAAAGAAGACGCGTAGGGTGGGCAAAGCGCAGCGTGCCCACCATTCTTGCTGTGCTCGTGAAGGTGGGCACGGCGCTTCGCGCCTTTGCCCACCCTACGCAGCTACAACTGGCTGTTACAGCCTGCCCATCAACAGCAGGATCAGCAGGATCACGATGACGAGGCCAAGGCCGCCGCCGCCGTAATAGCCGGTGCCGTAAAACGGTCCGCCGCCGATGCCGCTGAAGCCGCCGAGCAGCGCGATGACCAGAATAATGAGAATGATGGTACCGATTGACATGTGAAGTCTCCTCAGCCCGCGGGCCTGTTTGATCTCTGCCCTTTTTGCGCGGGGGAAACCTTTCGTGGTTGTGAAAGTTCCGATTTCTGGGGTGCGATAATCGCCCTTGCCCTTCCTTTTGTGAGGAACGGAATTACATCGAGCGGACCAGTTGAGGAGGTCTGCAATGTCCGCGCCGCTCATCGTTTCGATTCCGCACAGCCTCGGCCGCGAGGAGGCGATGCGTCGCCTGAAGACGGCCTCACCCGCGCCGCGACCAGCGTCCCGATGCTAAGCGTCGACGAAGAGCGCTGGGACAACAACCGCATGACCTTTCGCGTCCGTGCGCTCGGGCAGGTTGCCGCGGGCCATCTCGATGTCGAGGAGACCAGTGTGCGGCTGGAGGTGACATTGCCCTGGCTGTTGCAGCGCTTTGCCGAAGCCGCGCAGATCGCGATCCAGAAGCGCGGGCAACTGCTGCTGACGAAGAAGAGCTGACGATCGTTGCTGCCATGCAGCAACGAAAATAATTGACGATGCAATCAGTCGTCAGCCTCCCGGTAACGAATTTGCCGGACCATCGGTGCAAGCGCGGGAAGAGGGAACCGACCTTCGTCGTCGGCACAACATCCGCCAGGCCGTCCGGCCGTCGATCCCGGACGGCCTTCCGCGTTTTTACGAAGTGCTCATGGCGCGTGCGCGCTTCGCCGGTGGTCTGGCGGGGCGGGTCACGTTTGCCTTCAGAACGGCAACAGGCAGCCGTTTGAACAGGGTGGCGAGTTGCAGTCCGCCGGTGCGGCCCTCGATCTTGTAGCCTTTGATATCGACTTCGCCTTCAAACGCCTCCGCATGCGGCCAGGCACGTCCCGCCTGGGTGAACGGCGCGAAGGCCCTTGTTGCGGCGACGATGATGGCATCGCGGCCGTGCCGGCGTGCAAAGGCAATGACGTGATCGCGATGCGGGCCGCTGATCTCGAGCGGCTGATAATCGCCGTCCGTGAAGACGGCGGCCAGTTCGTTTCTCAACCGCAGCAGATACCGCGTCCATGCGAGCTTCACATGGCCATCCTGCCAGTTGCGCGTCAGCTCCGCCCAATCCGGATTGTCCGGCGCGGCAAGGGCGGACGCACGCGCAGCGAAATCCACCGGCCGGCGATTGTCGGGATCGACCAGGGAGAAATCCCAGAACTCGGTGCCCTGGTAGATATCGGGCACGCCGGGCAGCGTCATCTTCAGCGTGAGCTGGCTCAGCGAGTTCAACGCGCCGAGCAGCGACAGACGCCTGGCCATCGTTCCCAGCATGTCGAGGAACTCCGCGGAAATGCCGCGATCCAGGATCTGCGCGACAAAGGTCTTCACTCCGCTCTCGTAAGCCTCATGCGGATTGAGCCAGCTGGTCTCCTGCTTGCCCTCGCGCGCGGCTTTCAGCGCGAACGCCTGCATCCGTTCGACGAAGGCGGGATCATCAGGCTCCCAGGCGCCGAGCAGGGCCTGATAGAGCATGTATTCGAAGGTCGCCGAGGGCGCGCGCATCTCGCCGTCCACGGTCAGATGCGGCGCGTTCAGCACTTTCCAGCGCGCCACCGCGCTGGTCCATTCGCCGGGGATTTCGGCCAGCGCCATGATGCGCGTGCGGGCATCCTCACCGCGCTTGGTGTCGTGGGTTGCGGTCGCCGTCATGCCGTGCGGCCAGTCCTTGGCGCGGCTCCGCATCAGCGCGTGGAAACGATCGATGGGAATTGCCTGCGCGGCCGGATCGCCGCCGACCTCATTCAGGGCAAGCAGGCGGTAATAACGATAGAAGCTGGTATCCTCCAGCGACTTTGCCATCATCGGCCCGGTGAATTGCTGGACCTTCAGCGCAAAGCGGCGCACCCGCGGCGCGCTGTGCGGCGGACGGCCGGGCTTGATCAGGTCCATGGTCAGCGCGTCGCGCAGGAAATCGAAGATGCCGTCGTCGGCAGCGAACCAATCGGCACGGGCGCGCTTGATTGTCTCGTTGATGATGGTGCGATCATGTGCAGTCGGGCCTGACGCGGTCAGGTAGGTGCGGTAGACCGGGAAGTGGAGCACATAGAGCTCGAGCGCCTGCCGCAAGCTGTCGGCGGAGAAATCGCGACTCGAATAATGACCGCTCGCGATCCGCGCTAATAGCCGCGCCAACACAGTGAATTCGCTTGTCAGCAGCGTCTCCAGCACGCGCCGCTTGGCCGCCCGCAATACCGGTTCGAGTTTTGGCGGCTGGTTGCTGATCTGCCGCCAGATCTCATTGAGGGGGTCGAGCCCATTGCCATCGACCAGCACCTGGCTGATCGTGTTCATCCACTCATAGCCGGTGGTGCCGTGCACGCCGGCGAACCTTGCCAGTCTCTCGTCTTCGCCGAGGATCTTTTCGATCACGATGTAGAACGGCTTTGCGCGTCCGCCCTGGGCCTCGCGGATCAGCCGGCGCAAGCGCTGAAAATATTGCGCGGGATCGCGCAGGCCATCGATGTGATCGAGCCGCAGGCCCTGCAGCTTGCCTTCAGCGATCAGCCGTTTGACCAAGCTGTGGCTGGCCTCGAACGTGTCGAGGTCTTCGACCCGCAAGCCTGCCAGCGTATTGACGTCGAAGAAGCGGCGATAATTGATGTCGCTGGAGGCGAGGCGCCAATGTCCGAGCTTGTAGTGCTGCCGTTCGAGCAGATGATGCAGCGCCAGCGTCTGGCTCGGGCGATCCTCGCCGGCGCGATAGACGGCGAGACCGCGCGTGATGATCTCCGCGCCGCCGGCGATCGCCTTCAGCTCCGCCTTGAAGGCCGGCGCTTCGGTGCGGTTCGGGTGGCGCAAGCCGCGATAGCGCGAGCCGAGCGCGAGCATGGCGTTGCCGGCTGCGCTATGGTTGGCGCCGGCTTCCTTGACGATCGCGCGCAACACCTCGCCATAGCGCTCGGGCGCGATCGGCAGGCGGTGCTCGTAGTACCAGGCCGAAAAGCTGCCCTCCTCGACGTCGTAGCGTAGCTCGATCTCGCCACGCTCCAGCGCCTCTCCGTAGGACGAGCCCAGGATCGGCAGCAGCACGCCGCCGCGGGCGCGATAGGGCAGTTGGTCCCAGTCGATATCGAAGGAGGCCGCGTGAGGCGACGTGGGACCCCATTCCAGCACGTCGAGCCACCAGGGATTGTCGGCGAAATGCACGCCGACATGGTTGGGCACGAAGTCGAGAATCAGGCCGAGATCATTCTGCTTCAGCGCCGCGCTCAGCCGCGCGAAGCCGGCTTCGCCGCCGAGCTCCGGATTGAGTTTGGCGTGATCGACCACGTCGTAGCCGTGGGTCGAGCCCTTGCGCGCCTTCATGAAGGGCGAGGCGTAGACATGGCTGATGCCGAGCGACTTCAGATACGGCACCACGCTGGCGGCGCTATCGAAGTTGAAATCGGCGGTGAGTTGCAGGCGGTATGTTGCGATCGGGATCGCCGGAGGCATTGTCCTATCCGATGTGCCAGCGCACCGCCCAGGCGGGCATCCGGCCGGACAACGCAGGGCCCCAGATCAGGGTTCCCTCGGAACTCGGAACGTCAGCGGTCTCGTCAGCCGACAGATTGGCCGTCAGTCCCAATTTGCGGCCATCGCCCATTGTCCAATGCGCGGTCAGCAGGCCGCCACTGACATGCGCCTCGCCAAACCGCGCCCCGGCCAATCGCGGTGTGATCTCACGGCGACGGATCGCGAGCAGGTCCCGCACCAGCGCCAGCCGCTTGCGGCTCGGCGCGTGCTTGAGGTCGTCCCAATCGAGTATTGCCGATCGCGCGGTCTCTTCAGCGAGCGGATCGGGCACCGCGTCACCATATCTGGCGTAGGCCCAGGCATACTCCTCGCGGCGGCCCTTGCGCACAGCGTCGGCAAGGCCGCCCTTGAAGTCGCAGAAGAACGGGAAGGGTGCCGTTGAGCCCCATTCCTCGCCCATGAACAGCATCGGCGTCATCGGCGCCAGCAACATCACGGCGAGCGCAGCCTCGATCGCCTTGGGATCGGCGATCGATTCAAGGCGGTCGCCGAGCGGGCGGTTGCCGATCTGGTCGTGGTTCTGCAGGAAGTTGATGAAGCAGGTCGGCGACAGCGCGCCGCTGGCTTCACCGCGCCGCTTGCCGCCCCAGAAAGTCGAGACCTCTCCCTGATAGACGTATCCCGATGACATTGCGCGAACGAGATCGTTGCTCGCGGATTGCTGATAGTCGGCGTAGTAGCCCTGATCCTCACCGGTCAGCATCACATGCCAGACGTGGTGATAATCGTCGTTCCACTGCCCACGATATTTGCCGCGCGGCGGATCTTCCGCAGCGTCAAGCAGGCTCGCGCGGTTGTCGCTGTTCTCGAGAACCATATTGATGTGGCGTCCGGTCTCGGCCGCAAGCTTGCCGACGGCCGTGCTCAGTGCATTCAGGAACGGCGGCTCACCGACCTCGATGATGGTGTTGACGGCGTCGAGCCGCAGGCCGTCGAAGCGATAGTCGCGCAGCCAGGACAGCGCATTCTCGATCGCAAAGCTGCGTACCTCCGGCACGCGGTAGTCGATCGCGCTGCCCCACGGCGTGTGGGCGTCGGTGAAGAAATTCGGCGCGTAGCGGCCGAGGTAATTTCCCTCCGGGCCGAAGTGGTTATAGACCACGTCGAGCATCACCATCAGCCCGCGCAGATGCGCCTCGTCGATCAGCGCCTTCAAATCCTCGGGCCGGCCATAGGCGCTGTCGGGCGCATACCAGAGCACGCCGTCATAGCCCCAGTTGCGCTTGCCGGCGAAATCGGCGAGCGGCATCAATTCCAGCGCGGTGATGCCGGCGGCGACGAGATGATCGAGCTTGTCGATGACAGCGCGGTAAGTGCCTTGCGGCGTGAAGGTGCCGACATGGGCTTCGAGGATCACCGCCTCATGCCACGGCCGGCCACGCCAATCCGTCGCCCGCCAGGGATAGGCTATGTGATCGATCACTTCACAGGGACCGAAGACATCGTCGGGCTGGAAGGCGGAGGCCGGATCGGGGACGTCGAGTTCGTCATCGATCCGAAACTTGTAGCGCGCGCCGGCGCGCGCATCCGCAATCTCGGCGCTGTACCAACCCTTGTCGTCGCGAACCATCGGATGCGGCTGGTCGAGCAGGAGATCGACGCGCTTGGCCGCGGGCGCCCAGAGGCGAAAACGCGTGCCGTCCCTGGTGATCTGCGGTCCGAAGGTCGGCGCGGTCATGCCGCGCCTGCAAAAGCCAGCACCGAGCGCGGTGGCGCCTTGGTCTCAACGCCCGAGGTGAAGGCGGGACCGTCCTGCTTGACCTCGGTGGTGTTGAGCACCTGCTGCCAGGTCTTGTAGTCCGGCATCTTCGGCATCGTGAACGCGATCTCCTCGGGGGCGGCATTCAGCACGATAAAGATCGGCGCCTGTCCTTGTTCCATCGGGCCGAGCACGTAGGAGAGAAAGCGTCCCTCCGGGAATTTCCAGTCGGATTCCGTCATCTCGGCTGCCGACGGCGTCAGCCACAGCACGCCATAGCTGCCATCGGTGCGGCGGCCGTCGAGCCAGCGCTGGCAGCGGATCTGGCCGAACTTGCGCCGCAGCTCGGCGAGATGGCTGATGAAGTCGGTGAAGTCGTCGTCAGTGCCGAGATTTTCCCAGCCGACCCAGCCGGTCTCGTTGTCCTGGCAATAGGCGTTGTTGTTGCCGGCTTGCGTGTTGGCGACTTCGTCGCCGGCGAGGATCAGCGGCGTGCCTTGCGCCAGCAGCAGGCAGGCCAGCGCATTCTTGCGCAACTGCCGGCGCAGCGCTGTTATCGCGGGATCGTCGGTCGGTCCTTCAACCCCGCAATTGTTGCTGTGGTTGTCGTTGGAGCCGTCGCGATTGTCCTCGCCATTGGCCTCGTTGTGCTTCTCGTTGTAGGCGAAGAGATCAGCCAGCGTGAAACCGTCATGCACGGTGATGTGGTTGATGCTGGCGCGCGTCGCGCGGTTGTCGTGATGGAACAGGTCGGAGGAGGCGGTCATGCGGCTGGAGATATCGCCGATCAAGCTGCCTTCGCCGCTCCAGTAGCGCCGCATGGCGCTGCGGTAGCGGTCATTCCACTCCGACCATTGTGACGGGAAGCCGCCGACCTGATAGCCGCCCATCCCGAGGTCCCAGGGCTCGGCGATCATCTTGACGGTCGCGAGCACCGGGTCCTGCCGGATCGCGGTGAGGAAGCCGTGGTTGCGATCATAGCCGTTCGGGCCGCGCGCCAGGGTCGTGGCGAGATCGAAGCGGAAGCCGTCGACATGGCAGACCTCGACCCAGTAACGCAGCGAGTCCATCACCATCTGCAGCACGCGCGGATGGCTGACCTTGACCGAGCTGCCGCAGCCGGTGAAGTCGTCGTAGTAGCGCGGGTTCTCGGGCTTCAGCCAGTAATAGGAGGCATTGTCGATGCCGCGGAAGCTGAGCGTCGGGCCCATATGGTTGCCCTCGGCGGTGTGGTTGTAGACGACGTCGAGCAGCACCTCGATGCCGGCATCGTGCAGCCGCGCCACGGTGGTGCGGAACGAATCCAGCGCATTGTCTTGGGCGTAGCGCGCTTCCGGCGCGAAGAAGGCGATGGTGTTGTAGCCCCAGTAATTGGCGAGCTTCTTCTCGACCAGCACGCGATCGTCGATCAGCCCGTGCACCGGCAATAGCTCGATCGTGGTGACGCCGAGCTTCTTGAGATGGTCGATCATCGCCGGCGACGACAACCCGCCATAGGTGCCGCGCAGATTGGGCGGCACGTCATCGCGTTTCTGCGTCAGACCCTTGACGTGCGCCTCATAGATGATGGTGTCTTCCCAGGGGATCTGTGGCCTGATCTCGCGGCGGCCCCAGTTGAAGGTCTCGTCGACCACCACGGCCTTGGGCATGCCGCGCGCATTGTCGCGCCGGTCGAAGGAGAGGTCTTCGCGCGCACTGCCGGTGCGATAGGCGAAATGCGCGTCGCTCCACACCAGCCGCCCGGCCAGCCGCTTGGCATAGGGGTCGAGCAGCAGCTTGTTCGCATTGAAGCGGTGGCCGCGCTCCGGCGCGTAGGGCCCGTACACGCGATAGCCGTAGAGCTGGCCCGGTGAAACGTCGTTGAGATAGCCGTGCCAGACGTCGTCGGTGCGCTCGGGCAATTCGATACGCTCGAGCTCGCGACGGCCCTGGCCGTCGAACAGGCACAATTCCACTTTCTCGGCATTGGCCGAGAACAGCGCGAAGTTCGTGCCTCTGCCGTCCCAGCTCGCGCCGAGACGCGTCGAGGTGCCCCCAGTCAGTCGCATGGATCAGCTTTCGGGTACGAGGAAGATCGCGGCCAGCGGTGGGATGGTGAGACTGAGCTCCGGCTTGGCGCCTTCGGAGGCGCGGACCTCGCCGATATTGCCGACATTGGTGCCGCCGTAATGGGCGGAGTCCGAATTCAGCACCTCGTGCCACTTGCCGCCGAACGGCACCCGGACGCGATAGTTGCGATAGACATTGGGCGAGAAGTTCGCGACGACGAGGCAGCGGGCGCGCTCGCCATGACCCTTGCGCAGCCAGGCAAACACGTTGTTGTTGGCGTCGTCAGTGATCACCCACTCGAATCCGGCATTGTCGCAATCGAGCTCATGCAGCGCGGGTACCGCGCGATAGAGCCGGTTGAGGTCGCGGATCAGCGACTGGATGCCGGCATATTTCTTTTGTTCGAGCAAATGCCAGTCCAGCGACTGGTCGTGATTCCACTCGCGTTCCTGGCCGAACTCGCAGCCCATGAACATCAGCTTCTTGCCGGGGTGGCCGAACATGAAGCTGTAATAGGCGCGCAGGTTTGCAAAGCGCTGCCAGTCGTCGCCGGGCATGCGGCCGAGGATCGAGCGTTTGCCGTGCACGACCTCGTCATGCGACAGCGGCAGGATGAAATTCTCGGAGAAGGCGTAGTGCAGGCCGAACAGGATGTCGCCGTGATGATGCTTGCGGTGAATGGGATCCTTGCCGATATATTTCAGCGTGTCGTGCATCCAGCCCATGTTCCACTTGTAGCCGAAGCCGAGCCCGCCATAGTCGACCGGGCGCGACACCTGCGGCCACGCGGTGGACTCTTCGGCAGCGGTTGTCGCATTCGGGAAGCGCGCGAACAGCTCGGTGTTGAAGCGGCGCAGGAAGGCGATCGCCTCGATGTTCTCGCGGCCGCCATATTTGTTCGGAATCCAGCCGCCGGAGGGGCGGCTGTAATCGAGATAAAGCATGGAAGCGACGGCATCGACGCGCAGGCCGTCGATGCCGTAACGATCGAGCCAGAACAGCGCGTTGGAGACCAGGAAGTTGGTCACTTCCGTGCGCCCGTAATTGTAGATCAGCGTGCCCCAGTCGAGGTGGCGGCCCTGCTGCGGGTTGGCGTGCTCATAGAGCGCGGTGCCGTCGAAATGGCCGAGCCCGTGCGGATCGTCCGGGAAATGCCCGGGCACCCAGTCGAGCAGCACGGCCAGCCCCTCGCGATGGCAGGCGTCGATCAGCGTGGCAAAGTCCAGCGGCGTGCCGAAGCGGCTGGTCGGCGCGAACATGCCGGTCGGCTGATAGCCCCAGGAGCCGTCGAACGGATGCTCGCTGACGGGCAGGAATTCGATGTGGGTAAAGCCCATGTCGCGGGCATAGGCGGGCAGCTGCTCGGCGAGCTCGCGATAGGTCAGCCATTCATTGTGGCCCTTGCGCCGCCACGAGCCGAGATGGACCTCATAGATCGACATCGGCGAGCCCAGCGCGTTGATGCGCTCGGGCGCTGCTTGCGGATGCGGGATCTTGCTCTGGTCGAACACGATCGAGGCGCTCTTCGGCCGGATCTCCGCCGCGAACGCCACCGGGTCCGACTTCTGCGGCAGATGGTGGCCGTTGGGGCCGATGATGTCGAACTTGTAGCGGTCGCCGACGCGGGCGCGCGGGATGAACAGCTCCCAGTAGCCGACGCCACGCACCCGCATCGGATGCCGTCGCGAATTCCAGTAGTTGAAGTCGCCGACCACGCTGACGCGGCGGGCATTCGGCGCCAGCACCACGAAGGCGACGCCCTCGACACCGTCGAGCGTCATCGGATGGGCGCCGAGCTTGTCGTAGACGCGCTGATGGGTGCCTTCGCCGAGCAGATAGAGGTCGAAGTCGCTCAAGACCGGCGGGAAGCGGTAGGGATCGTCGAGATCGACCACGTGGTCGCCGAAGCGGGCGCGGAGCTGGTAGCGCGTCGAGCCGTTCGGCATCGCGCCGGCAAACAGGCCGGAATCGTGGATGCGCTTGAGCTTCGCCGTCTCGCCATGCTCGCCGACCGCCTCGACATTGCTCGCCTCCGGCAGGAAGGCACGCACGACGCGCTTCTCACCCTCGGTGTGGAGGCCGAGATAGTGGAAGGGGTCGGAATGCCGGCCCTCGATGATGGCATAGGCTTCGGCGGGCAGTTTCGTCATGCAACCTCATGCGGCTGTTGCGCCAGGATCCTGAGCAAGCCGGTGAGCGGAATCCGCAGCCAGTCCGGCCGGTTTGCCAACTCATATTCGATCTCATAGAAGGCTTTCTCAAGCAGGAAAAAGCCCAGCATGCGCTCGGCGGCCGCAGGCTCGGCCGGCCACAGCCGCTGGTTAACCATGGTCTCGCGATAGCTGCCGAGGAAGGCCGCCACGGTGCGATCGCGCCAGTCGGCGAGCGCCAGCGCAAACTTGCCCTGATCGTCCGGGCCGAGCTTCAGCGCGCGGTCGAGAGCTGCCGTGGCGGCATAATCGATCGAGCGGACCAGGCCGGCGACGTCGCGCGCGGCAGGTGCCTTGCGGCGGCGCTCGGCGATGGTCCGGCGCGGCTCGCCCTCGAAGTCCACGATGAAGATGTCGTCCTTGACGATCAGCATCTGGCCGAGATTGAAGTCGCCGTGGTGGCGGATGCTGAAGCCGTCGATCTCGCGCGGCAGCAGCGACTTGAGCCGCTCCGGCAGCGTGTCCTGCTGCGCCAGAACCTGCTCGACCAGCGCACGATCGCCGTCCTTCAAACTCTCGCGCCGCTGTTCGAGCTGATCGAACACACGATCGGCGCGGGCCATGATCTCGTCGCTCCAGCGCTGCACGTCCTCGGGCCTCGTCGGCTCGGGTGCGAAGTCGACCAGCTCACGATTGCCGGCGAGCGCGATGTGCAACTCGGCGAGCCGCTTGCCGCCCTGCGACATGAAGTGCAGATAGGACATCCGCTCCTCATGGTCGCCATCCTGTTCGGCGCCGCCGATCAGTCGCAGCCGCTCGACGAAGCGGTCGAGATAGGACGCCGCCACGGTCCAGGCGTCGCCCTGGTTGATGACATAGGCATGGATGATGCCAATGGCGGTGCGCGCCTCGCCTTCGATGAGTTCGGCGGTGCCGAGCAAAGGCGGGGTGTTGGCGTAGCCTGCAACGTCGGTCAGGAAGCGGCCGATCTCGATTTCGGGATTGATGCCGGCTTCGAGCTTGCGGTAGATCTTGATCGCATAATCGTTGTCGACCAGCGCCACGCTGTGGGCCTGATCCTTCTCGATGGTGCGGACACGCTCCGGCGTCCGGATCGCCTTATCGGAGAAGCGGCTGGTCGGCCGGAATTCCAGCCGCAGGCCTTGCTCGCCTTCCTCGACCGTCAACTGCTCTCGCAGATTGCGCAGGAACAGCGAGATGAAGATCTGGTCGGTCGCGACATCCAGCAGCGTGCCTTCGCGCGCGCCCTGGCGGACCGCAGCGAAAGCCCTGGGATTATAGCGCTCGCGATCGAACCGCACCCATTCGATCTGCATCGGCAGCACCCAGCGACTGGTGCTACCGCGCTGCGTGGTCGCGAAGAAAGCGAGCCACGGACGGTTGTCGCCGATATCGCAGAACGGCACGGCGGAGACCACTGCCGGCTGGATCGCGTGCGCCGAGCGTTCCGGATACCACCGCGTGCGCGCCAGATGTCCGGGCAGCACGTCGCGCTCGAACACGCCGCGGGTGCGCGCCAGCGACATCCAGGTCGAATTGAGCGGCACCACCAGCGTCTCGAACTCCGGCACCGCACGCGAAACCACCGGCTCGGACTTGTCGCGCTCCTGCAACTGGAACCAGTAGAAGCCGTACGGTGCCAGCGTGATCATGTAGGGCAGGTCGCCGATCGCGGGAAAACGCGTGCGGCCGAGCATCTCGAGCGGAATGCGATCCTTGAACGCGGAGAGATCGAGCTCGGTCGCCTGCGCCGAGCGCGAGAGGTTGGCGACGCAGAGGATGACCTCGCCCTGGTACTGCCGGACATAGGCCAGCACCGAGCGGTTCTCCGGGCGGATGAACGTCATGGTGCCGCGGCCGAACGCCAGCGTCGACTTGCGCACCGAGATCAGCCGCTTGGTGGCCGACAGCAGCGACGACAGGCTGCGCGACTGCGCCTCCACATTGACGGATTCGTAGCCGTAGACGGGATCCATGATCGTCGGCGCATAGAGCCGCGCCGGGTCGGCGCGCGAAAAGCCGCCATTGCGGTCCGGCGACCACTGCATCGGCGTGCGCACGCCATTGCGGTCGCCGAGATAGATGTTGTCGCCCATGCCGATCTCGTCGCCGTAATAGATGATCGGCGTGCCCGGGAATGACAGCAACAGTGAGTTCATCAGCTCGATCTTGCGCCGGTCATTGTCCATCAGCGGCGCCAGCCGCCGGCGGATGCCGACATTGATGCGCGCGCGCGGATCGTTGGCGTAGGTCGACCACAGATAGTCGCGCTCGACGTCGGTGACCATTTCGAGCGTCAGCTCGTCGTGATTGCGCAGGAACAGCGCCCACTGGCAACTGGCCGGAATGTCCGGCGTCTGCCGCAGGATGTCGGTGATCGGAAAACGGTCCTCCTGCGCGATCGCCATGTAGATCCGCGGCATCAGCGGGAAGTGGTAGGCCATGTGACATTCGTCGCTATGGCCGAAATATTCCTGCACGTCCTCCGGCCATTGATTGGCCTCGGCGAGCAGCACCTTGTTCTTGGCGTAGGCGTCGAGCTCCTGGCGCAGCTTCTTGATGATGGCGTGCGTCTCCGGCAGGTTCTCGTTGTTGGTGCCGTCGCGCTCGCAGAGATAGGGGATGGCGTCGAGCCGGAAGCCGTCGACGCCGGTGTCGAGCCAGCGCTTCATCACCTGCATGATGGCGCTGACCACGCGGGGATTGTCGAAGTTGAGATCCGGCTGATGCGAGAAGAAGCGGTGCCAGTAGAACTGGCCGGCCTCGGGATCCCAGGTCCAGTTCGACTTCTCGGTATCGGTGAAGATGATCCGCGTGCCCTGGTACTTCTGGTCGGTGTCGCTCCAGACATACCAGTTGCGCGCGCTCGAGCCCGGCTGGCTGCGGCGGGCGCGCTTGAACCAGTCGTGCTGGTCCGAGGTGTGGTTGACGACCAGCTCGGTGATGACGCGCAGGCCGCGCTTCTTGGCCTCCTGGATGAAGCGCTTGAAATCCTTCATCGTCCCGAAATCGGGATTGATGTCGCCGTAGTCGGCGATGTCATAGCCGTCGTCGCGGCCGGGCGAGGGATAGAACGGCAACAGCCACAGCGCGGTGACGCCGAGCTCCTGCAGATAGCCGAGCTTCTCCGTCAGCCCCGCAAAGTCGCCGATGCCGTCATTGTTGCTGTCGGCAAAGGCCTTGACGTGGAGCTGGTAGATGATCGCGTCCTTGTACCAGAGCTCGTCGCCGGTTTCGGTGGCAATCAGGTTCTTCGGATCGACTGAAGACATCACGTTCATGGCGCTCTCCTCACGCCACACAGCGCAATAATAGCGCGGGATCGGTGGCGGGGTCGATACGCAGACGGATGCCGCCCCATTCGAGAGCATGACGTTCGCCGGTCGCGAGATTCTCGACCGCGGTGACGGGACGTCGCGCAGGACCGCTGCCGAGCTGGATATCAGCGAGCGGCAGCCAGAATTCGTGCAGGCCCGATGTCAGCGCGATCGCGACAGCGACGATGTTGTCGGCCGCCTGCTTGACGAAGCCGATGATATTGCCGTTCTCGATGCCGAGGAAGCGGAGATGGCTGGTCTGCTGCAGCGCCGGATTGGCGCGCCGGATACGGTTCAGCATCGCGATGTAGGGCTTGATGTTGCCGGGCCTGTCCCAATTCCGGACCTTGATCTGGTATTTCTCCGAATTGGCATATTCCTCGCGGCCGGGGATCGCCCCGTGCTCCAGCAGCTCGAATCCACTGTATATGCCGTAGTTCGAGGACAGGCTCGCCGCCAGCGCAACGCGCGATTTGAACATCCAGGACTCTCCGCTCTGCAGATGGAAGGGCAGGATGTCGGGCGTGTTGACGAAGAAATTTGGCCGCAGGAAGTCACGGGTCGGATAGCTGGTCAATTCACCGAGATAATGTTCGAGCTCGCCGCGCTCCGTGCGCCAGGTGAAGTAGCCGTAGGACTGGCTGAAGCCGAGCTTGGCCAGCCCCTTCATCAGCTTGGGGCGCGCAAAGGCTTCGGCCAGGAAGATCACATCGGAATCGTGACGCTGCACCTCGCGAATCAGCCACTCCCAGAACGGGAGGGGCTTTGTGTGGGGATTGTCGACGCGGAAAATCTTCACGCCCTGTTCGACCCAGAAGAGGACGACATCGCGCAGCGCATTCCAGAGCGCGGCCGTGTCGTCGCCGGTGAAATCGGGACTGACGATATCGCTCCAGGTCTGCGGCGGATGCTCGGCATGGCGCATCGATCCGTCCGGACGGCGCTTGAACCATTGCGGATGCTGCGTCAGCCAAGGATGGTCCGGCGCGCATTGCACGGCGAAATCGAGCGCGACCTCCATGCCGTGGCTCTGGCAGGCGGCGACGAAGGCGCGGAATTCTTCCAAGGTGCCCAGTTGCGGGTGGACGGCGTCATGGCCGCCTTCGGCCGCGCCGATCGCGTAGGGGCTGCCGGGATCGCCGTTCTGCGCGGTCGACGCATTGTTGCGTCCCTTGCGGCCCTGCCGGCCAATGGGGTGGATCGGCGTCAGGCACACCACGTCAAATCCCATCGCGGCGATATCGGGCAGCCGCGCGATGCAGTCGATGAAGGTGCCGTGCTGATCCGGGACCCGCCCCTGGCTGCGCGGAAACATCTGATACCAGGCGCCATGCTGCGCGCGCGGCCGGTCGATCACCAGCGGCAATAGCTGCGAGCGTGACAGGTCGCTGCGAAACTGGCTGTCGGCCATCGCGTCCCGCAAGTCGGAGGCGAGCAGCGGCGCGGCTTCGCCGGTCTGCAGATAGGTCTCGCATTGCTTGATGATCACGGCGGCGGCGTCAGGCCCGCTGGCCTGCGCCCTGGTCAGCAGGCCCGCGCCCTCGATGGCGTCGAGCGCGAGGTCGGCGCCCGCCTTCTGCTTGCCCTCGAAGCGCTTCTGCCAGCTGGCGAATTCGTCGGTCCAGGCCTCGATGGCGTAGACGTAACGACCGGGCAGGTCGGGCGTAAATGTGCCGACCCAGCGGTCGTCGCCATGCAGGGCCATCGGCGCGCGCTGCCAGGCGCCGTCAGGATCGCGCCGCCACACCACGGCCGCAGCGATCACATCGTGGCCGTCGCGATAGATGTCCGCCCAGACATCGATCGGCTCGCCCGCGATGCGCTTGACGGCAAAGCGGCCGCCATCGATCGCCGGATAGACGTCAGCAATATGAAAAGTGCCGCTGGCACTCTCGACAGATCGGGCAGTTTTGTTCACGGTGATGCCGCCACTGAAACGCGAAAGATGTCCCGGCGGCGGGAAGGAGGCGCGCCAGACCCATATAGAAAGCCGCTCGCCGAGCATTGGTTCCGTGAATAGTTCCTCGGGAACGGAGCGCGGGGCTGAGCGTTAGGCATCCATCTATCCCCTTCCTGCGTCTACACAATTTCGCGACGCTCCTGACATCGTCGCGTGCAAACAGCGTGCCGAATGGACCTTTACGCCAAAGCCCGATCCCTGGGAATCCAGACCGAATATATCGACGGCGGCGGTCACCGCCGTGTGACGACGCCGGAGGCGCTGACCACGATCCTGGACGCGCTGCCGCCGCAAACCCCGCGTCATTTTGTCAGCGAGCCGGTGGTGATCCGCACCGGTCAGGCGGCTGCGACCGACTTGCCGGAATCCGCCCGGCTGCCGGTGCGGTGGAAAATCGCCGATGGCGCCTCGGTGCTGGCCGAAGGCGAGGCCCGTGAGCGCCGGATCGCCTGGCCCGGAAATCTGCCCGAGGGCGTGCACCGGCTGCATCTCAGCGATGCGGCTGCGAGCGAAGAGGTGCCACTGCTGGTCGCGCCCCAGCGGGCGTTCGGCGGCGGCTTCGAGCGCTGCTGGCTGATCGCCGTCCAGCTCTATGGCGCGCGCTCGGCGCGCAACTGGGGCATCGGCGATTTCACCGATTTGCAGGCGCTGATGGAATTCGCCCATCAGCTCGGCGCCGACGGCATTGGCCTCAACCCGCTGCACGCGCTGTTCGACGATCGGCCCGGCGACTGCAGCCCGTATTCACCGAACAGCCGGCTGTTCCTCAATGCGCTCTATGTCGACGTCGAAAGAATTCCCGAGTTCAAGATCGGCGCCGGGACGCGCGACAGCCTCGCAAAGCTGCGCGCCAAGGACATCGTCGACTATGTCGGCGTCGCCCATCTGAAATGGCAGGCGCTGCGCGCCGCCTTCGCGGCGTTCAAGGCGAGCCCCGCGCTCGATCGCGTCGCCGATTTCGACAAGTATCGCAGCGAGCAGGGCACCTTGCTGTCGCGCTTCGCCTGTTTCGAGGTGATGCGGCACAAGTTCAGCGCGCCGTGGTGGGAATGGCCTGCCGAATGGCGCGAGCCCAATGATGCGGCCTGCGCGAAGCTGCGCAAGGCGCGCGACACGGCGGCCGAGGTCGAATTCGTGGAATTCGTGCAATGGACCGCGGATCGCCAGCTCGGCGCCTGCCAGGCGCTGGCGCACAAGCTCAACATGCGGGTCGGGCTTTATCTCGATGTCGCCGTCGGCGTGCAGTCGGACGGTTTCGATGCCTGGAATGAGCAGGTCGCGATCTCGCGCCAGCTCGGCGTCGGCGCGCCGCCGGACCCGCTCAACACCGCGGGCCAGGATTGGGGGCTTGCCGGCTTCAACGCGGCTGGTTTGGAGATGCGCTCATTTGCGCCGTTCCGCCAGATGCTGCGTGCCTCGATGCGCCACGCCGGCGCGATCCGGCTCGATCACGTGCTCGGGCTGAAGCGCCTTTATCTCGTGCCGCGCGGCTTCGGTCCGGCCAATGGCGCCTATGTGCAGATGCCGTTCGAGGCGCTGCTGGCCGCAGTGGCGCAGGAAAGCGTGGCCAGCCGCTGCGTCGTGATCGGCGAGGACCTCGGAACCGTGCCGGAAGGATTCCGCGACACCATGGCCGGATGGGGCATCTGGTCCTACCTGGTCATGATGTTCGAGCGCGACGACCAGCGCGCGTTCCGTAACGCCGACTATTACCTCGCCAATGCGCTGGTCACCTTCAACACCCACGACCTGTCGACCTATGCCGGCTGGCGCTCGTTCAGCGATCTCAGGACCAAGCGCGGGCTTGGAATCGATCCCGGCGAGAGTGACCAGGACCGCTGGGATGCGCTTGGCGCGCTCGACGCGATTCTGCGGCAGAACGACATCCACGACCACGATCTCTATTCGGTCGTGAGCTTCCTGGCGCGGACGCCGTCGCGGATGATGGTGGTGTCGATGGAGGATCTGCTCGGCATCGTCGACCAGCCGAACATTCCCGGCACCGTCAACGAGCATCCGAACTGGCGACGGCGGCTGTCGGTGTCGCTGGAGCAGTTGAATTCGGCGATCGATAGCGAAGCGTTGAAGGGGGCAACGCGCGTGCGGTCGCATATGGGGTGATCGAACGCGGAAAGTCGGTGACTTGCCCTCGCGCATTGAAGACTATGGCTTGATCGGCGACTGCGAGACCGCGGCCCTGGTCGGCCGCGACGGCTCGATCGATTGGCTGTGCTGGCCGGCCTTCGATTCCGATGCCTGTTTTGCAGCACTCCTGGGCACGTCGAAGAACGGACGCTGGCTGATCGCACCGGCCGATGACGCCAGCAAGACGTCGCGGCGCTATCGGGGCGACACGCTGATCCTGGAAACGCGGTTTGAGACGGAGAGCGGCGCGGTCGCGCTGATCGACTTCATGCCGCCGCGCGGCAAGGCCTCCGACATTGTGCGTCTGGTGCGCGGCATCAGCGGCCGGGTCAAGATGCGGATGGAGCTCGTGATCCGCTTCGGCTTCGGCATCGACGTGCCCTGGGTCAAGAAGAACGTGGATGGCGACGGGCTGCTCGCGATCTGCGGCCAGGACATGACCGTGCTGCGCACGCCGGTCGAGACCCGCGGCGAGGATCTGACGACGGTTGCGGATTTCGAGGTCGGCGAGGGCGAGACCATACCATTCGTGCTGACCTATGGGCCGTCGCATGTGCCGGTGCCCGAGCCGATCGATCCGGAAGCGGCGCTGAAAGACACCGAAGACTACTGGACCGAATGGTCGGGCCGTAGCACCTATGACGGGGGCCAGCGCCGCGATCTCGTGATGCGCTCGCTGATCACCCTGAAGGCGCTGACCTTCGCACCGACCGGCGGCATCGTCGCGGCGCCGACGACGTCGCTGCCGGAAAAGCTCGGCGGCGCCAGGAACTGGGACTATCGCTTCTGCTGGCTGCGCGACGCCACCTTCACGCTGCTGGCATTGATGAATTCCGGCTACACCGAGGAAGCGACGGCCTGGTACAATTGGCTGCTGCGCGCGGCGGCGGGGGCGCCGGCCAACATGCAGATCATGTACGGCATCTGGGGTCAGCGGCGCCTCTTGGAATGGGAGGCCGGCTGGCTCACCGGGTATGAGGGCGCTCAGCCGGTGCGGGTCGGCAATGCCGCGCATGCGCAGCTGCAGCTCGACGTCTATGGCGAGCTGATCGATGCGATCCACCAGGCGCGCATGGCCGAGCTGAAGCTCGGCGAGGAGAGCTGGGCGCTGGAATACGCCGTGCTCGGCCATCTCGCCGAGGTCTGGGACAAGCCCGACCATGGCATCTGGGAGCGTCGCGGTGACGGCAAGCACTATGTTTCTTCGAAGGTGATGACATGGGTCGCCTTCGATCGCGGGATCAAGAGCGCTGAAAGCTTCGGCTTCAAGGCGCCGCTGGTGAAATGGCGGGTGCTGCGCGATGCCATCCATCGCGACATCTGCGACAAGGGCTTTGACCGTGAGCTCAACAGCTTTGTCGAGAGTTACGGCTCAAAGCTGCTCGACGCCAGCATCTTGATGCTGCCCGCGGTCGGCTTCCTGCCGCCGGACGATCCGCGCGTCCGCGGCACGCTCGCCGCGGTCGAGCAGCATATGATGCGCGACGGCTTTGTGTTGCGGCACGATCCGCGTGAGGTCTCCGACGAGACGCAGCCGATCGAGGGCGCGTTCCTTGCGTGCAGCCTGTGGCTTGCGGATGCCTATGTGCTGGCGGGCGAGATCGACAAGGCGCAAGCGCTGTTCGATCGCGTGGTCGCGGTCGCCAATGATGTCGGGCTGCTCGCCGAGGAATACGACACCGGGGCTCGCCGCCAGACCGGCAACTTCCCGCAGGCGCTGACCCACATCGCGCTGATCAACACGGCGCACAATCTCGACGTTGCCAGGACGGCGGCCGAGAAACCAGCCGTGCAGCGGTCGAAATAGCGCTGATCGCGCGAGCCGGAATTCCTGACACCATTTCAGGCGGGGGGCTGGGGAACGCCCGTGATGGCCTCGCGAGAAGAGGCAGGTGAATGAATTCCGGCCCGCGCTTTCCGGTTACGGATGCAAATCGACCGGCGGATATGGCGTTCCCGCCGGCACCCCGAGGTAAAGGAACTTCAGCCCGAAGTGCTCGACAAAATTCTCGGCGGTCGCGTCCAGCAGGATGTTGCCGTTGTTGTCGAGATGCAGCTCCGGCCGCGTGAAGCCGCCGATCGTGAACGGTGGGATGACGTGGCCGTTTTCGTTGACCGGCAGCCCGCTGAAGGTCTGCGAGACATGGCTGAGGTCGGCGAGATTGCCGGCGAGATCGGCCACCGACGCGCCGTGCGGATTGAAGCCGGTGATCGACAGCGCGGTGGTCGGCGTATCGCCGGCCGCGACCACGTAGTCGAACACCAGCTTGCTCTTGTCGCCGAGCAGCACCGTGGCGGCCGCATCGTACACCGCCGTGCCGCCATCATTCAGCGACAGTGTCGGCGTGCCGCCGGCCAGATCGACGGCCTCGTCGAAATCGAGGGTGAACTTGATCAGCGCGCCGGCGGTCTGATTTCCGTTCGTCGGCGACGCCACGATGCTATCGAGATGTGGCGCAAGCGTATCGATGTTCAGCGTGCCCGCAGGATTGGTCACCGCGCCAGCGAGATTGGCATCGTTGCCGGCCGCATCCTTGACGGTCGCGCCATTGAGGCTGGAGCCGGTGACGGCGAGGTCGGCCGTGTTCTCGCCCGCGCCCACCATGTATTGGTAGATCAGGGTATCGGTGCCGCTGCCGCTGACGTAATGCGCGATGCCGCCATCATTCAGCGCCAGTGTGGGGACGCCGCCATTGACCGTGACGGCCTCATCGAGGTGCACGGCCAGCGAGATCAGCGAGCCCGCGCCCTTGTGGCCGTCGGCGGGCGTCGCCGCGACGTCCGTGACATGCGGGTTGATCGTGTCGATCTGCAGGGTTCCGGCGGGATTGACCAGCGCGCCGCTGAGATCGGCATCCTTGTTGAAGGGATCCTTCATCGTGCCGCCGTTCAGGTCGGCGCCGATAATGGTGAGGTCGGCGGTGTTCTCGCCGGCCGCGACCGTGTACTGATAGGTCAGCGTGTTGCTGCCGCTACCGCTCACGAAGGTCGCAATGCCGCCGTCGTTGAGCAGAAGGCGCGGCTGGCCGGTGACGGTGACGGTCTCGTCGAAGGTGACCGTGAACGTCACGACATGGCCGGCATTGAGATCGCCGGAGCCGGCCGTGATCCCGGTCCCTGATGTCGTGACCGAGGTGACGCCGGCGCCGCCCAGGATGAAATCGTCATCGCTGAGATCGGTCTTGGTGACGTTCTGCAGCGTCAGCGTGTTGCCGCCGCCGAAATCGATCACGGTGTCGGCGCCGACCTGGGTCGCGCGCGCAAGCACGGCGGTGAGGTCGTGGATGCCCGCGCTGGCAAACGCGGTGAGGCTGATCTTGTCCGGCGTGCCGGCGCCTGCGACGAAATCGGTGATGACATCGGCGCCGCCGCCGGTCTTGTAGACATAGGTGTCGTCGTCATTGCCGAGCGTCACCTGGTCGGCGCCGCCGCTGCCGGTGATCACGTCGTTGCCGTCGCCGCCGTTGATGACGAGCTTGATCTGGCCCGCGCCGAGCCCGGATGCGTCGATGATGTCGGCGCCTGCGAGGCCGTTGATGAACAGGGAGTCGTTGGCGGCTTCCTGCCCAAAGATCGAGACATCGGCATGCAACCCGTCAACGAGGATGTTGCCGCCACTTTGGGTCACCGTGATGTGATCGACGCCGGTGGTGGCGTTGACCGTCACGGTATCGGCCGCGCCGTCGCCGGTGCCGCTGTTTGGAGTGGCCGAGAGATCGATCGCGACCTTGGTGGTATTGGTGCCGGCGAGATCGTTGACCGTGATCCGATCGGCGCCGCCCCGCGCGGTGAAGTTGATGTTCTCGACGCCGTTGAGGTCCATCGTGATGCTGGCGACATCGCGGGTGAACAGGACGCGGCTGCCATTGGCCGAGATATTGATATTCTCGGCGATGTTGGCGCCGTTGAAGTCGAGTGTATCGGTGCCGGCCTGGCCCTCGACGATGTCGCTGCCATCGCCGGGATTCCAGATGAAGGTATCGTCGCCGCCGCCGAGCAGGGCGGTATCGTTGCCCTGTCCGCCCGTGACGATATCACCGCCGGCGCTGCCGACGATGAGGTCGTCGCCCGCGCCGCCATTGATCGCGAGTGCGATCGCACCGACCGCGATGCCGGACGCATTGATCACGTCGGCGCCGCCAAGCCCATTGACCGTCAGCACGTCGGTGGCGTCCTGGCCGTGAACCAGGACTTCAGCGGAGACGCCGTCGACCAGGATGTCGTTGCCGCTCTGGCTGAGGGCGATGGTATCGTCCGAATTGGTGGCGTTGACCACGACCGTATCGAGCGCGCCGTCCGGGCTGCCATTGGAGCCGGTGAGGTCGATCGCGACCTGCTGGGTACCGGTCCCGGAGAGGTCGTTGACCGAGATCGTGTCGGCGCCGCCGAGCGCGTGAAAGTTGATCTTCTCCACGCTGTTGAGGTCCATCGTGATGTTGGCGACGTCGCGGCTGAATCGCACCCGGCTGCCATTGGCCGAAATGTCGATTTGCTCGGCAATATTGGCGCCGTTGAACTGCAGCGTGTCGGTGCCGCCCTGGCCTTCGACCGTGTCGCTGCCGTCGCCGGGATTCCAGATGAAGGTATCATCATCGGCGCCCAGCAATGCGACGTCGTCGCCGCGACCGCCGGTGACGATGTCATTGCCATCGCCGCCAAGGATGGTGTCAGCGCCCGCGCTGCCGATCACAGTATCGTTTCCGGCGCCGGCATCGATGGTCAGGCGCAACTGCCCCGCCGGCAGGGCGGCCGCATTGATGGTGTCATTTCCGCCGAACGCGTTGATGACCAGCGTGTCGTTGGCGCCTTCCTGACCGGTGATGGTGACGTCGGCGGCCAGGCCGCTGACGACAACGTTGGCGCCGCTTTGCGCCACGGTGATCTGATTGGCATTGCCGGTGCCTTCGACCGTAATTGTGTCCGCTGCCCCGTCGCCGCCGCCACCACTGGCCTGCAGGTCGATGAAGACGTGCTTGGCGTCGGTGCCGGTCAGGTCGTGCACCGTGACATTGTCGGCGCCGCCGAGCGCCTTGAAATTGATGTTCTCGACGCCGTTGAGGTCCATCGTGACGTTGGCGACGTCGCGGGTGAAGCGCACGCGCGAGCCGTTGGCCGCGATGTCGATCCGCTCGGCGATGTTGGCGCCGTTGAATTGCAGCGTGTCGTTGCCGGCCTGGCCCTCGACGATGTCGCTGCCGTCGCCGGGGTTCCAGATGAAGGTGTCGGCGCCGTCGCCGAGCAGCGCGGTGTCATTGCCGCGGCCGCCGGCGACGATGTCGTTGCCGGCGCCACCCAGCAGCAGGTCGGCGCCGTCACCGCCGGTAATGGTGTCGTTGCCGTCGCCGCCGTCGAGGGTGAGCGAGATCAGCGCGCCGAGGCCATTGCCTGCGGTGATGACGTCGTCGCCGCCGCCGGCATGGAGCACCAGGTTTTCGGTGGTGCCGATATCAAGGCTGAACGGGGCCGGGCTGACGCGATCGAACCGGACGCGCGTGCCGTTGGCGGTGATTGTGAAGACTTCGGCACCGTTGCCGCCGTTGATCTGCGCCGTGTCGCTGCCGTCGCCGCCCTCGAACAGGTCGGTGCCGTCGCCGGGATTCCAGATCATCAGATCGTTGCCGGCCTCGCCGAACACCTGGTCGTCGCCGGCGCCGCCGATCAGCGTGTCGCTGCCGTCGCCACCGAACAGGAGATCGTTGCCGCCCTTGCCCAGCAGCGTGTCGTTGCCGGCCTGGCCGAACAGCTGATCGTTGCCCGAGCCGCCGGTCAGCGCATCGTCGCCGGTGCCGCCGAACAGCAGCGCGGGCGGCAGCGCGCCGTTGCTCTCGTCGATCGCGATGGTGTCGTTGCCGGCCTGGCCGAAGGCCTGAATCTGGCTGGTATTCGCCACCGTGGAGAAGCTGCCGAGGCCGCCATTGACCAGAATATTCCCCGGCGCGTTGCGGCTCACCGTGATGCCGTTGTCGGCGGCATCGCCGAAGATGCTGAGTATTCCGGCGGCGAAACTGGTCGTGACGGCCATGACTTTGCTCCAATAGACGTTGACGTGTCCGGGCATTTCCGGGAGCCCGATCCGAAGGGCTGGAAATAACGAGATCGGACGACGCCAAAAAAATTCCGGTAGCCCGCCGACTAAGACGGCTCTGAAGCAAGGGCGCTTTGACGTTTGCTCGATTTCTCCGCGACGAACGCTTGATATTCAGGCGCGTCGAAGGAACCGACCCGACGGTCGGACGCCCGTGACGAGCTCCCGCGCGGTCAGACACGACATTTCGGCACGTAATCAGGATGACGTGATCAATTGTGATGGACTATGAGCGGGATCACTGTGGAACTGCTGACAATGTGCAGTTCGCGACGACCTCAGCGAAGCGCGAGCACGCGCTCCATGGCACGGGCAAAGCCGTCCTGCGCGTTGCTCTCGGTGACGTGCGTGGCGCGCGCCTTCACGTCATCGCTGGCATTGCCCATCGCGAAGGAGACGCCGCTTCTCGCAAACATCGGAAGATCGTTTTGCATGTCGCCGATCGTGGCGACGTTGGCGAGATCGACGCCAAGCCGCTTTGCGATGGCGGCGACGAAGGTGCCCTTGTCGTGGCCGGGCGGCGTGATGTCGAGATAGTAGGTCTGTGAGCGGACCGCAGTCGCCTCATGACCAACGGCCTGCTGTACAGCGGCTTCGCAACGCTTGAGGAGCTCCGGGTTCGAGCTCGCGCCGACGATCTTGCAGACGCTGCCGAGATACGGCGTAAAGTCCGGAACGATGGTCGGGTCGTGCTTGATCGCGCGCTTCTCGTGTTCGACGTATTCGCCGTCGGGATTGCGGGTCAGCCAGCGGTCGTTGGTGAACAGCCAGATGTCGACGCCGAACTCGGCGAGGATCTTGAGGCTCCTCTCGACCACGGCCGGCGGAATCACATGCTGCTCGATCGGCTTGAGCTGGGCATCCACGATCGAGCTGCCGTTGAAGGCGCCGATCGGCAACGTGATCGACAGCGGCGCGATCAGGAAATCCATGCCGATGGTCGGCCGGCTGGAGACGACGGTGAAGCCGATATTGGCTTCGTGCAGCTTGCGCACCGCGGCCCTGGCGTCGTCGGTCAGGATCTTGTCCTTGGTCACGAGCGTGCCGTCGACGTCGGACACGACAAGGGCGATACGGGTCATGGGGAATCCAATTTCAGTTGGGCGACGATGTCGTCGACGATGGCCTCGACGCTGGCGTCGATGGAGACGGTGAGGGGATGCTCGTCCGCGCCCGGCGGCTCCAGCGTGTTGAACTGGCTGGTCAAGAGCCCCGGCGGCATGAAGTGGTTCTTGCGTGCAGCCAGCCGGCCCGCGATCAGCTCCTGTGTGCCCTTCAGGAAGACGAAGCGGACGTCGGTCCGGCCATTCAGCAGCACCTCGCGATAGACGCGCTTCAGCGACGAGCAGGCGATCACGACGTGCTCGCCGGCCTTGCAGGCGCGGCCGATCTCGGCGGCGATCGCCCGGAGCCACGGCCAGCGATCCTCGTCGGTCAGGGGGTGGCCGGCGTGCATCTTGGCGACGTTGCTGGGCGGATGAAAGCTGTCGCCGTCCTCGAACCGCCAGCCGAGGCTGATGGCGAGGCGATCGGCGACCGTGCTCTTGCCGGAGCCGGACACGCCCATCACGATCAGCGCGCAGGGCAATTGCTCGTCAGCCACGAAACTCCTCCGGCAGCGCGGCCTGATCGACGAGCCAAACCGTTTCGCCTATCGATCGTGCGCGGTTCGCCGGCAGATTCTCGCCTGCGAGCAGCCGCGTCAAGATCGCGCGCTTGCCGCTGCCGGCCGCCTGAAACAGCATTTCGCGGCAGGAGGCCAGCGCTGATAGCGTCAGGCTCACGCGCGGCACGAACGGCTCGACATTGGCCTTGGGCACGCCGACCACCCAGCGCTGCGTCTCCTCGACGGCCGGGAAGCCTGGAAACAGCGAAGCGGTGTGGCCGTCGGGGCCGATGCCCATCAGCACGAGGTCGAACAGCGGGCGCGCCGGGTCGAGCTGCTCGGCGCCATAGAACGCCATCAGTCCGTTCTCGTAGAGCGCGGCGCTGACGTCGGGGTCTTTCAGGTCGGCCGTATCGGTCGCGATGGGATGGACGTTGGCCGCCGGGGCGCAGCGGTCGAGGAAGGCCTGCCGCGCCATGCCCATGTTGTGCAGCGGATCCTTGCGCGGCACCAGGCGCTCGTCGCCGATGAACCAGTCGATGCGGTCCCAGGGAATCTTGCTGCGATACTCCGCCGTCGCCAGCAATTGGTACAGCGCCTTGGGGCTGGAGCCGCCGGTGAGACAGATCGCGATGCGGTCGTCGTTGGCGGCGATCCGCGCGATCAGCCGCTCGGCGGCCATGCGTGCCATTGCCTCGGGGTCGGCGACGGTGAGGATCTTGCGTGCGCGATCATCAGCCATGTCAGCTCAGCTTTCGCCAGCTCCGGCCGTCGCGCTCGAGGAGGTCGTTCGCCTCTTCGGGGCCCTCGCTGCCGGGTTCGTAGACTTTCAGCCCCTTGCCGCCGGCGTTCTTCCAGGCGTCCAGGAAGGGTTGCACCGCCCGCCAGCCGGCCTCGACGCTGTCGGCGCGCTGGAACAGGATGTTGTCGCCGATCATGCAGTCATAGATCAGCGTCTCGTATCCGGTCGATGGTTCGGCCTGGAAGTAATCCTTGTAGCGGAACTTCATCTCGACGCCATCGATGTTGATCGCCGGGCCCGGCACCTTGGTGTTGAACTGCAGCGCGATGCCTTCGGTCGGCTCGGTCGAGATGATCAGGTAGTTCTGCGACAGCCGGTCGACCGGCGTATTGCGGAACATGGCAAAGGGGGCCTGCTTGAACTTGATCGCGATCTCGGTGCGCTTGACGCCGAGCGCCTTGCCGGTGCGGAGATAAAACGGCACGCCGGCCCAGCGCCAATTGTCGATGGTCAGCTTCAGCGCGGCGTAGGTCTCCGTGGTGCTGGATGGCTGGACGTCGGCGGTCCTGCGATAATCCTCGATCTCGGTGTCGCCGATTCTGCCGGCGCGATACTGCCCGCGGACCGAGTTGTGCAACGCTTCCTGCTCGGTCTGGGTCTGGATCGCGGCCAGCACGTCGGCCTTTTCCGAGCGCACGGCGTGCGCGTCGAAGCGTCCCGGCGGCTCCATGGTTACCAGCGAGAGCAGCTGGAACAGATGGTTCGGCACCATGTCGCGCAGTGCGCCGGTCGCGTCGTAGAAGCTGCCGCGGTGGCCGACGCCGAGCTTCTCATCGACGGTGATCTGGATGTGGTCGATGTGGTTGCGATTCCAGATCGGCTCGAACATGCCGTTGGCGAAGCGCAGCACCAGGATGTTCTGCACCGTTTCCTTGCCGAGGTAATGGTCGATCCGGTAGATCTGGTGCTCCTCCATCAGCTTGAGCAATTCGCTGTTGAGCGCCTTTGCCGAGGCGAGGTCGGTGCCGAACGGCTTTTCAACCACCAGCCGTCGCCATACGCCGTTTTCGGCGAGCATGCCGGTGCGGGCCAGTTCCTTGCTGATGGGCAGGAAACCGCTCGGCGGCGTCGCCAGGTAGAACAGCCGATTGCCCTGTGTCTCGCGTGCGGATTCGAGCTTGTCGAGCCGATCGCGCATCGCATCGAACGACGCCGGATCCTTCGGATCAGCCTCGATGCAAGTGACGCAGGCCAGCAGCCGCTTGGCGATGGCGTCATCGACCTTGCGGGTGGCGTATTGGTGCAGGCCCTTGGTCAGGCTCTCGGTCAGTTGCTCGTTCGACATGCCTTTGCGGGCGATGCCGACGATGCAGAAATTGTCCGGCAACAGGTCGTTGGCGGCGAGGTTATAGAGCGCGGGGATCACCAGCCGGTGCGCCAGATCGCCGGTCACACCGAAGATGACGATGCTGCAGGGATCCGGCTTCTTTTGTTTGGCTTGCGTGACCGTCATCAGGCCGGCTTCTTCGGTTCTTTGTGCCCGCCAAACCCTGCGCGCATTGCCGAGAGGATCTTCTCCGCAAAGGTATGATCCTTGCGCGAGCGGAAGCGGGTGTAGAGCGCCGCCGTCAGCACCTCGGCCGGCACGGCCTCGTCGACCGCGGCATTGACCGTCCAGCGGCCCTCGCCGGAATCCTCGACAAAGCCCGAGTAGTTGTCGAGCGTGTGGTTCTCGGCCAGCGCCGTCGCGGTGAGGTCGAGCAGCCAGGACGGGATCACGCTGCCGCGGCGCCATACCTCCGCGATGTCGGCGATGTCGAGGTCGAAGCGGTGCTCTGGCGGCAGCGCCTCGATATTGGCGTTCTTGAGGATGTCGAAGCCTTCGGCATAGGCCTGCATCAACCCGTATTCGATGCCGTTGTGAATCATCTTGACGAAGTGTCCGGCGCCCACGGGGCCGGCATGGATGTAGCCCTGCTCGATGCGGGGATCGCGCTTCTCGCGGCCCGGGGTGCGCGGAATATCTCCGATCCCGGGCGCAAGCGCCTTGAAGATCGGATCGAGCCGGTCGACGACCGCCTTCTCGCCGCCGATCATCATGCAATAGCCGCGCTCGAGGCCCCAGACGCCGCCGCTGGTGCCGATGTCGATATAGTGCAGGCCGCGCTCTCTCAGCGCCTTGCCGCGGCGGACGTCGTCCTGCCAGAACGAGTTGCCGCCGTCGATGATGGTGTCGCCGGGCTGCATCAGCTTCGACAGCGCATCGATGGTCGCTTCGGTGATCTTGCCGGCCGGCAGCATCACCCAGGCGGTGCGCGGCGCTTCCAGCTTGAGCACGAAGTCTTCCAGCGAGGAGGCGCCGACCCCCTTGTCGGCCGTCAGCGCCTCGACCGCCCTGGCGTCCCTGTCATAGACCACGGTCGAGTGGCCGCGATTCATCAGGCGGCGGACGATGTTGCCGCCCATCCGCCCGAGGCCGATCATGCCGAGCTGCATTTTGGCGCTCCCTCAGTTCAGTGCATTGGCGATCGCCGCGTCGAGCGCCGCGAGGCCGGAGAGCAAATCGCCCTTCAGGTGGACGCGCAGCGCGCGCCGGCCACGTTCGGTCAGCACGTCGAAGTCGCCGCGCGCCTGCGCCGCCTTGACCACGCCAAAGCTCGCCTTCTGGCCGGGCACCGGCAGGTCGGCGGCGTCATCGGCCGTGATCTGCAGGAACACGCCGCTGTCGGGGCCGCCCTTGTAGGCCTGGCCGGTCGAGTGCAGGAAGCGCGGGCCGAACTCGGCGCAGGTCGCCAGATGCCGGGCATCGCGCAGCTTCAGCCGCATCGCCTGCATGGCGTCGATCGTGTCGCCGTCGCGCTCGATATAGGCGAGCAGGGCGACATAGTCGCCGCGGCCGGAGCGCGACAGGTGCGCCTTGATCCAGGAGTTCAGGTCGCCATTGGCGCCGGCCTTGCGCAGATCGTCGGCGTTCTGGGCGTCGGTGTAGAGATCGGCCTCCGCCGTCGACACCGCCGGCTTTTCGCCCGGCAACGCGCCGGTCTTCTCGAACGCAGCGGTCAGTTCGCGGGTCTTGATCTTGGCGGCCTCGACGTCCGGCTGGTTGAACGGGTTGATGCCGAGGATCGCGCCTGCGACCGCGGTTGCGATCTCGAAGCGGAAGAACTCCTGGCCGATATGGTCGATCGACTTCATCACGATCCGCACCACGGGATGGCCGGCGGCTTCGAGCGCCGCAAGTTTTGCGTCATGCCCGGCGTCGTCGTCGCTTTCAGTCCGTAGGTCGATGAAGAAGCGGTCATTGCCATAGACCGAGACGTCGCCAATCGTCTCGCCGTCGATCGGGATCAGGCCCTTGCCGTCCTTGCCGGTGGATTCCGCGATCAGCTGCTCCGCCCAGGCACCGAAATCGGCGACGCTGTCGGAGGCGAAGATCGTCACCTTGTCGCGGCCTTCGAGACCGGCGATTCCCATCGCGAGCCCGAGCTGCACGCCGGGGTTCTCATGCGGCGGCACGTCGGCACCGCAGGAGCGCACCATGGACAACGCGTGATTGATCAGGCTGCGCACATCGATCCCCGCAGCCGCGGCCGGGACGAGACCAAACGGCGACAGCACGGAGTAGCGGCCGCCGATCGTGGGATCGCCGTAGAAGATGCGGGCAAAGCCTTGGTTGATCGCGACCTTCTGCAGCGAGGAGCCCGGATCGGTCACCGCGATGAAGCGGTGGCCGGCCTTGTCCTTGCCAACAGCCTTCGACACCCGGTCGAAGAAATAATCCTTCATCACGTTCGGCTCGGTGGTGCCGCCGGACTTGCTGGAGACGATGAACAGCGTCTTCGAAATGTCGACGTACTCTTCCATCGCGCGCACCTGCGCCGGATCGGTGGAGTCGAGCACGTGCAGCCGCGGGAAACCTGATTTGTGCGGGAAGGTCTGCGCCAGCACCTCGGGCCCGAGGCTCGATCCGCCCATGCCGAGCACCACCGCATCGGTGAAGTTCTGCCCCTTCACGCGCTTTGCGAAATCCTCGTAGTCGGCGAGGTTGGCGGCGGCGGCGCTGGTCAGCCAGCCCAGCCATTTGTGCTCGTCATCGCTGGTCCAGACCGACCTGTCCTTCTGCCAGAGCCTGCGGATCTTGGCTGCGGCGCGCCATTCCTCGGTGCTCTTCTCGACCGCCTTCTCGATGGCAGCGCCGAGCGCAAGCTTCTGGCGATCGATGCCGCCGCCGAGCGAGGTCGCGCGCTTGTGGGCGACCGCGCCATAGAGCTTGTCGGCGGCGTCAGCGAACAATTTGACGCCGTCCTTGACCAGTTCTTCCGTGATCGCGTCGAGCGAGATGCCGGACTTCTCCAGCTCCTCCAGCACGCGGCGGGCGTCCTCGACATTCTCCTCCAGACTGTCGCGCAGCTTGCCATGGTCGCGGAAGGCGTCGAGCGTCGCCGGCGGCACGGTGTTGACGGTGTCGGGGCCGATCAGCTCCTCGACATAGAGGACGTCGCTGTAGTCCTTGTTCTTGGTGCCAGTCGAGGCCCACAGCAGCCGCTGCGGTTTGGCACCTTTGGCCTTCAACTTGTCCCAGCGGGTGCCCGCGAACAGGCGCTTGTAGTCCTGGTAGGCCATCTTGGCGTTGGCGATCGCGACCTTGCCCTTCAGCGCGGCGAGCCGCTCCTTCTCGGTCGGATCGTTGGCCTTGGCGATCTTCTCGTCGAGCTGCTTGTCGACGGAGGAGTCGATCCGGCTGACGAAGAAGCTGGCGACGCTCGCGACATGCGAGGGATCGCCGCCTTTGGCGACGTATTTCTCCAGGCCTTTGAGATAGGCTTCCGCGACTTGGCGGTAGACGTCCTGCGAGAACAGCAGCGTGATGTTGATGCTGATGCCTTCGCCGATCAGCTGCTCGATCGCCGGCAGGCCTTCCGGCGTCGCCGGCACCTTCACCATCAAATTCTTGCGGTACACATCCTTCCAGAGCCGCTGCGCCTCCGCGATCGTGCCCTTGGTGTCCATCGCCAGGTACGGCGAGACTTCCAGGCTGACGAAACCGTCGCCGCCCTTGGTGTGGTCATAGACCGGCCGCAGCACGTCCGCCGCGTTCTGGATGTCCTCGACCGCGATGTGCTCGAACAGGTCGGCGACGGAGCGGTCGCCCTTTTTGAGGGCCTGGCCGATCGCGCCGTCATATTCGTCCGAGCTGCCGATCGCCTTCTCGAAGATCGAGGGGTTGGACGTGACGCCTTTGACGCCGTCGGTGTCGATCAGCGCCTTCAGGTCGCCCTTGCCGATGAAGCCGCGGGCGAGGAAGTCCAGCCAGACGGCCTGACCATGGTTTTCGAGTGCTTTGACGGGATTCATGGGTGCCTGTTTCTTGTTCGATCGGGGGCGATTTTGGGGTTCCCGGGCAGCTTTCTGGGGTCGCACCGGAATGTCAACCGAGGGGAGGGAGGTCCGGCAGAATATCAGCGATTTCAAGGGATAACGCCATTCACTTCAGTTCGATCCCTTGAGGCGCTGATGCGCCTTAGAGAAACCCGCAGCCGGCACAATTTTATGACGGCGGGGCGCCGTCGTCAGGGCCGCAGGTACAGGTAACCCTGGGACTGCAGTTCGGCGAGGCGCACCACGCCGCCGCGGTCGGCACTGATGAAGCCCGGCAGCAGGTCCTTCAGGGTGACATTCTGCGACTTCATGGTGTTGCCGCAGGCAGCGAGCTCCAGTCCCGCCCTGGCGAACTGGCCGACATGGCGCGACAGATCGGGGCTGGCTGCGACAGAATGAAACGCCTTCAGCGCCTGGCCGTGCACCACCAGCGCGATCGTCACATTCTCGGGACCGCCGACGCCGTCGAGATGGTTCTGGATATTGCCGATGACGAAATTGACCTTGTCGAGATCGCTGAGGTGATAGACCACCTTCAGCCTGCCGCCGGCAGGCGCTTCGGTCGCAGCGTTGGCACGCGAGGCGGCGAAGACTGCGCCGAAGGCGGTCACTGCGCTCCACAACATGTTGCGTCGGTCCATCGCATCCTCCGTTCTTCGTGGTTGTCCGCAGCCTAGCATTGACGGCGCGACGAGACGAGTTCCTTTGCGCGTGCAAACATGCGCGAAAGCCTGCAAAACAAGGCACACCGCGCCGTCGGATGTTTGTGGTCCGATGTCGCGATTTCGTTCAGGCGTCGATCACAAAGCGTTTAGTGCCACACTCATGCCATCCGTTCTCGCAACCGGCGACACATTCGAAACGTAGCTTCCAGGCGCTCACGGCGAGGAACGAATGCAGGCTCCCGGGAATAAACATGACGCATCACGCGTCAGTGTTCGTGCACGGAAGCTGCGACGTTGAGTTGCCAGGAATTGGTTGGTCATCGGTTGGTAGTCGATGCCTTAGTCACGACCGGAGGAGGATGGTTCAAGGCTTTCCTGAATGAATGTTCATCGCACCCCGTAACGTGCACATCTTGACGTCGCCAAGCGGGGAGCACACATTTTAAGGGAGCCAAACGTGCATTGCCGAGCGTGGATTTTGTTCAGTTCGGTAGCGACCCTGGAAGGCCTGTATCCCCGGTAAACCACGGATGTGGCGGGAGAGCTACAGAAGCCAAAATCCGGCTCTCGACAGTGCTCGTTGATGAACTATTAACCTTACTGCTTGTTGATAAGGCATAGGCTGCACACGCAGTGCGTTGCCGAAGTGAGTCGGTCGAGTGTCCAATGGACGAAGCGCGCCGACGCTGATTCGATCCTTGGTGCTCTTGAAAGTTACGACTCGTTTCAGTCGTGCGGCGATTCATATCGTGGAGAGAGGGATCATGTACAACGATTCTTTGTTCAACGCCTTCGCAAGGTCGTTCGAAGCGCGAAGCCAGACCGACATGTCGATGGCGGAGTATCTGGAGTCGTGTCGAAGTGACCCGATGCGATATGCGAATGCCGCAGAACGGTTACTTGCTGCGATCGGTGAACCGCAAATGATCGACACGGCCAAGGATCCTCGCCTTGGCCGTATTTTTTTGAACCGCACGATGCGCTCTTATCCCGCCTTCTCCGGCTTCTACGGCATGGAGGATACGATCGAGCGTCTCGTCGGCTTCTTCCGGCACGCAGCCCAGGGTCTCGAAGAGCGCAAGCAGATACTCTATCTGCTCGGCCCGGTCGGCGGCGGCAAGTCATCGCTCGCCGAACGCATCAAGGCGTTGATGGAAGTCCATCCGATCTATGTGCTGAAGGCCGGCGATGAGCTGAGCCCCGTGTTCGAAAGCCCGCTCGGCCTGTTCGATCCGGATCAGCTCGGGCCGATGATCGAGGAGAAGTACGGCATTCCGCGCCGCAGGCTGAGTGGTCTGATGAGCCCGTGGGCCTACAAGCGGCTCGAAGCCTTCGGCGGCGATATCTCGCAATTCCGAGTCGCGCGCCTCCAGCCCTCGCGGCTGCGCCAGATCGCGGTCGCCAAGACCGAGCCCGGCGACGAGAACAATCAGGACATCTCCTCGCTGGTCGGCAAGGTCGACATCCGCAAGCTCGAGACTTACGCCCAGAACGATCCCGACGCCTACAGCTATTCCGGCGGCCTCAACCGCGCCAACCAGGGCGTGCTCGAGTTCGTCGAAATGTTCAAGGCACCGATCAAGATGCTGCATCCGCTGCTGACGGCGACGCAGGAAGGCAACTACATCGGCACCGAGAATATCGGCGCGATCCCCTTCACCGGCGTCATCCTGGCGCACTCCAACGAAGCGGAGTGGCAGAGCTTCAAGACCAACAAGAACAACGAGGCCTTCATCGACCGCATCTGCGTCATCAAGGTCCCGTACTGCCTGCGCGTCACCGAAGAGCAGAAGATCTACGAGAAGCTGATCCAGAGCTCCGAGCTCGCCGCCGCGCCCTGCGCGCCGGCGACGCTGGAAACGATGTCGCGCTTCTCTGTGATGTCGCGCCTGCGTCGGCATGAGAACTCCACGGTATTCGCCAAGATGCGGGTCTATGACGGCGAGAGCCTGAAGGAGTCGGATCCCAAGGCGCGCAGCGTCCAGGAGTACAAGGACGCCGCGGGCGTCGACGAAGGCATGGACGGCGTCTCCACCCGCTTTGCCTTCAAGGTGCTGGCCTCGACCTTCAACCACGACACGACGGAAGTCGGTGCCGATGCGGTGCATCTGATGTACGTGCTGGAGCAGGCGATCCGTCGCGAGCAGCTGCCCGATGAGGTCGAGAAGCGCTATCTCGAATTCATCAAGGCCGATCTCGCGCCGCGCTACGCCGAGTTCATCGGCAACGAGATCCAGAAGGCCTATCTGGAATCCTACGCCGATTACGGCCAGAACCTGTTCGATCGCTACGTCGACTACGCCGACGCCTGGATCGAGGACCAGGACTTCAAGGATCCCGACACCGGCCAGCTGATGAATCGCGAGCTCCTGAACCAGGAGCTGACCAAGATCGAGAAGCCCGCCGGCATCGCCAACCCGAAGGACTTCCGCAACGAGGTCGTCAAGTTCTCGCTGCGCTCGCGGGCCCACAACAACGGCAAGAACCCGAGCTGGACGTCCTACGAGAAAGTCCGCGACGTGATCGAGAAGCGCATCTTCTCGCAGGTCGAGGATCTCTTGCCCGTCATCTCCTTCGGTTCGAAGAAGGATGGCGAGACCGAGAAGAAGCACGGCGAGTTCGTCGCACGGATGGTGGAGCGCGGTTACACCGAGCGCCAGGTTCGCCGTCTGGTCGAATGGTACATGCGGGTGAAGCAGGCCGGCTAGAGCATGATTTCAACCCCGCCGAGCGCGTCAGCGCCTTGGCGGGGCCGGTTGTTCCAAAAAATCGTGCTCAACAAAGACAGCAGATCATGATGTGATGCTGTGAATCGCATCATGATCTAGAGTGGATGCAACGTGGCCATTCATATCGTCGATCGGCGCCTGAATCCGGGTAGCAAGAGCCTCGAGAACCGCCAGCGGTTCCTCCGGCGAGCCAAGGCTCTGGTGCAGGGAGCCGTCAAGAAAACCTCTCAGGATCGGGACATCAAGGATGTCCTCGAAGGCGGCGAAGTCGCGATCCCCATGGACGGGATGGAGGAACCGCGGTTCCGCCGCGAGGGTGGAACCCGGGACATGGTGCTGCCCGGCAACAAGAAATTCGTCGAGGGCGACTATCTGCCCCGGCCGAGCCAAAGCGGCGGCAAAGGGTCCGGCGCCGGTGAGGGCGACAGCGAGGATGCCTTCCGCTTCGTGCTCAGCCGTGACGAGTTCGTCGACCTGTTCCTCGACGATCTGGAACTGCCCGACCTTGCCAAGCGCAAGCTGGCGGAGACCGAACACGAGGGCCTGCAGCGCGCCGGCTACGCCACGTCGGGCTCGCCCGCGAACATCTCGGTCAGCCGCACCGTGAGCCGGGCGCTGGCGCGGCGTGTTGCGCTGCGAAGGCCGCGCCAGGAGGACATCGACGCGCTCGAGGCGGAACTCGCCGAATGCGACGACGAGAAGCGCCGTACCGAGATCCGCGCTCAGCTCGAGGCCTTAAAGGCCAAGTTCAAGCGGATCCCGTTCATCGATCCGATCGACATCCGCTATCGCCGCTTCGAGACCGTGCCGAAGCCGGTGGCGCAGGCGGTGATGTTCTGCCTGATGGACGTGTCGGGCTCGATGTCCGAGCACATGAAGGACCTCGCCAAGCGGTTCTACATGCTGCTCTACGTGTTCCTGAAGCGGCGCTACAAGCACGTCGAGATCGTGTTCATTCGCCATACCGACCGCGCCGAGGAAGTCGACGAGGATACATTCTTCCACGGCCCGGCCTCCGGCGGCACGCTGGTGTCGAGCGCGCTGGTCGCGATGACCGACATCCTGCGGACGCGCTTCCGCCCCGCCGACTGGAACATCTATGCGGCGCAGGCCTCCGACGGTGACAACATGACGTCGGACAGTGCGCTGACCGGACAGCTCCTGACCGAGAAGATCCTGCCCGTCTGTCAGTTCTTCGCCTATCTCGAGGTCGGCGAGGCTGCCAACTACACGTTCGACATGCCCGACTCCTCGCTGTGGACGCTGTACGAGCGTCTGCGCAACGACGGCGCGCCGCTGTCGATGCGCAAGGTCAGCGAGCGCGGCGAGATCTTCCCGGTGTTCCAGGATTTGTTCAAGAAGCGCGGCGCGCAGGAGAGGGTGGCCTGATGGCGGGACTGCTGTTCGAAGGCGCCGATTGGGATTTCCACACCCTGCAGCGCGTCCACGACGCCTGCGAGGAGATCGCCAGGAAAGAGCTCGGTCTCGACGTCTATCCGAACCAGATCGAGGTCATCACCGCCGAGCAGATGCTGGACGCCTATTCGTCGGTCGGCATGCCCTTGTTCTACAAGCACTGGTCGTTCGGCAAGCAGTTCGCCTTCCAGGAAGCGTCCTACCGCAAGGGCCTGATGGGCCTCGCCTATGAGATTGTGATCAACTCCTCGCCGTGCATTTCCTACCTGATGGAGGAAAACACCGCGACGATGCAGACGCTGGTGATCGCGCACGCAGCCTTCGGCCACAACCACTTCTTCAAGAACAATTATTTGTTCAAGCAGTGGACCGATGCCGACGGCATCCTCGACTATCTCGAATTCGCCAAGGGCTACATCATGGCCTGCGAGGAGCGTCACGGCCGCCTCGCGGTCGAGCGCACGCTCGACGCCGCGCATGCGCTGATGTCGCACGGCATCGACCGCTATCCCGGCAAGAAGACGCTCGATCTTCGCGCCGAGGAGAAGCGCGCCGGCGATCGTCGCCGCCACGAGGAGGCTGCGTTCAACGACCTCTGGCGGACGGTGCCGACCACCAAGACCAAGAACACCACGACACTCTCCGCCGAGCGCCGCCGTGCGCTGCTCGGGCTGCCGCAGGAGAACATCCTTCGCTTCCTGGAGAAGACCGCGCCGCGGTTGCACCCCTGGCAGCGCGAGATCATCCGGATCGTGCGCCACATCGCGCAGTACTTCTATCCGCAGGGCCAGACCAAGGTGATGAACGAGGGCACCGCGACCTACGTGCATTACCGCATCATGAGCCGCCTGCATCAGCAGGGCCAGATTTCCGACGGCAACTTCCTCGAATTCCTGGGCTCGCACACCAATGTGGTGTTCCAGCCGGAGTTCGACGACCGCCGCTGGTCCGGCTTCAACCCCTATGCACTCGGCTTCGCCATGATGCAGGACATCGAACGCATCGTGACCAATCCGGAGCAGGAGGACCGCGAGTGGTTCCCGGATATCGCCGGCAAGGGCGACGTCGAGGGCGTGCTGCGCGATATCTGGGCCAATTACCGCGATGAAAGCTTCATCGGCCAGTTCCTGAGCCCGGCGCTGATCCGCCGCTTCCGTCTCTTCCATCTGCACGATAATCCAGCCGACACCAACGGCATCAAGGTCGACGCCATCCATGACGAGCGCGGCTATCGCCGGGTCAGGCGCGAGCTGTCGCGGCAATACGATGTCGGCTTCATCGACGCCAATATCGAGGTGGTCGACGTCGACCTCGCCGGCGACCGTCGCCTGATGCTGCGCCATTCGACGGTGAAGGGCTCGCAGCTCAACGAAACCGACGCGCGCCGCGTGCTGCAGCACCTCGCCGACCTCTGGACCTACGACGTCGCGCTGACCGAAGTCGACGGCGACAAGGTGCTGAAGGAATACGTCGTCAGCCCGCGCACCGCGGCGGTGGCGGCTTAAAGACCTCTTCACCTCTCCCCGCTCTTCAGCGGGGAGAGGTCGGATTGCGCGGAGCGCAATCCGGGTGAGGGGCAAGGCACGCTACCTGCTACAGGTTCGCAACGTGCCGACTCATCTATCGAGAAGTCAGACAGTATCGAGGAGTCGGAAAGGCTGCTTGTGCGGCAGCGCCGTGCATGGCCCCTCACCCGCCGCCTGCGCTGCGCTCCGGCGTCGACCTCTCCCCGCAAAGCGCGGGGAGAGGTGAAGCCTACCGCAGGCTCGCGTTGATCTTGTCCAGCACGGCCGAGCCCGGGCACAGCGTGTCCGCCTCCAGCGTATTGAGCGGCGTCTCCACCGTGTCGAGATGGGTGTGCAGATCGTCGGCTTCGGGATCGACATAGAGCAAGCCGGTGACGATCTGCCCCTTCGCGGCGTGCCTGGCGAGGAAGGTCTGGGCGCCGAGCCGGTCATGCGGATCGTAGTCGGCGTCGAGCTTGCGCAGCGCGAGCTTGGTGCCGTCATGCTGCTCGACCACCTGCACGGTGCCGGGTGCGTAATCGACGCTGATCGGATCACGGCCGACCAGCACGTCGAGCCGGTTCACCGCGTCATTGTGCTCGCGGACATAGTCAAAACTCTTGGTCGAGCCGGCATGGTTGTTGAAGGCGATGCAGGGGCTGATCACGTCGATGAAGGACGCGCCCTTGTGGCGGATCGCAGCGGCAATCAGCGGCACCAGTTGCGTCTTGTCGCCGGAGAAGCTGCGCGCCACGAAGGTGGCCCCGAGCTGCAGCGCGATCGCCACCAGATCGATCGCATTGTCGGTGTTGGTGACGCCCTTCTTCGACTTCGAGCCGCGGTCGGCGGTCGCCGAGAACTGGCCCTTGGTCAGGCCGTACACGCCGTTGTTCTCGACGATGTAGGTCATGTTGACACCGCGCCGGATCGAGTGCGCGAACTGGCCGAAGCCGATGGAAGCGCTGTCGCCGTCGCCGGAGACGCCGAGATAGATCAAATCGCGGTTGGCGAGGTTGGCGCCGGTCAGGACCGACGGCATGCGGCCGTGCACCGAGTTGAAGCCGTGCGAATTGCCGAGGAAATAGTCGGGCGTCTTGGAAGAACAGCCGATGCCGGAGATCTTCGCCACCCGGTGCGGCTCGATCGAGAGCTCGTAACAGGCCTCGATGATCGAGGCGGTAATCGAGTCGTGGCCGCAGCCGGCGCACAGCGTCGAGATCTTGCCCTCGTAATCACGATGGGTGTAGCCGAGGTCGTTCTTCTTCAGGCTCGGGTGATGGAATTTCGGCTTTGCGATATAGGTCATGACACGGCCTTGCGAAGCGGGGTCACCTTCAGGTGGTCCTGGTGGTCGCCAATGGAATTGGCGATGAAACGGGCGGTGATGGGTGTGCCGTCATAATGCAGGATCGGCACCAGCCGCACGGGATCGATGCCGTTCTCGTTGACGATCAACTGGCGCAGCTGCGCGTCGCGGTTCTGCTCGACCACATAGACGAAGTCGTGATCGGCGATGAAGCTTGCGACGCTGGAGTGGAACGGGAAGGCGCGGATCCGCATCCGGTCGAGCAGGTGCCCGCGCGCCTCCAGCAGTCCGATCGCCTCGTCCATCGCCGGCGACGTCGAGCCGAAATAGATCACGCCGTATTTGGTGGGCCTCTCCGCATTGGCCTGCAACGGTCGCGGCACCAGATCCTGCGCGGTCTCGAACTTGCGCACCAGCCGCTGCATGTTGTCGGCGTAGACGGCGCCTTCTTCCGAGTAGCGGGCGTAGCGGTCGCGCGAGGTGCCGCGGGTGAAGTAGGAGCCCTTGGTCGGATGCGTGCCGGGATAGGTGCGGTAGGGGATGCCGTCGCCGTCGACGTCGAGATAGCGGCCGAAGTCGCGGCCCTCCTCCAGCATGTCAGCGGTCATCACCTTGCCGCGGTCATACTGCCGGGCGTCGTCCCACTTCAGCGGGCGGGACAGCCGGTGGTTCATGCCGATGTCGAGATCGAGCATCAGGAAGATCATGGTCTGCAGCCGCTCGGCGAGATCGAACGACTGCGCCGCGAACTCGAATGCCTCGGCCGGATCTTCCGGGAACAGCAGGATGTGCTTGGTGTCGCCATGCGAGGCATAGGCGCAGGCGATGATGTCGCATTGCTGGGTGCGGGTCGGCATGCCCGTCGAGGGGCCGGCGCGCTGGATGTTCATGATCACGGCGGGAATCTCGGCGAAATAGGAGAGGCCGATGAACTCGGTCATCAGGGAGACGCCGGGGCCCGATGTCGCGGTGAACGCACGCGCGCCGTTCCAGGAGGCGCCGATCACGATGCCGATCGAGGCCAGTTCGTCCTCACCCTGCACGATGGCGTATTTCGCCTTGCCCGTTTCAGGATCGTGACGATACTTCTTGCAGTGCGCGGTGAACGCCTCCGCCACCGACGAGGATGGCGTGATCGGATACCAGGCGCAAACCGTGGCGCCGCCATAGACCGCGCCAAGCGCGGCCGCGCTGTTGCCTTCGATGAAGATGCGGTCGCCGACCTTGTCGGACTTCTTGACCCGCAAGCCGATCGGGCACTTCAGGTTCTGCAGCGCCCAGTCGCGGCCGAGATGCAGCGCGTGGACGTTGGACGAGAGCAGTTTCTCCTTGCCCTTGTACTGCTCGCCGATCAGCTGCTCGATCACCTTCGGGTCCATGTCGAGCAGCGCCGAGAGCGCGCCGAGATAGATGATGTTCTTGAACAGCTGGCGCTGCCGCGGATCGGTGTAGGTCGAGTTGGTGATCGCGGTCAGGGGCACGCCGATGACGTTGATGTCCTCGCGGAATTTCGACGTCGGCATCGGCTTGGTCGAATCGTAGAACAGGTAGCCGCCCGGCTCGATGCCGGCGACGTCCTTGTCCCAGGTCTGCGGGTTCATCGCCACCATCATGTCGACGCCGCCGCGTGCGCCGAGATGGCCGGCTTCGGTGACCCGCACCTCGTACCAGGTCGGCAGACCCTGGATGTTGGACGGGAAGATGTTGCGCGGTGACACCGGCACGCCGTGGCGCAGGATCGAGCGCGCGAACAGTTCGTTGGCGGACGCCGAGCCCGAACCGTTGACGTTGGCGAAGCGGACGACGAAGTCGTTTACGCTGCTGATCGGGCTTTGGACTGACATGATGATCCCGCGTGAACCATATCGATGAGGTACTTCTGCATGTCCCAGGCGCCGGTCGGGCAGCGCTCGGCACACAGCCCGCAATGCAGGCAGACGTCTTCGTCCTTGATCATGACGCGCCCGGTCTTCAAATCGCCGGAGACATAGAGCGCCTGGTCGTGATGCGGCGAGGGCGCTTTCAGCCGCTGGCGCACGTCATCCTCTTCGCCGTTCTCGGTGAAGGTGATGCAATCCATCGGGCAGATGTCGACGCAGGCGTCGCACTCGATGCACAGCGGTGCCGAGAACACCGTCTGCACGTCGCAGTTCAGGCAGCGCTGGGCTTCGCCGAGCGCGAGCTTGACGTCGTAGCCGAGCTCGACCTCGGCGCGGATGTCCTTCAGCGCGATCACCTTGTCGCGATGCGGCACCTTGAAGCGCTGGTCGGCGGAGATGTCGTTGTCGTAGCTCCACTCGTGAATGCCCATCTTCTGCGAGGAGACGTGCACCTCGGGCAGCGGACGCTCGGTGATGTCCTCGCCGGACAGCATCCTGTGAATCGACAGCGCGGCATCGTGGCCGTGCGCCACCGCCCAGATGATGTTCTTCGGGCCGAAGGCCGCGTCGCCGCCGAAGAACACCTTCGGGTTGGTCGAGACGAAGGTTTTGGGATCGACCTTCGGCATGTGCCATTTGTCGAACTCGATGCCGCAATCGGCCTCGATCCAGGGGAAGGCGTTCTCCTGGCCGACCGCGACCAGCACGTCGTCGCAGGCGATGGTGTGATCGGGATCGCCCGACGGCACCAGGTTGCGGCGGCCCTTGGCGTCGTACTCGGCCTTGACCTGCTGGAAGGTGACGCCGATCAGCTTGCCGCCGACATGCTTGAATTCGATCGGCACCATGTAGTTGAGGATCGGAATGTCCTCGTGGATCGCGTCTTCCTTCTCCCAGGGCGAGGCCTTCATCTCCTCGAAGCCGGAGCGGACCACGACCTTGACGCTCTCGCCGCCGAGCCGGCGCGCGGTGCGGCAGCAATCCATCGCGGTGTTGCCGCCGCCGAGCACGATGACGCGCTTGCCGATCTTGCTGACATGGCCGAACGACACGTTGGCCAGCCACTCGATGCCGATATGGATGTTGCTGGCTGCTTCCTTGCGGCCGGGAATATCGAGCTCGCGGCCGCGCGGTGCGCCGGAGCCTACGAAGATCGCATCATATTTGTCGGATAGCAGCGCCTTCATGCTGTCGACGCGCTGGCCGCCCCTGAACTCGACGCCGAGGCCCAGGATGTAATCGGTCTCTTCGTCGATCACGGAGTCGGGCAGGCGGAATTTTGGAATCTGGCTGCGCATCATGCCGCCGGCCTTGGGATCGCCGTCGAACACGATGCAGTGATAGCCGAGCGGGGCGAGGTCGCGGGCGACCGAAAGCGAGGCCGGACCGCCGCCGACCAGCGCGATGCGCTTGCCGTTCTTCGGTCCGGGCTTCGGCAGCCGGTGCTTGATGTCGTCCTTGAAGTCGGCGGCGACGCGCTTCAGGCGGCAGATCGCGACCGGATTCTCCTCGACGCGGCCGCGGCGACAGGCGGGCTCGCAGGGGCGGTCGCAAGTGCGTCCCAGAATTCCGGGAAACACGTTGGACTTCCAATTGATCATGTAGGCGTCGCTGTAACGCCCTTCAGCAATCAAGCGGATGTACTCGGGAACCGGGGTGTGTGCGGGGCAAGCCCATTGGCAATCGACCACTTTATGAAAGTAGTCTGGCGCCGAGATATCAGTCGGTTTCATTCCTACCTTGTCCCGCGCTTGAAAATACCAAGTGTGGCGCGGCCTTATCTTTGCCTTTGAACGCTCACGCGGCGTTCTTCTGGTTTTTGAATTGGATCATAGGCTTATCTTATTAGAGCCATTCAAGACGGTGCACAAAGGCAAATTTGGGCGATCATCCGCTTTCGCGATGCTGATCTGCGTTTGGCGTTAATCTCGATCGTGAACGTCATGCGGCGGTGCAGCATGACTCGATGTACACTCACGCGTGCTGCAGATCACCCTTCGCGAGGTCCCACATCAACATGTAGATGCCGTTGGTCACGACCAGCGGCTTGAACGCCGCATTGTCGGTGATGCCTGCAATCGCTTGGGGCACCACACTTACGCCTGTCGCATCAATCAGCACGAACCAGTCGCCGGCGCCGGGATCGGCTTTTGCGGCATCCGCGGTCAGCGGTTTCGACAGCGTTGGATCATTCTCGAACAGATGCATCGAGATGATGCCATCCTGCGAGGGCACAAGCTGCTCTCGCAGTGCAGCGCGGAGTTTTTCCGCACCGCCCTCGGCAGGGCGCAGGCGGATGAGGCCGAGTGCCGCACCTCGGCCGGTACCGCGGCTGATCGTGATGCGCGCGACGCCGCGGATCATATTCTCAAAGCGGGCGATGTTGGCCTTCGACCAGTCGGTCTGGCTGGCGAGCGCCTTGCGGTAGGCGGGGCTGTCCAGCACCTCGAAAGTCTCGGTCGAGTAGAGGCTCAGATATTTGGGTTTCGCATCATGCGCGACATAGCGGCGAGCCTCGACGAATCCGTCGATGGCGACGCGTTCCTCGAGATGCTCGCGGTCGTACCAGCGATTGAATTCAGCCTCATGTAAGGGATCGACATCCATCGATGTCAGCAGCATGCCCTGTCCGGCGATCGGCATCGCAAATTCCTGTCGGCCTGTGTTTCAAGCAGGATTCCTAGCTTTGAACGCTTGCAGTCACAATCGCGCACGCCGCGCATCTGCGATGCCGCTGCGCGAGTTCCTTCACCTGCAGGTGTCAACGACCAAGGATTGCCACAATTGCTCGAATTCCTGTTCAGCGCGGGTTCACTTGAGCAGGCCTTTGATCAGCCCGCATGCTGTAAAGAGGGGACGACAATGGCGCGGATGTTTTGGGCACTGATCATCGGTCTGGTGTCGCTGGCGTCATTGCCCGCACAGGCGCAGGAGCAGGAAAAGCGGCTTGCGCTGGTGATCGGCAACGGTGCCTATGAAAGCGGCGCGCTGCCGACCGCCGCCAACGACGCCGGCCTGATCGCGCAGACCTTGCAGGCGGCCGGCTTCGACGTGATCGGCGCGCGCGATCTCGACGGCGAGACGCTGCGAAAATCCTTCCGCGACTTCGTGCAGAAGGTGCAGGGCGCAGGTCCCAACACGGTCGCCTTTGTCTATCTCGCCGGTTACGGCGTGCAGCTCACCGGCGAAAATTACTTCGTGCCCATCGATGCCAAGATTGCGCGCGACACGGACGTGCCAGTCGAGGCGATCCGCATCTCCGATTACACGCGGCAGCTCTCGGCGTTGCCGTCGAAAGCGAACGTGATCGTGCTCGATGCCGCGCGCAACAACACGTTCGCCAAGGAAGGCCAGCCGCTCGCCGGCGGCCTCGCGCTGGTCGATCCCGATCCCAAGATGCTGATCGCCTTCAACTCCGCGCCCGGCACCGTCGCGCCCGATGGTCAGCCGCCCTATGGACCCTATGCGCAGGCCCTCGCCGAGATGATCCGCACCGGCGGCTTGAACCTGCCCGAGATGTTCGATCGCGTCCGCCTGCGCGTCAACGACATGACCAAGGGCGCGCAGATCCCGTGGGATGCGCAGAAGATCGATGCGCCCTTCATGTTCTTCGAGCGCCAGCCGGATGCGCCGCCGGTGCAGGCCAGTGCCGCGCCTCGCAACAAGCCGATCCGCGAGTACCCGCCGCAGGATGCTTATGCTGCCGCGCTGGAGCGCGACACGATGCAGGGCTACGAGGACTATCTGCAGGCTTACCCGAGGGATCCGCAGGCCGCGCGCGTGCGTGCGATTGTCGCTGCGCGGCGCGAGGCCATCACCTGGCGGCGCACCTATCTCGCCGACACGCCGCCGGCCTATTGGTCGTATCTCGACCGTTATCCGCGCGGCCCGCATGCCTATGATGCGCGGCGCCGGCTTGCCTATCTTTCGGCGGCGCTCGAGCCGCCGCCGCAGTTTGCCGCGCTCGCCTATGACGTGCCGCCGCCGCCGCCGGATGAGATCGTCTATGTCGATCGCCCCGTGCTCTATTACGGCGATCCCGTGTTCGCCTTCGCGCCGCCGCCTCCGCCGCCGGTGTACTTCCTGCCGCCGCCGCCGCCCGATTTCGTCGTGCTGGCGCCGCCCCCGCCTCCGATCGGCGTGTTCATATTGCCGACCCCGCTGTTCGTGGCGATGCCGGCCTATGTCGTCGCGCCCCGCTATGTCGCGCCGCCGCCGAACAACATCGTGTTCGCCAACATCCACAACACGACCGTCATCAACAACGTGATCAATAATCCCCGCCCGACGCCGGCGCAGCTAAGTGCGGCCGGCTTGCGTCCCGGTGCTTCCGGCGCACCCGTGACCGCCGCGCCATCGCTGCCGGCCGCCGCCGCGCAACGGGCAACGCTGGTGCAGCCCGCGCCGGGCCGGCCGGGTGCACCAGGTGCTCCGCCGACGACAATGGCGCCGGCAACATCAGCGCATACGCTGCCGGGCGGCACCGCCGGCCAGCCGTTGCCAAGAGCCGCGACCTTGCCGCCGACCACCGCCGCGCCCGCAACGGCCGGCAGGCCCACAGGCGCCGCCGCGTTCGCGCCGGCAACGGGCAAGCCCACGGCGACGACAACAGCTCCCGCCGGTGGCAGGCCGCAGGTTGGCGCCGTGCAGCCAGGCGCGCCAGCTTCGACGGCCGTCAAGCCGGACAGCTTCAAGCGCACCGGCATGCCGCCGCCGTCGACGCAGGCGGCAACGACGCCGACCACGACCGTGAAGCCCGCGACGGCGGCAACGACCGTAAGACCCGCCGTGACATCGACGGCGCCGGTTCATGTCGCGCCGGGCAGGCCGATGCCGCCCGCGCATGCCGCGCCGGCCCATGCGGCGGTCAGCAACGCGCCGGTTGCGCGTCCGACGCCACCGCCGCCGCGTGCCGCCGCACCGCCTCCGCCCCGCGCTGCGGCGCCGCCGCCGCCGCGGCCGATGCAACAGGTGCAGCATGCTGCGCCGCCGCCACGCCCTGTCGCGGCAGCCCGCCCGGCCGCGCCCGCCTGCGCGCCGGGGAAATGCAGGCATTGAACGCGTCGGTCTACAGCATGATCCGGAAAAGTGTGAAGCGGTTTTCCGAAAAGATCATGCTCAAACAAAGGGCTAAAGCGCGATGACGATTCTACCCAATCTCATCGCGCTTTAGCGACGCGCTACACAGGTCCCCATCCATGCGAGCTCTTTTGCTCACCCTTCGACCGATCGCGCCGCTGCTCGGTGGCGCGATCGCCGCGCTGGCGCTCGCCGGCGCAACGCCTTCCGCAGCGGCGGAGTTGGCGCCTCAGGACATCGCGATGCTCGATCGCCTGACCTGGGGCGTCAACGCGTCTGCCGCCGGGCATCTGCGTGATGTCGGCGTCGAGCGCTGGCTGCAGGAGCAGTTGCATCCGGCCAACCCGCCGCTGCCGGAGGCGGCGCGCGCGCAGATCGAGGCGATGCCCGATGTGCACAAATTCCCGTTCGATATCGCGGTTGCCTTCGAGCAGCAGCAGAAGTCGGCCAGCCAGGTCACCGATCCCGAGCAGCGCAAGGCGGTGCAGCAGGTGTTCCAGCAGGCGATGACCGATCGCGCTCGCCAGGCGGCGGCCCGCACCGTGTTGCGCGCGCTCTACGCGCCCGATCAGTTGCGCGAGCGGCTGACCTGGTTCTGGTTCAACCACTTCAATGTGCACCAGAACAAGTCGAACCTCCGCGTGCTCGTTGGTGACTATGAGGATCGCGCGATCCGCCCCTTTGCGCTTGGCCGTTTCCGCGACCTGCTCGCGGCGACGCTGCATCATCCGGCGATGCTGCGCTATCTCGACAATGCCGACAACGCGGCCGGCCATCTCAACGAGAATTACGCCCGCGAGATCATGGAGCTGCACACGATGGGCGTCGGCTCCGGCTATTCGCAGGCCGACGTCGAGGCGCTCGCGCGGATCCTGACCGGCGTCGGCATCGACCTGAAGCCGGAAGACCCCAGGCTGAAGCCCGAGCTGCAGTCGCAATTGGTCCGCGAGGGTGCGTTCGAATTCAATCCGGCGCGGCACGACTATGGCGACAAGACATTCCTCGGCCACCCGATCAAGGGCCGCGGCCTCGCCGAGGTCGACGAAGCCCTCGACATCCTGTGCCGCCACCCCGCAACCGCGCTGCATCTGTCGAAGCAGCTTGCGACCTATTTCGTGGCCGACAATCCGCCCGATGCGCTGGTGCAGCGCATGGCGCAGACCTTCCAGAAATCCGACGGCGACATCGCCGCCGTGATGTCGACCATGGTGCACGCGCCGGAATTCGCCGCCACTTTGAAGGGGACTGCGAAGTTCAAGGATCCCATGCACTACGTGATGTCGGCGGTGCGGCTCGCCTATGACGACAAGGTGATCCTCAACACCATGCCGATCCAGGGCTGGCTCAATCGCCTCTCCGAAGGGCTGTTCAACCACGAGACCCCCGACGGCTATTCGATGCTGTCGGCCGCCTGGAGCGGACCCGGCCAGATGATGCTGCGCTTCGAGATTGCGCGTGCGATCGGCTCGGGCTCGGCCGGGCTGTTCAAGCCGAACGAGCCCAATGCGGTCGACCAGCCTGCCTTTCCGCTGGTCATGAACGGACTCTACTTCAACCATCTCCGGCAAACCCTGAGCCCGACCACGCTCGCAGCCCTCGAGCAGGCGGTGTCGCCGCAGGACTGGAACACGCTGTATCTGTCGTCGCCCGAATTCATGCACTGAAGGAGGTTCGCCAATGAACCGCCGCGAATTGATCAAGGCCTTCGCAGCTTCCGCCTCGCTCACCGTCGCGGGGCGGGTATGGGCGGCACCGGCCACCGATGCACGTATGCTGGTCGTGTTCCTGCGCGGCGCCTATGACGCGGCCAATGTCATCGTGCCGACCGGCAGCGACTTCTACTATAATTCGCGGCCGACGCTTGCGATCGCGCGCCCCGACGCCGGCAATCCGAACGCGGCGCTCCCGCTCGATGCCGTCTGGGGCCTGCATCCGGCCTTGCGCGACACCATCTATCCGCTGTGGGCGAAGCGCGAGGTCGCCTTCATCCCCTTCGCCGGCACCAGTGACGATCTCTCGCGCAGCCATTTCGAAACCCAGGACACGATCGAGCTCGGGCAGGCCGTCGGCGGCAGCCGCGATTATCGCTCCGGCTTCATGAGCCGGCTCGCCGTCGAGCTGACGCGGGTGAAGCCGATCTCCTTCACCGACCAGCTGCCGTTGATCTTCCGCGGCCAGAGCCAGATCCCGAACATCGGCATCGCAACCGTCAGCAAGCCCGGCGTCGACGACCGCCAGGCGCGGCTGATCAAACAGATGTACGCGGGCAGCAACCTCGCCAATTCGGTGTCCGAAGGTTTTCGCGTCCGCGACGACGTCTACAAGTCCGTCTCCGAGGAGATGACCGCCGCCAACCGCGGCGCAGTGTCGCCGCGCGGCTTCGAGCTGTCGGCGCGCCGCATCGGCCGGCTGATGCGCGAGCAGTTCAATCTCGGCTTCGTCGACGTCGGCGGCTGGGACACCCACGTCAACCAGGGCGCCGCCACCGGCTATCTCGCCGATCGTTTGGGTGAATTGGGCCGCGGGCTCGCCGGCTTCTCGGAGGAGATCGGGCCCGCGATGTGGCGCGACACGGTCGTCGTCGTGATCTCCGAGTTCGGCCGCACCTTCCGCGAGAACGGCGATCGCGGCACCGACCACGGCCATGGCAGCGTCTACTGGGTGATGGGCGGCGGCATCAACGGCGGCCGCCTCGCCGGCGAGCAGACGCAGGTGTCGCAAGCCACGTTGTTCCAGAACCGCGATTATCCGGTGCTGACCGACTACAAGGCGTTCTTCGCCGGCCTGATCCAGCACGTCTACGGACTGCAGCAGCCAAGCCTCGAGCGGATATTTGCGGGAATCAAGCCGAAGGATTTGAGCTTGGTTTAGTTGCAGTTCCAAGTCATGAGCTATAGAGACCCCTTCTATAGCTCATGATTCCGCAAATTCTGAGTTATAGCGAGGAGTCCTATAGCTCACCGGCCTCTGCGAGCAGGCGGTGCGGGCTAAAGAGAAATCTGCAGCTCAAGCGATCTTCGACCCCACATCCGCGATCGCCCTCATCACCGCATTCCGGATGCCGGGGTCGTAGAGCATGTGGCCGGCGCCGTCGATGATGCGGATCTCGCTGCCCGGCCAGCGCGCGGAGAGCGCGTGCGAGATCGCCGGCGGGCACAGCAGGTCGTAACGGCCCTGCACGATGATGCCGGGAATGCCGGCGAGGCGGGTGGCATTCATCATCAGCTGGTTGGGTGCCATGAAGCTGTCGTTGACGAAATAATGCGCCTCCATGTAGGGCGTCGACGGCAGCGTGCTGGATGAGGCGATCGCGGCGAGATCGAGCCGTGTCTTGTTCGGCGCGTGTTCCGAGAGGATGCGCTCGGTCTCCTGCCAGGCCCGCGCGGCCGGGCCATGCACGGCAGGATCGGGATAGAGGATGCGGCGGTAGTAGGCGGCAACCGGCTGCGCGCGCTCTTCGGGCGGCAGCAGGCTGAGGAAGTCCTCGTAGAGGCCGGGATAGAAGCAGGGCAAAGTGTGCTGAAAGCCGCTCTCGACCTCCTGCCTGGTGCCGAGGAAAGTCGCGCGCAGCACGATGCCGCTGACGCGATCGGGATGCGCCTGCGCGTAGGCCAGCGCCAGCGTCGCGCCCCAGGAGCCGCCAACCACCATCCAGCGTTCGAAGCCGAATGTCTGCCGGATCTTTTCCATGTCCGCGATCAGATGCGCTGTCGTGTTGTGCTCGCGGCTGCCCTTCGGGCGGCTGCGGCCGCAGCCGCGCTGGTCGAACAGCACGGCGTGGAATCTCTCGGGATCGAACAGGCGGCGATGATCGGGCTGGCAGCCGCTGCCGGGCCCGCCATGCAGATAGACCGCGGGAATGCCGCCCTCGCGCCCGACGCTCTCCACATAAAGCGTGTGGCTGTCGCCGACATCGAGCATCTCTGTCGTCAATGGTGTGAATGGTTCGGAACGTCGCGACGCCGTGCCGGCATCGGCATCAGGCGCCATGGCCGTTGTCCTGGCCGTTGTCCTGGCCGTGCTCCGTCTCCAGCGTGCCGCCGGCGAAGTTGCGATAGAGGAAGCGGTTCTGCTCGGCCGCGGCCTCGGTCTCGGCGAGCTTGAAGATCTTCTCATGCATCGGCGACAGCGTGCAGGCCGGATCGGTATTGCCGGCATCGCCCGTCAGCGCAAAGGCCTGGCAGCGGCAGCCGCCGAAATCTTCCTCGCGGAACTCGCAGGACTTGCACGGCTCGGGCATCCAGCCTGTGCCGCGATAGCGGTTGAAGGCTTCCGAGTTCTGCCAGATCCAGGCAATCGAATGGTTGGAGCGGACCGACTCGAATTCGAGCCCGGTGATGCTCTCGGCCGCATGACACGGCAGCACTTTGCCGGCCGGCGAGATGTTGAAGAACTGCCGGCCCCAGCCACCCATGCATTTCTTCGGCCGCAGCGCGTAATAGTCCGGCACCACATAGTCGATCGCCAGCGTACCCTTCAGCCGCACCTGCGCTTCCTCGACGATGCGGCTGGTCTCCTCGATCTGCGCGATGGTCGGCATCAGCGCGGCGCGGTTCTTCAGCGCCCAGCCGTAATATTGCACGTTGGCGACCTCGAGCCGGTCGGCGTCGAGATTAACAGCCATCTGGATGATGTCGGCGAGCTGATGCAGATTCTGCCGATGCATCACCGCATTCACGGTGAGCGGCAGCTCCAGCTCGCGCGTCCATTTCGCGACTTCGAGCTTCTTGCGGTGCGCATCCTTCAGTCCGGCGACACGATCGGCAACGATGGACTCATTGCCCTGGAAGCTGATCTGGACGTGGCAGAGGCCGGCATCCGCCAGCGCGGAGAGTTTGTCCTTTGTCAGCAGCACCGCCGAGGTGATCAGGTTGGAATACAGTCCGACATCGGTCGCATGCTGCACCAGCTCGACGATGTCCTTGCGCGCGGTCGGCTCGCCGCCGGAGAAATGGATCTGCAGCACGCCGAGCTCGGCGAGCTCGCTCAGGACTTTCTTCCATTCCTCGGTGGTGAGCTCCGTGCTGCCGCGGTCGAGCTCGACCGGGTTGGAGCAATAGGGGCATTGCAGCGGGCAGCGATGCGTCACTTCGAGGAGTACGGCCAGCGGAATGCCGTAGGTCTCGGCCGGCGAGCGGCGGCTCTCCAGCACGGCGAGCCCGTCGCTCGGGCCGGTCTTGGCGGTGTTGTCAGCGAGCGTATCACTCATGGTGTTTTCTCGCGCGCTTCGGTGAGAAAGCCCTTGTCGGCCAGATCCTGCAGCATGGCAACCACGTCGGTCGCAATAGCCTCGCGCGGCGCGGCGTATTTCTCCGCCAGCAGACCGGCGATGTCGGAGACGCTGCGCTCGCCGTCGCAAAGCTGCAGCACTTCCACCGCGATCTCGTCCGGCGCCAGTACGCGCTCCGGCGCCAGGATCACCCAGACCTTTCGCGTCTCGTCGAATTTCAGCCTGGCATGGCGCGGCAGCTTCGGCCGGCTGGTCTCGCTGACGCTGATGTTGCGGCCTGCCATGATTTGCCCCTAGCTCGACTTCGGCACGAACGCGCCGGGCGGAATGTTGTCGTTGACATAGGCATGATAGAGCGCGTCGAGCTGCACCCACAGCACGTTGGTCTTGAAGATCAGCGCATTGCAGACCGACTCGCGCTCGGCCGGCGTCCTGGCGTGCTGCTTGACGTACTCAAGCGCAAAGCCGGCATCGCGCGGCGCCTGGGTCAGGCGGCGGCTGAAATAGCTCATGATGTCGGGGTTGACGAAGTCGTAGTGCTTCAGCATTCCCGAGATGCGCTCCTCATGCAGGTTCGGCGCGAACAACTCAGTCAGAGAAGAGGCGATCGCCTCCAGCGGCGTGCGGTCACGGCAGAAATGCACATAGGCTTCCACCGCAAACCGCGTCGCCGGCAGAATGCCCTCGGTCGATTCCACGTAAGATGTGTCGAGGCCGAGGCCCTCGGTCAGCTTGAGCCAGCGCTCGATGCCGCCTTCGCTGCCGATGTCGCCGTCATGATCCTCGATGCGGTGCCGCCACTCGACGCGGGTGGCGCGGTCGCGGAAGCGCGAGATCACCATCGCGTCCTTCAGCGGGATCGTGCTCTGGTAGTAGTAGCGGTTCAGCGCCCAGGCCTGCACCTGGCCCTTGTTGAGCTTGCCGCCGTGCAGCAGGCGGTGGAACGGATGCAGGCTGTGATAGCGCGTCGCGCCGATCGTGCGCAGCGTCGCTTCCATCTCCTCGGCGGAATTGAGCTGGATGCCCTTGCCGATGGTCAGCGCGGTCATCCCAGTGGTCGGCACCATATTCACAGCACGATCTCCGTTCCATCGGAGGGAATCTGCCATCCCGCGCGCTCAGTCGCCTTGCGTTCAGCCGAGGTCCCAAGCAGCGCCGGGTTGGAATTGTTGATATGCAAAAACACTTTTCGTCCGATGTCGAGGGCCGCGAGGCTTTCGATCGCACCGTGATCGCCCGACATCGCGATATGTCCCATGCCCTGACCGGTCTTGTTGCCGAGCCCCGCCACGATCAGCTCGTCGTCGCGCCACACCGTGCCGTCGAAGAACACCAGCGGCGCGCCGGTGATGCGTTGCCGCACGTCATCGGTGACCCGCGCGCAGGCGGCCAGGAAGTAGAAATATTTGCCGCTGGCCTTGTCCGCAATGCGCAGGCCCAAAGTATCGCCGACCCCGTCGGCGCCGGCCGGATGCGCCTTGCCTTCGAGATACCAGGCCCCCTTGCCGGGAACCTCGAACGGCAGCACCTCGATGCCGGAGGGCGAGCCGTCGGGCAGGGCGGGCTCAAAGGCGCGGTCGACGTCGATTGCGATGCGCTTGACGTTCTTCTCGCTCAGCACGTTGAAGATGCTGTTGGACTTTAGGATCGAGAGCACGCGCTCATGGGCGTAGATCGCGAAGGGCGAGCCCTCGCGCATCGACAATAGCCCGGTGACGGCATCGATCTCGCTGTTGGTCAGGATCACGCCCGCGATCGGCGTATGGCGCAGCTCGCCCGCCTTCGGATGAAGCTGCGGCGTCGCGATCAGTTGCTGGCGCAGGTCGGGTGAGGCGTTGACCAGGAACCAGTGCGCACCATCGCGACTGAACGCGATGGAGGCCTGCGTGCTCTGCAGCTCGGGATAATCGCTGCGCGCCTTGCGACAGACGTCGCAGCCGCAGTTCCACTGCGGAACGCCACCACCGGCGGCAGCACCCAGGACGACGATGCGAAGCATGAACCGTCCCCCGGCGCGACTTCACAGACCCCTGAAAGGGGTGCCAAAAAAATCGAAGGTGGAGCCCGGACTTGAACCACGATCCCTCAGCGGGAGCGCGTCAACGCCCGGACGTCCACCTGCGCTAACCTGTATAGGACGCGTCCGCTTACTTGCGGGTGGCGCACATATACATGTTGATTTCCATGCCGACCGACACTTCGACGATCTTCGGTGCTTTCCAGGCCATTTTGGCTCTCCATTTGCGACCGGACGAATTTCCGCCCTCACACTAAGGTACTTCGGCTGGAAAAGTTCGCCACTTAAATTTTTCGCAACGTTGCGCTGCGCAAATCATGTTGCGCTGCGATGGTCCGCTCACGGAGTTGTGCGCGCGTTCCCCTCAAAACCCCGTGGGATCAGACGTTTTTCCTGTTGTTCGTGCCAGCGGGAATAGTGATCTTGAGCTTTGGGCGGGGCCGCAAGCCTTCCTCCCAAGGTCCTGGTGACGATTAGCCGCTTCACCCACCCGAACCCGAGCCGAGTTCCGCCGATGCCCCGCTATTTCTTCAACACCCGTATCGGCGACGAGCTGATCTCCGATCCTGATGGCGAAATCCTCAGGGATCCCGACCGCGCCTGGGAGATGGCGCGGGCGATGATCCGCGAGCTGCTGAAGACCGAGGGCGCCGACGGGGCGCTGCTGAATGCCGTCATCGAGGTCACCGATGACGACGGCGATATCGTGCTGGAATTTCCGTTCACGGAGGCGATCCTGGAGTCGCCGGACCGCTCCGTCACACGGCATTGATCCGCAGCGCGAGCTGGCGCCAACACCGCCGGCCCGCGCCGATTCCGAAATGTTTCCGATTGCATTTGTCCGGACAAACTCGGAGACTGCGACCCCGGAAAAGCCGCCGGCGCGCCAGCGCCAGGAAGACGGCTTCCGTCCAGGGGAGAAACACCATGATGCGTCATTCGTCTGCGTCGCGCAGCCTGTTGCTGGCCGGCGCCTTCTTCGGTGCCTTCACGCTTTCCGCGATCGCCCAACAGCCCGCCAGTCCGCCTGCGGCGGGCGCGGCACCCACCGCAGCGCCGCTGCCGCCGGGCTCGCCCATGATCGGACGTCCGGACAATGAGGCGGCCGCCAAGCTCGCTCCGGTTGCGCCGCCGCCGCTGCCGTCCGCGCCCGACAAGCTGCCGCTCGCCAAGCTCAAGGTGCCGGCCGGCTTCAACATCGAGGTCTATGCCGCCGGCATGGCGAACGCGCGTTCGCTGGCGCAGGGCGACAAGGGCACCGTGTTCGTCGGCAGCCGCCTCGTCGACAAGGTCTATGCCATCGTCAACAAGGACGGCAAACGCTCGGTCAAGGTGATCGCCTCCGGCCTCTATCGCCCGAACGGCGTCGCGTTCAAGGACGGCACGCTCTACATCGCCGAGCTGTCGCAGGTCTCCAAGATCGACAAGATCGAGGACGTCCTCGACAACCCGCCGAAGCCGACGGTGATCTATGACAAGCTGCCGAAGGACGAGGCGCATGGCTGGAAGTTCATCGCCATCGGCCCGGACAACAAGCTCTATGTCCCGGTCGGTCAGCCCGGCAACAACGTGCTGCATGACGACGCCCACGGCCAGATCCGCCGCATGAATCTCGACGGCTCCGGCGCCGAGGTCTACGCGCTCGGGGTGCGCAACAGCGTCGGCTTCGACTGGAATCCGGAAAACAAGCAGATGTACTTCACCGACAATGGCCGCGACTGGCTGTCGGAGACGGTGCCTGAGGACGAGCTCAACCGCGTCACCAAGGCCGGCGAGGATTTCGGCGCGCCGTTCTGCTATCAGGGCAACATCATCGACCAGGAGCTCGGCTGGGGCAAGAACTGCAAGGACTACACCGCGCCGGTCGGCCTGATGGGCCCGCATACAGCAGCGCTCGGCATGCGCTTCTACACCGGAAGCCAGTTCCCGAAGGCTTACAAGAACGCGATCTTCATCGCGCGCCACGGCTCCTGGAACAAGTCGCAGAAGCAGGGCGGTGACGTCGTCGTCGTCAAGCTGAACAAGGACGGCACCGTGAAGTCGATGGAGCCGTTCCTCACCGGCTTCCTCGAAGACAACAAATATGTCGGCCGCCCCGTCGACGTGATGCTGCTGAAGGACGGTTCGATGCTGGTCTCCGACGACTGGAACGGCGCGGTCTACCGCATCACCTACGGCAAGCCGAAGGTCGCGGCGCAGTAATCTGATGCGATCGATCGGGGGCAGCGCCCGCTGCCCCCGATTTTCTTTTGAACGATGCATGTGAGGATGGATCGATGCGCAAGCTCGCAATCACTGTGGCACTTGCCTCTCTCTCATTCTCCGCATCCGCCGAAACCATCCAGGAGCGTGCCGCGCCGTGCCTGGCCTGCCATGGCGAGCGCGGCAGTTCGGAGACCGAGAACACGCCCTCGCTCGGCGGCCAGCAGGCGCCGTATGCGCTGATCCAGCTCTTCATGTTCCGCGAGAAGCTGCGCACCTTCGAGCCGATGAACGAGATGGCGAAGCCGCTGACCGACGACGATCTGCGCGCTTTCTCCGATTTCATCGCCAGCTTGCCAAAACCCGCGGCGCCGAAGGATGCCGGCGATGCCGCACGAATGGCGCGCGGCGAGGGGCTCGCGAAGCAGAACCGCTGCAACACCTGCCACAACACCGATTACTCCGGGAAGGACAACGTCCCGCGCATCGCCAACCAGCGCGAGGATTACCTCGCGAAAACGCTGGCCGAGTACAAGGACAACAGCCGCCACGGCTATGACGCCACCATGGCCGACGTGATGGGCGCGATACCCAAGGAGCAGATCGCCGATCTCGCCTATTACGTGGCCCATGTGAGGTAGGCCTACCAACCCCTCGACTATGGTTGGCGAACAGCGGATTGAGCAAAGAGTTCGTGGCAGCCCGTTTCGTCCAGAAATATTCGATAGTGATGGAGTTCTCGATAAGCCCGCCGGGGATACCGATCGGCCTTGATGAATGCGGCCAATGTTCTTGAGTCCCTGAGTTCGACCAAGCGAAAGTAGGCGCCCTGAATCATCTCGATGCTGCAATTCGGCAGAGCCGTGAATTGATGCCATCGCGCGCGTGAGAAGTTGATCCTGACCTCAGGGAGCTCGGAAAAGAACAGTTTCAGCCGGGCATCGCCGCCCGACATGATGAATTCGCAGCCTTCGTATTGGCCGGTATCAAATGCGGGCAGTTCGACGATCAGGTCAGTTGTCATTGAGGTTCGTCCCCGGGAGCAGTTTTCCCGCCGTGTCGGGCTGAGTTTCGGCCCTCGCGGCAGGCAATCCATAGCGGCGCCCGGCGCCGCTGGCCATGCCCTCCCTGCGGCGCTAAAAGGCAACCTCCACACGGAGTTGCACATGCAGGATCTTTGGCGTCTGTCGGCCGCGGAACTGGCCAGCCTCATCAAATCCAAAAAGGTTTCGGCGAAAGAGGCGGCCGAAGCGGGCCTCGCCCGGCTCGACGCGGTGAACCCCAAGATCAATGCGGTGGTCGATCATCGCCCGGCCGATGTGCTGGCGCAGGCTGCCAAGGTCGATGCGGCGATCGCGCGCGGCGAGGATGCCGGCCCACTCGCCGGCGTGCCCATCACGATCAAGGTCAATGTCGACCAGGAGGGCTTTGCCACCACCAACGGCCTGAAGCTGCAGCGCGACGTGATCGCCAAGGTCGACAATCCCGTGGTGGCGAATCTGCGCAAGGCGGGCGCCGTGATTCTCGGCCGCACCAATTGCCCGGCCTTCTCCTATCGCTGGTTCACCACCAATCTGATCCATGGCGACACCAAGAACCCGCGCGATCCCGGCATCACGCCGGGCGGCTCCTCGGGCGGCGCGGGCTCGGCGGTCGCGGCCGGCATCGGCCACATCGCGCACGGCACCGACATCGCCGGCTCGATCCGCTATCCCGCCTATGCCTGCGGCGTGCACGGCCTGCGGCCGAGCCTGGGCCGGATCCCTGCCTTCAACGCCGCGCTGCCGGAGCGGCCGATCGGCCCGCAGATCAGCGCGGTGTCCGGCCCGCTTGCGCGGACGATCAACGATCTCCGCATCTCGCTCGCGGCAATGTCGGCGCCCGACTATCGCGATCCCTGGTACGCGCCGGTGCCGCTCGAAGGGCCAAAGCGGGAGAAGCGCGTCGCGATGTGCCTCAATCCGGATGGACTGAACCCGGTGCCGGAGGTCGTCGCAGCCGTGGCCGATGCCGGCAAGCGGCTGCAGGCCGCGGGCTGGATCGTCGAGGAGATCGACGACACGCCGCCGCTGCGCGAGGCCGCCGAAATCCAGACCAGGCTCTGGCTCGGCGACGGCTATGAGGCGCAGCTCGAGGCCGCCGAGCGCGAGGGCGATCCCGGCGCGCTGGCCTGCCTGCGCGGCAACCGCGCAAAAGTGCATCCGTTCGATCTCTCCAGGTCGTTGGCGCGCCGCGCCACGCTGACCCGCGAATGGTTCGCCTTCCTCGACAAATATCCGGTGCTGCTGATGCCGGTGTCCGGCGAGCTGCCGTTCCCCGATCATCTCGACCGCAAGGACGAGGCGTCGTTTGCGCGGGTGTGGCATGCGCAATTGCCGCAGATTGCCATTCCCTTCATGGGGCTTCCCGGGCTAACGGTCTCCACCGGACTGGTCGGACGGATTCCCGTCGGCGTGCAGCTGGTCGCAGCGCGCTATCGCGAGGATCTCTGCCTTGCCGCGGGCGAGGCGGTGGAAGCCGGCGGGACACCATCGGCGGCGATCGACCCAGTGACCTGAAGAGGACAGATGCCGAGCGTCTATGATTTCACGGCCAAGTCGCTGGCCGGCGACGACGTGCCGCTGCAGCGGTTCGAGGGTCAGGTGCTCTTGATCGTCAACACTGCCAGCGCCTGCGGGTTCACGCCGCAATACAAGGGGCTGCAGGAGCTGCACGCGGATCTCGCGCCGCGCGGCTTTGCCGTGCTCGGCTTTCCCTGCAACCAGTTCGGCGCGCAGGAGCCGGGCACTGCCGCGCAGATCGCGCAGTTCTGCGAGACCAATTACGCCGTGACGTTTCCGATGTTCGCCAAGATCGACGTCAACGGCAGCGATGCGCATCCGCTGTATGAGTATCTGAAGCGCGAGAGAGCGGGCCTGCTGGGGTCGTCGATCAAATGGAATTTCACCAAATTCCTGGTCGACCGCGCCGGCAAGGTGGTGGCGCGGCATGCGCCGACTGCCCGGCCCGAAGGATTGAGACGAGACATTGAGGCCCTGCTATGAGCGACAATCACGACACCACCAACGACCAGTTTCCCGATCGGCTTTCGATCGACCCGAACAGCCCGTACTACAACGAGGCGATCCTCTCGCGCGACGTCGGCATCCGCTTCAAGGGCGCCGAGAAGACCAATGTCGAGGAGTACTGCATCAGCGAAGGCTGGGTGCGCGTCACCGCGGGGAATGCCAAGGATCGTCACGGCAATCCGCTGACGCTGAAGGTGCACGGCACCGTCGAGCCGTATTTCCGCGACAAGAAGGCCTGATGAAGCGCGCCGTCGGCGCAACACACACCGTCATTGCGAGGAGCAAAGCGACGAAGCAATCCATGTCTCCGCAAGCGCAAGGATGGAATGCTTCGCTTCGCTCGCAATGACGGGGAGGGAGCGGCGGCCTTAACCGAAAGAGCACACCATGTCCGTCCGCATCGTTGACGTCCGCGAGGTGACAAAACCGATCTCCTCGCCGATCCGCAACGCCTATATCGACTTCACCAAGATGACCTCGAGCCTGGTTGCCGTGGTCACCGACGTGGTGCGCGACGGCAAGCGGGTTGTCGGCTATGGCTTCAATTCCAACGGCCGCTATGGCCAGGGCGGTCTGATCCGCGAGCGCTTCGCGGCGCGGCTGACGGAAGCCGATCCGAAGTCACTGCTGAACGCGGCCGGCGACAATCTCGATCCGGACAAGGTCTGGTCGACGCTGATGTCGAACGAGAAGCCGGGCGGCCATGGCGAGCGCTCGGTCGCGGTCGGCACCATCGACATGGCGGTGTGGGATGCGGTGGCGAAGATCGCCGGCAAGCCGCTGTTCCGGCTGCTCGCCGAACGTCACGGCGTCACCGCCAATCCGCGCGTCTTCGTCTATGCCGCCGGCGGCTATTATTATCCCGGCAAGGATCTCGGCGCGCTGCGCAAGGAGATGCGCGGCTATCTCGATCGCGGCTACAACGTCGTGAAGATGAAGATCGGCGGCGCACCGATCGCGGAGGACCGCGAGCGCATCGAGGCGGTGCTGAAGGAGATCGGCAGCAACGCGCAGCTCGCCGTCGACGCCAATGGCCGCTTCGACCTGGAGACCGCGATCGCCTACGCCAAGATGCTGCGAGAGTATCCGCTGTTCTGGTACGAGGAGGCCGGCGATCCCCTCGACTATGCGCTGCAGGCCGCGCTCGCCGAGTTCTATCCGGGGGCGATGGCGACCGGCGAGAATCTGTTCAGCCACCAGGACGCGAAGAACCTGATCCGCTATGGCGGCATGCGGCCGGATCGCGACTGGCTGCAATTCGACTGCGCGCTGTCCTACGGCCTCTGCGAATATCAGCGCACGCTGGAGGTGTTGAAGACCCACGGCTGGTCGACGAGCCGCTGCATCCCGCATGGCGGCCACCAGATGTCGCTCAACATCGCCGCCGGCTTAGGCCTCGGCGGCAATGAGAGCTATCCCGACCTGTTCCAGCCCTACGGCGGTTTCCCCGACGGCGTGAGCGTCGAGGCCGGCCATATCGTGATGCCGGACCTGCCGGGCATCGGTTTCGAGGGCAAATCCGATCTCTACAAGGAAATGAAGGCGCTGGCCGAATAAGGACGATTGGCAGGCCGGACATCTTTTGGTAGCCCACCGCTCATCGCCCTCTGAAGGACGCCGAGCCTTGGCCAAAAATCTTCCGCTTCCCCAACTCTCGCTCTCGAAGGACAAGATTCGGGTCTTGCTCCTCGAAGGGGTCAACGACAGCGCCGCGCAGCTGATCGAGACGGCGGGCTATTCCAACATGACGCGCCTGTCCAAGGCGCTGGAGGGCGATGCGCTCAAGGAGGCCGTCAAGGGCGTGCATATCCTCGGCATCCGCTCGCGCACGCAGATCACGCCCGACGTGCTCGAGGCTGCGGACCGGCTGATCGCGATCGGTTGCTTCAGCGTCGGCACCAACCAGGTCGATCTCGATGCCGCGCGCCGCAGCGGCATTCCCGTGTTCAACGCGCCGTTCTCCAACACGCGCAGCGTCGCGGAACTGGTGATCGGCGAGATCGTGTTCTTGCTGCGCCGGATCGTCGGCCGTTCCAACGCCGCGCATGAGGGCCGCTGGGACAAGTCCGCCAACGACAGCTACGAGGTGCGGGGCAAGACGCTCGGCATCATCGGCTACGGCAATATCGGCTCACAGCTCTCCAACCTCGCCGAAGCGCTGGGCATGCGGGTGATCTTCTACGATCACACCGACAAGCTTCGCCATGGCAACACCGAGCCGACCGCGAGCCTGCAGGAGCTCTTGGCGCAAAGCGACGTGGTGTCGCTGCATGTGCCGGAAACGCCCTCGACGCATGGCATGATCGGGCGCGAGGAGATCGCGGCGATCAAGCCGGGCGCCTATTTCATCAACAACAGCCGCGGCTCGGTGGTCGACCTCGACGCGCTCGCCGACGCGCTGCGCGAGGGCAGGCTGCGTGGTGCCGCGGTCGACGTCTTCCCGGTCGAGCCGCGCTCGAACGCGGATCGCTTCGTCTCGCCGCTGCAGGGGCTGGAGAACGTCATCCTCACCCCGCACATTGGAGGGTCGACCGAAGAGGCGCAGGAACGGATCGGCGCCGAAGTCGCGCGCAAGCTGGTCGACTACAGCGATTCCGGCTCGACCATGGGCGCGGTCAATTTCCCCCAGGTCCAGCTGCCGTCGCGTCCGACCGGCACGCGCTTCATCCAGGTCCAGCGCAATCTGCCGGGCATGCTCGGCCGCCTGAACGAAGTGCTCGCCCGCCACGCCGTCAACATCGCCGCGCAGTACTACGAGACCGACCACGAGGTCGGCTACGTGGTTCTGGACGCCGATGCCTCCGCCGCCGACAGCCAGCGCGTGCTGGCGGACATCCGGGCCCTGGAGGGCACCATCCGCGCCCGGCTGCTGTACGAATACAAGGCCTGAGCCTAGCCAGGTCTCACGCCGCCGATCTTGCTTCAGGCCACGCGGAAGGCGGTAGGGCTCTCTCCCCCCTTGCGGGGGAGAGTTGGAGAGAGGGGTAAGCCACAAACACCGCCTGCGCGGCTTACCCCTCTCCCTAACCCTCCCCCGCAAGGGGGGAGGGAACCCAACCGCTTGTGCCTTCCTGACTTCTGCGCGTGAACACGGCTTCGCCTGAGCGGGGGCGGTGTTCCATCTAAACATCTCACGAAATCGTGTGAGCGATGCTCAAGTTTGTCTTGAACGTCGTTCAAGAGTGAACATACTCACCGGTAGATACCACCACAATGGCGGCCCGACGCCCGCCACGCCCTGAGGGCGTGGGCGCGCGTGGCCGCATGGCAGCGGAGAGGCTTGAGAGATGCGATATTCAGAAGGTGATCTTCGTTCGGCCGAGAGTGCCGGCGTGATCAGCGCCACCGACCTGCAGCGGCTGCTGGCCTTCCTGCAGGCCTCGGCCGCTGGCACTGCGCCACGGGCGAAGTTCGATGCCGCGCATCTGCTCTGGTACGCCGGCGCGCTGATCGTGATCGGCGCGATGGGCCTGTTCTCGACGCTCGCGTTTGCGCAGATGGGTGGCGGCGCGCTCGTTGCCTGCGCCCTGGCCTATGCCGGCGCGTTCGCGTTTGCCGGCCATCATCTCTGGCACCGCAAGAACCTGCACGTGCCCGGCGGCCTCTTGATCGCGGTCGCGGTGTCGATGGCGCCGCTCGCGGTTTACGGCGTTCAGGAACAGCTCGGCTGGTGGGGCAAGTTCGGCAAGCCCGGCACGGTCCACGACTTCTATGTCTGGATCAAGGGCAGCTGGATCTTCATGGAGGTCGCCGCCGTCGTGGCCGGCACCATCGCGCTGCGCTTCTTCCGCTTCCCCTTCATCGTCGCGATCATCGCGTTCGCGCTGTGGTTCATGTCGATGGATCTCGCGCCGTGGGTTTTCAATGCCGAGCATTCCGATTTCGAGATGCAGCGCAAGGTGTCGATCTGGTTCGGGCTTGCGATCCTCGCGATCGCCTGGACCACCGACTATCGCAGCCGCAACGGTGACTTTGCGTTCTGGCTGCATCTGTTCGGCCTGATGGCGTTCTGGGGCGGCATCTCCGCCACCGAAGGCGCGAGCGAGCTCGGCAAGGCGCTCTACTGCCTGTTCAATGTCGGCCTGCTGGCTCTCGCGGTGATCCTGATGCGGCGCGCCTATGCGTTGTTCGGCACGTTCGGCATTGTCGGTTATCTCGGCCATCTCGCCGACGTCGTGTTCAAGGACTCGCTGATGTTTCCGTTCGCGCTGTCGCTGATCGGCATCGCCATGATCGCGGCTGGCCTGCTCTATCACCGCCACGAGCGCGCCATTGCGTCCTGGCTGTCCGCGCAGCTGCCCGCGAGTGTGCTGCGGTTTCGGTCTTCGCATTGATTGAATCGAATCGACGCGCACGCCAGCAAATCTGACGCGCAGTTCCGTTGCAACGGAACTGCGCGTCAAACATGAACAAGAAAGCGTCGAGTCAAACATTCGACTGAATCGCGGATCAACCTCTGCTCGACCGCGGACAATCTCGCCCAGCATCGACGCGACAGCACCCCCGCGCTCCTGATCCCCGCACATTTGAAGGCCGCCGAACTGGACCGGCGCTCCCGCCTTTGCGACCGCACGCATCTCAACAAGTCGACGCGGTGCCCGTCGACATAGAAGAACAATGAGGAAGCGCGATAATGAGCGACCAAGAATATCTCATCAACTCCACCACGGCCAACGATCAGCTCGATTCCACGCAAGCCGTGTTCGGCGACGGACGTATCCTTGCTGCCTGGCTCTCGGCCGAAGGCGGCGACTTCCCCACCGAGGTCCGCGTCCGCATCCTGAATCCCGACGGATCGGTCGGATCACCTGATTTCACTATCAATACGAGAGGAGAGGAGCAGAACCAGGTCTCGCTGACGACGTTGCCGGACGGCAATGTGCTGGTCGCCTGGTCGTCGACCGATCTGATCGGGGGGATCAGCGACATCCATGCGCGCGTCGTCGATTCCGACGGCACCGTCGGGTCCGAATTCATCCTCAACTCCGGATCCAACGAAGTCACGGCGGCCGCCGCGACATTGGCCGACGGTGAAACGCTGGTGGCTTCGACGGCCTTCACCTCCGGCGCAGGCAGTCCGTCCGATATCGTCGGCCATTTCGTCGATGCCGGCGGACAACCGCTGGGATCGGAGTTCACCATCAACGGCGCCGTCTCCGGGCAGCAGTTCCAGCCCGCAGTCGCGGCGATGCACGATGGTGACGCCTTCGTGACATGGGTCTCCTCGCAAGGTCAGAGCGCCAACGTGCTCGTTGGCCGTATCCTCAACCCCGACGGCACCGCGAATACAGCCGACTTCAAGATCAGCTCGAGCGACGCGACCGATCAGCTGGGATCGCAGGTCACAGCCCTCGCCAATGATAATGTGCTGGTGACCTGGAGTTCCGGCAACGCAATCGAGGGACGGATGTTCGATGCTCACGGCACGGCCTTGGGCCAGGACTTCCTGATCAGTCCTGCCGGTGGCAATGGCGTCTCATCGTTCGATTCATCGGTGACGGCGCTCGCCGACGGGCGCGCCGTCGTCACTTGGGATCAACACAGCGGAAGCAGTGACGGCGTCTATGCGCAGGTCGTGAATGCCGACGGCACGATGAGCAGTCCGGAATTTATCGTCAACACCTCGACGGGCCTCGGCGAAACGGCGCCGCATGTCACCGAGTTGCCCAACGGACAGATCTTCGTGACATGGACCTCGAGCGAAGGCATCGATCAGGACATTCATGGAAGGGTGCTGACGCTCGATGGCACGATCAGCGGAACCGAAGGCAAGGATGCGCTGTTCGGCAGCGCGGGCGCCGACGAGATCTTCGGCGCAGGCGGAAACGACGCGCTGACGGGGCACGGAGGCGACGATTTCCTCTCCGGCGGTACCGGCCACAATTTTCTCTGGGGCAACGCCGACAACGACACGTTCCTCGGTGGAGCAGGCATCGACAGCTTCGCCGGCGGCAGCGGGATCGATACCGTCCTTTACCAAAACTCCACGTCGGGCGTGACCGTCGATCTGGCGACCCATACCGGCAGCGGTGGCGACGCCCAGGGAGATACCTACGACTCGATCGAGAATGTCGTCGGCAGCGCCTTCAAGGACGCGCTCACCGGCGACGCCACCGCCAATCACCTGGCTGGCGGGATGGGTAACGACAACCTGACCGGCGGCGATGGTAACGACGAGTTGGATGGCGGCGACGGCAACGACCATCTCTGGGGTAACCAGGGCAATGACACGCTGAACGGCGGCGCGGGCGCAGACGTGCTGGCGGGCGGCGCCGGTGCTGACACCTTCGTCTTCAAGGCCACACAGGACAGCATGCCAAGTCGTCCGGACGAGATCACGGACTTCTCCAGCGCGCAGGGTGACCACATCGATCTGTCAGCGATCGACGCCAACACGCAGACCGCCGGCGCCCAGCATTTCACCTTCATCGGAGACGCTGCATTCACCGATATCGCCGGTCAGCTGCGTTATGCCAACAACATGCTGGAAGGGGACGTCGACGGCAACGGGACGCCGGACATCCGCATCCACGTCAATGTCGCCGCCCTTCACAGTGCGGATTTGATCTTGTGACGGCGTGAGATGGGGCACCGGGCGCCGCGTGGCCGGCACCCGGTGTTGTCTGTCGCGGAACGGCTCTACGACAGCCGCATGTCCAGCAGCCTGCGCCCTTCGCCCTTGATCAGCTTCTTCACCGCGCTGGAGGCGATCACCTCGCCATTGTTGGCGTAGGCCTCGTGGTTCTTCTCGATGTCGTCGAGGCGGTAGAGGTAGTTGACCATCACGCCGGCGGACTCGCGAACACCCTTCGGCGAGAGATCGCCGAGCCAGTTGATCCGCTCCAGCCGCGCGCCGTTGCCGAGATGGAAGCGGGCGACGGAGTCGATCATGCGGCCCTTCGACGTGCGTGCCTTGAGGAAATAATGCGCGGCCAGCGGCTCCAGCACGGCGCGCAGCTGCGCGGTCAGCTCGGGGTTCTCAGGCCAGCCACCTCTGTCGAGGATTTCCAGCACCTTGCGGTCGTCGTCGGAGAGCGGCACGTCGGCGGCCTCCTTGATCCACTGCATGAAGCCCGGCACCGGCGACAACGTCACGAAATTGTCGAGCTTGGGCAATTCGCGGCGCAGCTCCTCGGCCACCTGCTTGATCAGGAAGCTGCCGAACGAGATGCCGCCGAGCCCGCGCTGGGTGTTGGAGATCGAGTAGAACACCGCGGTGCGGGCGCGCTCCATCGGCACCGGCTCGCGCTCCTCGGCGAGCAGCGGCGCGATCGCGCCGGGGATCGCTTCCGTCAGCGCGACCTCGACGAAGATCAGGGGCTCATCGGGCAGCGCGGGATGGAAGAAGGCATAGCAGCGGCGATCGACCGGATCGATGCGGCGGCGCAGATCGTTCCAGTCGCGGATCTCGTGCACGGCCTCGTATCGGATGATCTTTTCCAGAATATTGGCTGGCGACGACCAGTCTATCCTGCGCAGCACGAGAAATCCCCTGTTGAACCAGGATGAGAGCAGATGAACCACGTCGCGGTCGAGCGCGGCGAGGTCCTTGTTGCCCTTCATCAGTGAAAGCAGATCGGAGCGCATCGCCACCAGATCGCTGGTGCCGCCCGGTGCGCGGTTGAGCCGGCGGATCAGCTCCTGCCGCCGCGGCTCCGACGCGAAATGCAGGTCGCTGGCGTCGTCGCCATTGGATTGGGTGCGCCAGCTCTCGACCACCTGCGACAGCTTTGCCATGTCGGGCCCGAAATCGCGGGCGAGGGCGGCGAAGAACGACAGGCGGCCGTCGGCGTCGAGGTGGCGATAGCGGTCGAGCACCTCGCGTGCCATCGCGGTGGCGGAGGCTTCACCGCGTCCCGACAGCAGCGCTTCGCAGAGTTCGAGCAGTTCGGAGGAGTCCTGCTTGCCATTGGTGGCGCCGGCGCGGCCGAGCAGGCTGCGCCCGCGTTCGGAGATCGTGGACAGCAGATCGGAGAAGAAGGCGTTGGCCATGTATCGGTTACGTCCGGTGATGCCGAACCTTACAATGGATTTAGGTTCGGGTGGATGGGAATCAAGCGCATCGATCGTTCAGAAATATGTCAGAACGCGACAACGGTATTATTCACGCCTTCTCGGCGAATTCGGTCGGCGTCTTCCCGGTCACCTGGCGGAAGGCGTGGGAGAACGCCGGCACGCTGGCATAGCCGAGGTCGGCGGCGACCTGCTTGACCGAGACATTGCCTTCCGTCGACAGCCGTTCGATCGCAGCCGCGATGCGGGCGCGCTGGCACCAGCTCTTGAACGAGAGCTGCGTCTCCGCCGAGAACAGCCGCGACAGCGTCCGCGCCGAGGTGCCGACCTCGCGCGCCAGCGTCTCGATCTCATGATCATGCGTCGGATCATCAAGCACGATGTCGGCGGCGCGGCGGCAGCGCGGCTCCTGCGGCAGCGGGATGAAGGTCGCGGAGTCCTCGGCCTGTTGCAGCTCGAGCATCACGAGCTTGATCAAGAGCTCCGTGCGCTCGCGGCTCTCGCGCGCGTCGAACAGCGACAGGATCGCCTGGTGCATCAACGGCGAGACCCGCACCACGAACTCATTGCCGAGGCCGTCGCGGAGTTTATCATCCGGCCCGCCGATGGCGGGACCGCCGGGTGGCGCCTCGCGCGTCAGCCACGCCTGGTCGAAATACAGCGTCCGCATCTGGATGTCGGCCAGCACGTCGATCGCATGCGGAAACAGGGCAGGGACCCAGACCGCGCGGTCCGGCGGCACCAGCCAGCGCCCCTTCGGCGTCGTCACCTGCATGGTGCCGCGCGCGGCATAGACCAGCTGCGCCTCGCGGTGCATGTGGGTGTCGAGCCGGACGCCCTTCCTGTAGTTGTTCGCCACCATGTGGACGCCGTCGCCGGTCGAGGTCAGGCGACCGATAATGGAAGGGATTGGCTTTTCGACGACATTCATTGGCGACATCCCGTCAGGGCATCCACGTATAACCCATTTCAAGGAATTGCGGGATTCGACCTCAGGGAACCACCATGAACAGCCCCAGCCGGGTGATCAGCTTCGTCAACGCCGCCCATTTCATCGACCATTATTCCATGCTGATCTTCGCAGCTGCGGTCATCGTGATGGGGCCCGCGCTCGGCATGGCCTATTCGGAGCTGCTGCCTTACGCGACCCCCGGCTTCGTCGCCTTCGGCGCCGGCTCGCTGCTGACGGGCTGGCTCGGCGACCGCTGGAGCCGCCGCCACATGATGGTGATCTTCTTCGTCGGCATCGGCCTGTCGATGATCTCGGTCGGCTTCGTGCAGACGCCGCTGCAGCTCGGTGCCGCCTTGCTCGCGATCGGCATCTTCGCCTCGATCTATCACCCCGTCGGCACGGCGATGATCGTGTCCTATGCCGAGAAGCTCGGCCGCGAGATGGGTTTGAACGGTGTCTGGGGCAATCTCGGCGTCGCCTCGTCCGCGCTGGTGACCGGCGTGATCGGGCAATATCTCGGCTGGCGCTGGGCCTTCATCGTGCCGGGCATGGTGACGGTGTTGATCGGCATCGTCTTCGCGATGACCGTCGCGCATGAGGACCGCAAGGGCACCAAGCAGGCCGCGGCGCAGGCGCGCGTCGCCAAGGAAGACATGTGGCGCGTCGTGCTGTCGCTCCTGATCGTGGTGATCGCGATCTCCACCACCTTCAACGCGGTGACGGTGGCGCTGCCGAAGCTGTTCGCCGAACGGCTGGCTGATCTCACCAGGAGCCCGGCGCTGCTCGGCGTCATCGCCGCTGGCGTCTATGTGTTCGGCGCGATGACGCAGTACACGATCGGCCGGCTGCTCGATCGCTACTCGCTGAAGACGGTGGCGCTGCCGCTGTCCTTCATGCTGGCGCCGTTCCTGTATCTGGCCGCGAGCCTGTCGAACCTGCCGCTGATCCTGGTCTCGATCGGCATCGTGATGGGGGCGTTCGGCCAGGTGACGGTGAACGACGCGATGGTCGGCAAATACACCACCGAAGAATGGCGCTCGCGCGCCTATTCGGTGCGCTATTTCGTCGGCTTCACGGCGGCAGGCGCATCGGTCGGCCTCGTCGCGTGGCTGTACGATCAGGGCGGCTTCGGCATGATGCTGCGTGCCTTCGCCGCGCTGTGCGTGCTCGCGATCGTCGCCGCGATCATCCTGCCGCACGAAATCAGGACGCCTGCGGCGCAGGCGAATTGAGGCAGAGACGTTTTGCCGCGCCCGCGGCAGCGGGCTGAAACGGCGTCGGATACCGCCGTTCCCGGACGCGGATGCTTCGCGCAACGCACCATGCGCCCGGCAACTTGTCTCGACCCGTTGGTGTGATACGGTTGATGCGGCTGTAAGTCTTGGGGGCTGAGGCGCCAGTTGCGCCTCGAACGCGTTTGTGTGGTGCCGCCCCAAGGAGCTGCCCAAGTCATGGCTGAAATCCGCGACTTCAAGTCAGGCAAGCCGGGCAAGCCACCGCCCGACGACGCGATGCCGCGACGCCTTGCTGCGATCGTCGCCGCCGACATCGCCGGCTACAGCCGTCTGATGCAGCTCGACGAAGAAGGCACGCATACCCGCGTCAAGCGGATCCAGCGCGAGCTCGTCGAACCCACCATTGCCGAGCACCACGGCAGGCTGGTCAAGACCACCGGCGACGGCTTCTTCGCGATGTTCGACAGTCCGGTCGAGGCCGTCCGCTGCAGCGTGGTGATTCAGCAGAACATGGTCGGGCGCAACGCAGCGGTGCCGAAGCAGTCCTGGATCGAGTACCGGATCGGGGTCAATCTCGGCGATGTCATCATCGAGCCCGACGACATCTATGGCGACGGCGTCAATGTGGCCGCGCGGCTGGAGGGGATTGCCGAGCCGGGCGAGGTCTTCATCTCCGGCGGCATCTACGAGCAGATCAAGCACAAGATGGTGTGCGGGTATGAATCGCTCGGCGACCGCAAGGTCAAGAACATCACCGATCCGATCCGCGTCTATCGTGTGCTGCCGGACGCCGCGGCCTACGGCCGGACCAGGCGGCGGCGGCGCGAGGCGGTTCTGATCACATTGCTTGGCCTTGCCATCACGGTCATCGCCTGTGGCGCGCTCTGGTACATGCTGACGCAACCGCGCGGCAAGCCTGCGGATGTGGCGCTGGCACCGCCATCTGTTACGCCATCGCCGGCACCAGCGTCGTCGCCCAAGGCGGCTGAACCGGCACCTGCTGCCACCCAGGCCGCGCCGGCGCCAGCACCGAGCCTCGCGCCAAGCCCCACATCAAGTCCTGCACCAAGTCCCGCGCCGACGCTCGCGGGACAGCAATCCGCGCCGCAGCCTGCGCCGTCAGCAAGTCCTGCGCCCGCGCAGGCTGCGGCGGTGCCGGAGCCCGAGATGGTCTCACTCACCGGCGGCAGCTTTTCGATGGGCAGCAATGATGATCCGTCCGAGCGGCCGATCCACAGGGTGACCGTGAAATCCTTTGCGATGAGCAAGTATCCGGTCACGGTGCGCGAATGGAATCTGTGCGCGGCAGCCAAGGCCTGCGGCTTTACGGCAACCGGGAAAGATGATGCGCCGGTCACCAATGTGAGCTGGACCGACGCCAAGCAATATGTGACCTGGCTCGCGGGCAAGACGAACAAGGCCTACCGGCTGCCGAGCGAAGCCGAATGGGAGTTCGCGGCGCGCGGCGGCACCCAGACCAGATACTGGTGGGGCGACCAGGTGCAGTCGGGCCACGCCGGCTGCAAGGATTGCGGTGGCGATGCCGCGGCCGAACAGCCGGTGAAGGTCGGCAGCTTCAAGCCCAATCCGGTCGGCCTCTACGACATGGGCGGCGGCGTCGACCAGTGGGTCGAGGATTGCTGGCACCGCACCTATCAGGGCGCGCCGACCGACGGTTCGGTCTGGGCCGGTGGCGACTGCGCGTCCCACGTCATCCGCTCCGGCTCCTGGAAGAACGACGCGCGCTATGTGCGGCCGGCCAATCGCGACAATTACGACGCCAACGTTCGATATCCGACCCATGGCTTCCGGGTCGCGTTGTCGCCGTAGTGCATCATGATGGGGGAGGGTTCCGATGGGAATGGCACGCGTGATCCTGCTGGCGGCGGCCGTGGGTCTGTTCGCGAGTCCCGCCAACGCACAAGGCAAGCCGGCGCCACCGGACGCAAAACTCTATTTCGTCTGGCCGCACGATGGCGCGACCATCAAGGGCGCGTTCTGGTGCCGGTTCGGCCTGCGCAACATGGGCGTCACCCATGCCGGCGACGACTATCCGAACAGCGGCCATCATCATCTGCTGGTCGATGTGAATGAGCCGCTGAATCCGAACGAGCCGATTCCATCGGACAAGTCGCACCTGCATTTCGGCGCGGGCCAGACCGAGACCCGCATCGAACTGCCGCCGGGCAAGCATACGCTGCAGCTGGTGCTGGGCGATGCCAAGCACTACCCCTTCAATCCGCCGGTCGTCTCCGAGAAGATCACCATCAGGGTCAAATAGGCCGGGATAGCCCCGTTGCGAATCTGACGGTTGCGCAACGCTGTCCCATGCGGTTTGTTGCCGGCCTTGCCGGGCATCAGATCCGGCGTGGAGGAAGGTCCGATGTCTGATCGATTGTCGCGTCTGGCTGGCCTCGCCCTGGGAGTGATCATGATGGCCATGCCTGCCAATGCAGATGCCTTGAAGGATGAGATCGCGCCGACCGGAAAGCTGCGCGTCGCGATCGGGATCAGCCCGGCGGGCGGTGCGTTCTGGTCGACCAGGACCGAGACCGGTTATGCCGGCGTGCCGGTCGACCTCGGCAAGGAGATGGCGGCGCAGCTTGGCGTCCCCGTCGAATATGTCGCGTACCCGAACTCCGGCCAGATCACCGACGCGGCGGCGAAGAACGCGTGGGACGTCACCTTCCTGCCGAAGGATCCCGAGCGCGAGACCAGGATGGCCTTCGGTCCGATCTACGAGGTCGCCGACGCCACCTACATCGTCAAATCAGGCTCGGCGGTGACGAACTTCGCGACGCTTGATCAGGACGGTATCAACGTCGCCGCCGTCAACAACACGACCACGATGCGCGGCGCGATCGCCCATCTCAAGCACGCCAAGGTCACGGGCTATCAGACCTATGACGAGATCTTCAATCTCTTGAAGAGCGGCGAGATCGATGCGTTCGCGCTGTCGCGCGACCAGCTCAACGCGATGGCGAAAAGAATTCCCGGCACCCGCGTGCTCGACGAGACCTTCAAGCAGACGGTGACCGCGGTCGCGGTGCCGCTGGATCATCCGCAGGCCGCGGCCTACATCACCAGGTTCATGACCGACGCCATCGGCAACGGCACGCTGCGCAAGGCCTACGACAACAACGGCCTGAAGGACACGCCGATCCGGACCCAGACCAAATAGCTGGCCCGCATCGCCTGATCCGGCATCGATATCGCATCCCCGTCGAATTGCGGGGACATGGGCGACATCTGTGCAACTTGCCCAAATTCACGGCATTGTGATCGGAGGTGGGCTCGCGAAAGGCCCCGACAAGCTTCGGTATTTGCAGCGTTTTTCGAGCCCTGGGCCCTGCCTGCTGTTGGCATATCGATTGCTTGCACTGTGGCAGTCAATGACGACTGCCGTCCTCCGGATTGCCGAAGCCAGTGCTGGCCGAGGCCAAGGGATCGAGCGACCCATGTGGTTCGCCTCACGCAGTAATCGAGTTTCGATCGGCGTCAAAACCTGCATATCCCTGCTGTGATCGAACGCCCCGACTGACCGTCGGGACCGAGGCCGTCGCCTCGGCGCTTTCGCATTTCGGCACGCGTCCCCGGACGGACGAGCATTTCAACCCAAGCGCATCGCGACTGCCTGTCAGCCGATGCGACCCAATTGCTCAAGGGGACTTCAAGACAATGGCCTACCTCGCTCCTTCCGAATTCGTCACCAAGATGGTCGACGCCGGCGAATCCAAGATCTTCATGTCGACGCGCGACACCATCATCCGCGCCTACATGGCCGGCGCGATCCTGGCGCTCGCCGCGGCGTTTGCGGTGACCATCAACGTCAACACCGGCGTGACGATCGTCGGCGCCGCGCTGTTTCCGGTCGGCTTCTGCATGCTCTATCTGTTCGGCTTCGACCTCCTGACCGGCGTGTTCGTGCTGGCGCCGCTGGCGCTGATCGACAGGCGGCCCGGCGTCACGCTCGGCGGCGTACTACGCAACTGGGGCCTCGTCTTCATCGGCAATTTCGCCGGCGCCTTCACGGTCGCGGTGATGATGGCCGTCGTCTTCACCTTCGGCTTCACCTCGCCGCCCGACAAGGTCGGCCAGGTGATCGGCACCATCGGCGAGAGCCGCACCGTCGGCTATGCCTCGCATGGCTTCGGCGGCATGCTGACGCTGTTCATCCGCGGCATGCTCTGCAACTGGATGGTCTCGGCCGGCGTGGTCGGCGCGATGATCTCGACCACGGTCAGCGGCAAGGTGATCGCGATGTGGATGCCGATCATGCTGTTCTTCTACATGACCTTCGAGCATTCGATCGTGAACATGTTCCTGTTCCCGTCCGGCCTGCTGCTCGGCGGCCACTACACCTTCGTCGACTATCTCCTGTGGAACGAGATCCCGACCGTGGTCGGCAACCTCGTCGGCGGTCTCGCCTTCACCGGTCTCACGCTGTACGCAACGCATGTGAAGACGGCACCGAAGCGCCAGCGTCTGGCGGCTTGATCCCATGGACTGATGGGTCTCTCCTGATCAAGGAGGGACCCATTGGTACGAGCAATGCCGCGCAGCCTCAAAATATCGGTCGGGCAATTCTCTGATAAGGGCCGCAAGGAGGCCAATCAGGATTTCCACGGCGCGCTGATCCCCGAGGAGCCGCTGCTCGGCTTGAAGGGCATCGCGGTCGTGCTGGCCGACGGCATCTCGTCCAGCAGCGTCAGCCGTATCGCGGCCGAGTCCGCGGTCAAGGGTTTTCTGACCGACTATTACTGCACCTCGGAATCCTGGTCCGTCAAAACCTCGGCGCAACGGGTGCTGGAGGCGACCAATTCCTGGCTGCATGCGCAGACCCGCCGCAGCCAGAATCCCTACGACAAGGACAAGGGCTACGTCTGCACGCTGAGCGCCATCGTCATCAAGTCGACCACGGCGCACCTGTTCCATGTCGGTGACTGCCGGATCTACCGCGTCTCCGGCAACAGCCTGGAGCAATTGACCAACGACCACCGCGTCGTGATCTCCTCGCAGCAGAGCTATCTCGGCCGCGCCCTCGGCGTGAACCCGCAGCTCGAGATCGACTACCAGAATTTTCGGCTGGAGCGTGGCGACACTTTTCTCCTCGTCACTGACGGCATCTATGAGCATGTGCCGCCGCGGCAGCTCGCCAAGCTGATCCAGGACGGCGCCGCCGATCTCGACGCTGCCGCGAAGGCGATGGCCGAGCTCGCCTTCGAGCGCGGCAGCGGCGACAATCTCACCGCACAGATCGTCCGGATCGATGAGCTGCCGGACGGCGATGCGCGCGAGGTGTTCGGCCAGCCGACCGAATTGCCGCTGCCGCCGCTCCTGGATGCGCGCATGCAGTTCGACGGCTACCGCATCGTCCGCGAACTGCACGGTTCCAGCCGCAGCCACATCTATCTCGCGGTCGACGAGGACAGCGGCACCACAGTCACGATCAAGATCCCCTCGATCGATCTGCGCGACGATCCCGCTTATCTGAAGCGCTTCATGATGGAGGAGTGGGTCGCGAAACGGATCGACAGCCCGCATGTGCTGAAACCCTGGTTGCCGCAGCGCCGGCGCAACTTCCTCTATGTTGCGACCGAATATATCGACGGCCAGACGCTGACGCAGTGGATGATCGACCATCCCGATCCCGGCCTGGAGACGGTGCGGGACATCGCCGAGCAAATTGCAAAAGGCTTGCGCGCATTCCACCGCAAGGAGATGCTGCATCAGGATGTCCGTCCCGACAACATCATGATCGACAAGACCGGCACGGTGAAGATCATCGATTTCGGCTCCACGAAAATCACCGGCGTCGCCGAAGCCGCGCCGTCGGGTGCCGACGATATCCTCGGCACCCAGCAATACACCGCGCCGGAATATTTTTTGGGCGAACCGGGAACGCCACGCTCCGACCTGTTCTCGCTCGGTGTCGTCACCTATCAGATGCTGACGGGCCGCTTGCCCTATGGTGCCCAGATCGCACGCGCGCGCACCCGCGCCGACTTCAACAGGCTGGTCTATTCGCCGGCCGGGCATTCCGGCCGCGACATTCCGATCTGGGTCGACCGCACGCTGGAGCGGGCCGTGCACGCCAATCCGCTCAAGCGCTACGAGAGCTTTTCAGAGTTCCTGTTCGACCTGCGCAATCCGAATGCGAAATACCTGACGACGTCATCGACGCCGCTGATCGAGCGCAATCCGGTGCTGTTCTGGAAGAGCACGACGCTGGCGCTTGCGCTGGTCGTCGTGCTGCTGCTGGCCTACGGCGCGCATCATTTCCGGTAGGGCGGATGAGCGAAGCGTAATCCATCTCTTTGCGACCGGCACGGCATGGCCGACGCGGCTCTGGTGGTTGCGGACCGGGCAGGGGCATGCCGGCGCCGGATATCCGCGATCCTAATGAGACGTGGCCGAGGAAACGACCGCGTGCCAATGCGACGGGTCCTTCGGGTTTCTCGTGGTAGCCGAATTCGACGTTCCGGCACTCTTCGAGGCCTCCTTGCCGAATAGGCAGGCGGCATTGCGGAGCCCGTCGTTGTATCCCTGCCGATAGCCCAACCGAAAAGCCACCCAAACGGCGGCGAGCCCAACTAAAAGCGACGCAACAACAAACATCTTGGTTGTCCCCCAAAATGGCGCACCGGACCAAATAATCCCTTTGTGCAAGAATTTCGTGCGCTAGTCGAGAGGCCCGCACACCAGCATCATTATCCAATGGGGGTAGGCCGATACTCGCGCGGGGAAACAGTCTCTGCGTGTGGACCGGGCCGCGTCCTCGCCCTCCCGCCCTGGCGTTACCAGGTCCATGGCCCTGGCCACATAGCTGGGCCGTTGCGCGTGCTTGGCTGCTCGATGATGACATAGCCCAAATGGATCAAGCTCAAACGGTGTGGTCGTGATCTCAGTGCCGCATGGAGCTGTTTTCACGATCGGGGTACGGCGTGCTATCGCTAACCGCACTATTGGCGGCGTTAGTCATGGCGCTTTTGTTCTTTACGTTCGAAGATTCAAGTTCGGGGGATGTTCGCAGCGCCGTCGGCACGCCTTCCGATCGCCGGTAAGCTCTCTCCGGTCTCGCTGGCAGTAGAATGAAAGAGTGCTGAGGCGAGCCGCGAAAACGGCGGATGCCCAAGGCGCTTCGGCTCTTCCACGCCCTCGTGGCCATGCAGCCGCCGCCCCCAAGAAAGTGCAGCTCGCTACCTAAGCTTGCGATGGTCAATTTGTCGCAGCGCGCTCGATGATCTGCCAAGACATCATGCCTGTCGATTGCGGTCAGCCAGTTAGGCGCAAATCGTTTGTTTATCGTCGTTTCGCTTGAGGGTTCTTCGGGAAATGAGCTGCTCCGTGATCCGAACCAAGAACGTCGGCCAAATGTATGGAGCAAGCTCGTGCATCGTTTTTCTTTAGGATTGTTGTATCTCACCTTCGCGTTCGTTCTGCTTGGGCCGCCGGTGGCGCACGCTCAGGCAACCCGGACTTGGGTGTCTGGCGTCGGCGACGACGTCAATCCCTGCAGCCGAACGGCACCGTGCAAGACGTTCGCCGGTGCGATCTCAAAGACCGCGGCGGGCGGCGAGATCAACTGCCTTGATCCGGGCGGCTATGGAACTGTGACGATCACGAAGTCCATCAGCATCCTTTGTAGTGGTACGCTCGGCAGCGTTCTCGCATCGGCAACCAATGGCATCAATATCAATGACTCCGCCAGTGGTTCGCCCGGCACAGTCGTGGTTTATCTCGAAGGGCTCGATATCGAAGGAGCCGGCACAACGCCGGGCTTGTCGGGAATCCGGTTCACCTCGGGCGCCTCGCTGCACGTCAAGAACGTGACAATTCGCGATTTCACGACGAGCCCTGCCCACGGGATCAGTTTCGCGCCCACCGCTTCAGCCAAGCTGATCGTTGAAAACACGACGATCTCAAACACCGGCACTGGCGCGGCCGGGGCGGCCATCGTCGTTAATCCGGGCTCTGGAGCCGCAGCAATTGCGATGATCAGCAACTCTCACCTTCATCGCGGAACCTTTGGTGTCGCGGGCGATAGCTCCGGAGGCGCCGCGGGTATCAATATCGTTGTCCGGGATACGGTTGCGAACGGCTTCACCAATACCGCCTTTCTGACGACCGGCAATAACATCGGAATGCTGGTGAACGGGAGTGCCGCGACCGCGAGCGGGACCGGCCTGGTCGCGAATGGCGGAAGCACGATCAGAGTTGGCTCGTCGGTGATCGTGGGCAACGGCACGTCAGTCAGCGGAAATGTTCTGTCTTTCTGGGATAACCGGATCAACGGCAATAACGTCGATGCCATTCCGGGTCCGGTGCCCGGCGGATCCCACTGATAACGGGACGCTGCCTGATACAAACGATCGACCTCTGGGGCTGATGCCCCAGAGGTCGCAGTCCAAACAAGCGCCACGCTGACGCAGCCCGCAAAGCTGCAGATGATCGTCCAATGCGATTGGCACGATTACCTGCACACCCTGTTCTTCTTGTTGTCCGCGACATCGATCTGGCACCACGAATTGCAGATCGGAATGCGATTGCCCCTGGCGCCCCTGCACTTCTTCTGCAGGCATGTCGCCACGTCACAAAAAGCGGGCGCCGCTCGTGCCTCCGACACGATAACGCAGCCCATCCCGGCAAGAATTGTCATGGTGAGAACCGCAGATGCCAAACGTGACATGAAATGCTCCAACAAAAAATGAGGAATAAAATCAATCGATCATAGTGCCGCGGCCGGAGAACAGGCAATCCCATCGACGTGCTGTATGGTTGTTGAAAATCTTGTTCGACGAAAATCTCCGTCCGATCTGCGTGACTTGCGTGGTGCTCGTGCGCAGGAAGCCAGCCAGGCGGACACATCCCAATCTCCGGCTGTCAATGAAATGCTGGTGATGTTGGCCGCAGTCCCTGTCGTCAGCGATGCAGCAGGGGAATCGGATCGAGCCCGCTCTTCACCAGCGTGTCGCGCGCATCCGGCGACGCGAGAAACGCGATCAGCGCCTTGCCGGCCTCGGGCTCCTTCGACACCGTGGCGATGCCGGCGGAGAACACGGTGATCTTCTGCAAGCTCTCCGGCAGCGGGCCGACGATGTCGATGCCGGCGACGGGCTTCAGCTCGCTGATCTGCTGGAAGCCGATCTCGGCCTCGCCATGCGCGACGATCTCGCCGACGGGCGTTGCCGGAATCTTCCGCGCCTTGTCCTTCATCGCCTCAGCGATGCCGAGCTTGCCGAACATCTCGGTCGAGACATAGACGCCGCTGGCGCTGTCGGAATAGGCGATGGTTTTCGCCGCCAGCAGCGCGGTCTTGATCGTCTCGGCCGAGGAGATGTCCGGCTTCGGCGCGCCGGACTTCACGGCGACACCGATCGGCGAGTTGACGAGATCGACCTGGCTGTCGGCCACGACCTTGCCCTTCCTGGCGAGATCGGCCAGCGCATAGCCCACCATGATCAGCACATCCGCCGGCTCGCCGCGCTCCAGCCGCACGGGAATCGCGTTGGTGGTGGTGCCCATCGACGGTCCGTAGGCGGTGATGACCTTGTGCCCGGTCTTGCGCTCGAACTCCGGCACCAGCGCGTTGTACGCCGCCGTCAGCCCGCCCGAGATCATGACGCGGACTTCCGCGGCGGATGCTGCGGTTGACAGGGCGAGGGCGGAGACGAAGGCAAGCGCAAGGGTGCGGAACGGCGTGGTAGGACGCATCGAGTTTCTCCCGGGCGACGATTCTTGGGAAGCAGGGGTCGTCGTGGCCGGGGGACGATACTTCCTCGAAGTATACTCCGCCAGAGAAGGCGAGGCAGATCGACGTATGTTCTGCCATGCAAGCCTGGAGTGCCACCTCTCCCGAAGGGAGAGGTCGAATTTCGGGCGTAGCGCGAAATTCGGGTGAGGGGTTTCGCTCCATCGAGGGACCTGAGCCCCTCACCCGGATCGCTGACGCGATCCGACCTCTCCCAATGGGAGAGGTGAAGCAAGAGCCCTCACGAATTCACATGCACAAAATCCCGCAGCAGCGGGTAGATCTCGTTGTTCCAACGCTTGCCGGAGAACACCCCATAATGCCCGACGCCCGCCTGCATGTGGTGCACCTTGCGATAGGTGCGCACGCCGGTGCAGAGGTCTTGCGCCGCCAAGGTCTGGCCGATCGAGCAGATGTCGTCCTTCTCGCCCTCGACCGTCATCAGGCCCATGCGCTTGATCGCGGCGGGGTTCACCGGGCGCCCGCGATGCATCAGCTGGCCCTGCGGCAGCAGGTGCTCCTGAAATACGTCGCGCACGGTTTCGATATAGAACTCCGCCGGCAGATCCATCACGGCGAAATACTCGTCATAGAACGTCTTGATCAGCTCGGCCTTGTCGGTCTCGCCCTTGGCGATGTGCTGGGCGAGGTCGATGTGCTGCTTGATGTGCCGCTCCAGATTCATCGACACGAAGGCGGTGAGCTGCACGAAGCCGGGATAGACCTTGCGGAACGCGCCCTTGCACTGCACCGGCACGAAGTTGATCAGATTGTCGGCAAACCATTTGATCGGCTTGCTCTTGGCGAACTCGTTGACCTTGGTCGGCTGGATCCGCGTGTCGATCGGGCCGGCCATCAGCGTCAGCGAGGCCGGCCGCGCCGGATGATTGTCCTCCGACATCACGGCGGCCGCCGCCAGCGCCGACACCGAGGGCTGGCAGATCGCCACCATATGCGCGCGCGGCCCGATCTGGCCGAGAAAGTCGATCAGATGGTCGGTATAGTCCTCCAGCCCGAAGCGGCCCTCGCCGCGCGGGATGTCGCGCGGATTGTGCCAGTCGGTGATGTAGACGTCGTGGTCCTGCAGCAGCGTCTTGACGGTGCCGCGGAGCAGGGTGGCGAAATGTCCGGACATCGGGGCGACCAGCAAAAGCCGTGGCTGCTCCGGCGCGCCGGGCTTCTTGAAATGCAGCAGCGAGCCGAACGGGGTGGCGTAGGCGATCTCCTCGGTGACCTCCTGCTCGCGATTGCCGACCATCACGCTGCCGATGCCGTAGTCGGGACGGTGATAGGTCAGGCTGGAACGCGAGATCAGCTCGAGCGCGGCCGAAAGCCGCCCGAACGCCCGGTCCGAGACGCCCTGGGGGACCAGATTGAGATACTTCAGCGCTTGCGCGGCCCCGGTCCGCCATGGCGCCGTCAGGTCCATGTGGTTCTGATAGGCTTGGTACATCATCGACATCATACGCATCCACCCCTGCCGGCATGGCCATGCAATATCGACGCCAAAGCGCGGGCAGGGCGCCCGGCAAATTGGCACGTGGTTTGCTGCAAATATGCCCGGCGCTCAGGCTTTGGGCATGGCGCGGGAGGCTCCCCGCGGCGGGTTCGGCCGGAATGTCGGAAAACAGGCGATCAGGCGTTCTGAGGACATGGCCCCATGGCGAAGACTACACTGACCATCAGCAGCAAGAACTACTCGTCCTGGTCGCTGCGCGGCTGGCTGCTGGCCAAATTCTCCGGCCTCGAGTTCGAGGAGGTCATCACCGCGCCCGACGACGCCTCGGCCAAGGCCGAGCTGCTGCTGCTGTCGTCCTCGATCCTGGTGCCGTGCCTCCGCCACGAGGGCGCCACCGTCTGGGACACGCTGGCGATTGCCGAGTATCTCAACGAGGTGATGCCGGAGGCCGGGCTGCTGCCGGACGATCGGGTGCAGCGCGCGCATTGCCGCTCGATCTGCGGCGAAATCCATTCCGGCTTCACCACGCTGCGCGCCTCGCTGCCGGTCAACCTCAAGGGCCATTTCCCCGGCTTCAAGATCTGGTCGCGCGCCCAGGCCGACATCGACCGCGTCTGCACCATCTGGCGCGACTGCCTCGCCAAGTCCGGCGGTCCCTTCCTGTTCGGCGAACGTCGCACCATGGCGGATGCGATGTATGCCCCGGTCGTCACCCGCTTCATGACCTACGACGTGAAGCTCGAGCCCGTGCTTGCGGCCTACACCCGGACCATCATGGCGATGCCGGAGATGCAGGAGTGGATCGAGGCAGCCAGGGCCGAGCCTGCGGACGTCGAGGAGCTCGAGGTCGAATACTAGGCAGCGCACGCGCTTCAAGTCCGCGGCTCAAGCGTCGGGCAGACTTTGCTCAAGCAGCAAGCCGTTGGCGATGGATATGCGCAGCTCGCGGCGCGACTGCAAAAGTTCTTTGGCTATCACGATGGATGGAATCGCGCGGGTTTGCGGACCGTTCGGCGGATTCCTCGCGATGCGCAGGGCGAGAACCACCGCGGAACACCACTGGCAAGGATTTCGCATGGTGAGTGGCAAGCTGTGAACGCAACGACGCGACGCTGCCGAAAATTTGGACGCCTAGCTGAGCTGCGTGCTCGCGACCCCTGTTACCGTGGAGGCTTCCAGATGAATCAGCACGCCGCGTTGAGCAAATTCTCCCACGTCAAACCTGCCGATACCGCGTTCAAGGAAGGAGGTCTGCGCGACTTTTTCCTGTATCGCGATCTCGGCATCGCCGACGCCACCAACGGGCAGGTGATCTGCCATCTGGTCAAGGCCAACCCCGATCTGCCGCCGGAGACCGGCACCGGCTGGCACAAGCATCTCTGCGAATTCCAGATCGTCATCATGACCAAGGGCTGGGCCCGCTTCATGTACGAGGACAAGGAGACGCTGGTCGAGGCCGGCGACGTCATCCATCAGCGGCCGGGCATCACCCACTATCTCTTCGATTACTCCAAGGACATGGAATACCTCGAGATCGTCAGCCCTGCCGATTTCAAGACCGTCGACGTGGAGCCTGCGACCGACAAGGTGCCGCCGGTCACGCCCTGGGAGTGATCATTGGGAATGATCATTTGAAGTGACCCATTTCAAATAACCATTGGGAGGAAGCGCGATGTCGTCAGCCGAAGAATTAACCTTCGTCGTCGGCCGCTGGGTGCGGCCGATCGTAGGCCTTCTGTATGTGGTGTGGCGTCTTGGCCTGATGACCACATCTAGCCGTGAACAACGGAGTACGGCGCTCAATCAGTGATTCGGACGCGGTTCGTTCCAGCCGCGTTCCGAACCTTAATCGCGCATGGCCTCACGTCGCGTTCTGAGACAGCACGCGGGCGAGGCCTGCGTCCTTGTCGCGCGGCTTGCGCCAGGCAATGACATTTGCCTCGAGCGCGCCGCCGGTCGTGTGGTTGCGCCACTGGCCGTCGACAAAGCGGCAGGCGAACGGCAGCTGATACGTTCCGCTGTGATCCTCGCAAAGCACTTCCACGCACTGCTCCGGCGAAGGTTCGCCATAGCCATCGAACTGAGCCAGTCGTTTTTCGCGCGTTGCCATCCGATCAATCTCCACCAAGGGTCGAACAAACAAGAGTTCCGAAGACCCCCCGTCCCCACGAGAAGTTCCCAATAAAGCCAACCACACCGCCTGAATGCGGTTTCAGTATGGTATCTCTACTCCGCTTTTCGACTGCGGCGCACAAAGCTGTGAGCGCCACAATTGACGTGAGGGAACCCGATGATCGCCCGCATTTGTTTTGCTGTGTTTGTTGTGACGTTGCTTGACATGTCCGGCGGCGCGCGGGCGCAGGACGTCCCCGGCATCGAGATCTGCACCGTCGAGAAGACGATGGAGCGCCGCACCAGCTGCCTGCAGAGCAATGTCGACTTCCTGCAGAAGACGATCACCAAGCTGACATCAGATCATCAGCAGAAGCTCGACGCCGCCAACCGGCAGATTGAGGCGCTGAAGGGCACGGTAGTGGCGTTGCAGAAGTTCATCACCGAGCTGCAGGCCGCGCAGCTGAAGCTCGCCGAGGATGTGAAGAAGAAGGCCGACGCGCCGGCGGCGAAGGATGCCGCACCCGCCGCGAAGGAGGGGACGAAGTAAGGAGTGTCCCTCCGCGAACTCGGTGCACCTCTCCCCTTGTGGGAGAGGTCGGATCACATCGCCAGATGTGATCCGGGTGAGGGGTATCTCTCCGCACGGATAAATCGCGCAAGCGGTGAGATACCCCTCATCCGGCGCTTCGCGCCACCTTCTCCCACAAGGGGAGAAGGGAAGGCGCACCGTCTCCGCGGTTGCTAGTCCCGCACCCGATATCTCTCCATCACCTCGCGGTCCGGCTCATAGCCGAGCCCCGGTCCCTGCGGCACCGCGATGTCGCCATTGGCGTCGGCATCGGCGCGGCCGGCCCACAGGCAGGCCGGACGTTTCATGAAGAAGGCCTCGATCATGCCCTCGTCGCGCACCGCCATCAGGTGCAGCGTCGCCAGGAAGCCCGGCCCGAAATAGGGCGAGTGCGGAATGATGTTGACGCCGAGCTGGTCGGCGAGCTGCGCGACGCGCTGAAACTCGGTGACGCCGCCGACCTTGGTCACCGAGGGCTGGGCGTGGCTGACGGCACCTGCATTCATCATCTGGCGAAACTGGTGCACGGTGCAGGCGTTCTCGCCGGCCGCGATGTCGAGGCCGCCCTTCCTGCGCACCTCGGCGAGCGTTGCAAAATCCTCCGGCGGCCAGATCGGCTCCTCCAGGAACATCGGCGCGGCCGCCTTGCAGTCATGCGCGAACCGGATCGCGGCCGGGCCATCCAGCGGACAGTTCATGTCGACCATGATGGGGACGTTCGGACCGATCGCCTGGCGCGCGGCTTCGACCGCAGGCACCGTGGTCTCGTGCAGCTTGATCGCGCCATAACCTGATTTGACCGCGCGTGCACATTCGCTGCCGACCAGCTCGGGCGTGCCGATCCGCATCAGGCTGGCATAGGCCGGAATCTTCGTGCGCCTGGCGCCGCCGAGCAGCGCGTGCAGCGGCATGCGCTTCTGCTTGCCGACGAGATCCCACAGCGCGATGTCGAGCGCGGAGATCGCGAACATCGTGATGCCGTAGCGGCCGAACAGATGCAAATTGCGCTGGATTTGCTCCATCGCAGCGGCGATGTCGGTCACCTCGAGCCCGCGCGCCTGCGGTGCGATCATCTCGGTCACCGCGCTGCAGGTGGTCTTCGGGCAGACATAGGCGAACGCATCGCCCCAGCCGGTCAGACCTGAATCCGTCGAGACCTCGACGATGACCATGTCGAGCGCCGCAATTGCGGACGCGCCCTGGCGGAAGCTCGCAGGTCCCGCGTCATAGGGAATGCGGATGTGGTGGGCGCGGACATCGGTGATCTTCATTGTTGTCTGCCTTTCCGACTGTCGGTGCGGGAAGTATGCACGATTGCGATCTGTTATCAGCAACACATTTGCTGCTAAATTTCCGTCTGATGGAACATATGTTCCGTCAGGGAAGAGCAAGGACAGTCAAGTGACACGCAATGCATCGGCGCAGGATGGGCGGGCTTCGAAGGGAAGGTCGTCCATGAATCCAGCCCAGAAAGCGCTCTGGTACATCGAAAGCCATCTCGGCGCGCCGCTGACGCTCGACGAGATTTCGGGCGTTGCCGGCGTGTCGCGCTTTCATCTGGTGCGGGCGTTCGCGGAAGTCACGGGATTTTCCGTCATGCGTTACGTGCGGGCCCGCCGCCTCAGCGAGGCCGCCCGCGCGCTCGCCGGCGGCGCGCCCGATATCCTCAGCCTCGCGCTCGATGCGGATTACGGCTCCCACGAAGCTTTCACCCGCGCGTTCCGCGACCATTTCGGCGTCACGCCGGAAATGGTGCGCGCCGGAGCGTGCCTTGATGACCTCAAGCTTCAGGAGCCGATCAAGATGATCTCCACCGCTCTCGATCACCTCAAGCCGCCGCGCACCGTCACCGGCAAAGCCTTCCTCGTCGCCGGTGTCGGCGAGCGCTACAACCACGCCGGTGACAGCACGGCCGCGATTCCCAACCAGTGGCACCGCTTCCACCTCGCGCAGGAGGGCATCCCGCGCCGCGTCGGCAAGGTCGCCTATGGCGTCTGCTGCAACGGCGACGATGCCGGCAATTTCGACTACATCGCAGGCTGTGAGGTCGCCGACTTCTCCGACCTGCCGCACGAATTCGCCCATGTGCGCATCCCCGAGCAGACCTATGTCGTGTTCACCCACGACCAGCACATCTCCACCATCCGCCGCACCGTCGGCACCATCTGGAATCACTGGCTGCCGCAATCCGGCCTGAAAGTCGCCGACGCCCCGAACTTCGAGCGCTACGACGAGACGTTCGATGCCTCGACCGGCAATGGCGGATTGGAGATCTGGGTGCCGGTGAAGGGGTAGGTGAGTGCTGCGCTCCATCCATCCGACGTGAGGTGAGCACGCTGCTCAGGCTCCCTCCCCCCTTGCGGGGGAGGGTTGGGGGAGAGGGGTAAGCCCCGGGCGGGATGATCGATGAGCGCATGACGCTCGCAATCTTCAATCGCTCGTCCTGGCAACTCATACGGCGAGAGCACGTCGTGTGGCCACCCCTCTCCCTAACCCTCCCCCGCAAGGGGGGAGGGAACCCTTCCGCCGGTGCGTCCCTTACGGACTATGGCGAATGCCGATTGCGCGAATAATAAAAATGCAGAAATTTACTTCCGATTCGACGAATAGCGCTTGACATTCGACCCAAATCAGATGTTTAATGTGCCCCGTCTCACCCGACACGAGGGGCGCTCGCGAACGCCACGAACGTGGGTGCAGATGCGGTGGCCGCTGGGCGTGCGACAGGCGTGTGTGCGCAAGGCGGACGGTGAAGTCGTGTGGGCCTGCCGCCCCGATGCAGGTGGCAAGCACGCGAAAGGCCCAAAGCCGATCGCGGATGATGGTGACACAAACGCAGAGTCTCACCAGGGCGAGCACGTATAAGCCGTAAGGCCATCGCGCAGGGAAGGCCGGGATGTCTCAGCCAAACCTGTATGCTCGTGCGCGCACTTTCTTCTGTGCACATGGCGCATGAGACCGCGGGTGCGGCGTGCACCCGGTCTTCCCTGCGCCCTCGTTATCAAGAGAGGGCGGAACGAGATGGACAACTCGGACAAATCATGTCGCGAGAATGCGGATGCATATTTCAATGTCATCCCCGCGAACGCGGGGATCCAGTACGCCGCGGCTTCTCGGCTCAATCACAACCGCCTCTGGAATACTGGATCACCCGCGTGCGCGGGTGATGACACCGCGGTTGGTTGCAATCGTGCGTCACCAACGCCGGGCAGCCTTGCGCGAGGCTTGCTTGGCAAGCCAAACCGGCTTTGTCATAACGAACCAAACCAACATGTTGCGTGCGCGGGGGCTAAGACATCCGCCTGCAGCCAACGAGCCGGGAGGATGCCATGGCCAATATCAAAATTCTCGCCACCGATCTGGAGTTTCCCGAAGGCCCCGTGGTGATGCCTGACGGCTCGGTGGTCCTGGTCGAGATCCGCGGCCAGCGTCTGACCCGCGTCTATCCCGACGGCCGCAAGGAGATCGTCGCCAAGATGCCGGGCGGGCCGAACGGTGCGGCATTGGGTCCCGACGGCAAGATGTATGTCTGCAACAATGGCGGCTTCTCCTGGATTCCGACCAAGAATCTGATCATGCCGGGCCCGCAGCCGGAGGACTACCAGGGCGGCTCGATCCAGCGCGTCGACCTGCAGTCCGGCAAGGTCGAGACCGTCGTGAGCAAATGCGGCGAGCATGCGCTGCGCGGGCCGAACGATCTGGTGTTCGACAGGCAGGGCGGCCTGTGGTTCACCGACCTCGGCAAGCGCCGTCCCCGCGAGATGGATGTCGGCGGGTTGCACTATCTCAAGCCCGGCATGAAGGAGGTCGTCGAAGCCGTGCACGGCGTGCTGCCGCCGAACGGCATCGGGCTATCGCCGGATGAGAAGACGGTCTACGCCGCGGAAACCCCGACGGCGCGGCTCTGGGCCTACGACATCGGCGAGCCCGGCACCATCAAGCCGCGCGACATCATCTATCGCGGTGAACGGGGAAAACCGATCGCGGGCCTCGGCGGCTACCAGATGTTCGACTCGCTCGCGGTGGAAGCGGGCGGCAATGTCTGCGTCGCGACGCTGATCTCGGGCTGCATCTCCGTGATCGCGCCCGACGGTGCCGTGGTCGAACAGGTGCCGACCGGCGACCGCGTCACCACCAACATCGCCTTTGGCGGCCCCGAGCTGAAGACCGCCTACATCACGCTGTCGGGCAAGGGCGAGCTGATCGCGATGGACTGGCCGCGCGGCGGCCTGCCGCTGAACTTTTTGAACAAGTGAGAGTGCGCGTGAGGGCGAAAGCGGCCAATGTCTTCGGAGCAATGGATTGCTTCGCTTCGCTCGCAATGACGGCTAGGGTGAGGGCGGAACCTCACATGAAGGAATCTCGAAATGCCCTGGCTTGAATCGGTCACCCTTCGCGGCGCGCATGCGCGGCTCGAACCGCTGTCGCATGATCACCTGGCCGGTCTGACCGAGGCCGTGAAGGACGGCGAGCTCTGGAAGCTCTGGTACACCGCGATCCCGACACCGGAGAACATGACAAAAGAGATCGACCGGCGGCTCGGCCTGCAGAAGGCCGGCACCATGCTGCCGTTCACGGTGTTCGATGCCGAGGGCAAGATCGCGGGCATGTCGACCTACATGAATGTCGACACGCCGAACCGCCGTGTCGAGATCGGCTCGACCTGGTACGCCAAGCGCGTACAGCGCAGCGCGGTCAATACGCAGTGCAAGCTCTTGCTGCTGACTCACGCCTTCGAGACGCTTGATTGCATCGCGGTGGAATTCCGTACGCACTTCTTCAACCACCAGAGCCGCCGCGGCATCGAGCGCCTCGGCGCCAAGCAGGACGGCATCCTGCGCAGTCATCAGGTCGCACCCAACGGCACGTTGCGCGACACCGTGGTTTACAGCATCATCGCCAGCGAATGGCCGACGGTGAAGGCCCATTTGAATTATCAACTCAACGAAAAGGCGCGCTGACGTCGACGCGAGCGCAAGAAAAGAGACGATGGAAACGTTCGATTATGTGATTATCGGCGCAGGCTCCGCCGGGAGCGTGCTGGCCAACCGCCTGAGCGAGGACGGTACTGCGCGCGTCTGCGTGCTGGAGGCTGGGCCGAGCGACTGGCATCCCTACATCCATCTGCCGGCCGGCTTCATCAAGACCTTCCACATGAAGAGCATCAACTGGGCCTACCAGCAGGAGGTCGGGCCCTATACCGGCGGACGCAGCATCTATGCGCCGCGCGGCAAGACGCTCGGCGGCTCGTCCTCGATCAACGGCCACATCTATAATCGCGGCCAGCGCCAGGATTTCGACACCTGGGCGCAGATGGGCAATCGCGGCTGGGGCTATCCGGACATCCTGCCGTATTTCCGGCGGATGGAGCGGCGGGTCGGCGAGGGCGACGACACCTATCGCGGCCGCGACGGCAAGCTCACCGTCACCACGATGGACTGGCAGGACCCGCTCTGCGAGGCCTTCATGGACGGCGCGGTCTCGCTCGGCATCCCGCGCAACCCCGATTACAACGGCAAGATCCAGGAGGGCGTCTCCTACTGCCAGCGCACCATCCAGAATGGGCTGCGCGTCAGCGCCGCGACCGCCTATCTGCATCCGGCGCGCAAGCGGGCCAATGTCGACGTGCGCACCCATGCCCATGTCACCGGCATCGTGCTCGAGGGCAAGCGCGCGGTCGGCGTGCGCTATCACCGTGGCGGCAAGTACGGCGATCCGCTCGAGATCCGCGCCAACAAGGAGGTCATCCTCTCCGGCGGCGCCTACAACTCGCCGCAGCTGCTGCAGCTCTCCGGCGTCGGTGCACCCGATCTGTTGAAGTCGCACGGCATCGAGGTGCAGCACGCGCTGGCAGGTGTCGGCGAGGGCCTGCAGGATCACTACGCGCCGCGCTCGGTGGCGCGGGTCAAGGACATCCGCACCATCAACGAAATGCGCCGGGGCTTGAGCCTGTGGGTCGAGGCGCTGAAATGGGCAACGACGCGGCGCGGCCTGCTGTCGCTGTCGCCGACCATGGTCTACTGCTTCTGGCGCTCCGGCGAGACCGCCGAGAGTTCCGACCTGCAGCTCACCTTCACGCCGGCAAGCTACAAAGAGGGCGTGCAGGGCCAGCTCGAGGACGAGCCGGGCATGACGGTTGCCTCATGGCAGCAGCGGCCGGAGAGCCGCGGCTATGTCCGCATCCGCTCCGCCGATCCGTTCGCAGCCCCGATCATCCAGACCAATTATCTCGCCGAGGAGCTCGACCGCCGCGTCGTCGTCGCCGGCATGAAGCTGGCGCGCCGCCTGCTCGCCTCCGAGCCGCTGAAACCGTATTACGCCTATGAGGATTTCCCGGGCCCGAAGGTGCAGAGCGACGACGAGTTCCTCGCGGCCGCGACCGAGCGCGGCACCACCACCTTCCATCCCGGCTGCACCTGCCGGATGGGACCGGCGGACGCGCCCTGGGCCGTCGTCGACGACCAGCTTCGCGTCCACGGCCTGCAGGGCCTGCGCGTGATCGACGCCTCGATCATGCCGCGCATGATCTCGGCGAATTTGAATGCGGCAACGTTGATGATCGCCGACAAGGCCTCCGACATGATCCGCGGCAAGACTGCGCCTGCGGCTGCGAAGCTGGAGGAGTATGCCTAAGGGATGCGTGCCGTGTTCACCTCGCCCCGCTTGCGGGGAGAGGTCGCATCGCATCGAAGATGCGATGCGGGTGAGGGGGACTCTCCGCGCACCAGACTCGTGGAGAGTCCCCCTCATCCCAACCTTCTCAGAGCGAGCTCTGCTCGTCTCGACCCCGCAAGCGGGGAGAAGGGGAAGAAAGAAAGGAGCTCAGCCGTAAACGAACGCCTTGTCCTTGAGGTCGATCAGCGGAAACTCGTCCTTCTCGGCCCAGTAGTCCTGATTGTGCTGCCACTCCGGCTTGTCGCCGCGCTTCGGCAACAGGTGCATGCCGCGCAGCATGTAGCCGGGGTTGAAGTTCTCCTGATCGATCCACGGCAGCAGCGGCATGTTGTGGTCTTCGGGCCTGAGCTGCGGCGTGACCCTGCCGACGCCGGTTTCCTTCATGTGCTTGAGCAGGCGGCAGACGAAGTCGGCGACGAGGTCGACCCGCAGCGTCCAGCTGGCGCGGAAATAGCCGAACACCCAGACGAGGTTCGGCACATCCGTGAACATCATGCCGCGATAGGTCACGGTTTCCTTGAAGTCGAGCGGCTTGCCGTCGACCTCGAAGTCGATGTCGCCATTGGCGGACAGGTTGAAGCCGGTCGCGGTGATGATGATGTCGGCTTCGAGCTCCTTGCCGGACTTGAGCAGGATGCCCTTCTCGGTGAAGCGCTCGATCTCGTCGGTGACGACGGAGGCCTTGCCGGACTTGATGCCCTGAAACAAATCGCCATCTGGAATGAAGGCGATGCGCTGCCGCCACGGCCGGTAGCGCGGCGTGAAGTGGGTGGCGATATCATAGTCCTTGCCGAGATAGGCTTCGACCGCCGACAGCAGGTCCTTTTTGGCGGCCTCCGGCTCGGCAAACGTCTTCCTGGTGAAGGCATCTTGGTCGAACAGGATTTTTCGCCGCGTGATCTCGTGGATCCAGCTCTCATCCACCTGCAGCTTGCGCAGCTCCTCCGCGATCTCGATCGCGTTGCGGCCGGTGCGGAAATAGGTCGGCGAGCGCTGCAGCATGACGACGTGGCCGGCATCCTTGGCCATTGCCGGGATCAAGGTGGCGGCAGTGGCGCCCGAGCCGATCACGACCACGCGCTTGCCCGCGTAGTCGAGATCCTCGGGCCAGTTCTGCGGATGCACGATCGGGCCCTTGAATTTGGCCATATCCTTCCATTCCGGCGTGTAGCCCTCGGCGTGGCGATAGTAGCCCTGGCACATCCAGAAGAAATTGGCGGTGAAGCGCAGATGCTCGCCGGTGTCGAGCCGCGTCGCGTCGATGGTCCAGAGATTGGTCTCGCTCGACCATCTCGCCGCAGTGATGGTGTGCCGATAGCGGATGTGGCGGGCGAGATCGTTCTCCTCGATCACCTCGCCCATGTATTTCAGGATTTCCTCGGCGGAGGCGATCGGCGCGCTGGTCCAGGGCTTGAAGCTGTAGCCAAAGGTGTGCAGGTCGCTGTCGGAGCGGATGCCGGGATAGCGGTGGGTCGACCAGGTGCCGCCAAAGGTCTTCTGCGTCTCCAGCGCGACGAAGCTCGTGCCGGGCATCTGCTTGGTCAAATGATAGGCCGCGCCGACGCCGGAGATGCCGGCGCCCGCGATCACGACGTCGAAATGTTCAGATGTGACCGGCTCGGCGGCATGAATTTGAGTTTGGACGTTCATTTTCCCTGGTCTTCTTGTTGTTGGAGACATGACAGCAAAACGCCGGAGCAAGTGCCCCGGCGTTTGGAATTCTCTGGATCAGACTTCGCGGCGGCTCAGGAATGCGAGGCGCTCGAACAGATGGACGTCCTGCTCGTTCTTCAGCAGCGCGCCATGCAGCGGCGGAATCAGCTTGCGCGGATCGCGCTCCCTCAGCATCTCCGGCGTGATGTCCTCGTTGAGCAGGAGCTTGAGCCAGTCGAGCAGCTCGGAGGTCGAGGGCTTCTTCTTCAGGCCCGGCACCTCGCGCACCTCGAAGAAGATGCGCAGCGCCTCTTCCACCAGGCGCTTCTTGATGTTGGGGAAGTGCACGTCGACGATCCGGCCCATGGTGTCGGCGTCGGGGAACTTGATGTAGTGGAAGAAGCAGCGGCGCAGGAATGCGTCCGGCAATTCCTTCTCGTTGTTCGAGGTGATCATCACGATCGGCCGCAGCTTGGCCTTGATGGTCTCGCCGGTCTCGTAGACGTGGAATTCCATCCGGTCGAGCTCGAGCAGCAGATCGTTCGGAAATTCGATGTCGGCCTTGTCGATCTCGTCGATCAGCAGCACCGGGCGCTTCTCGTGGGTGAAGGCCTCCCACAGCTTGCCGCGCTTGATGTAGTTCTTGATGTCGGACACCCGCGCATCGCCGAGCTGGCTGTCGCGCAGGCGCGACACCGCGTCGTATTCGTAGAGGCCCTGCTGCGCCTTGGTGGTGGACTTGATGTGCCAGGTCAAAAGCGGCGCATCGATCGCTTTCGCGACTTCCTCGGCCAGCACGGTCTTGCCGGTGCCGGGCTCGCCCTTCACCAGGAGCGGACGCTCGAGCACGATGGCGGCGTTGACGGCGACCTTGAGGTCATCGGTGGCGACGTAGTCCTTGGTACCCGTGAATTTCATCTATCTCGTTCTCTTCGTGTCATCGGTTGCCGGGCTGCCGTCGCCCCACATGAAACGACCGCTCTGGCGGCGGTCATCCGGCGTGAATTCGCTATGTCGGGTTCAATTCTAGTTGAAAACGCCGGCCGGTCTAGCAGGGATTCCGCGCTGCAGCGACGCCCTGAACCGCGGCGTGCGCATAGTATGTCAGGCGTACTGTTTCCGCCCTGCGGAATGATCGTCAAGTGCGGAGGCGACCACGCTGCAATTGCGCCCCGCGCGCTTGGCCTCATAGAGCGCGAGGTCGGCGGTGCGCAGCAGCTTGGCTTCGTCGATCGTCTCCGCCGTGCGGCTGGCGATGCCGAGGCTGATCGAGACGATGCCGCGATGCGAGGCCGGGTTCGGGATCGCCAGCGTGCGCACGGTGAGGCGGATCGCCTCGGCGACCTTGAGCGCATCCTGCTCGCTGACATCGGGCAGGATGATCGCAAACTCCTCGCCGCCATAGCGTGCCGCCAGCGCCGGGGTGTTCTCGGTGGCCTCGCCAATCACGCGCGCGACGCGCTTGAGGCATTCGTCGCCGGCCTGGTGGCCGCGGCTGTCGTTGAATCCCTTGAAGTGGTCGATATCGGCCATGATCACCGAGATCTGCTGCCGGTCGCGATATTCGCGCGGCAATGCGGCGTCGAAGGTGCGGCGGTTGGCGAGGCCGGTCAGACCGTCGGTGGTGGCGAGCTCGGCGAGCCGTTCGTTCAGCGCGTTAAGCTCATCTTCCATCTGATGACGCTGGGTGACGTCGCGCAGCACGGCAACAACTTCACCATCGTCGTCAGCGAGCTTGAAATTGCTCTCGATCCACGCCAGCGATCCGTCGGCGTGGCGGGTCCTGAAGATGACCGTGCGAGTCATGGTCCGGTCGGTCAGCTCCGCATTCGCCTTCGCGGCCGCCGGGATGTCCTCGGGGTGAATGAAGTCGAAGCACGGCTTGCCGATCAGGTCGGCAGCCTTCAGCCCGAGCAGCGGCTCGACGGATTGCGAAACATAACTGATCTTGCCGTTGCGGCCGTAGCGCAGCACGATATCGGCGATGTTGTCCGCGAGCAGGCGATAGCGCGCCTCGCGGTCACGCAGCATGTGCGCCACCTGCGTCCGTCTGCCGAACTCCTTCGACAGCAGGACCGCAAATCCGACGACGCTCGCCATCAGGATCAGCGCGACAAACACGTCGTTGCGCAAATCCTGATGCCAGGCGGCGAGAACCTGGTCTTCCGGCAACGCGACGGTGACCACGATCGGATATTGCGAGGCGCGTTCGAAGCCGAGATATTTGATTCGGCCGTCGAACGGCGATTTGGTTTTCGTGTAGCCGGCTGCTTCCTGGTCGATCCGCGCCTTGAAGGCAGCCGAAATCTCACCGCTCCATTTGCCGTCCGGCCAGTGCGCCAGCACGACGCCGTCGCGGCGGAGCAGGGTGATGCCGGCGTGCGGGCCGAGATTGAAGGCGTGGTAGAAATTGTCGAAATACCTACTCTCGATGGTTGCAAACAGGATGCCGCCGAAACTGCCGTCTTCCCGGGTGACGCGACGGGACAGCACGATGCTCGGCCGTCCCGTCAGGCGCGACTGCAAGGGCTCGCTGATGTGCAGCGAAGGATCGGTCGAGTCCCGATGACTGATGAAATATCCGCGGTCGGCATTGTTGTGCGACGGCAAGTCCGGAGCGGACGAGTAGACGCGGTTGCCGTCGGGGTCGATCACGCCGATCTCGCCGATCTGCGGCAGCGCGTCGGCCGTCTTGCGCAGCGCCGCGTTGAAACGGTCGGCGCGCGGCTTCTGATACTTCAGGAGATCGACCATCGCACCCATCGCCACGTCGATCGCCTGGATCGAATGCGAGCCGTGCTCGGCCAGCGAATGGGTGAGGTTGCGGATGTCGCGCTCGCCCTGGGCCAGCGCGGCGGTGTACGCCTCGGTCGCCTTCCAGACCAGGAGCCCCAGCACGCAGGCGCTCATCGCGGCGACGACGGCCGCGACGATCGCCTTCGGCGAAAACAGTTTTGGCAGCTTGGCGTTGCTGTTGGGCAAGTCGATCGGGTCCGCTGGCGTCGTGATACCTCCACTGATCAACGCCCCAGCTTAACGTCGCGTTTCGTCCCGCCGGGCGGAACGTCGCAGGGGTGGTTAAGTCATGGTGAATGGCTGATTTCGGCACAGGGCATGGCCGGCCCCTTGACGGCACCGGGCAGGCGGGTGATTTAAGTCAACATGTTCCTGCAGTTCTTCACATCGCTGCGCGACGCCCAGGTCCCCGTGACGCTACGGGAGTATCTGACGCTGATGGAAGCGCTTGACGCCGATCTCGCCGAACAGACGGTCGAGAACTTCTACTATTTGTCGCGCGCAGCGCTGGTGAAGGACGAGCGCAATCTCGACAAGTTCGACCGCGTGTTCGGAAGCGTGTTCAAGGGGCTGGAGAGCCTGCTCGACGCCATGGACAAGGCGGAAATCCCCGAGGAGTGGCTGAAGAAGCTCGCGGAGAAATATCTCACCGAGGAAGAGAAGAAGCAGATCGAGGCCATGGGCTGGGACAAGCTCATGGAGACCTTGAAGAAGCGCCTCGAGGAGCAAAAGGGCCGGCACCAGGGCGGCAGCAAATGGATCGGCACGGCCGGCACCTCGCCGTTCGGCGCCCACGGCTATAACCCGGAAGGCGTGCGGATCGGCCAGGAGAAGAACCGCAACAACCGTGCCGTGAAGGTGTGGGACAAGCGCGAGTTTAGGGATCTCGACGGCAATGTCGAGCTCGGCATCCGCAACATCAAGGTCGCGCTGCGCCGGCTCCGCAAGTTCGCGCGCACCGGCGCGCCCGACGAACTCGATCTCGACACCACGATCAAGGAGACCGCCAACCACGGCTATCTCGACGTGCACATGCGGCCCGAGCGGCGCAATGCGGTCAAGGTGCTGGTGTTCTTCGATATCGGCGGCTCGATGGATTCGCATATCGAGCAGGTCGAGGAATTGTTCTCGGCTGCGAAGAGCGAATTCAAGCACATGGAATATTTCTACTTCCACAACTGCCTCTATGAAGGCGTCTGGAAGCAGAACAAGCGGCGCTTCACCGACCGCACGCCGACCTGGGACGTGCTGCATAAATACCCGCACGACTACAAGGTGGTGTTCGTCGGCGACGCCTCGATGAGCCCTTACGAGATCATGGTGCCCGGCGGCTCGGTCGAGCATGTCAATGAGGAAGCCGGCTCGGTCTGGCTCGACCGCATCATCCGCACCTATCCGCATGCGGTGTGGCTCAACCCGGTGGCGCAGAAGCACTGGGACTATTCCGAATCGACCACCATCATCCGCCGCATCTTCTCCCAGCGCATGTATCCGATCACGATCGAAGGTCTGGAGCATGCGATGCGGGAGCTTGTGCGTTAGGCGCACGCCGTACTGCGCGCTGCGGGCGCGCCAACAAAAGCGAGGGAGAAGCCCATGCCCCAGACCATCCACCGTGGCATCAAGGCGCTGATCGACGAGGCCAATGCCGAGATCGAGACCGTCAGCGCCGCCGACGCGATCAAGCTCGCAGGCAAGGATGACATCGTCATCGTCGACATCAGGGACCCCCGCGAGATCGAGCGCGATGGCAAGATCCCCGGCGCGTTCTCCTGCACCCGCGGCATGCTGGAATTCTGGATCGATCCGAACAGCCCCTACGCCAAGCCGATCTTCCAGGAAGACAAGAAGTTCATCTTCCACTGCGCCGGCGGCCTCCGCTCCGTCCTCGCCGCCAAGACCGCGCAGGACATGGGTCTGAAGCCGGTTGCGCATATGGGCGGCGGCTTCGCGGCCTGGCGCGATGCCGGCGGGCCGATCGAGACGTGGGAACCGAAGAAGAAGGGGTGAGGCGTAACACCCTCGAGGAAGAAATCATGACTGACGATCCGCTTGTCTCCACCGAATGGCTCGCCGCCCACATCAACGACGCCAACGTGAAGGTCGTTGACGCCAGCTTCAAGCTGCCGGGCGTGCTGCCGTTGCCGAAGGACGACTATCTCGCCGCGCATCTGCCGGGCGCGGTGTTCTTCGACGTCGATGCGGTGTCGGACCATTCCAATCCGCTGCCGCACATGTTTCCGAGCGCCGAGCAGTTCGGCCGCGACATTGGTGCGCTCGGCATCGCCAACTCCGACACCGTCGTGCTCTACGATTCGGGCGGCTGGGTTGCCGCGCCGCGCGCGTGGTGGATGTTCCTGTCCTATGGCCACCGCAATGTCCGCATCCTCAATGGCGGCCTGAAGAAGTGGCGTGCGGAGGGAAGGCCGGTCGAGAGCGGCGAGGTGAAGGCTAAGCCTGCGAAATTCAGCGCGACCTATGATGCCAAGCGCGTGCGCAGCATGGAGCAGCTGATCGCCAATGTCGAAAGCCGCGCCGAGCAGGTGATCGACGCGCGCGCCGCCGATCGCTTCGAAGGCCGCGCACCCGAGCCGCGGCCGGGCATCCGCTCCGGCCACATCCCGAACGCCCGCAACGTGCCGTACAGCCAGCTGTATGACGCGGCGACCGGCGAGATGAAGCCGCTCGATGACCTGCGCAAGGCCTTCACCGGCGCCGGCGTGAAGCTCGATGCGCCGATCGTGACGAGCTGCGGCTCCGGCGTCTCGGCCGGCGTGCTGACGCTTGCACTCTACCGGCTCGGCGTCACCGACACCGCGCTCTATGACGGCTCATGGTCGGAATGGGGCCAGGCCAGCGGCCCGCCGATCGCGACGGGACCGGCGTGATCGTTCGCTCTATCGACGCGTCGTCGCCGGCAGCATCATCGGCTGCGTGATGAACGGACTGGCCGCCTGTTGCTGAACCGCCGCCGCGCGCTGCGCGGCGCGTTCCCGCGCGATGCGCTTCCGCTCCTTCTTGCGCTCCGCCCGCTTGCTGGCCTCGCTGCGCTCCGACTTCTTCTCCTTCTCCGCGGCCTTCTTCGGAGCTGGCTGCTCGATCGTCACCTCGGGCCCGCCCAACGTCGCGATCCGCGTCGCCGCCTCGCTTGTGCCGGGTGAGGGCTGCGGCGGCGCTGGATCTACTGCTGCGACTGGAGCCGGAGCAGATGGTGCGGGCGCCGCCACCGCCACCGGCTCGGTGGCCGCAGCCGGCGCGTCCGCGATCGCGGCAAGCTTGGTCGTCTCCGCTGGAGCGGCCTTGATCTCGGGCTCGACGGTCGCAGGTTGCGGAGCTGGGCTCGCGGCGACGGCGGGCACTGGCGGCGATGCTTCGCCGACCGGTTCGGCCCTCGGTGGCTCAGCTGCCGGAAGGTCCGTCTTCGCCTCTGCGGCCGGAGCCTCTGCCTTCGATAACGGTGGGGCCGAAGCCTCCGCCTTGGGTGCCTCGACGGGAGGGGCGTCGTCGGTCTTCACCGCCGCGAGCTTTTCCGGCTCGGTCGGTGGGGGCGATGTCTCGGCTGCAGCGGCCGGCGCGGCCACGATGGCCGGCGCCTCGGCGGCGGGCTTCTCGGCGGGCGCAGGCTCGACCTGCAGCATGGCGAGGGTCGGCTGGCCAGGCTCAGGTTGTTGGGCGAATTGCGGCCCGGGTGGCGCCCGGCGGGCAGGGATGCTGGCGAATTCCTCGTGCGCCGCCTTGAACAGCGCCGCAGCCCCCAGCCCGAACACCAGAACAGACGTCGCCAATACGATTGCGGCGAGCAGGAAACGAAAGCCGGGAAGCATGGACGCGGGTTCCCCCTTCTGCGGGAGGTCTCGATACAGGGGAACGCGGTGACCACTGGAGAAACCGGCTTCGCGGAGTGCGCGAATCAGGTCGATTCGAGGATATCGCAACGTTCCGAGACTGTTTGTTACAAAATGCATCGTGCGCGGCCGCCGTAGTCCCACGGAGAAACTTTCCGCTCCACCTGAGACATCTTTGCCGCAGCGCTCACGCGGGATCACAAAATGGCCGATTTGGGCCGGATTTCGCGGAATTGTCTTGAATGCGCCGCTATCTTCCTTCAACTGGCCGTTAACGGTCCGGTTGGGCTTGGGGACTATACAAAGGCGATGATGATCAACCGCATTCTGACGATTTGTGCTGCCGCGGCGCTCGGCGCGGCGGGGACTTCGGTCGCCCATGCGCAGCAGGGTTATCCGGTCAATCAGCCGCCGGTCTATTCGGCGCAGCCGCAGCCCTATCCGCAGGGCAACATGCCCGATTTCGACGCGCTGGATGACGACGACGCGCCGCAGAATTCCGCCGCCCTGCCGCCGCCCGGCCCGACGGGTCCTGTGATGTCGCCGGATGATCCGCGTTACGGCCGGCCGATGAATGCGCCGGTTTATTCCGATCGCATGCCGCCGGGCCCCGTGATGTCGCCCGATGATCCCCGTTACGGCCGGCCCGCCGGTCCGCCGCCGGTGATCTACGCCGACCGTCCGCCGGGCGCCGCCCCGCAGCAGGGTTATCGCGATCCGCAGGGCTATCGTGACCAACAAGGCTATCGCGACAACGGCGTTCCCGCAGCCGGCGTGGTGTACGGCTCCAATCCGAACCCGGGCTATGCCGCTCCGAACCAGAACTATCCCACGGCCAATGCCGACGATCGCGGCGGCCTGCGTCCGCCGGAAGGAATCGGCGGTCCGCCGCAGACCAACGTGACCGGTGCGGTGCCGCCGCAGCAGCCTCCGGTCGGCGCCGACGGCAAGCCGGTGCAGCTCGCCGCGCTTCCGCCCGACGAGCAGCCCGAATCCGGCCCCGCCCAGCTGCCGCCGAACCTGCGCCGCCAGGAAGTGGCCTTCGCCACCAAGGAGCCGGCCGGCACCATCGTGGTCGATACGCCCAACACCTATCTCTACTACGTGCTCGGAGGCGGCCGGGCCATCCGCTACGGCGTTCGCGTCGGCCGCGACGGCTTCACCTGGACCGGCGTACAGAAGATCACCCGCAAGGCCGAGTGGCCGGATTGGCATCCGCCGCCGGAGATGATCGAGCGCCAGCCCTACCTGCCGCGCTTCATGGCCGGCGGCCCCGGCAATCCGCTCGGTGCGCGCGCGATGTATCTCGGCTCGACCGTGTACCGCATCCACGGCACCAACCAGCCGTCGACGATCGGCAAGTTCGTCTCGTCGGGTTGCATCGGCATGCTGAACGAGGATGTCTCCGACCTGTTCGAGCGCACCAAGGTCGGCACCCGCGTCGTCGTGATGCCCGGCAGCGGTCCGGCCCCGGGAACGACGACCGCGTCCGCCGCACCCGCTGCTGGCGCACCGCAGGCGCAAGCTGCGCCGTTGCCGGGAACGCAGCCGACGTCGGTGGCACCGCTGCCCGCGCCCGTCACCGTGCGCTAAGCGGACGTAAACAACAGATCACGAAAAAGGCGCGCCCACAGCGCGCCTTTTTATATTGGCGGTGAGACTCTCGTCTCAGGCCAGTCGCCGAGGCGGCTCCGCGCCCTTGGTGAAGGCATCGATGCATTCAACCATCTGCCCGTAATGGCTCTGCAAGGTCTCGCGCGTGGCGTAGCCGAGATGCGGGGTGATCACGACGTTGTCGAGCTTGCGCAGGGGATGGTCGACCGGCAGCGGCTCGACCGAGAACACGTCGATGCCGGCGCCGGCGATCGTCTTCTCCTGGAGCGCCTTGAGCAGCGCGTCCTCATCGACGATCGGGCCGCGCGCGCTGTTGACGAGATAGGCCGTCGGCTTCATCCGCGCGATGTCGGCGGCGCTGACGAGGCCGCGCGAGCGCGGGCTGAGCACGACATGAATGGTGATGATGTCGGCGGTCGAAAACAGCGCTTCCTTGCTGGCGTAGCCGACGCCGGCCTCCTTGCACTTCTCCGCCGTCAGGTTCGGGCTCCAGGCGATCACGTTCATGCCGAACGCCTTCGCCATGGTCGCGACCTTGCTGCCGAGCTTGCCGAGACCGACGACGCCGAGCGTCTTGCCCTCGATCTCGGTGCCGGCAAAGATCTGCCAGGGCGCACCGGCATGCATGCGGGCATTCTCGCGGCCGATACCGCGGGTCAGTTCCAGGATCAGGCCCATGGTCAGCGCCGCAGTCGGATCGCGGCCATATTGCGTGCCGCAGAACGCGACCTGGTGCGCCTTGGCAGCCTCCGCGTCGATCGAGGCATTGCGCATGCCTGAGGTCATCAGCAGCTTCAGCTTCGGCAGCGCCTTGAACAGGCTTGCAGGAAACGGCGTGCGCTCGCGCATCGCGCAGATGATCTCGAAGTCGGCGAGCGCGCCGGCGGCTTCGGCCTCATTGGCGAACGGCTTGTTGAAGACCGTGACGTCGACGCGATCCCCGATTTTCGGCCAGTCGGCAACCGACAGCGCGATATCGAAATAGTCGTCGAGGATTGCACAGCGTTGCCGCGTCATGGGCAGGTCCGTTCATGGCGAGGATGACGGCTAAGGAAATCGGCCGTCGGAGGGGAGGCCATGGTTGCGCGCAATCGGGCAGGCGCGCAAGCGGACGGGGCGGCGGGGCGCCTCAAATATCCGGGAAGCTCAGTTCGTGCCGGGGCGGTGCTTGGCGCGCCAGGCCGGGCCCGGGCCGCGCATATAGTGCAGTTCCGGCCGGTAGGGGTTGAAGGCCTTGGCCACGAACTGGCGCCAGAAGGCGCGGAATTCGGCAAAGGGCTTGGCGTCGCGGCGCATCGCCGGGCGCGGGAGGGTAACGGAGGTGATCGTAGCCATGACGCGGCCTCTGTTTTTCCGCGGCTTCTGCCGCGAAAGACGTCTTTTTCGGCGTCGAGGACGAGTTTTGGCCTGATTTATTAAAAGATAGTTTCAATTGTCCCGACCAGCCCGCCACATGGTGTCGATCCCGTATTCATCCGTGGTGAACGGAGGGAAAACGGACGGCTCTGGTTGCGCTTTCGGGGGCCGGCCGCTACATCGGCGGCAGCAAAATTTCCTCACATCCGGATCAATTCCAGGGATCGCGAATGGCTCGCCAGTTCGTCTATTTCATGCAGGGTCTGACCAAGGCGTATCCGACCCGCAAGGTGCTCGATAACATCCATCTGTCGTTCTACCCGGACGCCAAGATCGGCGTGCTCGGCGTCAACGGCTCGGGTAAATCGACCCTGCTCAAGATCATGGCGGGCCTCGACAAGGACTATACCGGCGAGGCCTGGGTCGCCGAGGGCGCCCGCGTCGGCTATCTCGAGCAGGAACCGCAGCTCGATGCCAAGCTCACCGTTCGCGAAAACGTCATGCAGGGCGTAGCCAAGCAGAAGGCGATCCTCGATCGCTACAATGAGCTGGCGATGAACTACTCCGACGAAACCGCTGATGAAATGACCAAGCTGCAGGACGAGATCGAGGCCCAGGGCCTCTGGGATCTCGACAGCAAGGTCGACCAGGCGATGGACGCGCTGCGCTGCCCGCCCGACGACGCCGATGTCACCAAGCTCTCCGGCGGTGAGCGCCGCCGTGTCGCGCTGTGCCGGCTGCTGCTCGACCAGCCCGAACTGCTGCTGCTGGACGAACCGACCAACCATCTCGACGCCGAATCCGTCTCGTGGCTGGAAGGCCATCTGCGCAACTATCCCGGCGCGATCCTGATCGTGACCCACGATCGCTACTTCCTCGACAATGTCACCGGCTGGATCCTCGAGCTCGACCGCGGCCGCGGCATCCCCTACGAGGGCAACTACTCGACCTGGCTCGTGCAGAAGCAGAAGCGGCTGGAGCAGGAAGGCCGCGAGGATGCCGCGCATCAGAAGACGCTGGCCCGCGAGCAGGAATGGGTCGCGTCCTCGCCGAAGGCCCGTCAGGCCAAGTCGAAGGCGCGCTATCAGCGCTATGAGGAGCTGCTCAAGAAGGCGAGCGAGAAGACCACCCAGACCGCGCAGATCATCATTCCCGTCGCCGAGCGGCTCGGCGCCAATGTGGTCGACTTCGAAGGCCTCAGCAAAGGCTTTGCCGATCGCCTGCTGATCGACGATCTCACCTTCAAGCTGCCGCCCGGCGGCATCGTCGGCGTGATCGGTGCCAACGGCGCCGGCAAGACCACGCTGTTCAAGATGATCACCAAGCAGGAGACGCCGGACAAGGGCGCGATCACGGTCGGCGAGACCGTGCATCTCGGCTATGTCGACCAGTCGCGCGACGCGCTGGAGGGCAACAAGACCGTGTGGGAGGAGATCTCCGGCGGCAACGAGCTGATCCTGCTTGGCAAGAAGGAAGTCAATTCGCGCGGCTACTGCTCGGCGTTCAACTTCAAGGGTGCCGACCAGCAGAAGAAGGTCGGCGCGCTCTCCGGCGGTGAGCGCAACCGCGTGCATCTCGCCAAGATGCTGAAGTCCGGCGCCAACGTGCTGCTGCTCGACGAACCGACCAACGACCTCGACGTCGACACGCTGCGTGCGCTCGAAGAGGCGCTGGAGGATTTCGCCGGCTGCGCCGTCATCATCAGCCACGATCGCTGGTTCCTCGACCGGATCGCGACCCACATCCTGGCCTTCGAAGGCGACAGCCATGTTGAATGGTTCGAGGGCAACTTCCAGGACTATGAAAAGGACAAGATGCGCCGGCTCGGTCAGGACAGCATCATCCCGCATCGCGTGAAGTACAAGAAGCTGACGCGGTAACGAGGCGCCCTCGCAAGTCGCCGAACTTGTCGAGGAAGGCGCGCGCCCGCGGCAGCGCGTCGTGCAGGAACTGCTTTGGCTCGCGCAGCCAAAGCCCGTCGATCAGACTACATCATGATCTCGGCGCGTGAAGAGGCGGATTGCGAGGCCGCACCTTCATGACCGTTCCGTAATGCGACGTGCGGCCAGTTGTCGCTTTCCCGCCTGCGACAATTTCCTAGATAAAGCGCTCCTCATCCGAATCCCCGAGAGATAATGCAGATGTCCGCTATCACTGACGCGCGCGCCCCTTCCAAGGGCCGGCCGTTGCGCCCCGTTCCGATGCTGATCTTCGGATCGCGCTGGCTGCAATTGCCGCTCTATATCGGCCTGATCGTCGCGCAGGGCATCTATGTCGTGCTGTTCATCAAGGAACTGTTTCACCTGTTCATGCACTCCTTCGATTTCAGCGAGCAGCAGATCATGTTGGCGGTGCTCGGCCTGATCGACGTGGTGATGATCTCGAACCTGCTGGTGATGGTGATCGTCGGCGGCTACGAGACCTTCGTCTCGCGGCTCAATCTGCAGGGTCATCCGGACGAGCCGGAATGGCTCAGCCACGTCAACGCCAGCGTGCTGAAGATCAAGCTCGCGATGGCGATCATCGGCATCTCCTCGATCCATCTGTTGCGCACCTTCATCGAGGCCGGCGGGCTGACCTCGGGCAAGACCCTCTACACCGAGACCGGCGTGATGTGGCAGACCATCATCCACTGCGTCTTCATCCTGTCGGCGATCGGCATCGCCATGGTCGACAAGCTGTCGAACGCGTCGATCGAAGGCGCGCGGCAGCAGGCGGAGCATTGAGCCTCTGTTCACGGCGGTCCGGTGTCGTGATATGGCTCACGGCACCAATGGCGACGGGATCCGCGGCGTGAACAGGCTGGCTCTTGCATTCCTTTTCGCGCTGCTCGCGATGGCAACAATCTCGTCGTCCGCCCGTGCCGCCGACGCCGCCTTCACGCAGTTCGTCACCTCGCTGTGGCCGGAGGCGCAGGCCGCCGGCGTCTCGCGCGAGGCGTTCGAGCGCGAGACGCGCGGCCTCGAGCCGGATTACAAGCTGCCCGACCTGATCCTGCCGGGACGGCCGAAGACGGGAGCCGCGGCGCAGGCCGAGTTCGTGCAGGTGCCGGCGGATTACATCAAGGACGCCTCGATCGCGCGGCTCGCCGGCGAGGGACAGAAGCTGCTGCAGAAATATCGGCCCGCGCTGAACGAAATCGAGAAAAAATTCGGTGTGCCGGCCACGGTCGTGCTCGCGATCTGGGGCCGCGAGACCGATTACGGCCGCTACAAACTGCCCTACGACACGCTGCGGGTGGTCGCGACGCAGGCCTATGTCGGCCGCCGCAAGGATCAGTTCCGTACCGAGTTCATCCTGGCGCTCAAGATCCTCAGTGATGGCGTGGTCTCGCGCAAGGAGATGACGTCGTCATGGGCCGGCGCGACCGGCTACACCCAGTTCCTGCCGTCTGAATACTACAAGCACGGTGTCGACCTCGACGGCGATGGCAAGATCGACATCTGGCACTCAGTGCCGGATGCGCTGGCGTCAGCCGCGCAGCAACTCGTCAACAAGGGCTGGCAGCCGGGCCTGCGCTGGGCCTATGAGGTGAAGGCGCCCGCCAATGTCGATTGCACGACGGGCGTGCCTGAAGTGACCAAGCCGATCGGCGAGTGGCTGCGCGCGGGCTTTGTGCCGGTGCGCGGGCAAAAGCTCAGCGCGGCCGAGCAGGCGCAGCAGGCATCCCTGTTGCAGCCCGAAGGGATCTACGGCCCGGCGTTTCTCACCACGACGAATTACTTCGTGATCAAGGAGTACAATTTCTCCGATCTGTACGTGCTGTTCGTCGGCCATCTCAGCGACCGTATGACCAGCCCGCTGCCGTTTGCGACGCCGTGGTCGGCCTCGAGCCAGTTGCGCTCCGCGGATGTCGAGGCGATGCAGAAGCATCTGACGCGGATCGGTCTCTACAAGGACAAGCTCGACGGCAAGGCCGGCATGCAGACCCGCGCGGCACTCGGCGCTTACCAGAAGTCGGCCGGCCTCAAGGTCGATTGCTGGCCGAGCGATGCCGTGCTGCGTGCGATGAGCGCGGCGCGCTAAACAAAAGCCCGGCCTTGCGGGCCGGGCTTTCAAACTCGAAGCGCGGATCGCGCGGTCGACTTAGTCGCAGACCTCGACGCGGCGGAAGCGCCAGCCGTAGCCGTCCCAGAAGCGCTCACGGACCATGCGGCACGGGGGCGGGGCTTCCTCGACATACACCGGACCACCATAGGCCGGGCGGCTCGATGCGATCGCGCCACCGATGATGGCGCCGCCGATCAGGCCGGCTGCGATGCCTGCGCCGACGCCGCGCTGGGCGTGAGCGGGGGTCATCGACGATGCGGCAATCGTTGCGACAGCGGCAAGTGCGGCCAATGTCTTCTTCATTTCCTTCAGGCTCCTGGACATGGCGCTGTGGGGTGGCGCCGGGTTGGGTGATGCGCACGCTGGATTCGAACTCTGTCGCACTAGACAGCGCAGAACAGTCAATCGAACGTAAACGTCGGCGGACTGATCGGCCGAGAAAGCGGCCTTTTCAGGCCCTTAAATGGCAAAAGTCCCGGGAAACCGTCGGTTCCCCGGGACATCGCTGCAGATTTAATGGAGATGAACGGCTGCGAAGGCGTCAGTCGCAGACGCGGACCCGGCGGACCTGCCAGCCATAACCATCCCAGAAGCGCTGGCGCTGCCAGTAGCAGCCGGGGGGCGGGCCGTAGCCGGGATCGACCACATAGGCCGGTCCGGGGCCGTAGTAGCCGGGGCCATAATAGCCGTTCTGCGACGCGATCGCGCCGCCGACGATGGCGCCGCCGATCAGGCCGGCAGCGACGCCAGCCGCGACACCGCGCTGTGCTTGGGCAGGGGCGGGGACCGCCACGGCCGAAACCGCCAGGGTGGCGGCGGCGCAAAGCGCCATCAAAGTCTTCTTCATGGCCTCACCTTTCTCTTGGGAGAACAGGACCGGCTTGCAAGCGGTCTATCGTGGGCGAAAGTTCCACATTTCGCTTGAATGATCAATGAACGAGACGGCCTCATTTGGCGACGAATGGGGCAGACAGCAGACATTTTGTTGCTGTGCACAGGTGGGCAATGGCCCGAAGTGGAGCGTCGGCGATGAGCGGAATGATGGGGTTGGCGATCGCGCTGTGCGGTGCGTCCGTGGTCATCTACGCGCTGATGGCGGCCAGGCTGGACAGCAGCGGTGTCAGGCGCAGGACGGCGTATGGCAACGATACCTTCGATCGCTCCTCGAGCTACGATCGGTCTTCGAGCTACGATTCCGGTAGCAGCTCCAGCGGCTGGAGCTTGTTCAGCAGCGACAATTCCAGCTCGTCATCCAGCGCCAATGATTCAGGCAGCTGCAGCAGCGACAGTTCAAGCTCCAGTGACAGCGGCAGCAGTGATTGCGGCGGCGGCAGCGATAGCAGCAGCAGCGATTAGAGCGGCGCCCCGTAAAGGCTGCGAGGAGGGCGTCCGATGAGGGCGTCTATGACCTTGATCACTTTTAGAGCCGTTCCAAAGTGAATCCTGCATCAGTTTGGAATTGCTTCAAAAAGCGTGTTTTGCACTTCCCACCGGCGAGGCCAGCGAATATCGAAGAAGGCAAGCATCACTGACGGACCTGCCATACTTCGATGATCGTCTGTTCCTGCAACGTCCTGAGCGACAACGATGTCCGCAACGCGGTCAGCGCTGGCGTGACTCGTCATCCGAAGCAGGTCTATGGCTGCCTCGGCTGCAGCGCCGAATGCGGCCGCTGTGCCCGCACCATCAAGGCGATCATCGATGAGGCGCTGGGCCCTTGCGCCAAGGCCTGCTGCTCCGGCTGCCCGCACAGCCATCCCCACGCGGCCAACGACGAAGACACCGCCTTCGAGCTCGCGGCCTACTAAGTTCCCGTTTTGGATCTTATCCCCGAGACCGCTTGTCGCGGACGGTTGCTCTCGTCAAAAATCTGATTTAGAAGCGTTCTAAGTTCGGATTTGGGCCGAGTTGGCCGCGAAAGATGGAGTGAATCATGCAGGGCGACCCGAAAGTCATCGATTATCTCAACAAGGGCCTCCGCAGCGAGCTGACTGCCATCAACCAGTACTGGCTGCACTATCGGCTCCTCAACAATTGGGGCCTGCTGGAGATGGCCAAGGTCTGGCGTAAGGAATCCATCGAGGAGATGGAGCACGCCGACAAGTTCACCGACCGCATCCTGTTCCTCGACGGCTTCCCGAACATGCAGGTGCTCGATCCCTTGCGCATCGGCCAGGACGTCAAGGAGATCATCGAGGCTGACCTCGCCGCCGAGATCGGCGCGCGCACGCTGTATCAGGAAGCGGCGACCTACTGCCACGGTGTCAAGGACTATGTCAGCCGCGACCTGTTCGAGCAGCTGATGAAGGACGAGGAGCACCACATCGATTTCCTCGAGACCCAGCTCGACCTGATCAAGCGGATCGGTCTCGAGCTGTACACCCAGAAGCATGTCGGCCATCTGCAGGGTGAAGACTGATCGTTGACGGCGCGCCCGAGCAAGCGTGCATGGAATCAAAAGAGGCCGCCCACGGGGCGGCCTCTTTCATTTTGAGATCGCACAGGCGCTCAGTAGCAGCGCGTCACGTTGACGGTACGATCGCCGCTGCGGCCGGGGACGGTCACGCTCTCGGTCGAGCAGCTCGAGATGTAGGGACGGTCGGACGGGACCACCGCGGGCGGATAGCGGTGCGCCCAGTCCCACGGCACGTCGTATTTGTAGGTGTAGTTGACGTCGCTGGAGACCGGCTGCTGCGGCACGTCGGCGACCACCGCGCCTGTCGGACCGTAGTAGAAGCCGCCGCCCGGGAAGAAAGTGCCGGGGACGCGGTGGTGATGATGACGGAAGCCGGGATGCATCTGGGCGAACGCACCGCGCGGCGCGGTTCCCGATCGCGCGAACGCATTGTCCGCGGCAAGCATCAGTACGACGGCACTGAAGGACGCCATCAGCGTCCCGTACTTTCGATACGACATGGCACGCACTCACTGTTATCTCAGCTTTGGACGGACGCTAAGCCGTGCCCCACGGCGCCCGCAAACACATCCTTAATTGTTGGTTAAGCAATAAGATTAACGCCACGCGCTGTCGCCTCACGACCGCGCGAAAGCGACGTCATGTCGCGCTGGAAGCGCCTAAAGCTGGGTCTTGTAGCGCTCGTAGACGGCTTCCTGGCTTTCGGGTTCGCCCAGCGAGGTCTGCTCGTGAATCACCGTGCTGATGCTCGGAAACACCTTGCGCTCGACGCGGGTGTCGGCCCCCCAGAGTTTGGAGCGCATCAGCGCCTTGCCGCAGTGGAAATAGGCTTCCTTGACCGCGATGCGCAGCACCGCGCGCGGCGGTTTGCCGAATTCGATCATCTGCGACAGCAAATCGGGATCGGCCGTCACGCTGCCGCGGCCGCCGACGCGCAGCGTCTCGTCGATCCCCGGCACGAAGAAGATCAGTTGCAGGAAGCCGGAGCCTTCGACGATGTTGCGAAAACTGTCGATGCGGTTGTTGCCGGAACGGTCCGGCATCAGCATCTCGTTCGGCCCGGTGACGGTGACGAAGCCCGGTGTGCCGCCGCGTGGCGAGGCGTCGACCTCGCCGTTGGCGCCCGAGGTTGCCAGCACGCAGAACGGCGACATCTCGATGAACTTCTTCGCGTGCACATCGATCTCCGGCCGCGCCTTCGCGATCACGCGCGGGGAGGGCTGCGGATAGATCGAGGCAAGATCGGGAGCGGCGAGATCGGTCACGGCATGTCTCCGGTCAGGTGATGCCGGACAGTAACATCCGAGGCTGCCGTCGTCACCTCGATGTCATCTAAACCGCATCCGCGGGCACGAAGCAGCTGATGATGATGCTGCCGCGGTGGTGCACGTACCAGACCACGGCCTCGCCGACCGGATTGCCGCGATCACGGATGATCGCGCGCTCCGGCACCATCATCCATTCGCCCTCGATCGGCACCCAATAGGCGCCGTTGCGGACGTCGTAGCTGGTGCGATGGCCGTCGGAGATGTCGCAGCAGGGCACGCCGTTCGGCGCCATCACGCTCTTGAACCAGGCGCGGATATCCGGCGGCACGTGATCGTACTGGCCGTTGTCGAAAGCGAGCGCAGCACCTGCCAGCACCGAGAGCCACGCCAGCACGACGATGTGCGTGAACCGTCGCATCCGTATCCTCCACGTCACGTCGCGACGTTTCTTGCGCCGTCGACGAATCCTGTTGTTGGAGGGATTAGGCACGAGAAGCGCGCAAGATGCATGCTCAAAGAATCAGCGTTGTCGCGGCATCGGTAATTGATGCGATGCGAAAATTCAGCTGCGCTTTGCGCTGCGCGTTTTTGCGGCAGGTTTTGCGGTGATGTTGCCCCACGCCATCTTGAGTGCACTCTGCAGCGTCGTTGCGTCGGCCTTAGCGAGGCGGACATTGGTGGCGCCGCCCTTGCCCCAGCCGCCGGGCACCGGCCGGAAGATCTCCGGCTCGGCCTCGACCACCATCGTCTGCTGCTCCGGCGTCAGCTTCACCATGCCCCAATCGTCGTCGGGATAGCCGAGCGTCGCGAAGATGCGCTTGCCGACGCGAAAGTCTGCGTGGCCCTGATGCGCGCCCTCGACCGCGTCGGGCAGGCTCAGCGCGACCTTGCGGAAGCGGGCTTGCGACATCGCGCCGCGCTACATCGTTCGCTGCGGCGCGGTCTGCAGCAGCTCCTGCAATTGCTTCGCATAGAACTTCGCATTGCCGGTGGTGAGGTGGCCGCGCGTGTCTGAACTCGCCGGGATCAGATAGATCTTGCCGTTCCTGATCCGCTTCACCGCGGCTTCGGTGACGCCGGTCTCCGGTGGATTGCGCTCGTCGTCGGCAGCGTTGATCAGCAGCAGCGTCGCCTCGATCTTCTCCATGCCGGCGGAGGGATCGTAATCGTGCGAGGACTCCCATTGATAGATGTAATCGTTGGCATCAGCGGTGACCGGCACCGCCAGTTGATCCTCGAGCATCTTGTCGGCCTGCGCCGAGGTCGGCGCCTGCATCTGATAGGCCAGCGTGCCGCCGGCGCTGGCGAAGCGATAGGCTGTAATGGCGTATTTCATCATCCGCGGCTGGCTCGTGTAATTGCCGCCGGCGTAGTCGGGATCATTGCGGATGGTGTCCAGCATCGCGCGCCGCAACAGCCAGTTGCGCGCCGCCATCGCGGTCGGTTGCGAGGCCATCGGCACCAGCACGTCCATCATCTGCGGGTAGCGCGTGCCCCAGATCCAGGTGTGCATGCCGCCCATCGAATTGCCGATCACGAGCCGCAGATGCTTGATGCCGAGGCCCTCGGTGATGAGGCGGTACTGCGCGTCGACCATGTCGTTGTAGTCGTATTTCGGAAACGCAGTCCGCATCGCGTCCGACGGTTTCGAGGATTTGCCGTGACCGATGCCGTCGGGAATGATGATGTAGTATTTCGCAGCATCGAGCGGCTGGCCGGGGCCGAACAACTCGCCGGCGAACGTCGGCGTCAGCATGCTCGCGGCCGAGCCGCCGGAGCCGTGCAGCACAAGCACCGGCTGGCCGCCGGGATCGCCGACCGTGGTGTAGTGCAGCTTGAGTTCCGGCATGGTCTCGCCGGAATGGAATTTGAAGTCCTTTGCGACCCATTCGCCGTCCTTCGGCGCGGGATAATCTGCAGCCATTGCCGGTACCGATATCGTGAGCAGGGCGGCCGCCAGCGCCGCGCGAAGGATGTGCATGCGTTTTCTCCCGTAGCCTGGGCCACCTTGCCGGGGCCTCTTGGTCGCACAACTATCATGTCGCGTTGACGCAGCCGAGACCGCACATTGGCGAGCGCTCAGGAAAATTTTCGACCACGCGCGGCTGGCGCGGGGAATAGATCAGGTGCTGTCCTCGACATCGGTCTCCGGCCGGTCGCTGCCGTCGGCGGTCTCGGTCCGCCACTTGCCGTCCGGTGTCTCGTACATGATCGCCTCGGTACGGCCGGGCACGCGCTGCTCGGCGGCGGCACGGCGGGCCGCGGCCAGCGCCGCGCCGTGGGTCGGGAAGGGCTCCGAGAACACACCGTTGACGGTATAGGCCCAGCCGCCATCGTGCTGGACGATCTTGTAGGTCACGCGGCTCATCGGGAACCTCGCTTCGCCTAGGGTGAGGGGCAACGCAGCACCGCTTGCCAGAATAGACCACGATGTCGCAATTTGCAGCAGCCGATCGTCCTTGGAGTGTGATGGCCCGCGCTGGACGGGCCTGAGGAGACTTTCATGTGCCGCAACATCAAGACGCTGTTCAATTTCGAGCCGCCCGCGACCGAGGACGAGATCCACGCTTCCGCGCTGCAATTCGTCCGCAAGCTCTCCGGCTTCAACAAGCCGTCGCAGGCCAATGAGGCGGCGTTCGATCAAGCGGTCGCGGAGGTCTCCGAAGCCGCCCGGCGGCTGTTGACGTCGCTGCACACCACGGCGCCGTCACGCGACCGCGAGGTCGAGGCCGAGAAGGCGCGGGAACGGTCGCGGCTACGCTTCGGATAAGCGTGGCGGGGTCCGTGACAGCGCTCACGGTGCTGCGCCGCGAGATCAGGCAGGGTGGCCCTTCATTCCGGCTCCTGGAGCCCTGCCATGAAGCCCACTGTTCCACTCAAGCTGTGCTCGATCGCCTTCGCCGTGCTCTGGACCTGCGGCATGGTGCTGTCGAGCGGCGCGATCGATCGCGTCAACATCATCATCATGTCGATCTGCGGCGCCTTGGCCGGCGTCGGCTGGTATTTCGCGATGCATTGGGTGTTCCAGTTCATCGAACTGCTGCCGCCGCACGATCAGGGTTAGTCGCCATGTTGGGACGCGTGATCGGATGGCTGACGCTGATGGTGCTGACCGGCCTTGCCACATCAGCGCTGCACGGCATCATCGAGCCGCGCCTGCCGCCCGGCGAGTGGCACGTGCTGGTCACGAGTATGTTCATCTTCGTGGTCTGGCCGGCGCTGACCTGGGCGCTGCGCGCACTGGCCGGACCTTACCTGCTCGCGTTCTTCAACCTGCCGTGGCTCTGACCGCCGGCAATCACCGCGCTACTTCTTGTCTTTCTTGTCCTTGTTGCGGTGCTTCTTCTTTTTCTTGCGGTCGTCCTCGTCTTCGTCGTCGGCGAAATCGCCGGCATCGACGTCGTAGGCGATCGCTTCAGCAGCCGCGCGCTCCGCGGCCTCGTGCTCGGCATGCTCGGCGGCTTCACGCTCTTTGGTGCGCTTGTAGTCTTCGTAGGCGTCGAAGATCAGGTGCAGCCAGGGCATCACCTGCTCGATCGACGGCAATTGTCCGGGCGGGCCGGCTTCGCCGCGCGGCCCGGCCGGTCCCTGGGGGCCTATCGGCCCGGCTTCGCCGCGGGCGCCCTGCGGTCCCGCCTTGCCCTCAACGCCGGGCTTGCCTTGCGGACCGGCCTTGCCGACCGCACCAGCCTTGCCCTGCGGGCCCGGCTTGCCGCGGGCACCTTCCGGCCCGGGACGACCGGGATGGCCCTGCGGACCGGGACGGCCCGGCTCGCCCTGCCGGCCTTGCGGGCCAGGGCGGCCCTGGCGGGAAGTTGTGTCGTCAGCCACTGTCATACTCCGTCGCTTCGAAGCCGCTTGTATCAGAGGTTCGATGACGGCTTCAATGAACGGGCCGCCGTCCGATGCGTGTGATCAACAGTCATAATTCGCGCGGCCGGCGCCGAGGAGAGCGCGGTGCGACATATCGAGGTGACTTGCGACCGTCCGGCTGCGGACATTCTCGTGACACGCGTGGACGTGTGCGACGAGGCAAGCTTTCGTGCCAGCGGCGTGCTCGATCTCTATTACGAGCTGTTTCCGCCGCACGAGCGCGACGATCCCGACGACATCGTGCGCTGGGTGCTGACCGATGACGTCGGCGAGTTGCGCTGCTTTGAGCTCGATGGCGAGCAGATATCGTATCGGCTGGACTCCCGCTACGTCATCCTGCGCGCCGAAGGCCGCGCGATCGGGCTCGGCTTCTTCACCTATGACCATGCCAGCCGCCTGATCTATTGCAACTATGTCGGCGTTCATCGCGACTGGCGCCGCGGCGGCATGGCACGCGAGTTTTATCGCGAGACGATCAAGCTGTTCGATAGCGAGCTGTTCACCGACAATCTTGGCGTCGTGCTCGAAGTCGAGCCGTTCGATGGCGACAGTCTGGAGCGGATCATCGACGATCTCGAGCGCTCGGGCGAGCGGCAGCTTGCCGCGCATGATCAGGAGACGGTCCGGAAATTCCTCCGCATCACCTGGTACGACAAGCTCGGCCACTCATTCCTCGTCGACGCGCGAAGCCGGCTACCCCTGTCGTGCCGATCGCCTTGCCTCGATCCGGAGCTGCCGCGCGCGGCTTGGGCCGGAGAGGAGGCAGGCTATTGGCTCATGTGGCACGCGCGGCCCGGCGTCGTGCCTGATGCGCACGATCTCTGGCGCGCCGCCGTCGAGACCATCTATGTCGAGATCCTCGCGAAATCTCTCGTCGCGGAGGATGCGCAGCGTCGCCGCGACTATTGGAAATACACGACGGGCCTTGTCGCGGACACGTTGCGCGCGACCGACGCGGAACGCGTCGGCCTCGGCAGCTATCTCGGTCCCGATGACCGCCCGTGGCTGCCACGCTGGCGACAGCTCGGGATTGATTTGCCGATCTGACATGCAAGGACTCGCTGAAAGCCTACTCGCTGTAGGGCGGCACCTCGATGCCGTCGGCGGCGTATTCGCGGATCTTGTTGCGCAGCGTGCGCACGGAAAGGCCGAGCACGCGGGCGGCGCGGGTGCGGTTGCCGTCGCAGCGCGCGAGCGTCTGCAGCACGAGCTCGCGCTCGATCTCGCCGACGGTCGCGCCGATCAGCAGCGGGACGATTTCATTGGGAGCCAGCAGCGGCGCAGGGACCTCCGGCACGGGCAACACGGACGCGTACGACATCAACACCTCCCGAAAAACGCACCGCCTTCCTCGTCGAAAGCGGACATCGGATACCAACTACCCCGCCGCGGAACGTGTCCCCGTTTGGTTAACGGTTTCTTAACGGCCCCGTAAGATCACGGGAATACCCCGAAAGCGTCACGATTGATGGCACAGACCGCGTAAGCGCTGGCACAGACCGCCTAGCCTAGATCGTGCGGTAGCCGCCATCGACCATCACGATCGAGCCGGAGACGTAGGCAGCGAGATCCGAGGCGAGGAAGATCGCGGGGCCGACGATGTCTTCCGGCTTGCCGGGTCGGCCGAGCGGGGTGTGATCCATGAACACCTTGACGAGATCGGGATTGGTCGCGCGCACCTTCTCGTTCAGCGGCGTCTCGATGAAGCCGGGGCCGATCGCATTGACGCGCACGCCGTCACGGCCGAGCTCGGCGGCGAGCGCCTTGGTGAAGCCGAGCACGCCATGCTTGGAGGCCGTATAGGCCGGCGAGCTCGGCGTGCGCAGATGCACGAAGGACTGGATCGAGCCGATATTGACGATGCGTCCCTTGTTGGCACGGATCGGTGCAAGGAACGCGTGTGTCACATTGAACACGCCGGTGAGGTTGATCGAGATGATGTCCTCCCAATCGGCGATCACGGCCTCATCCGCGCCGAGCATGCCGTTGCGGCGGGCGATGCCGGCATTGTTGACGAGGATCGTGACCGGGCCCACCTTGTCGGCCACTTGTTTGGCCATCGCGACGCAAGCGTCGCGTTTTGTCACATCCAGTGCGAAGCTGTCGGCCTTGCCGCCGGCGTCGCGGATTTCCCTCGCGGCGGACGCCGCCGCATCGCCGTTCATGTCGAGCAGCACCACGCGGGCGCCCTCGCTTGCATAGCCGGCCGCGATCGCGCGCCCGATGCCGGAAGCAGCACCCGTGACGACGGCGATGTGATTGGCGAGCAGGGGCATGGCGTTCCTCGTTTGTGATTGTTGGTCGTGACAAGCTTATTCAAACCTGATCGAACTGAAACGCCAAGCCGTGTTTGCGCGTTGCTGTCATCCCGATTTGGATGACGCACATGGACCCACGGATCACACAATGGAAGCGCGCGATCGATCAGGGCTGGCTGGCATCCGAGCCCGATTATCGCGACATGGCACAGCTCGTTGCCGAGATCGCCGCGAGCGATAGCGACGAGCCATTGCGGCAGGCGGCGGCGCAGGTGCTGCCGATCCTGCGACAGGCCGCCGCAAGGTCGGCCGATCGGCGCACCCGCGAGACCGCGCACCGCAGGCTCGGCATCGTCAGGGATGCGCTGCATGTCGCGACCGCGCCGCGGTTCGGCCTGCGCGGCCTCAAGCCAAAACCGCTGACGCAGGAGGAGCAGTATCGCCAGCTGCTCGGCCTGCCGCTCGGCCGGCGGCTGGCGACCACCGAGATCCATCAGGCCTTCAAGCGCGCCGCCAAGACCGTGCATCCCGATGGCGGCGGCAATGGCGAGGCGTTCCTCGCGTTATCAGCGGCGCGTGATGCGCTGATCAAGCATCACTAGGGCATGAACCGGAAAAGTGTGAAGCGGTTCTCCGAATAGATCATGACCAAACAAGGAGGCTACACGCTCACCTTCGCGTGGATCGCCTTGCAATGCCGCACGATGTTGTCGTGGGCGACCACGAACTGCTTCAGCGGCGTATCGATGTCGTAGAAATAGATGTTGGCGATGAAGCCGTAGAGGCCGGCGTCGATGCTGGTCGGCTTGTCGCCATGCACGTAGCCCTGCGGCGAGATCACTTGCGCGATCGCCGCGAGATCGGCGAGGCCGCGGGCCATCGCGGCGTCGGGATCGAAGCGGCCGATGCCCTGGTAGTAGTAGCGCTGGGCGTTGTACTCCTTCGCCTTCATCAGCCCGTCGGCGGTGACGCTGGAATGCTCGCGCAGCAGCGCGTCGCGAAACGCCGGCCAATAGCGCTCGTCCTTCCAGCGCGAATACGACATCACCCAATAGAGATCGTCGAGCATCCGCGTGATCAAGAGATCCTCCGCGCGCTGCGCAGGCGTGAGCGCGGCGTCGATGGTGAGGCGATATTTTCCGGTAACGTAATGGAGGATGGTCTCGCTGTCGCCGACCGTATCGTCGCCTTCGACGATGTAGGGCAGTTGCCCGCGCGGCGCCTTCGAGGCATCGAAGATGTGCTGGTGCCGGAACGGCACGCCGGCGAGTTTCAGGAACGCGTAGACCTTGAGGCCGTAACCGTTGTTGTCGGCGACGCCGAACAGCTGTGGGTAGGAATAGAGCGTGAGCATGATGCCGGCCCGCAAGCTGAGTGATGGTACATCCGCATCACTCAGCTTAGGTCATGATGCAATGAGTTGCCATCGCATGGTGACCTGATTTCTTTTGGGCTGCGATCAGCTCAGAGCTTGCACGTGCCGTTCTTGAGCAGGCCGTCCTTGACGGCGAGTGCGCCGGTGAAGGTCGCCTGCTGTTTGCTGATGGTCCTGTAGTCGGCCGGGAAGGGCTTTGTGGGAACGCTGTTGTCCCAGACCTGGCACACGCCCGTGCCGTTCCAGCGGATCAGATGGAAGCCGGCCTGCGCGGGGCTGGTGGCGGCAAGCGCGGTGAGGGCAAGGGTCGAGGCAGCACAAAAGGCGTAAACCTTACGCATATGGTATCGCTCCTGTTGGGAAAAACTTGAGCCGGCCCTCGGCGCTGTCACGCGAGCATTGAGGGCGGCGCCTGCTTGCAAAACCAGGCAACAACTGAGTGTGACGCAGCCGTGATTGGGTTCAAATTGCGGCGTGAGTTTGGATTAAGAAAAAGGCTGATGAGATTGGTCATCGGCCTATGCGCGACGCTGATGCGCACTGAGATCTTGTAGGGTGGGTTAGGCGAAGCCGTAACCCACCAATCCCGCGCACGAACGAAGATGGTGGGTTACGCCTCGCGAATGCGCTTTGCGCATCCGCGCAGCTAACCCACCCTACGCGATCACTCAGAACGAGCAGCTGCCGTTCTGCAGCATGCCGGTCTTGGTGGCGAATGCGGCTTCGAAGGTCGGCAGCTCCTCGCTGACCACGACATAGTTCGCCGGCCACGGCGTGGTCGGGATGCTCTGGTCCCAGATCTGGCAGAAGCCGGTGTCGTGCCAGCGGATCAAATGATATGGCGTGGCGCTGGCCGGGCTCGTGGCGGCGAACGCAGTAATGGTGACGGCGGCAGCGGCACAGAACAGCGACAGACGGCGCATGGGGAGTTCTCCGGTTTGAAAAACGGGGCGCTCCGCGAGTGCAATGGTCGGGAGCTAAGGGACGTGCGCCCCGGACATGAATTGGGTCACGGAACCCCCTGTCGAGGTTCAAACGCGATACAGTCCACATCAGCGTGATTCGTCGTCGCTTTTGTTTGGAGCATGATCTCCTCGGAAAACCGCTTCACACTTTTCCGGATCATGCTCTAGAACCGTTCAAGAGAATTCGGGGAGACACCTCCATGAAAATGCCGTCCATCCTTCGCGCTGCGCTCGTCGCACTCGTTGCTCTCAGCGCAAACGTGCTGTCGTCGGCCGCGCAGGCCGATAGCGGCTTCGTGTCGCTGGTGATCTACAAGGCCGGCTGGGTGATCGGCGGAAGCGGCGGCAGCGGCACGCTGACCTTCCGCGGCCGCACCTACGCGCTCTCCACCGGCGGCCTCGATTACGGCCTGGTGTTCGGTGGCTCGAAGACCGTGCTACGCGGCCGCGTCAGCAACATCAACCGTCCGAGCGACGTCGCCGGCGTCTACGGAGCCGCCGGTGCCGGCCTCGCCGTCGGCCGCGGCGCCCGCGCCATCGTGCTCACCAACCAGAAGGGCGCGGTGCTGGAACTGACCGGACAGCAGGTCGGCCTGATGGCGAACGCCGATCTGAGCGGGCTTGCGATCACGATGCGGTAGGGCGTCGTCGGCTTCGCGCTCGACACAAATTCCGACGTCGTCCTGGCGAAAGCCAGGGGACCCATTACCACCGAGCTTTGTTGTGAAAGGGATCGTGGCCCCAGCGTCGCGCAACAAGCGGCATGCGGGGTAATGGGTCCCCTGAGTTCACAAACGAAGTGCAACACTTCCGACTGGAGGTGTTGCCATGGGGCGGACTTAC
>NZ_JAFCJX010000049.1 GCF_018130695.1 Bradyrhizobium jicamae | reverse complement strand
GCAGGGAAGGCCGGATGCCTCCGCCGAACCTGTATGCTCGTGCGCGCACTCTTTTGTGCACATGGCGCACGGGACCGCGGGTGCGGCGTGCACCCGGTCTTCCCTGCGCCCTCGCTATCGAGAGAGGGCGGAACGAGATGGAAAACTCGGGCAAATCATGTCGCGAGAATGCGAAGCTGCGAGTTGTTGAGATCGTGCGCACCACATTCGTCGTCCTGGCGAAAGCCAGGACCCATTACCCCGAATGCGAGTTGTTGCGCGACGCTTTGGCCACGTTCCCATTCACAATCAAATTCGGTGGTAATGGGTCCTGACTTTCGTCAGGACGACGGCTTGAGAGACCTGCGCGCGCGGCTACTCCGCCGGCTCCGCTTCCCCGTCGCTCGCCATGCTGCGGCTGGCCATCAGGCCGAGCGCGATGCCGCCGATGGCGAGGATCGGGATCAGGCGTTTGACGCCGATGGCGCGGACGAGTTGCAGGCCGGTGGCGATCAGCACGGGGTCGGCGAGTGCGGATTGCGCGGCGGCTTTCGCCGCGAGCCTGGCGCGCCGCTCGGCTTCGCGCTTCTGCAGCGTATAGCAGCCGGCCGCGATCAGCGTGACCACGAGGAAGATCGCGGCACCCGCAAGGCAGGCCTGCACGGCCCCATAGTTCTGCAGCACGAAGACAAAGCCGGCGGCACACAGGAAGGCCGTGGTGATCAGCAGCGCGACTGCAACCGCACCGGCGAGCGACGTCAGCCGCATCGTCGAGCTGACAGACGCCTTGATGTCACCGATCAGCCGCTGCAGCATGGTGTTTCCTTGCCTTGAAAAGTGCGTCGACAAAGGAAGCCGCGGCCCACCACCGCCGCCATCTCGACCAGAAGGGTGGTTTGCGAGCCATCGCTGGCCTCATCCGCTCCGTGGGGGAATTGTTACCGGCGCCAGGCGGCGCCGATCAGAAAGCCGAGCCCGAGCGCAAGGCCGACGGTCATCAGGGGCCGCTGGGTGATGACGTCCTCGAGCGACTCCTCGATCGACGACGCCGCATCCTGCGCTGCGCCCATCATCGCACTGCCGCGCTCGGACATGTCGTCATAGGCGGACTCGGCGTTGGCGCGGGCTTCGCTGTAGCGGCGACGGGCCTGCTTGCCGGCATTGTTGGCGAACGCGTTGAGTGCGTCGGTGATCTGCTCGGTGAGGGCGGCAATATCGTTCTTCACGGCGGTGACATCCTTTTCGAGACGTTCGTAGGTGGCTTTGTCCGTCATGTTCTTGATCCCAAAATCGGTGCTCGACATCGAAAGCTCCCGCAAATCTGTGTTGAGACGAAAACGCGTCGCGATCCCTGAAGTTCCCAGTGGGAAACCATTGTTAGTCCTCGGGGAGTTGCGGCGAATTGACCGGCATCAAATGCTCTTTCACGATCAGTGCGACGATCAGCAGCGGCGACGACAGGAAGGCGCCCATCGGGCCCCACAGCCAGGTCCAGAACGCCAGCGCCAGGAATACCGCGAGCGCGTTCAGCGCCAGCCGGCGGCCGACGATGGTCGGCGTCACGAAGTGCCCTTCCAGGAAGGTCGCGACCGCAAAGCAGGCCGCCGCGACCAGGCCGCCGCCGATGGTCGGAAACGAGATCACGCCGACCACGACCAGCACGGCGAACATCGCGACGGGGCCGATGATCGGAATGAAGTTCAAGGTCGCGGCCAGCGCGCCGAGACCGGCCGGATTGGGCATGCCCGTGGCGGCGCAGATCACGCCGGTGACGATGCCGACGCCGACATTGATCATGGTCACCGTCAGCAGGTAGTTGCCGAGATGGATCTCGATCTCGTTGAGGATCCGCAGCGTCCGCAGCCGCGCCGTGCGGTCGCCGAAGGTCAACACCAGCGCGCGGCGCAAATCCTTCCAGCTCGCGATGAACAGGATCAGGGTTGCGACGAACAGCAGGAATTCGGCGAAGGTCGGCGACAGGAATTCCAGCGTCGGCTGCACCCATTCGAATTTCGGCAGCTGGAAGCTGGCGAGCGTCTCCGAGCCGCCGACCATGCTCTGCAGCTCCTGCCACAGCTGAAGCGGGCGATCGAAGACGTGCATCTTCTCCCGCAGCGTCGCGCCGAGCTCGGGCAGCCGCGAGCCCCACTCCATCGCGGGCGCTGCGATCAGGCCGACCAGGAAGGCGACGGCGGCGCCGACCGCGACCACGATCAGCACCGCGCCGAGCGCGCGCGGAATCCGGTAGCGCTCGAGGAAGCTCGCCGCCGGCGACAGCATGGTGCCGACGATGAAGGCCATGGTGGTCGGCAGGAAGAACGCGCGCGCCAGATAGAGCACGGCGACGACGACGATGACGAGAAGGCAGACCAGCGCAAAGGCGACGACCTCGGCGCGGCTGATGACGGGCGGCAGCTCGAGCTTGCTGTCGGGGACCGGCGTGCCTTGATTCCCGGTCCCTTGGGTCGCGCTCGCCATCACACGTTCACTGGGAAGGACACGCACTCCAGCTCTCCCTGCCCGGACACGAAAAGACACGAGCCGCGAAGTTGCCCCGCGCGCAATCTGCGCCCTGACAACGGACCGCGGGCGGAAAAGTTCCGTCGCGGAATCGTGAGGCCGGGCGCCTTGACAGTCGCCGCTTCGCGAAGACCGCCGGCGGAACGGATTTGCGTCGCTTCGCGTTTGCTAGGGCAGCGCATCATCGCGATGCGCATCTCATCTCAAGGGGCAGCACATGACACAGACGTCTGCATCCATCCGCCGGCGCCAGCCATCCTCCCACGCCGTGCGCGCGTTCGTTTTCACCACCACCCTGCTCGCGGCACCCTTCCTCTTCACCGGCAGCGCGCGCGCGCAGGTGCTCGGCTACGCCACGGCCCAGCCGAGCGGCTTTCCGACCGACGAGGTGATGGCCGATCCGACGCCGGACGAGGGCGCCGTTCCGGAGCGGCTGCGCCGCGCGGTGGTGGCACTCAATACCAATGAAGCGCCCGGGACGATCATCATCGATACCGGCGCGACCTCGCTCTATTACGTGCTCGGCCAGGGCCGTGCGATCCGCTACGGCGTTGGCGTCGGCCGCGACGGCTTTACCTGGGCCGGCACCCAGACCATCAGCCGCAAGGCCGAGTGGCCGGACTGGCATCCGCCGGCCGAGATGATCCGCCGCCAGCCCTACCTGCCGCGCTTCATGGCCGGTGGTCCCGGCAATCCGCTCGGCGCGCGGGCGATGTATCTCGGCACCAGCGAGTACCGCATCCACGGCACCAACGATCCCTCGACCATCGGCAAGTTCGTCTCCTCCGGCTGCATCCGGCTGACCAATGAGGACGTCAGTGACCTGTTCAGCCGCGTCGATGTCGGCACCAAGGTGGTGGTGCTGCCGAAGAACGCGCCGCATCTGGCCGCGCGCGAGCTCAATACGACGACGCAGATCTCGGTCCGTTCGGCGCAGCAGCCGCGTCCGGCTGGCAGGATGCTGCCAGCGGACCGCCAGGCCATGACCGTCTCGATGTCGTCGACCGATTGAAGGATGGATGATGGTGAGGCGGAACACGACACGGTGGGTTCTCGGGGCGGCAGCCATGTTTGCCGTCTCCCTTGCGCCCGCCGCGCAGGCCCAGGACTTCTTCTCGCAGCTGTTCGGCGGCTTCGGCCGCCACGGTCCGCCGCTGATCCGGATGCCGTTCGACGACGGACCGCCGGCGCCGCGGGTCGAGCGTCAACGTTACGGCGGCGGCCAGGCCTATTGCGTGCGGACCTGCGACGGGCGCTACTTCCCGCTGCCGGCCTCCGACAACCAGAGCCGCGCGGCGACCTGCAACAGCTTCTGCCCGGCAAGCGAGACCAGGATCGTCTACGGCGGCAGTATCGAGGACGCCGCGACCGAGCAGGGCGAGGAATATTCCGAGCTGCCGAATGCGTTCCGCTTCCGCAACGAGCTCGTCGCCGGCTGCACCTGTAACGGCAAGGATCCGGTCGGGCTCGCATCGGTGAAGATCGAGGACGATCCGACCCTGCGCAAGGGCGACATCGTCGCCAGCGAGAGCGGCCTCGTCGTTGCCACTCCGGATCGTCGCGGTGCGTCGCTGAACTTCACGCCGGTGCCCGACCGCATCAAGGCGAAGTACCAGCGCCCGGCGGTCGTGGCGAAGGAGTAGACGCGATCAGGCGGCGCGGATCTTGCCGAGGAACTGGGTGACCTGCTGGCCGAGCTGCTGGCTCTGCGTCTCCAGGGTCTCCGAGGCGCGGCGGACATCGTCGGCAGCGGCAGCCGACGCATCCGCGTCGAGCTTCACTCCGGTGATGTTGTCCGAGACGTGCTTGGTGCCTTGCGCGGCGAACTGAGTAGAGCGCGTGATCTCCTGGGTCGCCGCGCCCTGCTCCTGCACGGCGGCGGCGATCGCGGTGGCGACCTCGTTGACCTCGCCGATGATGCCGCCGATGCTCTTGATGGCATCGATCGCATCGCCCGCCACCTTCTGGATGTCGGCGATCTGCTCGGAAATCTCCTCGGTCGCTTTGGCAGTCTGGCTGGCCAGCGATTTGACCTCGGACGCCACCACCGCAAAGCCGCGGCCCGCATCACCGGCACGCGCGGCCTCGATGGTCGCGTTCAGCGCGAGCAGATTGGTTTGCGCGGCGATGCTGTTGATCAGGCCGACCACCTCGCCGATCCGCGCGGCGGATTTGGCGAGGCCCTGCACGGTGCCGTCGGTCTCGCTGGCCTGGCTGACGGCGCGGCTGGCGATCCCGGCGGCGTGCGCGGCCTGCTGGCTGATGTCGTTGATGGAGGCGCTGAGCTCTTCGGCGGCGGCCGCTACCGTCTCGACGCTCATCGAGGCTTCGCCGGAGGCCTTCTCGGCGACCTCGACGCGCTCATTGGTCTGCCGCGACACGGTCGACAGCCCGGTCGACGTGCTGCGCATCTGGCCGGAGGCATCGCCGAGCTGATGCAGCGTCTCGCGCACGAGCCCCTCGAACTCGCCGACATAATTCTCGATCGCAGTCTGGCGCGCCGCGGCGCCGGCATTGCGCTCGCGCTCCTGCGCCTCGATCCGGACCTTCTCCCCGGCCTGCTGCTTGAAGGTCTCGAGGGCGCCCGCCAGCGCGCCGATCTCATCGGAACGCGAGGCATAGCCGGTGTCGACGGCGAGATCGCCGGAGGCGACTTTCAGCATGGCGTCGCGCATCCGGTGCAGGGGCGTGATGACGCGGCGGCTGATCAGCGTCATCGCGCCGACGGTGAGGCCGATCGCAGCCATGAGCAGGACGAGTTCGACGATCAGCCGGCGCTGCGCGGAGGCGTGCTGCGTCGCTGCGTGCGCCTTGGCGGCATCGAGCGCCGCTTCGGCCACGCCGACGGCTGCAGCGAGCCGGCCGACGGTGACCGGTGTCCACTGGTTCGCCGTCATCTCGGGCTTCTCGCCGGTGAGCATTGCGTTCAGCAGCCGGTCGCGCAGGCCGAGGAACTGCGGGTCGAAATAGGCGGTCTTGTTGGCGGCCAGCGCGCTCGACAGCGACGGCGGCAGCTGCATGCCGGCGGCGGTCAGCTCCAGCGCGCTCCAGGCGGCATCGATGCCGCCGACGAACTTGCCGTAATTGGCCTTGATCTCCGGTGTGATCTTGCCGCTGGAGAGCCCGGTCGAGACGATCAGCGAAGCTTCGCCGGCGGTGTTGCGCAGCAGCCAGGCGATCTGCTTGATCGCGAGCAGCTGGTCGATGGTGGCGTCCTTGTGGTTGACGTCGGCGGCGAGCACGGCGGACAGCTTGTCCATGACGTCGAGCAGCGCATTCACCGTGGCGGTGTAGTCCTTGGCGAGGTTGGCCGGGCGCGAGGCCTTCGGCTTGCCCATCGCTTCCCAGAATTCCTTCTGCTGCGCGGTCGCGGTCTTGAACAGCCGGTCGAGCTCGGGCACCAGCGTGGTCTGCTGCGCGAAGTCGATGCTGCCGAGCACGGGCAGCGCATTGGCCATTGCCGGCATTTCGGTGTCGCGGATGCTGCGCAGATATTTCTCGATATCCGCATCCATCGGCGCATCGGAGTTGAGCAGCCGTGCGGTCGTGGAGCGATCGGTGCGCAGGTTGTGCATCGCCTTGAACATGCTCGCCGAAGCGTCGGCAATCACCGCGATGCGGCTCGCCACCTGCAGGCGGCCCCAGGTGTCCCAGGCGGTCAGCGAAATCGCCACCACCACGCAGCACGAGGTGACGAGGATGACGGCTTTCAGCAGCGCGGACACGGACAGGCGATTGAGCATGGTGCTTCCCCCAAAGCTGCCGCCATTAGGGGATGGAAGGGTAAAGACTTCGAAAGCAGGGTGCTCGTAGAACTACTGAGCCGTTGGAATCGTTGGCATTTTTCCAGCAACGCTCGGTTCCGCAATCCGGAACCCGCAACTCATTGGTGCGTTAGAAGAGGCCAGTCGCACTTTCAACATGCCACAGGGGGCCCGCATGCTCGTCGGCGTACTCGTCACATTCCTCGTCGTTATCCTCGTCCTCTATCTCATCAACATGCTGCCGCTCGATGGACGGGCCAAGCAGATCGCGCGCGTGGTGGTCATCATCATCGGCATTGTGTCGCTGCTGAAATATCTCACGGTGTTCTAGGAGCATCCAACCATCACCTCGTCATTGCGAGGAGCGCAAGCGACAAAGCAATCCATGTCACAGCAAGCGGCAATATGGATTGCTTCGCTTCGCTCGCAATGACGAAAGAAAAAAGCCCCGGCAATGCGCCGGGGCTTTTGCATGCGATGTCGGCTGGATCAGCCGGCGGCCTTCGCCTCGCGGCGACGCGCGGTCAGGATGTATTCGGTGTAGCCGTTCGGCTGGGTGCGGCCCTCGAACACGAGATCGCAGGCAGCCTTGAAGGCTGTGCCGTCGAAGGCGGGCGCCATCGGCTTGTAGAGCGCGTCGCCCGCGTTCTGCTTGTCGACCACCACAGCCATCCGCTTCAGCGACTCCATCACCTGATCCCTGGTGATGACGCCCTGGTGCAGCCAGTTCGCCAGATGCTGGCTCGAGATGCGCAGGGTGGCGCGGTCTTCCATCAGGCCGACGTCATGGATGTCAGGCACCTTGGAGCAGCCGACACCCTGGTCGATCCAGCGCACGACGTAGCCGAGGATGCCCTGGCAGTTGTTGTCGATCTCCTGCTTCACGTCATCGGGCGCCCAGTTCGACTGCGACACCGGGATGGTGAGGATGTCGGAGAGCTTTGCGCGCGGCCCGCCCTTGGCGAGCTCCTGCTGCCGCGCGGTGACGTTGACCTGGTGATAGTGCAGCGCGTGCAGCGTGGCGGCGGTCGGCGAGGGGACCCACGCCGTGGTGGCGCCGGCCGAGGGATGGCCGAGCTTCTGGGTCAGCATGTCGGCCATCTTGTCGGGGGCTGCCCACATGCCCTTGCCGATCTGGGCATGGCCGGGCAGGCCGTCGACGAGACCGGTGTCCACGTTCCAGTCCTCATAGGCCTTGATCCAGGGCTGCGCCTTCATGTCGTTCTTGCGGATCATCGGCCCCGCTTCCATCGACGTATGGATCTCGTCGCCGGTGCGGTCGAGGAAGCCGGTGTTGATGAACATGATGCGCTTGGAGGCACGCTGGATGCAGGCCTTGAGGTTGACCGTGGTGCGGCGCTCCTCATCCATGATGCCGACCTTGATGGTGTTCTCGGCGAGGCCGAGCATCTTCTCGACCTCGGCGAAGAGGTCGCAGGTGAGCGACACTTCGTCGGGGCCATGCATCTTCGGCTTGACGATGTAGACCGAGCCGGTGCGGCTGTTCCTCGTCTTGGAGTTGCCCTTCAGATCATGGATCGCGAGCAGGCCGGCGACGGCGGCATCGAGCAGGCCTTCCGGAATCTCCTCGCCCTTGGCGTCGAGCACGGCGTCGGTGAACATGTGGTGGCCGACATTGCGCATCAGCAAGAGGCTGCGGCCGTGCAGCTTCAGCTCGCCGCCGGCCGGCGTCTTGTAAACGCGGTCGGCGTTGAGCGAGCGGGTCAGCGTCTTGCCGCCCTTCTCGAAATCGGCCGACAGCGTGCCGTTCATCAGGCCGAGCGTGTTGCGATAGACCAGCACCTTGTCCTCGGCATCAACCGCGGCAACGGAGTCTTCCATGTCGAGGATGGTCGAGACCGCCGACTCCAGGATCATGTCGGCGACGCCAGCCGGGTCATCCTTGCCGATGGTGTTGTTGCGGTCGATCTTGACCTCGACATGCATGCCGTTGTTGACCAGCAGCACGGCCGACGGCGCAGCCGCGTCGCCGAGATACCCGGCGAACTGCGCGGCGTTCTTCAGCGCGGTCGCGTTGCCGCTCTTCAGCTTCACCGAGAGCTGGCCGGCGATGACGCTATAGGAGGTGACGTCGGTGTGGCTGCCGGTCGCGAGCGGCGCGGCGGCATCGAGGAAGGCCTTGGCCTTCGCAATCACCTTGTCGCCGCGCGCCTTGTTGTAGCCGCGGCCACTCTCGCTCGGATCATGCGGGATCGCGTCGGTGCCGTAGAAGGCATCATAGAGCGAGCCCCAGCGCGCATTCGCGGCGTTCAGCGCGTAGCGCGCATTGGTCAGCGGCACCACCAGTTGTGGACCGCAGATCTTGCCGATCTCGTCGTCGACATTGGCGGTCTCGACCTTTTGTGTGGCCGGCTCGGGCAGGAGATAGCCGATCTCCTTCAGGAAAGCGGTGTAGGCGTTGATGTCGAACGCCTTGCCCTTGTGGGCGCGATGCCACTCGTCGATCTTGGCCTGCAGGGTGTCGCGGAACGCGAGCAGCTCGCGGTTCTTCGGGCCGAGCTTGGCGATGATGGCGGCAACGCCTGCCCAGAAGGCGTCGGGCGTGATCGAGGTCTTGGGGGTCGCCTCCTTGGCGATGAAATCGAACAGGACAGGGGCGATCTTCAATCCGTGGGCATCGACACGAGTCATGATGGGCTTTCTCAAAAAAATCGGGCGTTTAGAAGCTGTTTTCAGTTGAAAACAGCAAAAAACGCGCCAAAGGGCCGCGTTCACGGCCCTTTTAGCCCTAAAGCCACGGCTCTGAGAAGGCCCCCTTATGGCCGACTTATAGGCGTCATCCCCCAGCTCATGAGAGGCATCCAGGACGCCGCCGCCCGGCCGGGCGACGACATCTTGAGGAGGCTAGATATTGGCCGCGAGGTCGACCACCTCGTCGAACAGGACGCCGGTCCGCTTCAGCAACTGTTCGATCTCGTCGGCGCCGTCGGCCACCGAACGCGTCGAAGTGTCGATGGTCAGTTCGGCATTGGCCGGCGGCTGGTAATCGTTGGTGATGCCCGTGAACGACGGCAGGCCGCCGGAGCGTGCCTTGGCGTAATGGCCTTTGGGGTCGCGGGTCTCGCAGACCTCGGCCGGTGTCGCGACATAGATCTCGCGGAACGCGGTGTCGGCGATGCGGCGCGCGGTGGCGCGATCGACAGCCGACGGCGAGACGGCGGCGACGATTGCGATGTGGCCGTTGCGGGCGAGATGCGTCGCGACCTCGGCGAGGCGACGGATGTTCTCGGCGCGATCTTCGGCAGAGAAGCCAAGATCGCTGTTGAGACCGGCGCGCACCGTGTCGCCGTCGAGCAGCACGGGCGAGCCGCCATTGCCGAACAGCTTGCGCTCCAGCGCGCGCGCCAGCGTCGATTTGCCGGAGCCGGGCAGGCCGGTGAGCCAGACCACCGCGCCGTTATGGCGATAGCGCGCCGACCGCTCGTCGGGACGCAGCGCGGATTCAACGGGAACGATGTCGACGGGAACGGCGCGTTGGCCGGCGTCGACCGACAGCACGAGGCCACCGCCGGCGATGCGGCCGTTGACCTCGATCACCAGGCGTCCGGTGCGCGGGTTCTCGGTGTAGGGATCGGTTGCGACCGGCTGCGCCAGCGAGATGTCGATCTCGCCGACATGATTGCGCGCGATCGCCTTGTTCTCTTCATTCGACAGCGCGCCGGGATCGATCGCCTTTTCGATCGCGACCACGGTGGCGCGGCTTTCCTTGGTGCCGAGGCGGATCAGGATCTGCTCGCCCTTGGTCAGCGGCTTGTCGTGCAGCCAGAAGATCCGCGCGCGGATGCGGCGGGTGTCGCGCGGGCTCTGCCCGACGTGAGCGATGATGTCGCCCCGCTCGAGGAACAGCTCGCGGTCGAGCGTGATGCCGACCGAGCGTCCGGCGGTCTGCGGGCCGTCGACCGGCGTCACCGGCCAGCTCTCGACCGTCTTGATCTTCGCGATCTTGCCGGCCGGCATGATCACGATCTCGTCGCCGCTCTTGAGGCTGCCGGATTCGATGCGGCCCGCGACGATGCGGCGGTCGTCGAACTTGTAGATCGCCTGCACCGGCAGGCGCAGCGACAGCTCCGCCAGCGGCCGCGCCGGCTCGAGCGCATCGAGCGCCTCGACCACCGTCGGTCCCTTGTACCAGCCGATCCGCTGGGTGATTTCGGCGACGCCGTCGCCATCGCGCGCGGAGATCGGGATCACCGCCGACGGCGTGACACCGAGGCCGATCAGATGCGCGGAAATCTCGTCGCTGATCTCCTTGAAGCGATTGGCCGAGAAATCGACGCGGTCCATCTTGTTGACGACGACAGCGACCTGCTTCACGCCGAGCAGATGCAGGAGGTAGCCGTGCCGCCGGGTCTGGTCGCGCACGCCTTCCAGCGCATCGATGATCAGCACCGCGCCGTCGGCCTGCGAGGCGCCGGTGATCATGTTGCGGAGGAATTCGGCGTGGCCGGGCGCGTCGATCAGCACGACGTCGCGCGAACGGGTGCGGAAACGGATCTGCGTGGTGTCGATCGTGATGCCCTGGTCGCGCTCGGTCTGGAGCGCATCGAGCAAAAAGGACCACTCGAACGGCATGCCGCGCCGCGCGCTGACGGCCTTCAGCATCTCCAGCTTGCCGTCCGGCAGGCTGCCGGTCTCATGCAGGAGGCGGCCGACCAGGGTCGACTTGCCGTGGTCGACATGGCCGACGATGACGATGCGGACTTGCGGCCGGGTCGTGCCGTTCGGCGTAGCCGAAATCGAGGCGGTGGGAAGGATCATGTTCATCGGAGCGCTCACGCCAAAACGGGTCTTGAGAAGGGAAGATCAGAGATAGCCGGCGACACGCAGCCGCTCGAACGCATCCTCGGTCTCGTGGTCGAGCGCGCGGCCGGCGCGCTCCGGGATCTTGGTGGCGTCAAGCTCGGCCAGGATCTCGTCGATGTTGGACGCGGTCGAGGCCACCGGGTTGGTGATGTCCTGATCGCCCAGCGAGCGATAGCGCTTGCCGTCCTTGGCGAGATACAGCGGGATGATCGGAATGCCTTCGCGCTTGGTGTAGGCCCAGATATCGGCCTCGGTCCAATGCAGGATCGGATGGATGCGCAGATGCGCGCCCTGCGGCGGCGAGGCGTTGAAGTGATCCCAGAATTCCGGCGGCTGGTCGCGCACGTCCCATTCGCCTTCGAGGCCGCGCGGCGAGAACACGCGCTCCTTGGCGCGGGTCGCTTCCTCGTCGCGGCGGATGCCGGCGATCAGTCCGTCAAAGCCGTATTTGTTGAGCGCCCACTTCAACCCTTCGGTCTTGCGGGCGGCCGAACGCGCGGCCGGCGGCAGCGTGGGATCGACGGCGTCGATCGGCGGGCAGGGCTCGACCTTGAGATCGAGGTCCCATTCCTTGCCGAAGCGATCGCGGAACGCGTACATCTCCGGAAACTTCTTGCCGGTGTCGACATGCAGCGCCGGGAACGGCACGCGGCCGAAGAAGGCCTTCCGCGCCAGCCAGATCATGACGTTGGAGTCCTTGCCGAGCGACCACAGCAGCGCCAGCTTCTTCAGCCGCGCAAAGGCCTCGCGCAGGATGTAGATGCTCTGCGCCTCGAGCTCGTCGAGGTGATCCATCGACGGCGGAGCGAGCGGCCCGGCAGAAGAAATTTTCGGCACGGAAGATGCTTTGCCGAGGGCTGCGGCTCGCGCCTTGGCTGCGGGGGATTCGTTGTCGAGAAGATGCATCTCTGGGCCTTGGCCTTGGGAGGTGGAAATTCTAAAGTTGCGCCGCAATAGAGAAGAAATAATTTTCTCTTTGTCGGGCTTGATCGACACATAAATAGAAAATAATTTCAGTCAACCCCCGAGTTGGGGAAGCGAGTGTCTGATGCGATATCTTCCAGTGTTCCTGGACATGCAAAGCGGAAAGGTCCTGCTCGTCGGAGCGGGCGACCTCGCACGCGCCAAGCTGCGGCTGCTCGCGGCCGCCGGCGCGCAGGTCCGCTGGCATGCGACGGACGGCAACCACGACCTCGCCGGCCTTGCTGCGGACGATGTCGCGCGGATCGAGCCGGCCACCGGCGATCCGCTGTCGGCCGATCTCTCCGGCGTCATCGCGGTTCTCTGCGCCGGCGCCGGCGACATCGGTGTCGCGATGTCGGCACGCGCCAGGGCGGCGGGCCTGCCCGTCAATGTGATGGACGACCTCGCGCATTCGACCTTCATCTTCCCGGCGATCGTCGATCGCGGCGATGTCGTGGTCGCGGTCGGCACCGGCGGTGCCTCGCCGGTGGTGGCGCGCCGCGTTCGCGAGCGCATCGAGGCGATGCTGCCGGCGCGGATCGGCGATCTCGCCGGCTTCATCGGAGGCTTCCGCAAATCGATTCATGAACGCATTCCGGAATTCCCGCTGCGCCGCCGCTTCTGGGAGCGCATCGTCGATGGCCCGATCGGTGGGCTGGTGCTTGCCGGCCGCAAGGATGAGGCCACGAAGGCGCTCAACGCAATTGACGATCCCGCGAGCTTTGCTGGCGCAAACAAGGACGGCAAGGCCGAGGGCCATGTCACGCTGGTCGGCGCCGGTCCCGGCGATCCGGACCTGCTCACCGTGAAGGCGCTGCGCGCGCTGCAGGATGCCGACGTCGTGTTCTATGACGAACTGGTATCACCCGAGATCCTCGATCGCATCCGCCGTGACGCTGCGCGCGTTCCGGTCGGGCGTCGCATCGGCAAGCCCGGCATCGGCCAGGATGCGACCAACGCGCTGATGATCGAGGCCGCGAAATCCGGCCAGCGCGCGGTGCGGCTGAAGGGCGGCGATCCCTTCATCTTCGGCCGCGGCGGCGAGGAGATCGAGGTGCTGCGCACGGCCGGCGTTGCCTATTCGATCGTTCCCGGCATCACCGCGGGCCTTGGCGCCGCCGCGCATTTCGAGGCGCCGCTGACCTATCGTCACGAGGCGACGCGCATCACCTTCCTGACTGCGCACAAGGCGCGCGATGCCGAAACCGTCGACTGGTCGGTGCTGACGGACAAGAAGATGACCGTTGTCGTCTACATGGGCATGACCGCCGCGCCCTCGATCCGCGCCGGTTTGCTCGCTGCGGGCCGTCTGCCGGAAACTCCGGTCGGCGTGTTCGCGCGCGTCACGCGCCCCGACGCCCAGGCCGCGGTCGGCACGCTCGATCGGCTGCCCGAACTGGTCAAGACCATCGATGGCGGTCCCGCCATCCTCATCATCGGTGACGTGGTCGCGCATTCCGCGCCATGGCGCCAATCCAACCTTCCCAACATCATCTCCGAACTGCTGGAAGCTGCCCAATGACCTCACCGCTCGAACAGAAGAAAATCCGCATCACGGGGCCGTCGATGGTCACCGCCAACCGCACCTGGGACGGCGCGGTGGTCTACCGCACCGCCAAGCAGGGCTGGTCGACCGCCATCGCCGACGCGGCGATCGTGAGCACCTCCGATGACGCGCGCGCATTGCTTGCCGAAAGCGCAGCCGATGACGTCGGCGCGGTCGGTGCCTATATCGCACCGGTCGAACTTAGGGATGGTGGCATCACACCCGGCAATCTTCGCGAACACATCCGGTCGAAGGGCATCACCATCGACCTTCTTCCGGCCTAAGGCTGATCCATCATGTATGCATATGACGAACTCGACCGCACGCTGATCAACGAGCGGGTCTCGGAATTCCGCGATCAGGTGAAGCGCCGCCTCTCCGGCGAGCTCACCGAGGACGAATTCAAGATCCTGCGGCTGCAGAACGGCGTGTACCTGCAATTGCACGCCTACATGTTCCGCGTCGCGATCCCCTACGGCACGCTGTCGTCGAAGCAGCTGCGGCGGCTCGCCCATGTTGCCCGCCGCTACGACCGCGGCTACGGCCATTTCACCACGCGGCAGAACATCCAGTACAACTGGATCAAGCTTGCCGAGTTGCCCGATGCGCTGGCGGAGCTTGCCGAAGTCGGCATCCACGCGATGCAGACCTCGGGCAACAACATGCGCAACGTCACCTCGGACCAGTGGGCCGGCGTCGCGCCGGGCGAGGTCGAGGATCCCCGCATCTGGTCGGAGATCCTGCGCCAGCACACCACGCTGCATCCGGAATTCTCGTTCCTGCCGCGCAAGTTCAAGATCGCGATCACCGCGTCCGAACACGACCGCGCCGCGATCAAGATCCACGACATCGGCTTGCGGCTGCACAAGAACGCCGACGGCGAGGTTGGCTTCGAGGTGCTGGTCGGCGGCGGTCTCGGCCGCACGCCGTTCATCGCCAAGACCATCAAGCCGTTCGTCCACGGTCGCGACATCCTGAGCTATGTCGAGGCGATACTGCGCGTCTACAACCAGTACGGCCGCCGCGACAACATCTACAAGGCCCGCATCAAGATCCTGGTCCACGAGCTCGGCATCGAGAAGTTCGCCAAGGAAGTCGACGAGGAATGGAAGCAGATGGGCGACAGCTCACTGACGCTCGACCGTTCCGCGATCGAGGAGGTGCGCTCGCGCTTCTCCTATCCGGCCTACGAGAAGCTGCCGCACATGCCGGACGAGCTGAAGCAGGCCGCGGCCGATCCGCTGTTCGAGCGCTGGCGCAAGAACTCGGTCGCGCCGCACAAGGTGCAGGGCTACTCGATCGTGACGCTGTCGCTGAAGCCGGTCGGTGGTCCGCCCGGCGATGCGACGGCCGACCAGATGGATGCGGTCGCCGATCTCGCCGACCGATATTCGTTCGGCGAAATCCGCGTCGGCCATGAGCAGAACCTGGCGCTGCCGCATGTCGCCAAGCGCGACCTGCCGCAGCTCTGGAAGGCGCTCGATCGCCTCGGCCTTGCGACGCCGAACGTCAATTTGGTCACCGACATCATCGCCTGCCCGGGTTTGGATTACTGCTCGCTGGCCAACGCGCGCTCGATTCCGATCGCGCAGGAGCTGACCAAGCGCTTCAACCACGACACCGCCGAGCTGATCGGCCGTCTGCACATCAACATCTCCGGCTGCATCAATGCCTGCGGCCATCACCATGTCGGCCATATCGGCATTCTCGGCGTCGAGAAGAACGGCGAGGAGTTTTACCAGATCACGATCGGCGGCCGCGCCGACGAGAACGCCCAGATGGGCGTGCTGATCGGACCCGCGGTTCGCTACGCGGAGGTCGCCGACGTGATCGAAGACATTGTCGAAGCCTATCTCGCCTTGCGCGACCGTCCCGAGGAACTGTTCGTCGATACGGTGAAGCGTCTGGGTGTCGAGCCATTCAAGGAGCGGGTCTATGCCACTCGTTAAGAACGCAACCATCGTCGCCGATCCCTTCGTGCATGTCGCCGAAGGCGCGGAGCTGCCGGGCGACGGCGCCATCCTCATTTCGGCCGAGCGCTTCCTCGCCGATCCCGAGGCGCTGTCGCGCCGCGCCGGCAAGACCGGCGTGATCTGGCCGAACAATCGTCCGGTCGACGATCTCGTGCCCTATCTCGATCGCCTCGCCGCGGTCGCGCTGGTGTTCCCGACCTTCCGCGACGGCCGCGCCTACAGCCAGGCGCGCCTGCTGCGCGAGCGCCACGGCTATGACGGCGAACTGCGCGCCACGGGGCAGATCCTGCGCGACCAGTTCGTGTTCATGACGCGCGCCGGCTTCGACACGTTCGAGGTGAAGAAGGACGCCGACGCCCACGCCTTCGCCGAGACCATGAAGCGCTACTCGGTGTTCTATCAGCCGACCGGCGATGGCCGTCTCACCGCGCTCCATCGGCGGATGCAGCAGCGTCATTCGGAGAGCGCCGGTCAGTGAGCACGCTCGCACCAGAGTTGGCGCCGGCACGGCCGGATGCCGCGCCGTCCGCGGACGCGCTCGATCGTGCGCTGCGCAACGCATCGCCCGCTGAGGTGATCGCGGCGGCGCGGCAGGCGGTTGGCCGTGACAAGCTCGCGCTGGTGTCGTCGTTCGGCACCGAGTCGGCGGCGCTGCTGAAGGTGATGGCGGATGTCGATCCGTCGATCCCGGTGATCTTCCTCGACACCGGCTGGCTGTTCGAGGAGACGCTGGCCTATCGTGATACTTTGACGAAAACACTCGGCCTCACCGACGTACGTTCGATCAAGCCGCTCGAGGAGACGCTGACGCGCGAGGATCCCGACCGCGAATTGTGGTTCTCGGATCCCGACGCCTGCTGCCGCATTCGCAAGGTGGAACCGCTGGTGCGCGCGCTGAAACCGTTCACGGCCTGGATCAACGGGCGCAAGAAGTTCCAGGGCGGCGCGCGCGCAGAGATTCCCGTGGTCGAGCAGGACGGTGTCCGGCTGAAATTCAATCCGTTCGCCAATGTCTCGCGCGAGGAGATCGAGGCGATCTACAAGCTCGGCAATCTGCCGCCGCATCCTCTTGTCGCATCGGGTTATCTTTCTGTCGGGTGTATGCCTTGCAGCAGCCGCGCGTCCGCCGGCGAGGAAGATGCGCGCGCCGGCCGCTGGCGTGGCCAGGCGAAGACAGAGTGCGGCATCCACACGACCAAGACGTCGTGACAAAGACTTCGTAAGACAGCGCCTCCGTAGCACAACGCCGCTGTCTCGCCGCAAACAACGAAAAGCGGTTCCGTTGACTTGAGTGCCCTTCGTCGCGAGTTATGTCCACGTGCTCCGATGATCGTCATCAGGCCGAGTGGAGACTGAAATGCTTCGTCGTATTCTGCCGCTGGTCGCGGGCTTGCTGTGGGCGAGCTCGGCGCTCGCCGCCGACGCTACGCTGCTCAACGTATCCTACGATCCGACGCGCGAGCTCTATGCCGACTTCAACAAGGCCTTCGCGGCCGCCTACCAGAAGGAAACCGGCAAGAGCGTCGAGATCAAGCAGTCGCACAACGGCTCCGGTGCGTCGTCGCGCAGCGTGATCGACGGCTTGCAGGCCGACGTCGTGACCTTGGCGCTCGCCTACGATATCGACGCGATCGCGAACAAGGGCCTGCTCGCAAAGGATTGGCAGAAGCGGCTGCCGCTGAATGCGTCGCCCTACACCTCGACCATCGTGTTCCTGGTGCGCAAGGGCAACCCGAAGGGCATCAAGGATTGGGACGATTTGATTAAACCCGGCGTGCAGGTGATCACGCCGAACCCGAAGACCTCGGGCGGCGCGCGATGGAATTATCTTGCCGCCTGGGGCTTTGCCGAGAAGAAGTATGGTTCAGCCGACAAAGCGAAGAAGTTCGTCGGCGATCTCTACCAGAACGTGCCCGTGCTCGACACCGGTGCACGCGGCTCGACGGTGACTTTCGTCGAGCGCGGCGTCGGCGACGTGCTGCTGGCGTGGGAGAACGAAGCCTTCTTGGCGCAGCGCGAGTTCGGCAAGGACAAGTTCGAGATCGTCTCGCCGCCGCTGTCGATCCTGGCGGAGCCGCCGGTCGCCGTCGTCGATACGGTTGCCGACAAAAAGGGCACGCGCGCCGTCGCCGAAGCCTATCTGAAATACTGGTACACCAGGGAAGGCCAGGAGATCGCCGCGCGCAATTCCTATCGGCCGCGCGATCCGGAGATCGCCAAGGAGTACGAAAAATCTTTCGCCAAGGTCGAACTTTTCACCATCGACGACGTTTTTGGTGGTTGGACCAAGGCGCAAAAGGACCACTTCGCCGAAGGCGGCATCTTCGATCAGATCTACAAGAACTGATCGGTCAGCGAAGCTGCCGGGGCGGTAGCAGGGGGATTTGTGAGCATAGCGGTCGCACGGCGTAGCACGTTGCCAGGGTTCGGTCTTACCATGGGACTGACCCTGACGTGGCTTTCCGTTATCATCCTCATTCCTCTTGCCGGCCTGTTCCTGAAGACGTTCGATCTGAGCCTCGAGCAGTTCTGGGGCATCGTCACCAGCCGCCGCACGCTGAACGCGCTGAGGATTTCATTTGGCCTGTCGTTTGCGGCGGCCTGCGTCAATCTGGTGATGGGCACCATCATCGTCTGGGCGCTGGTGCGCTACCGCTTTCCCGGCCGCCGGCTGTTCGATGCCATCGTCGACGTGCCCTTTGCGTTGCCGACGGCGGTCGCCGGTGTCGCGCTGACGCAGCTGTTTGCGACCAAGGGCTGGCTCGGCGCGCCGCTCGCCGAGCTCGGCATCAAGGTGGCGTTCACGCCGATCGGCATCTTCATCGCGATGGTCTTCATCGGTATTCCCTTTGTCGTGCGCACGGTGCAGCCGGTGCTGATCGATCTTGATCCGGAGATCGAGGAAGCGGCGGCCAGTCTCGGCGCCAACCGCTGGCACACCGTGTTCCGCGTCATCCTGCCGAGCCTGATCCCGGCATTGCTCACCGGCTTCGCGCTGGCCTTCGCCCGCGCGATCGGTGAATACGGCTCGGTGATCTTCATCGCCGGCAATCTGCCGAACGTCTCCGAGATCGCGCCGCTGTTGATCGTGATCCGGCTGTCCGAATTCCGCTATGCCGACGCCACCGCGATCGCTGTCGTGATGCTGGTGGCCTCGTTCCTGATCATCTTCCTGATCAATCGCCTGCAGCGCTGGGCGCAAGCCCGTATTCCCGTGCATTGAGGCCCGCGATGTCGATGCAAACGGGATATGCCTCCTCCACGTCAGAACTGCAGAGCTACGCGCCTGCAGCAACCGATGCCGGCGTCGCCGCGCCCGCGCCGCGGCGCGAGATCGCGCGCTCCCGGCCGGTCACGGCGCCTCGCGATGCACGCACCGAGCCCGGCCCGGTCCGCTTCATCATCATCGCGCTCGCGATCGCGTTCCTCTCGATCTTCGTGGTGCTGCCGCTGGTCGTTGTGTTCGCGTCGGCCTTCTCCAAGGGCATCTCGGCCTATATCGCCGCGCTCGCCGAGCCGGAGGCGCTGGCGGCGATCCGCCTGACGCTCCTGATCGCGGCGATCTCGGTCACGCTCAACCTCGTGTTCGGCGTGATCGCGGCCTGGGCGATCTCGAAGTTCGATTTCACCGGCAAGACCTTCCTGATCACGCTGATCGACCTGCCGTTCTCGGTCTCGCCCGTGATCTCCGGCCTCGTCTTCGTGCTGCTGTTCGGCGCGCAGGGCTATTTCGGCCCGTGGCTGCAGGCGCACAACGTGCATATCCTGTTCGCGGTGCCCGGCATTGCGCTGGCGACGATCTTCGTCACGTTCCCCTTCGTGGCGCGCGCGCTGATCCCGCTGATGCAGGAGCAGGGCACCCAGGAAGAGGAGGCCGCGATCTCGCTCGGCGCCTCCGGCCTGCAGACCTTCTTCCGCGTCACGCTGCCCAACATCAAATGGGGCCTGCTCTACGGCGTCCTGCTCTGCAATGCGCGCGCCATGGGCGAGTTCGGCGCGGTGTCGGTCGTCTCCGGCCACATCCGCGGCGAGACCAACACGATGCCGCTGCTGGTCGAGATTCTCTACAACGAATATCAGTTCGTCGCGTCCTTCGCGATCGCTTCGCTCTTGGCGATGCTGGCGCTGATCACGCTGATCGTGAAGACCATCCTCGAACGCCGTCTGGACGAAGGACAGTTACCCAATGGCGATTGAAGTCAAAAACATCGTCAAGAAGTTCGGCAGCTTCGCCGCGCTCGACAATGTCGATCTCAAGGTTGCCGATGGCGAGTTGCTGGCGCTGCTCGGCCCGTCCGGCTCGGGCAAGACCACGCTGCTGCGGATCATCGCCGGCCTGGACTGGCCGGATTCCGGCGAAGTCTCGATCGACGGCGAGAACGCGCTGGCGCGCGGCGCGAGTGAGCGCCAGGTCGGTTTCGTGTTCCAGCATTACGCGCTGTTCCGCCACATGACCGTGTTCGAGAACGTCGCTTTTGGCCTGCGCGTGCAGCCGCGCGCGGTGCGCAAGGACGAGGCGACGATCCGCGCCCGCGTCAAGGAGCTGCTCGATCTTGTGCAGTTGGACTGGCTGGCGAACCGCTATCCGAGCCAGCTGTCCGGCGGCCAGCGCCAGCGCATTGCGCTGGCACGCGCGCTCGCGATCGAGCCGCGCATTCTCTTGCTCGACGAGCCGTTCGGCGCGCTCGACGCCAAGGTGCGCAAGGAGCTGCGGCAATGGCTGCGCTCGCTGCACAACGAGATCCACGTCACCTCGATCTTCGTCACCCACGACCAGGAAGAGGCGCTCGAAGTCGCCAACCGCGTCGTGGTGATGGACAAGGGCAGGATCGAGCAGATCGGCACGCCCGGCGACGTCTATGACAATCCGGCGACCGCCTTCGTGCACGGCTTCATCGGCGAATCCATCGTGCTGCCGGTGGATGTCAGCGGCGGTTCGGTGCGGCTCGACGGCCGCCTGTTGAATATCGCTCCCGACGCGCCGCTCTCGGGTGCTGCAAAGCTGTTCGTGCGCCGCCATGACATGGCGATCGGCCCGGCCGGATCCGGCGCGCTCGAGGGCGCGGTGCGCCATGTCCGCTCGTTCGGCCCGATCCAGCGCGCCGAGGTGGCGCTGTCAGGCGGCGAGGGCCGTACCGTGATCGAGATCGACGCCCCGCGCGACCGCGAGCTGCAGGCCGGCGAAATCGTCTCGCTGCAGCCCCGCCGTTACCGGATCTTTGCGGGCTCCTAACCTCCCCTTGAAAAGGGGAGGTCGCTTTGCTCGCCAGAGCAAAGCGGGTGGGGATCGAGCCTCTCCACGAGCGCTGTGCCCGTGGCTGACCCCCATCCCGACCTTCCCCCTTTCAGGGGGAAGGAGAAGAGTCTTGCGGGCCCAAATTTTCCCCCTGTTCACCATTCAGCCACGGTTGGTATGCAACAACGGCCGACCAACCTTGGGGGATTCCATCAGTGACACGGGCGATTCTCGCCATTTTCGGGCTTTTGCTGCTGGCGGGCTGTGCCGCCGAGGTCAAGATCCCGGATCAGCCGTCCATGTACACAAGCATGGCGCAGCCCGGCGCGGTGCTGGACACCCAGGCCGCGGCGATCATGTTCTCGCAATACCGCCAGAACAACGGCCTCGGTGCCGTCGTGGTCGACCCTGATCTCACCAGGCTTGCCGAGCAGCAGTCGCAGGCGATGGCCGCCCGCAACAAGATGGACCATGACGTGAAGGCCCCGCTCGGCAAGCGGCTGGAGGCCGGCGGCTATCCGGCGACCCAGGCGGTCGAGAACATTTCCGCCGGCTATCACACGCTAGCCGAAGCCTTTTCCGGCTGGCGCGATTCCCCGCCGCATCGTTCCAACATGCTGAAGGGTGGTGTCACAAAAATGGGCATCGCCGCCGTCTATGCACCGAACACCAAATACAAGGTGTTCTGGACGCTCATTCTCGCGGCAACCTGATCGGGCGAGCGCCGTGATCGGCGGTGGCGTTGCCGCGTCATTTCATGGTGCGCCAGGTTCAATAAAATCAGCGTGATCCCGCGGTGCATCTCGTCGATTGACGCAGCGCCAAGTTGCGGCCACGGTGCAGCCCCAACGTCATTTCCTGACCGAACGGTTTTGCATGGATACCTCCGATTCCGCGCCGGCCTCGGTGCCCGCGCAAGCACAACGCGTGCTGGTCCTGCAGGGCGGCGGTGCGCTCGGCTCCTACCAGGCCGGCGCATTCCAGGCGCTCTGTCACGCCGGCTTCGAGCCGGAGTGGGTTGCCGGCATCTCGATCGGCGCCATCAACGCCGCGATCATCGCCGGCAACGAGCCGGACAAGCGTGTGCCGCGGTTGAAGGAATTCTGGGAGATGGTGTCCTCGCCGGTGTCCTGGAATCCCGTGGTCAAGGGTGAGCGCGCCCGCTCGATCTTCAACGAGACCAGTGCGGCCCTGATCGCGACCTTCGGCGTGCCCGGCTTCTTCACGCCGCGGATTCCGCCGGCACCGCTGTGGCCGCCCGGCAGCGCGTCGGCACAGAGCTACTACGACACCGCGCCCCTGAAGAAGACGCTGGAGCATCTCGTCGATTTCGACCGCATCAATGATCTGAAGACGCGACTGTCGGTCGGCGCGGTCGGCGTCACCTCGGGCAACTTCAAATATTTCGACAATTACGAATTCAAGAAGCTCGGCAAAAGGATCGGTCCCGAGCACGTCATGGCCTCCGGCGCGCTGCCGCCGGGCTTCCCGTCGGTCGTGATCGACGGCGAGCATTACTGGGACGGCGGCATCGCCTCCAACACGCCGCTGGATTTCGTGCTCGATGAGGAGATCGGCCGCGATCTCCTGATCTTCCAGGTCGACCTGTTCAGCGCGCGCGGCGAGCTGCCGCAGACGCTGCTGGAAGCGGCCGAGCGCGAAAAGGACATCCGCTATTCCAGCCGCACGCGGATGAACACCGACAAGAACAAGCAGATCCACAACGCCCGCATGGCGGTGCGCGATCTGATCAGCAAGCTGCCGGATTATCTGAAGAACGATCCCTCGGTCGAATTGCTGCGCAAGGCTTCGAAGGAAAACACCGTCACGGTGGTGCACCTGATCTACAAGAGCAAGAACTACGAGACCAATTCCAAGGACTACGACTTCTCCCACGTCGCCATGGTCGAGCACTGGGGCGCCGGCGTGCGCGACGTGCATTTGTCGATGCGTCACAAAGAGTGGCTAGAACGGCCGCAGTCCGGGGAAACCATGGTGACTTACGATCTCACGGGGGACGAACCCAAGCCCCCCGCAAGCAAATAGGAGCGAAGACGATGGGTACGTTGACAGGCAAGACCGCCGTAGTGACCGGCTCGACCAGCGGCATCGGATTGGCGATGGCGCGCGCCTTCGCCGAAGCCGGCGCCAATGTCGTCATCAACGGCATGGGTGCGCCGGCCGATATCGAGAAAGAGCGCTCCGGCATCGAGACCGATTACAAGGTCAAGGCGGTCCACTCGCCCGCCGACATGACCAAGCCGGCCGAGATCGCCGAGATGATCGCGCTCGGCGAGAAGACGTTCGGGTCGGTCGACATCCTCGTCAACAACGCCGGCATCCAGTTCGTCTCGCCGATCGAGGAATTCCCGATCGAGAAGTGGGACGCCATCATCGCGATCAATCTGTCGTCGGCCTTCCACGCCATCCGCGCCGCGGTGCCCGGCATGAAGAAGCGCGGCTGGGGCCGCATCATCAACACGGCGTCGGCGCACTCGCTGGTGGCTTCGCCGTTCAAGTCGGCTTACGTTTCGGCCAAGCACGGCATCGCCGGCCTCACCAAGACGGTGGGCCTCGAGCTCGCGCAATTCAAGATCACCTGCAACTGCATCAGCCCCGGTTACGTCTGGACCCCGCTGGTCGAGCATCAGATTCCGGAGACGATGAAGGCGCGCAACATGACCAAGGAGCAGGTCATCAAGGACGTGCTGCTGGCCGCGCAGCCGACCAAGGAGTTCGTCACCTCGGATCAGGTCGCAGCACTCGCACTGTTCCTGTGCAGCGACGCCGCTGCCCAGATCACCGGCTCCAACTACTCGATCGACGGCGGCTGGACCGCGGAGTAACGGCTGCGGCTGGATTCGGCCGCAGATTTGAGCAATACACGGCGGTAGAGCCGGTTCTGAGTGAATCAGAGCCGGCTTTCGTCTTGAGGTACGATCGGAACTTCACCTTGCCGTCACTCGCCATGCTGATCGGCCTCGCGGCCGCGACCTGCACCACGCTCTCGTTCCTGCCACAGGTCGTCAAAGCCTGGCGCAGCCGCTCCACGCACGACATCTCGGTCGGGATGTTCATCCTGCAGACCACGGGCAATTCGTTCTGGCTGCTCTATGGCGCAATGATCGGCGACGTGCCGCTGGTGGTCGCCAATTTAATCACGCTGGGGCTGGTGGCGACGATTCTGGGATTGAAGCTGCGTTACGGCTAAGCGCTTCGTTTCCCGAACGCCAGCACGTGTAGGCCGAGGCGCTGCCGCACGATGACGAACAGCAGCACGGTCTCGAAGGCCAGCGACAGCGAGGTCGCGGCGGCGGCGCCCATGCCGCCATAGGGCGGCACCAGTGCGATGCAGAGTCCGACGTTCATCACGAAGGCGATCGCGTAGGCCGTGGCGCAGATGCCCTGGTGGCCGAGCATGTTGAGCAGGCGCTCGACCGGTCCAATCGCGGAGCGCACCACCAGCCCGATCGCGGCGACGAACATGATGTCATAGCCGACCACGAATTTCGGGCCGAACAGCCAGAGCAGCGGCTTGCCGACGACGAGTAGCGCAATCGTCGCAGCCAGCGACGGCCAGAACGTCCAGGCAATCGAATGCGCGACATAGGCGGAGAGGCGGTCCTTGTCGCCGAGCGCATTGTATTCGGCAAAACGATGCGCCGTGGTTGCGGACATCGCGTAGTGGATGAAGGACACCAGCGCCAGCGTCTTCACGACAGCGAAGTAGACGCCGACCTCCTCGGACGACCGGAACTGCTGCAGCATCAGCACGTCGGTGTAGGACAGCAACAGGTAGAAGCTTTCGACCAGCAGGATCGGCAGCGAGATCGCGAGCCAGCCGCGGATGTCGTAGGTCGCTTCGCCCGGCGGGATATGCCCGGCGAGGCGGCGGTTCAGCACGATCATCTGGCCGATCATCGCGATCCACACCGCAGCCGCGCTCGCCGCCATCGCGATCGTTGCGCCGAGGTTCAGCCCCAGTGCCAGCGCGCCGGCGGTCAACCCGATGATCAGGCCCTGGCGCACGATGAATTGCGGCATCAGGCCGAGCTGCATCCAGTCATGCGAGCGCGCGATGCCGTCCTGGGTGTTGGCGACCACGAAGGCTGGCAAGGTCAGGCAGCCGATATAGAGCGGCACCATCGTGTTGGCATCGATCCAGGGCGACAGCAGGTGGACGAGACCGGCGAGCAGCAGGGAGACGACGCTCGATGCGGCAAGCGTGATCCAGCGGCTGCCGGAGAGGAAGCCGCGCAGCCGCGCGTCGTCGCCGCTCGCACGATATTCCGGAATGATCTTCTGGGCGGAGGCGGCGATGCCGAAATCCATCATGCTGCCGAGCAGCAGCACCCAGGTCCAGACATAGACATAGATGCCGTAATCCGAGCCGCCCATCCAGCGCGCCAGCAGGATCTGCGAGAGATAGGCGAGGCCTGCGGAGACCACGCGGATGATGAAGATGGTGCCGGCAAGCCGCTTCGTGACGGAAGCCTCGCTGGTGCCGCCGAGCACACGCGCGACAAGCCCGCGCAGGCGCGCAAGCGGGCCTGACGGCGCAGCGGGTGCGGACTCGGTTTCCATCACGGCCAAGACAGGACAACCCCAGGGGCGCCGCAAGGTGCGGCGACAATGGCCGGATGTATCAACGAAACGTTAAGATAAGGTTGGGTGCGGAGCCGCACCCTCGGCGTCGTCCTGACGAAAGTCAGGACCCATTACCACCGAGTCCTGTTGTGAACGGGATCGTGGCCCTAGCGTCAGTGCAACGAATGGCAGTTGGGGGTCCTGGCTTTCGCCAGGACGACGGTGAGGGGAGGTTCGCTCGCCCCAATCCGCTAATTCAAATTGATATCGAATTCGTAGCTCTTGCCGCCGCCGACCAGCGTCAGCTTGAGCGCGGCGCCGTCGGGGTTGGCGCCGGGCGGCAGGCCGTCGAGCTCGAAAGCGAAGCGCTGCACACCGGGCGGGGAGTGCTCGACGAGCTTTGGCACCGGCAGTGCCCAGTCGGGCGTTGGACCCTCCACGAACAGGTTGAGATCTTTACCGTCGGGCGCGGCAACGTCGACCAGCACGTTGGTCTTGCCGTCGCGCTTGACGTCGCGGATGGTGACCGGATTGGGATCGCCGATATTGGCGGGTTTCGGCACCGTGCTCAGCGCCTCCGCCAGCGCGCCGTCCTCGGTGCTGGCCACGCTGGAGAACGCGAGCTCGGCGCGCGCCTCGACGGGAACGCAGAGCTTCTCGCACACCGCGTAGTTGATGTCGGCGCGCAACGTCAGCGGCTTGTCGGGGTTCTTGGCGACGATGCGCAGCGGCAGCACCACCTGGTGCTTGTATCCAAGCGAGGTGCCGCCGGCACCGTCGTCGAATTTCATCGGCGCCGGCCACATCACGGTCACCGCTTCGACATTATCCGACTTGGAGAAGTCGAACCGCGGGGGTACCCCGGAATCGCCCGGCGTGCGCCAATAGGTCTTCCATCCGCCCTGCAGTTGAAACGCGATGCCGCCGAGCAGGACCTGCCCGCTGCGCGATCCCGCGATCAGGCGGACCGCGGAATGCGTATCCTGCTGCCAGGGCGAGGCGTCGTCGGCGCGAACCTCGGCAGCCAGACCTGCGACAGATATCGTCGCAGCCAGGAATGTTGCCGCCAGGGTAAACGCGGCGCGCCTTGGAACTATGACGGTCATGAGACGTCTTTACCTGCAACTTTCGGGGCAAACCATTGAATTGCTTGTGATGCGGCGCGGCGACGCGCGTGATGCTTGATTGACAGAACCGTCACCCAATATCAGGATGCCAAATCAGCAGGAAAGGCCTTTGCCGATGAGTCCTGAAGGCAAAGCAGGCAAGACCCGGAAGACCGGCGGCAAGGCTGCCGGCATGGGTCATAATTCGTCCGACGACGGCTATCTCGACGGACAGTTGCTGATCGCGATGCCCGTGATGAGCGACCCGCGCTTCGAGCGCTCGGTGATCTACATGTGCGCGCATTCCTCGGAAGGCGCGATGGGTATCATCGTCAACCGCCCGGCCGGTAGCATCGATTTCCCCGGCCTGCTGGTGCAGCTCGACATCATCCAGAAGCCCGACCAGATCAAGCTGCCGGAAAATGCCGAGATGATGAAGGTGATGAAGGGCGGCCCGGTCGACACCGGCCGCGGCTTCGTGCTGCATTCCAGCGACTTCTACATCCAGGATGCGACGCTCAACATCGATGACGGCATCTCGCTGACCGCGACCGTCGATATCCTGAAGGCGATCGCCAAGGGCGCCGGCCCCGAGCACGCGATCCTCGCGCTCGGCTACGCCGGCTGGGGCCCGGGCCAGCTCGAGAACGAGATCCAGCACAATGGCTGGCTGCATTGCGACGCCGATCCCGACCTGATCTTCGGTGCCGATGTCGACGAGAAATACGATCGCGCGCTGCGCAAGATCGGGATCGAGGCCGGCATGCTCTCGAACGACGCCGGGCACGCGTAGGCTGCTTCCTCATCGTCGTCCTGGCTTTCGCCAGGACGACGACTGTGAATGCGTCTACTCCGCCGCCTCCTGCGCGACCGTCGGCATTGTTCCCGCCACCGTCGCGCGGCGCATGTCGCGGGGCTGCGACTGGTCGTAGCGGCGGACGCGGTGCACGGTCTGGCGGTTGTCCCACATCACGAGATCATGCAGCGTCCATTTGTGGACGTAGACGAACTCGCCCTGCGTGGCGTGCTCGGTGAGGTCGCGCAGCAGCACGCGCGCTTCCGGCACGCTCATGCCCCTGATCGCGCCGGCATGCGACGACAGATACAGCGACTTGCGGCCGTGCACCGGATGCGTCCGCACCAGGCGCTGCAGCACCGGCTTGAACATCTGCTTTTCCTCGTCGGTGTAGTCGAGGAAGCCGAGCGATCCCCGCGAATACATCAGCGAGTGCTCGCAGATCATGTCGTCGATCTCGGCCTTGGTCTCGTCGTCGAGCGCGTCATAGGCCGCGCGCATGTCGGCGAATTCGGTGTTGCCGCCCTTCGGGTTCACCACGCGCGCCGACAGCAGCGAGAATTTTGCCGGGATCGGCCGGAACGAGCTGTCGGAATGCCAGAGGCAGTTGCCGAGGTTGAACAGATGGGTGCGGTGGTCCTTCGGCAGCGGCTTGCCGTCCTTGCCGAGATTGCCGACATCGTTCAGTCCTGTCGTGAGGCGATAATCTTCCTTCCTGGTGATGGTGCCGCCGCGCGCCTTCTCGCGCTCGCCGAAATTCAGCGCAAAGGCCAGTTGCTGTTCGTCGGTGATATCCTGGCCGTGGAACACGAGCACGGCATATTTGTCCATGCCGGCCTCGATCTCGGCCGCTTCCTCTCGCGTCAGCGGCTTGCGCAGATCGACGCCGGAGACTTCGCCGACGAAATGCTTGTGCAGCTGCCGGATCGCGATCGCCATGGCCTTCTCTCCCCGTGCGCGGGCGGGTTGACCCGCTTCGTTTCGCAGAAGGCTACTCCAGAGCGCTCCGCTGTCAACGCTTCGGGCGCCGGCGCGGGTCAGGCATTCCGCGCCATCAACCCGCCGTCGACCGGGATCACCGCGCCGGTCAGGAACGACGACGCGGGCAGGCACAGGCTGAGCGTCATGTGCGCGACCTCTTCGGGATCGCCGTAGCGGCCGAGTGCGGTGCGGCGTTTCGCATAGATCGTCTTGTGCTCCTCGGAGATGCGATCGGTGATGGCGGTGCGGATCGGGCCTGGGCAGATGCAGTTCACGGTGATGCCTTCGCGGCCGAGCTCGACGGCGAGCGAGCGGGTCAGGCTTGTCACGCCGCCTTTCGCAGCGGAGTAGGGGCTGTGCAGCGCGGTTGCGCCAAGCGCTTCGGTGGAGGCGATGTTGACGATGCGCGGCGATTTCGATTTGCGCAAATGCGGCAGCGCCGCGCGGATGATGCGCGGATGCGCCGTCAGCATCACTGCGATGCCTTTCTCCCAGGCCTCCTCATAACCGGGATCGTCGATCGCGACGCGCACGGAGATGCCGGCATTGTTGACGACGATGTCGAGCCCGCCGAAATGCGCGGCGACATCGTTGACGACGCTTGCGATCGCATCGCGATCGCCGACGTCGAGCGCCCATGCCTTCGCTGATCCTCCGGCCGCCGTGATTTCATCCGCCACCGCCTGGGTGCCATCGCGCGTCAGATCGGTGACCGCGACATGGGCGCCCTCAGCGGCGAACACACGCGCGGTGGCGCGGCCCATGCCGCTGGCGGCGCCGGTGACGAGAACGGTAAGGCCCTTCACCGAGCGGCTGAGCTGCTTGAATTCGGACATAATGGACCTCGCGGAAGGATGCGCACAGGCTTGCAGGATTTGACAAGGCTGGCACCGATCCGCAAGCGCGTCAAACAGACGTCGCGATCATCGCTCCGCCGCAGCGCGTTAACGCAAGTTCGCTGCGGGTTTTTCGCGAAGGATCGCGTGCAAGAACAACACGAGGGAGGAACGCGCGATGAACGAGCTCGATTTTTCGGCTAAGCAGGTGCTGGTGGTCGGCGGCTCCAGCGGCATCGGCAATGGAATCGCGCAGGCGTTCCGCGCCAAGGGCGCGCGCGTTGCGATCTGCGGCACACGCGCGAGTGCTGCGGACTATTCCGCGGATGACGGCTCGCATCTCGACGGGCTGCATTACGCGCAGCTCGATGTCAGCAATCCGCAGGCGATCGAGCAGTTCAAGCCGTCGTTCGACACGCTCGATGTGCTGGTGCTTGCGCAGGGCGCGGTGATTTACCGTCGCGGGGAATTTGCGATGGACGGTTTTCGCAAGGTGCTGGAAGTCAATCTGATGAGCCTGATGGCCTGCGCGACCAAATTCCACGCGATGCTCAGCGCCAGCAAAGGTTCGCTGATCATCGTCAGCTCCACCGCGGCCTATCACTCCACGATGGGCAATCCCGCCTACAATGCGTCGAAGACCGGCGCAGTCGGATTGACGCGCACGCTTGGTGAGGCCTGGGCGGAGGACGGCATCCGCGTCAACGGCATCGCGCCCGGTCTCGTCGACACCAAGATGACCAAAGTGACGACGGCGAACCCGAAACGCCTCGAAGGCGCGCTGGAGCGCATTCCGCTGAAGCGGCTCGGCACGCCCGCCGATATGGCCGGTGCCGCGCTGTTCCTGGCCTCGCCATTGTCGTCCTACATCGTCGGTCAGACCCTCGTGGTCGACGGCGGTCTCATCCTCTAGGGCAAAGGAACTGGGATCAGGTTTCACGGTTAGCTCCCTGACCAATTCAGGGAGCTAACCGTGATGGACAAGGATCGGATCTACGGGACGACCAAGGAATTCGCCGGCAAGGTCGAGGGGGCTGCGGGCGAGATCGCCGGCGACGCCAAGACGCAGGCCTCCGGGCGCGTGCGCGAAGCCGCAGGGATGGCGCAGGATCTTTACGGTCAGGCCAAGGACGCCGTGAGCGATGCCGCCGACACGGCGGTCAACTACGCCAAGGACGCCTACGACAATCGCGGCGAGACCATCCGCAGCGGCCAGAAGGCGATGGCCAAGACCCTGCAGGAGAATCCGATCGGCTCGCTCCTGATCGCTGGCGGTATCGGCTTTGCGCTCGCGCTCCTGATGACGCGCCAGCCGCGCCGTCCGCCGCCGCGCTGGCGGTACTACGGCTGATAGCGTAGGGCGGGTTAGCGATAGCGTAACCCGCCATCTTTCCGTGCGGCGACAAGCGGCGGATTACGGCTGCGCCTAATCCGCCCTACTATTTGTGTATCCTATTGAACAGTACCCTGCGGCGCCGAGGCCGAGCGGCCGACATTGGCAGGCGGCCGCGGGGCGGCCGGTGCGGGCGCACGCGGCGGTGCCAGCTGCGGACGTTGCGGCTGCTGGTTGCCGAAGCCGAAGAAATTGCCGAACGACGGCGAACTCGGCTGCGGCTGGGTCTGTGCCGGACGGAACAGCTTCTTCTGTGCAGGCTTCGGCGGGGTCGTCACGATCGTGCCGTCAGGCAGGATCGACGTCGTCGCGCCCGGTGCGGGCGGAGCAGGCGGCGCTGCTGGCGCGGCTGGCGGCGTGGTCGCGGCAATGGGTCCATCGCCCTTGGCCTGCTCGCGGCCGATCTCGCGGCGCGGCCAAGCATAATCATCGGCGCGTCCGGCGGGCGGCGCCAGCGCTTCACCCTTGACCATCGTGCGCGCGGCGAGCGGATCGACTGCGGCCGGCCGCGTGCCGGGGCCGCCGAGCAGTTGATCGGTGCCGACCGAGGAGGCGACGAGCGGCAGGATCGGGCCTGCGAGCGGGCGCGGCGCCGGCTTGCCGGGCTCGACGGCGACGTCGGGTGTTGCCGGCTCGCTCGGCAGGGCGATCGGACCGGAGCGCCCGGCGAGCAGGCGCGTCACCTCGCGCTCGACATAGTGCGCGAGCTTGCGGGCGCCGTATTTGGTGAAATACACGCCGTCCTTCGAGCGCAGCACGCGGGGCTGACCTTCGAAGTCCGGGCCCTTGAGCACGAAACGGCCGGCCTCGTCGACAAAGCCGTCCCAGACGTCGACATAGGTGATGCCGGCCTTGCGCGCGGCGTCGCGATACAGTGCATCCAGGAACAGCGCGTCTGCCGTCCCCTTCGGTCCATAGATCGCGGGCAGGCCGACCCACAGCACCGGCACGCCCTTGCTCTTCAGCACGCCGATCATCTCGTCGATCTTCTTGCTGTAGAGCTCGACCCAGCGGTCGTCGCGGAATTCGTAGACGCCGTTCGGCGAGCGCGCGGTCTTCTCGGGCGCGGCCGCCGGCGTGTCGTTATCGGCGGCGTCGTCCTGCGGCAGGTCGGCGTCGGCAGGCTTGTCGTCGCTCCTGGCGCCATCAGTCTTTGCGTCGCCGGGCTTAGAATCGTTCTTGGCGCGCGCGTCCTTCTTGTCGTCCTTCTTGTCGGTCTTCTTCTCCGCGGCCGGCTCGCGCAGCGCGACGCGGTCGTTGAGGCCGAGCATGACGACGATCGCATCCGGCTTCTCGGTGGCGAGGATGCCCTTGGCCGCGGCGGCCCAATCGGCCGGCTCACCCTTCGGCTGGTACTTGATCAGGCCGGACACGGTCTTGTGCTTGCGGATCACGCCCATGTCGGGCTGCTCCGAATAGGCGTCTTCGAGGCCGTAGGCGAGCCAGTCGGCCATGGCGTCGCCGAGCACCAGCACGTTGCGCTCGGGCACGGTGTCGTGCTTGGCCGGCGGCGGCGCGCGGGAGAAATCCTGCCGCGGCGCCTGCTGTTGCTGTTGCGGTTGCTGCTGGAAGGGCTGGAAGAAATCGCCGCCGAACCAGCCGCCCCCGCCACCACCACGTTGTGGCGCCGGGCGCGGCGACGGCGAACCGAAGCCGAAATTGTTGAAGAAGCCCTGCGCCGAGGCGGAGCCGGCGATGCCGACCAGCAGCCCAACCGCGACCGTCAGCGCGACCAGCGGGCCGGCTTCGGTAAACACGCGCAGGAAGGACTTTGGCTTTTGCATCAGGCTCGGTCGCGATGGTCTGGATGGTCCCCCCATACTAGCGGAATCGGGCCGCAAGCGGGCAGGTTTTCCACCATAAATGACCCCGGTCGGCCCCCGGTCAAGGCGCCGGCCAAATATCGGATTTCACGGTTACTTTTGGCCGCGGGAAGGGCGGTTTCAGCGCCCGCGCAGCCGGTCCAGCACCTCGGCGGAGGCAAATCCGTCGGCAGGCGCCCCAATCGAGGCCTGGAAGCCGCGCAGCGCCTCCCTGGTCTGGCCGCCGAGCTGGCCGTCCGGGGTGCCGCGGTAGAAGCCGCGCTGGACCAGCAACTGCTGCAGTTCCAGCCGTTCGGCGCGTGACAGCACCCGCTCCTGGCGCGGCCAGGGCTGCACGAAGGGCGGTCCGCCGCGCAGGCGGTCGGCGAAATGGCCGATCGCCATCGCATAGGCCTCGGCCGGATTGTATTTCATGATGACGCGGAAATTCTGCAGCATCAGGAAGCCCGGCCCGGAGGCTCCGGCCGGCGCCAGCAGATAGGCCTTCTCGGCGGAATGCGGGAACGGCTGGCCATTGGCGCGCTTCAGCCCCTGATGCTCCCATTGCGCTGTCGTCATCGCCTTGGCGCGGTCGGCCAGCATGTAGTTGAAGCCCTGCGGCACCACGACCTCGTAGCCCCAGCTCGCGCCGGTCTGCCAGCCGTCCTTCTTCAGATTGTTGGCGGTCGAGGCGATCAGATCGGTCGGGTTGTCGACGACGTCGCGGCGGCCGTCGCCGTCGCCGTCGACGGCAAAGCGCTTGAAGGCGGTCGGCATGAACTGCGTCGGGCCGAACGCGCCGGCCCAGGAGCCGCGCATCTGCTCGGGCCTGAGATCGCCGCGGTTGAGGATTTCCAGCGCGGAGAGGAATTCGTCCTTGAAATAGGCCTGGCGGCGGCCGATGCAGGCCAGCGTCGCGGTCGACTGCACCACGCTGCGGTCACCCATCTGCGTCGAGTAGTTGGACTCGATGCCCCAGATGGAAGCAATGATGTAGCGGTCGACGCCATAGGCTTTCTCGGTCGCGTCGAACTGCGCCTTGTATTTGGCGAGGATCTCGCGGCCCTTGGCCAGGCGGTTGTCGTTCACGAGGATGTCGAGATAGTCCCAGATCGCCTTGGTGAATTCGGGCTGCGAATCCATCAGGTCCATAATGCGCAGATCGGGCTCCAGCCCCGCGGTGAACCGCTCGTAATTCTGCTGGCTGATGTTGCGCCGTGCCGCGTCGGGCCACATGCCGGCGATGCAGTTCGGGAAGTTCGCGGCCGCCTGGCGGATCGCATCCGCGGTCATCAAGGGGTGGCCGGAAGCGCCGTCCTCGCCGCTCCAGGGCGGCGGGGCGCCGTCCGGGCTGGTGGCTTGCGGCTGTGTCGGCGATGCCGCCTTCGGGCCCGAGAAGATATTGCCGAAGAAGTTCGACAGGCCGTTGTTCTGCGACTGGGCCAAGGCATCTGTCGATAGGAAGGCATCGGTCGATACCAGCAGCGCCAGCGCGACCGCGATCGCGCCGCTTCGAGTGATTCTCGCTGTTCCCGTCGACCGCATGTCGTTCGTTGCCCTTAAAACGTGCCGTTTCAGAAGGCCCCGGCACGGCTTCCAATAGCTTAACAAAGGCGAGATTTTGATGCGCGCGGCAATTCGGTGTCGGATCCGGCCGAAATAACCGTCATCACACATCCGCCTTTGTTACCGGCTGCAAAACGGCTACCAAGGTGCGATCCATTCGCACTCGTCCCATCATTGCAAGGCCCCCGATCATCCCATGAAGATCCGTAAAGCCGTTTTCCCCGTCGCCGGTCTCGGCACCCGCGTGCTGCCCGCCACCAAGGCGATGCCGAAGGAGATGCTGACCATCGTCGACAAGCCGCTGATCCAGTACGTGGTCGACGAGGCCCGGGAGGCCGGCATCGAGCATTTCGTGTTCGTCACGGGCCGCAACAAGGGGGTCATCGAGGACCATTTCGACCGCATGTTCGAGCTCGACACCACGCTCGCCGCACGCGGCAAGAAGACCGAGCAGGACATCCTCGCGGCGAGCCAGCCCGAAGCCGGTGCGATGAGCTTTACCCGCCAGCAGGCGCCGCTCGGCCTCGGCCACGCGGTCTGGTGCGCGCGCGACATCGTCGGCAACGAGCCGTTCGCGGTGGTGCTGCCGGACGAACTGGTGCTGAACACGCCGGGCTGCCTGAAGCAGATGATCGAGGCGGCCGCCAGGCTCGGCGAGAAATCCAATCTGATCGCGGTCGAGGCGGTGCCCGACCATCTCACCCATCAATACGGCATCTGCGGCGTCGGCAAGCGCGACGGCAAGATCTTCGAGGTCGACGGCATGGTCGAGAAGCCGCCGAAGGGCACTGCGCCCTCCAACCTCTCGATCACCGGCCGCTACATCCTGCAGCCGGAGATCTTCAAGATCCTGGAAACCCAGGAGCGCGGCGCCGGCGGCGAGATCCAGCTCACCGACGCGATGATCGGACTCGCGAAAGCGCAGAAATTCTACGGCGTCGAGTTCGAGGGCGAGCGGCACGATTGCGGCTCCAAGCCCGGCTTCCTCCGCGCCAACATCGCCTTCGGTTTGAAGCGGCCGGAACTGCGCGATGGCTTGATCGCGGAGATGAAGGCGTATCTGGGGAAGTAACGGCATCGCCGGTCTTGATCATACTACGGCAATGCCGTAGTATGATCACCGATGCAGACAGTCGTCGAAACGCCCATCTACTTGGCTGACGCTGAGCGTCTGTTTTCGACTGACGAGCGTAAGGCGATCGTAGACCGATTGGCTGCTGATCCCATGTGCGGCGTTGTGATTCCTGGCAGCGGCGGCATCCGCAAGGTGCGGTTCGGCTTTGGTGGTCGTGGCAAAAGTGGCGGTGCCCGCATCATCTATCTGTTCAGCGGAACGGACTTGCCGGTATTTATCCTGGCGGCGTTTGCCAAGAACGAGAAGGCCAACCTGTCGACCGCGGAGCGAAACGCATTGGCGAAACTGGTCACTGCGATGATTGAAGGCTATCGGAGGCAACTATGACAAAGACGGCTTTTGACAAGATCAAGGCCGGGCTCGACGAAGCCAAGGCCTATCTCGATGGATCCGCGAATAAGCGGGCCTACGGAATCCATGTTCCTCCGAAGGTGAATGTGAAAAAGATTCGGACGCGCCTTGGTCTTTCGCAGGAAAGCTTCGCACAGACCTATGGATTTGCATTGTCTGCCGTGCGCGATTGGGAGCAGGGCCGTCGCCAGCCAGAACGTAGCGCCCGTATCCTGCTCAGGGTGGTCGAACGAGAACCGGAAGCCGTAAAGCGGGCGTTGGCGAAATCCGCTTAAGCCACCAGCGCGATTTTCAGCAGGCTGGCCACCACGGCCTGGTTGCGGCCGTTGGCCTCGGTGGCGTAAAGGGCGCGGTCGGCGGCTTCGACGAGGTCGCTCCAATCCCGGCCCGCCGCCGGCGTCATGCCGGCGGCACCAATGCAGCTGTAGGCTGCATCGCGTCGCGTCAGGCCGCGTGTCTGTCGTGATCGGACGCAGATCGGGCCTGCTCGGCCTTCCAGGCACCGAGGTCACCGGGAAGCACTTCCGGCTCGGCTTCGGGTTCGATTTCGGCCTTGCTGCGCCGATTGAAGGCCAGACCAGTGAGCCCAAAGACAACCAGAAAGGCGCCGGCAACCATCAGCCAGTGCGGCCATTCCAGCAAAGGCATTGCGATACCTCGCTGCCGTTGATGAACGAGCGCCCCCAAGACCTTAGCCTAAGGCTAGGCATCCCCTGCGGCTATAACCCATGCGGGTTAGCTCCCGTCGACAGGTGCGGGGTCACAATGGACCGGGCGTCACGCCACCAGCGCAATCTGCGGCAGGCTGGCGACCACGGACTGGTTGCGGCCGTTGGCCTTGGCGGCGTAGAGGGCGCGGTCCGCGGCCTCGATGAGATCGCCCCAATCCTGGCCCGCCCCCGGCGTCATGCTGGCAACGCCGATGCTCACCGTGGTGGTCGTCTCCCCCTCGCACCACTGCAGCACCTTGCCGCGGATCGTTTCGGCGACCTGCAGCGCGTCCATCGCGGCATTGCCCGGCAGCAGCACCGCGAATTCCTCGCCGCCGAACCGCGCGGTGCAATCGCTGGCGCGCCGCACCGAATCCGAGATGCAGATCGCAATGCCGACCAGCACCTGGTCGCCGGCCTGGTGGCCATAGGTGTCGTTGAAGGCCTTGAAGTGATCGGCATCGATCATCAAGAGCGCGAGCGGCGAGCCCTGCCGCGCGGCGCGGCGCCATTCGACGTCGATCTCGATATCGAACTTGCGGCGGTTCTTCAGGCCGGTCAGCGCGTCGGTCGTCGCCAACTCCTCGAGCTTGTCTTCGGCCGTGGCGCGGCGGCCGATCTCGCGCGCCAGGAAAATCGCCGTCGAGAGCACGAACACGATCAGCGCCGCCATGATGGCGCCGATCCGGATCGCCTCGGTGCGCCAGAGGTTGAAGACGGTCTCCAGCGGCTTGCCGACGACGACGAACAGCGGACTGGTTCCGGCGCGCCGCACATAGAGCCGCGGCGTCGCGTCGACCGGCCCGGTGCCGGCGAACGAGCTGCCTTCCTTCAGATTGTCCGCCTTCCAGCGCGGCCGCTCCGACAGGTTCTTGCCGATGATGTCGAGATCGAACGGCTTGCGCATGATGACGGTGCGGTCGCGGCGCAGCACGGTGATGGTGTCGTCGGGCGCGAGGTTGAGCCGGCCGAACAGCTCGTGGAAATAGCTGAAGCGGATCGAGCCCGCGACGATGCCGAGGAAGCGCCCGTCCTCGCCGGTGATCCGCCGGCTCAGCACGATCGCGTAGGCGCCCCGGTGCAGCATCGGGCGGCTAACGTAGAGGCCGGCGCCGGGGTTGTCGCGGTGGACGGTGAAATAGTCCTCGTCGCCGCGGTTCTCTGGCCGCGGGTCGAGACTCGCCGCGTCGACGGTCAGGTCGCCGTTGGCGTCGAACACCTGGATCGCGCCGAAATGCTGCGCGGTGGCAGCATGGTCGAACAGGATCAGATGGCGGAGCTCGCGGCTGACGTGCTGGATCTCCGGCATCACCATGTTGCTGACGACCGCGCGCAGCGACAGGTCGTAGAGCTCGATGTTGCGGCTGATGTCGGCGTCGATACCGGCGGCGAGATTCTCCAGCGTCTGGCGCGCCAGCTCTTCCTCGCCGCGGCGCATGTCCAGCATCACATTGGCGCAGATCGCGGAAAAGCCAATGACGGTCGCCACGGACGAGACGATCAGCAGTTTTGCTGATAGCCGCCAGCGTCGCCTCGCACTGTTTCCCCGACGAAATGGCATAAAGTACTCCAGCTTGCCGTTCTGGACCGGAAACATTGTTGCGGCCTTAAGTGGCGACAGCGATCGTCGAATGGGTTAACCGGTGGTTGCGGAAACGAAATGGATTGCGCCGAGGGCTTGAGGTGAACGACTACGAAGCACTACGGGATTACCTCAAGAAGCAGCAGCTTCCCGAATTCGTGCTGACCTTCGAGGAGATCGAGGAGATCATCGATGCCGCGCTGCCACGCGCCGCGCATCGCGCCTCCTGGTGGGACTCACTGCGCAGCCCCGACATCAAGATGCCGCAGCGCGAAGCCTGCCTCGACGGCGGCTACATCGCGACGCGCCAGGCCGATGGGAAGAGCGTGAAGTTCAAGAAGATCGTGAAGCGGCGGTAGCGAAGGCGCGATAAGTCAGAGGTAGTAGCCGCGGCGGAAGTGCGCTCCCTCGCCCCGCTCTTGCGGGGAGAGGGGTGGGGTGAGGGGCAGCTCCGCAAAAATGGTGACAGATGAGTTCGCGGAGACTCCCCCTCACCCGGATTGCATCTTCGATGCAATCCGACCTCTCCCCGCAAGCGGCTGTTCGATTCACACATCGCGGAGCCCCAGAGTGGCGCCAAATTTGATGGCTTGGAAGGCTTCGAGCCCGATGCGCA
>NZ_JAFCJX010000048.1 GCF_018130695.1 Bradyrhizobium jicamae | reverse complement strand
AAGAGGACCTAGCCGCCTTCGCCCTGGCCCTCGAACTTTTTGATCATGCCATGGCGGCGAGGCGCGCGGAATTGCAGACAGGCCTAATGGACCCGGCGCGGGGCCCTGCCACCCTGGCCACCCGCCGATAAGAAAGCCGCGCCATGGTCGCGGGCGGCGCCTTCACCCATCTGCCCGCGGACGCGCGCGATTATAGGTGCAGCCCTCAATATCGCGCTGCCGCCGTCACCACGCCTCAGAACGTCAGGCCCTCGCGGCACCCGAGAGCAATTAATAGCGAGCTCGAGCGTTGACAGGCGTCTACCCAGCTGAACGTCAGCCGCAATCTACCAGTTCTATTCGGTATAGGCACGCGGTGGCCGGTTTTCCGCACTTTCGTTTGACGCCAAGCAACGTCGCGCCCGCTCGATCTGTGCGTCGGTAGCCCCGTGATTACGGGCGTATATCTCAGCCACTGACGCTGAATATTTCGCGACGTAGTATCGGACCTCGCTGCAAGAGATGCGCGCTGTGGGTCTGTGGTGTCGCGATGCGAGGGCTTCGGACCCCAGCGGAATCAACAAGAAGGCAACAGAGACCCCCGCCCGTACGATCATCCTCGCTGCCCCCTACATTCTGTCTCGTAAAGAGAGCAGGCCTTCGTGCAAACGACGCAAATTAACAATCGAGCGCCGGTGCAAAGTGCTGTGAGACTGTTGCTCGAATGCTTCGGTGCTGCACAGGCCAAGCCTGAACAAGAGCGTGAGCTCCTGAAGACATCGGTCGTTCGCGGCTATTAGGCACGTTGCCGCATATGCTACTAACTGTTCAGGAAGAGATTCACCTATGAGCTGGCTGGAACAAGAACAATGGGGAAAAGTGGCTGCCAAATCCGACGCCCTGAAATCCATTTGGTCAGCCATTGCCCTCCAACCTCAAAGCGCTTGTCTCTCTTCATGTGCGCTTGAAAAACCGGCGGGCGCTGGAAAGTATGAGAGAATTTCGGCGCACATTGCTTGAAAGCCTCCAGTCCCCGTCCTCCATCGATTCGCGCACCGCTCTAAATCATGTTTGTGAGGATCTGCGGATTATCGATGACGGACTGGAGCAACTCTCCTGAGGACTCGACAGGGCCGGCGTTCTTCCCTAAGTACGGCCGGGGGAGATTAAGGCCATGCTCAGTGTTGATAGTTACAGGGTAAAGGCGGTCGAATTCGATTATCTCGCGGCCGCGGCACGAGAGAATTCCCTTAAACGTCGGTTTATACTTCTTGCGGAGCAGCACCGCCTTTTGGCTGTCGTACGCCAGCGGATAGAAGAGACCGACGATAACGAGCAACGCTGATAGTTTCGGTCACACCACTATCGGGCTCCGGCTTTGATCACTTCACGCGCCCCCCCTCGCGGGGGTGCTGCGGTTCTTCAATCGCGGCACTTGTAGCACCTTGCCCTCCAGGCGCTTGGCGGTAGAGGTCGGGCAACCGCTGACGATGCGGAAATCGCCCTCACAACGCATTCAAAGGGGAAATCAATCTGATACCGCTGCTGCGGGTTTCGTGCCGAGCTTTTAGGAAGCTGCCCAAAGATGAATTAGAGGCGGCCAATCTTGGCGATTCCTTAGCCATTGGCACATCCTTTGCTGATGCTGCAGCGCTGGGAATTTAAGAACCCAGATTGAGACAGGGCGCCGTCGGGACACCTTCATTTCGAGCCCGGCGGCGTATCTTTTTGAGACTACCCCCGACAGCTCGTTCCCAGTCGTACGTCTACGCGATCGCGCAGGACCGGTTTGAGCCGATTCATAAAGCGGCATCAAAAATTCCTGCTGGCGGCACCGAGCCTAGGTTGATGAACATAACCCAAAGCGACTACCTCAAATGGGTTACTCGGACCCTTGTTGAAGCCACAATGCTCGCGGGCTAGCATTTGGTGTTTCTAAAGATCACGAATTTTCGCCATGCAGACAGCATTGATCATTGCACTGATCTCGACCGCCGTTCTCGGCCTGTTGGTCCTGACATTACGATTTGGATTGAGCTGGGCATTCTCGCGCACGCTAAAGAAGCGTTGAGACGATCGTTGGTCTCTGAGTCTCAAGGCGAAGAGTTGATTGGATTTTGTGTATGAGCTTCCAACGAATTTCAGATGAGAGCTTGGCGCTCTATTACGAAAGCATCCGCCGTCAGGCCGACGCCGACCGAGGTCTTAGGCACCACTTTACGGCCAGCCCAAGTGTCCGCGATCGGGCGGAAAAGCTGCGCGAGGAACTGGACAGGCGAAAGCTTCAATACTCGCCTATTCGATGGCCCACCTAGCCAGCTGATTGTTATTTCCGAAGCGAATAGACCTGAGGGTGGGACAGGATGTCCGTCTATGACCCGTTGCGCCAGAAGCTGGAGACCATCCAAGGGGCAAGCCTCCGCCTATCTTTCGCCGATCTCGAAGCCATCCTCGGAAAGCCCCTTCCCGTCTCGGCCTACAAATTTACGGCCTGGTGGGGAAACAATTGCAAGGTCGGGCATGCGCAAACTCTAGCTTGGTTAAGGGCTGGATTTAAGGCTCGTAGCGTTTCCTTGAAGAACCACACCGTCGAATTTCACCGCGTCGACAAGTCCCGGTCCGGTAATCGCCAGTCCGGCACCGTCTAGTTCCCCTCAGCTTTCACCGCTGGTCACATGCACTTCGAGACGTGTCGGCGGATCGATCGAGACGACCTGCTGATATTTAGCCGGGTCAAGCGAGCGCGCGAGCCGGCCGCCAGAGCTGCGAAAGCTAAGAAGCCGGCGGCGGCCAAGTCGCGCCAAGGCAAGTTAAACCGGTCACTCGAATGCGTCTTTTGCCAGCATCCGCGATGGGTTGCTTAGGTGAAGTCTTACGGCTGCCCTGATCCCCCGGCAGCGCCATAGACTTGGCCTGTCGCAAAACTCGCATCTGCTGCGGCGAGTTGCACGTAGATCGAGGCAAGTTCGGCCGGCTGACCGGGGCGGCCAAGCGGCGTCAAGCCGCCGAATTTTTCGAGCTTCTCCATCGAGGCGCCCCCAGACACTTGGAGAGGCGTCCAAATCGGTCCCGGCGCGACGCCGTTGACGCGGATGCCTTTCGGACCCAGCTGCTTAGCCAGCGACTTAACGTAGTTCATGGTCGCGGCCTTCGTCTGCGCGTAATCGTAGAGTTCTGGAGACGGGTCGTAAGCCTGCTCGGAAGTCGTGCCGATGATGCACGAGCCCGGCTTGAGATGCGGCAGCGCTGCCTTGATAATCCAGAAGGGAGCATAAACGTTAGTTTTCATGGTCGCGTCGAAGTCCTCGGACGACACGTCAAGGATCGACTCACGGCTTTGCTGCCGCGCGGCATTGCAGACGATGATGTCGAGGCCGCCAAGTCCCCAAAGGGCCTGTTCGACCAGATTTTTGCAGAACACCTCGTCACGCAGGTCGCCGGGAAGAGAGAGCCCGGTGCGCCCTTCCTTCTTGATGAGGGCGATTACCTCCTGTGCATCAGGTTCCTCGTTAGGAAGGTAGTTGATCGCTACGTCGGCACCTTCACGCGCATACGCGATTGCAGCGGCGCGGCCCATGCCTGAATCGCCGCCGGTGACCAGCGCCTTCCGGCCGGCCAGCCGGCCGGAGCCATTGTAGCTGGTCTCTCCATGGTCCGGACGTGGCTCCATGCTACCAGCGAGGCCCGGCCAGGACTGCGATTGTTTCTTGAACGGCGGCCTCGGATATCGGGTTACGGGATTGATGAGATCCTGCTCGGCCATGTCTGTAGTTCCTTTCGCTGTCGAAAATGCCGGTGAAGCCGCGACAAGCGCTGCGCTCGCAGAGTGAACGACATGCCGGCGAGATACTGTCTGTCCTGATGCGCCATGACCTCGCCGCGACTTCGGGCTTTGCTGTCTAAACGAGCCGAGCGGACCATGGTTGCTAAGACGAGAAGAAGCGTCTGCGACCTGCCATCGCAGAACAACCCACCCTAGGGTGCGTCTCGTGAAGGGCCTCGAGCGACATCGCATGGATCGCTGGAAGGCTCCTGCTAGCAGCAGAAGCGCGGTCGCGCGCTTTCCACAAGCATGCCTTCGAGACCAATGGATGGGAATACTTTCGCTACCGCGTCATCGTCGTGAAGAAGGCCCGTGCTCCTCATCCGATACTGCGCATGAGGCCTCTCCTCATCTCTATGCGCAGCGCTTCGATGTTCGGATAGAGGTCGCGGGAGCCGGCGCAGTGCGGATACATGGCGGCCATGATCCTCTGCGACACCTTTTCAGTGCTAGGAACGAGCTCGTTAGACCGGCGTTTGACCTCCTAACCATGCAACCCCAGGAGAGAGCAATGGCAGAACGTGAGACAGGAAGTCTTATCGCCAGTGACAAGGTCGAAGGCACCGCCGTCTATGGAGCCGATCAGCAGAAGATTGGCAGTGTCGAGCGCGTCATGATCGATAAGGTGTCGGGCAAGGTCGCCTACGCGGTCCTGAGCTATGGCGGCTTCCTCGGCATCGGCGATGATCACTATCCGACGCCGTGGTCAAGTTTAACCTATGATACCAATCTCGGCGGTTACCGAACCAACATCACCCGAGCCCAGTTGGACAAAGCGCCGCGCTATACCAATGACAATGACTGGAGCTGGAATCGCGAGAACGACCGCCGCGTCTACGACTACTATCAGGCCTCGCCCTATTGGTAGCAAGGCGAGATCAACTGTACTGATCAGGCCCGTATACTGGTCAAGCCCGGCGCCTCACGCGCCGGGCTTTTGCGTAGGAACCGGACGGGCCCCCGCGGTTTGTCGTGTCGATTTCGACATCTGGAGGCGCGCCATCAGCAAAACCAAAATCCTGCAAAACCTTTTTCCATGACACCCTCAAGGACATCAGCCTATATCGGCGTTCGCTGATTTCCGTTTCGCTTTTTTCTTGATTGCATCAATTGCATCGGGAGCGCTGGCCCGCTTAACCGATCTTCTCTTCCTCGTCCGCAAGCATGTGCCAGCGCTTCGCGACCTCGAGCAGTGTTTGTTTGGCAATTTGATCCTGAGCGGCTTCCGCCATAGCTTCGGCCTCTCGTGCTTTCCGTCGATATTCCTCAGACCTTATGGACATTTCGCAGCAACGTAGCGGCTGCAAAATGGTTTCCCTTCAAAAAAATAACCCCGCCGAGGCAGGACAGTCGGTTCTTCCTTAACGCCCACCGTGGACGCAATCGCCGCGGTGATCGGGTCGGACGCCCGGATGATAGTCTCTGCATACTGTGTCAAAACTTATCCATCGCATTTTTAAGGCAGTACCTGCCCTTTAATGCCAACCGGACACAAGCTGAATACAGAGATTCACCCGCAGAGCGCACCGCGCGAAGATACCGGCAGCTCTTCATCATACATGTGCTTGTTTCTGCTTCGCATCACCGCGTAACATTCGCACGCGATCTTCTCAAGTTTCCTTCGGTCGATCTCCAGCATTCCACGTCGGTCAAATAAGATGCCGCCCGCGGCTCGAAGCTTGCGTATCGTCAGGGTCACCGTTGTACGGCGCACTCCGAGAAGTTGTGCTAGCGCTCCGTGCGTGAGCTGTATTTCGCTGTGCCCGACACGGTCGTGAATCTCAAGCAACCATCGAGCCGTGCGGCATTCCACCGGATGCACCGCATTACAAGCCGCCACGGTATTGAGCTGTATCAGTTGTGTGCGGAGATGAAGGCGGAGGACGTGCCTAATCGTGGCGCTTTTCTCAAAGGCAAGCTTCATCTGGGTGACAGGGACCTGGAGCGCGGTCACGGGCACATAAGCAGTTGCCGTGACTGGCGATCGCGAGGGACTAAGAAGCGCGAGAGCGCCAACCGCTCCTTCCGCGCCCATGAGAGTTGACGCGACTATGTGTCCGTCGGTCATTTCAACCAGGAACGCGATGACCCCGCTGAGAGGAAAACAGACGTGCTTGAACTCATCTCCCGTTCGCACCAGAACAGCATCAAAGTCGAACGACGTCTTCTGAATGTGGGGAGCAAGCAAGTTCAGGTCCGCGGGCGAAAACGCCGCTAAAAGCCTATTCCCAAGGCCAACCTGGAGCGCCATCGCGGACGTTCCCTTAGAACAACCGTAGTTAAAACCCCCAGTTCAGGGGGCACGTTCCTATTACTGGCCAACTTTCTGTGTGCGTGGGGCCCAATTGCCTCGGGTCAGGGCTGCCCTCGGCCGCCGACAGACCCGGTCGCGCAGGTCAGCCGCCGGGCTCGAACCGCTTCGGCGCTGATGCCGCTAGCAAGGAAGCTTCTAGTGGCGCGGGAGCTCCGTGGTGACAGCCCATCGTCTCTTACCCGCGCACTGGGCCACCTTGGAATACGCCTTCGCCTGCTTGGTCAGTTCGTTCAGCCTTGAGACCTAGCTCCGCCCGCTTCACTGGCTCTAGTCACAACGAAGGGCCGCTGCGAGCGGCCCTTCCTGTTCGTCAGCTTTCCCTTAATAATCAATCGATCTCTTCAATGATGCGACGCTCATGGGGCTCGACGATGTAGGTACGGCTGTCCCGATTGATGTACTGGTACTCGCGAAGAGACGGCGCATCCCGATAGACCTCTTCCGGGAACGTCTCGATTTCCACGCCCTCGGGCACGCGCTCGCCGGTCCGGATTTCGGTGCGGACCGTGCTGCCGGTTGTGCGACGCTCGCGTTCGACCGGCCGCGCCTTAGCGTGCTTGCGGATCACCTCGCGATCGCGATCGCTAAACGTCGTCTTGCGCTGCTCGGTGCGCGCCGGGGCGGACGCGGTCGAGCGGCCCGAGTACGGCAGGACGGTCACGATCTTGTAGCTGGACGGCTCCACAATCACGATCTCGTCCTTCACGAGAATGAAGTTGTAGCCGCGATACTGCGGCACGATTTCCGCGATATCGGCTGGCAGTGGCTGCAGGCGGACGTCGCGCGGCACGATAGTGCCCACAGACAGCGAGAAGTTCACGTTGGTCAGCGGCTGCACGTTCAGGTGCGAAATCGACGCACTAATGCGCGTCCGCTGCTGATCGTTGATGTTGACCGACGCATTCACGTTGGTGTTCGAACCGCGATCGGCCGCATTCTGCTGATTGTTCGGCTGCTGGGCCGTGTTAGCTGAACCGCTAGCCGCGGGCGACTGCGCCTGGTTGCCGCCCGAGGCGGGCGGGTTCGCGCTCTGCGTCTGGTTGTTCGAGTTCGGAGGAGGATTGGTCTGCGCCTGATTGGAAGGCGTCGTGGTCTGGTTAGAGGGCTGACCGGTCTGCGCCTGGCTGGCGGAGGTGTTCGACGATGGCGCCTGTGTGGTATTGCTGCCCGTGCCGGAGTTGGACGTCTGGCCTGCAGCGGTCTGACCGGTCGAGGACGGAGACTGCGTCTGGGCCGAATTCGTCGGAGAATTGGTCTGCGCGGATCCCGCAGACGAGCTGGACGGGGTTGTAGACGTGGAAGACGACGGCGACGAGGTGGATGTGGAGCTTTGCTGAGGCTGCGTTGTGCGCTGATTGGAGCTCGACGTTGTCGAAGAAGACTGTGCCAGAGCCGAAGTCGCGATGGCGACGGCCGCCGTTGTGACGAAGAATGTACGCTTGTTCATCTGAAACCTCCAAAATGCGGACGTCGATCAACCCTCGAACCAGGGGTGCGGTTCCTGTTCGGGAAATCGCGGTAAAGCGGGCCAGCATATCTCCCGAAACCACGTGAAATCCCCGCTGTAGCGAAATGGCACGGCTCATTTAGCGTCGGGAACAATCGGAACTTCACTCGCGCCTCTTCGTTGGCAGTCGCTACTTTTGAAACCGTTGGAGATGACACCATGAAGAAACTGATCATGTGCGGCGCTCTCGCCGCTTTCGCCCTCGGCACGCAGGCCGCCAGCGCAGCCGAGTTCTACATTGTTCGCGACGCGACCACGAAGAAATGTACCGTCGTCGACACCAAGCCTACGACGACGACCACGACAGTCGTGGGCGATGGCGTCTACAAGACCAAGACGGAAGCCGAGTCTGCTGTGAAGACCACCAAGGTCTGCACCGAGTAGTCCCGCATCAGCAATTGGCTATTTCCTGGTTCACATGCCTGAGCGATTGAAGCTCCCACGAACGGCCCGCCCGGCACTCTAGGCGGGCCGTTTTTTCAAAGGCAGCTTCAGCACCTCCTCAACGAAAAGGGCCTCCTGATGGAGGCCCTCAACGTTGCGTTTTGTTAATTGTAGTCTGAGTACTTGAACTGTGGGAGTGCCTTCAACTGCTCCTTGTTGCCGCTCATAACGGCGTGATCCGGTACCCAATCGTTCGTGCTACGGTTCGTGGTAGTCGTCGAGGCGGCGCCGGTGGTCGTCTCGCGGGTCGTCGTCGAGGTGCCGGTTGAACTGGTTCGGACGGGCTCTTCGACGAACTTCAGCTTATCCATCGAGACCGCGATGTCGTGTTCGCCCATACCGAGGAAGCCGCCGATGCCGATGACTACCGCGTTGATCTTGCCGCTCTTGTCGACGAGCAACTCGTTGATGTCGCCGAGCTTCTCGTTGGCTTCGTTGTAGACGTTCAGGCCCATGAGCTTTGAGGCTCGCCAGTTATCCTTGAGAACCATCTTCGCATCGACCGGTTGAGCAGTGGCAGCCGGCGCAGCGCGATCGGCCGGTTGAGCGGATTGCGCAAACGCAGCGCCGCCGATCACGGCAGTGCCGAGCAGAGCGACGGCAAGAAAGCTTTTCATAGATTTTCTCCTCCAGGTGTAATGCGCACCTATACAGATGCCGGCCCTAACGCCCGGATTTGCCACTCGTTCCCGAATTCCGAACGGGCATGGCTTCGATCCATCGGAATCAGCAGCCCTTATCGACGTTCGGTGGTCACGACCCGAACGGAGATCCCCTTACCTTGGGAGCGGAGGCAGTCCTGCGAAAAATGTGGCCAAACTTGCTTTGCGCAGTCTGCCGTTTCCGCGGGGGATTCGCGGACCGGCCGGATCTGCGGCTGCGGAGAAGGTACTTCGTCCGCGAGAGCTGGCATCGCGAGAAGGACAAAAGCTGCCGTCCCGGAAAGGATCAGTTTCATGAGGCCTCCTGATGTACGATGAACGACTTGAGCCCGTAGCCGTTCCGGTCGTGATCAAAACGAGACGCTTTTCGACTCCTTCGCGCCCACCCGAGTAGTTTGCTCACGCGTGGCGTCATCGCGAACGACCAGCTCGCGATACTGGCGTTCGTATTCACGTGCCATTCTGCTCGCGATGAAACGCTCTTCGAACCGAGCGCGAACCATTCTTCGGTCGAGCCGGCCCACTTCGCTTACCGCTCGGATCGCCTGCTCCTCGCCGTCCACGATGAAGCCGGTCACGCCATCCTCCACCACCTCTGGCACCGATCCAGAGCGGTAAGCGATCACGGGCGTCCCGCACGCCATTGACTCGATCATGACAAGCCCGAAAGGCTCGGGCCAATCGATCGGAAACAGCAGGGCGGCGGCATCCGCGAGGAACGGCTGCTTCCGGATTTCGTCCACCTCGCCCACGAGCTGGATCGCCTCGCCGTCGATTTCGGGTTCAAGCTTCTTCTTGAAGTAGGCCGTCTCCGCGCGAGGTATCTTGGCCGCAATCCGCAGCGGCATCCGCACAGCGCGTGCGATACGAATTGCGACTTCAGGCCCCTTCTCGGCCGTCAGCCGCCCTAGAAAGGCCAGGTACGAACCCGGTTCGTAGGATGGCCGAAACTGGTCCTTGGGCAGACCGTGCGGAATCGTGGCCATCCAATTCGCATCTGCAGCGGACGCCGCTGGTTATTGGAGATGGAGACGAAGGGGGCCTGCGGAAAAGCCCCGATCACTTCGGATAGCCCTACAAGGTCGAGCCGGCCGTGCATGGTCGTTAAAAACGGCACGCCGATCCGGCTCAGGACCGGCAGCGGCAGCCAGTCGATATGGGAGTGGATCACGTCGAATTCGCGTGCGCGCTCCGCGATCGCTTCGATCATCAGCGCGCTGGCGGCGTTCGGATCGACGCCCCTCCGTCCCAGGCGGAGCGCGCGCGGCCACACTGCGTGGAGCTTTGCCTTCGTATTTGAATCCCCGCTTGCGAACAGGGTGACGTCGTGTCCGAGATCAACCAGTTCGTCCACCAGCCAGGCGATCACCCGTTCGGTACCACCGTACAGCTTCGGAGGAACGCTCTCGGCCAATGGGGCAACCTGAGCGATCCGCATCGAATTAAATCCCGAATATGGTCCGCAGGCCCAACACAATGCCCGCGGAAATGAGAAACGAAATCGCGAGCAGCGTCCAAATGGGCCTTGTGCTTCCGCGGGCTACGCAGGCGACGAGCATTTTCATACTCATCAACATTCGTCCTCATCAACATTCGTCGCCGGTTGCTGGTTCAGGTAAGCTATCCCGAAGCTGGCGAGTTCTTCGGTATCGCCCTTCCCCTCCTCCCATCTCCCGTGCAGATGGCGCCGCAGCAGGCACCGCCGGCTGTCGCGAGTGTCGACCTCTGGATGCCTCGCTCGGTAGACTGCCCAAGCTGTCTCCGTGGCGTTCTTCAAGACGACTTCGTCGACCATGCTCACTCTCCGGAGATCGAACCCAGTCGCTAACCAACTTGATGCACTCCGGAAAGTTTCCGGTTTTTCCCGACCCTAGACGAAGAGAGGATTACGAACGCCCTCGCACGCCCCGACCAAGGCATCTCGGCGCTCGCCTGCGCAACAGAACACTTACCTAGATTTCCCGGTCAGCGGGCGCGAGCAATTCATAAGTGCAAAAGTGAACACAAGCTTCTGAGCCAGCGAACACAGTCTTGGTCCTTCCGGAGCGGCCTTAACTGTCCGAAGGCAAATCTTTCAATTGAGCTTCCAGCTCTTCGATTAGGCGCCGGATGGCATCCAAGGTCTGCGGGTCGGTGATCCGTTCGGCAAGAAGTCGGTAGCCTAGGATCCGTTCAATTACTTCCCTCCGCCTCTCGCCCATTGCCGCCAAGCGGTCCGGATTGATTGTGTTCATAACGACCTCAATAGCAATCTCATACTCGATGGATGCCTAGGGCAGTGCAGTGATGGCAGCCGTCAAGTGATGCTGCCTGGTGCAGATCTCGGCCTCTACCCTAGTGAGATGCTGGGCATGCAAAGCTCCGCAAAACGCAAAACGCCCGCATTGCAATCCAAGTTCCTCTGCCCTCTCCTCCGCTACTCCATGATGAAGGGAAAATTTGCGAACCGGATGACGCGACGTGATGCACGACCGGCTGCGGCTAGGAACCGGCACGGCATGGGGGGCGGGTCACCGTCGTGTCCACCATCGCCAGCCGTCCACCGATGATCGCTGACGAACTTCGCCGGCAGGCAAACGTTTTCGTCGACCTGGCCGCACTGAGAGCAAGGATTGCCCGGCAATCGTCCTTGCGGCGCCGCTCGATGCCAGAACGACCCGGCGCGACTTTGGACTCCCGGAGGAGGTGCGAACATGCAGTCGACCTGGACGATACTGAAGCGCGCGGTGAGCGGATACATCGCGCACGAGGCTCTGAGCCGCGGCGCGGCCATCGCCTTCTACGTCGTGACCTCGCTAGCACCCGTCCTGCTCATCGTCGTCGCCATCGCGGGTCTCGTCTTTGGCGATGATGCGGTACGAGGCAGCCTCGTAAAGGAATTGGGCGGACTGTTCGGGCTGCAGGGCGCCGAGTTCATCCAAACAATGCTGGCCAAGTCGAGCGACAAGACCTCGGGCGCGACGGCGTCCATCGTCGGCGTCCTCGCCGTGCTCGTCACGGCCTCCGGCGTGTTCAGCGAGATGCAGGCCGGCCTGAATAGGACCTGGGACGTCGAAGCCCGCGATCTGCCGTGGTTGTCCTTGCTCCGGGCCCGCGCCGCAAGCCTTGGTTTGGTGGCCGCCCTCGGCTTCCTGCTGATGGTCTCGCTTGCCGCAAGCGCGATGTTGTCGGCGTTCGGCACCTACCTCGGGGATAGGAGCGCTCTCGCTCCCCTGCTCTTGGCAGCGCTCAACACCATCGTGTCCCTCGGCCTGTTCAGCGTACTGTTCGGAGCGATATTCAAGGTACTTCCCGACATCGATCTCGGGTGGCGCGACGTCGCCGTAGGAGCGCTTGCGACCGCGGTGCTGTTCGTGGTCGGCAAGTCGCTGATCGGGTGGTATCTCGGCACGACGGCGGCGAGCTCGGCTTACGGCGCCGCCGGCGCCCTTTTGCTGGTGCTGCTGTGGTCGTACTACTCCGCTCAGATCCTTCTGTTCGGCGCTGAGATCACGCGCGCCATCTCAGGGCCACCGCTTCGGCTGGAAGAGGACGACCGAAAAATACCTAACGGAGCAGCGGTGCCCGACCTTCCGCCACCTGACCAGTCCGAGGGCTGGCGGCCCGCATAGGTTGGGTCGCAATCTCTAGTCGGCACCGCCTTTCTTGCGGAAGGGGCTTCGGCCCAGTTGGTTCGGAAGTGACCACTCAACCAAGCATGTTGGTCACCTTCGAGACTAGTCGTCGACGACTTACGTTGGATTCGCTAATCCATTGCTATGGACTAAGTCAGCTAGTGACTGAGCAGCGATACAGGTCCCGCCAAAACTCAAGGAATTGCGTAGCTCATCCCACGAGCTTGTGTCGCGATCGAATTAGAACTTCAGCGTCGTACGCAGGCCAAGGACAGTCGCGTTATGAAGAACCTTGCCGGGCACAGCGCTCGATGGGCTGGTGGCACCTCCGCCCGGATGGATGATGTACTGGAGATTGGGCTGCAACGTCCATCCATCTCTGATCTGGTATTGATACACGGCTGTGAGCAGCCCCTCGAAACTTCGCATCGGCCAATTAGGACTAACAAGCGCGCGATAATCGGCATCCAGCGCTTGTGCGCGTTTTGACACGTGCGCGTAGCCGGCCGCAATGCCGAACTTGTCATCGGGGCGCTGGTCGCTGAGTCCAATGAATTCGATGCCGGCGTCGACATAGCGATCGATCAGATTGCGGTCCGCTGGCGCGCCCGAGACGCGCGCAAAAATGCCGATGCCGCGATCATCGCTGTTCGGCACACGATAGAGTTTCTGCTCAAACACCATCCAGCCACCGATATCGCCCGCTAGGAGCAAGGGTTCGCCGCTGCTGGTTGGCGACGCTAACGAGACACCATTGGACGAAAATCTCTGATCGGCGAAAGACCCAAAATGTCGCCAGCCGCCGAACTTGATTTGGCCAGCGGGATTCGGATCGCCCTTTGTGTTGTTCCAGGCATACTGGATCTGACCGAGCAGGAGGGGCGGATCGTTGACGCGGAAATTGACGCCATACCGGTTGCGCTCCTGCGGATCGCCAAGGCCGGGCCCAGCCTGGTCGCCATCGAAGATGCCACCGAGCACAGACAACTGATCAGTGACGTTGACGAGAAGCCGGGCTCCCATCGCGGCCAAGGGAGGGGATGGACCGCCGCTCGGCAGATCCAGCGAGGTGATTGCCGGCCAGCCCATCGAGGCGTTCGTCAGCACGTCGGTATATTTGGTGTTGAAGAACTCGCTGTCGGCAGCAAGCTGACCGGCCTTGAGCGAGACCTTCTTGTTGCCCCACTGCTTTTCGAAATAGGCCTCGTAGAGACGCGTGGACGGCAACGCCTCGATGCCGCTGACCACGAAATAATTCTGCAGGCTCCCGCGAGATAGCCCACCGCCATGAATCTGGAACATGTTGGCATGGAATGTCAATTGGTCGAGACTAGCGAGCTTTTGAAGGTCTACGTCAACGGCCAGATTCAGGCGGCCTTCATACACAGATCCCTGTTTCAGCCCGCCCGTGGGGTTGCCCAGAACTTCGCCAATGTAGGTCGCCGCAAACTTGACGCCATATTTTTGCAGGGGATTGGGGAGGAGACCAAGCGTCTTTTCCTCCACGGTACTTTCGCCCGTGTCGGGATCGGCCGGTTTGTCGTCGTCGGTCTTCTTGTTTTCCTGACCGGACGCCGTCGCCGCCGTAAACAGCGTGGCGGCGAGAAGCAATTGCCCAAGGCTTCTTTTCGTGCGGCTCACAGCTTCGATCCTGATGGGCGGGACGCCCGCCCATGGGGCCATGTGATCCGGCTTAATTCAAGCCTGTTGATCTAAATGGAGAATTCGCCTGGAAGATCGAAAGTCTAACCTAAGTTAAACGCGTCAAAAAGTTCCAATACCGCAACAACCGGGCAACTCAGTCATAGACCGGCCAGCTTGCGAGGATACATTCAACCGGCGCCACCTCGATCTGCAGGCTGAAGCGCTTGGTGTAGAGATCGAGCAACGCATCATGACTTTCATCGGATGAGCTACAGAGCGCGTCCTCGGCGAGGATCACGCGATAGCCGATATCGACCGCCGCTAGCACGGTAGCTAGCACACAAACATCGGTCTCGCCGCCGGATACGATCAGCGTGTTGACCTGATGCTCATCCAGAAATGCTTGCAGCTTTCCTAGGGCAAAAGCGCAATAGGCCTGCCTGTCGATTATCACCCCTGGCGGCACGAAGCGGGCCAAGGCGGGCATCAATTCGAGCAATTTCGGATCAAGCTTGTCGCGCGTGACGCATTCCCATTTCTCGTAATAGGCCTTCCATACGCCGCGCGCTTCGGCTTGGTTGCGGACCGGAATGAAGCGCGTAAAAACGGTGCGCTGCGGTGCATGGGCGATCAGCCTGACCGCCTCGGGTAGCATCCGCTCCATCCAGGGAGTTGCCCATGGAGCGCCGGGTGCGAACAGTCGCTGCATGTCGATGCAAAGATGGACAGCGTGTGAACCGAGCGGTGCAAGCAGCTGCCCCATGACTAGCGCGTCCTACCGAAGCCGCTCAGCCGCCGCATCACGCGCTCGAGGAGCGCGCCGATCGCCAAACCTGCGACCACGTCGCTCGCCCAGTGAGCCAGCAAAATGATGCCTGTCGAGACAAGCACGGCACTCAGGGCCCAGACGAGGTTTCTCTTCGCGCGCGGCAATTCGGTGGCGGCGGAAGCAAGGGCTCCAACATGCAGGGCGTGGCCTGAAGGAAACGCATCCAGCGCCTTGCCCGAGAGTGGAATGCCATGCAGATGGCCGCGCACCGTGCAGCGATCGGGCCGGACCTGATCGAACTGAGTTTTCAAAAGGTGCGGCAACGCGATCGCGGCAAGCGTCGTCAGCAGAACATGATCGCTTGCCCGTCGCTGCCCGGGTGGCTTAAAACGCGACCAGAGCCACCATCCGACAGCAAGCGCCGTCAGGAAATGTCCATCGGCTCCCCACGTGATGATCGAAGACAAGTTTTCAGGCAGGGGCCGAGTATTGCGCGTTATCGCACGCGCGAGTTCGATATCGGCGGACAAAGGATGGACGCGTATAGCCATCGATCGCACTGGCCTCCTGTCGTAAAATGCCACTATCGCCCTGCACCAATCCACCTAACGAAAACGATTGGAAGCAGAGGCGGTGCCGGTCTTTCAATCAAACGCCGCGAAAACCGTTCCTGGGAAGGAACGGTCCCACGGACGAATGCGTTGGACGCGCGGGACAGATGATGGAGGAGAAAGCCATGGGCTTTGGACGAGGCGCATTGTTGTGGCTGCTAGGCATACCGCTACCGATCATTCTGCTGTTGGCGATCTTCTGGCACCACTAAGCCGGCGTGCGAAGAAGCGTCGCGGATGAGAAACCAGGTCACGTGAAATCGCAGCTCAAGCGGCGCGGGCGTCCGCGCCGCGCGTGAACTCTGACCGTAGAGCCCTCATTGGCTTCTTGACGAGGCGAACAGGGCGCTTGGCGAGCCGTCCCACTCCCGAGGAACGCATGACAAGGGCTGACGCCAAAGAGCCCGATAAAAGTACAAGTCTGCTTAAGCGACTTGGACCTGGACTGATCACCGGTGCATCGGACGATGATCCCTCTGGCATTGGCACTTATAGTCAGGCCGGCGCACAGCTTGGTTTTGGCATCGGATGGACGATGCTTCTCAGCTATCCCCTGATGGTGGCGATCCAGGAGATTTCCGGGCGCATCGGCCGCGTGACCGGTCACGGCATTGCCGGAAATGTCTGCCGCAACTTTCCTAACTGGGTAATCTGGTCTCTGGTTGGTCTTCTCTTTATCGCGAACACGATCAATGTCGCAGCCGATCTCGGCGCCATGGCGGATGCGGCGAAGCTGGTGATTGGTGGCTCGTCGATCGTCTATGTTGTTTCCTTCGCGATCATCTCGGTGCTGGCGCACATTTTTCATCGCTTATCAGCGTTATGTCGCGATCCTCAAATGGCTGACCCTGGTGCTTTTTGCTTATGTAATCGCGCTGGCGGTCGTCAAGGTGCCCTGGACTGATGCCCTCAAGGGACTATTCATCCCGAAGATCGAATGGAGTGGCGCCTTCCTGACGACGCTGGTCGCCATCCTTGGCACCACGATCTCGCCCTATCTATTTATCTGGCAATCTTCGCAAGAAGCCGAGGAGCAGCGCATCGATCCCAAGAAAAAGCCGCTGAAGGAAGACGCGCGTTCTGAAGAGCGCGAACTTTGGAGAATTCGCCTCGATACGATGATCGGCATGGCTTTCTCGAACATCATTGCTATCGCGATTATCATCATGACGGCCGCCACCCTGCATCAGCAGGGAGTAACCGATGTCGAGTCATCGGCTCAGGCCGCCGCGGCTTTGAAGCCCATTGCGGGTCCTCTTGCCGAACTAGTTTTTGCGCTCGGCATCATTGGAACGGGGATGCTCGCTGTTCCGGTGCTCGCGGGATCAACGGCCTATGCCATTGGAGAAGGGCGCAAATGGCCAGTTGGTCTTGCCCGCAAGCCGAAGCAGGCTGTGGCATTTTACTCGGTGCTTGCCCTCTCGGTCGGTCTCGGCGTTGCGCTTAATTTCACTCCCATCGATCCGATCAAGGCGCTTTACTGGAGCGCGGTTATCAACGGGGTGCTGGCGGCGCCGGTAATGACCTTGCTGATGCTGCTGGTCCGGCGCCGCGAGGTAATGGGGAAGCTTGTGATCGAGGGCTGGCTATACTGGCTCGGCTGGGCGTCGACAGCCGCAATGGCTCTCTGCATCGTCGGCATGGCAATTAGCATGCTGATGCCGACAGCGTCCTAGAAGCAGCGTGCGAGGGGACGTGGCGATGGCTAATGGGTTGCGGCTCCTGATCGGCGGCTTGTCATTTCCCTGTTTGCGACAGAGAATTATTTCGGGGGATCCAGTTACGCAGTTCGTCTTGAAATATTAACGCGCCGGCCACCTCTAGCCTTTTGTCTAAGTGGGCTTTTGCTTATATTTTTGAACTTGAGCGGCCCAGGGTTAGGGCGACTTCACCTTTTCCCGCGCGGCGTCGGCAGCATCCATCCCGGCCTGCTTCACCCGATCGAGCGCTTCGGCCCCGACGTCGCTGAGTTCGGCCTTCAACGTATCGGAGGCTTCGCGAAGGCTTTGCGACACCGCGCCGGCGCGGATATTCAAGTCGTCTTTGACATCATCGCTGAGCTCGCCCACCCACTCGTTCTCGAGGTCGGAGGTCCTGAACGCACCCGCAATTGCCGCCCCTATTGCTAACCCCACGGCCCCAAGGACGAGCGGTTGCCGTTCAAGCATGTCGGCGAGCGATGATTGCGCTTTCGTAAGAGCCTCTTTTGCAGGCGTGCCGAGGTTCTCCCGGGCATAGGCAACGCCTTCGTCGAGCCGGTCCTTGATCTTGTCGGCCGCTCCGGACATGGCGTCAGAAGCTGCGTTACCTGCCTCGCGCATGGTTTCGTGGAGGCCCATGGATTCGCTGTGATCCATTTCGGGCGCGGTCGGGGGAGCCGCGGTCTGTCGGAGCCCGGACGCGGCCGCGCGAACATTGCGAGCGCCGACATCGACGATCGGCGAAGCAGCGGCTGTCGCAGACCGCGCCGCGCTCTTCAGCTTCTCATCGCCTGCCAACAGCCAGAACGCGCCGCCTCCGATGAGCGCCGCGGCAAGCGGATTGTCCCGCACCGCCGTCACCAGACTGTCGAAAAAACCTGCCTTCGTGCTCCTCATCGTACCATCCCCTTCACGGTATCCTTGTCCTTCTCGAGCTGCCGGATGGTCTCCTGCGGCGCGAGATTGCGGGCATCCAGCCGGTTGATGCCGATCGCGAACAGCACGCCGGCGATCACCATGGCCAGGATCGCCGACGTCAAATACGCGATCGGTTGCGACCACCCTGCGGCGATCAACGCGGCCGATAACGCGAACAGGGCCATGACCAGCGCAGGGATCACGAGCACGGCGCCGCCCGCGATGAAGCCGAGCGCGCCACCGACCTTTTGAACCTTCTCGCCGAACTCGGCCTTCGCGAGATCCACTTCGTTCTGGAAGAGCTTGGCGAACTGAGATAGCGCGTCGCCGACCAGCGTGGAGATTGTCCGAAGATCGTTCTGGCTAGTCCTGATATCGTTCTGGATGCTCATGGCACGTTGCTTCGTTGTGAGGAGGACGACTGCTCATTGCCCGGCTGTTTCGATGAGGAGGACTGCCCGGAAGCCCTGAGGAAACGAACTGCCGCAAAGCCTGCAAGCACGGAGATCCCAAGGAACGCGGCCGGCTGTCGCTTCGCAAAATCAGTGGCGCCGTCAACGAGATCGCGGAAACTTCCGTCGCGGATTTTTTCGGCGGCCTCGTCGACATATTCGGCAGCGGAATTGATGCCGCGGGCGGCGAACGGCGCATTGCTCTCGAAGGCGCGGGCCGCTTCTCGAATGTTCTCGGCAAGGCGTCCGACAAAATCCGCGCCCGACTGTTTCTTGTCGCTCACATGACCTTCGATCTGCACCGCCGTCCCGGAGGCCACGTTTTTGGCGCCGTCAGCCGCCTCCTTGAACTTGTCCCGCGCCATATCGGCCGAGGCGCGCATGGCCTCGCCGGCGCGCTGCTTCACCTCGGCGCCGGCATCGGCCACCTGATCCTTTAGGCTTTGCGAAGAGCCGGCATTCTGGTTTTGCGTGAAATTCGTCTCTTTAGTCAGATCAAGATCGCTCATGACAGTGTCTTTCAGGTGTTCGGGTTAGGGGAAGGACCAAACGCCGCTCTGACGACGTCGTCGGCAGCCTCCTTGAGCCTTTCGGTTAAGTTTTCCGTCATGCGGCTGGCATGCCTGCCAAGATCAGCCTCGCCGACGCTTCTCGCAGCCGCGTCGGCCGCGGACATCGTCGCATCCTTGGCTGCCTCGAATCCTGATTGCGCAGCCTCGCCCGCCGCCCGTCTCACGCTGTCGCTCGCTTGGCCCATCGCGTTTGCCTCGGCTTTGGTCTTGGGAAGAGCGGCCGCAAGGATAGCGCCGATCGCAATGCCGAGGCCGCCGATCAGGGCGGCGTTGTCGCCGATGACCTGGCGGGCCTTTGCCGGCGCGGTGGCCGCAGCGTCCTTGGCCGCTCCTGCCGTATCCTTGATGGCATCCACGCCGCTTCTGAGCTTGTCACCGATCGTGCCGCTGGCCTCCGCTGCTCGGCTCCGGAGATCTTCCGCCGCGCGCGCGGCTGCATCTTGTGCTTCCCCGGACATGCTAGTGGCTTGCCTCTGGACCGAAGCGAAGCGGTCGCCGGCCTCATCCAATATCCCTCCCGCCTTCTCCACCACAGGTGCAGCCGCTTCCGCGGCCCGGTCGCGCACCGTCTTCGAGGTCAAAGCAAGGCCTGCGCCGATCATTAGGAGAGGCAGCGGAAAACCTCGTGCTAGGCGCAGCAGCGGGACTGCAACGGCCGTGCCCGCGGCGACCGCTTGCATCGGATTGTCCATGGCGTGTTGCTTCAGCGCCTCGACCCAACTGGAGGTCTTGTCGCTGATGTAGCCGGAAACTTCGGACTTGATGTGTTGCGGTGAGACCTTATGGCGGATGTCTTCGGCGGTGTCCGATATCTGCTCCCTCAACCGGTCGACCGTTGCCGCAAGTTCTGCGCGGCTACGCTCGGACTCACGCCTCAGCTCTTCCACTGATCGCGTCATGGCGTTACCCTCTTGGATGTTTGTTCGGTTCTTTCGGGACGAACTCACGCTTTGTTGAATCGTTCCTTACGCGGTAAAGCGCGCTCGCACTAACACCGAAGAACATGACGGACCTGTCCTTCGGCATCAGACGCATCGCCCCGACGTCTGACCTACGCCTAAACGATTGCACGGGTATGGACGACCAGGCCGCGACACCGTGGGCCGTGCAGAACGAGGACAGCGAATGGGTGCTCACACGGAGAAGGGCCTGGTCATCAAGCAGTGCGGGCGCCACTTGGCGGCGAAAACCACACGGCGGCATGCACCGCACCCGTTCCGCTGGATCGCGGCGCGTTGCAACCGGCTCAACCGTCCTTCAGCGCGTCCTTGACTTGCCGCGCCGGCCAGGTTTCGCCGGCAGGTCTCGCGCGGACCTTCGCGCCGCCGCCGATCAGTTCGTGGGAGGCGATCTCGTCATCGCTTTCGACCACCGTCAACTCGGTCTCGGGCTTCCAGTCAAGCGTCAGATCGAGATCGCCCGGGAAGATCTGCCACTTCGAGCCATCATCGAGTTCCACGATGTGGCTCTGCGAGTGCGCGCGAATCTTCATTGTTTAAGCGGCGTCTGCATGCGGCTGCTGCGGGACACGTTCGACGAACCCGGAGCGTCGCAGCCGCCCGTCCTCGCCGTGACCACACTTAGCACATCTAAGGCGCACGTCCTGATGAGCATAGGCCGATTTCGGCGGGCCGGCGGCCATCGGCCACGCGCCGCAATTGGGGCACTTCACCAAAAGGGTATCAGTCTCGATCATCCGCGGCTCCATAGCTGCACCCCATTCGGACCAACGTACGGCAGTTGGCTTGGTTTCCGTGCAGGCCCCATCTGCTGGTCGGCCCGCTCCTTCACAAAAAGCGGCCGTGCTCGATCAGTGGCAACAAACAGCAGGCGCCGCCGATCACACAGGCTGCGGTAATGGCAACAACAGCAATACAGCTCCTTTTTCCGACCAGCCAAACCATGGAGCCGCCCGAATAATCACCGGTCGGTGCAGACCTTGGTCCTTTCACTGCGGATTCGACTTCCGTTTTGGTCTTATAGACATCGCCAACGACCACTATGGTGATAGTCGTCGGCTGGTGCCGACCACCGTGCACTCTTGGTCGTGGCAGCGTTCGCGGCCTGCGCACCGATGCGGGAAGCGAGGTAACGGGAGTGGTGCTGACCAGCTATTCCACCGATCGTGACCTCGATGCTCTCTTGAAATGACCGAACGTGTTTGGAAGTCTCACGGCATCCGATCTTCGACACGTGCTTAGGCGCGCTTGACCCGCGAGCCGCCTCTTACTCAAGCGCGTGAGAGAACGAATAGTTAGCGAGGACCGGATTTACCACTCGTGCACAAAGGCCTCCGGCGTCATTGCGGAAGCCCGTTTTGACTATGAAGGCTCGGGTCTACTATTTGCATCTACCCTTTTTGTTTTTCTTCTGCGCTCTTTCCATCGGAGCTTCTGGAACGTTCTTCGAAGCGATCAGCACCTTTGGCTTGATCGTGCCCCGTCTTGCTCTCATCTTTCACTTCTTCCTTGGCAGTTGCCTCACGCAAGCCTTCAGCGTCCCGTTCTCCCGCTTTTGATGATTTTCGTTCGTCATCCATTGATTGCTCCTTTCTGATAAGACGTGTCTCCACGATGCTTTTTTGTCTATCTCAGCTCAGACGCAACAATTTCCAATCACATCGCCTGAACAATGTTCCGATTTCCGTTTAAGCTGGTGCGCCTTCGGACGTAGACCTTAGTCGAGCTCGGTCCATGTCCGCTGAATAGCGCCGCCGACATCGAAGCTTACAAAGAGCATTGCCCGCGTCGAAAGCTGCCCTCGGCGGCTAGCGTAATCTTGGTAGGGCGCGGCGCTCAGGGCTTGGGTCCGCTACGGGCCCACAAGCTAATCTCAGTCGAGTTTAGTATTCAGGTCAGCGTTGGGTCCAAGAGCAGACCCAGGTCGGCGATGGACTGGACCGAAGATCAGGAGCGCTGGACCTCAAAGCTATCTCGACGGCATGCTGAATTCGCAAATGAGATGTTGTGGAGGAAGTTGGCCATCCATTGGAAGAATTCGGAGCATCCCCCCTTCCAGCGCTTCCAACGGAAGAGAGCGGCTCTCTCGAAAGGGGCGGGTCCTCACGCCTTGCTCGGAGCTGGGACCACCGACGTGGCAGAAGCAAGAAGGGCCCCTCGCCGCCGACTCAATAAGCGCAAGCTATCCGCGTGAGCAGCAATCGATTAGCGCATCCCAAATTCGATCAGCTTCAGCGCGGTAGTCAACATCCGGAGTGATTCGGTCGGTGTACCATTGAACGGTCTGCGGCCTCTGCTGCGCCGGCGTGATCCAGCGTTCAGAGATCGGATCGTACCATCGGCCGATGGTGCTGAGCTGAAGTACACTCATGGCTCGAACAATATTTAGTGCTCGTGACGACTTAACGCCCCTTCATGCGTAGTGTTCCTCGCGAAGATCGGGCGGGACCGCGCATTCGAATCAACTTCACGGGCGAAAACGGCGGCGCTGCCCCTGTTCACCAGATAGGGCCACTCCGACGCTTAGACGAACTTTGGGAGCGCGGCCCCGCAAAAAGCCAACTTAGGGCGGCCTGACCCGCAATTTCGCGGACGAAGAGGCAAAAAACGCCGACCAGAACGATTTTTGGATGATGATCTGACCCTATCCCCTGGATAAGGTCAGACTCTCACCTCTGGCGAGCCGTAAATGCCCATCTGAGAGCGTAGCAGCTACGACGCAAACGAAATGGTCGATGTCTGAACGTCGGCAGAAGCGATCCGCAGTCGACGCTCGCCTTTTGTCTAAGCGGGATTTTTGTTTTTATTTCTGAACTTTTTGCGTGTGAACCACCCGGTCGTCGACCCGCGTCCCCAGACTTTTGACACCCCCCTACCCTGCCCACTCATTAACGGTGCAATCAAAAGTCAGCGGGACCTTCGCAGTCAAACTTGCATGGATCGCTTACGCGAGCCATGCGCCAAGCAACGAGCTCTTCGAATGCTTGGTGGTGCAGGTTTGTTGCGGAGGACATAGGCGAGCAATCCCGGCGATTTCGCGCCGAGATGCTTCCTAAGTCCTCAGCGATCATGCTCGGCGGAGCCAGGCCCGTCGCTATCGGATCCCGTGCATCCGATGGTGCTGCACAGGTCGCGTCTACTTACGGCGATCATCCATCTCGCCGGCAGCCGCCCTCATCCGGCGTAACGAACTCGACAATGAAGCCGCAAAGATCGGTGCCTTTGGTGAACGACGGCAGGCTTTGCGTCTTGAATGCGGCCTCGATGATGGCGCGGAAATCCTTATTGGGGGGGCACCGCTAATCGTGAGGGCGCGTTTGATTTGAAGACCAAGGGTCCGGACCTTGCTGGCATCGTCGAACGCAACGACCGGCCGAGTTTTGGACCTTTCTCCGTTTGGAAGTACGAAATTTGAGAGCGATATGGCGGAGAGAGTGGGACTCTCTTCCCCTTCGCTGCAGTTGCACGAAAATCCGCGGGAAACAAGGATTCGCGAAAAACCGGTTCGGCTTCTGTGACCACCCCTGTGTACCACCTGTCGGCGATTTAGGCCGTCATTCTCAGTTGATTTCGAGGCGCTTCAGGATGGCCAATCGATCAGCGCTTGTCGTCCTGGAGAGGACGAAGTGCGAGGCTTCCGCCTGCACCGTCGCGAGCGACGACCACAAAGGCTTGTCCGACAACAGCCTTGCTTCTGCAGCTCACCGCCCGCCGCTCTAGGTATCTCCAAAGTTGGAGAGCGCGAAGGCGACGAGGAGACCGACGACAACGAGCACGCCGGCCAGCTTCTGTTCGCCTTCCACGGCTTCGGGCACCATGGTGTTGACGACCATCGTGAGGAGAGCGCCTGCGGCGGCGGCGCTTACGGCAGCGACGATCTGCGGGGAAGCGCCACCCAGGAAAGCTGCTCCCGCCGAAGCGGCCACGCCCGAGAGGACGGCGATCGTCCCCCAAAGCCCGAAGATGTAGGCCCGGGATCGACCGGCCGCTTGCATCCCGAGCGCACTGGAAAGCCCTTCTGGAAAATTGGACAGGAAGATAGCTGCCAGCATAGGGATGCTGATCCCTTTCCCGTTCAACAGCCCGAGTCCCAGGACGACGCTTTCCGGAATGCCGTCGAGGAGCGAGCCGATCGCGATCGCCAACCCTCCGCCCTGTCCGGCGTTCGCCTGCTGGTCCCCGGACCGCTTGCGGGAATGCGCGCCTGCTCGAGAGACCGCCCAATCGGCAAGAGCATAGGCTACAGAGCCCGCGACCGCACCGGCCACAATGGGCGAAATCCCGCCTTCCTGATATCCGTCTTCCAAGAGGTCGTAGGCCACGGCAGAGATGAGCACGCCGCAGCCGAACGACATGATTCCCGCGGTGACGTAGCGAGGCATTTTGAGCACGAATGCGACGGCTGCTCCCAGGAGCAGCGATGAGGCGCCAAGCAGCCCCCAGAGGCCAGCGGTCAACCAGATGGGCATCGGAGCTCCGCTATTCGCGACCTACGGGCCTAGAGACCTGGCTTGCGCCCTTCACCCGTGTCTTGGTCGCCTTCACCGCCGAGCGGCGCTTCAGAACCGATGCCAAGGCGCGCGCCATCTTGCGCGCGATCTTGCCTGCAGCCATTGCGCGTGCGCCGTTTGCCAAGTTCGCTCCTCCAATTTCTGATGTAAGTGATGCGACCAGCGGTTCTCGTTTCGCTTATGCCCTATCCTCCGCTTGCGAAGCCGGGGAATAGGGTCATGCCGCCGTCGATGAACAGCGTAGCGCCGGTGACGTAATCGGCGGCCTCGGAGACGAGCCAGGCAACCGCCTGCGCGATGTCATCCGGCTCTCCGATGCGCTTGTAAGGCACCAGCGTCATCAGGCTTTCATACGCTTCCCTTGTCTCCCAGGCGGCCCGATTGATGGGCGTCCGGATGGCGCCGGGTGCGATACCGTTAACTCGGATGCCGATGGGAGCGACTTCCTGCGCGATGCTTCGCATCATCTGCATGACGCCGCCTTTCGACGCCGCGTAGTTCGCATGTCCGGCCCACGGTATCTCCTGGTGGACCGAACTCATGCAGACGAGCTTGCCGGCGGAGGCCGAGATATCGCTGACGATGCCCCTTCTCTTGAATTCGCGGACGGCCTCGCGGGCACAGAGGAACTGGCCGGTGAGATTGACGCCGATGACCTTGTTCCACTGTTCGAGGGTCATCTCGTGGAAGGGTGCGTCGCGCTGCAGGCCGGCGTTGTTCACCGCGATGTGCAACGTGCCGAAATGATCGATGGCACGGGCGAACATCGACCGGACGTCATCCTCGTTGCTGACATCCGCCTTGATTGCGATCGCTTTGCGGCCGCAGCTCTCGATTTCGTGCACGACCTCGTCGGCCGATGCGGGATCGACGACATAGTTGACGACGACGTCGGCCCCGGATGCGGCCAATCCCAGCGCGACGGCGCGGCCGATCCCTGAGTTGGCGCCGGTCACCAGCGCAGGCTGCCCCTCCAGCGTCACAGGAAAGCGGACGCGTGGTCGCGAACGAGCGCCCGGACTTGCCGGAGCGGCCGGATCGGTCGAATTTTTTGCCATGGTGGACCTCCTAATCGGAGCCCGCGGCTTCCTCTCCCTTGCTGGGAAGGGCCTTCCTGCTGCCGCGGTGCTCCGAGGGTTTTTCGCGGTGGGTGAGGTTGTGGGCGGTATTGACGAGGGCTATGTGAGAAAAGGCCTGCGGGAAGTTTCCGACCAGGCGGCGGCGCGAAATGTCGTATTCTTCGGAGAGCAGGCCGACGTCATTGCGAAGCGCGAGAAGCCCCCGAACAATTCCTTGGCCTCGGCGTCGCGGCCGATCAGATGGTAGTCGTCGGCGAGCCAGAAGCTGCAGGCCAGGAACATGCCTTCCCCCGGCGGCAGACCATCCTTCGTCGCACCCGTGTCGTAGCGGCGCACGAAGCCGTCCTGGAGCAATTCCCGCTCGATCGCTTGGATCGTCGAGATCACGCGAGGATCCTCCGGTGACAGAAAGCCTACGGCCGGGATTAGCAGCAGACTCGCGTCGAGCTGCGGCTCGCCATAGACCTGGACGAAGGTTTTCCGCTCTTCGTCGTAGCCCTGCCGGCACACCTCTTCGTGGATCGCGGCTCGTTGCGCTTCCCACTCCTCGACCGGGCCCTTCATGCCGAATTCGGCAGCCGACTTGATAGCCCGATCGTAGGCGACCCACGCCATGATCTTCGAATACGTGAAGTGCTTCGCGCCGCCCCGGACCTCCCACATGCCCTCGTCCGGCTTGCTCCAGATGCTCTTGAGATGGTCGAGCAGCGCGCACTGGACCGCCCAGGCGCGCTTGTTCTCGCGCAGGCCGCCGCGGTGGGCCTGATAGAGTGCATCCATCAACTCACCGTAGACGTCGAGTTGAAGCTGCGTGTGCGCCGCGTTTCCGATCCGCACGGGCTTCGAGCCCTCATATCCGGGGAGCCACGGCACTTCCCACTCCGTCAGCCTGCGTTCGCCCGTCACGGCGTACATGATCTGGAGCTGCTGCGGACTCCCCGCAACGGCCCGGACGAGCCAATCTCGCCAGGCGCGCGCCTCGTCAAAGAACCCCGCCCCCATCAGGGCGAGAAGCGTCAACGTGGCGTCTCGAACCCAGCAGAAGCGGTAATCCCAATTTCTGGGGCCTCCGATTTGCTCCGGGAGCGAGGTCGTCGCGGCGGCGACGATGCCGCCGCTGGGCCCGAATGTCAGCGCTTTGAGAATTATCAGAGATCGCTGGACCGCCTCCGAATATGGTCCAGCCGTCTTGCAGCGGCTGGACCAATCGCGCCAGAAATCCTCCGCCTGTTTCAGAGGAGACGCAGGGTCCTCGGGAGCGGCGGGATCCTGGTAGGATATCTGATGGGAAAGGACGAAAGCCACGGTCTCGCCGCGCGCGACCGAGAACGAGCCCACGGTCTTCATGGCTTCGCCGCGCATCGGCACCGCGGTCCTGAGCAGCAGCATCGACGCGCCCGCGACCATACTGACCGCGTCGTCCTCAAGGCGGCTGACCCAAGGTACGCTGGTCCCGTAGTCGAAGCGCGCGACAAGTTCGCTGCGCATCTCGACCTCGCCCTCCAGTCCTTCGACGATTCTGACGACCTTCGAGAGATCCGTCTTCGGCGGCATGAGATCGATGAGGCGGACCCGGCCCTGGTCGGTCGTAAAGGTCGTCTCGAGAATCAAGGTGCCCGGTCGGTAGCGTCGCTCGCTGCCCGAGCGAGCCTTGGGCACACCTTCCAGTATCCGTTGTGCTCATCGCCGAGTAGCTTCGCGAAGCAGCTGTCCGAATCGAAGCGGGGGACGCAGAGCCAGTCGATTGACCCGTCGCGCCCGACCAGACCCGCAGTCTCACAGTCGCCGATCAGGGCGTAGTCTTCGATTCGAGCCATGCTGGGGAATCCAACCGGAACCTTTGCCCTCCAGTTCCGCAGATCCGAGTGTGGACGTTCATACTTTCGGCTGAGGTCTAGTGGTCGATGCGCCCTACGGGGAACCCGCGAACCTCTTCGCCCGTTCTCTCGAAATCGGAGGGTCTCATGAGTGATAGGCGGAAGAAAACGGAAGGCGGCACCGCCCACTTCTTCGGCGAGTTTGCTACCCGCACCTCGCAGGCTGCGGGGCGCGCGTCGACCTTCGTGCTCGCGGCCCTGGTGGTGGTCATCTGGGCGGTCACCGGTCCGTTGTTCGGCTATTCGGACACGTGGCAGCTGGTCATCAACACCGGCACCACCATCGTCACCTTCCTGATGGTCTTCCTCATTCAGAATTCCCAGAACCGCGACAGCGCAGCCCTGCAGGTCAAGCTCGACGAATTGATCCGCGTCGGGGCGGCGCGAAACTCCCTTGTCGGTATCGAGCATCTCACGGACGAAGAGATCGAAGACCTGCGGGAGAAATGCGAATCGCGCGCCAAAGCGGAAAAGACGGCGAACGAGCGTGTGAAGACGACCGGACGACGGGCCCGCCGCGCCGCCGAGCAGGCTGCGAGTTAATCGGTGCGGCACCGATACCGCGAAGGGCGTTACGGCCGCCCGCAACATGGTACAGGTAGGTCGTCACGATAGAAGGAAGGTGCTCTCGAGACGTAAGTGTGTCCTTGGCCGATCACCTGCGCGAAGCGACGAGAGCTACGCTCCGAAGGGTGTTAGCGGCGTTCTAGCCGGGCATTTGCGTAGCGAGCCGACGCTGAGTTGAACCGCTGCATACCGATTTCTCGAATGGTCAGCTCGGAAAGTGCGACCGCATCGGTCACTCCGCGCTGATGAAGTTCGAGCATCTTCCTTGCGACGAGGGCGCAAAAGGAGTCGTCGCGATCGACGAGTTCGAGTTTTCGGAGAGCGGCCCTGAAGGCCAACTCCAAAGCGTTTTGCTGTTCGGGCGGAATGGTGATGTCTGCCAGCAAGCGCGTAATCGGCATGGTTGTGCTCGACGCGGTGCAGGCGGGAGCGCAATCGGTCTCTCAGCCACCGACGCCTACGGGCAAAGCCATCGGTCGATGATGATGGAAGTATGTACCTCTGGAATGCGAAAGACGCGTCCTATCTTTCGATACGACGGTGACGGCCGGGCCTTGGAACTCACGGGCACTGTGGTCGTTGCTTGGCCGCGGCAGCAGTAGCGAGGAGTGCACGTGAATCGACGTCAGCTTGTTCAAGGGACGGCGTTGTTGCCGACGTTGCTGCTCGCTTCGCGCAGCGGCTTCGCCGCTGCGTCGGACGATGCCTTCGGCCCGTCCACAGTGAGGGATCTGGCCCGTGCTGTGGCAAGCAAGCCGTTCGAGACGCCCGACGAGAAGCTGCCCGGCGGGTTGAAGGACCTCGACTACGATCAGTACCGATCGATTCGCTTCCTGCCCGAGCGGGCCCTCTGGCGCGGCGAGAATCTGCCGTTCGAGGCGCAGTTCTTCCATCGCGGCTTCTTCTACAAGAACAGGGTGAACATCTTCGAGGTCGCGGATGGAAAGGTCGCCGAGATCAAGTACCGCAAGGCGGACTTTTCCTTCGGCGAGAAGGTCCCGGCGTTCGAGGAGACGAATCTCGGGTTCGCAGGCTTCCGCATCCACTCGCCCATGAACCGTCCCGACTATTACGACGAGGTCTGTGTATTCCTGGGCGCGAGTTATTTCCGCGCTGTGGCCAAGGGCCAGACGTACGGGCTCTCCGCCCGCGGACTCTCGATCGATACGGGCGAAGCCAAGGGCGAGGAGTTTCCGCTCTTCAAGGCCTTCTGGCTCGAGCGGCCGGCGTCGGGTGCAACCTCGATGGTCATCCATGCTCTGCTCGACAGCAAAAGCTGCGCGGCAAGCTACCGCTTCACCGTCCGGCCGGGCGAAACCACGGTGTTCGACGTCGAAATGTCTGTCTATCCGCGCGTCGAAATGCAGCGGGCCGGTCTCGCGCCCATGACCAGCATGTTCTTCTATGGTCCGAACGACCGCAACGACATCGACGACTTCCGTCCGTCGGTCCACGACTCCGACGGCCTGGCGATCTTCAACGGCAAGGGCGAAAGTCTTTGGCGCCCGCTCAGCAATCCGCGCGATCTGCAGATCAGCACCTTTCAGGATCTCAATCCCCGCGGCTTCGGGCTGATGCAACGGGAGCGAAACTTCTTCGCCTACCAGGACATCGAGTCCAGCTTCGAAAAACGCCCAAGTCTCTGGATGGAGCCCATCGGGGATTGGGGCGAGGGCGGAGTCACGCTGTTCGAGATCCCGACCAAGGAGGAGGTCCACGACAACATCGCCGCGTTCTGGCGGCCGAAGAACCCGCTGCAGGCCAAGGGCGAACACAACTACACCTATCGGCTGCACTGGGGCCCGGATAGCCCGAAGCCGCATTCGCTGGCGCGCTTCACGCGAAGCGGAATAGGGGCGCGGGGCGAGGATGCCCGCCTCTTCGTCCTCGATCTGGTCGGTGAGAACCTGAAGGGCATCGATCCTGCGGGCGTCAAAGGCGTGGTGACGGCGGAGAAGTCCGAAGTGAAGAACATCGTCACGCAGCCCAATCCCTACACCGGTGGCTGGCGGCTCAGCTTCCAGTGCCAGGTGAAAGGCGAGCCGATCGAGCTGCGTGCGTTTCTGACCGAGGGCGACAAGCCCTTGTCGGAAGTCTGGGTCTACCGATGGGCCCCCTGACCACGGCGACGCGGCCGGTCGCCGGCGATATCGCGACGGAGCGTCTACTGCCTCGCGAGACGCCGCTTCCGATGGCTCCTGGCGACCTCGGGAAGGGCCGGGTCCCCGACCGCGTTCCTGCGGCGGTGGGCTCCGCGATGGCCTGGCGACGCGGCCTCATTCTGCTCGCGACGGCGGCTCTCACGGGTGCCGGGGGCTTTGAGATGTATCGCGTTCTGGAGGTCGGCGGCGTCACCGTACTGGAAGCCATGGTGCTGGTGCTGTTCCTCGTTTTGCTCGCCTGGGTGGCTTTCTCGTTTGCCTCCGCACTCGCCGGGTTCTTCGTGCTGCTGACCCATCCGACCGCGGTAGATGCGGAGCTGCCTGCGATCGTGAGCCGCACTGCCATGCTGCTTCCCACCTACAACGAGGACCCGCACCGATTGACGGCGCGGCTTCGCTCGATGATCGAATCCTTGGAGGCGACCTCGCACGGGGAGCTGTTCGACTGGTACGTTCTAAGCGACAGCACCGATCCGGACATCTGGGTCGCCGAGGAGAAAGCGTTGCTCGCGCTACGGCAGGCGGTGGGGACGCCGCGACTGTACTATCGCCACCGCGCCGACAACACGGCGCGGAAAGCCGGCAACATCTCCGAGTGGATCACGCGGTTCGGCGCCGTCTACGACTTCATGATCGTACTCGACGCCGACAGTCTCATGAGCGGACAGACCATCGTCCGGTTGGTCCATGCCATCGAGGCCAATCCGACCGCGGGGCTCGTCCAAACGCTCCCGACGGTGGTCAACGCGCGAAGTTTGTTTAGCCGCGTCCAGCAATTCGCGGGCCGGCTGTACGGGCCGATGATCGCCGCCGGCGTGGCCTGGTGGCACGGCTCGGAAGGCAACTATTGGGGCCACAACGCGATCATCCGCGTGAAGGCGTTCGCGGAAGCGGCGGCGCTGCCGCAGCTTCGGGGACCCAAGCCGTTCGGCGGGCACATCCTCAGCCACGATTTCGTCGAGGCCGCGCTGATGCGGCGGGCCGGCTGGGGCATCTACATGCTGCCTACGCTAGGAGGAAGCTACGAAGAGGTCCCGCCATCGCTGCTCGATTTCGCGGCGCGCGACCGGCGCTGGTGTCAGGGCAATCTTCAGCATCTCGCCGTGGTGCCCGCTCGCGGTCTCCATTGGGTATCGCGCCTGCATTTTATGGTGGGGATCGGGGCCTATCTAACGGCGCCGCTGTGGCTGCTATTCCTGCTGCTGGGGATGCTGATCTCGCTCCAGGCCCGCTTCGTGCGCCCGGAGTATTTTCCCAAGGGCTTCTCCCTCTTTCCGACCTGGCCGGCCCAGGATCCCGTGCTCGCCATTTGGGTGTTCGTCGCCACGATGGGACTGCTGCTGTTGCCGAAGCTGCTCAGCCTCGTCCTCGTTTGGACGCGTGGCCCGGTGAGGAACCAATTCGGCGGCGCGTTGCGGACCTCGGCCGGAGTTCTCGCTGAGATCGTCGTCTCCGCGTTGATGGCGCCCGTCATGATGATCTTTCAGTCTATCGCGGTGATCGAGATCCTGGCCGGCCGCGATGCCGGCTGGCAGACGCAAAGGCGGGACGACGGGACGGTTGAGCGCCGGGAGCTGTATCGGAAATACGGCGTCCCGACCTTGTGCGGTGTTGCCATGGCCGCGAGCGCCTACGCCGTTTCGCTCCCGCTTTTGCTGTGGATGTCGCCGGTCATCGTCGGGCTGCTGTTCGCGGTGCCCATCGGTGCGCTGACGGCCAGGCCCGCGCCCGGAAAATTGTTCGCCACCCCTGAAGACCGGGAGCCGCCGTCAATCCTGCGGCGAGCCAATGAATTGAGTGCGGCGGCGGAAGTCGGCATCAAACCCGCTCTCGTGGAGCTTCGCGAAGCCCCCGAGCTGCTGGCCTTCCACATCGCTCAGCTGCCGCCTCCTCGCGCCGCCCGGCCCGATACGGTCGACGTCAACCTGGCGATCGGCTGTGCCAAGGCGGATGTGAGCGAGACGTTCGAGGAGGCCATCGCGCATCTGTCCTCGCGGGAGGTCTTCTCGATCCTGAACGACCGCTCGTCGCTTTCGACGGTGTTGCAGAAGCCCTAACACACACACCGAATGCTTGGCGGGCGTCGCTCGTCGGGCCAATCCTTGATCGGGCAACTTCCCGCGCCCTGCGCGACTTGGCGCCCCCGCTCCGAGTCTCGGGAAAATCTGGTAATTATGCTGCCGTCGCCCGGAACCTTGCCATCATCCGCGGGTTCTCGCATGCCGCATCTGGCGGCGAGGAGAACAACATGAACAAGCTGCTACTGACGACGGCCATGGCCGCGCTGATCTCGTCGGGCGCGATGGCGCAGTCGACGGTCGTCACCACCACCGGCGCCGGTCACGCGGCAGCCGTGCAGATCGAGCCGGAATACCGCACCAAGATTCGCACCTACGTCACCGAGCACAAGGTTCGTCCGGTGCAGCAGAAGATCGTGGTCGGCCAGCCCGTGCCGCGCGAAGTCGAGCTCGAGGCGGTGCCCGCCGATTGGGGTCCTTCGCTCACGAAGTACCGCTATGTCTACTCGGGCGAGCGCGTGATGCTGGTCGATCCGTCGACCCGCACGGTCGTCCAGGAGATCGACTAAGCCTTCCCGGCGGGTCGCTGATCGCAGCGGCCCGCCACCCCATCCGGCCCCGCCGATACCTTGAATTCCCATTTGCTAGCGGCCGTCCATGCCGATCATTCGTTATTTCGCCTTCGTCGGCGGGTTCTTGCTGGCGCTGCTCTTCGCTGCGGATCGGTACCTGCCCGCTCCGGTCGAAGCCGCCGCCGTGGCCGACCCCGACAGGACCATCATCCGCATAAAATCGGCGAGGAGCATCCCGGAGAAGATCGTCTTCGACACCACCCCGCGCACCGACGTGCCTATCATCGCGCAGACCGATCCGCTCCCTGACGAACCCCAGCAGCAAGTGCGAGAGGCCATAGCCGCAATGCAGGTGGAGCGGCCGGCCGAGGTAAGGAAAGAGGCGCCTATGCGGGCCGCCGCAACGGCCCGCCCGCATCCGAAGCGATCGGCAAAGCTGCAGAAGCGGACACCCGACCGGCGTCTCGCCTTCGAGCGGACCGGTCCATTTGCCGGCAGATGGTGGTGAGCGGAAGCGTGCCTGGGTTCAAAGAAAAAGGCCGCTCACCTCGGGGTGCGGCCTTCGTCGCCTTCACATGCGCCCGCTCTCACCAGTGGCGGTGGTGCCGATGCCAGTGATGACGAACGACCGGATAGGAACCACGATAGTAGGCGTAGGCGCTCTTCGCGCTCCACTTCTGCCACAACTGCGGTCAGGAGCATCACCCCGTCTGGCTCAAGACCGTCCGCGGCGATCTTCGTGAAGGAACGCGAGAACCGCGCGTACTCGTTCACCAGATTGCGGCTGAGATCGAAGACGTTCATCCCTTCTTCCCCCGGCTCCTGCGTGTCTCGTTCCGCTGAAGCCATTCCTTGGCGGCCTCTTCCAGCATCAACGATGCTGTCTTGTCACGCCGCGCGGCCGCAGACTTGATCGGGCGAATGACGTCTGGATACATACTCGTCAAAAACTGCCACTTTTCCCCGCCCGGAGGCCGTGTCCGTCTAGTGACCGACTTCTTGTCCGCCATTACCTTGCCCACGCGTTGTGCGGTGGCTTGAACCGTCCCATGGGTTGCAGAGCGCGGCAAGTGTTAATCACCGGCGGCTTTTCGGATTCTGCGTCATCGCGAAGCGGTGGCGGAGAGAGTGGGATTCGAACCCACGGTACGTTATCCGCTGGTTTTGGTCGCATGCGCGGCGTTCCTGCCGCGCAAACCGCCTATCTGGGTCGCTCGTCTCGTCGTGTTTCGCCGCGTCGATTGGTATCGACGCCCTGCTCCGCTCCCCGGCGCCGGCTATCGGCAAGCTCCGACAGCTCCTTCTTCAACACATGCCGGCGGGTTTCAACGGCAGGCATGTCGTTAACGAATTGCCGGATTTGTCTAGCTAGCCCTTCATCTGCTGCCCCTCCAGAGCGCTGTAGCTCGGCCGCATAGTCGAGATATTGCCGTCTGATCGCATCCTGACGCGACTTAATCTGCTCGTCCCAAGGGTGTTTGGCAATCCTGCCGTCCCTCACCTCCGAAAGCACCTCCTTACGAGCGAGCCGATCGACATCGGGCGTGATCTTTCGCTTGCGCAAAGCGAGCACCGCCGCGCGATCAGCCTTTCGGACGCGTCCGCGGGTTCGCCGCGGTGTTGCCTCCGCTGCGATGCCGCGAAGCCCGAGTTCGCCTGCAAATCGTTCACGCCAAGCTTGAAGATCCGCCTTGCGCGGGTTGAGGCGCTTGCCGTCATGGCCAAGAGACCGGACGGTCAAGTGCACGTGGGGATGCTTGTCATCCAGGTGCAGGACGAAGACATAGTCGTGATTGTAGCCGAATGCCTCGATGGCAAATGCCCGAGCTGAATCCTTGACCGCGACGGCATCGGTTCCGGCCGGCATCGAAAGAATGATGTTGATCGAAAGCGATCCATCGCGGCGGCGCTTGTCGTCGAGACCGGCATCATCCTCCCAGCGTTCCTGCAGGTCTTTCAATCCGGAATGACCCGCCAGCGTCGCGCCCTGCTCTGTTTCCGCATCGAGCTCGCCGTTTCGCGTGATGTATGCGAGGTGCGACTTGAGATGTGCCACGCCCTTGGTGCGCCCGGTGATCTTGACCATCACCTCTGGTGCTCGGCGCACGATGCGTTCGAGCTTTGCACGCATCGCCGGCGTAAGTCGGCCAGGAACGGCCGGATCGGGGATATCCCACTCGGCACGCCGCGGGCGCCGATTGGGCGTTTCCCAGACATACGAGATCGGTGGAAGTTCGGAGGCCAGATCGGTCGCCCGCGTCGAACGCCGGCTCATGACCGTCCATCCCAATAATCGGCGTTGCCGTGCAGCGCGTTACGCAATTGCGCGAGCTCTCTTTCGATAACCTGTTTGGCCTCTTGAATTACTGACAAATCGGGCTCAACCGCCCTGCCCTGCAGCACACTGGTGTTTGTGGCACGCGCAATCTGATTGATGTTGCCGCCGATCCGGTTGAGCTCGCGCACGATCGCGCGAAGCACCTCATGTTCGTTCGAGGAATGCTGCACGGGCGATCCCAACCGCGAGCGTACCAGCGCGACAATCCAGCCGGTGCGTGTCATGCCACGCTGATGTGAAACTTCCGCGAGTTGCTGCATCTCGCTCTCGCGAAATCGAACCGTCACCTTTTCCGGACGTCCGACCGGTAACGCCAAGATGCGCGGCGCTGGCGCCGCTAGCGCATCAGCAATGAGACGCCGCAGCAGCGCGGACTTACCGCCCTGGGTAGCTGCAAATGCTGAGAATTCCGCCGCAACTTCGTCGGAGACGCGAAGCGAGATCAGAGCCATGCACTCCAATCCCAATCGCGATGTAATACATCGCTGGCGCGAAGCCTATCCTGCACTAGAAAGCAAAAAAAAGTGCCTCTTGCTGTTGGTTCAAACCAATACTCTTTGTGTCGAGGACTCGCCACGGCGAGGCGGTGGACGCGCCCTACCCTCTCTACCAGATTCTGCCCAGGTCGTCCCTTTGACGGGACAACCACTTTGAACACCGATCCGACGGCAAAGGAATTGAAGGCACTAACTGACGTCGGAGATGTGGACCGCGACTTTCCAGCAGCCTGCGGCCTCTCTACGGCGCTATGGGGGGCGCGTTCGGCCTTCGGCTGCTGCCCTAACGCGCCATCCTTCGGATGGAAAAGTCGCTCCGTCGGCGCACGCCGATACACTGTCCCCGCGACCGCAAAGATGCCGAACGAATTCATCTCGACAGAATCTCCTCGATCGTGAGCGCCGACGCCGGAACTTCTTCTTCGTGGTCCGCACCATCAACCAACACCACAGCGTGACGGGAGCCCTGCGTCGCGGGTCGATCCACAACAAGCCGTCCGACCCGGTTCTGATACCGAACCCTGATTGCCAGCAAAGCCGCCGAGCTCGATTGTGAGACTGCCCAAGTTTTTTGGGGTTGCTGCTCGGCTCCTGCTTCTCGCTCTTTCGTCGCGGCGCGCGGAGACATTGCTTCCGGGAAGGGGACGGATCTTCCGGGGTAGGGTGGTCCAGCAGGCAATTCGTTCTGGGCATTGATGCAGCCAGCTGCGGCGCGCACGTCCCGGGCCAATTGCCGAGCCTGCGCGTCGGTGAAGCTCTCCTGCGCCGCGCATAGCCGTTCGATCTCGTCGGGATGTGTGCGCCATGCCTGGTAGAGTTCATAAAGAGCACGGATCGAACTGCCCTCGAGTCGCGCCCGAAGGAAGTCCGGCATGCTTTGAACCGACGCGTAGCGCGACACCCAATCTCTTGGCTTGCCTAACTTGCGCGAGATATCCGCCTGAGTATCTCCGGCGCTCAATCGGTCTGCGATGAACCTCGCGATCTCGGGCGCGCGCAAATCATCGCGCTGAATATTCTCGATCATCTGCGCGTATCGGTCTGGCAAATCGACGTCTTGAATGAACGCGGGTATTTCACGCAGCCCCGCACGCTGTGCAGCGCGGTACCGGCGCGCGCCCATAGCGATGACGTAGCGTCCATCTTCACTAGAACGGCGAAGCACGATGGGTTGCAGCACTCCGTGTTCAGCAATCGATTGAGAGAGCTCTTCCAATTCTTGTTCGCTGAAGTTGCGGCGTGGTTGATCGGGGTCTTCATCAATGCAGTCGATCGCGACCAAAAGCGGCCGCCCGGTTGCTGCGCTAGGATTTGCAGCGGCGTCGACGAGCTCCTTAAAGCTGAGATCGAGCGTCATTGGTCGTCTCCTGATCCAAGCTGCTCTACGATCTTGGCCAGGACTGCGCGGATTTCCCGGCCCGCCTCTTGGGCCGAGCGACGCTTCAAGCTCCACACCGGCACTCGCTCGGCCACAGCTTCGGCATAGCCGTCCCTTGCCACAATTTGGCCTGGGAACACGTACTTGCCCGCTTCGCGCAACAACTGCTCTAGGTGGGTTCGTTGACGAGGCGACTTGGTATTAAAGTTCGAAGGCAGTAGGCCGAGGAATCTCGTGTCCTGGCGACCGTATCGTCGTTGAACACCGATGACGGTCTGCATCAGGCCTTTGACGCCTCTTACGGAATAGTCTTCCAGATAAATCGGCGCCAGCACATGCGAGGCGGCGACCAGGCAGGCGACGCTGCGAAGGCCAAGCGATGGCGGGGTGTCGATCACACAGACATCGAACCGGTCGGCGGCATCGGCGAGATTTTGCTGCAGGGTCATGACCGCAACGGCATTGCCGCGATCGATATCGGTCAACGAACTGTCGGCTGGCGCCAGCGTGATGCCGCTATTTTCGCCAGCGGCAAACCGGGCCGCCGGCTTGAAGAGATCGGCCGCCGAAATCGACCCTGTATGCCGCTTCAGCGTGTCGGTTGCATTGCCCTGCGCGTCAACATCGATCATCAGGACCCGGCGGCCAGCTTCCGCCATGAACCAGGCCAGATGCACTGCAAGTGTCGTTTTGCCGACGCCGCCCTTTTGATTGTTGATGACGATCGTATTCATCGGTGACCATGTTCTTCTGAACCGTATTGCGCCTGCTGGCACGATGTCGATGAAACCGGCCTCTTCGCCCGAGTGTTGGTTTGAACCAATACCCGCCACGGACCGGCGCCTTCCGGATCATCTTCAAAGCCACACGCAAAATCCCCTGCCAGAAGAGTCAGGTCGGCTAAAGGAACCGCTCCGGGAGCAGAAAGCAGTCCTCGTAGGTCGACAAGCAGCCGACTTGTCATCTTAGGGCGGCGGGCCTCCCGACCGTGTGGGTTCGAAGCGAGACCGGTCGAAGCGGTTCATGATCGCCTTGGCTACTGGAGCAACTGAATGCCTAGGCGATCGGACCTCGTCGCCATTTCAAAGCTGATCTGCGATCAATCAGCGCAGCGCGCGGCAGATCACCCTTTTTTGGGCGTGCTTGGGATCGCTGGCGCCTTGTTCATCTATTGGCTCAAGCAACGCGGCTGACCGCCTCCCTGAAAGGAGCGGCCAGCCCCGATAAACCAAACAGAGAATTTGACTAATCTAAGCATCAACTGAACCTGTCCTTACAAACTTGGCACTTGCTTCTTTCGTCGAACCTCCTGTCGTCTACGGCGAATGGAGGTCAACGCGATGCGAAGGCCGAAATTGGTTGAACATGCCGCCACCGAAATTCGAGCGGCCCAGTATGTTCGCATGTCGACTTCGGAGCAGAAGTATTCAATCGGCAACCAAGCAGCAAGAATTGCAGCCTACGCCGCGCGGCGGAATATCTCGATCGTTCGGACTTACTCGGATCCGGGAAAAAGTGGGGTGCAAATAGCTGGTCGTCGGGGTCTGCAAGATCTCATACGAGATGTGCAGCTCGCCAGGGCCGACTTCAGTTGTGTACTTTTCTACGACGTCACGCGCTGGGGACGCTTCCAAGATGTCGACGAGAGCGCCTACTATGAGTTCATCTGCAAGCAGGCTGGTATTAGCGTTCACTATTGCGAGGATGATTTCGAGAACGATGGCAGCTTTGCGTCTGACATAGTCAAGGTGAACAAGCGCGCAGCAGCAGCTGACTTCAGCAAACAACTTTCGAGGAAAGTGTTCTTCGGGCAATGCAACGTCATCACCCCCGGCTACTGGCGGGGTGGTCCAGCAGGTTATGGACTACGGCGCATGCTCATCAACGAGGCCGGCAAGCCGGTGCAAATCCTTGAGTACGGCCAGCGGAAGAGCCCCAAGAGCCAGCACGTCATCTTGGTTCCCGGTCCAAAAGCCGAGATCAGGATCGTCCAGAGCATTTTCGATCTGTTCGTGAACAAGAAGAAGTCAAGACAAGCGATCGCCGAGCATCTGAACGCAAAGAGACTTCTCAATGCGCGCGGAAACGCCTGGACGATGCAGACAATCAGCAACACCCTGGAGGGAGAGAACCTAGAAAAAGAGATGCTCGACCGCTCCACCCGGATCCTCTCGCTAGAGCCAGGGTGAATACAAGGACGTGCTCCACCCTGGCGGAGACTCAAGCGCTTAATCCATCAAAATAACCAATGCCTTAGCCTTATTCTGGGCCAATTTCAGCGGAAGCCTGCCCTTCGCTGGGTTGGTCGAGGATCAATCAGTGTGGATCAGGATTATAGCCGTCGGAATCGGCTTGGTCGCAATGGGCGCCGTTGCAGCACTTGGGAGGAATCCCGCGCCCCTGCCTGCGGCAGCCTACCCAGTTGCGGAGACCGCGGCTAAAGCCGACCGGCTCCCGCTCAACGCTGAGTACCGTAGTACAAATGAAGGCATCATAGACGCCCCGCCTTCCGTGGTCTTAGCCACGGCAACCCCGCCGACCGAAATCGATTTAGTAGCGCCATTTCCCCAGCCTAAACCGGCTCGTCAATCTCCACCGCGTATCATCTCTCGGCACTGGCATGATCCAGCCGCCTCAAGGTTCAAGCTGCGAGAACGCGTGGCGATCAGCAGAAGATGGCAACCAGTTCGGCCCGAACAGGCAAAGCAAGTTGTCGAGGCGAAAAACTGCAGCGAGATCGGACTGGACGCCTTCCTCCGATCGGTCAATCTCAAGCCGCGCTGTTAATGAAACGGCCCGCCCATCACAGAGGCGGGTCAGGCCTGAACGTGACGGATCCCTCGGCGCAATGCGTCGAGAATGCATAAGGGCTCGCCGAGCTTCGCTTCTCCAAGCCTAGGAGCCATGGTCAGGCGAGGAACTGCTCGGAGACCCGCAAGTTCCACTTAGGAGGAAATGGCGGCAGGAGTTGCGGCAAGGGCGTAGGAGCGATGTACGGAAAGCAAATGCCCTCCTCCGATAGCAGCAACAGGCAAGATATTCAGCGGAGAAAGACCCGCTCCCTGCTGCTGGTTCTGGCCGTCGGATTCGCGGTTTTTTTGGCCGCTGCCGGAGCGCTCTACTACATCCTGCAGCCCACGACGCTTCGGATCGCCGTGGGGCCGACCGGTAGCGAGGACCACGCGGTGGTCGAGGCCATGGCCGAGGCTTTTGCCGACGAAAGCCGAACCGTTCGGCTGTCCACGATCTCGGCCGCTGGAGCGGCCGAAGCGCTGAGCCTTCTGGGCAATGGAAAAGCCGACCTCGCGGTCGGCCGCGCTGATCTGAGCATGCCTTCTGACGCGCAGACGCTCGCTGTGCTGCGCAAGAACTACGTCGTCCTGTGGTCGTTTTCCGGACCAGACGGCAAGGCCGCGAGGAAAAGGACCGCGGTTAAGATCGCTGAGGTCGCCGATCTCGCCGGTCACAAGGTGGGCGTTATCGGTAGGACGGCAGCAAACGCGTCGGTTCTGCGTGTCATTCTCAGCGGGTCCGGCGTGGAGCCGGACAAGGTCGCTGTGGCGCAGTTCGGCACGGACGAGATCGAAACGCTCGCGCAAGATCGCACCATCGATGCGTATCTCGCCGTGGGCCCGCTCGACAGCAAGATCACAGCCGACGCGATCGCAGCAACAGCACGCACGCGCGGCGCGCCGAAGTTTCTCTCGATCGACGCCTCTGAAGCCATCGCGTTGAGGCACTCGCGCTATGAAGCTGAGGAGATTCCACCAAGCGTCTTCAACGCAAAGCCGGCATGGCCCGAGGAAAA
>NZ_JAFCJX010000047.1 GCF_018130695.1 Bradyrhizobium jicamae | reverse complement strand
GGCGCTCGCCAACAAGGTCGCGCGCATCGCCTGGAGGTTGATGGTCAGCGGCGAACGCTACGATGCGGCACGCGCCGCTTCATTCCACGCAACACCGACCTCGAAAAGCTCCCGACCCGCCGCTTTCGCCAGTCCATGGCCGCCTACAACAACACCCCACGCAAATGCCTTGACTTCAAGACCCCGGCGGAGGTCTTTGCTGCTCAAGTGTTGCACTTCGAATGTGAATCCACCTCCTGGCTTTCGCCAGGACGACGGTGGAGGACTTACGCCAGCCTCAACTCATCATACCCATTCGCTGCGACCTCGTCGCATTTGGCGCGATAGGCCGGGGCGCTGCCGCTGTAGCGGGCGACGATTCTCGTCTGCTTTCCCTCGACGTTGGAGTTGATGCCGGTCATCCAGGAGTTGACCTCGTTGGAGAGCAGCCCGACGCCGAGCGCCTTGACGTGATCGGTCCAGGCCGCCGTTCCCGCGGGCGTCGCGTCGAGGAAGGTCAAGCCTCTCTCCGTCGCAAATGTGATCAAGCCGGTGACCCAATCGACGCTGTATTCGATGCTGCGCGGGATATTGCCGAGTGCGGTGTGCGGGCCCATCAGCATCATCATGTTGGGGAAGCCATCGACCATCAGCCCGAGATACGTTTCCGGGCCACGCCGCCACTTGTCCTTCAAGAGCGCGCCATTGGCGCCACGGAAATCGATCTTGTCGAAGCTGCCGGTGATGGCGTCGAAGCCGGTGGCGTAGATGATGATGTCGAACGCGAACTCCCGCTCGCTGGTCTTGATGCCCTCGGGCGTGATCCGCTCGATCGGGGTTTCCGAGATGTCGATGAGATCGACATTGTCGCGGTTATAGACCTCGTAATAGAAGGTCTCGAGCGGCAGCCGCCTTGTGCCGAAGCCATGGTTCTTCGGGATCAGTCTGTCCGCCACCACTGGATCCCTCACGCGCTCGCGGATCTTGCGCGCGACGAAATCAGAGATCGTGGCGTTCGCCTTGCGGTCGATCAGGATGTCCTTGAAATTGCCCTGCCAGATGCCGAAGCCGCGCTCGCCATAGAGCTTTTCATAGAACGCCTCGCGTTCGGCGTCCGAGACCTCGAACGCACCGCGCGGATCGGGCGTGTGGACGAAGCAGGCAAAGGTCTCCTGGCAGCGTCGGAAGATTTCGCCATAGCCGGCCTTGATCTTCGCCTGCGTCTCCGCGTCGATCTTGCCGTTGTGCAGCGGCGCGGCCCAGTTGGCGGTGCGCTGGAACACGGTGAGATGCCCGACCTCGCTCGCGATGGTCTGGATGGTCTGGATGCCGGTCGCGCCGGTGCCGATCACGGCGACGCGCTTGCCGGCAAAATCCACCTTCTCTTTCGGCCAGCGCGCGGTGTGGAAGGATTGCCCCTTGAAACGCTCAATGCCCTCGACGCGCGGCAGCGTCGGGGTCGACAGCGGGCCGATCGCAGTGACCAGAAAGCGGCAGCTATGGCGCGTGCCGTTGTCCAGCGTGATCGCCCAGCTGCGCGTCGCATCCTGATAGATCGCGGACGCGACGCGGCTTTCGAACTGGATGTCGCGCCGCAGATCGAACTTGTCGGCGACGAAATTGCAATAGCGCAGCGTCTCCGGCTGGCCGGCAAAGTGCTCGGACCATTCCCACTCCTGCAGCAGCTCCTTGGAGAAGGAATAGCCGTAGGAATAGCTCTCGGAATCGAAGCGCGCGCCGGGATAGCGGTTCCAGTACCAGGTGCCGCCGACGCCGGTGCCGGTCTCGAACACGCGCACCTTCAGGCCGAGCTCGCGCAGGCGATAGAGCTGATACATGCCCGACAGGCCGGCGCCGATGATGATGACGTCGTAGTCGAGCCGATCGGTCGAACTCTCGCGCGAACCGGTCACGTGGCGTGGCTCCCTGAAATGTTCGTTGTCGGCAAGGCTAACCGGAATGGGCGCGCAAACCAAATATTGAAAAGCGGGGCTGGTATCGCGATTTGCCGGGCAGGCTGGCCAAGCCATGCACCCCACCGTTCGGCTGCCTTTACTCGGTTGCCAGATTCACCCTATCGTCGCCGGCACGGGTCGCCCGCCAGGGACGACGGAAACGCGCAAGAACCAAGAACAAGGACCCAGGAATGAACGATCCCGTTGACGTCCTGATCATCGGCGCCGGCGCGTCCGGCGCGGCGGTGGCCTGGTCGCTGGCCGATACCAAGATGCACATCCTCTGCCTCGACCAGGGCGGCTGGATGAACCCGGCGGAATATCCGAGCACCGGCCGGGACTGGGAGGCGAAATTCTACGGCGAGTGGTCGTCGAGCCCGAACGTCCGCGGCCGGCCCGAGGATTATCCGATCAACGACGACAATTCGCCGATCAAGGTCGTCAATTACAATGCCGTCGGCGGCTCGACCGTGATGTACACCGCGCACTGGCCGCGGCTGCATCCCAGCGACTTCAAGGTGAAGACGCTGGACGGCGTCGCCGACGACTGGCCGATCGATTACGACACGCTGACGCCGTTCTTCGAGGAGAACGACCGGATGATGGGCACGTCGGGTCTCTCCGGCGATCCGCTGTCGCCATTGTCGCACCCGCCGATGCCGCAACAGCCGATGGGATTGTCCGGCGCCATGATCGGCAAGGCCATGAACAAGCTCGGCTGGCACTGGTGGCCGTCGGACACGACGGTTGCGACGATGGACTATGAGGGAAGGGCGCGCTGCATCAATCTCGGCCATTGCACGCCGGCCTGCGCGCAGGGCGCGAAGGCTTCGACCGACATCACCTATTGGCCGCATGCGATCCGCGCCGGTGTCGAGCTGCGCACCCATTGCCGGGTGCGCGAAGTCACCACCGACGAGGACGGCATGGCCTCGGGCGTGGTCTATTACGACAAGGATGGCGTGGAGCAGTTCCAGCCCGCGCATGTCGTGATCATCGCCTGCAACGGCGTCGGCACGCCGCGGCTGCTGCTCAATTCCGTGTCGGGAAAATTTCCGAATGGGCTCGCCAATTCATCGGGCCTGGTCGGCAAGAATTTGATGTTCCACCCCTACGCGCAGATTTACGGCTATGTGCAGGAGCCGACCGATGCCAACCGCGCGCCGCCGACCTGCCTGTGGAGCAAGGAGTGGTACGACACCGACCTCTCGCGCGGCTTCGTGCGCGGTTATGGCGTCCAGTTCGTGCGCGGCGCCGGGCCGGTGTTCGAGGCCGTGGTCAGTGAGCAGAAGGGCATCCTGCCGTGGGGCGCTGATCATCACCGCGTGTTCCGCAAGCTCAATGGTCACCGGATCGGCTTCTCCGCGATCTGCGAGGATCTGCCGGAGGAGCATAACCGCGTCACGCTCGATCCGATGCTGAAGGACAGCCACGGCATTCCGGCGCCGAAGATCGACTACACCATCTCCGAGAACAGCCGGAAGATGATGGAGCACGGGCTGGCGCGCGGCCGCGAGGTCCTCGAGACCATGGGCGCGACCGACATCTGCACCAACTCGCCGATTCCCTGGGGCGGCTGGCACCTGCTCGGCACCGCGCGGATGGGCACCGATCCCGAGCGTTCCGTCGTTAACGAATGGGGCCGCTCGCATGACGTGAAGAATCTCTTCATCGTTGACGGCAGCATCTTCGTCACCTCGGGTGGCGTGAACCCGACCTCCACCATTCAGGCGCTCGCGCTCTACATCGCCGACCAGATGAAGCAGCGCCTTGCGAATTTGTTCGATTGAGATTGCCATGTCCGTAGCAACTGAACTGACGTCTGCCCAGCGTGCCGATCTCCGCACCATCGCGGCGATGATCGTTCCTGCCAGCGACGAATACAAAGTGCCGGGTGCGGATGATCCCGTCATCCAGGCCGACATGCTGGCAACACTCGGCCGCGACACCGCGCCTGTCGCGCAGGCGCTCGATCATCTGGCGAAGCTGGCGGGGATGCCGCTCGCCGAGCTCGAACCGGCCAGGCGCGACGCGGTGGCGCAGGAGTTTCGCGCGAGCGGCGGCGCTGCGGCCGCAACGCTCGTCCGTGTCGTATTGCAATGCTACTACCGCGACGACCGCGTGCTGCGCTCGCTCGGGATCGAGGCTCGCGCGCCGTTCCCGAAGGGCCATGTGCTGCCGGAGGGCGACTGGTCGCTGCTCGATCCCGTGCGGGCGCGCGGCGGCACGCTGCGGCGGGCGACGTAGGGCTGCCCTGCGCCAGCCGCGCGGGCATCTTGCGCAGGCGGTTCCCGGCCACCATCTGAGGAGGCCGAAGGATTCTCGCCATGCTGGATTTTACCGCAGATATCGCCGATGACCGCGCGTCATCGCGAACGGCCGAGCCTGCCCGCGATGACCGGGTTTTGCTCGATGCTTATTCCAATGCCGTGATCGATGTCACCGAGCGCGTCGGCCCTGCCGTCGTGCGGGTCGAGACCGGGCCGAAGGTGCGCTCCGCACGTGAGCGCGGCGGGCTCGGCTCGGGCATCGTGATCTCGCCTGACGGCCTCGTGCTGACCAACAGCCATGTCGTCGGATCGTCGAAGGAGATTCGGCTGCGCGACACCGAAGGGTTCGTCACCGACGCCCATGTGCTCGGCGTCGATCCCGACACCGATCTGGCGCTGCTGCGCGCCGATGGCGCGCGCGATCTGCCCTATGCCTCGCTAGGCAACTCGAAGAGCCTGCGGCGCGGGCAGCTGGTGGTCGCGATTGGCAATCCGCTCGGCTTTGAATCGACGGTCACGGCCGGCGTGGTGTCGGCGCTCGGCCGCTCGATCCGCTCGGTGAGCGGGCGCACCATCGAGGACGTGATCCAGACCGATGCCGCGCTCAATCCCGGCAATTCCGGCGGGCCGCTGGTGTCGTCGAATGCGGAGGTGATCGGCATCAACACGGCGATCATCAACGGCGCGCAGGGTATCTGCTTTGCGGTCGCCAGCAACACGGCGCAATTCGTGCTGTCGGAGATCATCCGCCACGGCTATGTCCGCCGCGCCTATATCGGCGTTGCCGGCCAGACCGCCCCGATCCCGCGCCGCCACGCGGTGGTCGCCGGCGTCGACAACACGATGGGCGCGCTGCTGGCGCAGATCGAGCCGGACAGTCCCGCGGCGAAGGCCGGCCTGTTGCCGGGCGATGTCGTGATCAGACTCGATGGGGCCGAGATCAACGGCGTCGACGACCTGATCCGCGCGCTGGATCGCGACCGGATCGACCGGCGGCTTGCGATGGACGTGTTGCGCCTCGGCCGCCTGCGCGCGATCGACATCCACCCGATCGAAAGGAAGCCGGCGAAGCAGTGATGCGACGAACTGCTCTGTTAAACCCTCATGGTGAGGAGCCGCAAAGCGGCGTCTCGAACCACAGGCCCCGTCTGTGGCCTCGTCCTTCGAGACGCGCGTTCCGCGCTCCTCAGGATGAGGGGTAGGAGAACAGTGCGAGGATACTACCGCAGCGCCGCCAGCAACTCGTCGGGTTGCTCGGCCATCATCATGTGGCCGGCGCCCGCGAGCACCACGGTGCGTGCATTCGGCGTCGCAGCCGCCAGCGCCTTGCCGGCTTTCGCCGGTGTCATCATGTCGCGTTCGCCGAGGATGAAGGTCGCGGGCACCTTGACCGTGGCGGCAGCTTGAAGCGCGTTCTGATAGGCGTTGCAGGCGTTGAGGTCGTTGTAGAGCACGCCGGGCTTCGTCTCCTGCAGCACGCGCTGCGCGCCCTGGTGCATCCACAGGCCAGGCGCGAGGCTGCCGCCGAGCTCGGCCTTGAAGCCAAGGCCCCAGATCGAGACCATGTCGATCGCGGCGGGATCGTTGGCTTCGGCGGCCTTCAGGAGATCGGGGCCGACCGTCATGGTTGCGGCGGTGCCGATCAGCGCGAGGCCGGAGACCTTGTCCGGATGCCGCGCCGAGGTTTCGATCGCGATCAGCGAGCCCATCGAATGGCCGATCAGTTTTGCTTTTGACGCGCCGGCTGCAGTCAGCAACGCCGCGATCCAGTCGGCCATCTCGGCGATTGTCGGCAGCGGCTTGCCGGCGGAGCGGCCGTGGCCGGGCAGGTCGGGCGCGAGCACGGCATAGCCGTGATGGGCGAACCAGCGGCTGTGCAGCGCCCAGGTGGAGGAATCGAAGCCGGCGCCGTGGATCATCGCCACTGATGGCAAGGACGGATCGAACGGCTTGCCGCCGGTCGCGATGAACGTGTCAAAACCGTTGACGGACAGCTGCATGGGCTCAAGTCCTTTGCGAGGCGCGTAGCGCCTGGCCGAGATCGTCGATGATGTCGGCGACGGCTTCGATGCCGACCGAGAGCCGCACCAGCTCCTCGCCGATGCCGGCGGCCTTGAGCTGGTCAGCGTCCATCTGCTGATGCGTGGTGCTGGCGGGGTGGATCACCAGCGTCTTGGCGTCGCCGACATTGGCGAGATGGCTGATCAGCTTCAATGACTCGATGAACTTCTTGCCGGCGGCGCGGCCGCCCTTGATGCCGAAGCTGACGATCGAGCCGGCGCCGCGCGGCAGCAATGTCTTGGCGAGCGCATGGTCGGGGTGGTTCTCAAGCGACGGATGCAGCACCCATTCGACGCCCTTGTTGGCGGTGAGGAAATTCAGCACCGCGTGCGTATTGCTGATATGACGGTCCATGCGGACGCCGAGCGTCTCGAGGCCCTGCAGCAGCTGGAAGGCGTTGGTCGGCGACAGGCAGGCGCCGAAATCGCGCAGGCCTTCGGTGCGGGCGCGCATGATGAAGGCGGCCTTGCCGAACTGCTCGTCGAAGACGATGCCGTGATAGCCGGCATAGGGCTCGGAGAGCTGCGGGAACTTGCCGGAAGCGCGCCAGTCAAACCGCCCGCCGTCGACGATGACGCCGCCGATCGCGATGCCATGGCCGCCCATCCACTTGGTCGCCGAGTTCATCACGATGTCGGCGCCGAGCTCGATCGGCTGGCTGAGATAGGGCGTCGCGAAAGTGTTGTCGATCAACAGAGGAATTTTGGCGTCATGCGCGATTCTAGCAACCGCCGGAATATCCAGCACCTCGAGCCCGGGATTGCCGATGGTCTCGCCGATGATCAGCCGCGTGTTCGGCTTGATGGCGGCGCGGAAATCGTCGAGCGCGCGCGGCTTCACGAACGTCGTGGTGATGCCGAAGCGCGGCAGCGTGTGCGCCAACAGATTGATGGTGCCGCCATAGAGCGAGGCGGAGGCGACGATGTGGTCGCCGGCATTCAGCAGCGTCGCGATGGCGAGATGCAGCGCGGCCATGCCGCTCGCGGTGCAGATCGCGCCGACGCCGCATTCGAGCGCGGCGATGCGCTCCTCCAGCACTGATGTCGTCGGATTGGAGATGCGGGTGTAAATGTGGCCGGCGCGTTCCAGGTTGAACAGCGCCGCGGCATGGTCGGCATCCTGGAACACGTAGGACGTGGTCTGGTAGATCGGAACCGCGCGCGAGCCGGTCACGGGATCCGGGCGCTGGCCGGCATGCAGGCTCAAGGTTTCGAAGGCAGGCGGCTTGGGTGCGGGCATGCGAAACTCGTCAGGTCAGTCGATGGGATAAGCGTATCCGCAGATTTATACGTGAACTGCGGTGCGAACGCGGCCGACATTGCCGAACACGCGCAAGTAACGGTCGACCTCGGAGGGGATGCCGGTGGCCTTCTCCGGATTGTCGGAGAGTTTCACGGCGGGCCGGCCGTCGACCGACGTCACCTTGCAGACGATCGAGATCGGATCGAGCGCGTCGGAATCGTCAGGCGCGCAGCCGACAAAATCATTGGTCAGGTTGGTGCCCCAGCCAAAGCTGACGCGGACGCGGCCCTTGAAATGCCGGAAGGTCTCCTCGATCGAGCCGACATCCATGGCGTCGGAGAACACCAAGAGCTTCTCCTTGGGATCGCGGCCCTTCTGCTTCCACCATTTGATGATGTCTTCACCGGCCGTGATCGGCGGCGCGCTGTCGGGGCGGAAGCCGGTCCAGTCGGCGACCCATTCCGGCGCATCGCGCAGGAACGGCTTGGTGCCGAACGCATCGGGCAGCGCGATCAGCAGATTGCCGCCATAGGCGTGGCGCCACTGGTCGAGGATGCGATAGGGCGCCCAGCGCAGCTCCTCGTCGGAATTGGCGAGCGCTGCTGCGACCATCGGCAGCTCATGCGCATTGGTGCCGATCGCTTCGAGATCATTGTCCATCGCGAGCAGCACGTTCGAGGTGCCGGTGAAGGACGCGCCGAGGCCTTCCTTGACCGCCTCGACGCACCAGCGCTGCCAGAGGAAGCCGTGGCGGCGGCGGGTGCCGAAGTCGGACAGCCGCAGGCCCTCGAGCTTGCGCAGCCGCTCGACCTTGGACCACAGTTTTGCTTTGGCGCGGGCATAGAGCACGTCGAGCGCGAAGCGGCCGTAGTCCTTGGTCGCCGCGCGCGACCGCAGCTCGTTCATGATTGCAAGCGCCGGAATTTCCCACATCGTCGTGTGGGTCCACGGCCCGTGGAAATGCAGCTCGTACTGCCCCTCGACCTTGCGCAGCTCGTATTCGGGCAGGCTGAAATTCGACAGCCAGTTGATGAAGTCCGGCGAGAACATCTGGGTCTTGCCGTAGAACGTGTTACCGGCGAGCCAGATCAGCTCTTTCTTGCTGAAACGGATGGTGCGGGCATGGTCGAGCTGGGCCCGCAGCTCGCCCTCGTCGATCACCTCGGCAAGCCGGATCTGGGTCGAGCGGTTGATCACCGAAAAGGTCGTGCGCGTGTCCGGATAGCATTCCCGGATCATCTGCAACATCAACAGCTTATAGAAATCGGTGTCGAGCAGGCTGCGCACGATCGGATCGAGCCGCCAGCCGTGATTGTAGGTCCGGGTTGCAATATCTGTGACCGTCATGGGGGAACTTTAACGTGCCCGATGGCGCCCGCCCAGAGGGTTTTGGGCGGAACATGGCAGCTCAGCGCGCTATGGTCTGCCGAATACGGCCCACGGTTGTGGCGACGTCACCCCAGGCCGGCTTGGCGGGGGCAAATTGCCGCCTGAGATAGGACACGAGCTCGGCGATTTGGCCGTCGGTCATGCTGTCCTTGAAGGCCGGCATGTAGCCGAGATCGGTCACGGCAGGCTTGGCGATGCCGTGCAGGATCACCTGGATCAGATTGTCCGGGGCGTCGCTGTGCAGATTGCTGTTCAACGAAAGCGACGGCCGGCTGCCGAACAGCGGCGGGCCGCCGACCTCGTGGCAGACCGCGCAGGCGCCCTGATAGATCCGCGCGCCGGCGGAGGAGGCGGTCGCTGTGACTGTGGCGGCTTCGAGCTTCGCGGCGAGCGTCTGCTGCGCAGACGCATCGACAGCGGCGTCGTTGAAGGACGCGAGATAGACCGCCATGGCGCGAATGTCCTGATCGGGCAGGGCGGCGAGTTCCTTCACCACGGGCGCCATCGGTCCGGCCGCCACGCCGTGGAAGCGCGACTCGCCGGTGCGCAGATAGGCGAACAGCTCGTCCTCGCTCCACGGGATCGGCGCCTTCGACAGCGACGTCAGCGCCGGCGCTTCCCAGCCTTCGGCGAAACCGCCCGCGAGATATTTGCTCTGCTGTTCCGCGCCGAGTGCATTGCGCGGTGAATGGCAGGCGCTGCAATGACCGAGGCCTTCGATCAGATAGGCGCCGCGATTCCAGACTTCCGACTTGCCGGGATCGGGTTGGAATGGGGCCGGCTGGTGGAACAGCGCATTCCAGCCGGCGAGCAACGGGCGGATGTTGAACGGGAAGGCGAGCGCGTTGTTCGGCGTTGCCGCACGCACCGGCGTTTGCGCCATCAGGTAGGCATAGAGCGCCTGCAGGTCGGCATCGGCAGCCTTCGCAAAATGCGTGTAGGGGAAGGCGGGATAGAGATGCCGCCCGTCGCGATGGATGCCCTCGCGCATCGCGCGCTCGAAGGCGGGATAGGACCAGGCGCCGATGCCGGTTTCGACATCGGGCGTGATGTTGGTGGTGTAGATCGTGCCGAACGGCGTCTCCAGCGGCCGCCCGCCGGCGTTCAGCGTGCCGTGCTCGGCGGTGTGGCAGACCGCGCAGGCGCCGAGTGCGGCAAGCTCCTTGCCGCGGGCGATCGTCGCTGCGGAGAATACGGACGCATCGGGCCGCGCGATCGGCGCGATGGCGCGCCAGGGCAGCACGGCGGCACCGATACCGAGGGCTGCGGCGCAAAGCGCTGCGATGCCGGCCAGCACGCCGCTGCGCTTCGCAAACGGATTCTTCCATCTGTCGAGCGCAGCCGTCGGCGCGGGCGCTGCCAGCGCGGCTGATGCCGCCGGCTGCTCGCCGTGCAATCCCCTGAGGATGCGTTCGGGCGTCAACGGCAGCTCACGGAATCGTACGCCGGTCGCATCATAGATCGCATTCGCGATCGCGGCGGCGCTGGGCACGGAGGCGGATTCGCCGACGCCGAGCGGCGGCTGATCCTGCCGCGGCAGCATCAGCACGTCGATCTTCGGTACGTCGGGGAATTTGATGATGGGGTAGGTGCCCCATTCCCGTGCCGCCACTTCGCCGCGCTCGAAGGAGACTTCCTCCATCAGCGCGCGGCTGGTCGACTGGATGACGTTGCCCTCGATCTGGTGTCGCACGCCGTCCGGATTGATCATCAATCCGGAATCCTGGCCCGCGACGACGCGGGTCACGCTGACATCGCCGGTCGCCTTGTTGACCGCGACGTCCGCGATCCAGGCCGACCATGCCGCGCCATAGCCGGGAAACTTGCTGTGCACATAGAGCGCATAGGCAAAGCCGCGGCCGCGCACGATATCGCCTTCGGCTTCCTTCTCCTGCCGCACCGGGCGCGGCTTCCATCCGGCGCGCTCGGCGACCGCGTTGACCAAATCGATCGCGCGGGAATCTTTCAAATAGCGCAGGCGATACTCGATCGGGTCGACGCCGGCCTCGCTGGCGCATTCGTCGATCCAGGATTCATGCGCAAAGGTGTTGGGTAGCGCCGAGACGCCACGGAACCAGGAGGCGCGCACGATCGGCGGCATGTCGTTGGCGACGACGCGCAGGTGCTCGTAGTCGTAGGGCGGGATCGCGGTGCGATCGCCCATCTCGAAGACGGCCGGTGTCGGCGCGATGCGGCCGGTGAGCAGCAGCGCCAGGGTCGGCGCGCCGTTCGAGGGATAGCGCGTGGCAAAGTCGTAACCGGCAACGCTGCCGTCGGCGTTGAGCCCGCCATCGACGTCCATCAACTGTGCAGTGCCCTTCGGCTCCCAGGCATGCTCCTGCTCGCGGGTGAGCTGCACGCGCACCGGGCGGCCGACCGCGCGCGACAGCAGCAGCGCGTCGGCGGTGACGTCGTCGGCGCAGTTGCGGCCGTAGCAGCCGGCGGCTTCCATTCTGATAACGTCGATCTCGGCCTCTTGCCGCTCGATCAGCAGCGCGAGGTCGCCGCGCAGGATGTGCGGATTCTGCGTGCCGGACCAGACGCGGATCGCGCCGTCCCTGTAGTCGGCGACCGCGCAGGACGGGCCGATCGAGCCGTGCATCTGGTAGGGCCAGACGTAGGTGCGCTGCATCGGCTTGGCGGCGGCCTTGATCGCCGCATCGACGTCGCCCTTGTCGATCAGCGTGCGCGGCGTCGACGGATTGGCGCGCAATGCTTTCTCGACATCGGCGAGATCGGTCAGCGCAGGCCCCGGCTTCCAGGTCACGTTGAGCTGCGCCGCCGCCTTGATCGCATTCTCCTCGCGCTCGGCGACGACGCCGACGAAATCGCCGATCCGCACCACCGCGACAAGGCCGGGAATGTCGCGCACTGAATTTTCGTCGACCGCGATCAGGCTGGTGCCGACGAACGGCCCGGCATCGACACCGGCATAGGGTGGACGCACGACGCGGCCGTGCAGCATGCCTGACACGCGCACGTCGTGGACATAGACGAGCTCGCCGGTCGCCTTCGCCGGCAGATCGACGCGCGGCACGGATTGCCCAACGACCGAATAAGCGTCAATCGGCTTGACCTCGACGTGATCGGCAAGCTGAAGGCGGATGTCTTCGCCTGCGATCAGCTCGCCGTAGCTGACGCTGCGATTGTCCTTGCCGCGGATCAGCCCGTCTTCGATCGTGAGGTCCTCGGCCGGAAGCGCGAGTCGCTCGGCCGCGCGCGTCACCAGGAAATGTCGCGCCTGCGCTGCGGCCTTGCGCAGCGGCACCGCGGCGATCTGGATCGTCTCGCTCGCAATCGTCGCGCCCTGGTTCGGCACAGTCGAGGTGTCGCCGAGCACGACGACAACGCGGGCAAAGGAGACGTCGAGCTCTTCGGCGACGATCTGGCCGAGCGCGGTGCGGATGCCGGTGCCGAGATCGACATGGCCGTTATAGGCGTTCACCGAACCGTCGGCGGTGATCCGGATGAAGGTCTCGAACGTGCCTTCCGCGCCGAGGATCGAAGGGCGCACGACAGCGAGAGAACCGGACGGGGAAGGGGCGGGCGTGTCCATCACTTGCGCGCCTCGGGCGCGTGGCCGGCGGCGCGCATCGCGGCGCGGACGATCTCAATATGCGCGCCGCAGCGGCAGAGATTGTAGCGCAGCGCCTCCAGCACCTCAGGCTCGGACGGATGCGGATTGCGTGCGAGCAGCGCCTTGGTGGTGATGATCATGCCGTTGAGGCAGTAGCCGCACTGCGCGGCCTGCTCGGCGATAAAGGCGTCCTGCACGGGATCGGGATGTGCGCGACTGCCGAGGCCTTCGAGCGTCACGATGTCGCGGCCTTCGCAGCCTTCGATCGGAATCACGCACGAGCGCGCCGCAACGCCGTCGATCAACACGGCGCAGGCGCCGCATTCGCCGAGGCCGCAGCCGTATTTCGGTCCATTCAGTTCGAGATCGTTGCGCAGCACGTAAAGCAATGCGGTGTCGGGAGCGGCATCGACGTCATGGTTCCTGCCGTTCACGGTCAGGCGCATCGCTCTCGATCTCCCCTCATGTTTGCGCTGCAACGTCGCGCGAGACGGCGGGAAGGATAACGTTTGTATACAAACGTGCAAGCGGTGCCATGCCGCGCCGCAGCGTATGCCCGCTTTATGGACAAGGAGAGCAGGCAAACTGAATTATTATGCGGCAGTTGCCCAATTTGGCCGTGAACGCCGCTTGACAGGTTTCGGGACCGCGCGCAGGATCATTCGTATACGAACGATCTCAGCGGGTGACCGGAAAAGGAGTATGATGACCGGCCGCCACAAGTCCAGGCTTGTTCACGATGTCTGACACAACGACCGCTGCCGCCGGCGACAAGATCCGCTGCGATGCCTGTCCGGTGATGTGCTACATCAAGCCGGGCGCGGCCGGCGCCTGCGACCGCTACGCCAACCACGACGGCACGCTGGTGCGTGTCGATCCGCATGTCGTGCTGGAGCGCACGGTCGAGCATGGCGGCAAGCTCGTGCCGTTCCAGGTCAGCGGCGATTGGGACGGCAAGATCGTCCGTCAGCCGGACCTGTTCGTCACCGCGATCGGTGCGGGTACGACTTATCCCGATTACAAGCCTGCGCCCTTCATCGTCTCATCCGAGATCGATGGCGTCGACATGGTTACGGTCGTGACCGAAGGCATTTTCTCCTATTGCGGCGTCAAGGTGAAGATTGACACCGACCGCTATCTCGGCCCTGAGACCGCGACGGTGCGCGCGCAAGGTGAGGCGGTCGGTCACGTCACGACCAGCGAATATGGCTCGCAGATGCTGTCGCTCGGCGGCGTGCATCACCTGACGGGCGGCTCCAAGAAGGAAGGCCGCGTCACCTGCGACACCCTGATGGATCTCTCCAACTGCAAGGCGGTGGAGCTGACCATCGACGGCGGCGCCACCGTCGTGGTGCAGGCCGGCAAGCCGCCGATCGTCAATGGCGTCGCGGAAGAGCGGATGCGGGTCGGCTGCGGCTCGGCGACCATCGGCATGTTCGCCAAGCAGTGGCACGGCAAGGTCGATGAGGTCGTCGTGGTCGACGATCACATCACCGGCGTGCTCAGCGAGCACCAGGCGGGCAAGCTGCTCGATATCGCCGACACCGGCATCAAGATGAAGGGCCGGCGCTCGACGCCCGGCCGCTACTTCCAGGTTGCCGATCCCGGCACCGGGTGGGGTGGCACCAACATCTCGGATCCGTTGTCGATCCTTGGACCCTTCAATCCGAAGGAAGCGAAGGCCGGCCTGACCATGCTGATGGTCTCGACGACTGGCGAGCACGCCTCCTATTACGTGCTCGATGACACGCTGGAGCCGGTCGAGACCGAGATGCCGGCGGATCTGAAATTCTCCGTCGAGCGCATCCAGGAGAATTGCGAGCCGGCGCTGTGCACGGTGCTGTTCATGGGCGGTGCAGGCGGCTCGCTGCGCGCCGGCGTCACCGACAATCCGGTGCGGCTGACGCGCTCGGTGAAGGACGCGCTGACCCGCGTCACCAGTGGCGGCGCGCCGGTTTATGTCTGGCCGGGTGGCGGCATCACCTACATGGTCGACGTCACGCAGATGCCGGCCGGCGCGTTCGGCTACGTGCCGACGCCGGCGCTGGTCGCGCCGATCGAGTTCACGATGCGATTGTCCGATTACGCGGCGCTCGGCGGTCACATGGATTATGTCCGGCCGCTGTCGTCGCTCCGCGACAGCGCCGATGTTCGCCCGATGCCATCAATCATGGGACGGCGCGCATGACCCGGCTGCCGCAAATCGCGCTTCTTCCTGACGGCAAGCGGCTGCATTTGCAGGACGGTCCGATCGATCTGATCGTCGAGGCCAAAGGCGGCAGCGAGGTCGAGGTCCGTGCCGCCTATCTGATGGCCGCACGGCGGTTCACCGGGCTGCTGGATGAGCTTTGCGGAGAACTCACTGAGCTGCGCAGGGCGGCCGATCCCCGGAAATGCAGCCTGAGCGGCGTTGTTGCGCATCGCATGTACACCGCGGTGGCGCCGTTTGCGGACAAGTGCTTCATCACGCCGATGGCGGCGGTGGCAGGCTCGGTCGCGGAGGAAATTCTGGGCGCGATGCTGCAAGCCGCGCCGCTCGACCGTGCCTATGTCAACAATGGCGGAGATATCGCGCTGCATCTGACCGGCGGCGAACAGTTCTCCGTTGGATTGCTGGACCGTCCGGATCGCCACGGCGTGATGCGGACCATGACGGTCGATGCCGACTCTCCCGTGCGCGGCATCGCGACCAGCGGTCGCCACGGCCGCAGCTTTTCGCTGGGCATCGCCGACGCCGTCACCGTGCTGGCGCGGTCGGCGTCGCAGGCCGATGCAGCCGCCACCATCATCGCCAACGCGGTCGATCTGCCCGGACATCCCGCGGTGCTCCGCGTTCCCGCCGACGAGTTGCAGCCGGGCAGCGACCTTGGCGCGCGGCTGGTGACCCGCGACGTCGGCCGGTTGTCGCCCGCCGAGATCGAGCAGGCGCTGGAGACGGGTGCGGCGCGGGCGCGCGGGCTCCTTACGTCGGGATTGATCGAGGGCGCGGCGTTGCGTCTACTGGGTGAAACCGTGGTCGTCGGCGCCGCGGCGGAGGCATTGCCGGCATCGCAGGCGCTTCATGGAAGCGCGATAGAAAACGTCATGCATGTGTTGTGAGCGGGAGCGAGGCTTATGAGCGCGGTCATTCGCAAGATCGTCACCGTGGTCGAGGAGACCCATCTTGAGATGGGCAAGACCATCTCGCCGCCGACGCGGCGGGCGGCGGCGATCGCCGTGATCGAAAATCCGTTTGCCGGCCGCTATGTCGAGGATTTGTCGCCGTTGATTGCGATTGGCGAGGAACTCGGCGAATTGCTGTCGAAGCGTGCAGTGGCCGCGCTCGGCATCGATGGTGCGAAAGCGCATTCCTACGGCAAGGCCGCCGCCGTCGGCGAAAACGGCGAGCTGGAGCACGCGGCCGCGATCTTGCATCCGAAGATGGGCGCGCCGGTGCGCAAGGTGCTGAGCAAGGGCGCGGCGCTGATTCCGTCATCGAAGAAGCGCTCGGGGCCGGGCACCACGCTCGACATTCCGCTCGGGCACAAGGACGCGGCGTTCGTGCGCAGCCATTTCGACGGCATGGAGGTGCAGATCAACGACGCGCCCCGCGCAAACGAGATCATGGTCGCGGTTGCCGTCACCGACAGCGGGCGGCCGTTGCCACGCGTCGGCGGGCTGACGGTCGGCGAGATCAAGGGCGAAGACGGATTACGATAAGCAACTTTTAGAAACTGGAGGTACGGGATGCGTGGTTATTTCGTAGGGGCTGGCTTGGCGATTGCGCTTGCGGGCATGGCTGGTCCAGCCATGGCGCAGAGCGGCGAGATCAAGATCGGCGAGATCAACAGCTACTCGCTGCTGCCGGCGTTCACCGAGCCCTACCGCAAGGGCTGGCAGCTCGCGGTGGAAGAAGTCAACGCGGCCGGCGGCATCAACGGCAAGAAGCTGGTCGTCATTTCCAAGGATGACGGCGGCAAGCCGGCCGATGCGCAGACCGCAGCGAATGAGCTGGTGTCGAGCGAGAACGTCGCGATGCTCGCGGGCACGTTCCTGTCCAACATCGGCCTCGCCGTCAGCGACTTCGCCAACCAGAAGAAGGTGTTTTTTCTGGCAGCCGAGCCGCTGACCGACGCCATCACCTGGTCGAAGGGCAACAAATACACGTTCCGTCTCCGCCCCTCGAATTACATGCAGGCGGCGATGCTGGTGGAGGAAGCCGCGAAGCTTCCCGCAAAACGCTGGGCGACGATCGCGCCGAACTATGAATACGGCCAGTCGGCGGTCGCGGTGTTCAAGAAGCTGATGTCGGAGAAGCGTCCGGACATCCAGTGGGTCGACGAGCAGTGGCCGCCGCAGGGCAAGATCGATGCGGGCCCGGTGGTGCAGGCGGTCGCAGCGGCGAACCCCGAAGCGATCCTCAACGTCACGTTCGGTGCCGACCTGGTCAAGCTCGTGCGCGAGGGCAATACCCGCGGCCTGTTCAAGGATCGCAAGGTGGTCAGCTTCCTGACCGGCGAGCCGGAATATCTCGATCCTCTGAAGGACGAGACGCCGGAAGGGTGGATCGTCACGGGATATCCCTGGTACGCGATCAAGACCCCCGAGCACGACGCGTTCCTGAAGGCCTATCAGGCCAAGTACAACGACTATCCGCGGCTCGGCTCGATCGTCGGCTACCAGACCATCAAGTCGGCGGCCGCGATTCTCGCGAAGGCCAACTCCACCGATCCGGAGAAGCTGATCGCGGCGACCGAAGGTCTGCAGGTCGCGTCACCGTTCGGCGAGATCACCTTCCGCAAGATCGATCACCAGTCGACACTTGGCGCCTTCGTCGGCAAGACCGCGCTGAAGGACGGCAAGGGCGTGATGGTGGATTCGGTCTATCGCAAGGGCGCGGACTATCTGCCCAGCGACGCCGAAGTCGAGAAGCTGCGGCCGAAGGATTGATGCTTCCTCCTCTTCTCCCCGTTCTTACGGGGGGAGGGTTGGGGTGAGGGGCTCTCTCCACGAGTTCAGCTCGCGGAGGGTTCCCCTCACCCGAATTCAAGCTGTCGCTTGAATTCGACCTCTCCCCGCAGGCGGGGAGAGGTGACTTTAAACTCCAACGCGGACCGCCTATGGCCTTCTACATCGTCCAGTTCCTGACCGGTCTTGCCAGCGCGGCGTCGCTGTTCCTGGTCGCATCTGGCCTGTCGATCATCTTCGGCGTGACGCGGATCGTGAACTTTGCGCATGGCGCCTTCTACATGCTCGGCGCCTATGTCGCCTTCACGCTGACCGAGCGGCTGTCCGGCGCGCTCGGCTTCTGGGGCGGCATCGTCGCCGCCGCGCTGATCGTCGCCGCGATCGGCGTGCTGGTCGAAATGGTGCTGCTGCGGCGGATCTATCACGCGCCGGAATTGTTCCAGCTGCTCGCGACCTTCGGCCTGACGCTGATGGTCGAGGACCTCGTGGTGCTGATCTGGGGCCCGGACGATCTGCTCGGCCGCCGCGCGCCCGGTTTCAAGGGCGCGGTCGATTTCTTCGGCCAGAATGTGCCGAGCTATGATCTGTTCCTGATCGTGCTCGGGCCCGTCGTGCTCGGCATCCTCTGGCTCTTGTTCCAGCGCACCCGCTGGGGCGTGCTGGTGCGCGCCGCGACGCAGGACCGCGACATGGTCGCAGCGCTCGGCGTGAACCAGAAATGGCTGTTCACATCCGTGTTTGCGCTCGGCGTCTTCCTGGCCGCGCTCGGCGGCGCGCTACAGATCCCGCGCGACGCCGTCAATCACGCGATGGACCTGCGCGTCATCGTCGAAGTCTTCGTCGTGGTCGTGATCGGCGGCCTCGGCAGCATCATCGGTGCCTTCGTCGCCGCCGTGCTGGTCTCCGAGCTCAATGCCTTCGGCATCCTGATCTTCCCGAAGATCTCGATCATCCTGGTCTTCCTCGTGATGGCGGTGGTGCTGATCGTTCGGCCCTGGGGCCTGTTCGGCAAGCCGGAGGCGCCGGCGCGGCGCACGCCGGGCCTCACCGTCAATCCGTGGCGGCCATTGACCACGAACGAGCGTTTCGCTGCGCTTGCGGCGTTGGTCGTCGCGGCAGCGCTGCCGCTGTTCGCCGGCAATTACGCGCTGACCGTAGGCTCCGAGATCGCGATCTTCGTGATCTTCGCCGTCAGCCTGCATTTCCTGATGTCGGTCGGCGGGCTCGCCTCGTTCGGCCACGCCGCCTATTTCGGGCTTGGTGCCTACGGCATCGCGTTCCTTGCCAAGATGGCGGGGCTCCCGATGATCGTGTCGTTGCTGCTCGGGCCGTTGCTCGGGCTCCTCGGTGCCGCCGTGTTCGGCTTCTTCGCGGTGCAGCTCTCCGGGGTCTATTTCGCGATGCTGACGCTGGCCTTTGCCCAGATCGTCTGGTCGATCGCGTTCCAGTGGGTCTCCGTCACCGGCGGCGACAACGGCATCCTCGGCGTCTGGCCGGAGAAATGGGCGGCGGGCCCGTCGCATTTCTACTGGCTGTCGCTCGGTATCGCCGCGCTCGCGGTGGTGATCCTGCGCATCATCGTGTTCTCGCCGTTCGGCTATGCGCTGCGCGCCACGCGCGACTCGCCGCTGCGCAGCGAATCGATCGGCATCAACGCCAAGCGCATCCAGTGGACCGCCTTCGTGATCGCAGGCACCACGGCCGGCGTCGCCGGCGCGCTGTTCGCCTACCTCAAGGGCAGCGTATTCCCCGACAATATGGGAATTCCGCTTTCGGTCGATGCGCTGGTCATGGTGCTGCTCGGCGGCGTCGAGACGGTGTCCGGCGCGGTGATCGGCGCAATCGTCTACAAGGCGCTGAACATCTGGCTGGTCAGCCAGACCGAATGGTCCAAGCTCGTGCTCGGCGGCTTCGTCGTGCTGATCGTTGTCGCATTCCCCAAGGGCATCGTCGGCACGCTGGAGTCTATGATGAACCGCCGCGGCAACTCCACGCCGGCAAAACCCGCCATCCTCACCTCCCGCATCGAGACCGCCGAATGAGCATGGTCCCCACATTGCTGTCGGTCGAGGGGCTCACAAAGTCCTATGGCGGCGTGCACGCCGTGCGCGGCGTCTCGTTCGAGCTGCGTGCCGGCGAGATTCTGGCGCTGATCGGGCCGAACGGGGCGGGCAAGAGCACCTGCTTTGACATGCTCAACGGCCAGAACACGCCGGACTCCGGCCGCATCCGCGTGATGGGGCAGGAGACTACCGGCAAGAAGCCGCGCGTGGTCTGGCGGATGGGCGTCGGCCGCACCTTCCAGATCACCGCGACATTCCCGACCATGACGGTGCGCGAGAACGTCCAGGTCGCGCTGGTCTCGCACCGGCAGCAGCTGTTCAATCTCTGGCGCTCGACTACGAATTTCGCGCGCGAGGAGGCGGGCCGGCTGCTCGATCTCGTCGGCATGGGTGCCTATGCCGAGCGCCCCTGCGGCGAGCTCGCCTATGGCGACCTCAAGCGGCTGGAGCTTGCAATCGCGCTCGCCAACCAGCCGAAACTGCTGTTGATGGACGAGCCCACTGCCGGCATGGCGCCGCGCGAACGGATCGAATTGATGCGGCTGACCGCGCAGATCGCGCGCGAGCAGTCGCTCGGCGTGCTCTTCACCGAGCACGACATGGACGTGGTGTTCGAGCATGCCGACCGCATCCTGGTGCTGAACCGCGGCACGCTGATCGCCGAAGGCTCGCCCGAGGAGGTCCGCGGCAACGCGCAGGTGCGGGCGATCTATCTTGGCGAAGGCCTCGTCTATGACGCCCGGCATCGCGAGGGAGCGCACGCATGAAGCTCGCGGTGAAGGATCTCAACAGCTTCTACGGCCCGGCGCACATCCTGTTCGACATCGGTTTCGAGGTCGGGGAGGGTGAAGTGGTTGCGTTGCTCGGCCGCAACGGCGCCGGCAAATCGACCACGTTCCGCTCCATCGTCGGTCTCGTCCAGAACCGCTCCGGCCAGATCGTGTTCGAAGGCAAGGACGTCTCGCGCGAGCCGACGCATGCGATCGTGCGTGGCGGCCTCGGCTATGTGCCGGAGGAGCGGCGAATCTTCACCGATCTGACCGTCGAGGAGAATCTCGAGGTTGGACGCCAGCCGAAGCGCGCCAACGCACCGGAATGGGATCGCGAAAAACTGTTCAAGCTGTTTCCCAATCTCGGCGAGATGCGCAACCGCCCCGGCGGCCGCATGAGCGGCGGCGAGCAGCAGATGCTGACGATCGCGCGCACCTTGATGGGTAATCCCTCGCTGGTGCTGCTGGATGAGCCGTCGGAAGGGCTGTCGCCGAAGATCGTCGAGCAGATGGTCGATGCGATCCTCGCCATGAAGAAGGAGGGGGTGAGCATCGTGGTCTCCGAGCAGAACCTGCATTTCGCGCGGTTGATCTCCGACCGCGCCTACATCATCGAGCGCGGCCGGATCTGCTTCGGCGGCACCATGGCCGAGCTCGACGCGCGTCCGGACATCCGCGACGCGCATCTGTCGCTGTAGGGGCGGGACGATGGCAAGGAACGGGTCTCCCAAGCGAAGCGTCAAGGCAGCCAAATCGCCCTATGTGCTCGACGAGCAGATCGGCTTCATCCTGCGCCAGGTCTCGCAGCGCCACGCCATGATTTTCGCCCGCGACATCGGGATCAACCTGACGCCGACGCAATGGGCCGCGCTGTCGAAACTGTCCGAGGTCGGCGCGTGCTCGCAGAACCAGCTGGGGCGGCTGACCTCGATGGATGTCGCGACCATCAAGGGCGTGATCGATCGGCTCACCGCGCGCGGGTTGACTGAGACGTCGCCCGATCCCGAGGATGGGCGCCGCCTGCAGGTCAGTCTCTCGCGTGCAGGCCAGCAACTGGCCGAGAAAGCCGCACCCGCCGCGCTGGCGATTTCCAAGGAAACGCTGGCGCCGCTTGATGCCAAAGAGCGCGAGACGCTGGTCGCGCTGCTGAGTAAATTGCGTTGAGTAGGGTGGGCAAAGGCGCTTTGCGCCGTGCCCACCATTCCCGGCGTGCTCGCGATGGTGGGCACGCTTCCGTCTTCGCTCGTTGAGCTACCGTGGACGGGGTCGCTTTGCCCACCCTATGTATCTACGCTTCGAGGCCGAACGCCAGTGCGACGGCGCCGACCAGCACGAGACTGGCAGCCCAGACGGTATCCAGATTGAACCAGCTCCGGCTGACGAATTTGAGGCCGAGATAGCGGTAGACCAGCCACGCCAGGCATCCGCCGGCGGCGATCATCGCGCTCGCGTGGACGATGGAGACCAGCACGGCCATCGTCAGGTTGACGTCGATCAAAGCGCGAGCGGCCGCGTGGCCCGTGTCGGCATCGGCCTCCCGGCAGAGCCCGAGATAGATTGGCACCAGCATCAGCGCCGCGCCATGGGCGATCGCCACCGCGAAGGACCACAGGCCGAGCTGCGTCGGCGGTATCCGCGCCAACGCCTTCGGATGCCGCCGGTCGATCAACCGATAGAGGCCGAAGCAGATGACAAGCAGGCTGGCGCTGATCCGGATCGGACGTTGCCAGTCGACAAGCGCGACCAGCAGCGCGAAGGGCAGGATCACGAGCAGCATCGCGAGCAGGTGGCCGATCGCGAGCGGCCCGAGGGCAGCCACCAGCGCACGCGAGCTTCGCTGCATCAATCCGGCCGAAACCGCGAGCGGCCAACCCATGCCGGGGTTGATCCCGTGGTAGAGGCCGCTCGCAATGACAGCCAGCCACAGCCAGGCCAGTGTCCAATCGGCCGCGCTCACATTCACGCCGACGGATAGCAGAACGAATCCGTCGAACAGTCACCGCCGTCGAGCCGGATCTGGTGCGCACGGTAGCCGTCGGGGAGGCTCACCCAATAATCCTTTGCGAGTTCGAGGCCGCCACCCGGGCTCGCATTCGCCATCACCTCGGCGCCCGGAATACCCTGCGGATAGAACTGGTCGTCCCAGGTCGAGTACAGCGAATTGGTCCAGTAGACCCGCTTGCCGTCGCGGCTGATCTCGACCATTTGCGGACCGCCGGCAAAGGCCTGGCCGTTCGGGTGCGGTGCGCGGCGAACGATGCCGCCGATGCGGACCGATCCGGCGAGCTTCGGCTTGCGGGGATCGCTGACGTCGTATTGGCGCATCTCACCGGTGCCCCAGCAGGCGACGTAGAGAAACTTGTCGTCCATCGACAGGTCGATGTCGGTCACCAGCGGCGGCACCGCGCCAAAGCCCTGCAGCAGCGGCGGCAGCTGGTCCTTCTGTGCTGCCTCGGGCGGGATCGTCGCCGTCTTCTCGATGTGAAACTTGCCGCCCTCGCGCCACCAGGTCCAGATCGAACCCTCGAGGTTGGTGGTATCGACCACGACGCCGACGAAGCCATATTCGCGGACCGGATCATGCGCGGGACGCACCTCCAGCGCCATTTGATGATTGGCGCCGAGATCGATGGTCTGGACATTGCGCCGCGCCCGCAGATCCCAGAAATGCAGGCGATGGCCGTATTTGTTCGACAGCAGATCCTCCGGCACGATTCCGTTCTCGAACTGCGGCGGCAAGGCCCATTCACTGCTCACCATGTAATCGCGCGGCAGGTTCCACCAGAAGTCATAGTGCTTGGTCTGCGAACCGCGATCGATCTCCCAGCGCCCGAGCACCTCGAACGTCTCGCAGTCCATGATGAAGATGCCGGGCGGGCCATCGGTGCCGTCCTTGCCGCCACCGCCGAGTGTCGAGACATAGATGCCCTCCGGGCCGCAGTGGATCGTGTGCGGCCGCGAGTAGCCGGTCTTCTTGAAGACCTCCTCGGGTTCGATGATCTTGTGGATCTTGGCTTCCCTGGGATCCGGCTTGGTATCGACGATGTAGATCCGTGAGGATCGCATGCCGGGAATAATGAGATAACGGCGCTCGATGAAGGCGTGTCCCGCGAGCGGGGACAGGGCCGATGAGCAGGCGTTCCATCCGAAATGGTGAAACTCATCGCCCTTGTTGGGCATCGTCACGGTGTGGACGATCTTGCTGTAGGTCGGTGATCCCGGCTTGACGTCGATCACGGCGAGCGCGTCGGGCTTGGAAAAGTCCGGGCTGAGCAGCACGGTGTAGGCGAAGGTCTCGGCCGGCGCTTCCATCGCAAGCTTCGGCGAGGCGTGAAACGTGGGATCTGGCCTCATCGTCATCGTGCTGCCTCCTGTTTGCCTGGTGTGAATCAACACAGCTCGGCGGCGTGCAGCAGGAACTATTCCGGATCGAAAATGCCTCTTGCGAGTGCCGCCGGCTAGGTTCGCTTTGGGCGCAGGATACACCTCAATGACGACGGGTGAAAGGAACGGCTCGCACGTCAATCCATGCGACGACTGGCCGCGGATCGCAGGACGATCCGGTAGGGTGGGCAAAGGCGCGCAGCGCCGTGCCCACCATTCCCGGCGTGCTCGTGATGGTGGGCACGTCGCTTCGCTCCTTTGCCCACCCTACAAATAGCGGGCTACTTCGCCACGATCTCCGGCACCTTGCCGGCCGGCGGCGTGTTGCGGCTGCGTTGCGTGCGCACGATGCCGTCGATGATGGTCATGCCGATGCCGGGGAGGTCGCCGAGCTGCACGCTCTCCAGGATGTTCTTGCCCGGTGAGTGCTGGGCCTTGTCCATCAGCACGAAATCGGCGGAGCGGCCGACCTCGATCAGGCCGCAGTCGAGCTCGCGCATCCGCGCGGTATTGCCGGTGGCCAGACAAAAGGCGAGCTCGGCCGGCAGCTCGCCAAGCGAGGACAGCATCGAGACCATGCGCAGGATGCCGAGCGGCTGCACGCCGGAGCCGGCCGGCGCATCGGTGCCGAGGATGACGCGATGCAGATCGCCCATCTCCCGCGCGGTGCGCAGAGTGAACAGCGCCGAGCGCTCATTGCCGTTGTGAACCAGCTCCAGCCCGCGCTTGCAGCCCTCGCAGATGCAGCGGATCTGGTCGTCGGGCAGGGCCGTGTGGCCGCCATTGATGTGGCCGACCACGTCGGTGTCGGCCTCCAGCACCACGTCCTTGTCGATCAGTCCGGAGCCGGGGATCGAGGGGCCGCCGGTGTGGATCGTGCTCTGGATGCCGTATTTGCGCGCCCAGCCGACCATCTTGCGTGCGGTCGGCCCGTCTTTGACGCCGCCGAGACCGACCTCGCCGAGCAGCTTGACGCCGGCGGCCGCCATTTCCTTGAAGTCGTCCTCGACCATCTCGCATTCGATCACCGGCGCGCCGGCGTGCACCTTCACGCCGCCGGGCCGCAGCGTCCAGAACGCGCGCTGCGCGAAGATCGCCATCGCCTTGACGCCGACGACGTCGCGGGGACGGCCGGGCATGTGGACCTCGCCGGCCGAGATCATGGTGGTGACGCCGCCATGCAGATAGCTGTCGATCCAGTTGATCTGGTTCTGCCGCGGCGTCCAGTCGCCCGCCACCGGGTGGACGTGGCTGTCGATCAGACCTGGCGCGACGGTCGTGCCCATGGCATCGACGATGGTGGTGGCGCCCTCGGTATCCACATCCTTCAGGCGGCCTATTGCAGTGATCTTGCCGTTCTCGGCCACGATGGTGTCGGCATCCAGAATCGGCCGTTCCAGGTCGCCCGACAGCAAAAGCCCGATATTGTGGATCACCAGCTTGCTCGGGCCGGTCGCCTGGGGTGCATCGTGCGCCATGGTTTTTCCTTTTGGTTCAAGGCCTTCGCCGACCATTCTGCATGTGCCTTGACGGTCGGATCAAGCTGGATTATTCATTTGTATACTAACGATCGTGTACGAATGATTTTGCCGCCAATCCGGCCCCTTGGTCAAGGAATGTGACGATGAGCAACTTCAACCAGGAAAGCGTCCTGAGCGTTCACCACTGGACCGATACGCTGTTCTCCTTCAGGACCACCCGCAATCCGTCGTTCCGCTTCCGCAACGGCGAGTTCACGATGATCGGGCTCAAGGTCGGCGAGAAGCCGCTGCTGCGGGCCTACAGCGTCGCCAGCGCCAATTACGAGGACACGCTCGAGTTCTTCTCGATCAAGGTTCCGGATGGCCCGCTGACCTCGCGCCTCCAGCACCTGAAAGAGGGCGACGAGATCATCGTCAGCCGCAAGGCCACCGGCACGCTCGTGATCGACAACCTCGAGGACGGCCGCAACCTCTATCTGGTCGGCACCGGCACCGGCCTCGCGCCGTTCCTCAGCGTGATCAAGGACCCTGAAACCTACGACCGCTTCGAGAAGGTCGTGCTGCTGCACGGCTGCCGCAAGGTGAGGGAGCTCGCCTATGGCGAGATGATCACCGAGCAGCTGCCGAAGGATGAGCTGATCGGCGAGCTCGTGCGCGACCAGCTGATCTACTATCCGACCGTGACCCGCGATCCCTTCCGCAACCGTGGCCGCATCACCGACCTCATCACCTCGGGCAAGCTGTTTGCCGACATCAATCTGCCCGCGCTCGATCCCGCCCATGACCGCGTCATGATCTGCGGCTCGCCGGCGCTGGTCGCCGACACCCGCACGCTGCTGAACGGCCGCGGCTTCGTCGAAGGCAACCACGGCGAGCCCGCGCAGTTCGTGGTCGAGAAGGCGTTCGCGGAGCGCTGATTTAGCCGCACCAAGACTTGACCCTCACCCTGAGGAGCTTGCGCAGCAAGCGTCTCGAAGGGCGAGGCCCGAGTGGGGCCTCATGGTTCGAGACGCGCTATGCGCTCCTCACCATGAGGGGATGGACTGCTGCCTACGGCCGCACAGCCGGTGCCTCCATCGGCATCCCCCGCGCGCGCGACATCAGATAGAGCTCGAGCGCGACCAGCTCGGGTGAGCCCCAGTCATAGGCCTGCGCGCGGATGCCGGTGATGCAGGCGCGCAGCCGCCGTTGCAATGATCCCAGCGACTGCCATTCCAGCCGGTACAGCGGATAGCCAGTCGGGTGTCCTTGCGTGATCGCAGACCCCGCAAGCTTCTTGTCCCAGTTATCATCGTGGCAGTTGGCGCAGCCGAGATTGAGCTGTCCCTGTCGCTGCATGAACAGCTCGCGTCCCTGTTCGACGAAGGGCTTGAGATCAGGATCGTCGCCGGCCTCGATCGGCATGCCCCGTGATTGCTGCGCGACATAGGCCGTCAAGGCGAGCAAGTCGCGGCTTTCATAGGGAAGCGGCGTCGCCTGCTGGTGATTGGCGCGACAGAGATTGATGCGCCCTTCGAGGTCGAGCGGCCGGCCGAATGCTTTCTCATAGGCGGGATAGTGCGCGGCCACGCCCTTCATGCTGACGCGCGCGTCATAGTGGCAATCGGCGCAGGATTTGTCCGATGTGCCCGCCTTGCGCTTCCACAGCGCCTCACCGTCGAGCACCCAGAGCATGCCGGGATTGACGGTGTCGTCGTCCTGCATCGCCTTGGTATCAGCGCTCATGAAGCTATAGCCGGAGCGGCGCTGGTCCTGCGGAATCTCGGCCGCCAGCGCGGCGCCTGCAAGCGCGCTCGCGAGAGCAATGCAGCCGAGCAGTCTCATTCGACCGTGATCGAGGCGGACGCGGTCTCCGAAAATCCCTTGTCGCCGATCCATTCGAATTCGAACTTGCCGCTCTCGGTGGCTGTCGTGAAGAACGAGATGAACGGATTGGCCGCGATCGCCGGGTAAAGATCGGCGCGGAAGATCTCGGTGCCGTTGTAGCGGCAGGCAAAGCTCGTGATGATGTCGCGCGGCACGACCTCGCCCGAGGCGGTGTGGCGATAGCCGGTTTCCATGATGTGCGACATCAGCGTCTTGATCTCGATGACGTCGCCGCGCTTCGCTTTGGGCGGGACATTGATCAGGGCGGACGGCATCAGATCACCTCCTCGGTGCAGGCGGCGAGCGTCACCACGATATCGACCGTTGCGGACCAGAAGGTGTCGTCGGAGAGGCGCGCGATGACGACCACCTTCTGGCTGTCGGCGAGGCGAATCCGGGTCGAGATCTGCGCGCGGCCGGCGTGCGGGCCGAGATGGAAATTGCCGATATTCGGCTGCGGGTTCTTCTCGTTGAAGACGTGAATGCTCTTCACGTGGTCATCCGCGGTCATTGGGCTCGCTACGCTCACCGTCATCGGCACGGTGTTGCCGTTCTCGACCAGCGGCGGAATGTCGAGCTTCACTTTGCCGGTCCGCACATTGGCTTCGCCGACCACATTGCGGATCGCCGTTTGCAGCATCGCCGGTGTGGCCTCGACTGGCCGCACGATCACAACAGGGACAGTGCCCAGGACGGCCGCGCCGCCGGCAAGTCCCAAAAATGTTCGGCGCGTATGGTCCGTATCCGCCATTCTCTGTCCTAGTCCCGCAGCGTCACCAGATACGCCACGATATCCTCAATCTGCTCCGCCGACAGGATCGGCTTGCCAAGCCAGGATCGGCCGACACGATTGAGGCCATCCACGCGATAGTACGATGGCATGATCGTCGTCGCATTGAGACGTGACGCATCCACCAGCCGCAACCGCAATTGCCCTTCCGACCAGCGGCTGCCGCTGCCGGACAGGTTCGGCGCCAGATCGCCCTGAGACTTCTGTTCGGGAAATGGGCCGTTATGACAGAGGATGCAAGTGCTAGTGCGTTCCACGATCAGGGCACGGCCACGCGTCGCATCGCCCCTGGTTCCCGTCAGCGAGTCGGGAACGGCATCGCCGACGACCGCGTAGGGCCGCAGGCCCTGTGCGCTTGCGGCAGATACGACAGCCAACAGAATGGCCGCGCTGGTCATGGATCGTAGCGCGTTAGCCAAAGGCGTCTCCCGTGATGGCCTTGAACCAGCCGAGTGCTTCATCGGCTTCGCGCTGACGCACCTCGCGCGACGCATCGACCGGGCTGGTCACCACCTCCGCCTCGGCATACTGGCCATCCTTCGGCTGATAGATTCCCCTCAGCGAGAAGGCGTAGCCCGGCGCGACCGTGTTGTAGCAGGCGCCGTTCAGCCGTGGCGTATCCGGTGCCTTGCCGGCGAGCGCATTCACGATCGCGGCCGCACAGGCCTTGCCTTGCGCGCTCGCCGCGGACGCCGATTTCGGAATGCCGCCGGCGATGCAGGCGTCGCCGATGACATGGATATTGGGCAGCAGCTTCGAGGCAAAGGTCACGGGATCGATCGGGCACCAGCCAGTGTGGTCGGCGGCGCCGGCAATCTCGGCGATGCGGCCGGCCTTCTGCGGCGGAATGATGTTGGCAACCTGTGCGGTGTAATTGCCGAAGTCGGTGACGATCTCGTTCGTTCCCGGATCGATCGACGTGACGCGCCCGCCCTGTGACAGCGCGATGCGCTCGATCATGCCGGGATAAAGCTCCTTCCAGGCGTTCTCGAACAGCTTTTGCTGCGAGTAATTGTCCTTGGCGTCGAGGATCAGGATCTTCGAGCGTGGCTTCTTCGTCTTCAGATAATGCGCGATCAGGCCCGCGCGCTCATAAGGTGCCGGTGGGCAGCGCAGGGGAGCGGCGGGGACCGCGATCGCGACAGTGCCGCCATCGTCCATCGCTTCCAGTTGCTTGCGCAGCAGCAACGTCTGCTCGCCGGCCTTCCAGGCGTGCGGCATCTTCTGTGAGGCCGCCTCGTCATAGCCGGGCAGGGCGTCGAACCGCATGTCGATGCCGGGGGCCAGCACCAGACGATCGTAAGCAATGGTGCTGCCGTCGGCGAGACCGATCGTGCGCGCCTGGTTGTCGACCTTCACGGCAGCCTGCGCGGCCACCGTCACGCCATCGGCCGCAACCTTGTCATAGGTGAATTGCTGTTCCGTCAGCTCCCGCAGGCCCGCGATGACCTCATTGCTGAAGGGGCAGGCGGTAAAGATCTTGTTCGGCTCAATGAGAGTCACCTGCAGCCCGGCATCGAGCCGCCGCAGCGCCCGCGCGCAGGCCGCCCCGCCAAAGCCGCCACCGATCACGGCGACGCGTGGTGACGCTTGCGCCAGCGACGGACATGCCAACGTCACCGCTGCGACAGCAGCGGCTGACCGGACGACATCCCTGCGCGTCGGTCGACGCGTGACGGCCATGCATGGAATCCAAAAAAGGAGAGCGGCGGCCGTGTGGGCCGCCGCTCTGTTGTATCAGGCGAAAGAGATATTCTGGTCGCGCAGCGGGAACGAACGCACCCGCTTGCCCGTCGCCGCGAAGTACGCATTGAGCACCGCCGGCGCCGCGACGCCGATGGTTGGCTCGCCGACGCCGCCCCAGAACCCGCCGCTCGGCACCATCACCGATTCCACCTTTGGCATCTCGTTGATGCGCATCGAGTTGTAGGTGTCGAAGTTGGTCTGCTCGATGCGGCCGTCCTTCACGGTGCAGCCGCCGTAGAACAGCGCGGAGAGGCCGTAGACGAAGGAGCCCGCGATCTGCCGTTCCACCTGCGCCGGATTGACGACGTATCCGGGGTCGGTGGACGCGACGATGCGCAGCACCTTGATCTTGCTGCCGTCGGTCACCGAGACTTCTGCGGCGCCGGCGACATAGCTGCCATAGCCCATCACCTGCGCGATGCCGCGATAGACGCCCTGCGGCGCCGGCTTGTCCCAGCCGATCTTCTCGGCCACGGCGTTCAGCACGGCGAGGTGCTTGGGATTTTTCGCCATCAGCTTGCGGCGGAAAGCGAGCGGGTCCTGGCCTGCGGCCTTGGCCAACTCGTCCATGAAGCATTCCATGTAGATCGCGTTGTGATTGACATTGACGCCGCGCCAGAAGCCCGGTGGCACATGCGGGTTGCGCATGGAATGCTCGACCAGCAGGTTCGGCACGGAGTAGCCGAGCGCCGCTTCACCTGTTTGAGCGACGCCCTGGAAGGCGGCCGGATCCATGCCGTTCTGCAGCGCTTCGGGGCGTACCGAGAACAGGATGGACTGGCCAGACAACCGGTAGTGCAGCGCGACCAGATTGTTGTCGGCATCGAACGCGCCGGTCAGCTTGCACTGCGTGATCGGATGATACTTGCCGTGCGCCATGTCCTCTTCGCGCGACCACAACAGCTTGATCGGCGTGCCCGGCATCTGCTTGGCGATCGCAACCGCCTGCCGCACATAGTCGGTCATGCCGCGCCGGCCAAAGCCGCCGCCGAGCATCAGCTTGTGCACGTCGACCTTTTCGGCGGGCAGGCCGGAGGCCTCCAGCGCCGCGGCGAACGCCGCTTCGCCGTTCTGCGTGCCGCACCACACCTCGCACTTGTCCGGCGTGTAGAGCACGGTGGCGTTCATCGGCTCCATCGTGGCGTGGTTCTGGTAGGGATAGCTGTAGACCGCCTCGACCTTCTTGGCCGCACCGGCAATGGCAGCGAGCGCGTCGCCGTTCTTGTTGCCGACATAGGCCGGCTGCGCGTTGTCGAGACCCTCAGTGAGCCACTTCGCGATCGACTCGCTGGAGACTTTTGCGTTGTCGCCTTCGTCCCAGACGATCGGCATCGCCTCGAGTGCGGTCTTGGCGTGCCACCAGGTGTCGGCGACGACGGCGACGGCGCTGTCGCCGACCTTCACCACCTTCTTGACGCCCTTCATGTTGGCGATCTTGGCTTCGTCAAAGCTCTTCAGCTTGCCGCCGAACACCGGGCAATCCTTGATCGCGGCGTTCAGCATGCCCGGCAGCTTGACGTCGATGCCGTAGGTCATCGCACCCGTGGTCTTGTCGACGGTGTCGAGACGCTTCACGCCCTTGCCGGCGATCTTCCAGTCCTTCGGGTCCTTCAGCTTGACGTCGGCCGGCGGCTCGAGCTTCGCGGCGGCTTCCACCACCTTGCCGTAGGTCGTGGTCTTGCCCGATGGCGTGTGGGTGATGACGCTGTTGGAGGCCGTGCATTCGGAGGCCGGCACTTTCCACTCGTTCGCCGCTGCCTGGATCAGCATCACGCGCGCGGTGGCGCCGCCCTTGCGGACATAGTCCTGCGAGGAGCGGATGCCGCGGCTGCCGCCGGTGGAGAAATCGCCCCAGGCGCGCTTGCGGGCGACGCTTTGGCCGGGCGTCGGATATTCGGTGGTCACTTTCGACCAGTCGCATTCCAGCTCCTCGGCGACGAGCTGGGCGAGGCCGGTGAGGCTGCCCTGGCCCATTTCGGAGCGGGCGATGCGGATCACCACGGTGTCGTCGGGCCGGATCACGACCCAGGCATTCACTTCAGGCGAGCCGTCGGCGGCGCGCACCACGGTCGGACCGCCAAAGGGAAGGTCAAGGCCGATCGCGAGGCCGGCACCCGCGGTCGCGGTGCCGATGACGAAGGCGCGGCGGTTGAGCTTGACGTGCTGATTCATGGCCGCCCCCTCACGCGCTTGCGGCAGCATGGATCGCCTCGCGCACCTGCTGGAAGGTGCCGCAACGGCAGATATTGGTGATGGCCTCGTTGATGTCGTCGTCGGTCGGCTTCGGCTTCTCCTTGAGCAGCGCCGCCACGGCCATGATCATGCCGCTCTGGCAATAGCCGCATTGCGGGACGTCATTGGCGATCCAGGCCTGCTGCACCTTGTGCAGGGCGCCGTTGGCGCCGAGGCCTTCGATGGTGGTGATCTGCTTGCCGGCGGCTTCGCTGACGGTCACGCCGCAGGAGCGCATCGCGACGCCGTCGATATGGACGGTGCATGCGCCGCATTGTGCGATGCCGCAGCCATATTTCGTTCCCGTCAGTCCAACGTTCTCACGAATCGCCCAAAGCAGCGGCGTGTCGTCCTCGACATCCACATTGATTGTTTTGCCATTGATAGTGAGGTTTGCCATCGCGGTCCCCTGATCTGTCCGATCCTCCGATCGAACTTCGGCGCGATGTTGGACTCGAAACCGGAGCGGTTCAAATCAAGAATATGCGTTTGCGATACGGGAAGAAAATTGATGGCGCGGTGTTGGGCCGTACTGCGCGTGCGGCATGGCCGTCATGCCTTTGGCTTCTGTGTAAACGCCAGCCGCGATACGCTCATTACGCTGCCGAGCACCGCAAATCCTGCGCCGAGTGCCAGCGCCCATGTTGCGCCCTCATGGCCGGCCAGCGCGAAGCACAGTGCGGCGAGCGCTGCACCCGTGGTCTGGCCGGTCAATCGTGCCGTCGCGACGATGCCGCTGGCGCCGCCGCTGCGATGGGTCGGGGCGCTCGACATGATCGCCCGCATGTTCGGTGTCTGGAAGAACCCGAAGCCGATGCCGCAGATCACCATGCGCCAAACGATGTTGGCGACGCCGGGCTCCGCGGGCAGGGTCGCGAGCAGCACCATGCCGAAGCCGAGCAGCAGCATGCCGATGCTGCCGAGAATACCGACGGGGTAACGGTCCGAGAGCCGACCGCCAATCGGCGCCATGATGGCAACCACCAGCGGCCAAGGCGTCAGGAAGAAGCCGGTCTCGACCTGCGAGCGATGCAGCACGTCCTCGAAGTAGAACGGCAGCGAGACGAAGGCGAGGCCCTGCACAGCGAATGAGCAGACCGCGGTCGCTGCCGAGAGCGCGAAGATTGGACGACGAAACAGATCGATCGGCAGCATCGGCGCCGGATGGTCGGCCTGCCGTCGGGTCAGGATCCAGCCGACGACGAGCGCGCCGACGAGCTCGGCGATCACCAGCGGCGGTGACGTCTTGTGGGCACCGCTGCCAATCCCGATGATGAAGAGGCCGAGGCAGATCGAGGCGAGTGCGGCGCTGGTGAAGTCGAAGCCATGGGTGGCGCGTGGCGTTGCCGGCAGCGTCCTCATGCCGATCACGAGCGCGATCACGCCGAAGGGTAGGTTGACCGCGAACAGCCAGGGCCATGGACCAAAGGCGAGGATGCTGGATGCGATCGTCGGTCCCAGCGTGAAGGCGGTACCGACCACCAGTGCGTTGTGGCCAAGACCGCGGCCGAGCATGCGGCTCGGATAGACGAAGCGCACCAGCGCGGTGTTGACGCTCATCAGCCCGCTGGCGCCGAGCCCTTGCAGCGTGCGCGCCACCAGCAGGCTCGGCAGCGACCATGCGAGCGCACAGCCGAGTGACGCCAGCGTGAACAGCAAGAGACCGCCGAGATAGATGCGCTGATGGCCGACGATCTCGCCGAGCGCGCCGAGCGGCAGCAAGGTCGCGACCAGCGCAATCTGATAGACGTTGACCACCCAGACCACCTCGGCCGGGCTGACGTGAAGGTCGCTCGCGATCGCGGGCAGGGCGATGTTGGCAATCGCGGTATCGAGCGAGGCCATCGCCAGCGCCGTGAAGATCGCGGCCACCGCCCAGCGGCGGCGTTCCGGCGGCAGGCCGTCCATGACAGGCGGAGAGACCACCTTCGCCGCGACCGTATCCAGCATTGTGAACGATTCTCCGTCCGGCGGCGCGATGCCGCCCTTCTAGAAGGGCTGTACACCGACGATGCCGCGGACCCCACCGGCACCGCTGCATGATGCATATGCGAAAGGCGATCTTCCGCGGCATATCAGCCGCCGACTTTCGGCTAGCTTGCGCCACCTCGGCGATGGACTAGGCTTGGTATACAAGACCGCGACGTCAGAGCGCGGCCAGGAGGGGAAGCGCATTGCACGGACAGGCGGACCGGCGCAGCGACGTCTCGCGGGGCGCTGGTGAGGGAACTCGCCGGCGCCTGCTCACCGGCCTGTGGGTCGGAGCCCTGCTCGCGATCCTGACCTTCCTGGTGATCTATCCCGTCTTCATGCTGCTGCTGGGGGCGCTGACCAACACCAACCCGGTGGTCGATGGCGTCAGCCTGAGCGGACTCTCGATCGGCAATTTCCTCACCGTGCTGGCGAACCCGAATGTCGGCGAGGCCCTGCTCAATACGCTGATCGCCTGCGGCGGCGGCACCGCGATTGCGGTGGCGATCGGGCTGTTCTTCTCCTGGATCGTGGTGCGCACCAATACGCCGTTCAAGGGCTTCATCGCCGCCGCCAGCATCCTGCCGCTGTTCGCGCCGCCACTGGTCGCGGGCGTCGCCTGGGCCATTCTCGGTTCGCCGAAGACGGGGCTGATCAACACCCTGTTCAAATGGATGGGATCTGATTTCCGCGTCGACTTCTATTCGATGTGGGGCCTCGTCTTCGTGTTCGGCATCTATTACGCGCCCTATGTCTACATGTTCACCTCGTCGGCGCTACGGAACATGGATCCGAGCCTGGAGGAGGCCGCCGAGATCTCCGGCGCCAGCGCGTTCGCGACGCTGTTCACGGTGACGTTCCCGTTGATCATGCCGGCGATCGTCTCGGGCATGCTGCTGTCCTTCATCGTGATGCTCGGCATCTACGGCATTCCGGCGGTGCTGGGCGCGCCGACCAATCTCAGCGTGCTCACCACCTACATCTTCAAGCTGACCAACTGGTCGCCGCCGCTCTACAACACCGCGGCTGCGGTCGCGATCATCCTGATGGTGGTGACGGGCCTGCTGGTCTATCTGCAGCAGAAAGTGCTGAGCGGGCGCAGCTACACCACGGTCGCCGGCAAGGCATTCCGGCCGCGCAGCCTCGATCTCGGCCACTGGCGCTGGCTCACTTTCGGCATCGGTATCGTCTATCTGCTCGTCGTCGTGGTGCTGCCGTCGCTGGCGCTGATTGTCGCGGCGTTCCGCAAATTCATGTTCATCCGCGACGTCGCCAGCCTGTTCGACATGCGGCAATATTCGCTGGTCCATTTCGAAAGCATCTTCGACAATCCGCTCACGATCCGCTCGATCTACAACGCGGTCGAGGTCGGCGTGGTCACCGCCGTGGTCGGCGGCGCGCTGGCGTTTGCGATCGGCTACACCATCCATCGTACCCAGGTGAAGGGCCGGCGTGCGATCGATTTGATCTCGACGCTGCCGGTCGCGATTCCCGGCCTCGTGGTCGGCGTTGCCTATCTCTGGGCCTGGATCGGCGTGCCCGGCGGCCTCTACGGCACGGTGTGGATCCTGGCGCTCGCCTTCATTGCGCGCTTCATGCCCGATACCGTCAAGGCGCTGTCGACCTCGTTCCTGCAGATCCATCGCGAGCTCGAGGAAGCCGCCTGGGTCTGCGGCAAGGGCATGCTCGGCACCATCAGGACCATCGTGCTGCCGCTGGCGCGGCCGGGCGTCCTGGCCTCGATGACCTTGCTGTTCGTGCTGGCGATCCGCGAGCTCGGCTCGTCGCTGTTCCTCTACACCAGCAACACCATGGTGATGTCGGTGTTGCTGCTCGACTATTACGAGGGCGGCAATCTCGGCAAGACAGCCGCCTTTAGTTTGGTGCAGACCGTGCTGCTCGGCGTGCTCATCGGCGGCGCCAACTGGCTGTCGCGCGGCTCGGCGCAGGGCAGCGTCGCGCGAACCGGATAACAAAAAGAGGGAGGATTGGCGATGGATCGACGAACCTTTACCAGACTGGCTTTGGCCGGCGCCGCAGCGTTCGGGATGGCGTCGTTCGCGCAAGCCCAGGAGTTCGGCTCGCCCGAGCTGATCGCGGCGGCGAAGAAAGAAGGCAAGCTGGTCTACTACACCGCCAATTTCGCCGAGGTCGAGCAGCAGGTCATCAAGGCTTTCAACAAGCGCTTTCCCGAGATCAAGGTCGAGATGGTGCGCGCGCCCGGCGGCCAGCTGATCACCCGCGTGAAGACGGAAGCCGCCGCCGGCAAGCTGATCGCCGACGTGGTCGATCATTCCGACCGCGCGCTGATGCAGCCGCTCGCCGACATGTTCCAGGACTACGCGCCGCCGAATGCCGCCGACTACAATCCGCAGGCCCAGATCGCGCCGCAGCTCTGGCCCCGCGTGACCCTGGTGTGGTCGATCGCCTACAATACGGAGATCGTGAAGGATCCGCCGAAGACGTGGAAGGATCTGACGCTGGCGAAATACGACAAGCTGACCGGCCAGGTATTCGCGCAATCCGGCGGCACCACCTGGACCCGCATCATGTTCGAACGGCAGGTGCTGGGCGAGGACTATTGGGCCAAGCAGGCTTCGACCCATCCGATCCTCTATCCGTCGGGCGCGCCGATGTCGGATGCGATGGTGCGGGGCGAGGTCGGCGTTGGGCCGCTGCTCTACAACGCGATCTATCCGAAGCAGAAGGACGGCGCGCCGATCGAGATCTTCTTCCCGCCGGAAGGCGCGCCGGTCAATCCCTACGCGACGGGCATCCCGAAGACTGCCGCGCATCCGAACGCGGCAAAGCTGTTCCTGAACTGGTGCCTCTCGAAGGAAGGGCAGACCTTCATGATCAAGGAGCTCGGCAATCTCACCTCGCTCAAGGAGCCGCCGGCCTTTCCGCCCGGCTTTGATCCCAAGGTCGTCAAGGTCTGGTATCCGAAGTTCGACGAGTACGTGAAGCTGCACCACGACTGGGTCGCGGAGTGGGACAAGACGTTTGGCTATCGGCAGTGAGTGGCGTGAGCACGACGTAACGATGACCGCAACGCTGGAAGTTACCGAGCTCAAGAAACAGTTCGCGATCGGGCGTCCGGCGATCGACGGCGTCAGCTTCGCTGTGCCGGCCGGCGAGATCGTGGTGCTGCTCGGCCCAAGCGGCTGCGGCAAGACCACGACGCTGCGCTGTGTCGCCGGGCTGGAACATCCGACCGGCGGCGAGGTCAGTATCGCGGGCCGGGTGGTGTCGTCGCCCGCGCGCGGCATTCTCGTGCCGCCACGGGCGCGCGATCTCGGCATGGTGTTCCAGTCCTATGCGGTGTGGCCGCACATGACGGTGCGGCAGAACGTGGTCTATCCGCTGAAGCACCGGAGCATCAGCCGCGCGGAGGCCAACCGCAAGGTCGAGGAGGCGCTGGCGCTGGTCGGCCTCTCCGAATATGCCGATCGTCCGGTGGTCGCGCTGTCCGGCGGACAGATGCAGCGCGTCGCGCTGGCGCGCAGCATGGTCTACCGGCCGCAACTGCTGCTGCTTGACGAGCCGCTGTCGAACCTCGACGCCAAGCTGCGCCTGCGGCTGCGCGACGATCTCCGCGTCATCCTGAAGCAGACCGGCATGACCGCGCTCTATGTCACCCACGATCAGGCCGAAGCGGTCGTGCTCGGTGACCGCATCGGCGTGATGCGCGACGGCAAGCTGCTGCAGATGGACACGCCCGATACGATCTACAACCGTCCGGCCGATCTGTTCGTCGCCAATTTCACCGGCGCCACCAATGAGCTCGCGGGCACGCTGGTCGCGCGCAACGGCGATTTCGGCGTGGTCGATTTCGGCGATGGCCGACGCGGCGAGGTCGTGCTGTTTCATCAAGTGGCCGAAGACGAGAAGGTGCGCGTTGCGCTACGGCCGGAGAACGTCGCGATTGGCCGGACCGATGGCGCCAACACCTTCTCCGCGAAGGTGCTCGACCGCCGCTATCAGGGCACGCAGACCGCTTACGGCATCGAGCTGTTCGGCAAACGGCTCGAGGTGATCGAGCTCGGCACTGCCGCGCGCCACCAGGTCGGCGTCGAGGCGCCGGTCGCGCTGGCGCGCGAATGCCTGTGGGCCTATCGCGACACCGGGCCGTCGTCTTACGAATAGAGCATGATCCGGAAAAGTGTGAACCGGCTTTCCGACAAGATCATGCTTAAACCAAGTTCAGGCGTGCGCGCCGAAACCGAGGCGCGCGTAGATGCGCCGCGCATATGCGCCGAATTCGTCCGTGGTCTTGATTGGCAGGTCGCGCGGAAAGGGCAGCTCGATCGGAAAGTACTCGGCCATCTTTGCCGGCCCGGCCGTGAGCACCGCGCAATGCGAGGCCAGGAACACGGCCTCCTGGATCGAGTGGGTGACGAAGATGATGGTCTTGCCGCTCTCGCGCCAGATCCTGAGCATTTCGAGGTTCATCTGCTCGCGGGTCAGCGCGTCCAGCGCGCCGAACGGCTCATCCATCAGGATCAGCTTTGGGTCATGCACGAAGGCACGCGCGATCGCGGTGCGCTGCTGCATGCCGCCGGAGAGCTGCTGCGGATATTTGTCCTCATAGCCGGCGAGCCCGACCAGATTGAGCAGATCGCGTGCACGCTCCCGTGCGGCCTTCATCGGGAGGCCGACGATCTCCGCGGGCAGCAGCACATTATCGAGGATGGTGCGCCATTTCAGCAGCAGTGCCTGTTGGAACACCATGCCGATGTCGCGCGCCGGATCGAATGACGTTTGCGCATTGCCGATCTTGATCGTGCCGCCGTCGGCGTCGTGCAGGCCGGCCAGGATCTTCAGCACCGTTGTCTTGCCGCAGCCGGACGGGCCAACCAGCGACACCAACTCGCCTTCCTGCACGTCCATCGTGACGTCGGACACCGCAAGGAATTCGGTGCCTTTCGATCGGTAGGTCTTTCGGACGTTACGCAGGCTGATGAAGGGCTCGGTCATGCCAGCCATTTTTGTAAGTGGGCGGCAACGAACGCATCATCCGAGAGATCGGCGTGCTCGCGGCAGACGCGGTCGATCTCGGCCATCTGGCCGGGGCTGAGACCCTCCTCGGGATCGAGGCACCAGATGCCCTGCATCAAACCCTGGCGGCGCAGGATCTCGTGGCAGCCGGCGATGCAGCCGTGAAAATTGTTGGCGACGTCGAAAAACGCGCTGTTGCAGTCGGTGACGCGGGCGTCGAGCGCCAGCAGGTCGGCCGGCACAATGTCCTTGTGCCGCGCCGCCTTGCAGGTCTCGAACTGCTTGATCGCGCTCGCGGTCCACACCGACCAGTGGCCGAGCAGACCGCCCTTGAAGTAGGTGCGGGTGGTGACGCCGTTGTCGCGCAGGTCGAACGGCAGGGTCAGGTCGAGCAGGATGTGATCGTCATTGCCGGTATAGAGCGCGATGCGGTCGAGCGCGCCGGCCGCGGCGACGCCGCGAAGCACGTCGAGGGTGCGGTAGCGGTTGAACGGTGCGATCTTGATGGCGATGACGTTGTCGATCGCGGCAAAGCGCCGCCAGAAATTGGCGCTGAGGATGACGCCGCCGACCGCCGGTTGCAGGTAGAAGCCGACCAGCGGAATCTCCTTCGCCACGGCTTCGCAATGCGCAATGATCTCATCTTCAGAGGCCGATTTCATCGCGGCGAGGCTGAGCAGGCCGGCGTGATAGCCGATGCCGCGCGCGATCCTGGCCTCGCCCACGGCTTGCTGCGTCGGGCCGGCAAGACCCGCGACCATCGCCAGCGGACGCCTGGTCCAGTTCGCCGCCGTCTCCGCGGCGAGCTCCAGCACGGGCTTGTAGAGGCCGACATCGCGGATCGCAAACTGCGTGGTGTGGACACCGACCGCGAGTCCGCCGGCGCCGGCGTCGATGTAGTAGCGCGTCAGCGCGCGCTGGTGCCTGACATCGAGTTGGCGGCTGGCATCGAGCGCCAGCGGATGGGCCGGCAACACGGTGCCGTCGGCGATCAGCTTGCGAACCTCGGACTTGATCTCGCTGTGGTGCATGGGCGCGTCCTATCCAAATTCCGGGCCGGCGACTGCAAAGGGCAGCTCGGTGGCTTGCGTAGTCGGCGGTCCCTGCCGCATCCGCTGGAATGGCCGCTCGATGCTCCAGCCGGCACCGGTCAGGCCGTTCACAAAATTGGTCTGCGAATGAACGGCGTCGATGATCAGCGGCCCACGCTCGGACCGCGCGATGCTCTCAACCAGGGCCAGGGCGCTCGTGGCATCGTTAGCGAACACCGGGCCGATCTGACGGGCTGTGCGACCATCGCGAACCAAGGCAACTGCGTCGCCGTCAGAAACAAGACGCGATCCCGGGCGACCGTGAAACGCCCTCAGCAGCCTGCCGCGCTCAAAACCGATCGTGCGGCGATCGCGCGCAATGAATTCGTCGATGGAAGCGGTCACGAGCGACGCTCCCGCACCTGATCCCGCATTCGCGAGCCGCAGCCGCCGCAGCTCGATCGTCGGCGTAAAGCCGAGCGGGCCGTAAACCGCAGCGCCCGCCGGCGTCGCGTCGAGCCATGTCGTCAGCCCGCGCTTTCGCGCGGCGTCGAGGCAGGCATCGACCAGCTTCGTCGCGATGCCGCGGCGGCGCCAGCTCGCCGTCACCAGCACCATGCTGATCCAGGCATTGCCGGCGGAGTAGGGCAGCAGCGCGGCCGTCGCACCCAACTGCGCGCCGTCGCGAACGCCGAACACGATGCCATCGGTGAGAAAGGTCCGCCAATCGGCCTCGTTCTGATTCCAGTGCGCCTCGGTCGACAGAAGCAGGCCGGCCTGCGCATCGTCAGGCCAGAGCTCGACGATCGCGATGTCGTCAGTAGCGGCCATCGCGCACCTCGTATTTGGTGGGCTTGCCGAGGCTCGGCATGGAACGCGCGACCCAGTCGGCCGTCCAGGTGATGAGCCGGTCGGTATCGACGACCGGTTCCCCAAACAGTTTCACCGCCTGCGACGTGTTGGTCAGCCACGCCGTCGGCTCCTCCTTGCCGACAATGACTGGCGCGCGGCCAAACCGCTCGCCGAATATGTCGGCGAGATCGCGGACAGTCAGGATCTCGTGGCCGCTGACATTGATCGGCGAGGTCGGCGTGTCGCAATGCGCGAGGCAGCGCAGTGCCTGCGCCGACGCATCGCCCTGCCAGATAAAATTGACATGGCCGAGGCCGACGTCGATTGGCTTGCCCGTCAGCACCTTGGTGGCGATGTCGTGCAGCACGCCATAGCGCATGTCGATCGCGTAGTTGAGGCGGAACAGCCGGCCAGGTGTCGAGAATTTTCGCGAGAAATACTCGAACATCCGCTCGCGGCCGACGCAGGATTGCGCGTATTCGCCGGGCGGGTTCGGCGCCATCGCCTCATCCGAGCCCTTGCCGTCGACCGGCACGAAGGGATAGACGCAGCCGGTCGAGAACGCGACGATGCGCGAGCCGGCGAAGGCCTGGGCGACCAGCGCAGGGACATGCGCATTCATCGCCCAGGTCAGCGACAGATCGCCCTCGGCGCCGAACTTGCGGCCGGCCATGAAGATCACGTTCGGGCTCTTCGGTAGCCGCCTGATCGCGGTCTCATCCAGCAGATCGCAATTGATGGTCTCGATGCCGCGCGCCTGCAGCCAGTCCTTCACGCTGGTATCGCTGAAGCGCGCCACACCGATCACCTTGCGATCCGGCAGCGCGCGCCTGGCCAGGCCGGCGAGCGTCGGCCCCATCTTGCCGGCGACGCCGAGGATCATGATGTCGCCGTCGACCTTGCGGAGGTCATCGATCAGCGCCTGGCTCGGCCGGCACAAGAGTTCGTCGAGCGCTGCGATGTCAGGGATCGTCTCGGGCAGGGTGTCGCGGGTGAGCAGCATGTTTCGTCCCTGTCAGGTTTGCAGCCTGACGTCGCGGACCACGAACAGCCGTTCGAGGGCGAGCACCAGGCCGTAAAGGGAGACGCCGAGCAGGGTCAGCAGCACCACGGCCATCACCATTGCCGGCGTGTCGAGCGAGGACTGCACCTGGATCATGAGATAGCCGAGCCCGCGCTCGGAAGCGATGAATTCGCCGACGATGGCGCCGGCAACCGCCAGGATGGCGCCGACCTTCATCCCGGAGAACACGTAGGGCAGCGAGCCCGGCAGCTGGATCTTGCGGAACAGCGTCCAGCGCGAGCCGCGCAGCGACTTGACGAGATCGAGCAGATCGGGCTCGACCTCGCTCAGGCCGCGCGCGGTCGTGAGCAGGATTGGGAAGAAGCAGATCGAGAACGCGATCAGGATATTCGGCCAGATGCCATAGCTGAACCAGACGATGAACAGCGGCCCCAGCGCGACCTTCGGGATCATGTTCAGCGTCACGAACAGCGGCAGCAGCACCAGGCTGACCAGCGGCGACCAGGTGAACAGCACCGCGAGCGCGACGCCGACGAAGGCGCCGAGGCAGAAGCCGCCGAGGATTTCGGCCGCGGTGACCCAGAGATTGGATAACCAGGCATATTTGGCCGAGCCCAGCGTCGCTACGGTGGCGAGTGGTGAGGGCAGGATGAATTTTGGCACCTGGAACAGGTCGACGGTGATCTGCCAGAGTACGATCACGGCGAGGTGCACGATCAGGATGATCGCGAATGATCGTGCTCCGTCGGTGAACACTGCATGCTCCCTTATCGCGCCTGGTCGCGGCGCCGGCTCACCCTATCGCGGCCGTCGGCGACTTTCAACCATATGGTTGATTAGCCATCCACGTCGTCCTGGCGAAAGCCAGGAGGTGGATTCACATTCGAAGTGCAACAGTTGAGCAGCAAAGACCTCCGCCGGGGTCTTGAAGTCAAGGCATTTGCGTGGGGTGTTGTTGTAGGCGGCCATGGACTGGCGAAAGCGGCGGGTCGGGAGCTTTTCGAGGTCGGTGTTGCGTGGAATGAAGCGGCGGGTGCCGCATCGTAGCGTTCGCCGCTGACCATCAACCTCCAGGCGATGCGCGCGACCTTGTTGGCGAGCGCC
>NZ_JAFCJX010000046.1 GCF_018130695.1 Bradyrhizobium jicamae | reverse complement strand
GCTGCTTGTAAGTCCGCCCCATGGCAACACCTCCAGTCGGAAGTGTTGCACTTCGTTTGTGAACTCAGGGGACCCATAACCACCGAATTTGATCGCGAGCGGGATCGTGGCCCCAGCGTCGTGCAAGAGCAACCATCTGGGGTAATGGGTCCTGGCTTTCGCCAGGACGACGCTGAATGTTTGGCACCGCCTATGTAGCGGCGTTCACGGCCCCGGCGCCCGCCAAGGCGAGCGCCGCAGCGAGAACGAGGCGGATCATTCTGCTGCAACACCCTTCTGCTGGTCGCGCGCGGCGACCAGCTTGCGGGTCAGCGGGATCAGCTCGCGGCCATACTCGATCGCGTCGGGCAACGGATCGAAGCCGCGGATCAGGAAGTGGCTCACGCCGAGGTCGTAGTAGTCGGCGAAGACCTCGGCGACCTGCTCGGGCGTGCCGACCAGCGCCGTGGTGTTGCTGTTGGCGCCGGTGAGCTTTGCGATCTCGGTCCACAGCCGCTTGTCGATGCGCGCGCCCTGGTCGGCGAGCGCAAGCAAGCGCTTGGCGCCGTCGGTGGCATGGTTCGGCCGGCGGTAGCCGGTCTGGTCCTGCAAGGCGGTGGCGCGTTCCAGAATCTCCTCGGCCTTCTGCCAGGCCTTCTCCTCGGTGTCGGCGAGGATCGGCCGCACCGAGAGGCTGAAGCGCGGCGTCGGCCGGCCATGCCTGGCGGCGGCCGCACGCACCCGCGCGGTGACGTCGCGCACCTGGGCGTAGGACTCGCCCCACAGCGCGAAGGTGTCGGCATGCTTGCCGGCGACCTCGACCGCGGCATCGGAGCCGCCGCCGACGAAGGTGTAGATGCCGCCCTTCTGCAGCGGCTTGACCTGCGAGAAGCCGTTTTCGACGTTGTAGTACTTGCCGGAGTAGTTGAACGGCTTCTCGCTGGTCCATTCCAGCCGCACCACGTCGAGAAATTCGCCGGTGCGGGCGTAGCGCTCGTCCTTGTCGTCGAGCGTGTTGCCGTCCTGGCGCAGCTCGATCGCATTACCGCCGGTGATGACGTGCAGCGAGACGCGACCGCCATAGAACTGATCGAGCGTCGCAAGCTGCCGCGCCAGCAGCGTCGGCGCGGTGAAGCCCGGGCGCTGCGCGATCATCACCTTCAATTTCGTGGTGATGGTCAGCACGTGCTGGGCGACCTGCAGCGCGTCGGGCGTGGTCGAATGGAACGCCAGCAGCGCGCGATCGAAGCCGGCGAGTTCATGCGCCTTCGCCACCGTCTCGATATAGGGCGGGTCGAGGATCGGGCCCGAGCGGACGATGGTCTCGGAGGAATTGTTGTTGGTGATAAAGCCGATGAACTCGACCGACATGGGAGGCTCCGGTTTGTGATTGTACTAGAGGCCCAGCGCAACGCGCCCGGCGGAGATTTTCGTGGCGTCGTCCTGCGGGGTGTGGACGCGGCCGCAGAGCACGTCGCGATAATGCCGCTCCAGCGGGTTGGCGCGCGACAGGCCGTGATTGCTGGTCAGCGACAAGGCGTCCTCCACTGTAGCCGCGGCATTATTGGTCACCGTCAGCTTGATGATGTTGGACTCGATTGCCGACAGCTGCAAGCCGTCATCGAAGTCGGTGGCAAAGCTTTCGATCAAACGCGCGTTGACCGCGAGCCGGGCCTCGATGCCGCCCAGCACTTCCTGGGCACGCGGCAGGGTGGCCAGCGGCGCGCCGAGGTTGGCCGGCACCCGCTCCTGCAGGAATTTGACCAGCCAGTCGCGCGCCGCGCGGGCAACGCCGTCATAAATCGCTGCGACGAAGATCGCGTGGACGACGCTCTGCGTGAAGTCCGGAACCTTCCAGTCGTCGGGCTTGCGCGCATCGATCTCGTAATCGAGCGGAAACACCACGTCGTCGAAGATCACCGTGTGGCTGCCGCTGGCGCGCAGGCCGAGATGATCCCAGCTCTCGATGATCTCCGTTCCCGGCAGCCCTGATGGAACCAGGAACAGGCCGACGCGGGTCTCCGGCTCATCGGTCTTCGCCCAGACCGCGTACCATTTCAGGATCGGAGCGCCAGTCGAATAGATCTTCTTGCCCGTCAGCCGCCAGCCGGTCTCGGTGCGCCGGGCTGTTGTCGCCGGCAGGCCACCGCGGGCGGGCGAGCCGAGTTCGGGTTCGACCCTCAGCGCGTTGATCAGCGCGACGCCGTCGATCGTCTCCTTCGCGAGCTTGCGCGACAGGCGGCCGGGCCAGCGCGTGCTGCGCGCCATCACCAGATGCTGGATGTAATGCATCGAGAGCACCAGCGCGGTCGACGGATCGGCCTTGCCGATGATGCCGAGCACGCGCGCGGTGTCGCGGGCGCCCGCCCCTGTCCCCCCGAGCGCCGCCGGCACGGTGAGCGCCAGCAGGCCGGCCTTGGAGAGATCGGCAAAGTTCTGGAACGGAAAGCTGCCGTCGCGGTCATGCGCGGGCGCACGCGCAGCGAAGACATCGGCGAGTTGCAGCGCGCGCAGGATGTGATCGGGCTCGCCGGCTTGCGGCAGCTCCTTCGCTAAGGTCGTCACCATGTGGCTTCCAATCCGAGCAGGGCGAGGATCTGCTTGCGCAGGTCGGACAGATAGGGGTCGCCGCGATGCCGTGGATACGGCCGCTGCACGGCGATGTCGGCCTTGATGCGCGCCGGGCGGTCAGAGAGCACGATGACGCGGTTGGCCAGCACCAGCGCCTCCTCGACGTCGTGGGTCACCAGCAGCGTGGTAAAGCCCTCGCGCTGCCAGAGCGACACGAGCTCAGCCTGCATCGCGATCCGCGTCAGCGAGTCGAGCTTGCCGAGCGGCTCGTCCAGCACCAGGATCTTTGGATCGTTGACCAGCGCCCGCGCCAGCGCGACGCGCTGCGCCATGCCGCCGGAGAGCTGGTGCGGATAGGCGTTGCGGAACGACGACAACCCGACCAGGTCGAGCACGGCGTCCACACGCGCACGCTGGCTCTTCAGGATGCCCTGCGCCTCAAGCCCGAGCGCGACATTGTCCCAGACCGAGCGCCACGGAAACAGGGTCGGGTCCTGGAACACGACGACACGCGACGGGTGCGGCCCGGTAATGCGGACCTCGTCCTCGCGTAGCGCACCGGCGCGCGGCTTTTCCAGGCCGGCGACGAGGCGCAGCAAGGTCGACTTGCCGCAGCCGGAGGGACCGAGCAGCGCGACGAACTCGCCCGGCTGGATCGCAAGGCTGACATCGTGGAGCACCGGCAGCGTGGCGCCGTCGATGTCAAAGGCGTGGCTGACATGCTCGATGTCGAGCGCGGCACCGACGGCGGGAGTGGTGATGGCTTCGGCGAGCGCTACCATTTGACGACACCTTTCTGCCAGACCAGCAAACGATCGCGGGTGCGGAACAAGAGTGTGATCGCCCCTGAGCAGAGCAGCGACATCACAATCAGCGCGGCATACATGTTGGCATAGGCCGCCCAGCCCTGTGCCCATTGCAGGTACCAGCCGAGGCCGGCCTTGACGCCGATCATCTCGGCGACGACGAGCACGGCAAAGGACGAGCCGAGCCCCATGAACAGGCCGACGAAGACATGCGGCAGCGCCGCGGGGATCGCGACCTTGAGCACCAGAAATGACGGCTTGGCGCCGAGCGTGCGCGCGACGTCGTAATAGGCGTTGCTGACACTCGCAACGCCCGACCAGGTCAGCACGGTGACCGGAAAGCCGGTGGCGAGCGCGATCAGGAAGGTCGATGCGCTCCAGCTCGACGGAAACGTGAAGAACGCGATCGGCAGCCAGGCGGTCGCCGGCAGCGGGCCGATGAAGCGCAGCACCGGATGCACCCAGTAGCCGATCTTTTGCGACCAGCCGATCGAGACGCCGGTGAGGAAGCCGACGCTCGCGCCGATGAGGTAACCACCGAGCTGCAACTTGATCGAAGCGAGCACGCTGTCGAGCAGCTTTGGCAGATCGTCGGTATAGACCTCCAAGATCGCCTGCGGCGGCGGGAAGAACGGCAGCGGCAGCCAGGCGAACTTCGCGGTCGCGACTTCCCACAACGTCACGAAGGCGCCGAACGCGACCAGCCACGGCGCCCGTTTGCGTAAGGCCAGCCCGGCCGCGCCGAGGAAGTCGGCAGCCAGCGTGCCGAACAGCACGAAGGCCGCGATGATGAAGGCGCCGATGCCAAGCGACTGCGTGCGCGACCAGTCGCCGAGATCGGGCCAATAGAGGCACGACACGCCGAAGGCGGCCCAGACCAGACTAGCCACAACGCCCGTGGCGTAGCTTCCGCTGCGGATAGCGGCGAGATCGAGCGAGGCGCGCGGCGCGACTGCGGCTTGCGTATCAGACACCGAATAGGTCGACATAGATCCGCTCCGCGAATTTGGCTGTATCGGTGCTCGGCTTGAAGACGGAGACCGCCTTCAGATCGTCGGCGTAGCCCTTCAGCTCGCGCTTCAGCACCTCGCCGACGGGATGATGATGGTGAGTATGATAACGCGCCATGCCCTCGAGGTCGGCGAGGCTTGCCGCCTTCGGCGCATAGGGCTGGAACGATTTTGCCGCCTTGTCCGGGTTCTGCGAGGTGAACATCGCGGCGTCGAGCAGCGCCCGGGTGATGGCGCGCGCGACCTGCGGCTCCTCGCGCACCAGGCTGCCGCGCAGGCCGACGATGCAGCAACTCTTGTCCTTGTATTCGCCGTCGAGGTTGGAGGCGACTTCCTTGTATTGCGGGTCCTTCAGCCAGAGCCAGGCCAGCGGATCCGACGACAGAAACGCCTGCACCTCGCCCTTCTCGACCGCGACGTTGAGCAGGTTGCCGGGATAGGCGCGCCAATCGACATCCTTGTTCGGATCGATGCCGAGTTTCGCCAATTGGATCGAGAAGAAGTTCTTGTCGGGGCCACCGAGATCGCCGACCGCGACGATCTTGCCCTTGAGATCGGCGAGCTTGTCGACACCGGAATTGGCGCGGCTCAGCACGCGCATGCAACCGCCATGGGTGCCCGCGGCGATCTTGACGTCAAAGCCCTGCTCCAGCGGCTTCAGCCAGCGCAACGCCATGCCGAGGCCGGCATCGCTCTTGCCGGTGGCGATCGCTTCCAGCAACTGGTCCGTCGAGCCGGAATAATTGACCAGCTCGACGTCGAGGTTCTGCTTCTGGAAGAAGCCGTAATCGATCGCGACCGGCAGCGGCGCGAGACAGACCGCGCCGGCATTCCACGACAGCTTCAGCTTGCGCGGCGCGCCCGTCAGCAGCGCGGCATCCGATGCGGTCTTGCAGATCGGAAACTCGGAGAAATCGATGGCGGGCGCGAGCGCGCGCGGCACAAAGGCCTGCGCACCGAAGGCGCCGATCGGCGCGGCCAGCGCGGCCGCAGCTCCTGCGCGCAACAGGCTGCGCCGATCCAAGGTTGTTGGACGCTTTTCTTCTGACGACATGGTTACCCCACATTTCGGCAAGGCTCCGCCGGGCGCGCAACACGGGTCCGTTGCGCGCGCTCCGCGCATCGGAACGCTTGTTCGTAAACTTCTGTCTCGACGGCCGTTCGCGATCGAAAGCCGATGTTGAAATGATGCGGTGCGTCGATGCGATCGTCAATGAAATGGAATTTCGAATGTTGTCGGCGGCAAAGCGAATATCTCCATGATCGCCTCGCGCGGCGATGAAAGGATTTTCGCGCTGATCGCGTTACCGACGCACGCGATCGCGATGCGGATTGCATCAAATTTGAGCGGTCGGAGCACGCGAATGCCGCGTCTTCTCCAAACACAACATCGGCGAGACGTTCCTTGCCATCATCGCCACGAATACAGTTTTCCGTTTCGTTGACTGCGCTTCGCTCGCTCATAGACTTGGTCAAACGCTCAACGCACGGAAGCGAATGAGCGAATGAATCGGAAAGAAACAAACATGAGCAAACTCTCTCGCCCTCACTCCTTCACCCGCCGCACGGCTGCCGCGCTGATCGCGGCCGCCGTGACGCTCTCGACATCCGTCGCAGCCCTCGCCGATGACAAGATCGTGCTGCGCGTCGGCGACCAGAAGGGCGGCAACCGCTCGCTGCTGGAAATTTCGGGACAGGCCAGGGACCTGCCCTACAAGATCGAATGGTCGGAATTCCCTGCGGCGGCGCCGATCCTGGAAGCGCTCAATGCAGGCGCACTCGACGTCGGCTACACCGGCGATCTCTCCTTCCTGTCGGTCTATGCCGCGGGCGCACCGATCAAGGCGATCGGCGGCACGCGCTCCGATCCGAAGACGCAGGCGATCCTGGTGCGCGCGGATTCGCCGATCAAGTCGGCGGCCGACCTCAAGGGCAAGCGCCTCGCCGGCACCCGCGGCGGCTGGGGCCAGTTCCTGATCGACGCGACATTGGAGAAGACCGGCAACAAGATCGAGGACGCGACGTTTGCGCCGCTCGGCCCGGTCGACGCCAAGATCGCATTGCTCGCCGGTTCGATCGACGGCTGGGCGGTGTGGGAGCCCTACGTCTCCTATGCCACGCTGAAGGACAAGGCGCGCATCGTCTCCGACGGCGAGGGGCTGACGCCGACCGTCACCTTCATCGTCGCCTCAGACAATGCGATCGCGACCAAGCGCGCGGCAGTGCAGGATCTGGTGCAGCGGCTCAACAAGGCCCGGCTGTGGTCGCTCGATCATCTCGCAGAGTACGCCAGGAGCACCGCCGACCTCACAAAACTGCCGGAAGACGTGCTGCTGTCGGCCTACACCGCGCAGAAGACCTCACCGATCGCGATCGACGAAGCCGTGGTGAAGGAGATCCAGGCGGCGTCCGATCGTGCCACGCGTTACGGCATTCTCGGCAAGACGCTGGATGTCAGCAAGGCCGTGGACCGCAGCTTCACGGCGAGCGCGAACTTGAACTAGCCGAGGTCCTTCACCTCCCCTTGAAAAGGGGAGGTCGGATTGCGCGAAGAGCAATCCGGGTGGGGCTCTCTCTCCGCAGACACCACCGTTGCGGCGTGACCCCCACCCCCACCCCCACCCTCCCCCTTTCAGGGTGAGGGAGCCAAACAGTGGTGCTCGCCTTACGATGCACCAGAACGGAGACGCGCTCATGTCCGGCCCGCTCCATCTCGCACTCATCGTCACGGCACACCTGCTCTGCATGAGCTTGTTGGTCGCACTGTCGCTTTGATAGCCTCGCTCCCGGTCGTACCCAGGGAGAACAACAATGAACCTGACCATGAAAGACCGCGTCGCGGTCGTGACCGGCGGCAGCAAGGGGATCGGGATCGCAGTGGCACGGCGGTTTGCCGAGTCCGGCGCCAAGGTCGCGATCCTCGCCCGCGGCGCAGAGGATCTGAAGATCGCGCGCGAGGCGCTTGCCAGGGATGGGCTCAACGTTCGCGATTATGTCTGCGACGTCGCGAAGGCTGACGACATCAAGAGCGCGCACGACAGGATCGTCGCCGATCTCGGCCCGGTCGACGTGCTCGTCAACAATGCCGGTACCGCGCGGACGCTGGCGTTCGAGAACATCAGCGACGAGGCCTGGCAGGAGGATCTCGATCTCAAATTGTTCGCGGCGATCCGTTTCAGCCGGCTGGTCTGGGGCGGCATGAAGCAGCGCAAATGGGGCCGCATCATCAACGTGCTCAACACGTTCGCCAAGGCGCCGGCCGGCAATTCGGCGCCGACCTCAGTGTCGCGCGCCGCCGGCATGGCGCTGACCAAGGTAATGGCCAACGAAGGCGGCGAGCACGGCATTCTGGTGAATGCGCTCCTGGTCGGCCTGATCATGAGCGATCAATGGGTCAAGCGCCACGCGGCGACCGCACCGGACGCGCCGTTCGAGGAGTTTGCCAAGAACCTCGCCAAGGGCACGCCACTCGGCCGGATCGGCACGGCGGAGGAGTTCGCCAACCTCGCCTGCTTCCTCGCCTCCGAGCAGGGCTCCTACATCACCGGCACCGCCATCAATGTCGATGGCGGCCGATCGCCGGTGGTCTAAACAGACGCCGATCTCTCTTCACCTCGCCCCGCCTGCGGGGAGAGGTCGAAATTCGCGCCCGCGAATTTCGGGTGAGGGGGACTCTCCGCGAGCTCACTCGTGGAGAAAGCCCCTCACCCCAACCCTCTCCCCGCGAAGAGCGGGGCGAGGGAGCCGATCCAGCAAGCCGCATGGCCATGGAGGAGCACTCAAAAGCAAAAGGCCTCCGTCACCGGAGGCCTTTCGTTTCTCTTAAACCGCGTCCTTGGCGGCCTTGACCGGGCGGGCCCGGACGATCTTCCGGGCCGGCTTGGCCTTGAACATCATCTCTTCGCCGGTGAAGGGGTTGGTGCCCTTGCGCGCCTTGGTGGCGGGCTTCTTGACCACGACGAACTTGGCGAAGCCGGGGACGAGGAACACCCCGTTCTTCTTCAGTTCCTTGTGGCCGACGTCGACGAGCGTGTCCATCACGTTCTTGACATCGCGCTTGGAGAGTTCGGTGGTGGTCGCGATCTTCTCGATCACCTGCGACTTCGACAGTTGGGTAGCCATGGTTGCTCCATTTGATTCTGGAGCGGGAACGATATGGCGGAAAACGGCTAAAAAAACAGGCTTTTCTGCACTCTTCACCACAATATCGCTGTGGACAGCACCCGAATCAGCGATTTTTCCGGGGTTTTTCCAAGTCAAGGCGCTTCAGACCCCTGAAAAAACAGGGTTTGCGCGCACTGCAACGGCCAAAAAACAGCCCCGCAGGAGAATCACCGCGAATCGATTGACGGCCTCCGCACACGAATTGCGGGCACGGAAGCGTTCTGGTTAGCTGTCGCGCACAAGCCGGAGAAACAAGAAGTGGCACTCAAAAACGTCATCGGACTAGATCACGCCGTGGTCATGGTAGAGGATCTCGACAAGGCGGCCGAGAACTACAGGCGGCTCGGCTTCACCGTGTCGCCGCGCGGCACCCACAGCGCCCATATGGGATCGGGTAACTACACCATCATGTTCGGCCCCGACTATATGGAGTTGCTCGGCGTGCTGACACCGACGGAGCATAATGCGCCGGCGCGCGCCTTCCTGGAGAGGACCGGTGAAGGTATCGAGCGCATCGCCTTCACGACGTTGGATGCGGCCGCAGGCGCCGAAGAGGTCCGCGCGCGCGGCTATCCCCCGATCGGGCCGACCGATTTCGAACGGCCGGTGACTCTGCCTGACGGGACGATCTCTGCGGCAAAATTCCGCACCTTCATGTGGCCGACCGCGGAGGCGCCGGGCGGCGTGCGCATCTTCGCCTGCCAGCACAAGACGCGCGAGACGGTGTGGATCCCCGAACTGATGACGCACGCCAATGGCGCGCTATGGCTGAATCAGGTCCTTATCGTCTCGCCGGATCCCGCAGCGGAAGCGGCGCATCTGTCGAAGATGATCGACATGGCCGTGAGCAAGAATGCCGATGGCGCGGTGGCCGTGCCGTCCGGCAGCAGTCGCGCGGACTTCGTGTTCTTGACCAAGGACCAGCTCGGCAAGCGCTATCCCGGTGTCTCGCTCGCGGGCTTGCCCGAACGCGGCGGTGCAGGCCTCGTGATCGCGGCCAACCTTGCCGCGACCGAGAAGACGCTCGGTGCGACAGGTGTGCGCAATGGCGGCAACATCTGCGTGCCGCCAGCCGCGGCAAACGGCACCCTGCTCGACTTCGTCCAGGCCTGATACGCCTTATCCCAATTGCGCGGTATGGCACTGCCACACCGCGCATAATTAGGACTAGGCACGCGCCACCCGCGCGCTAGTATCCGCCCAAACAAGAAGCCGATTGCAGGGGAGAGAACCATGAAAGACAATCGAATTTCGCGTCGCGCCGTTCTGGCAGGCACCGCCGCCGCAGGCGCGCTCAGCCTGACCGGCATGCCCGCCCGCGCCGAGGTGAACTGGAAGAAATATGCCGGCACCAAGCTCGAGGTGATCCTCGCCAAGGGTCCGCGCGGCGACAATCTGCAGAAGAACATCAAGGAATTCACCGAGCTCACCGGCATCCAGGTCGAGTCCGAGCAGATTCCCGAGCAGCAGCAGCGCCAGAAATGCGTCATCGAGCTCGCCTCGGGCAAGCCGAGCTTCGACGTCGTGCATTTGAGCTATCACGTGCAGAAGCGGCAGTTCGAGAAGGGCGGCTGGCTCGCCGACATGACGCCGATGATGAAGGACCCGGCGCTGACCGCGCCGGATCTGGTCGAGAGCGATTTCTCCGCGGCCGGCCTGCAATATTGCAAGAACGACAAGGGCCAGATGCTGTCGCTGCCGTGGTCGGTCGACTATTTCATCCTCTACTATAACAAGGAGCTGTTCCAGAAGAAGGGCGTCGCGGTGCCGAAGACCTTCGACGAGATGGTCGCGGCCGCCGAGAAGCTGACCGATCCCAAGGACGGTACCTTCGGCTTCGTCGGGCGCGGCCTGCGCAACGCCAACATGACGCTGTGGACCAACTTCTTCCTCAACTACGGCGGCGAATTCCTCGACGACAAGGGCAACATCCTCACCGATGGGCCCGAAGCCGTCGCAGCGACAAAACTCTATCAGACGCTTCTCACGAAAGTCGCGCCTCCCGGTGTCGCCGGCTTCAACTGGATGGAGTCGATGGCGTCGTTCACCCAAGGGCGCTCGGCGATGTGGATCGACGGTGTCGGCTGGGCGCCGCCGCTGGAAGACCCGGCAGCCTCACGCGTGGTCGGCAAGGTCGGCTACACCGTGGTGCCGGCCGGTCCGAAGGGACAATATTCGGCGACCTATGGCGACGGCCTCGGCATTGCCGCCGCGAGCAAGAACAAGGAAGCCGCCTACCTGCTCTGCCAGTGGGCGGTCTCCAAGAAACAGGGCGCGCGGCTGCTGCAGGCCGGCGGCGGCGTGCCGTTCCGCAACTCGATTCTCAACGACCCCGAGGTCCAGGCCGGCGTGAAGATGCCGAAGGAATGGCTGCAGTCGGTGATCGACTCCGCCAAGATCTCAAAGCTCGGCCTGCCCGTCATCATCCCGGTCGCCGAATTCCGCGACCTTGTCGGCGCCGGGATCACCTCGACCTTGTCGGGCGGCGATCCCGCGACCGAACTGAAGAAGGCGCATGAGCAGTTTCGCCCGATCCTGGAGCGCAGCGAGAAAGCGTGAGTGTCGTAACCCAGACTTCTCCGGCCGCGGCGCAAGACGCCGCGCCGGAGCGTGAGTGGCGTCCGCCATCCTACTGGCCGTTCGTGATCCCGGCCCTGGTCGTGGTGCTGGCGGTGATCATCTTCCCATGGCTGTTCACGATCTGGATGAGCCTGAACGAATGGAAGGTCGGCTCGCCGACCACCTTCGTCGGGCTCGCCAATTATCTGCGGCTGCCGAATGATCCGCGCTTCGTCGAAGCGGTCGGCCATACGCTGTCCTACACCGTGCTGTCGGTGGTGCTGCCGCTGATCCTCGGTACGCTGTCGGCCGTGGTATTCCACCAGAAGTTCGCCGCGCGCGGCTTCCTGCGCGGCGTCTTCATCATGCCGATGATGGCAACGCCGGTCGCGATCGCGCTGGTATGGACCATGATGTTCCATCCGCAGCTTGGCGTGCTCAACTATCTCTTGTCGCTGGTCGGCATCCCGCCGCAGCTCTGGGTGTTCAATCCGAACACGGTGATCCCCTCGCTGGTGCTGGTGGAGACCTGGCAGTGGACGCCGCTCGTCATGCTGATCGTGCTCGGCGGCCTCGCCGCGATTCCGACCGAACCCTATGAGAGCGCGCAGATCGACGGCGCCACTTTCTGGCAGATGTTCCGCTTCATCACCCTGCCCCTGATCATGCCGTTCCTGTTCATCGCCGGCATGATCCGCATGATCGATGCGGTGAAGAGTTTCGACATCATCTTCGCGATCACGCAGGGCGGACCCGGTTCGGCGTCTGAGACCATCAACGTCTATCTCTACAGCGTCGCCTTCGTCTATTACGACCTCGGCTATGGCTCGGCGATCGCCGTGGTGTTTTTCCTGCTGATCGTCGCGCTGGCCGCGCTGATGCTCTATGCGCGCAAGCGCATGCTGTGGACCGAGATCGCGAGCGGCGCATGACACCAGGTCTAATCAATCCAAGGCAGATACTCAGTCAAATCGGATTGTGGCTGTCGGTGCTGGTCATCGTCTCGCCGGCGATCCTGTTCTTCCTCTGGATGGCCTCGCTGTCGCTGAAGTTCGAGGTCGACAACGCCGCCTATCCGCCGGTGCTGATTCCGGAGAATATCGCCTGGAAGAACTATGCCGACGTGCTCGCCTCCAACCGCTTCCTGACCTATTTCACCAACAGTCTCGTCGTCACTGGCGCCGCGACGTTGCTCGCAATGATTGTCGGCGTGCCTGCGGGCTACGGCATCGCGCGGATGGCGGCGCATAAGTCGGCGATCGTGATCCTGATCGCGCGCATCACGCCCGGCCTGTCCTACCTGATCCCGCTGTTCCTGCTGTTCCAGTGGCTCGGCCTGCTCGGCACGCTGGTGCCGCAGATCATCATCCATCTCGTGGTCACCGTGCCGATCGTGATCTGGATCATGATCGGCTATTTCGAGACCACGCCGCTCGAGCTCGAGGAAGCCGCCCTGATCGACGGCGCCACGCGCTGGCAGGTGTTCCGCCACGTCGCGCTGCCGATCGCCAAGCCCGGCCTCGCGGTCGCCTTCATCCTCGCGGTGATCTTCTCCTGGAATAATTTCGTGTTCGGCATCGTGCTCGCCGGCCGCGAGACGCGGACGCTGCCGGTTGCCGTCTACAACATGATCTCATTCGACCAGCTGAGCTGGGGCCCGCTCGCCGCGGCCGCGCTGATCGTGACGGCGCCGGTGCTGCTGCTGACCGTGATGGCGCAGCGGCAGATCGTTGCGGGACTCACGGCGGGCGCGGTGAAGGGCGGATAAATCTGCCGCTAATTAGCGTTGTGCTAACCCCTCATCCTGAGGAGCGCGTAGCGCGTCTCGAAAGACGAGGCCCGAGTGGGGCCTCATGGTTCGAGACGCCGCTCCGCGGCTCCTCACCATGAGGGTCATTCCGCCGGCGCCGCGACCGGCATGTCGGCATGCGACGCGTAGCTCTCGCTGCCGACCGACTTCCCGAGCGCATAGAAGCCGATCGCCATCACGACATAGGCGAAGGCGACGCCCGGGGTGACGCCGAGCCCGCCACCGACGCCGACGGCTTCACCATGCATGAAGCCGAAATAGGTCATGACGGCACCGGCGAGCGCGAACGCCGAGGCTTTCAGGAAATCGCGCTCGATCACAAACACGCCGATTGCGCCCAGCACGAGGCCGGCGAGGATCGAGCCACCGCCCATCACCTCGAGGCCGTGGTAGAGCACGCCCTGCTGCGGCAATGCTGCGACCGCTGCGGTCTTGACCGCGTCGACCTTGTCGGCCGCGAGACCGCCGACCGCCTGCGCGGCGTTGATGGTCGAGCCCAGCATGGTGTCGATCTGCAGCTTGGCCCAGGCCGCCAGATGCGGCGTAAAGGCGAGCACGATCGCGGGCGCGTGCTTGACCGGCGTGGTCTGGAACGCCTGCGCACCGATCAGCATGCCGATATAGAGCAGGATCGGCGAGATCGCGACGACGGGCACCAGCGCCAGCAGCACCGAGATGATGCCGAACCAGGACAGCACCACCACCATCAATCCGGTCGCGGCCGAATAGCCGATCCGCCCGCCCATCGCCTTCCAGCCGGGATGGCCGATATAGACGGCGTTGATGAAGGGGTTGCCCATCAGGCAGCCGATCAGACTGACGACGCCGTCGGCGGTCAAGACGCGGGTGGTCGGATATTCGTCGCCGGCGGCTTCCGCGCTCTCGACATTGTCCATGGCTTCGACGAGGTCATAGATGCCGAACGGAATCGCGGTGACCAGGATGATGCCGAGGAATTCGAAGCCGGAGAACACGTAGCCGACGGCCGGGATCGGCACCGAGAAGCCGAAGCTCGCAAAGGCATCGCCGACGCCCTTCAGGCTGAGGCCGCCGAGGCCGAGCCCGAACAGGTTGGAGCCCCAGGCGATGATCATGCCGACCGCGATCGCAACCAGGCCCGCCGGCATGCCCTTCCAGTATTTCACGCCGCCGAACCAGCTCACCAGGATGATCGCGAAACAAACGAGACCGATCTGCGGCGTCATGTACATTTCCAGCGCCGGACGCATCGAGATGAAGGTAACGGACACGCCGGCCAGCGTACCGAGCAGTGCCGCGCGCGGCGTGATCTGCCTGATGTAGGGGGCAACAAAGCCGCCGATCATGAGAATAAAACTCTGGAAGAACACCCAGACCAGGCCCGCCGACCAGCCCTTGATGGGATCGCCGGTCTTGATCGTGATCGGTAGCATGATCACGAAGGTGACGATGAACATGTGCGGCACGCTGACGCCCGACGGCAGCGCGCAGACGTCGTTGCGGCCGGTCTTCAGCGCCAGCCGATAGGCGAGGAAGGCGTAATAGAAGGTCGACAGGCACATCATCAGGCCGAGCGCCGGCAGGATGCGGCCGAATACCAGAGAGTCCGGCATCTTCAGCACGAAGCGCAACAGCCCAGTGAGCACCAGCATGTTGACGAGGATGTTGGTGCCGAAGCCGAAGAACGCGTTCCAGTCACCGGGTGTCCATAGTGTCGGCTTGAATCCGGACGCAGCCGAAGTCCCCGTCATGCTCGTGCTCATGATGTCGCCCCTGTCTAGCGAGCATGACTGATGGGATCATGCTCTATGCCAATGTTTTCGTCGTCTCCATTGCTTCCAGCACCGCGGCTGAGCTCGCGACCCAACCGAAGATTCCGCCCTGGGCCTTGATCATCCGGAGGCCCATCTCGTGGAATTCAGGGAAATAGGATGCGCAGCCATCGGAGATCACGACGCAGCGGTAGCCGCGGTCGTTGGCTTCGCGCACCGTGGTGTTGACGCACACCTCTGTCGTCACACCGCACACCAGGAGATTCTCGATGCCGTATTTCTGCAGCACGTCGGTGAGCTCGGTGGCGTAGAAGGCGCCCTTGCCCGGCTTGTCGATCACGATCTCGCTGTCGAGCGGATAGAGCTCGGGGATGATGTCGTGGCCGGCCTCGCCGCGAATGAGGATGCGCCCCATCGGACCGGGATCGCCGATGCGCAAGCTCGGCGCGCCGCGCTCGACTTTCGCCGGCGGCGCGTCGGAAAGATCGGGCAGATGCCCCTCACGCGTATGGACGACCAGCATGCCGCTGTCGCGCGCGGCCGCCAGCACGGCACCGATCGGCTTCACTGCACGAGCGAGCTGGCTGACATCGTTGCCGAGCGTCTCGCCGAAGCCGCCGGGCTCCATGAAGTCGCGTTGCATGTCGATGATGACGAGCGCCGTCTTGCTCCAGTCGAGCGCGATCGGCTCCGGCTCTGCTGCGATTGTGCCGCTTGAGTTCGTCATGACGCGCGCCCCGAACGAGAGAACTCTTTCTGACGTTCAAGCAAGCGGCATGCCATTGTGTACAATGGCACGCGATGCCCAGCCGCAATCGAATCTGCCGTCATTTCAACTCCTTGAATGTTTGCATCTCCGCTGCTCATTCCCTGAGCCACGCTGTTCCGACGTGCATCTGCCCATTCGCTAAGCGCAACTCTCATCTGCACGCGGTTTGCGCAGAAGGCAAATCCGCTGGCATACTTGTTGCTGAATACGGGCGGAGACGAACGCAACGCGCAGCGCATTCAGCTGACAGGGAGGACAGGCATGAACGGACTTGGCGGGCTCAACAAATCGCCCAATGGCGTGGTGATCGGGCTGGTGCAGCTGCAGCTGCCGACCGTGGTGACGAAGGCCGATCTCGCCAAACAGACCGAGCGGATCGTCTGGATGGTCGGCAAGGCGCGGCGCAACCTCTCGACCATGGATCTCGTGGTGTTCCCGGAATATTCACTGCACGGCCTGTCGATGGACACCAATCCGGAGATCATGTGCCGGCTCGACGGGCCCGAGGTCGCAGCCTTCAAGAAGGCCTGCATCGACAACAAGATCTGGGGCTGCTTCTCCATCATGGAGTTCAACCCGCACGGCAATCCCTACAATTCAGGCCTGATCATCGACGACCACGGCGAGATCAAACTGTACTACCGCAAATTCCATCCCTGGATCCCGGTCGAGCCGTGGGAGCCCGGCGATATCGGCATTCCCGTGATCGAGGGGCCGAAGGGCGCGAAGATCGCGTTGATCATCTGCCATGACGGCATGTTCCCGGAGATGGCGCGGGAATGCGCCTACAAGGGCGCCGAGATCATGATCCGCACCGCCGGCTACACCGCGCCGATCCGCGAGAGCTGGCGCTTCACCAACCAGGCCAATGCGTTCCAGAACCTGATGGTCACCGCCAATGTCTGCATGTGCGGCTCGGACGGCTCGTTCGATTCCATGGGCGAAGGCATGATCGTCAATTTCGACGGCTCGATCATCGCCCATGGCACCACCGGCCGCGTCGACGAGATCATCACCGCCGAAGTGCGGCCCGACCTCGTGCGCGAGGCGCGGATCAACTGGGGCGTCGAGAACAACATCTACCAGCTCTGGCACCGCGGCTATGTCGCGGTGAAGGGCGGCGCGATGGATTGCCCCTACACCTTCATGCAGGACATGGTGTCAGGCACCTTCCGCCTGCCCTGGGAGGACCAGGTCAAGATCACCGACGGCACGAGTTGCGGCTTCGCCGCGCCGACGCGGATGTTCGGCAAGACCGCGAAGGCGGCGGAGTGAGGATGCTTGCACAGCTGCCGTAGGGTGGGCAAAGGAGCGAAAGCGACGTGCCCACCATTCGCGGCGTGCTCGTGATGGTGGGCACGCTTCCGCCTTCGCTCGTTCAGCTACGGCGTGACGGGGTCGCTTTGCCCACCCTACAAAATCGTCGCGTCATTTAAAGACGTGCACCAGCGCGATGCTCAAGCCCAGCAGCAGTATCAGCGAGAGGGTGACGGCGGCCGTCACCCTGCCGCCGACAGTCGACAGCACGCGTACATCGACGCCGAGCCCGAGCGCCGCCATCGAGAGCACGGTGAGGATCGCCGCCGTCTTCGTCACCGGCGCGATCGCCACGTCAGGCACCAGCTGGAACGAGCGCAGTGCCGCCAGTACCAGGAAGCCGATGATGAACCATGGCACCAGCTTGAACGGGCTGATCGCGGCGGCCTTGGCGCTGCCGGCCTTGCGGCGGCGCGCGACGAACAGCGACAGGGCGATCACGATCGGGCCGAGCATCAAGACCCGCACCAGCTTCACCAGCGTGCCGATCTGCGTCGAGACGATGCCGGCCGGCACCGTCGCCGCCAGCACCTGCGGCACCGCATAGACGGTGAGGCCGGCGAGGATGCCGTATTGCGTCGCCGACAGTTTCAGCAGCGGGATCAGCAGCGGCAGGCCGAGCACCATCAGCACGCCGAGAATGGCGGTGAACGAGATCGACGAGGCGATATCGTCGCCATCGGCCTCGATGATCGGCGCAACGGCTGCAATCGCCGAATTGCCGCAGATCGAGTTGCCGCAGGCGATCAGGATCGACAGCTTGGTCGGCAGCCCGAGCATCCGGCTCAGCCCATAACTCACTGCCAGCATGATCGCGACAGTGGCGGCGATCGCGGCGATCAGGAGGTAGCCGGAGGCCAGGATCGCGGCAAAGCTGATGGAGGCGCCGAGCAGCATCACGGCGACCTCGAGCAATTGCTTCGCGCTAAACGCGATGCCGGAACGCCAGCGCTCGGACGGCTGCCAGGCGGTCCGCACGGCCATGCCGAGCAGGATCGCCACCACCAGCGCCTCGATATAGGGATGGTCGAAAGCGCGCTCTTCGATAGCCTGGATGCCGAGCGAGATGACCGTGATCAGCCCGCAGAGCAGGATGCCGGGGATCAGCGACAGCAGGCGCTTGAGCGCTCCGCCTCCCCCGCTCTGTGCTTTTTTCGCAGACTCTGACAACGATTCTTCTCTTCGCTGGAGAAGAATTTATCCGTCAAAGCGGTGGGATGGCGAATATTTTTTCGGAAACTAGTGGCTTGCGGCCGGCTTAGAGCGCCGCGAACAGGCCCTGCGCCCAGGCGACGACGCGATCGAAGTTGAACACACCGGGCTCGAAATAGACGGCACGCGCGAGCACGATCCCGACCACCAGCACCCAGAACACGCTGGTGCCGGCCGTCTTCAGCCATTGGGACGCACGTGTCGGCGCGATCGAACTCTCGACCGCCGGGACCGGCTCACCAAAGGGATCGAATGCGGATTGGCTCATGGCCCCTAATGTCGCGACATCCGGCCCAGAAGCAAGGGTAGTGGAATGCCTTTTGAGGCCCGGAATTGGAAGCGCCTTCCGCGCGATCCGGCGCGGAGAGAGTTTTCTTCTTTTCGGTCCCCGGAAGCAGTCCGTAGGGCGGATTGGCGAACGTAATCCGCCGCCGCGTAGCGTGCGGAACGATGGTGGGTTACGGCTTCGCCTAACCCACCCTACCGGCCAAAGGCGCGTTAGGAATTGCTTAACGACCTTGCATACAATAAGGAAATGACGCCTATAAATTGAGCAAATCTCCCTTGTGCAAACTTTGGGCGGTTCGCGCACCGCCGCCTTTCCTCAAGTTAAATCAATGCCTTGCGCCGTCGTGACCGCCAATCGCGCTCTGGCATGACAATTGCGACATCCCCTTTGGGCGCCGCCGTATCGGCGCGGCTGTGAGTGAGGCGGACCAGACCCGCCCGGAGGGAGCAGGCAAATGGATTTTGGCAGGATTTCACGACGGCATTTGTTGCAAGGCGGCGCCGCGCTGGCGGCCGGCAGCGCACTCGGCCTCCGCGGCGCGATGGCAGCGGAGACGACCATCGGCTTCATCTATGTCGGCTCGCGCGACGACTACGGCTACAACCAGGCCCATGCGCAGGGTGCTGCGGCACTGAAGAAGCTGCCCGGCCTGAAGGTGGTGGAAGAAGAGAAAGTGCCGGAGACCGACGCGGTCGAGAAGACCATCGAGTCCATGATCAATCTCGACGGCGCCTCGCTGCTGTTCCCGACCTCGTTCGGTTACTACAACCCGCACATGATCAAGATGGCCAACAAGTTCCCGAAGCTGCGCTTCGAGCACTGCGGCGGCCTCTGGAGCGAGAAGGACCCGAAGAACGCCGGCAGCTATTTCGGCTACATCGACGAGGCCCAGTACATCTCCGGCATCGTCGCGGGCTATTCGAGCAAGAGCGGCAAGCTCGGCTTCGTCGCGGCGAAACCGATCCCGCAGGTCTTGCGCAACATCAACGCCTTCACGCTCGGCGCCAGGCTCGCCAATCCGAAGGCCACCACGCAGGTGATCTTCACCGGCGACTGGTCGATGCCGGTCAAGGAAGCCGAGGCCACCAACAGCCTGATCGACCAGGGCGTCGACGTGCTGACCTGCCATGTCGACGGTCCGAAGACGATGGTGGAGAACGCAGCGCGCCGCGGCGCCATGGTCTGCGGCTATCACGTCAACCAGTCGCCGCTGGCGCCGAAGGCCTATCTCACCGGCGCCGAATGGAATTGGGAAGCGCTGTATCCGAAATTCGTCAAGATGATCGCCGCCGGCGAGACCATCCCGAACTTCTATCGCGGCGGCCTCAAGGAAGAGATCGTCAAGACCTCGCCCTATGGCGAAGCGGTCTCGGCCGAAGCGCGCAAGCATGCCGACGACATCAAGGCCAAGTTCCTGTCGGCGGAAGGCTACGCCATCTTCAAGGGTGGCCTGGTCGACAACAAGGGCAAGACGGTCATCGCAGCCGGCACCGATCGCGGCCAGAAGGATCCGGAGCTCGAGAAGATGGACTATTTGGTCGAGGGCGTGCTCGGAGCGACTTCGTGACAACAGACGCGGCGGAAGGCGGCGTCGAGGCGGCCGGAGTTGCTCCGGCCGCCGATGTTGGATTCCTCCAGCGCTACGGCGCAAGCATCGAATACATCCTGATCCCCGCCGCGGCGCTGATCGGCGCGCTCGCGGTGTTCGGGCTGTTTGTCGCGATGTACGGCAAGAACCCGCTCGATCTCTATTTCTACATGTATTACGGCGCGTTCGGCACCTGGTTCTCCTGGCAGAACACACTGACCCGCGCAGCGCCCTTGATCCTGACCGCTCTGTGCACTGCGCTGCCTGCGCAGCTCGGCATGGTGATCATCGGCGGCGAAGGCGCGCTATTGATCGGCGCGTTGTCGGCGACAGCGGCGGCACTGGCCATGCAAGGCGCCGCGCCCATCGTCGTGCAGATCGCGATGGTGATCGCGGGCGTGATCGGCGGCGGGCTCTGGATCACGCTGTCGGGCGCGCTGCGGCAATATCGCGGCGTCAACGAAACCATCTCCAGCCTGCTGCTGGTCTATATTGGACTAGCGATCCTCAACCATCTCGTCGAGGGCGCGATGCGGGATCCCGCGAGCCTCAACAAGCCGTCGACGCGCGAGATCGGCGCCGCCAACATGATCGGCACCATTCCCGGTACCGACGTGCATTGGGGTCTGGTCTTCGGCCTGGTCGCTGCGATCGCCAGCTACATCCTGATCTATCACACCACCTTCGGCTTCGCCGCGCGCGTCGCCGGCGGCAACATCCGCGCCGCCAAGATCGTGGGTCTCGGCGTCGGCAAACTGATCCTCACCATCTGCTTCCTCGCCGGCGCCTGCGCAGGCCTCGCCGGCATGATCGAGGTCGCGGCCGTGCAGGGCCGCACCAATGCGAATCTCGCGGCCGGCTATGGCTTCACCGGCATCCTCGTTGCCTTCCTCGCGCGGCAGAATCCGCTGGCGATCATTCCGGTCGCGATCCTGCTCGGCGGCATCAGCGCCAGCGGCGGCCTGCTGCAGCGGCGGCTCGGCCTGCCCGATGCGTCGGTGCTGGTGCTGCAAGGCATCATCTTCGTGTTCGTGCTGGCGAGCGACGCGCTGTACGGACGCATCGGCTTCCTGAAAGGAAAGTCCTGACATGGCCGACCCATCGATCGGACTCTGGACCGTTCCGCTCGCCGTGTTCGGCGGCGCCATCCGCGTCTCGACGCCGTTCCTGTTCGTCAGCCTCGGCGAATGCATCACCGAGCGGTCCGGCCGCATCAATCTCGGCCTCGAGGGCACGCTGGTGATGGGGGCGATGAGCGCCTACGGCATCTCCTATCTGTCCGGCTCGCCCTGGCTCGGCGTGCTCGCCGCCGGAATCACCGGTGCCCTGCTCGGCGCCCTGCATGCCGGCATCTGCTCGCTGCCGCGCGTCAATGACGTCGCCGTCGGCATCGCGCTGATGCTGTTCGGCACAGGTTTGGCCTTCTTCCTCGGCAAGCCCCTGATCGAGCCGACCGCGCCACGATTGCCGGCAATCGATTTCGGCTGGTGGAGCGACATCCCGCAGGTGCGCGCGGCGCTGCGGATCAACGTGCTGTTCCTGATCGGCGTTGCGATCGCGCCGCTGCTGTTCTGGGCGTTCAAGACCACACGGTGGGGTCTTCTGATCCGCACCGCCGGCGAAAGCTCGGATGCGGCGCGCGCGATGGGCCATTCCGTGCTGCTGATCCGGCTGCGCGCCACGATGGTTGGCGGCTTCCTCGCCGGCATCGGCGGCTCCTTCCTGTCGCTGTTCTATCCCGGCAGCTGGAACGAGGGCCTCTCTTCCGGCCAGGGCATCACCGCGGTCGCGCTCGTCATCTTCGCGCGCTGGGATCCCTTGCTGTGCCTGTGGGCCTCGCTCGCCTTCGGCGGCGCCGCAGCGCTCGGGCCGGCGCTGCAATCGGTCGGCGTCACCTCCGGCTATCATTTGTTCAACGCCGCGCCCTACATCCTGACGCTGGCGATCATGATCATCACCTGCTCGCCGAAGCGCACGCTGACCGGCGCGCCGGCCGAGCTCTCGATCACCCGATAAAACGCGCAGCAACGAGGTCGTCCATGCCCGAGCGCTACACCAAGTCCGAGCCCTATGCCTGGCCCTACAACGGCGACCTGCGGCCGGAGAATACCGCGCTCATCATCATCGACATGCAGACCGATTTCTGCGGCGTCGGCGGCTATGTCGACAAGATGGGCTACGATCTCTCGCTGACGCGGGCGCCGATCGAGCCGATCAAGGCGCTGCTCGCGGCGATGCGCGCCAAGGGCTATCACATCATCCACACCCGCGAGGGTCACCGCCCCGACCTCGCCGATTTGCCCGCCAACAAGCGCTGGCGCTCGCGGCAGATCGGCGCCGGGATCGGCGATCCCGGCCCGTGCGGCCGCATCCTGGTGCGTGGCGAGCCCGGCTGGGACATCATCGAGGAGCTGGCGCCGCTGCCGGGTGAGCCCATCATCGACAAGCCCGGCAAGGGTTCGTTCTGCGCCACCGATCTCGAATTGATGCTGCGGCTGCGCGGCATCGAGAACATCGTGCTGACCGGCATCACCACCGACGTCTGCGTCCACACCACGATGCGCGAAGCCAATGATCGCGGCTTCGAATGCGTGCTGGTCGAGGACTGCTGCGGCGCCACCGACAGGAGTAATCACGACCACGCCATCAAGATGATCAAGATGCAGGGCGGCGTGTTCGGCGCGGTGACAAGGTCAACCGATTTGATCGGAGCGATCGCGTGATCATCGGCGAAATCCCGCCGCCGAGCGGCGCCTTCGGCGTCGACGCCATCGCCATGACCATGCGGTTCGGCGATTTCCTGGCGCTCGACAATGTCGAGCTGAAGGTCAAGCCCGGTTCGTTCCACGCGCTGCTCGGCGAGAACGGCGCTGGAAAAAGCACGCTCGTGAAATGCATCATGGGCTATTACCACGCCACCGAAGGCGACATCCTGATCGGCGGCCGCGAGCAGAAGATCGCCAACCCCAAGGACGCCCACGCGCTCGGGCTCGGCATGGTCTATCAGCATTTTACCCTCGTGCCGGCGATGACGGTCGCCGAGAACCTGGTGCTGGCGCGCGACGACGTACCGGCCGTGGTCGACTGGGGCAAGGAGAAGAAGGAGCTCGAGGCGTTTCTTGCGCGGATGCCGTTCAAGGTGCCGCTCAACGCAAAAGTCTCGGATATCTCCGCCGGCGAACGCCAGAAGTGCGAGATCCTCAAGCAGCTCTATCTGAAACGCCGCTTCCTGATCCTGGACGAGCCGACCTCGGTGCTCACCCCCGGCGAGGCCGACGAGGTGCTCGGCATGCTGCGCGAGATGGTGGTCAGGGGCGAGCTGACCATTTTGATGATCACCCACAAATTCCGCGAAGTGATGGCGTTTGCCGACGAGGTGACGATCCTGCGCCGCGGCAAGCTGGCCGGCAGCGGCAAGGTGTCCGAGCTGACGCCGGACGACATGGCGCGCACCATGATCGGCGCCGAGCAGCTGACGGTGCAGCCGCCGCGCACCGGCGATGTTGGCGCGGCGCGGCTCGAGCTCGACCAGCTCACCGCGCGCGACGACGCCGGTGCGATCGCCGTGCACGGCGTCTCGCTGACGGTGAAGAGCGGAGAGATCGTCGGCATTGCCGGCGTCTCCGGCAATGGCCAGCGGCAGCTCGTCGAGGTGCTGGCGGGCCAGCGCGAGGCCGAGAGCGGCGCGATCCGCGTCCAGGGCGAGACCTATTCGGCGAGCCGCGAGGAGATGCGCCGCCACAAGATGTCGCTGCTGCCGGAGGAACCGCTGAAAAACGCCTGCGTCGGCGGCATGAGCGTCGCCGACAACATCGCCTTCCGCGAATTCGACCGCGCGCCGTTTGCGAGCGGCGGCTGGTGGCTGAACCGGTCGGCGTTCCGCAAAGATGCCGAGCGCAAGATCGGCCTCTACAAGATCAAGACCCGCGGTCCGGATACGCCGATCGCGGCACTCTCGGGCGGCAATGTGCAACGCGCCGTGCTGGCGCGCGAGCTGAGCGGCGATGTCGAGGTCTTGATCGCAGCCAATCCCTGCTTCGGCCTCGACTTCGCGGCGGTGGCGCAAATCCATGCCGAGATCATGGCCGCGCGCAACCGCGGCGCGGCGGTGCTGCTGGTCAGCGAGGATCTCGACGAGTTGCTGGAACTGTCGGACCGGCTGGTGGTGATGTTCCACGGCCAGTTCGTGCATGAAGCGCGCGCGTCAGAGGCCGATCTGACCGAAATCGGCCGTCACATGGCCGGGCACTGACGTCGCGGGTTCCCGCGACGCTGTCATCAAACCATGTCAGGAACCGTGATTTGGTTCGTCTCGTTGTCAGCGAGGCGAAACGAAATCCGGAGCCTGTCGTGATCGACCCGAAACTGCTCCTCGAACGCGCGTCGCAACTGGCCGACCAGGCCAAGGATGAGAAGGACCAGAGCATTCGCGAGCGACTGAGTCGCATGGCCGACTATTATCGCGATCTCGCGGCGCACGAGGCCTGGGCCAAGGAAAACCCGCCCTCGATGGCCGCGATGACGGACGCTTTGAACCCGCGGCACTGAGCCTCAATGATGCGCCGGTTCGGGTGCAGTTCGCGGCGCCGAGACGTTACGCATGATCCGATCGGGGTCGTCGTGGGCCGGCGCCAGCACGTTGCGCTCGCGCGGCAGCGCTTCGGGCATCTCGTCGCGGATGAAAGCCACCAGCTTCTCGCGGATCTCGCAGCGCAGATCCCAGGATTGCGGCGCATTCCGCGCGCTGACCAACGCACGCAGCTCGATCGTCCGCGGATGGGTTTCGGTCACCTGCAAATTCACCACCGCGCCGTCCCATAGCTTGGATTCCTTCGCGGCCTGCTCCAGCCGCTGCCGGATCCGCGGCACATTGGCGCTGTAGTCGACATGCAGCGCGATCGCGCCGATCAGCGATTGCGCGTCGCGCGTCCAGTTCTGGAACGGACGCTCGATGAAATAGGACAGCGGCACCACCATGCGCCGCCAGTCCCACAGCCGAATCACCACATAGGTCGAGGCGATGTCCTCGACCTAGCCCCATTCGTTCTCGATGATGACGGCGTCCTCGATCCGGATCGGCTGGGTAACGGCAATCTGCACGCCGGCGATGAGATTGCTGAGCAGCGGCCGCGCTGCAAGACCGACGATGAGGCCGGCGGCGCCGGCGGAGGCAAACAGGCTGACGCCATATTGCCGGACCGAGTCGAAGGTCATCATCGCGGTCGAGACCGTGATCATGATGACCAGCGTGTCGATCACGCGCTTGAACACCCGCACCTGCGTCACATGCTTGCGCGCCAGGAAATTCTCGGCGACCTCATGACGGAATTGCTGGAGATAGCGCGCTGCGCCCATGTCGACGGTGCGCATCGAGATCCATCCGACCAGCGCGATCACGGCGACTGCGAAGAAGTGGCTGAGATCCAGCCGGAGCGTATCGTTCAATGGCGCCCACGGCAGCACCAGCGCGACCGCCGCCAGACACATCGCAAGCTGCGCGGGCCCGGTGAGCCGTTCGACGAATTGCAGGGCCACCGGCATTCGCGTTGCCATGGCGCGACGCGCGCTCCACAGCGCCGCGCGCTGGATCAGCAAGGCGAGGATGATGGCACCGATGATCAGGCCAAGGCCGATCACCCACTCCGGGACCCAGCCAAAAAGACGTTCAAGTTCGATCACAATTGCTTGCATTCGCGTTCCCGCTGCAGTGCACGATTAGCGCTAACGTCGACGATTCAGCTTCGGCTCCGCGCCTCGCGCAGTGCAGAACTTCGAGCGATGCATCGCGGTGCGGATGCACGGACGCCGGGAACGATTAAGTTTCATCGCATTGTTTGCCGCCTGCCACGGAGATCCTCCATGACGACACCTTCCCTCCACGGACACACCGCCCTCGTCACCGGAGGTTCCCGCGGCATTGGAGCCGCCATTGCGAAAATGCTGGCGGAAGCCGGCGCTGCCGTCGCCATAAACTATCGCGAACGCGCCGGTGATGCCGAGGCACTGGTCAAGACCATCACGGCAGCCGGCGGCCGCGCCACGGCAATCGCGGCCGATGTGTCGCAGACGTCGGAGGTCGCTCGGCTTGTCGAGCGCGCGAACGCCGCGCTCGGCCCCGTCGACATCCTCGTCAACAATGCCGGCATCGCGATCGTCAAAGGCGTCGACGATCTCTCCGAAGAGGACTTTGATCGCACCATAACGGTCAATCTGAAGTCGGTGTTTCTCTGCACCCAGGCCGTGCTGCCAACCATGCGCACAAAAAAATGGGGCCGCATCGTCAACATCTCCTCCGGCGCCGCGCGCGGCGCCGGCTCAATCGGGCCGCACTACAACGCGTCGAAGGCCGGGATCGAGGGCTTGACCCGCGGCTATGCCGCGCGGCTGGTCAAGGAGGGCATCACCGTGAATGCGGTGGCGCCGTCGCTGATCGAGACCGACATGATGAAGGGGCAAACCGACCTCGTCAGCCGGATTCCGATCGGGCGTTTCGGCACCTCGGAGGAAGTCGCGCAGGCCATCATGCTGCTGGTCAACAATCCCTACATGACCGGGCAGACCATCGCGATGAGCGGCGGCATGGCGTTCAACTGACGCGGATGCGATAGCCAAGCTCTTCGCGCTTGCCCGGCGCGATGCGCATCAGGCCGGGCTTGTCGGAAAATTCGCCGTCGAACTCCGCCGGGCTGGCATAGCCGCGCCACGGCTCGATGCACAGGAACGGCGCGCCGCCGGGTTTTGACCAGATGCCGAGCTCGCGAAAGCCGGTCCAGGAGACATAGATCGCGGGACCGCGCGCGGCGCCAAAGCGAACCGATGAGCTTGCGACGCGATCGAGGATCATGGCGTCGTCATCGAACAGGCGTTCGGAGAGACTCAATGTCTTGCCCTCAATCGGGCTCGGCTCCGGTTTGTCGCGCAGCAAGCCGTCCTTCAGCCGGCGGATCGGCGCGTCTTCGTTCTCGAAGAACGACAGCGAATGGGCCTCCTTCGGCAAGCCCGGCAGCAGCGGCCAGTTGAAGGCCGGATGCCCGCCGAGCGAGGCCGGAAGCGTCTCATTGCCGGTGTTGATGACGGCGAAGCCGACATCGAGATCAGCGCCAAGCACTGTGTAGGTCACTTCGAGCCGGAAGGCGAAAGGATAGCGCGCGCGGGTCTCGGCATCGTCGGTCAGCACGAGCTTGCAGGACGCTGCGCCCTGCTCCACCCATGCAAAGCGGCGATCACGGGCAAAACCGTGCTGGGTCATCGGATAGGTCTTGCCGGCGTGGCGGAGCTGATCGCCCCTCAGCTTGCCCACGATCGGGAACAGCAGCGGCGCATGGCGCGGCCATTGCGGGCCGGCCTGCCAGAGCAGTTCGGCGCCTTCGGCATCCCTGAGCGAGCAGAGTTCCGCGCCATGTGCCAAAATGGTCGCGGAAATCCTGCCGTTGCTGATGGTGTGACGGTCGCTCATGCCTCGCCTCGACGGAACATAGTCTGGAGCGAAAGCTGATGTGTGATCCGCGAGGCGCCGTCAACCCGTCTCGTGCGAGGAAACGTCCCTTCAGGACTATCCTGCGATCCTGGAAAAGTCCGGCGGACGCTTCTCGGCGAAGGCGGCAAAGGCCTCGCGGGCTTCGGCGCTCATCAGCCGCTCCGAGAAGATCTGGCTCTCGCGCGCCATCTGCGCCTTGATCAGCTCCGCATCGCGCATCAGCTTCTTGGTGTGGACGAGCGAGCCGAGCGGACGTTTTGTCAGCGCTTCGGCGGCCGCACGCGCCTTGGCGCGCAGCTCGTCCGGCGCCACAACAGCGTTGGCGAGACCGAACGAGAACGCGGTCTGCGCATCCACGGGCTCGCCAAGCGCGAACATCGCGTAGGCCCGCGCATAGCCGATCCGCTGCGGCAGCAGCCAGGTCGAGGCCGCTTCCGGCACCAGCGCCAGATTCACGAAGGGCGTGATCAGTTTCGCCGTGGTGGCGAGATAAACGAGGTCGCAATGCAGCAACATGGTGGTGCCGACACCGACGGCATTGCCCTGCACGGCCGCGACCAGCGGCCGTGTCGCAGAGGCGAGATTGGTGAGGAAGCGCGTCACGTGACGCTCGCCCTTCGCACCTTGCGATATCTTGGCGAAATCGGCGAGATCGTTGCCGGCCGTAAAACTGTCGCCGTCGCCCTGCAGCAGCACGGCACGGACGGCCGTGTCCTTCTCGGCGCGCTCCAGCGCATCGGCCAGCGCGCCGTACATGTCGTTGGTGAGGGCGTTCTTCTTGTCCGGCCGCGCCAGGGTCACGGTGAGCACACCGGATTCCAGCGCAACGTTGACCAAATCGCTCATGCCTTGCTCCTGTCGATTGCGAGGGTCGCTTTGTCCTTGGGAAATTTCTGCTGCAGGCTGGTCAGCCAGCGCGAGACCACGTCGATCTCGTCGTCGGAGAATCCGGCCATCAATTCCGTGTTCACGGCCTTGGCGCGCGCCGCGGCGCGCTTGCCGAGCTCTTGGCCTGCCGCCGTGATGTAGAGCCGTTGCGCGCGGCCGTCGTCGCCGTCGCGCCTGCGCTTGACGAGGCCGGCGCGCTCCATGCGGTCGGCAAGACCCGTCATCGCCGAGGGCACGATGTCGAGCGCCTGCGACACGTCGCCGATCAGCGCACCGTCGTTGCGGCCGAGATAGAACAGCACGCCCGATTGCGCCGACGTCAGGTCATGCGCGACCATCTCCTGCTCGAGCGAGCGCTGCAGGCGGCGATAGCCCACGGTCAGGAGAAAGATCAGCCGACGGTCTGGTTTCACGTCCCCGATATATATTTCGCACGCGAAATATCAAGCGCTTTCTGCTAGCGGCGCGGTGAAACGCCGCGGCGCCGAATGCGTCTTTGTGTCCATATTCTGGACGGCAGCGTGACCTTTTCGCCGCGCTGCGGCCGCGATCGCGCGCCAGCGGCCGCAAAGCCTCTTGATCCAGATCAATCAATCGGGCCTGCTATCGGGCGAGGATGCCGGGTCCGGACCCCACTGCCGCGGCGCCGACCGAGTTGCGAGATGGTCATGACGTCCACGGCCAGCCTGCCCAAGGAGCGTGCCGCCCGCGCCAAGCGGCCGCGCCATCTCAGCGAGGCCATGCGCTGCGAGACCGCCTTTCGCCTGATCGTATCCGAATGCCTGGAAGACGTCGCAACCCACCACGATGCCACCTGCGCCGGCGACGGGATCGCGCTGCACCAGACCCGCGTCGCGCTGACGCGGCTGCGGGCCGCGGTCGCCTTCTACGCCAAGATGGTGGCGGATATCGAATGGACGCGATTGAAATCCGAACTGAAGTGGCTGAGCGCCCATCTCGGCGCCACCCGCGATCTCGATGTCGCGATCGAGAATGCAAAGGGCACGCCGGACGAGCGCGTGTTCACGGCCGCCCGTACGGAAGCCTTCGCCGCCCTGCAGGATGCGCTGGAGAGCGAGCGCTACCGGCAATGGTTCGATGCGATGTGGGACTGGGTCGGCAGCGGCCCGTGGACCGCGCGACAGGATCCTCTTGCGGCGCGGCGGCGCGCCGTGCCGGTTGCGGAATTTCACGCCCGCAAGCTGACGCGCTGGCATCGCAAGCTCACCAGGAAGAGCCGCGGCATCCAGGGCATGGGCAAGACCAAGCGGCACGATCTGCGGCTCGCCAGCAAGCGGCTGCGCTACGCAATCGAATTCTCGGAGGGAGGACTGCCCACCGAGGACTATGCGCACTGGCGGGACATCGTGAAGCAGCTGCGCAAGGGTCAGCAGATCCTTGGCGAGTTGAACGACGCCGACGTGCAACGCGCGTTGATTGCAAGCTTCACCAAGGCCGCGAAGCCAGTCGACGAGCGCGTGGCGAAGCATGCAAAGCTGCATGCGCGAAAGAAGAAGGGCCGGCTGCTGCGCCGCGCCGCGGCCGTCTATCGCAGGATCGGCGGCTGAGCGGGGCGCAGCGGACCTCATCCGTAGTCAACCGGACCGGCACAACGGTGCGACGCGCATTCCTCGTCTGCGGCAGGTCTGCTAGGCTCTCTCGCGGATTCCTCCTGCCCGGTCGACGCCATGCCTGACGGATCGTCCACGTCGCATCTCTATCGTCCCAAGCTCGTCACCACGCTGACCGAGGGCTACGGCCTCAGCGCCTTCCGCCACGATGTGACGGCCGGGCTGACGGTCGCGGTCGTTGCGCTTCCGCTCTCGATGGCGATTGCGGTGGCCTCCGGCGTGACGCCGGAGCGCGGGCTGTTCACGGCCATCGTCGGCGGCTTCCTGGTCTCGGCGCTCGGCGGCAGCCGGTATCAGATCGGCGGGCCCGCCGGCGCCTTCATCGTGCTGGTCTCGGCCACGGCAGCACAATTCGGCATCGAGGGATTGGCGCTCACCGTGCTGCTGTCCGGACTGATGCTGACCCTGATCGGCGCCTCCGGTCTCGGCTCGCTGATCCGCTATATCCCCCATCCCGTCACGGTCGGCTTCACCTGCGGCATCGCCACCACCATCTTCGCCAGCCAACTGCGCGATCTCGGCGGGCTGACGCTCGCCGGCAAGGAGCCCGGACCATTCCTGCCAAAGCTCGCTGCGCTCGGCCATGCCCTGCCGACGCTGAGCTGGCCGGCACTGGCGGTCGGTGTCGGCTCCGCCGCGCTGATCTTCATGCTGCGCGCCTGGCGGCCAGCCTGGCCGGCGATGCTGATCGCGATCGTGCTGGCCTCGCTTGCGGCATGGCTGCTGCACTTGCCGATCGAGACCATCGGCAGCAAGTTCGGCGAGATTCCCCGCGGCCTGCCGGCGCCGCAGATGCCAGACATCTCGACCTCACTGCTGCTGCAGATCCTGCCGGCCGCGTTCTCGTTCACCCTGCTCGGCGGCGTCGAAAGCCTGCTCTCGGCAAAGGTCGCCGACAGCATGACCGGCCGCAAACATCGCTCCAACATGGAGCTGGTGGCGCAGGGCATCGCCAACATCGCCTCGGCATTGTTCGGCGGCATCAGCGTTACCGGCACCATCGCGCGCACCGCCACCAACATCCGCGCCGGTGCGCGCAGCCCGTTGTCGGGCATGCTGCACGCGGTCTTCCTGCTCGCCTTCATGGTGGTGGCCGCTCCCCTCGCCCGCTACATCCCGCTCTCGGCGCTTGCCGGCGTGCTGGTCGTGGTCTGCTGGTACATGGCGGAGAAGGAGGAGTTCGTGCATCTCGTGAAGGACTGGCGCACCGCCGTGGTGCTGGTGCCGACCTTCGCGCTGACCGTGTTCGAGGATCTCACCTTCGGCATCGTCGCGGGATGCCTGCTCGCCTTCCTGTTTGCGAAGATGGGCAATCCGCAGAAGCCGGAAGGCGACTGAGCTTAACCGCTGTCGCGCAGCACCAATTCAAAGCCGAGATCGACCCGGCGTTCTCCGCCGCGCTCCAATGTCAGCGTCGCCGCGGTGCGGCCGATCGCGTCGCCATGCACGCTGATGGTACTCAGCGTCGGCGAGATCAGCCGGCCCATTTCGAGATCACCAAGGCCGATCACGGCGACCGGTTGCGATGACGCCGGCCCGTCGCGCAGCAGGCCGGCATTGCGCAGTCCCGCCATGAAGCCGATCGCATGCGCATCGTTGGCGGCGAACACCGCGTCGACGCCGGGCAGCCGCGCATGCGCCACCACGCTGCCGGAGGCGTTGCGATCGAGGATCAGCCGGCGCGGCTCGTCGAGGCCGTTGGCGAGGACGTGGTCCTTGAAGCCAAGCCAGCGGCGCGTCGCGCGCGGATCGTCGCCGCCGATGAAGGCGAGCTGCCTGCGGCCCTGCGCGACCAGGTGCTTCGCGACGGCGACGCCAGCCTTGTAATTGTCGAAGCCCGCCACCGCGTCGATTGGCGTGAGCGGCAATTCCCAGGTCTCGACGATCGGGATCCGCGCATTGCGCAACAGGCGGCTGCCGTCATCGGTCGCGGGCGAGCCGACCATGATGATCGCCTCGGGCCGCCGCGACAGCAGCGCCGCCAGCATGCGGTCTTCGCGCGCGGAGTCGTAGCGCGACTGCGCCAGGATCACCGAGAAGCCGAGCGGCTCGAGCGTGTCGGACAGGCCCTGTACGGTGTCGGCAAAGATCGAGTTGGCGATCGTCGGCACCAGCACGCCGACCGAATTGGTCCGCGCGCTCGCCAGTGCGCCAGCGACGAGGTTCGGCACATAGCCGAGCTCGCGCATCACCCGCTCGATCCGCTCCCGCGTCTCGGGCGCGACACGGTCGGGCGTCCGCAGCACCCGGCTGACCGTGATCGCCGAGACGCCGGCACGCTTGGCGACCGCCGAGAGCGTGGGTGCGACATCGGCCGGGGCAGCCGCGGATTGGGTCAGGTCGGAACTCATGGGCCAGGACCCTGCACGATTCCGGCTTGCCAAGCCATTATGTTAGCGCTAACACTGACATATGTTTGCGCTAACATAACACAAAATGGCGGTCTGGCCGTCAAAGCGGGAGAAACGGCATGATTTCGGACGAGATGGTTCAGGCTTACAAGCGGGACGGGGTGATCGTGGTCCCCGAGGTGCTCGACCAGGAGACCCTCGGAAACGTGCGGTCGGTGCTCGCCGAGCTGGTCGCTGGCGCCGCCGCGGTGACCCAGCATACCGACGTCTACGACCTCGAGCCGGGCCACACGCCGGAGACCCCGCGGGTCCGCCGCATCAAGGCGCCGCACAAGGTGCATCCGATCTTCGACGAGATCGTCCGCAGCCCGGCCGTGATCGATATCCTCACCAGGCTGATCGGCCCGGGCCTGCGCCTGCACGGCTCCAAGCTCAACATGAAGTCGGCGCAGTACGGCTCACCGGTCGAGTGGCACCAAGACTGGGCGTTCTATCCGCACACCAATGACGACATCCTCGCGATCGGCGTGCTGCTCGACGATTGCGATATCGAGAACGGCCCGATGCTGGTGACGCCGGGCACCCACACCGGCGCGACGATGTGGGATCATCATGGCGACGATGGCTGCTTCGCGGGATTGATCGACCCCGATCTGATCCAGGACGACATCAAGCGCGCGCTGCCCTGCATGGGCAAGGCCGGCAGCATGTCGTTTCATCACGTGCGCGCCCTGCACGGCTCGGCGACCAACACCTCGAACAAGCCGCGCAACCTCCTGCTCTACGAAGTCGCTGCCAGCGATGCCTGGCCGCTGATGGGCGTGAAGGACTTCGAGGAGTTCAACAGCCGCCTCTTGGCGGGGCCGCCGGTGGTGACGCCGCGGCTCACCGACGTGCCGGTGCGGATGCCGCTGCCGCCGGCGAAACGGCAGGGATCGATCTACGAGACCCAGTCCGCAGCGAAGAAGTCCTACTTCACCCGCGCTGCCTGACGACTTGCGACGATGCCCGCGGCCAACGCCGCGGGCATTTCTGCATTCAAAACAACAAACACGATGACGGGGAAACCAATGACCGAGATGGCAAAGGGCGGATCGCGCCTGCGCGTGATCCAGGCGGCGAGCGTCGGCTCCGCGCTCGAATGGTACGACTTCTTCCTGTACGGCACGGCGGCCGCGCTGGTGTTCGGCGAGCTGTTCTTTCCGAAGAGCGATCCCGTCGTCGGCACGCTGCTGTCGTTCCTGACCTTCGGTGTCGGCTTCGTGGTGCGCCCGCTCGGCGGCTTGCTGTTCGGCATCCTCGGCGACCGCTATGGCCGCAAGCCGGTGCTGGTCGCGACACTGCTGATGATCGGCATCGGCACCACTGCGATCGGCTTCCTGCCGACCTATGCGCAGATCGGCGTCTGGGCACCGATCCTGCTGGTGGCGATGCGCGTCGTGCAGGGTCTCGGCGCCGGCGCCGAATATGGCGGCGCGGTGATCTATCTGGTCGAGAACGCGCCGCCGAAACATCGCGGCTTCTGGGGCGGCTTTGCGCCGCTCGGCGTCTCCGTCGGCAATTTGCTCGCGGCCGCCGCCTTCGCGCTCGTCACCATGCTGCCGCGCGAGGATTTGATGGACTGGGGCTGGCGCCTGCCCTTCCTGGCGAGCTTCCTGCTGATCGTGGTCGGCATCTTCGTCCGCCTGCGTATCACGGAGACGCCGGTCTACACCGACGCCGTCGTCGCGCGCGGCAAGGTCGAGAGCAACCCGGCGATGGAGGCGCTGCGCCGGCATCCGCGCAACTTCTTCGTCGTGCTCGGCGCGCGCATGGCCGAGAATGGGCTCGGCTATTTCTTCCCGGTGTTTGGCCTCAGCTATGTCATCAACACCGTCGGCGTGCCCAAGGCCGATGCGCTCAGCGCGCTGATGCTGGCGTTCGGGGTCGAGCTGTTTGCGATCCTCGGCTTTGCGGCGCTGTCCGACCGCATCGGACGGCGGCCGGTCTACATGTTCGGCGCGCTCGCCGGCTGCGCGCTGGCGTTCCCGTTCTTCTGGATGGTCGGCACCAAGCAGTGGATCATGATCGCGCTCGCCTTCATCCTGGCGCGTGCCGTGGTGACGGCAGCCATGTTCGGCCCGCAGGCGGCTTACTTCGCCGAGCTGTTCCCGCCGCAACGCCGCTTCGCCGGCTTTGCCTTCGCGCGTGAGCTCGGCTCGCTGCTGTCGGGCGGCCCGGCGCCCTTTGTCGCCACCGCGCTGGTTGCGGCCTACGGCTCGTGGTGGCCGGTCGCCTGCTACGCGCTGTTCCTGTCGGCCTGCACGGTGCTCGCGATCTGGATCGGCCCCGAGACCTATCGGGAGGACATCGAGGCCGACACCGGCGCGAGCACAGTCGACGAAGTCCATACCGCGATCCCGGCACGGGCCTGATCCGTGCCGCAACAGCTCCGCGTCCTGCAGTCGCTCCGGGCGATGGAGCGACGGCTGGCCGACGAGCCGGAACGGCCGCTGCAAACCCGGATCGCGATGATCCGCGATGCCGGGTTTGACGGCTGTGGCGTGCGCTTCATCGACCCTACCTTCGCGACCGCAAGCCCGCGTTGATTCCGCGATCGTGCGGCGGCATCTTGCATGAGATGTCGCAGTATCCCTCATGGCATTGGCTGCGCTGCGTCGCCTTGAGCGCGGCAAGCCTCGCCTATGCCAGCGCGTGGGCCGCAGATGTGACGCTGAACGTCGCCGGCATGCGGCGCGTGGCGACCATCGACCCGCGCTTCCAGTCCTACAATATCGAGATGGTCGAGGTGACCGGTGGCCGCTTCTGGCGGCCCTACGCCGCGGCGGATGCGCCGGGCGAGAAACCCGATCTGTTCGCGAACCGCGCCCCGATCGATCTCGCCGACACCAGATTGCGCAAGCTGGCCTCGGCGCTGGCCCCCGCCTATCTGCGCGTCAGCGGCACCTGGGCCAACAGCACTTTCTTTGCCGACACGGATCAACCTCCGACAAGTCAGCCCCAGGGCTTCAAGGGCATCCTGACGCGCCGGCAATGGCGCGGCGTGATCGCCTTCTCGCGCGCGGTCGACGCACCGATCGTCACGTCATTCGCCATCAGCACCGGCACGCGCAACAAGAACGGCCATTGGGCGCCCGGGCAGGCACAACGGCTTCTCGCCTTCACGCGATCGATCGGCGGCCGCATCGCCGCCGCCGAATTCATGAACGAACCGGATCTGCCGGCGATCGGCGGCGCGCCCGATGGTTATGATGCGGCGGCCTATGCGCGTGATTTCACGACCTTCCGCGCCTTCATGGAGCAGGAAGCGCCTGAGGTGACGATCCTTGGCCCCGGCACGTCAGGCACGGGCGGCGACGCTGCGGCGCTGTTCGCCGCAACGGCGCATGACGTCGATGCGATCTCCTACCATCACTATGGTGCGCTCTCGGCCCGATGCGGCGGCGACCGCACGGCTGAAACAGCACTGTCCGACGAATGGCTGGCACGGACCGATGCGAGCTTCGCGTTCACGCACGCGCTCCGCGATCGCCTTGCACCGGGAGAGCCGATCTGGCTCACCGAAACCGCGGAAGCCGCCTGCGGCGGCAATCGCTGGGCGGCGAATTTTGTCGACAGCTTCCGCTATCTCGACCAGCTCGGCCGGCTGGCGAAAGCCGGCGTCAAGATCGTCATGCACAACACGCTCGCCGCCAGCGACTACGGCCTGCTCGACGAGAACACCCATCTGCCGCGCCCGAACTATTGGGCCGCGCTGCTGTGGCGTCGCCTGATGGGCAACATCGTGCTCGACGCCGGCGTTTCGCCGCAAGCCGGCCTGCACGTCTACGCGCATTGCGCACGCAGTCGTCGCGGCGGCGTGGCCTTGCTGGCGATCAACAATGATCGGCATGCGTCGCGCGAGCTGACCTTGCCGCATCCTGCGATGCGCTACACGCTGAGCGCCGGCGATCTGCTGGCCGCGGCGGTCCAGCTCAATGGCAAGGCGCTGCAGCTTGATGCGGCTGACGGGCTTCCGCAGCTGGCCGGCGATCCGATATCAGCGGGCACAACGACGCTCGCACCGGCAACGATCACGTTCCTGATCATGGCCGATGCCGCAAATCCAAACTGTCGATAACGGCGCGTCCTTACGCCGCGTCGCGGCTGTCGGAGGTATCCTTCGGCCGCGCGACGAGATGACCGAGCATGATCGCCGTCATCAGCCGCTCCATCTCGAGCCGCGCCGTGACGTGCGACATCGTCGGCCGCGCGCCGAGCGTCAGCTGGTTCGGATCGTCGATTGCGGTGAGCCCGCGCGGGAAGAACTCGCGGAAGATCACCCGCTCCGCCAGCCCATCGACGACCCGGAAATTGAGGGTGTTGGAGAGCTCGCTGAGCGCGTCGCCGACCAGGCGCTTGTTGCGCGAGCCCAGCGTCGACAGGCGGTTGCGCAGCACCACCCAGTCGAACGGCGCGTGATCGTCCGCGCTGCGCTGCCGCCGCGCCTCCTCGACCATCTTCGCATAATGGCTGATGCCGGTGACCTTGAATCCTTGCGGATCCACCGTGCCGAGCACGTCGAAATCGACAAAGCTGTCGTTGAGCGGCGTGATCAGCGTGTTCGCCAGCGAATGGGCGAACGTCGTGAGATAGGAATCATGCCCGGGACTGTCGATCACGACAAAATCGTGCGAGCGGCTCAGCCGGTCGACGATCTCGATCAAGGCACTGCGCCCGCGCGCCTCGTCCTCATGGCTTGATCCGCTCATCGTCTCGAAACAGAGATGGGTGGGATCGCCGAGCTCGAGCGACGCCTCGCGTTCCCAGGCCCGCCGGTTGTCGACGTAATGGGTCAGCGATTTCTGCTTGTTGTCGAGATCGATGGTGGCGACACGCTGACCCGCCTTGATCAGCGCGATGGCGACATGCATGGCAATTGTCGATTTGCCGGAGCCGCCCTTGTTGTTTCCTACGGCAATAACACGTGCGCTTGTCATGCGAGTCCTGACCGGTCGCTTGAGTCAAAGCAGGATGAAATTGGATTCGGGTACGAATCAGCTTCCCTGATTCGACGAATCCCGACAAGAGTCGTCACGACTCCGTCATGCATTTAATCTTTCGATCATCAGAAGTGTGGCCAATCTGCAACCTGTCGATGCAGCGCACACGGCATCACCGAAATACCGCGACGCGACATTCGCCTTCATCCGGACCGGCCCCTTGTCATCGACTTAGATGATGACCATAATTCAAACTGAGCAAAAGTTGAAAACGCCTGCAATGCGCAGGCGGATGGATGGAGCGTGGCATGAGCGACCGATCTGCAATTGAGCCGAACGCCGTGCAAGGAAGCGTGCTTATCGCGGGCGTCGGCGCCTCGCACGGTCTCGGTGCCGCGATCGCACGGCGTTTTGCCGCCGGCGGATATCCGGTGGCGATCACCGGACGCAATGCGGAGAAGCTCGCCGCGACCGCAGCCGAGCTCGCCGCCGATGGCGCCAGGGTCGCTCACGTCGTCGGCGATGCCTCCGTTGCGGCCGACGTCGCGCGCTTCGTGGCGACGGCGCAGGGTCTCGCGCCGCTCGCGGTCGCCGTGCACAATGCCGGCTCCAACCGTCCCGCGCCGTTCATCAAGGTCAGCGAGCAGCGGTTCGAGGAGCATTGGCGCGAGCATGCGCTGGGCGGATTCCAGCTGGCGCAGGCGGCGATCCCGGCGCTGCTCGCGCGCGGCGGCGGCACGCTGCTGTTCACCGGCGCCAGCGGCTCGCTGCGCGGCAAGGCGAATTTCTCGCCGTTCGCCGCCGCCAAGGCCGCGCTGCGTGCGCTGTCGCAGAGCGTGGCGCGCGAGTTCGGGCCGCAGGGGATCCATGTCGGCCACGTCGTGATCGACGGCGGCATCGAGGGCGACCGGCTGCTCAGCATCCGTCCGCAACTGAAGGACGATCGCGGGCCGGACGGCCTGCTCAACATCGCCGCGATCGCAGAGACCTATTGGGTGCTGCATCACCAGCACCGCAGCGCCTGGACGCTGGAGCTCGATCTGCGCCCCTGGGCGGAACAGTTCTGACGGCAGCTCTCGCGAATCCGGTTGCGATCTCCGGGAATCTCGTCAGTCTGAGCGACGAGATAGCTGAGCTCGCAATTGCGATCACGGGAGCCGACGATGCCGCAGCCGACGCTGATCCTGCACCATTTCGACCAATCGCCGTTCTCCGAAAAAATTCGCCTCATCTTCGGCTACAAGAAGCTCGCCTGGAGCTCGGTCAGAATCTCGCGCATCATGCCGCGGCCGGATCTGATGCCGATGACCGGCGGTTATCGCCGCACGCCGACGCTGCAGATCGGCGCCGACGTCTATTGCGACACCCAGATCATCATCCGCGAGCTGGAGCGGCGCTTTCCGACGCCGACGCTGTTTGCTGGCGGCAACACCGGCGTGCCTTACGCGCTCGGCATGTGGACGGACCGCTCGTTCTTCCAGAGCACGGTCAATCTCGTGTTCGGCTTCATCGGCGACAAGGTGCCGCGCGAGTTCATCGAGGATCGCGAGAAGCTGCGCGGCGCCAGGTTCGATGTCGCCGCCATGACCGCGGCGTTGCCGCAGATGCGCGATCAATTCCGCGCCCACGCCAATTGGATCGAGGCGCAGCTCGGCGACGGCAGGTCGTGGCTGCTCGACGAATTCAGCCTTGCCGACATCAACGCCTACATGAACGTGTGGTATGCGCGGCAAAGCCTGAGCTCGCTCGACGAGATCATGGCGCATCTGCCGCTGACCGCGGCGTGGGAGGCGCGGATGCGCGGCATCGGGCATGGCGAGCGGACGGAAATGTCGTCCGCGGAAGCGCTGGAGATCGCGGCACGGTCTTCGCCGGAAACACCTGAAGCCGGCGATCCCGCCGATCCCAATGGCCGCAAGCCCGGCGATCTCGTCACCGTCTCGCCTGACGACTATGGCAAGGTCCCCGTGCAGGGCCGGATCGTGTCGCTGTCGGCCCAGCACATCGCGATCCGCCGCACCGACGCACGCGCCGGCGAGGTCGTCGTGCATTTTCCGCGCGCGGGATTTCTGGTGGTGCCGGCCTAAGCCCTTATCGAGCGGCCTGGAGCTGAACATCGAATCGAGGTCGCCTCAGAGGAAACCCAGGGTTTCCCAATGTGGGCTTGCCACCCTGCGCCCGGCCATTAACTGCCCGTGATCGAAGACCTCATTGTGTGGCCCGCCTCCTGCCGGCCACTGGACCTCAGATCATGACCACGACTGTCGAATTCGGCCTCGATACCTTTGGCGACGTCACAAAGGACGACGCCGGCGCTCCCCTGCCGCACGCGCAGGTGATCCGCAACGTCATCGACGAGGCGGTGCTGGCCGATCAGCTCGGCATCGACTTCATCGGGCTCGGCGAGCATCACCGTGCCGATTTCGCGATCTCCTCGCCCGAGGTGGCGCTGGCGGCGATCGCCGCGCGGACCGAGCGGATCCGGCTCGGCTCGGCGGTGACGGTGCTGAGCTCGGACGACCCGATTCGGGTGTTCCAGCGCTTTGCCACCGTCGATGCGGCCTCGAACGGCCGGGCCGAGGTGATTCTCGGCCGCGGCTCGTTCACCGAGTCGTTTCCGCTGTTCGGCTTCGACCTCCGGCAATATGAGGCGCTGTTCGAGGAGAAGCTCGATCTGTTCGCGGCGCTGCTGAAGCAGGAGCCGGTGACCTGGCAGGGCAAGCTGCGGCCGCCGCTGCGCGACCAGTCGATCTATCCGCCGGTCGAGCATGGCCCGCTGAAGACCTGGATCGGCGTCGGCGGCAGCCCCGAATCGGTGGTTCGCGCCGCGCATTACGATCTGCCGCTGATGCTGGCGATCATCGGCGGCGATCCCAAGCGGTTCGCGCCCTATGTCGACCTGCATCACCGTGCCTATGCCCAGTTCGGCCGGACACCGCAGCCGATCGGCGTCCATTCGCCGGGCTATGTCGCCGACACCGACACGCAGGCGCGCGAAGAACTGTGGCCGGACTACAAGGTGATGCGCGACCGCATCGGCAAGGAGCGCGGCTGGCCGCCGATGGGTCGGGACGAGTTCGTCCAGGAGGCCGATCACGGCTCGCTATATGTCGGATCGCCGGAAACCGTGGCGCGCAAGATCGCGGCGACCGTGAAGGCGCTCGGGCTCGCCCGCTTCCAGCTGAAATATTCGTCCGGCCCCCTGCCGCACGACAAGCTGATGCGCAGCATCGAGCTCTATGGCCGCAAGGTGATTCCGCTGGTCCGCGACATGCTGGCGGCGTAAGTCGCGCACCGCGTGAGGCGCGGCTCGTAGCTATCCATCGCACAAAGCAAAACCCCCGACGATTGCTCGCCGGGGGCTCTGTCAGATCTGGATCAGATCAACCGGTATTACCAGTTGCGCTGAGCGCGGAGGAGCAGCGTGAAGCTGTCCTGATCCTTGAGGTCGTACACAACACCAGCCGGCTTGGCAGCAGTGGCCGAGCCCGGGCCGACGATCTGACCGGAGTACTTCTGGTCGAGACGGGTCCAGTTGAAGTCACCCGAGAAGGTCAGGTTCTTCACAGGAGTCCAGCGGGTGATGATACCGGCCTGAGCAACGTTGAAGTCCGGGTTGCAGGTCGAACCGGCGACGAGGAGAGCACCCATGGCAGCGCTGCCGCAGATGAACGCCTTGCTGGTGTCGTTGAAGCGAACGCCAGCGTACGCACCGTAGATACCCGTGTTCCAGTAGGGATCCCAGTTGTGGGTGTAGCCACCGCGGAAGCCCCAGGTCGTGATGCTCTGCTGCGTACCACCGGTCACGAAGACGGTGTCCGGAGCGTTGGCGAAGCCGATGCTCTGGTATGCGCCAGCAGTGCTTGCGCCGCTGTACATGCTGAAGGCGTTCGGCGACAGAACCTGGAGGTTGTAGCGCGTTGCACCGTCGGTGTAGACGCCCTGCAGGTTGATCGTGTCACCCGCGCCAGTCGGGATGTTCTTGATCGACAAGGCCAGCTGAGCAGCCCAGCCCCACTTGTCGTCCGGATGACCGGTCAACTCGGTGGCGCCGTAGTAGCCGACGTGGCTGTCATGCGCCGCGAACGACGCCTGGAACAGACCCCAAGCCTGGTCGACGCGCAGCGAGGCGACGAAGTCCGGAGAGACCGTACCGCCGTAGCTGTTCGTGCCGTACGAACCGCCAGCAATGCCGGCCGCCGTAATGCCGGTGACGTTCAGCACACCCGACTGATAGTACTGGACCTGGTCCTGAGCCGACAGAGCGAGCGACACGCCGTTGCCGAACTGAGCGGTGTAGGTGAACTGGTTGACACCAGTGACCGTGCCGCCGCCGCCGACGAGACCGTCGAAGTTGTTGGCCGGGTAGTTGTTCCAGGGCGCGTCGAACTGCGACACGGCCTTACCCATGGTGAAGCCAGCGAACTGGATGAAGGCGTAGTACACGCCGAGCGCACCAGCGTTCGGGTTGCCGTCGGTGCCGTTCACCGAACCGCCAGCAGGGCCGACCGAGCCGGAGTACAGCGAGCCGCCGGTGGCGGAGCCCGTACCAGCGTAGTTACCCGTGGTCCACGAGAAGGTCGCATCGAAGAAGGTGCGGACGACGCCGTATTCGGTCGCGGTGCGCGTATCGATGTTGAAGTCTTCGCGGGAACGAGCGGTGTAGTAGTTGGTGTAGCGGTTGTGGCCGCCAGCGTTGCTGCTGGTGGTCGGGCCGTAGACGCTGTTGGTGTTCAGCGCGGTTTCAACGCGCAGGTAGCCACCCAGCTTGATGCAGGTGTCGGTGCCCGGGATGTAGTAGAATCCGGGACCATACAGGGAGCAAACCTTCACGTACTCGACCGCTTTGGCCTTGACGGGAAGATCGGCCGCCTGAGCTCCGCCGACTGCGACGAGAGCCGCCGCCGAGCCGAGGATAAGGCTCTTAACCATCTTCATGTTAAACCTCCAAGTTGCTCTATCTCAGGGAAGGTTCCGGATCCGCCGGGTGTAGCACCCTAAGGTTGGTTCCCTTGTCCCAATAAAACCCGCTTAGTCGCTTCGCGCCTTCGGACACACCCGCTGAACGCGAGGGACTTAAGCGAACCACCTAACGGGACGACCTCGGGATGCCCCCCTCCGTCGCAGTTCCATAAGAGACAGAAGCCCCCCGATCACGCAACAAAAGACAGCTTGGTTTGAGGCCAGTTGCGGCTGTTTTCAGGCAGATGTTGCACAAATATCACGGGCACGTGAGCGCCACGACAGCTACAAGCCATTGATAATTATAGAGAATTATTGAAGCCCCATGTTGCGCCGCCAAATTGGGCAACACGGATCGGAACGCAGTGCAGAAACCCGTAATCCAACGGTGGCCGTGGAATCGGCACATCCTGGCCATCATGGTGATTCCAGTCGCCCAACCGCTCGGCGGCGCTAAAACACCCGCAATTTCCGTCACTTCCGCCGCAAACCCAGCCCATCCGGCCCCGGCCATCGGCTCAGGACAGAATCGGCTTCGGGTCTCTGCAACCGGCTCATTTGAAGAATCGGCCCCGCCTGCGCCGCAATCCCCCGGACAGGTCAGGCTCAGCCGCACCGGCAGGTCATGGACGGCCAGCGTCCGGCCCCGGTCAGGCCGAGCTACGGAGCTCCCGCTTCGCCGCCTCATTGGCGCTTTCCAGTTCCTCGATCGCGGCCTGCAGCCGCTCGCGGGTGGCGCGCAGCTCGCTCTCCAACCGCTCGACATGCTCGCTCCCGCAACAGCCGGCGCGTGACGATTCGGCGATCCGCTGCGCGCGCCGTTCGAGGCCGACATCCGGTCCCAGCGACCGCCGAGCCAGAAGCTGTTTTCGCCGGCCGATTTCCGATGCTCTCACTTCGGTCCTCGCTCGGGCGGCATCTCGCGATGCCGAGATCCCGATTGAGGCGAGACCGGCGGCCGTCGCCTCCGGCGGGGTATTGGACCACTGATTTGCCCGACGGCGCAAGGTCATCAGGCAAAATAATGTGATTTACACGAACTTCCGATTATGCTAACAATGGTGCGTCTCACCCGACACGAGGGGCGCTCGCGAACGCCACGAACGTGGGTGCAGATGCGGTGGCCGCTGAGCGTGCAACAGGCGTGTGTGCGCAAGGCGGACGGTGAAGTCGTGTGGGCCTGCCGCCCCGATGCTGGTGGCAAGCAAGCGAAAGGTCCAAAGCCGATCGCGGATGATGGTGGCACAAAAGCAGAGTCTCACCAGGGCGAGCACGTATAAGCCGTAAAGC
>NZ_JAFCJX010000045.1 GCF_018130695.1 Bradyrhizobium jicamae | reverse complement strand
CATCGCGCAGGGAAGGCCGGATGCCTCCGCCGAACCTGTATGCTCGTGCGCGCACTTTCTTTTGTGCACATGGCGCATGAGACCGCGGGTGCGGCGTGCACCCGGTCTTCCCTGCGCCCTCGTTATCGAGCGAGGGCGGAACGAGATGCAAGACTCGGACAGATCATGTCGCGAGAATGCGAAGCTGCGTCCTCACATTCAGTGTCATCGCCCGCCTTGTGCGCAATTGCGCACTGGAGCGGGCGACCCAGTACGCGGCCCATCGGCCCAATCACAACCGTCTCTGGAATACTGGATCACCCGCGTGCGCGGGTGATGACACCGAGAGTATTGCTCCAGATCCGCCCTACCGGCGTCCTACGGCCGCTCCGCCTCGTCGAGCACTTCCAGCACCAGCTCCATCGTCATCAGCACCGGATTGTCGCCGCGCACCAGCTGCCCCTCGGCGATGCCGCCGAGATAGTCGACCAGCGCAATGTCGAGCTCAGCCGCGAGCCGCCCGTCGGCATCGAGCGCGATGCAGCCTGTGGTCACCGCGAGCTCGGTGGCGAACGGCACCACGCTGCGGCCATCGGTGAAACGCGCGCCGATGGTCGAGCCGACGCCGCCATGCAGCCGCGCGCGCAAAATGCCGTGCTGCCGGCAAAAGCCCTCCAGGGCGCCGGCGAAATCCTGGTTCGGCCGCAGCCGCAGCGCAAAGGCGCGGCTGGCCGTCTTCGCGTCGGTGGGCGGGCTGGCGACCGGGCCGAACAGCTTGAAATTGGTCTCGCTGTCCACCTCGGCCAGGAAGCGCGCGCCGTCGACCCCGAAGGCATGCACCTCGAACGGCCGCGCCACGATCGTCGCCTCCGGCAGCATGTGGCCGCCGTTGAAGCGGCCACCGGCCTCGGTCCACAGGCCATGACAGTGGAAGAACGGCGCGCCGTCGCGCTCACCCAAGGTCAGCGCCGCGAGCTTGAGCTCGGTGACGCCGTCGGGCCGGAACGTGTCGCTGTAGAACGCGGCATTGGCGCCGTCCTTGGAGAGCGCCGGCATCACATAGGCGAACGGGCCGAGCGCCCCGCCCTTCGCCGTCAAGACGCCGCCGGAAAATCCCTCCGCCGCAAATCCACGTCTGACAGCTTCGAGCAAGGGAATGCCGGGATCCAGCATGAATGAGAAGGCGCGGCCGCGCGCTTCGACCCACTGGATGCGCTCGGCGACGGGAGCGCCGGGCTGGGCGATGCTGCGCATCGCCCTAACCGTTCGTCGACTTGGCGATGACCTCGAGCAGCCCGCGCGCCTCGAGCTCGTCGCGGATCAGCCGCTTCGGCACCTTGCCATAGCCGGACTTCGGCAGCGCCTCCCAGAAGAAGAACCGCTTCGGCATCTTGTAGCGCGGCACCTTCGGCGCGAGATACGCCGCAAGCTCGGCTTCATCGACTGCGCTCGCGCCCTCGCGGGCGACGCAGACGGCAACACCGACCTCGCCCCAGAAGGGATCGGGCACGCCGAGCACGGCGACCTCGCCCACGGCCGGATGCGTCAGGATCTTCTCCTCGATCTCCCGCGGGTAGATGTTGGAGCCGCCCGAGATGTACATGTCGGACGCGCGGCCGGTGATATAGACAAACCCCTCCTCGTCCATGTGGCCGAGATCGCCGGTTCGGAACCAGCCGTCGCGGAAGGCCTTCGCATTGGCCTCGGGATTGTCGTAGTAGCCCGCGAACACGCCGGGGCCGATCACGCAGATTTCGCCGGTCTCGAACGGTTTCAGCTCACGGCCGTCGTCGCCCTGGATCTCGACCTGCATGCCGGTGCGCTCGAAACCGCAGGTGCCGATCCGCGCATGCGGGCCGTCCTCGGGATCGTGCAACGCCGGCGGCAGCACGGTGATGTTGCCGGTGACCTCGCCGAGCCCGAAATACTGCACCAGCACGCCGCCAAGCTTGGCCAACGCGGCCTTCTGGTCCTCCCGGTACATCGGCGCGCCCGCATAGATGATGTAGCGCAGCGAGGAATGGTCGTGCTGGTCGGCGGCGGGATGCTCGACCATCATCTTCAAAATCGTCGGCACCGTGAACATGTTGCTGACGCGGTGTTTTGCGATCAGCCGGTAGGCCTCCGCGATATCGAACTTCTCCGACGGCAGCAGGATGGTCGGCACGCCGCGCGCGCTCTGCACCAGCTGGTGCACGCCGGCGCCATGCGACAGCGGCGCCACCACCAGCGAGGCGTCCGCTTCCGTCGTGCCGGGCATCAGGTCGCAGAGATGATTGGTCACCACAAAGGCCATCTGGCCATGGGTCAGCACCGCGGCCTTGGAGCGGCCGGTGGTACCGGAAGTGAAGAAGAACCAGCAGGGATCGTCGTAATCGACCGCGGTATTCTCGACCACGGCGCCGGAATGCTTTGCAATGACGTCGCCGACGGTCGCCTCGCCGAGCGTGCCCTCCTCGCCGATCCGCCAGGTGAATTCCAGCGCGGGATTTTTCGCCGCCTTGGCATGCTCGGGGAAGTCGCCATGGCAGAGGAACGCCTTGGCGCCGGAGGCGATGGCGAGATAGGCGACCTCGTCCGGCATCAGGCGGAAATTGGTGGGCACCCAGACCGCGCCCAGACGAAATGCCGCGAACATCGACCAGAACATCTCGTCGCAGTTCTTGGAATGCACCAGGATGCGGTCGCCCTTGCCGATGCCGCGCGCGGCAAGCCCGGCGGCCAGCGCCGAGACGTTGCGGTCGATATGATGCCAGGACCAGGTCTTCTCGCCCCAGATGAAACCGGGCCGGTCGCCGTGGCGGCGGGCATTCTGGGTCAGCAGGTAGGCGAGGTTCATCACCCGGCGCGACACCCGCGCGATACCGCCGCGCGGTGCTGTCGTCTCGCTGCTCGCCATCTTGGAGCCCAGTGTCTCACCCATACGCATTTCCCCGGCCGAGAACGGGGCCTCTTCGAGCGCCGTCTGATGTATCCGAGACCCGGTTTATCGCCTCGCCGCAGGGTTCGGCAAGGCCCGCAACGTCCTGCCTTGGTTCGGCATTTTGAAGTCGACCGGAGGGCGATCGACTTCGATCCCGTGACCCATGCACGGGATCCCGACGTGATATCGTTCAAGGTGAAACCGGAGACGATCGAGGCCCGCAAGGCATTGATCGCCGTGACGCTCAAAGCCCACGAAAGCCGCAAATTTTCCGCCGACGAGACCGTGCGCTACGACTTCATTCGCGAGGATGGCGTATGGAGGATCGACGACATCCGCTGTCCGGTCGACGGCAAGCCGCGAACGGTTCGAAGCCAGCTCATGGAGAACCTGAGGCCTACAAGGCGGCAGCCGTGCCGGGACGCGCCCGGCAGGGCTCGCCCAGCAAATAAACATCACTGCGGATGCCTGGCCAGGTCCTGCTCGCTCAGATTCCAGTCTTGCCAGAGCTGCAGCGCGCTGATCGCCGCGACCGCAGCGCCGAGCACAGCGTGCCAGAGCTGCAGCAGATGGTCGCCCGCATAGCCGAAGATGAAGGGCGATGCGATCAGCCACAGCCCGAGCACAAGGCTCGCGATCTCCTCCCAACGGTGCAGCGCGACATATTCAAGCTGGGCCAGGCCCAGCACCAGCATGCCGACGATGAAGCTGTTGAGGATCAGGTGACTGCGTTCCGCATCGATGGCGTCACTGGCCTGCATCGGGAACCAGGGCGAGACCATGATCAGCACGCCGAGCAGCATGCCGACCCAGTCCTCCCACGGACGATGGATCCTAAAGAAACGAAAGTCCGACATGGTCAACCTCCTCCGGAAAGAGGCATACGTCGGCGGCCGGCAGAGACACTCCGTACCAAACGACCGTCCGGCCGCGTCAGTGGCGTATGTCTGCCTCAAAGCGTAATCGAGTCCTATCCGCTTGCAAGTCCCTTTGCGGCGGTGCGACCGCAAAGCCCGGCCCGGCTAGCGCCTGGCGCTGACCTGTGCGAGGCCCGATTGGGCGTTGCGCAGGTCCGGCTGCAACTCCAGCGCCTTGCGGAAGTCGGCGGCCGCGCCCTGCATGTCACCCAGCCGCAGTTTGGCCTGGCCGCGGTTGTTCCAGGAATCGGCGTCGGACGGGTCGTATCGCAGCGCCTTGTCGTAATCGGCGATGCCGCCCTTGTTGTCGCCCTTGAACAAGCGGATCAAGCCGCGATTGCGCCAGCCGCGGGCATCGGTCGGCGCGATCTTCGTCGCCTCGCCGTAATCGGCGGCGGCGCGGTCGAGCTGCTCGGCATCGCGGTAGACATTGCCGCGGTTGATATAGGCCAGCAGGTTCGGCTTGAGCCTGATCTCCGTCGTGTAGTCGGCGATCGCGTGCGCAGCGTCGCGCTTGCGGTAGTAGAGGAACCCGCGGTTGGCATAGGCGATCGCAAGCTGCGGATTGAGCTTGATCGCGAGATTGAAATCAGCGAGCGCGTGGTCGAGATCGCCCTTGTTGAACCAGGCATCGCCGCGGTTGTTGTGGGCCAGCGCAAAACCGGGATCGATCCGGATCGCCTCGTCATAATCGGCAATGGCGTGGTCGAGGTCGTCCTTGAAGCCATAGACCCGGCCGCGATTGACATAGAGACAGGCATAGGTCGGGTCGATCTTGATCCCTTCATTGAGGTCGGCGAGCGCGGCGTCCAGCTCACGCTTCTCGGTCAGGCCATGGCCGCGGTTGCAATAGGCCGCGGCGAGCCGCCTGCCCGTCTCGGTCCGCCCCTCGATCACCGTGTTGCAGGCCGAGACCCGATCTGCCGGTGTCGTCGTCATGCCGACGCAGGCCTGCCAGGCCGGATCATCGGCGGCGGAAGCTTTGGGGGCTTGGGAGATCGCGACAACGGTGCCGAGCAAGGCGGCCGTCAGACAGGACAAAAGACGCATTTCTTCAATCCACGAATGCCAATTTGCCGGTTGGTCGCGGCTTTGCACGGAAGGGTTCACGCGCTTACATCAAGGCAACTGAATCAGCCGGGATTTTGCGATGGCCGCCGTGCGCGACAACAGGGATCTGAACCGCTTCGAACTCGACGTCGAGGGCGGCCTCGCCTTTGCCAATTATCGGCTGACGCCGCTGGCTGTCATCATCACCCACACCGAGACACCGCGGGCCCTGCGCGGCCGCGGTATCGCCTCGGAGCTGGTCAAGGGCGCGCTGGATCTGATCCGCGCCGACGGCAACAAGGTGATCGCCGGCTGCGGCTTCGTGGTCGATTACCTGCGCAAGCATCCGGAATACGCGGATATTGCACGCTAAGGACGCCCTCAGACGATCTTGATCGACATGTCAGGCAGGCCGTCGAGCTTGCAGAGCAGCACGTCGCCCTTGACCACCGGGCCGACATTCTCCGGCGTGCCGGAATAGATGATGTCGCCGGCCTTCAGCTCGAAGGCTTCGGAGAGCTTTGCGATCTGCTCGGCGACGCTCCAGATCATGTTCTTCAGATCGGAGCTCTGCTTCACCGTGCCGTTGATCGCAAGCGAGATCGCGCCGGCCGTGAAGTGGCCGGTCTTGCTCGCCGGATGGATCGGGCCGATCACGGCGGCATGGTCGAAGCTCTTGCCGATCTCCCAGGGCTTCTTCTCGGCGGCCATGCCGTTCTGCAGGTCGCGCCGGGTCATGTCGAGGCCGAGCGCGTAGCCGTAGACATGCTCGAGCGCCTTGTCGGCGGGGATGTTGGTGCCGCCCGACTTCAGCGCGGCCACCAGTTCGACCTCGTGGTGGTAGTTCTTGGTCAACGACGGATAGGAATGATCGGCCACGGTGCCGACGGCCACGACCTGGATCGCGTCGGTCGGCTTCTGGAAGAAGAATGGCGGCTCGCGCGTCGGATCGGAGCCGCGCTCGATCGCATGCGCCGCATAGTTGCGGCCGATGCAGTAGATGCGGCGGACCTGGAACACCTCCGCCTCTCCGACGATCGGGATCGTGGTCGCGGACACCGGAAACATCGCCTTCGGCGCGGCCTGCGCCGCGGCCGGGGTGGTCTGCACCGCGGCGCCAGCCAGGGCCAGGGCGCCGGTCGCCAACATGGTCCGGCGGTCGAATTCAGTCATGAGCGTTGTCCTTTTTGTTGTTGGTCTTCTCGTTCTTGTCCGGCCTTACGAAAAAGGCCCGCGTCGCAGCGGGCCTTCCTCGCATCTTGGATCATGCGATCAGTGCTTGATCTCCGGCGGCAGCTTGCCGCCATTGGCCGCGAGCTTGGCCATCATCTGCTTGTGCAGCCAGATGTTCATGCTCGCGGAGTCATTCGTGTCACCGGTGTAGCCGAGCTCCTTGGCGAGTTCCTTGCGCGCCGACAGGCTCGAATCGATGTCGAGCGCTTTCATCAGGTCGACGATCGAAGTCTTCCATTCCAGCTTCTCGTGCTTGGCGGCGACCGCCTTGTCGAGGATCGCGGCAACGTCGACGGTCTCCGCGGGCGCGGAGGCAGGGGCAGCCGCGGGCGACGACGAGGCTCCGGACGATCCCGCGGCGGGCGGAGCTGTGCCCGCGGCCGCTCCGCCAGCCGGCGCGGCGGTCGCGCTGCTGCCGAAGATCGCGCTCATGATTTTTCCGAAAATGCTCATCGTTCGCTCCCAAAGGACTGGAGATGGTGTGAGTGTTTTACGGCGCTGGAGGACCGGCAGCACCTGACCGGGATCGAGTTTGGATTGTACCGACCCCACCCTAGCTTGCCAATGCGACATTCACTGAAGCGTGAGTGCTTTTGTCCGGGTTTGGGAGTACGCTTGATGCTCAGTTCGCGACATGGCCAGTTCCCTGCTCTGTCTTGCGCGTCTGGCCTGCTCGTGACCGGTCTTGAGAAGCGGCACATGTGTGCCCGTCCCCTGGGCGCAGAATGCGGCTGCTCGTAGGGAGACAACGACCATGGCCGCATCATATCAAGGCGCTCCACATCAAAGCACTGTCACATCCATGACGCAGAGCGGACAAACTGTCGCGTCTGCTCCGATCATTCGCACCATCGGCCTGTCCGACCTGCACGAGGCGCTGCGGCTCGGCTGGGAGGATTTCAAGGCGGTGCCGACCCACGCCATCATCCTGTGCCTGATCTATCCCGTGCTCGGCCTCGTGCTGGCGCGCACGGTGCACGGCTATTCCGTGCTGCCCCTGCTGTTTCCAATGGCCGCGGGCTTCGCCCTGCTCGGCCCGTTTGCCGCGATCGGCCTCTACGAGATGAGCCGCCGCCGCGAGACCGGCGAAGAAGCGACCGCGTGGGATGCGATGGAGGTATTCCGCTCGCCGTCGTTCGGCGCAATGCTCGGTCTCGGGGTGCTGCTGTTCGCGTTGTTCGTGACCTGGATTGCGACCGCGCAGGCGGTCTATACCGCCGCTTTCGGCTACGAGACGGCTGCGAACATTCCCGACTTCGCGAAGCGGATCCTGACCACCCCGCAAGGCTGGTGGCTCATCGTGGTCGGCTGCGGCGTCGGCTTCCTGTTCGCGCTGGTGGCGCTGTGCATCAGCGTGGTCTCGTTCCCGATGATGCTGGACCGCCATGCGAGCGCCGGCGAAGCGATCGCGACCTCGCTGCGCGTCGTCGCCCGCAATCCGGTGCCGATGGCGGCCTGGGGCGTGATTGTCGCAGTGCTGCTGGTGTTGGGGACGTTCCCGTTCTTCCTTGGATTGGCGATCGTGCTTCCCCTGCTCGGCCACGCCACCTGGCACCTCTACCGCGAGGTGATCGTCAAGGACGCCAATGTGCGCCCGATCATTCCGAAGCCGCGCGAGCGCAAGCCCGCCGCCGACTTCCCCGCCAACCTCTTCCCATGGAAGCGCAGCCAATAGCCAAACGACCTTCAACGTACCTTAATGACCGCCGGCCTATCCTCAGCCGGCGGTCATGGCGTGACATTTGCCGCATGAGCGGCGGTCGACGGGCCGGTAACGGGCCTTGTTTTAGCCGCTCTTGCCGCGAACATACGGCCGGTTTCCGCGACCAATGTCGATGACGGCATCGACTCCGGAGAATGTGGCCATATGACCTCCCGATTTTCGACCTCCCGATTGTCTCGTTGCGCGCTGGCCCTCGGCGCTTTGTTGCTGGCATCGCCCGCGCTCGCCGCGCCCTGCGGCACCGGTTCGTTCGACGCTTGGCTCGACGACTTCAAGAAGGAAGCCGCCGCCAAGGGTATTTCCAAGAATGCCATCGATGCCGGGCTCGCCGGCGTCACCCAAGACAAGGCGATCCTGCAGCGCGACCATTCGCAGCAGGTGTTCAGCCAGACCTTCGAGCAGTTCTCCGGCCGCATGGTGCCGCCGCGCATGACCCGCGGCTCCAACATGCTCAAGCAATACGGCTCGGTGCTGTCGCGGATCGAGCAGGCCTATGGCGTGCCCGGCGAGGTGATCGTGGCGATCTGGGGCCTGGAGACGGATTTCGGCGTCAACATCGGCAAATTCCCGACCCTGCGCTCGCTGGCGACACTGGCCTATGACTGCCGCCGCTCCGACATGTTCAAGGCCGAGCTGATGGACGCGCTGCGCATCGTCGAGCGCGGCGACATCGCCCCACAAGACATGAAAGGCGCGTGGGCCGGCGAGCTCGGCCAGACCCAGTTCATGCCGTCGTCCTACATCAAGTTCGCCGTCGACTTCGACGGCAACGGCAAGCGCGACCTGATGCGTAGCGCGCCGGACGTGCTGGCCTCGACGGCAAACTATTTGAAGAGCTATGGCTGGAAGAAGGGCAAGGATTGGGAGCCGGGCAGCGAGAATTTTGCGGTGATCCAGCAGTGGAACAAGAGCGAGGTCTACGCCAAGACCGTCGGCTTTTTCGCCTCCCAGCTCGCGCGCGCCCCCTAAAGCGGTTTCGAGCGGATTGGGCGCCGGTTCGCATTAGGAAAACGCGTCAAAATAAAAGACAACCACAGCAAATCAAAAGGGCCGATTGCCCCAGGCAATCGGCCCTTTGCAGTTCAACAATGGCTTACTTCGCCATCGAGGCGCGCGCCGCCTTGCTGAGATGCATGCCGCAGGCACCCATCTTGCCATTGAGCATCGCGTCCTGCGCGAGCGAGATTTCCTTCTCGGCCATGAACTTGACGTCGTTGTCTGCCATGGCTTCCACCGCGCTTTCGGTCTTGGCGAGATTGTCGCCGCTGCAGCCAACGCCGCCCTTGGCGTGAGCGGGGGCGACGGCGAAAGCGACCGCAGCCATTGCAGCTGCGCCGATCAGGTTCTTGAGCATGGTTTTCCACCTTTTGTTTCTAAGCAGAAACAAGCATCATTGCCGGAATCTGCAGCGCGATTATTCGCTGCGAAGCTGCGCCGGCAGAATGAAATTCGCGCGATACGAATGTGATGAGCGCAGCACGCAACACGCGCATGCGTTGCGCGTCATTTTCATTACGCGCAGTTAAGAAATGCGTGCGCTGCAAAACAGAAAGTTGCCCGCGCAACTTATGCGACCGAGATCGGCGCATTCTCGTTCGCAGTTGCAAGATGTACATCATACATCCGCAGCGGTGGGCAGCCGGTGCGCCGCGCTTCGACTCGCCAGGCGTTCGTCTGCCGACGTGAGCGCCGTGCCGCTTGACCACATGTGCTGGAACCATCGCGCACCGACCATGGCTCTTTCGTCAAGCGAGAGAACCTGATCGATGCAAGGCGAGGTCCGGGCCTGCCTGGCGCGGGTCTCAGCCTTGGTGTGCCCTCAACCTACGCAGTCTAGGTGAACCCGTGACCTCGCTATAGAAGTGATTTAAAATTCATCATTATGGCGCGATCCGCACGCGAATCGCGCATCGGCCAAGGTGCTAACTTGGAACCAACTGCCGTCTCGGCCCGGCTCACCTTGATTCTCGGTTACTAATTACCATTTAGAGTCCTATTCCAGTGCATGACGGATTTGAGACGTAGCTGCCTATATCTCGGCAAAATTACGGGAATTGAGGCAGTTAATGGCTGGTTGAAGCTCGCGGATCAGGCACAGGCGCTGATAAGTTAAGCGCTCCTTACCCACGCCATGCGTTTTGCGTTTAGCTGCATCGCAACATAGGAACTTCCGCACTGCGATATATCATCTATATTCACTTCAACGATGAGGCTACTCCAAGGGCTGAATCGGAACTACTAGAAGGACTACACCTATGCTGCTCTCGCTCATCCGCATGATCCAGGCTTTCCGCGACTATCAGCGCAACGTCAGCGAACTGTCCCAGCTCAGCGATCGCGAACTGGCCGATATTGGCCTCGATCGCTCGGACATTCCGCGCGTTGCAGCCGGCACCTACGTCGGCTGATATCGTCAGCCAACTGCTGAACGGATAACGCCCGCTCATCACAGCGGGCGTTGTCGTTTCCGGCTTGATTTCAAATGCATGCCGGATCGAAACGCGCTAACCCAGCGCGATGACTCACACTCCCCCTTCCCAGCCCGTCCACATCGTGGGCGCGGGCCTCGCCGGCTCGGAAGCCGCCTGGCAGGTCGCCAATGCCGGCGTTCGCGTGGTGCTGCATGAGATGCGCCCACAGCGGATGACGGAAGCGCACCGCACCGAAGGCTGCGCCGAACTGGTCTGCTCGAATTCGTTCCGCTCGGATGACGCCGCCAACAACGCGGTCGGCCTGCTGCATGCCGAAATGCGCCGGCTCGGCTCGCTCATCATGCGTTCGGCCGACGCCAACCAGGTGCCAGCCGGCGGCGCGCTGGCGGTCGACCGCGACGGGTTCTCGGCCGCGGTCACCAAGGCGCTGCACGAACATCCCCTGATCGAGATCAGCCGCGAGGAAGTCGCGGGCCTGCCGCCGGCCGACTGGAGCAACGTCGTCGTTGCAACCGGCCCCCTCACCTCGGCGCCGCTGGCGGATGCGATCCGGCAGCTGACCGACGAGAGCGCGCTCGCTTTCTTCGATGCGATCGCGCCGATCGTCCACAGGGACTCCATCGACATGTCGGTGGCCTGGTTCCAGTCGCGCTACGACAAGGTCGGTCCCGGCGGCACCGGCGCCGACTACATCAACTGCCCGATGACCAAGGAGCAGTACGAGACCTTCGTCGCGGATCTTCTGGCCGGCGAGAAGGTCGACTTCAAGGATTGGGAGACCAACACGCCCTATTTCGACGGCTGCCTGCCGGTCGAGGTAATGGCCGAGCGCGGACCAGAGACGCTGCGTCACGGCCCGATGAAGCCGGTCGGGCTGACCAACCCACACAATCCGACGGTGAAGCCTTACGCGATCGTCCAGTTGCGCCAGGACAACAAGCTCGGCACGCTCTACAACATCGTCGGCTTCCAGACCAAATTGAAGCACGGCGCGCAGCAGCGCGTATTCCGCACCATTCCCGGCCTCGAGAAGGCCGAGTTCGCCCGCCTCGGCGGCCTGCATCGCAACACCTTCCTCAACTCGCCCAAGCTGCTCGACAGCCAGCTGCGGCTGCGCGCACAGCCGCGGCTGCGCTTCGCGGGCCAGATGACCGGCTGCGAGGGCTATGTGGAATCGGCCAGCGTCGGATTGATCGCCGGCCTCTGCGCTGCCGCCGATGCCCGTGGCACGGCACTCACGCCGCCGCCGGCGACCACGGCGTTCGGCGCGCTGCTCGGTCATATCACCGGCGGCCACATCGAGACCATCGATGTCGGCCCGCGCTCGTTCCAGCCGATGAACATCAATTTCGGCCTGTTCCCGCCGCTCGCCAGTCCGCCGACCAAGAAGCCTGACGGCTCCCGGCTGCGCGGCAACGAAAAGACGGTGGCCAAGAAGCAGGCCATCAGCGCGCGTGCGCTCGCCGATCTCGACCGCTGGATCGCCGATCATTTGCGCGTCGCAGCGGCGGCCTGACCATCATGAGCCTGCCGAAAGACGACGCCGCCACGCTGTCGGCGCGCTGGAGCCAAGGCGTCCTGCTCAAGCGCGACGTGTTCTCGACCGTCGAGCGCGGCCGTTTCCGCCGCGACGACGGCGAGGTCGATGGCGTGCTGCGCCGGCTCGACCAGGTGCCGTTCTGGTCGTTCCCGCTGGCGCTGCATCTGTTCGCGCGTGAGCGCCGCGCGCTGACATTGGCGCGCGATCTCGACGCGGGCCCCCAACTGCTGTGGGCCGGACGGCGCGCGCTGGTGCGCGGCTTCATCGATGGCGTCGCGCTGCATCTGGCGAAGCCGCATGGCGACGTCGCCTATTTCCGCTCCGCCAAGGCCGCGCTGCGCCGGCTGCATCGCGCCGGCATCTGCCACAACGATCTCGCCAAGGAGCAGAACTGGCTGGTCGGCCGCGACGGCCGCGCCTATGTCACCGACTTCCAGCTCGCCGCCTGCTTCAAGACCCGCAGCCGCCTGTTCCGCGTCGCCGCCTATGAGGACCTGCGGCATCTGCTCAAGCACAAGCGCAGCTACGCGCCGGAGGCGTTGACGCCGAAGGAGCGCAAGGTGCTCGCCAAGAAGTCGGCGGTCGCCAGCATCTGGCTCAAGACCGGCAAGAAGGTCTATCAGGCGATCACCCGCGGCATCTTCAATTTCACTGACCGCGAAGGCGGCGGCCGCCGGCTCGTCAATGACGCACCGGTGCTGGCCGACCTGATCCGCAAAAACCCAGAAGTCCGCGACACCGCGATCGTGGCGTTTGCCGATCGCCGCGTCGGCGTCGGTCTCTATGCCTTCGTCGAGGCCGACGAGACCGCGCTGGAGACTACGCTGCGCACCGAGCTCGCCGCCGCCAAGGGTATCAAGCCACCGGAGCACATCCAGGTGGTGCACGCTTTGCCGCGCGACGCCAGCGGCAAGCCGCGCACCGAGATCCTGCAGCTCGTCGCAATGAACCAGATCGACCTGATCGAGCCGATGATGCGCAGCGACGCCGACCGCGAATTCCTCAAGGACATTCTCGAGCAGCGCAAAAATTTGCGCGACCGCTTCAATTTCGAAGTGGCCGAGATGGACCGGCCGTCGCGCTGAAAAGACTCTGCGCTCGTCCTCGACAATTCCACAATCGCCAAGCACTCTCGATTCAAGGGAGCGCTCTAAAGCGCGATCATCGCGCTTTAGGTCTTTGTTTGAGCATGATCTTTTCGGAAAACCGCTTCGCACTTTTCCGGATCATGCCGTGGGGACAGTTGGGATGCCGCTAAGCCGTGGCAAGATCGGAGGCTACGATTCCGAGCGCATGGCGTTCGGCTTCACGATGCTGGATGCGGATCGGGAGATCGAGTGCCAGATCAGCGACGCCGCGATGGATGAACTGGCGGGCTCGCGCGGCACGCCGAGCATTGCGCGCCAGGGCCAGTTCGTCGCACTGCGCGATGCCATCGAGCAGATCGCATCAAACCTCTACGACCACGGCCCCGCCGTCAAAGGCGCGACGATCCGCATCTTCACCAAGCACATCAAGAAATGACTGCCGTCAGCCGTTGAATGCTGCCTTGCGCGCAGCCCGCCACAGCGTCCAGAGGATGCGCAGCCGCGAGGCAGCCTTCGGCGCGAACGGATCGCTATCGGTGCGCGCGAACCGATCAAGCTCACGCTGCGCGACAGCCAGCGGCAGGAAGACCGGACGGACTTCCGGCGGAACGTCCGCCAGCAGTGTCAGCGCCGTCCTCAGATGGTCCTGCGCTGCACCAACGAGTTCGTTCACGGCGGCGCGGATGTTTGGCGTCGGCTTTCCCGCAAACACCTCTTCGGATCCGCTGCCGTGCTGCTGCAGCACCTGGAGCGGCACGAACAGTTGCCGGCGCGAGGCATCGCGGGGCAGCGATGCGATCACCTGCGCGATGCCCTGGGCAAGTCCGGCATGCCGCGCGAGATGCTCGATCTCCTCCGACGGCCGCGCCATCACGCGCGCGGCGAGCGCAAACAACGCCGACGCGGTCTCGTTGAGATAGCCTTCGAGCGCGGGCATCGAGGGCATCGGGTCGTTGTAGAGGTCGAACTGATGTTCCTCGATCAGCCGCGACATCGGCTCGACCGGCAGGCGGAAGCTGCGAATCGCGTGCAGCAGTTCGGCTGCGACCGGATTGCCTTCGACGCCGCCATGGCCGGGGCCGGCCAGCATGTCGGTCCACCATTGCAGCCGCATCTCGCCGGGCAAGGGCTGGCTGACCTGCTCGTGGACGCGGGAGACTTCGACATTGAAGGCGTAGATCGCGAGCAGCGCACGGCGCTCCGGTCCCGGCAGGAACAGGGTCGAGGCGTAGCGCACGAAATCGTGGCTGCGCACGAGATCGGCGCAGAACGCCGCGCCGTCGCTTCGCCCTTCCGCCGCGCTCATGGCACCGCGATCAGCGCCGCGGCGACCCGTCGTCGCTCGCCCAGCATGATGTTGTAGGTGCGGATTGCCGGTCCCGTCTGCATGGGGTCGAGCACCACCCTCACCGCGCGCAGCGCCTCGCGTAGGCCCTTCGGCGGCACCCAGACCTCGGTGCCGGTGCCGACGATCAGCGTGTCGATGGCATTGGCGGCCGCAAAGACGCGCGCCAGCGAATACTCGTCGATCTCCTGCGGCTTCGTGACCGGCCAGGCCCAGATCGCATCCGGCAGGCACAGCAGCGAGCCACGATGCGACATCTCGGCGAAGACGAAGCCTCCCTTGCCGTAGGCTTCGATCGGTGCCGACCTCGGAAGATGCGGAGCGTCCGAGGGATTGGCCATGCGGCTACTTCTTGGCTGCCGCCGGGGTCTTGGCGGCCGTCTCCGGCGCGTCGCCTCGCGTGGTGTGAACGCCGAGATAGATCAGGATCGGCGCCGCGATGAAGATCGACGTATAGGTGCCGACCAGCACGACGCCGAACATCATCACCGCGGTGAAGCTGTGGATGGCATGACCGCCGAACAGCAGCAGCGCCAGCAGGGCCAGCGTCACCGTGAGGTGGGTGATGATCGAGCGCGACAGCGTCGAGTTGATGGACTCGTTGAGCAGCTGCGGCATCGGCATCTTCTTGTACCGCCGCAGCATTTCGCGGATACGGTCGTAGATGACGACGGTGTCGTTCAAGGAGTAGCCGAGGATGGTCAACAACGCCGCGATGCTGGTCAGGTCGAAATCGACCTGGGTGATCGACATGAATCCGATGGTCAGCACGATGTCGTGGACGTTTGCGATCATGGCGCCGAGTGCGAACTGCCACTCGAAGCGGAACCAGAGATAGATCAGGATCGCGCCGATCGCGAGCATCAGGCCGGCCATGCCCCAACCCAGCAGTTCGCCGGAGACACGCGGGCCCACCACCTCGACGCGGCGATACTCCACGGACTCGCCGAGCGCGCCGCGGACCTTGTCCACGGCGGCCTGCTGCGCCTTGTCGCCGCCCGGCTGCTCGGCAACGCGGAGCAGCACGTCGGCGGGGCCGCCGAATTGCTGCAGCTGAACCTCGCCAAGGCCGAGGCTGCCGAGGGTAGAACGCATCTGCGCGAGGTCGGCCGTGCCTGACTTGGCCCGCACCTCCATCAGGGTGCCGCCCTTGAAGTCGATGCCGAAATTCAGGCCATGGGTGAAGAACAGAACGATGGCAATGATCGACAGCGTCGCCGAGACCGGGAACGAGATGCGACGGAACTGGGTGAAGTCGAAATGCGTATCGTCTGGCACGATGCGCAGCGACGGCAGCAGGCCGAGCACGCTGACTACGGTCAGCGCGGCAATCAGGACGCCGAGGGAGATGAGAACGAGTTGAGTAGTGGTCACAGTCGGCCCCGAATGATCAAATCGGCACGGTCTTCGGCCGCTTCCACTGCACCCACCACGCCACGATCAGGCGGGTCATGGTGAAGGCGGTGAAGACCGTGGTGATGATGCCGATGCCGAGCGTCACTGCGAAGCCGCGCACCGGGCCGGTGCCGATCATGAACAGCACTGCAGCGGCGATGAAGGTGGTGATGTTGGAGTCGAGAATGGTTGCAAGCGCACGGGAGAAGCCGGCGTCGATCGCCGAGATCGGGGTTCTCCCACCACGCAATTCCTCGCGGATGCGCTCATAGATCAGCACGTTGGAATCGACCGCAATGCCGACCGTGAGCACGATGCCGGCGATGCCCGGCAAGGTCAGCGTGGCGCTGAGCAGCGACAACAAGCCGAAGATCATTGCAACGTTGATGCAGACGGCGATGTTGGCGAACACGCCGAACAGGCGGTACGTCACCAGCATGAACACAACGACGAGGATCGAGCCGACATAGGCGGCGAGTTCGCCCTTCTCGATCGAGTCCTGGCCGAGGCCCGGACCGACCGTGCGTTCCTCGACAACCGTCAGCGGCGCCGGCAGCGCGCCGGCGCGCATTAGGACAGCGAGGTCGTTGGCCGACTGCACGGTGAAGCTGCCGGAGATCTGGCCCTGGCCACCTGTGATCGGCGTGCGGATCACGGGTGCGGAGATCACCTCATTGTCGAGTACGATCGCAAAGCGCGTACCGACGTTCTCCGACGTCGCCTGGGCAAACTTGCGGGCGCCGATGGTGTTGAACTTGAAGTTCACCACCGGTTCCTGGGTCTGCGGGTCGAACCCCGGCTGCGCGTCGGTCAGCTCGCCGCCGGACACCAGCACCTGCTTCTTGATCACGTAGGGAATCTTCGGCGAGCTCGAACTCATCAGGATTTCGGAATCAGGCGGGGTGCGGCCCTGCTGGGCCTGGTCCGGCGAAATGGATTCGTCGACCATCCGGAATTCCATCTTGGCGGTCTTGCCGAGAATCTCCTTCAGATGCGTCGGATCCTGCAAGCCGGGCACCTGGACCAGGATGCGGTCGGCGCCCTGACGCTGGATCACCGGCTCGACGGTGCCGAGCTCGTTGACGCGCCTCTCGACGATCTGGATCGACTGCTCGATGGTCCGCCGCAAGAGATCGGTGATCGCCGCCGGCGACATCGACAGCTTGATCAACCCGCCGCCAGCATCGGTCACATCGAGGCTGCGCGCGCCGCTCGGACCCATCAGGCCGCCGAGCGGCTGCGACAGCTCGCGCAGCTTGGTCAGCGCGGCCGGAACATCGCTCGCCTCCCTGGGGCGCACCTCGACGGCGTCATTACGCACCTCCGACCTGTTCAGGATCTTCGCCTCGCGCAGCACTTTCTGCGCATCGGCGCGGATAGAATCCAGCCGCTGCTTCTTCAGGTAGGCGGCATCGACCTCAAGCTGCAGTGAGGACCCGCCCTGCAAGTCGAGGCCGAGCACCAGGCGCCGCTGCGCCCAGGCCGGCCAGCTCTTGACCTGCGCCTCGGGGAAGAAATTCGGAACGGCGCAAAGGCACACCACCAGCGCCGTCAGAATGATCGCCAGTGCCTTCCACCGCGTGAAATACAACATCGAGATGACCTGTCAGAATTCCAGATTGCGAACGCGGGCCGATCAGCTCGCGGCCGCGTCGTCCTTGGCATCCCCCTTGGCCGGCTCGCCCTTGGCGCGTACGCCCGAGATCATCTGGCGCATCTGGCGGACGCGGACGCCGTCGGAGATCTCGAACTCGACCTGGTCGTCGTCGACCACCTTGGTGACCTTGCCGACGAGGCCGCCCGAGGTGACGATGGTGTCGCCGCGGCGGATGTTCTTCACGAGCTCGGCGTGGTCCTTCACCTTCTTCTGCTGCGGACGCAGAATCAGGAAGTACATGATGACGAAGATCAGCGCGAACGGCAGCAGCGACATCAACATGCTGTTGGCATCGCCGCCGGCTCCAGCAGCCTGGGCAAACGCAGGAGTAATCAGCATTCGGACAATCCTCGGGTAAGACGGGGAAGAACCGGCAGCGCCCTCATGTCCCTGGGGCGGTATGGCGGTCCGGGCAAATTCGCGCGGACTATAGCGGCCGCGGTCCCAATTGCAACGTTGAGCGCCCCCTCATTTAGGCCGCTTGCGGCGGCTTCCAAGGCCCGTTAAGGCTGCGCCGTCAGGAACGGGACAAATGCCGAAAAAAGCCCAGAAAACAACGAAGAAAGCCGCGCCCAAGGCCTCCACCAAGGCGCCCGCCAAAACCGCGACAAAACGCCCGTCAGATCAGATGAACGGCGATACCGCCGAGCGGATCGCGGATGCGCTCGAGACCATTGCCCGCCACCTCGCCGTCGCCTCGCCTGCCCCTGATACTGCTGAGTCGTTCGGCTCCGCCGACGCCTTCGTCTGGCACCCGGATGGGCGCCTGGCGCCGGTCCCGCGGGTCAGCCGCGTCGAGATCGACCTGCTCAAGGGCATCGACCGGATGCGCGACATCCTGATCGAGAACACCGAACGCTTCGCCGGCGGCCTGCCCGCCAACAACGCGCTGCTGTGGGGCGCGCGCGGCATGGGCAAGTCGTCGCTGGTGAAAGCTGCGCATGCCAGCATCAATCTCGACCGCAAGCCAGCCGACCGGCTGAAGCTGATCGAGATCCATCGCGAGGACATCGAGAGCCTGCCCGGCCTGATGGACCGCTTACGCAGCGCACCGTTTCGCTTCATCGTATTCTGCGACGACCTCTCCTTCGACGGCAACGACGCCTCCTACAAGTCGCTCAAGGCGGTGCTGGAAGGCGGCATCGAGGGCCGGCCGGACAATGTGATCCTTTACGCCACCTCGAACCGGCGGCATCTGCTGGCGCGCGAGATGATCGAGAACGAACGGTCGACCGCGATCAATCCGGGCGAAGCGGTCGAGGAGAAGGTCTCGCTGTCGGACCGCTTCGGGCTTTGGCTCGGCTTCCACCGCTGCAGCCAGGACGAATACCTCGCGATGGTCCGCGGCTATTGCGGCCATTACGGCATCAAGGTCGCCGACGAAGAGCTCGAGCGCGAGGCGCTGGAATGGTCGACCACCCGCGGCTCGCGCTCGGGCCGCGTCGCCTGGCAGTTCACGCAGGAACTGGCCGGCCGGCTTGGCGTGCGGCTGAGCGGGAAGTAAGTGCCAAAAACGAAATCGCCCGGCGAGGCCGGGCGATGAGTTGAAGAGATCGCGGCGTCTTCTATCAGGCGCCGTTGAGGAACTGCAGCGGATCGACCGGCGACGAGCCCTTGCGGATCTCGAAGTGCAGCTGCGGAGAGCTCACCTCGCCAGACTGGCCGGACTTGGCAATCACTTGACCGCGCTTGATCGTATCGCCGCGCTTCACCATCAACTCGCTGGCGTGAGCGTAAGCGGTGACATAGCCGTTGGAGTGGCGAACCAGGACCAGATTGCCGTAGCCCTTCAGCTCATTGCCGGAATAGGCGACGACGCCGTCTTCGGCGGCCTTGACCGGCGTGCCCTCGGGCACGGCGACGTTGATGCCGTCATTGGATTTGCCGTTGGTCTTGGCGCCATAGCCGGTCACGACCTTGCCACGCACCGGCCAGCGGAAGGTCGGCAGCGCACCGGTCGCCTCGCTCGACTTGACGGCGGGGGCTTCAGCGGCGGCAGCGGGCTCTTCGACATTCGCGGTCGGCTGCACCAGGCGCGCGCTCTGCTGCTGGGTGTTCGCGACCATCTTCGGCGCCGGCGCGGCGGCGACAGGCGCCGGCGCCGCGACGGGCGCGGCCGGAGCGACGGCGGCGGTCTTCGCACCGGGCACGGTGAGCTTCATGCCGAGGCTGAGACGGGCCGTCTGGTCCATATTGTTGGCTCGCGCCAGCTCAGCGACCGGAATGCGATGCTGATGTGCGATGCTGATCAGCGTGTCGCCCTTGTTGACGACATGGACGTTGCTGGGACCAGCCGCGACGGCAACAGGCTTGCTGATGGGTGCCGCGAGCGCCGGTGCAGCGGCGGTCGCCGTCGGACGCGGAATGACCAGCTGCTGGCCGGGCGACAGCGCGCGCGGGCCCTTGTAGCCGTTGGCGCGCAGGATCTCGGCAGTCGAGACGTTGTAGCGCTTCGCCAGCACCTCCAGCGTGTCGCTGGTGCCGACGATGATGGTGGTGCCGTGGTGCTGCACCGGAGCCGGCGCGGCTGCGACCGAACGCGGCACGGTGCCGGTGGTCTCGAGCCGCGGCTGGGCCGGCGGCGCGTAGGACGACATCCCGCGTCCGCCACCCGACACCCCGCCTCCGGACACCGGATAGGATTGCGGCGCCGAGACCGGCGGCGGCAGCGGCTGCGACTGATAGGACTGCTGCTGATACTGCGGCGACTGCGGCCGGGCATATTGCGGCAGCTCGCGGCGCTCGGGTGGAGGCTGCTGCACCGCGCCGGTCGGCTGCGGATCAAACGCGAAGGGATTTTGCGAGTAGGAATTTTGGGAGAAGCGCGACGACATGTCGGCGCTGCAGCCTGCAAAGGCCACTGACATCAGCGCCAGCACCGCGACCTGCGGCACACGGCGCGAGCGAAGCAACTCGACGACACCGGACATGGTTACTCACTCGTACGCAACAAATACCTGTTTTGAGTAAACACGCGCCGAGTAAATAAGCGCTTAACCCTCCGAATAAGATGTTGGCGGCAAGCGAAATTCCGTAGTCCTACAGCTCACGCGCGATTCCCGGCAGCGCCGGCACGAAGCGCACATCGACCAGTGACTTGCGCTCGAAACGATCATCGGTCCTGACGACGCGGATCAGCGTCTGCGTGCCCTGATGCGGCCCGACGGGGGCGATCAGCACCCCACCCTGCTCCAGCCGCTGCAACAGCCGGTCCGGGATCTGCTCCATCGCGGCGGTAACGATGATGCGGTCGAAATCGCCGGCCCCGGCGGGCACGTCGAAGCCGTCCCCGAACAGCACCTCGACGTTGTAATAGCCGAGCTTCTCGAGCCGCTTGCGAGCGGCATCGGCGAGCGTCCGGTAGCGCTCGACGGTCAACACATGCTTGCACAGCCGCGACAGCACGGCGGCCTGGTAACCCGATCCGGTCCCGATCTCGAGCACCCGGTGATCCTTCCCGACCTGCAGTTGCTCGGTCATGTAGGCGACCACGAAGGGCTGGCTGATGGTCTGTCCGCAGGCGATCGGCAGCGCGCTGTCCTGATAGGCGTAAGCGCGATCGCGGTTTTCGACGAAAACCTCGCGCGGCACCTCTTCCAGGGTGCGCAGCACGACCTGATCCGAGATCCCGCGCTGGCGCAGGGTCAGCTGAAACTTCATCTTCTGGGGCGCTTCTGGACTCACGGCCTTGGTCTCACTGGGCAATTTTAGACTTCTGCCATTTGAAATCGAAATTCCCCGTTAAGGAAACATTTCCCGCCGGCTTCGTTCCCGCCAAGGAACCTGCGCGAGCACGTCGCGTTTGTGCCTCCGGCGTTCCCATCCCACATATGGTCAGACGCCAGCGCCCGGTCAAAGCGTGGGACATCGCCGGGGCAAGCCACCCCACGGACGTTTTTACGTTGCGCCTCAGGGCGTTATTTGCGAATTTATTTGGACGTACGGGCAAGGATTCCATTCATGACTGCGACACGGCCGGTGGGCTGTTCTGTGTTCCTCGTAGAGGACGAGGTCATGATCAGGATGATGGTCGCCGACATGCTGGAAGAGCTCGGCCATAGCGTCGCGGCCGAGGCCGGCGAGATCGGCGAAGCGGTCAAACTCGCGCAGTCCACCGAATTCGACCTCGCAATCCTCGACGTCAATGTGAACGGCAAGGTGATCACGCCGGTCGCCGAGCTGATCAACGCGCGCAACCGCCCCTTCATCTTCGCGACCGGCTATGGCTCCTCCGGCCTGCCGCCGGAATATCGCGACCGCCCCGCGCTGCAGAAGCCGTTCCAGCTGGAAACGCTGGCGCAAATCATCAACAGCGCCATGAAGAGCGCGCCGGTTTAGCGCGTCGCCTCACTTCAACGTCTGCACGAGCGCTTCCGCGAACGCTTCATCCGTGCGGTCGAGCCGCAGCGGCGTGACCGACACATAGCGCGCGGCGAGTGCGGCGAGATCAGTGCCCTCCGCCGGCGTATCCATCATCGCGGCGCGCTCGAAGCCGATCCAGAAGTAAGGATTGCCGCGGCCGTCATGACGGCGATCGATCTTGAGGAAGCCGAGATTGCGCTTGCCCTGCCGCGTGATGCGGATGCCCTTGACGTCGTCGGGCATGCAGGACGGGAAGTTGACGTTGACCACCGTGTTCTTCGGCACGCCGGCATCGAGCACCTTGCGGACGATGTCGGGGCCGAACTTCAGTGCGGTGTCCCACAGCGGCGCATTGCGCGTGTCGATCGAGAATTCCTGCGACAGCGCGAATGAGGGAATGCCGAGGATGGTGCCTTCGAGCGCGCCCGCAATGGTACCGGAATAGACCACGTCCTCGGCGACGTTGCGGCCCTTGTTGACGCCACTCAGCACGAGGTCAGGCAGCTTCTCGCCGAGGATGTGGCGCGCGCCCATGATCACGCAATCGGTCGGCGTGCCGCGCACGGCGAAGTGCCGCGGCCCGACTTCGCGCAACCGCAGCGGATCGTTCAGCGACAGCGAATGCGAGACGCCGGACTGATCGAGCTCGGGCGCGACGATCCAGACGTCGTCGGAGAGCGCGCGCGCGATCTGCTCGATCACCTTGAGGCCGGGAGCGTTGATGCCGTCGTCATTGGTGCAGAGAATGCGCATCCGTCAAAATGCCTTTTGTTCTGATTCGTGGCTGACTTAATTGCTGGGGTCCCGTATTAGCCCCCCGCTCCCGCCGAGGCAAACCCGGCGAATTCCGGTTATTTTTGAGCATGATCCCCGCGCAAACGCTACGCGTTTGTCGCGAGGGAAAACCGGTCTCCACTTTTCCGGGATCATGCTGTCAGCGCTTCAGCATCACCCGCCACGGCCGGACGAACCTGGCACTGCCCGCGCCCTTCAGGCGGAATTCGACAATGGCCAGCTTGCGCGGGGCCGGCTGTGGCGCAACCGGCTCCGCGGCTTTCGCAACGGAGCCGTTGACGGCGCGTGCCGGCTTGGGCTCGGCGCGCGGCCGCGGCTTCTGCGGCGGCTCGGCGAGGATGCTCTTGATCAGCGGCAGCACCGGGTCGCTGTTCGTTGCCGCATCCGATGTCGTTTGCGCGTCGGCAAAGCGCGTCCGCGCCAATTCCAGCGCCTTGTCGAAATCGGCCTTGTCGAGCCAGGCCTGCGCCTGCACCGTTGCGAGCAGCGGCTCGTGCCAGAGATGTGCGATCTCGATGTCGAACGCGCCATTCGGCTTCTGGCTGATCAGCTGCAGGCCATACCCCGTGACGGCCCATTGGCGCCCAAGCCAGTGGATGTCACGATGCAGGGGCATGGCATGCGTTCCCGCTCAGCCGTTGTGCTCGATCACCTTGAGCCCGCCCATATAGGGCTGCAGCACGTCGGGGACCGCGATTGAACCGTCCTGCTGCTGATAGGTCTCCATGACCGCGATCAGCGCGCGGCCGACCGCCGTGCCGGAGCCGTTCAGCGTGTGCACGAAGCGCGGCTTGCCGTCGGGACCGCGATAGCGCGCATCCATCCGGCGGGCCTGGAAATCGCCGCACACCGAACAGCTCGAGATCTCGCGATAGGCACCGCCGTCGCCCTGCCCGGGCATCCACACCTCGATGTCGTAGGTCTTCTGCGCGGAGAAGCCCATGTCGCCGGCGCACAAGGTCATCACGCGATAATGCAGGTCGAGCCGGCGCAGCACTTCCTCGGCGCAGGACAGCATGCGCTCGAGTTCGTCCTTGCTGGTTTCGGGCGTCGTGATCGACACCAGCTCGACCTTGGTGAACTGATGCTGGCGGATCATGCCGCGGGTGTCACGGCCGGCCGCACCCGCTTCCGCGCGGAAGCATGGCGTCAGCGCGGTGAGCCGCATCGGCAGCTCCTTGTCGTCGAGAATCGACTCGCGCGCGAGATTGGTCAGTGAGACTTCGGCGGTCGGAATCAAGCCGAGGCGCTCGCCGCGCAGATCGGCATTCGGCGTCGCCAGCAATTCGCCCTTGATCGCCCAGAACTGATCGTCCTCGAATTTCGGCAATTGACCGGTGCCGAACATCACGGCGTCGCGCACCAGGAGCGGCGGATTGATTTCGGTGTAGCCGTGCTCATTGGTGTGCAGGTCGAGCATGAACTGCCCGATCGCGCGCTCGAGCCGCGCGAGCCCCTTCTTCAGTACGACGAAGCGCGCACCGGAGAGCTTGGCTGCCGCCTCGAAGTCCATATAGCCGAGGCCGTTGCCAAGATCGTCGTGCGGCTTGGTCGCAAAACCGTAAGTGCGCTTTTGCCCGAACACGTGACGCTGCACATTGCCGTGCTCGTCGGTCCCATCAGGCACCTCATCGAGCGGCAAATTGGGAATCGACGACAGCTCCTTCGCCAGCTCCTCGTCGGCGGTCTTCGCGGTCGTTTCGAGCTGCGGCATCGTGGTCTTGAGCTCGGCGACCTCGGCCATCAGCCTGGCGGCACGCGCCTCGTCCTTGGCCTTCTTGGCATCGCCGATTTCCTTCGACGCAGCGTTGCGGCGCGCCTGCGCCTGCTCGGACGCCAGGATCGCGGCACGGCGCTTCTCGTCGATCGCCAGCAGCGACGGCGACAGCGGCCCGAGACCACGCCGTTTCAGGCCGGCGTCGAAGGCTGTCGGATTGTCGCGGATCGCTTTGATGTCGTGCATGGCGGGAGTTTCCTGGATTGTGCCGCTTTAGGGCGCGTCTCCAGTACCCCGAATAGACCGATTTTGGAACAGCGAAGACAGGCCCTACTCGGCCGGATTGGCCTCGGTCGGCGTGCCGGACGACGCGGTCGCGGCGGCGGCTTTCTTTTCCACCATGCGCACGGCGACGATCGCGCCCTCATAGAGCAACAGCAGCGGGATCGCGAGCGAGGCCTGGCTTAGCACGTCAGGCGGCGTCAGCACGGCCGCGATGATGAAGGCAACAACGATGAAATAGCGCCGCTTCTCGCGCAGCATCTTTGACGTCACGATGCCGATGCGGCCGAGCAGCGTCAGGATCACCGGCAGCTGGAACGCGATGCCGAAGGCGAAGATCAGCGACATCATCAGCGAGAGATATTCGCCGACCTTGGGCAGCAATTGAATCTGCGCCGTCTCCGCGCTGCCGGCCTGCTGCATGCCGAGCGAGAAACGCGTCAGCATCGGGAAGACGACGAAATAGACCAGCATCGCGCCGAGCACGAAGAAGACCGGTGTCGCGATCAAATACGGCAGGAAGGCATTGCGCTCATGCTTGTAGAGCCCGGGCGCCACGAACATGTAGACCTGCCCGGCGACGATCGGGAACGAGATGAAGGCCGCCCCGAACATGGCAAGCTTGAGCTGGGTGAGGAAATACTCGAGCAGCGCCGTATAGATGAATTTCGAATCCGGTCCTGCCACCCAGAAGAATGGCCAGGTGAGGATATTGAATATCTGCTTGGCGAAGAAGAAGCAGAGGATGAAGGCCAATCCGAAGCCGAGCAGCGCCTTGATCAGCCGCGAGCGCAGCTCGATCAAATGATCCATCAAGGGGGCCTTGCTGGCCTCGATGTCTTCGGCGCTCATGACGCTCTCGCGTCCTTCAGCACTTCGGGCTGCACCGGCGCGACGTCCTGCGGCGCCGGCTGCGGCTGCACTTCGTTGGTGATCGCAAGCGGCTCGTTCGCAGCGGAATGAGCCTCAGCCTCAACAAACGTTTCGGGTGTCGGCTCGGCTGGTGTCGTCGGCGTCACCGGCGCATCGATCGCGGATGCGACCTGGGCATCGACGGGCTTCTCGATCTGCAGGGCGTCGCTGACGTCCTTCTGCAGCGAGGTCATGATGTTGCCGCTGGTCAAGCCGGTGGCGGCTTCCTTGACCTCGTCAAAACTCTTCTTGAGATCGGCCATCTCGGCCTCGCGCATGGCCTCCTGGAACTGGCCCTGGAATTCGGACGCCATCTTGCGGGCCTTGCCCATCCATTGCCCGATCATGCGCAGCACGCCCGGCAATTCCTTCGGGCCGATCGCAATCAGCGCGACGACCGCGATGACGACGAATTCACTCCACCCGATATCGAACATGGAATTGTCTGCCTAAGCGCCACAACAGCCCACCCCCGTTTAGCAGGATTTGGGGCTGTCAGCGTCCTTTCTCAACGGCGTCCATAGCGCTTTCGCACGCAGCCGTCACCGGCCCAAGGCCGGAAAAACGTCCCAAGAAAAAATGTGATCGCGCAAAGGCCTTAGACGGCCTTGCTGCCGACATCCGACCGCGCGGCTGACGGCTGCGCATTGTGGTCGATCGCCTTGGCGGGCTCAGGCTTCTCCGCCGTCTTGTCGTCGTCCTGCATGCCCTTCTTGAAGGCCTTGATGCCCTGGGCGACGTCGCCCATCAGGTCCGAAATCTTGCCGCGCCCGAACAGCAGCAGGACCACTGCGATCACGACGATCCAGTGCCAAATGCTCAACGAACCCATCCTGCAAACCCTCCAGAAATGGCCGGCGGACCGGCCCAAGCTTTGGTCGGAAGGTAGGCCCGCGGGGTGTCAAAAACAAGGACTTCGGCCGCGGCAAATCGCTGTCGCGGCTACGTAATATTGCTACCGTTAACCGGGAATATTCGGGCCTATTCGCCCTTGTCTTCGCCGTCGTCGGAAGCGGCCTCACCGGTCTCGGCGTCCGATTCAGGCTCGCGATCCGGTTCAGCCTCGGCTGCCGCTTCCGCCGCCGGCTCAGCTTCGGCTTCAGCCTCAGCCGCTGGCGCCAACAGCAGTTCCAGCGTATCGCCGGGCTCGAGCGGATCCTCGTCGTCGCGCAAGGTCGCCTCATCCGAGGGCGACGGAACGCTGAAGCCGGTCGGCAGACGCGAATCCAGGAGGCCCGTGCCCTTCAGCTCCTCGAGCCCCGGCAGATCGCCGAGCGCTTCCAGGCTGAACTGCGACAGGAAGCCGTCGGTGGTTCCGAAGGTCAGCGGACGGCCCGGCGTCTTGCGGCGGCCGCGGGGACGAATCCAGCCGGTCTCCAGCAGGACGTCGATCGTTCCCTTCGACGTGACCACGCCGCGGATTTCCTCGATCTCGGCGCGCGTCACCGGCTGGTGATAGGCAATGATCGCCAGCACCTCGATGGCCGCACGCGACAGCTTGCGGGTCTCGGTGCTCTCGCGGGTCATCAGCCACGCCAGGTCGCCGGCGGTGCGGAAGGTCCATTTGTTGGCGACCTTCACGAGGTTGACGCCGCGCGGGGCATATTCGGCCTGCAACTGCGCCAGCGCCGCCTTGATGTCGACGCCGTCGGGCATCCGCTTCGCAAGGGCGGCCTGCTCGATCGGCTCGGCGGAAGCAAACAGCAATGCTTCCAGCAGCCGCAGTTCCTCGGGACGCGCCATCGGATCCGCCGGAGGGGCTTCCTCGGGCTCTTCTATGCGCTTTTCCGCCAGGCTCGCCATGGCCTCGTCTCCTTCTTCCACTTACTCAACCGACAGGTCAGGCGCAGCCATCGCGGCTTGCGCAGGACGCTTCCGGAAATAGATCGGCGCGAACGCCTGCTTCTGGTTGATCTCCATCTCGCCTTCGCGGACCAGCTCGAGGGCGGCCGCAAAGCTCGACGCAAACACGGTCGCCTTCTGGGTGGGATCGGCGACGTAATTCATCAGGAACTCGTCGAGGCAGCTCCAATCCTCGGCAATGCCGACGAGACGTTCGAGCGAGGCCCGCGCCTCGGCGAGCGACCACACCGTACGCTTGGCCAGATGCACCGAGGTCAGCACCCGCGCCTGACGCTGCGTGGCGTAGGCCGACAGCAGGTCGTACAGCGTCGCCGTGAACTTCGGATGGCGGATTTCCGCAATCGATTCCGGATTGCCGCGCGGAAAGATATCGCGCTGGAACTGCGGCCGGTTCATCAGACGGTTCGCGGCCTCGCGGATCGCCTCCAGCCGGCGCAGCCGGTTGGCCAGCGCGGTCGCCATTTCCTCGGCGCTCGGTCCCTCCGCCGTCGGCGGCTCCGGCAGCAGCAGGCGCGACTTCAGGAAGGCGAGCCAGGCCGCCATCACCAGATAGTCGGCCGCGAGCTCCAGGCGGATCTTGCGAGCCTCCTCGATGAACAGCAGGTACTGGTCGGCCAGCGCCAGGATCGAGATCTTGGCGAGATCGACCTTCTGCGACCGCGCCAGCGTCAGCAGCAGGTCGAGCGGGCCCTCATAGCCCTCGACGTCGACGACCAGCGACGGCTCGTCGGGAGGTGTAACCTCCGCCGTCGGACGACCGGTCTCAAACGATAGAATTTCCGCGGTCATACCGTACCCACCCGCTCCATCAACGCGTCCAGTTCCGCCCTTGCCGCCTGCCGATCCAGCGGCTGTGGGGCCCTGCGCGCGGCCAGCGCGCGCTTGGCGCGCACCAGCGCAGTACCGGTCAATTCCGGCGTCTGCCGCGCCACTGCGCGCATCTCATCGATATCGCCGTTGCAGTGCAGGACCATGTCGCAGCCGGCCTTGACGATGGCCGCCGTCCGCTCGCCGATCGAGCCGGCCAAAGCATTCATCGACACGTCATCACTCATCAACAAACCCTGGAACCCAATCACGCCGCGAATCACCTGCGCGATGATTGTCGCAGAAGTCGTGGCCGGATGGACGGGGTCGAGCGCGCTAAACACAACATGTGCGGTCATCGCCATCGGCAGGTCCGCCAGGGGCTGGAACGCCGCGAAATCGGTCCGTTCCAGCTCGGATTTGGCGGTGTCGACCGTCGGAAGCTGGTGATGGCTGTCGGCGGTCGCCCGTCCATGGCCGGGAATGTGCTTGAGAACCGGCAGCACGCCGCCCTGTTCCAATCCTTCCGTGACGGCGCGGGCGATCGCCGCGACCTTGGCCGGCTCGGTTCCATAGGCGCGATTGCCGATCACGGCGTCGGCATCCGCGACCGGCACGTCAGCCAGCGGCAGGCAGTCGACGTTGATGCCGAGGTCGGCCAAGTCAGCCGCGATCAGGCGGTTGCTGAGCCGGGCGGCGGTCAGCCCGAGTTGCGGCTCGATGTCGTAGAGCGCGCTGAAGATCGCCCCGGGCGGATAGACCGGCCAATGCGGCGGACCGAGCCGCTGCACCCGGCCGCCCTCCTGGTCGATCAGGACCGGGGCATCCCCCGCGCCGACGATATGGCGCATTTCCTTCACCAGCGCAGAGACTTGCGCCGGGGTGTCGATGTTGCGTTTGAATAGGATGAAGCCCCATGGCTGCTCGGCGCGCAGAAACTCGCGCTCGGCCTGGTTCAGCGTCAGTCCGGAAACACCGGTGATGAAAGCGCGGCTCGTCATGCGGCGGATTAGGCCGCATGACGCGTACGGGTCAAGGAAACCGCCGCTAATTTCTTTGGATGATGCCCTGCGGCCCGCCAGCCGCCTTCAGATTATTGCGGACCTCGGTGGCCTGCTCCAGGCTGCTGAACGGGCCGGCAAACGCCCGGTAGAAGACGCCCTTTTCGCCGAGATCGACGCGCTTCACCACCGAAGGCTGCGAGCCGAGCACGCTGGCGTATTTGCCCTGCAGCGAGCGGTAGGACGACTGGGCATCCGCCTCGTTCTTCTGCGAGGACACCTGGACAAGGTAGCCACCGCCGCCACCGTTGGTCGGCGTCGGCGTGGTCGTGGCCACGCGGGTCGGAGGTGCTGCTGCCGGAGCCGGATCAGCACCCGGCGCCAGCGACAGCGGCGCGTTGGCGCTGGCATTGGCCGACGCCGGATTGCCCCGCGAGGCCGGAGGTGCTGCGGAGGGTTTCGGTGCAGTCGCCTGCTTGGCGGCAGGCGCGCCGGTGTCTTCGGCGCCCTTGACCGACAGGGTGCGGATCTTGCGCGGCTCGCCGTTCGGCATGGTGCCGTTGGAGGAAGGCGCGACCAGCGGCGGAGCTGTCGTCGTGACGCTTGCGACCGAGGGCGGATTGCCGTTCTGATTCAGCGCAGGGAATACGACGCGGGGAGCGCCGGTCTTGGCGTTGACGTCGACCGGCGTCTCCTCGCGCGACACCAGCTTTTCGGTGCCGTCGCCGGCCGCCATGCGGTCCGGCGTCTTGGCCGGCGCATCGGCGGGGGCCGGAATGACCTTGGTCGGCGTGTTGTCGGCCTTGATGATCGGCGGCTCGCCGCTGCGGGGCGAGCCGACATAGGTGCGGTAGGCGTAGGCGCCACCGGTGCCGAGCACGGCGAGCGCCGTCACGGCGGCCACCGTCATCAGCCCGCTCGCGCGCTTGCGCGGTGCGGGCTCATCCTCGGCATAGTCGTTCTGGTAGGCGTACGGATCGTCCGGATAGGCGGGATCGCGCTGCAAATCCTGCTGCCCGGCTTCAAGCTGGCCGTACAAAGCATCGTCGTAGCGCGACTGATCCTGCTCATGACTGAGCGCCTGGTCGGCCAGTTCTTCATGGTACTCGTACTGGGGCGCCGGCGCAGCCGACGGCTGCTGGGCCGCGTAGCGGTGCAGCGGATGCACGGCGCTCGGCTGATAGTCCGGCTCCGGCTCCTCGTATTGCTGTGGCTCGTATTGCTGCTGCGGCAACACCGGTGGTGCGGTCTCCTGGCGGGCGCGCTGCATCCATGGCGGCGGGCCGGCGACCGGCGCCGCTGCCTCGTCCTCCGCCTGATAAGCCTGCGGCGGCCGCGCATTGGCGCGGGACTGCAGCGGATGCGGCGTCTTGTTGGCACCGCCAAACGGATCGTTCTGGCCGATCAACCGCGCCAGTTCGGCGAGCGGATCGCTCTCCTTCTCCGGCGGATTCGCATACGCACCGCGATCGTACTCATCGGGGGCGGGAAAATGTCGGTCCTGATATCGATCTGCCATCGTGATGATGCATCCCCTTCGGGACAGCGCCAAATCGCCAGTACTCATCTGGTACGACGAATCGGCCCCTGCCAGATGCCCTCACAAATCCCCACTCGTGAGAGCCAAAGCCCCTGCCTACCGCATCTCGGTTGGAGCCTGGACGCCTAGAACAGCTAGACCGGATGCCAGAACCGAGACGACGCCCTGAACCATTGCCAGTCGCGCCCTTGTGACTTCTGCATCATTATTGATAATGAAGCGTAAATAGGGCAAATCGCGCCCTTTGGTCCACAGCGCGTGAAATTCACTGGCCAAATCATATAGATAAAAAGCGATTCGGTGTGGCTCATGTGCCGTGGCCGCCGCTTCAATCATCCGGGGATAAAGCGCGAGCTGCTTCAAAAGCGACAACTCGGCCGGGTCGGTCAACCGCTCCACGTCGGCCGTTCGCAGGTAGGACAGCCGTGCGTCGTCGGCCACCGGCAGGTCCGGAACCGCCTCCTCCCGCGCATTGCGGAAGATCGAGTGGCCGCGGGCGTGGCCGTACTGGACGTAGAACACCGGGTTGTCCTTGGACTGTTCCAGCACCTTGGCCATGTCGAAATCGAGCGGCGCGTCGTTCTTGCGGAACAGCATCATGAAACGCACGGGGTCGGAACCGACCTCGTCGACCACCTCGCGCAACGTCACGAAGTCACCCGAGCGTTTCGACATCTTCACGGGCTGACCGTCGCGCAGCAGATTGACGAGTTGCACGACCTTGACGTCGAGCGTCGCCTTCCCTGACGTCACGGCCTTCACCGCCGCCTGCATGCGCTTGATGTAGCCGCCATGGTCGGCACCGAACACGTCGATCAGATTGGCAAAGCCGCGATCGAACTTGTTCTTGTGGTTGGCGATATCGGACGCGAAGTAGGTGTAGCTGCCGTCCGACTTGATCAGCGGACGATCGACGTCGTCGCCGTAAGCGGTCGCGCGGAACAGCGACTGCTCGCGGTCCTCGTAATCCTCGACGGGCTTGCCCTTGGGCGGTGGCAGCCGGCCCTCATAGATGTCGCCCTTGGCGCGCAGATAGTCGATCGTTTCGGCGACCATGTTGTTGCCGGTCGTAATCAGCGAGCGTTCGGACATGAACACGTCGTGATGGATGTTCAGCGCGGCGAGATCGCCCTTGATCATCTCCATCATCATGGCGATCGCCTTGTCGCGCACGATCGGCAGCCACACGGCGTCCGACATCGCGAGCAGCTTGTCGCCATGCTCCTTCGCCAGCGCCTCGCCGACCGGCTTCAGGTAATCGCCGGGATAAAGCCCGTCCGGGATCGCGCCGATAGCCTCGCCGAGCGCCTCGCGATAGCGCAGGAAGGCCGAGCGCGCGAGCACATCGACCTGGGCGCCGGCGTCGTTGATGTAATATTCTCGCGTGACGTCGAAGCCCGCGAATTGCAGCAGGCTGCACAGCGCATCGCCGAACACGGCGCCACGGCAATGGCCGACATGCATCGGTCCGGTCGGATTGGCCGAGACGTATTCGACATTGACCTTCTCGTCGCCGCCGACACCGCTCTTGCCAAAGCCGTTGCCGGCCGCAAGCACGGCACGCAGCGCGTCGGCCCAGACCTGCGGCTTCAGGGTCAGATTGATGAAGCCGGGACCGGCGACATCGACGCCGGCAACCAGCGCGTCCTCGCGCAGCTTCTCGGCGATCTTGTCGGCGAGCTCGCGCGGCTTGGCCTTGGCGTCCTTGGCCAGCACCATCGCGGCATTGGTCGCCATGTCGCCATGGCTGGCGTCGCGCGGCGGCTCGACCACGACGCGGGAAAAATCGATCCCGACCGGCCAGTTATCGGCAGCGGCGATCGCGGCACAGATGGCATGCACGCGCGAAAGCACGTCGGCGAAGAGATGCGGTGAAGCTATCGAGGTGTCGGACATGGCCGCCGCCTAACGCAAATCCGGGGTCGAGTCAAAAAGCCGCTGATGCTCGATCAGGGCGTAGCGGTCGGTCATTCCGGCGATGAAATTGCCGATCCGCCGCGCCCGCGCCGCCCCGGTCTCCTGCTCCGTTCCCTCGATCCATTCCGGCGGCAGGTCGCCCGGCGAGCGCTGGTAGCGCTCGAACAGGTCGGCGACGATCTGCTCGGCCTCCCCCATGATCCGCACCACCCGCCGGTGGCGGTACATGCGCTGGAACAGGAAGGCCTTGATCGCCGCCTCCTCCCTGGCCACCGCTTCCGGGAACGCGATCAGCGGCGTCGCGTGGCGGCGCACGTCATGCGCCGATTGCGGTTTTGCCAGCTCAAGGCGCCCCGTCGCCTCGGCGAACACGGCGCTGATGAAATGCGAGATCAACTCGCGGACCAACTCGGCACCGCGGCGGATGTCCTGCAGGCCGGGATAGTGCCGGTCGATGTCGCCGATGATCTCCCGCGTCAGCGGCATTTCCCTGAGATCGTCGATCGCAAACAGCCCGGCGCGCAGGCCGTCATCAATGTCGTGGGCGTCATAGGCGATGTCGTCGGCAAACGCCGCGACCTGCGCCTCCAGCGAGGCATAGCTCCACAGCTCGAGGTCGAACTTGCAGTTGAAATCAGCAATCCCGATCGGAATGCCGCTCTCGGCATAGCGCTCGGTCGGCGCGCCATTGCGCTCGGTCAAGGGACCGTTGTGCTTGACGATCCCTTCCAGCGACTCCCAGGTCAGGTTGAGCCCATCGAATTCGGGGTAGCGATGCTCCAGTGCGGTCACGACCCGCAGCGCCTGCGCATTGTGGTCGAAGCCACCATGGGCCTTCAGGCAGGCATCGAGCGCCCGCTCACCGGCATGGCCGAATGGCGGATGGCCGAGGTCGTGCGCCAGCGCCAGCGTCTCGGTCAGGTCCTCATCCAGTCCCAGTTGACGCGCCAGCGCACGGGCGATCTGGGCAACCTCCAGCGAATGGGTCAGTCGGGTCCGGTAGTGGTCGCCCTCGTGGAAGATGAAGACCTGGGTCTTGTGCTTGAGCCGGCGAAACGCGGTGGAGTGGATCACCCGGTCACAATCCCGGCGGAACGGGCTGCGCGTCTTGCTCGGCGGCTCCGAGAACAGCCGGCCGCGGCCGCGCTCGGGATCGCAGGCATAGGGTGCGCGAGGGGCAGCCATTCCGACCGACACGATCTTTTAGTCCTTATCCATTTGATTCCATGGGCTGCGGCACTTAACTATGCCTGAGGTGCCCAACCAAATGAATTGGGTATGACGGTACGAGTTTGCTCGCCCAAACAACGGGAATCAGGCTCGAATCGACCAGGTTTCGGAGACCGGACATGACTGCCGCCATCACTGTCAGCGAGCGGGCCGCCCGCCGCATCGGGCAAATCCTCAGCAAAGAGGGTGACGGCGCCAAGCTGCGCATCTCGGTCGAAGGCGGCGGCTGCTCCGGCTTCCAGTACAAATTCGACGTCGAGCACAGCCAGGCCGACGACGATCTCGTGATCGAGCGCGACAGCGCCGTGGTGCTGATCGATCCGGCCTCGGTGCCGTTCCTCGCCGGCTCCGAGGTCGATTTCGTCGACGATCTGATCGGCGCCTCGTTCCGCGTCGTCAATCCGAACGCGACCGCCTCCTGCGGCTGCGGCACCAGCTTCTCGATCTGATACGCCTCAGCGCTCGGCGAACATCGCGCGCGCATTGCCGTGCGCGATCTTGGCAGCGACATCGGGCGGCAGCTGTTCGAGCCAGCCGCGGTAGCCGGCCATGATCTCGCCATAGCTCGCCCAGCGCTCCGATATCCAGGTGTCCGAGCCGAGCAGGAAGCGATCGGGGTAGCGTTCGAACAGCGCGCGCCATTCTGCGGTGAGCTTCCCTGCCCCGTCGACGATGCCGCCGCGGTAGGACAGCTCGCCCCACAGCTTCGGATATCTGGTCAGCATCGCCGCAACGCGCTCGGTCGGAAGCCCGAAGCCGGTATGCGCCCAGATGATCCTGGCGCGCGGATTGTGCCGCATCAGGATCTCGACGGCCTCGGCGTCGGAATGGGCGTGCAGATAGAGATCGTTGGCGACGGCAAAATCGACGATCTTCTTCACCCATTCGCTCTCGGCGTCCTTGCCGTGGAGATGAAACTCGCCGATGCCGCGATAGTAGCCGCGCTTGAACTCGTCCTGCACGAGTTCGAAGATCGTCGGATCCTTGAACCAGGTCTGCATGTCCGGCCGGACGCGATACGGCCGGAGGAACGGCACGATCTGCAGGCCTTCATGGCTGCCTTCGAACAGCACGTGCGTCCCGGTATTCGGCCTGCTGGTGGCAAGAATGCCGGTGACGCGATGCTTGCGGAACAGCGCCAATACCTCGTCCGGCTGGTAGAACGGCTTCGGCTCGAAATTGTAATGCAGATGCGCGTCGAAGATTTCGATCGGCTCGGCCGCGCGGGCGCCCGAACATGCGAACGCCGCCAGCGCGAGAACGCAGACGGCGCCGGTACGCGTCAGGGCGCGAAGCATCGTCACTCCGCCGCGACCACCTGCGGCCGCGCGACGCGGCCGTCGGCTTCTTCGAGCTGCGGCTGCAGCTTGCGCTTCAGCCGGCGATCGATGCGGTCGAGATAGATGTAGATCACCGGAGTGATGAACAGCGTCAGCAGTTGCGACAGGCAGAGACCGCCGACCACGGCGACGCCGAGCGGCTGACGCAGTTCGGCACCGGCGCCGGCGCCGATCGCGATCGGCAGCGTGCCGAAGATCGCCGCGAACGTCGTCATCATGATCGGGCGGAAGCGCAAGAGCGCCGCCTCGCGGATCGCGTGCTCGGCGCTGAGGCCGACGCGGCGGCGCTCGAGCGCGAAGTCGACCATCATGATGGCGTTCTTCTTGACGATGCCGACCAGCATCACGATGCCGATCATCGCGATGACGGACAGCTCCATCTTGAACAGCATCAGGGTCAGGATCGCGCCGATGCCGGCCGACGGCAGGCCGGAGATGATCGTGATCGGGTGGATGAAGCTCTCGTACAGGATGCCGAGGATCACGAAGGCGGCGAACACGGCCGCCAGGATCAGAACGCCCTGCCCGCTTTTCGAATCTTCGAAGACCTGCGCGGTGCCGGAGAAATTCGTGACGATCGTGGGCGGTAGATTTGCGGTGCGTTCGAGATCCTTGATGCTGTCGGTCGCATAGCCCAGCGAAACGCCGGGCGCGAGATTGAACGAGATGGTCACCGCCGGCTGCTGGCCCTGGTGGTTGATCTGCAGGGGCCCGATGCTGGGCACCATCCTTGCCACCGCATCCAGCGGGATGGTCCGATTGTCTGCCGTCTTGACGTACAGCTTGGACAGGTCGGACGGATCGATACGGAACTGCGGCTGCGCCTCCAGGATGATCTGGTAGTCGTTGGACGGCATGTAGATGGTGCCGACCTGCCGCGCGCCGTAGGCATTGTAGAGCTGGTTGCGGACCTGATCGACGGTGACGCCGTAGACCATGGCCTTCTCGCGATCGATATCGACCGTCATCTGCGGATTCTTGATGTAGAGGTCGGGCGTGACGTCGAGCAGGCCGGGGATCTTCGCGATCTTCTCGACCATCTCCGGCGCGATGCGATACAGCGATTCCGTGTCGCCGCTCTGCAAGACGTACTGATACTGGGCCTTGGAAATGCGGCCGCCGATATTGAGGTTCTGGATCGGCATGAAGAACGCCTGAATGCCGGGAACCTGACGGGCCTTGGCGCGAAGCCGGGCCTTGATCGTATTGAGATCGTCGCGCTCCTTTTTCGGCTTCAGCGCGATGAAGAAGCGGGCGTAATTTGCCGTCGGATTGGGGCCGCCGGAACCAACGGTCGAGTTGAGGTATTCGATCGCCGGATCCTTGCTCAGGATATCCGCCAGCGCATTTTGGCGCTCCTTCATCGCCTCAAAGGAGGTGTCGGTGGCCGCTTCCGTCACGCCGATCAGGAAGCCGGTGTCTTCCTCCGGGAAAAAGCCTTTCGGCACGATCATGTAGAGGTAGACGGTGCCACCGAGCGTCGCGAGCGTCACCAGCAGCATGATGGCCTTGCGTGCCAGCACCCAGTCCAGCGTCACTTCATAGGCGCGGAGCCAGGACTCGAACATCCGTTCGAAGAGGCGCAGCACGATGAACGGCTTCTTGCTGTCGTCATGCTCGTTCAGGACCCGCGCGCACAGCATCGGTGTCAGCGTCAGCGATACGAAGCCCGAGACGATGATGGCAACCGAGATCGTCACCGCGAATTCGCGGAACACGCGGCCGACGATGCCGCCCATCAACAGCACCGGGATGAACACTGCGATCAGCGAGAAGGTGATCGAGATGATGGTGAAGCCGATCTCGCGGGCGCCCTTCAGCGCCGCATCGTACGGCTTCATGCCGTGCTCGATATGGCGGACGATGTTCTCCAGCATGACGATGGCGTCGTCGACCACGAAGCCCACCGAGAGCGTCAGCGCCAGCAGCGTCATGTTGTTGATGGAATAGTCGAGCAGGTACATCATCGCGAAGGTGCCGCACAGCGAGATCGGCACCGCCAGCGCGGGAATGACGGTCGCGGAGATTTTGCGCAGAAACAGGAAGATCACCATGATGACCAGCGCGATCGCGATCATCAGGGTTTCCTCGACGTCGGTGACCGCCTGACGGATCGAGATCGAGCGATCCATCATGACCTGCATGGTCACCGACGGCGGAATGGCTGCGCGCAAGGCCGGCAGCTTGGCCAGCACGGCGTCCACGACCGCCACCGTATTGGCGTCGGGCTGCTTCTGGATAGCCAGCACGACGGCACGTTCGCCGTTCAGCCAGGTCGCGATCTTGTCGTTCTCGACGCTGTCATAGATGCGCGCGACCTCGTTCAGCTTGACCGGCGAGCCGTTCACCCATTTGACGACGATCGAGCTGTAGTCGGCCGCCTTGTCCATCTGGCCGGAGGCCTGCAGGGCCACGTCCTGCTTGGGTCCGTTCAGCGTACCGACCGGGGTCGACGAGTTGGCGCGCGACACCGCGGTACGGATATCCTCCAGCGTCAAGCCGCGGGCGGCCGCGGCTTCCGGATCGGCCTGGACCCGAATGGCGAATTTCTGCGCGCCGTAGATGATCACCTGCGCGACGCCTGGCAGCTGCGACAGCGCCTGCCCGATGGTGATGTCGCCATATTCGTTGACCGTCGACAGCGGCAGCGTGGCCGAGCCAAGCGACACGAACAGCACCGGGAAGTCCGCCGGGTTCACTTTCCGGAAGCTCGGCGGGATCGTCATCTCGATCGGCAGTCGTCGCTGGGCGATCGTCAACGCGGTCTGCACGTCGAGCGCCGCGGCGTCGATGTTGCGGTTGAGGTCGAACTGGATGGTGATGACGCTCGTGCCCTGCGACGAGCTCGACGTCATCGAAGAGATGCCGGAAATGGTCGACAGCTGGCGCTCGATGATGCCGGCGACCGATGCGGCCATGGTGTCGGCACTGGCACCGGGCAAGGTCGCCGTCACGGCGATGGTCGGGAAGTCGACCTTCGGCAGGGCCGAGACCGGCAGCAGGCGGAATCCGAACACGCCAAACGCAATGATCGTCGCCGTGATCAGCGTCGTCATCACCGGCCGGCGGATGCAGAGCTCGGAGAGCGTCATGGCCTACGCTCCCGCCTTCTTCGCCCGAGGCTCGACCCGCGTTCCATCGGTGAGCAGAAGCTGGCCGTCGACCACGACGGTTTCGTCACCGGAAAGGCCTTCCGAGATCACCGAAATGCCCTGGAAGGTCCGATCGACCTTGACGGACGTCTTCCTGGCGGCGCCGTCTTTCACCACGAACACGAAATTGCTGTCCTGGCTGCGCTGAACCGCTACGGTCGGTACCACGATGGCATCCTCACTGCGGATGATCAGCTTGGTCTGCACGATCGTGCCCGGCCACAGTCTCTCGCTGCTGTTGTTCATGACGCCGCGCACCGTGACCATGCCGGTGGTCGCATCGACGGTGTTTTCGATCATGGCCACCTTGCCGTCATCCGAGGTCTGGCGCCCTGGAATGGTCGCGATTACCCGGGAGTCGCCCTTGGCCATGGCCTCGCGGACGTCGACCAGCACGCGCTGCGGAATCGCGAAGGTGACGTAGACCGGCGCCATCTGGTTGATGACCGCAAGCGGCTGCAGATCGGCCGGCCGCACGAAATTGCCGACCTTCACATTGGCGGCACTGATCCGCCCGGCGAAAGGCGCGCGGATCGTGGTGTAGCTCTTCTGGACGCGCAGATTGTCGAGTGCGGCCTGATCGGCCTTGATGGTGCCGATCAGGATATCGGACTGCGTCTTGGCGTTGTCGACATTGACCTGCGTGGTCGCGCCCTTGCCGACCAGCTCGGAGTAGCGCTTGAGGTCACGCTGCGCGCCCTCGAGCTGGGCCTGGTCCTTGGCGAGCACGCCTTCGGCCTGCTCGATCTGGGCGTCGATCGCACGCGCGTCGAGCGTGAACAGCAGGTCGCCGTCATTGACCTTGGCGCCGTCCTCGAAATGCACGGACAGAATGGTGGTCTCCAGCCGCGACTTCAGCGCGACGCTGGAGATCGGCGTCACCTGCCCGATCGCATCGACGTCGACCGGAACCGATCGGCGTTCCGCCTTGGCGATTTCGACCGAGACCGTACGGGGACGTTGCGGTGCCTGGGCGGTGGCGGCAGTGCCGCTCATCCATTGCGACCGGGTGAAGTAGGCGGCCCCGGCGGCAATGCCGAGCACGACGATCAGAAGCAGCCAATTACGTTTTTTCATATTGTTGCACACACGTCGGGTCCACAAAGACCCTGGACGGTTCACAGCTCCCCCTTGACGGCGATTGTTGCGCCTTATTTCTAGACAAATATCACAGCCTTACGGCACATGGTATGCCACAAAGGTGAAATCTGTGGCTTCGATCCGGGTCTTTTGCAATGCGTATTGCTACGTGGAACGTCAATTCCGTCAGGCAGCGGATAGAGTTGCTGGTCGCTTGGCTGAAGGAATGCTCTCCCGACATCGTCTGCCTGCAGGAGATCAAATGCGTCGATGACGCCTTCCCGCGGCTCGAGATCGAGGCGCTCGGCTACAACGTGGTGACCCACGGCCAGAAGACCTTCAACGGCGTCGCACTGCTCTCCAAGCTGCCCTTCGAGGAAACCAAGTCGGGCCTCGCCGGCGACGACGAGGATGCCCATGCCCGCTTCCTCGAGGGCGTCGTGATGCTGAAGCATGGCGTGGTCCGGGTCGCCTGCCTCTACCTGCCCAACGGCAATCCGGCCAACACGGACAAATATCCGTACAAACTCAAATGGATGTCGCGACTTTTTGACTATGCGAAGGAGCGACTTAAGACCGAGGAGCCGCTGATCCTCGCCGGTGATTACAACGTGATTCCGGCCGCCCGCGACGTCTATAACCCCGCCGCCTGGGTCGATGACGCCCTGTTCCGCCCGACCACCCGCGAGGCCTTCCAGTCCCTGCTCGGCCTCGGCCTGACGGACGCGCTCCGGGCCGTCAATGACGAGCCCGGCCAATACACCTTCTGGGACTACCAGGCCGGCGCCTGGCAGAAGAACTGGGGCCTTCGGATCGATCACCTGCTGCTGTCGCCGCAGGCCAGCGATCGCCTGGTCAATGTCGGGATCGACAGCTACGTCCGCGCCTGGGAGAAGCCGTCGGATCACGTTCCGGTCTGGGCCGACCTCGATTTCGAGACGGCCAGCGCATGATCCGGAAAAGTGTGAAGCGGTTTTCCGAGAAGATCATGCGCAAACAACAGGCCTAAAAAGTCAGTTGCACCTTCATCGACTTCGAGCGGTCGGTCGCCAACTCAAAGGCCTCGACGGCCGACTCGAACGGGATGGACGCCGAGACCAGCGGCTTGAGGTCGACCAGGCCCTGTCCCATCAGCCGCAAGGCCAGTTCGAACTCGGGATCGAAGCGGAAGGTTCCGCGGAGCTGCAGTTCCTTGGCGACGATGGTGTTGATCGGCAGCGTCATCTCACCACCGATCCCGACCTGGACGATCACGGCGCCCGGCCGCAGCAGATCAAGCGCCTGCCGCAGTGCCGCCTGGTTGCCCGAGGCCTCGAACAACACGTCGAACGTGCCCTTGCCCGCCTTGTAAGGCTCCAACGCCGCGCCATCGCGCGCGCTGTTGATGGCGCTGGTCGCCCCGAGCTTGCGGGCGGTTGCGAGCGGCGCGTCGGCAATGTCGGTCACCACGATCTCGGACGCGCCGCCGTAGCGCGCCACCACGACCATCAGCGCGCCGATCGGCCCGCAGCCCGTGATCAGCACGCGCTTGCCGAGCAGGCTGCCCGCTTGCCGTCCGGCGTGAAGGCATACCGCAAACGGCTCAGCCATTGCGGCTTCAGCAAACGACAGCGAGTCCGCGATCGGGATCGCCTGCGAGGCATCGACCGTGACGAACTCGCGGAAGCCACCCTGCACATGGGGATTGCGCATCGCGCTGCCCATGAAGCGCATGTCGGTGCACTGGTTGTGCATGCCCTCATGGCAATAGGCGCAACTTCCGCACGGCAAACTCGGATTGACCGCGACGCGCATGCCGGCGCGCAGGTGCGAGACGCCGGAGCCGACGTCGGCGACCGTGCCGGAAATCTCATGTCCCAGCGCCATCGGCTGCTGGATCCGCACCACGCCAAAACCGCCGTGATGGTAGTAATGCAGGTCCGAGCCGCAGATGCCGCCGGCCGCGATCTTCACCCGCACCTGATGCGCCGCTGGCGCCGGATTCTCAAAACTGTCGATCCGGAGATCATGGGGAGCATGAATGACGACGGCGCGCATAGGTCTGGTCTCTCTGTTGGTCTTGAGGTCGGTATACAGCGATCACATCGCCGCCAGCATACCGCCATCGACATAGATAATCTGCCCGTTGACATAGTTGGAAGCGTCGGAGGCGAGGAAAATCGCCGCGCCGACCAATTCGTCCGGCTTGCCCCAGCGCTTTGCGGGGATCCGCGACATCAGCCAGCCGTTGAACTCGGGATTGGAGGTCAGCGCCTCGTTCATGTCGGTCAGCATGTAGCCCGGGCCGATCGCATTGGCCTGGATGCCGCTTGCCGCCCACTCGACCGCCATCGATCGCGTCAGGTTCTTGATGCCACCCTTGGCGGCCGTGTACGGCCCGACTGTCGGCCTGGCCAGTTCGCTGGCGAGCGAGCCGATATTGATGATCTTGCCGCGCTGACGCACCATCATCCGCCGGGCCGCCTCGCGTCCCGCGACGAAAGCGCTGGTGAGGTTCGTCTCGATCACCTTGCGCCACTCATCGGTGGTGAACTCGACCAGCGGCTTGCGACGCTGGATGCCGGCATTGTTGACGAGAATGTCGACCGCGATGCCGTCGCGATCGAGGCGCTCGAAGGCGGCCACGATCGCAGCCTCGTCGGTGACGTCGAAGGCCACGCCTTCCGCTTGATGTCCGGCGGCGCGAAACTCCGCAACCGCGGTTTCCACGCGCGCGGGATCGACGCCGTTGATGAGCAGCCGCGCGCCGGCCTTCGCCATGCCCTCGGCAATGGCGCGGCCGAGGCCGCGGGACGAGCCGGTGACCAGCGCGGTACGGCCGGAGAGATCGAACAGTGCGGTGCTCACGAGACCCTCACGCGTTGGAACGGCGCACGGTCAGATCGGACCGGTCATAGACCGCCGGCAGCAGGTCGACGCCGAGCCCCGGCCCTTCCATCGGATAGACGTAACCGTCCTTGATCACGGGCATCCTGGTGACGAGTTCGTTGTACCAGCCCTTGTAGAACGCGCGCACCGACTCCTGGATCAGTGTGTTCGGCTGGCTGAACGACATGTGGATCGCCGCGATGAAGCCGACCGGGCCAATGCAGTCGTGAGGAGCAAAAGGCCGGTGATAGGTCTCGGCCATCGCCGCGATCTTGCGGCCCTCGGTGAGGCCGCCGGTCCAGCACAGGTCGGCCATCACAACATGCATCGCGTCGCGGTCGAGCATGTCCTTGTAGGGAAAACGCGAGCCCAGCGTCTCGCTGGCGCAGACCCAGACGTCGGTCGAGCGGGCATATTCGGCGAGCGCCTGCGGCGAGTTCATCCGGATCGGATCCTCATACCAGGTCGGCTTGTACGGCTCGAGCGCGCGCGCGATCTGCTTCGCGGTCGGCAGGTTCCACAGCGAGTGGAGCTCGACCATGATCTCCATCTTGTCGCCGACGGCCTTGCGGATCTTCTCGAACGGCTCGATCGCCTGCTTCATCTGGGCGGCGGTGATGTAGAGACCCTTGTTCTCTTGCGCCGCCGGATCGAACGGCCAGATCTTCATCGCCGAGATGCCGCTCTCCAGCAGGCTTTCAGCCAGCGCATCGGCGCGGGTCATGAAGGCGTCGAGGTCTTCGTACTGTCCCTGGGCGCCGCGATTCCAGTTCGCGACCGGGCTGATATTGGTCGAGCGGACATACTGGGTGCCGGCGCAGGTGTTGTAGATGCGCTGCTTGTCGCGACAGAGGCCGCCGAGCATCTGGTGCACCGGCTGGCCGCAGACCTTGCCGAACAGGTCCCACAGCGCGATGTCGATCGCAGACGCCGCGCGATACTCGACGCCGGTCGACGACTGCGCCATCGGCAGATTGAGCATGTCGCGGTGGATCGCCTCGATGTGCAGCGGATTGCGGCCGAGCAGCCGGCCGGCAAACGTATCGTGGATCTGCGCTTCGATCGCGCCCGCGCCGTAGAAGGTCTCGCCGAGCCCGATCAGTCCGGTGTCGGTGTGGACACGGACCCAGATGACGTTGGCGAACTCGTCCGTGCGCAAGGTTTCGATCGCGGTGATCTTCATCGTCATCCTCCCTGAACGGCCACCTTCCCGGCTGGTCCGCATTCTCGCTTCTGGCGCCCGCCTCGCGTCGAAACGTGTCGACGCCGGGGGTCCGCTGGGTCGATTGATACGCCTGCTTGTAAAATATCACAACATGTTTTAATGTGACAGTCAGCAAGATCAGGCTGCATGACAACAAGCGGCCGTTGGGAGGATGCGAAATGGCCCGGCGCAAGCGCGCACTCGAGGTGGTGCGTTCCGGTACGGACGAGACGCCCGGCCGGCGCAATCGCGTCAATTTCTTCGAGCTCGCCTACCAGCGGATCGAGGATCTGCTGGTCAATTGCGAGCTGAAGCCAGGCCAGTCCCTCACCGTGCAGGATCTGCAGGACATCACCGGCTTCGGCCGCACGCCGGTGCACAACGCCGTCAACACGCTCGCCGCCGACACGCTGATCATCATCCGCCCGCGCCACGGCCTGCAGGTCGCGCCGATCGACCTCGCCCGCGAGCGCATGCTGCTGGAGCTGCGCCGCGACATCGAGCGCTTCGTCATCCGCCTCGCCGCCGAGCGCGCCAGCCTCTCCCACCGCAATCAGGCGCTGCACATCGAGCGGGTGCTGAAGGACAAGCGCGCAGCGCTGACGCTCGACGAATTCAACGCGATCGACCGCCGCATCGACAGCCTGATCCTGGCCGCCGCCGGCGAGCCGTTCCTCGCCCATACGCTGCGACCGCTGCACACGATCTACCGCCGCATCGGCTTCATCCATCATCGCCACATGCCGGGACAAGCCGACCTGTCCGGCACCATCGACAGCCACCTCGCCATTCTCAACGCGGTCGCCAACCGCCGCGCCGATCGCGCGATGGCGGCGAGCGATGCGTTGATCGATTTCATGAACTCGATGTTCGACGGCATGGAAGCCGGCATCGATCCGCGGCTGCTCGACTGCAGCATCGAGCCGCTGCTCGGGGCGTAACAACAAACGGGGATAACGGGAGGACTGGGAATGACAACTATGGCAATGCCGCAGCAGGCGGCGATCGACGGGGCGGTCCGCCACCTCATCACCAATTACAGTCCCAAAGGCAACAAGGTCGGCTGGCTGATGATGGCCTCGATCCTGGTCGAGGCCTGGGACCTCTACTCGATCGCCTTCGTGCTGATCTTCATCAAGGAGCAGTACAATCCCGATCCGCTGATGCTTGGCCTCGCCGCGGCCGGCACCCAGGGCGGCGCGCTGATCGGTGCGCTGATCGGCGGCTGGCTGTCGGACAAGATCGGCCGCCGCGTCATGTTCCTGGTCACGATGGTGATGTTCATCATCCTGGCGCTGGCGCAGGCCTTCGTGCCCAGCGTCGGCTGGCTCGTCGTGATCCGCTTCCTGCTCGGCATCCCCTTGGGCAGCGATATCTCGACCGGCTACACCTACATCATGGAATCCATGGCCAAGGGCGAGCGCGAGGTCATGGGCAACCGCTGGCAGTTCATGTTCGCGGTCGGCGAGGTGCTGACGCTTGCGGTCATCATCGCCTTCCTGCTCACCAACATGCACCACGAGACGCTGTGGCGGGTCACGCTCGGCCTCGGCGCCCTGCCCGCGCTGATCATCCTTCTGATGCGCCACGACGTGCCGGAGACCGCGGTCTGGCTGGTGCAGCAGGGCCGCTTCCGCGAGGCCAAGGAGGTCGCGCGGCAGATGTACAATGACGACCTCAAGATGCTGCCGGACCACGACGTCGTGCTGCCGAAGCCGCGCCCGACCGCGTTCCTCGCTGACTTGCGCAAGGATCCGATCCGCTGGCGCGCCACGCTCTATGGCTGGATCGCCTGCTTTGCCCAAGCGAGCGAATTCTCGACCTTCGCGTTCTATCTGCCGGTGCTGTTTGCGATGGTCGGTGTCTCGACCATCCTCGGCAACAATCTCGTGACGATGGCACTGTTCGCCTTTGCGGCGGTCTCCGGCTGGGTCGGCCCGCTGCTGACGCCGAAGATCGGCCATCGCGGCATCGCCATCGCGGGCTTCTCAATCGTGCTGGCGTCGCTGCTGGTGGCGGCGTTCGCGCTCTACACCGACAACAAGATCCTGCTGCCGTTCGCGGCCGCCGGCATGCTGTGGGGCCACTATTGGGATGCGTCGAACTGCATGACGATCCCGACCATGGTGGCGCGCCCGCAATACCGCGGCACGGCGTCGGGCTTCGCCTACATGTTCGTGAAGCTGCCGTCGTTCCTGGCGATCTTCCTGTTTCCCTCGCTGTTCGCAGCGATCGGTCAGGCCAATGCGACGCTGTTCGTCGCGATCTTCCCGCTGATCGGGTTGCTCGCCGCGCTGTTCATCCTGCCGGAAGTCTACGGCTACGAGCACGACTAACGACGCACACGACTGACAACGCAAAAGGCCGCCGGGAAAATCATCCCGGCGGCCTCTCTTATATTCTCGCTGTCAGTCCCGCCGGCCCTGCACCCAGTGCTCGAGCATCTGCAGCGCCATGGCGCGGTCGTCGTCGGAGGCCTTGGCGAAAGCGCGGGTATAGCTTTCCTTGATCCAGGTCTCGTCCGGCAGCGCCTCACGCGCCAGCGTCAGCCACATCAGGCCGCGCGCCCGCTGCGGCGGCAGGCGATCGCCGTTGAACAGCATCTGACCGAGCAGCGCCTGGGCCTGGTGCTGGCCCTTCTGCGCGGCAAGGCCGAGCCAGCGCGCGCCATAGCGGAAGTCGTCGCGCGAGGCGTCCGGCGTCTTCAGGTACAGCCGCGCCAGATCGTACTGGGCGTCGGCATTGCCGAAATACGACGCGGCATAGGAGAACATCTCCCGCGCGCGTTCGGTATCCGCCTTCACCTTCGAGTTCGGGATGCCGTTGAGATAGTAGCGGCCGAGCGCCACGAAGGCGTTCGCCACGATCGAGGCCTGCGGCGCCGACGGACTATCCTCGGCATGCGCATTGGCGATGCGGCTGAAATATTCGAACGCGCGCAGATCGTCCTGGGTGACGCCGTCGCCATCGGCGTACATCTTGCCGAGCCGCCACTGCGCGCCGGGATGGCCGCCCTCTGCGGCATATTGTAGCGAGGTCAGCGAGGGCGCGGTCGTGGCAGGCGCCGTCGTCGGCAGGGCCGCGCGCTTGGCGGTACCCGGCTGCGGCGTGACCACGGGGATCGTTGCGTCCTGGGGATTGACCGGGGCTCCATCGAATCCGAATCCGGGGCCCGCCACCGGAATGGCCCCTAACACAAACGCGAATATCGTACGCTCAAACGTCCGCATAACACTGTTTCTCGTGCGCGCCACCCGGATGGGTAACTGCGCCATCCACCGCCGGCCCGACCTGTTGGGCGTACTTCCACAGCGCACCAGTCGTGTGGTTAGTCGCGCGAGGAGCCCATTTGGTCTTGCGTTCGGCGAGTTCGGCGTCGGTCAAATTTACGTTAAGTATTCCGGCGACCGCATCGATCTCGATGATGTCACCGTCCTGCAACAGCCCGATCGGGCCGCCAATCGCTGCCTCCGGCCCAATATGGCCGATGCAGAACCCTCGTGTGGCACCGGAGAACCGCCCGTCGGTGATCAGAGCGACCTTGCCGCCCATCCCCTGCCCGGTCAGCGCCGCGGTCGTCGCCAGCATCTCCCGCATGCCAGGGCCGCCCTTCGGCCCCTCGTAGCGGATGACGATGACCTCGCCTTCCTTGTAGGTGCGTGTCTTCACGGCCTCGAAGGCATCTTCCTCGCGGTCGAAGCAACGGGCCGGGCCCGTGAACTTCAGATTGGACATGCCCGCGACCTTCACGATCGCACCCTCCGGAGCGAGATTACCCTTCAAGCCAACAACGCCACCCGTCACGGTGATCGGATTGTCGGCAGGCCGCACCACATCCTGGTGCGGATTCCATTTCACGCTTTTGAGGTTTTCGGCGATCGTTCGGCCCGTGACGGTAAGGCAATCCCCGTGCAGGTGGCCATTATCGAGCAGCGTCTTCATCAGCAGCGGAATGCCGCCAACTTCAAACATGTCTTTGGCAACATAACGGCCGCCCGGCTTCAAATCCGCGACGTATGGAGTCTTTTTGAAGATTTCGGCGACGTCGAATAAGTCGAACTTGATCCCGCACTCATGGGCGATCGCCGGCAGATGCAGCGCAGCATTGGTCGAACCGCCCGAGGCCGCCACGACGGCGGCCGCATTCTGCAGCGATTTCAACGTCACGATGTCCCGCGGACGGATGTTCTTGGCGATCAGCTCCATCACCTTCTCGCCGGCAGCAGCGCAGAAACTATCCCTTATTTCGTAGGGCGCGGGAGCCCCCGCAGAATACGGGAGCGCCAGCCCGATCGCCTCGGAGACGGTCGCCATCGTGTTGGCGGTGAACTGGGCGCCGCAGGCGCCGGCCGACGGGCATGCCACCCGCTCGATCTCGTCGAGATCCTCGTCCGACATGGCGCCGACCGAGTGCTTGCCGACCGCCTCGAACATGTCCTGGACGGTGACCTGCTGGCCCCGGAAATTGCCCGGCAGGATCGAGCCGCCGTAGATGAAGACCGAGGGCACGTTGAGCCGGACCATCGCCATCATCATGCCCGGCAGCGACTTGTCGCAGCCGGCCAGGCCAACGAGGGCGTCATAGGCATGGCCGCGGACGGTGAGCTCAACCGAATCGGCGATGCATTCGCGCGACGGCAGCGAGGAGCGCATGCCGTCATGGCCCATCGCAATGCCGTCGGTGACGGTGATGGTGCAGAACTCGCGCGGCGTGCCGCCGGCCGAGGCCACGCCCTTCTTCACCGCCTGCGCCTGGCGCATCAGCGAGATATTGCAGGGGGCGGCTTCATTCCAGCATGAAGCAACGCCGACAAAGGGTTGATGAATCTGGGCTGTCGTCAGCCCCATGGCGTAGAGATACGAGCGATGCGGCGCGCGTTCGGGCCCCTCCGTCACATGACGGCTCGGCAGCCTTCCCTTGATGTTCGTCTTGGCGTCCATCGCGAACCTGTTTTCCGGCCCTTCCCTCCTGACAACGCCGGACGGATCAAAAAATTTCCCGTCGTCGTGAGGGCTGCCGATCAATCTATGGAAACATGATTTCATAGAGGGGTGTGGCCAAAAAGCGGCGCGAGTGGGCACCGGCTGGCTTCAGGGTTAAATGTTCGATCGGTGTGGCAAAGACACAACAATCGTGTCCCTGGGGCAACCATGTATTATGAGGCCTTATGGAACCGGTTCATGCCGATGAGAGATTGTTCTCTTTCAACTGAATGCGTCCAAGTTGTCGAACAAGCCGCCTCCTCCCAGGTGTCATCACCCGCGCACGCGGGTGATCCAGTATTCCAGAGACGCCAGCGATAGAGCCGAGAGGCCTCGGCGTACTGGGTCGCCCGGTCCTTGTGCGCAATTGCGCACAGGCCGGGCGATGACAGCAAGTGTGTGAATACAGCTTCGCGTTCTCGCGACATGATTTGTCCGAGTTTTCCATCTCGTTCCGCCCTCTCTCGAAACTGAGGGCGCAGGGAAGACCGGGTGCACGCCGCACCCGCGGTCTCGTGCGCAATGAGTAGGAAGTTGCGCACACGAGCATCCAGGTTTGGCTGAGACATCCCGGCCTTCCCTGCGCGATGGGTTTACGGCTTATACGTGCTCGCCCTGGTGAGACTCTGCTTTTGTGCCACCATCGACCGCGATCGGCTTTGGGCCTCTCACGGGCTTACCACCAACATCGGGGCGGCAGGCCCACACGACTTCACCGTCCGCCTCACATGCACACGTCTTTGCACGCTCGGCGTCCACCGCATCTTCACCCACGTTCGTGACGTTCGCGAAACGCCCCTCTGTCGGGTGAGATGGGTGGGATTATGGACCAATTTGACCTTCCGATAAAGCGAAATGTTTTTGCGGAGACGACTGGACAACCCAAATCATCTTGATATCATTCGGTAAATTCGATTTTTGGCGCAAACTTGGATCGAGACCGAACCTGGATTTCGCTCCGCCGATGCGGGCTACCCCTTTTTAAGCACGAGAACTAACTCACGCTTTGTTGCCGCCCCCGTTTTTCGGGACCGCCTTACGTCCGGTATCGTATCGCGAATGACCCGCTCAACTTTTAGCTTGGGATACTCTGATGTTAATTTGGCGAGCATGCGCTCTGCGGGATGTGTCTTTATTCGCTTGCGGAGCACGGTCTCACCTACGACAAGAACGCAATACCCTCCCTTACGAAGGTACTTCAACGCGTTGCTTGCAAATGCGGCGGTGATGGCATCGGACTGGATCTGTCGCTCAGTCGGCTCTGGTGAGTAATCTACTGTAGAGCGATCCAAGAACCACATGCGCAGCCTGTTATCCCGAACATAGTCGAGCGCATTCATGTACGGAGGGCTGGTCACAATCGCATCTACTTCGAAATCCAGCTTTAGGTCGGCGACACCGGTCCGAGCTACTTCCAGAACGCTAGAACGATTTATGGCGCCGCCATATTTGTAAGTACGAACAAGCTTAGCAGCCAGCCGAGGAGCTAGCTCGCGTTCGACGTACATCTCGGGGTATTGCACCTTAGGAAATTTACGGTCCCGCAAGTAAGGAACAAGGTGGCTGCTAGGGTACGACAGAAAACCCGGCCTCTGGTGGTGAAGAATACTCAGCAGACAGGCGAGGAGAAACTGATCGTCTTTCTCAATGCATTCGTCCGCAAAGCGTATTGCATTCTGAAGGGTCCTCGGGTGAAAGAACTTTCGAACCCACAAAGGAATTTTTCTTAGGTCATACTGGGAACGCTTCTGAGAATCACAAATCCGCTGAGTGAGCTGCTCGTTGGCCGCCTCCAGTGACAGCGGCGCCTCCAGTTTCGCACGAGTAAGCGCGACAGCATAAGGGTTGGTATCAAAGGCCAGAGTTCGACGTCCGAGCATTACCGCTTCTAGCGGAATGGTTCCTGAGCCCGAGAAGCAATCTAGAACAATATCTCCCGACGAGGTGAACTCCCGGAGTAGCTGGCGCGCGATCACAGGTTTGAGCTTGCCGATATACGGAGCAAGTTGGTGCAATGCTGAGTAATCGATATTCTGCGCAGACCCTCCCCACTCACGAGGAGCTCGCTGAGCGACCGACGAAAGTCGTGGAGACATTGTCACCACCCCGCAGTAGCAGCGAGTTGCTCGCGGGCCGACTCGACTTTGCCTACGAGTTCAGCAACCGAATCTGCGAGTGCCTTGTGATTGTCTGCTGGATCATACACCAGCGCCCTAAGATTCATCGTCTGCTCCAAAACCTGCAAGATTCCCGTTCGCGCTGAATTTTCAGGCATCACCATGTAGTGAGGGCGCGCGCCTTCAAATCGATAAGCGTGATCTTCGAGCAGCAATTGGATGTCAGGGTCACGCATCGAGGCGCCCAAAAATATGAACGTGTGCGTGACAAATAGCCCACGAAGCAATTGGTAGAAATGACCATAATCTCTACGGGCGAGAGCATACTGACTGCGAGTAAAGACAATGCCGTCGGGAGCGTCGATTGTCCCATGAACCTTGATGACCACGCGGTCTTGCCTACGAAATACGTCCGCCACATCCTTATCGTAGTAGCTTTTCACAATAACTGTATTGTCTTGCAGCTGATTTGCGCGGTTCTCGTATAACTTATCGAAGTTCGTTGTCATCACGATTCGAGAGTCGACCAAACTCAAGTCGTCGTGGATCTTTGCATGTCTATAAGCGTTGCTGACAAACTCCTTCAACATTTCCGTTCGGAACGAAGACGACGTTAGGTATTGTCTTGCAAGTTCGCAGGCAGTTAGAAGATCAGCGTCTTTGATACATTGCCTGACTTCAGCGGCTTTCGTCGTGTCCGTGATTCGCGAAGCAAGATGATCCAAAAATTCGGACCATTCTTTCGGATGCACTCCGTGCTCGTTTTGGGCGTTGCGAGATACGCCGGCGCCCAAGAACAGAACGGATCGTCGAGCAGCAATATCTCTCACCAAGTCATCCGGCCAATCAATCATACCCGAATTTCCACGGTGCGACGGAGGTTGCGCATAAGGGATGCAGTAAGTTCACCGATAAACCGTCGATACTGCTCTTGTTGCTGATACTGCCCCCCTGACAGTCCCTCCCGTCCGGTCAACTTATGGATAGGCGTGTGAGCCGTCTGGGCGAGTGGGACCAGGCTGAACATGTGAGGCACATCGCCAAGTCGAACTTCTTCAACCGCCAGTCGCGGAGCCATGAATGGTTTCAAGCTCGTTGCGATTTCGTTTGGGATTTTCTTGAGTATTGCTTCGTAAGCGGCAGTCGCCCTTTTCTGATCGCGAATGGTTTTGGTGATATACTGCTGAACGGTATATCCGACGAAACGAGACATCAGACTCGAGGACGCACGTACTTCGCCCGCGTATTCTTGAAGCGTGGCTTCGTGGTTGGAAATTACTCGCGCGTAGGCTTGGTCATAGTCACCCCTCCATTGGGCGATCCAGTCGGCAATGTTTTGGATGCCGATCAAACTAAAAATGTCGCAGCCCATAGGAGCGAGAAAATAATCAGAGCCGATGAGAATCGATCGATTTAGCGCCCCAAGGCTAGGCCCCACATCGTAGATGATCAGGTCGTATTGCGACTTGAGATGTATCCATTCGGCGTAGGCCGCAGGGTTACCGCTTGAGCAGTCCAGGGTTCTCTTTGTAGAAGCTGATCAGCTCGAT
>NZ_JAFCJX010000044.1 GCF_018130695.1 Bradyrhizobium jicamae | reverse complement strand
GCCACCGACAAGATCGAGCTCTCGAACGGCCGCTACATGGTGCAGTACCGCGAGCAGCTGATGCCGCTGGTGCAGATGGCCGGGGTCCAGGTGCAGACGCAGGGCTCGCAGCCGATCCTGGTGTTCGCCGACGACGGCCGCTCGATGGGGCTGGTGGTCGACGAGATCATCGACATCGTCGAGGAGCGGCTGCATATCGAGGTCGCCGGCTCGAGTGAGGGCATCCTGGGCTCGGCCGTGATCAAGGGCCAGGCCACCGAGGTGATCGACGTCGGCCACTTCCTGCCGATGGCGTTTGCCGACTGGTTCTCGCGCAAGGAGATGAAGACCTCGGCACTGTCGCAGTCGGTGCTGCTGGTCGACGATAGCGCCTTCTTCCGCAACATGCTGGCGCCGGTCCTGAAGGCCGCCGGCTACAAGGTGCGGACCGCGCCGAATGCGCAGGAGGGCCTTGCGGCGCTGCGCGCGCAAACCTTCGACGTGGTGCTGACCGACATCGAGATGCCCGACATGAACGGGTTCGAGTTCGCCGAGAGCATCCGCTCCGACCAGAACTACAGCCAGCTGCCGATCATCGCGCTGTCGGCGATGGTGTCGCCGGCGGCGATCGAGCGCGGGCGGCAGGCCGGCTTCCACGACTATGTCGCCAAGTTCGACCGCCCCGGGCTGATCGCGGCGCTGAAGGAACAGACCGCCGAGATGCGGCGAGCGGCGTGACGAGCATGATCCGGAAAAGTGGGAACCGGTTTTCCGAATAGATCATGCTCAAAACAACAGACTGAACGGAACGAGACCGATGACGACCAAGATCGAGACGAGCGAAGGGGCGATGGCCGAATACGTCACCGCTGTGATTGGCGGGCAGCTGTTCGGCCTGCCGATCTCCCGCGTCCAGGACGTGTTCATGCCGGAGCGGCTGACGCGGGTGCCGCTGTCCTCCTCCGAGATCGCGGGTGTGCTCAACCTGCGCGGCCGCATCGTCACCGTGGTCGACATGCGTGCCCGGCTCGGCTTGCCCAAGGCCGATGACGGCAAGCCGCCGATGGCGGTTGGCGTCGACCTGCGCGGCGAGTCCTATGGCCTGCTGATCGACCAGATCGGCGAGGTCTTGCGGCTGTCCGAGGCGAGCAAGGAAGAGAACCCCGTCAACCTCGATCCCCGCATGGCCAAGCTCGCCGGCGGCGTCCACCGTCTCGACGGCCAGCTCATGGTCGTCCTCGATGTCGATCGCGTGCTCGAACTCGCGCCCAAGGTGGCAAACGCGGCGTAGCGCCTCGGGCGCTCGCCAACTGGTTCAACAAGGAGGCCAAACGATGCGAACGTGTCTTGTTGTCGATGATTCCAGCGTGGTGCGGAAGATCGCCCGCCGCATCCTCGAAGGGATGGATTTCCAGATCGTCGAGGCCGAGGACGGCGCGAAGGCGCTCGAGGCCTGCAAGCAGGCGATGCCCGAGGCCGTGCTGCTCGACTGGAACATGCCTGTGATGGACGGCTACGAATTCCTCGGCCATCTGCGCCGCATGCCCGGCGGCGATGCGCCGAAGGTGGTGTTCTGCACCACTGAAAACGGCATCGACCACATCTCGCGCGCGATCCATGCGGGGGCGAACGAGTACATCATGAAGCCGTTCGACAAGGACATCATCGCCGCCAAGTTTCAGGAAGTCGGGCTGGTCCCGCTTCCTGAACCGACCGTCGCTTGAGATCCAGTTCAACCATTTGTGCCTGAGAGGCTCCAGTGACCCCCGCTGATTACGAGTACCTGCGTAAGCTCCTGAAAGATCAATCCGGTCTCGATCTGTCTGCCGACAAGCAATATCTGATCGAGAGCCGCCTGCTGCCGCTGGCCCGCAAGGCGGGTCTCGCCGGCATTCCCGACCTGGTGGCCAGGATGAAGGGCGGTTCGTCCTCCCACATCGCCCAGGTGGTCGAAGCCATGACCACCAACGAGACGTTCTTCTTCCGCGACAAGGTGCCGTTCGACCATTTCCGCGACACCATCATGCCGGAGGTGCTGAAGGCGCGCGCAGCGCGCAAGAGCGTGCGGATCTGGTGCGCGGCCGGCTCGACCGGCCAGGAGCCCTATTCGCTGTCGATGTGCCTGAAGGAAATGAGCGCGCAGCTCGCCGGCTGGCGCGTCGAGATCGTTGCGACCGACCTGTCGAACGAGGTGCTGGAGAAGTCCAAAGCCGGCATCTACAGCCAGTTCGAGGTGCAGCGCGGCCTGCCGATCCAGATGCTGGTCAAGTACTTCAAGCAGTCGGGTGAGACCTGGCAGGTCAATCCGGAGCTGCGCGCCATGGTGCAGCACCGCCAGCTCAATCTGCTGCACGATTTCTCGCAGCTCGGTACCTTCGACGTGATCTTCTGCCGCAACGTGCTGATCTATTTCGACCAGGACACCAAGATCAACATCTTCAACCGGCTCGCCAGGTCGGTGGAGGGCGATGGCTTCCTGGTGCTCGGCGCGGCGGAAACGGTGGTCGGCTTGACCGACACGTTCAAGCCGTTCCCCGACAAGCGCGGCCTGTATCGTCCGAACAGCGCACGCGCCCAGGCGGCACCGGCGCTGACGATGCCGCGGGTCGCGGCGGGGCGGTGATCGATGGCCGAGGAGAATAAGGGCGTTGAGCGCGTGACGTTCAGCCGGGGCTATGATGTCTGCATCATGGCCATCGACGGCACCTGGCGTCGCGATTGCGTGCTCAACGCCATTTCGGACACGGATGCGGAATTGACGGTCGAGGGTTCCATCCAGGGCCTCAACCTCAAGGAATTCTTCCTGCTGCTGTCGTCGACCGGACTCGCCTACCGGCGCTGCGAGCTGGTCCGCGTCAATGGCACCGAGATGGACATCGCCTTCGTCAAGGGCAAACAGGGCAAAAGGCGCGGAGCTGCGGCCAAGGAAGCGGTGAGCGCCTGAGCCGCCCGCGACAGGGGCCGGGGTTCGGGTTCGGACGTCGGGAACCAACCGGCAGCTCTGCGCGGTTGCCCATTCGCACGCCAGCAGGCATCCGCCCATATCGCCGTCAGAGCTTTGGGCGTTGCGGCCGCCGCGGGCCGCATTGCCGGTCCACCGGTCAGTTGAGGCGGTGTGGAGGCGGCTCGGACTCGATCAGCGAGCGAAGCGCGACCAGCAGCCCGGCATCGCAGGCCTTGAGCGCGGTCGAGGCTTCCATGTAACGTGGGGTGACGTCATCCAGTACGATGACATTGGCGGCGGCATCCTGTTCGGCGAGCAATGTCTCGCGCGCGATGGCAGCCTCGATCAGCCGCAAGCTGGCCTGGACGTGTCCGATCAGCGAGGTGAGGTCGGAGACGATCGAGCGATACGCGTCGCTCGCTGGGTCGGACTGCACCGAGAGGTCACCGCCTGCTGCATTTGCCATGCATGTTTCTCCACTGCCTCTGCTTTTAGGGAACGCGGTGCTACTTGTGCGTTAAGCCATCGTCCCGTACAAATACGGGTCCATTGATCGGCAACGATCCGGGATTCGTTACGCGCGGGCGCATCACGCTTCACACCTGATGGACGATGAGACATGGCTGAGAATGGTTCTCCCCGCGGGGAGATTTTTGTAGTCGATGACGATCCCGCCGTGCGCGATACGCTGTCCATGGTGCTGTCGGCGGCCGGCTATCAGGTGATCTGTTTCGCCGATGGTGCCGCGCTGTTGTCGGTCGCGCGATCGCGGACCCCATCCTGCATCCTGCTCGACGTGCACATTCCCGGAAAATCCGGTCTCGATATCCTGAGGGAGCTGCATGGCGAGGATTATCCGGCGCCGATCTTCATGATCTCCGGACAGGGCGACATCGCGATGGCCGTCACGGCGATCAAGAACGGCGCGCTGGATTTCATCGAGAAGCCGTTCCGCGGCAGCGAGATCGTCGGCCGTCTCAACGAGGCGATCGATGCCTATGCCCGCCGCAAGGGCGAGAATTCCGGATCGCGCATTGCAACGCTGCACTTCCCCGGCCGTGAGCCGCTGACGCGCCGCGAGCGCGAGGTGCTCGAGCAGTTCACCTCGGGCGCCTCCAACAAGGAGGCCGGGCGCCATCTCGGCATCAGCCCGCGCACGATCGAGGATCACCGCGCCAACATCATGAAGAAGCTCGGCGCCCGCAACGCCGCCGATCTCGTCCGCATCGTGATGACGGCGCAGCGCCAGGCCTGATCTTCTCTTTCACCTCTCCCCAGCGGGGAGAGGTCGGATTGCGAAGCAATCCGGGTGAGGGTTCTTGCTCTCTCGATAGACCGGAACCCCTCACCCGATTTGCTACGCAAATCGACCTCTCCCAAGGGAGAGGTGGACCTCCTGTACCGTTTCAGTTCAGCCTCGTTTCGGCCGGAACTACTCCCCGAGCGCCTTGCGGATCATCGCGGCCATCTCCGATTTGCGGTACGGCTTCGGCAGCAGCAGCACGCCCTCATCGAGCCGGCCGTGATGGATGATCGCGTTCTCGGTGTAGCCCGAGGTGAAGAGCACCTTCAGGTCGGGTCTGATCTTCGACAATTCATCGGCGAGCTGCCGGCCGTTGAGGCCGGGCATGATCACGTCGGTGAACAGCAGATCGAACGGCTGGCCCGCCTTGACGATCGAAAGCGCCTCCGCCGCATTGCCTGCCTCGCGCGTGACATAGCCGAGCGAATGCAGTTGCGTCAGCACGTAGTCGCGCACCAGCTTGTCGTCCTCGACCACGAGGATGGTCTCGTTCCCGCCCGCGAGCTGCGCCGTTACGGCGTCATCAGCCGCAAGCGTGGCGCCTGAGGCCGGCGGCAGGTACATCTTGATCGTGGTGCCGTGGCCCTGCTCGCTGTAGATTTTGATGTGCCCGGCGGACTGCTTGATGAAGCCGTAGACCATCGAGAGCCCGAGGCCGGTGCCCTTGCCCGGCCCCTTCGAGGTGAAGAACGGATCGAACACCTTGTCGAGCATATCGGCTGGAATGCCGCTGCCGGTGTCGCTCACCGCGATCATGGCGTAGCGGCCCGGTTTGACGTCGCCGTGCAGGCCGGCATAGCCCTCGTCCAGCACCACGGAGGCGGTCTCGATGACGAGCTTGCCGCCGTGTGGCATGGCGTCGCGGGCGTTCAATGCGAGATTGAGCAGCGCATTGGCGAGCCGGTTGGGGTCGACGAGGGCGAGACAGGCCTCGTCCTCGAACACCGACTGGATCTCGACCTGCTCGCCGAGCGTCCGCCTGAGCAGTTTTGTGGTGTCGACGACCAGCGCGTTGATGTCGATGTCGCGCGGCTCCAGCGGCTGCTTGCGGGCGAACGCCAGCAGGTGCTGGGTCAGGTCCGCGCCGCGCGAGGCGGCCTCGTCGATCATCCGGGTGATTGCGAGGAGCTGTGGCTGCTCCTTCACGGCGTCGCCGAGGATCTCGATCGTGCCGGTGATGACGGTCAGGATGTTGTTGAAGTCGTGCGCGATGCCGCCGGTGAGCTGGCCGACGGCTTCCATCTTCTCGGCCTGCTTGATCCGCTCCTCGGCCGCGAGCTGGTCGGTGAGGTCGCGCACGAAGCCGTTGAACACGAAACCATCGCGGGTCTTCAGCGCGGTGATGCTCAGCTCTGCGGTGAACTCGGTGCCGTCGCGCCGCCTGATCTGCACCTCGCGGCGCGGTTGAAGCACCTCACCGCTGCCGGCCTTCAGGAAGCCGGCGAGCGCCGATTTCACGGGGCCGTCCGGCCGTCCCATGATCTCGAACACGTTACGCCCGATCGCTTCCTGATGCGTCCAGCCGAACATCTTCTCGGCTTGCGTGTTCCAGTCGCGGATCACGCCGCTCTGGCTGATCTGCACGAAGGCGTCGAGCGCGCCATCGATGATGCCGCGCGCCATCTGGGCGCTGTCGCGAACCGCCTGCTGGACGCGGCGGCTCTCGGTCATGTCGCGGCCGACGAAGAAGTAGCGTTGCGCCGGCTCCGACCAGGTGCCGAGCCAGGACAGCCAGACCTCGCTGCCATCGGCGTGGACGCAACGGGTGTCGGCGAGCGTCGGGTGCTCGCCGCGGCGCAGCGCCCGCATCTCCTCGCGCGAATTGTCGAGGTGATCGGGATGGATGAAATCGACCCCGGTGCGGCCGATCATGTCCTTCGCGGAATAGCCGAGAATGGTCGCGCAACTCGGACTGATCTGGACGATGCTGCCTCGGGAATCCATCACCATGATGAGATCCTGCGAGGTCTCGAAGATGCGGCGCAGCTCTTCCGACTGCTGCCGCAGCACCTGCTCGGTGCGGCGATGCTCGGCGATCTCGTGTTCCAGCGCCACCGTCTTGGCATTGCCTTCATCCATCACGCGGACGAAAGCGCGCGCCAGCACGCCGGTCTCGCCGCTGGCGTCGACGGGAATCGCGGCTGTGCCGCGGTTCGCAACGCCCTCGACGGCTGCGGTCAGCCGGGTGATCGGCCGTGTCAACGAGCGCGCGATCAGCACGGCCAGCACGGCGGCGGCGAGCACCGCCAGCAGGCCGATCAGGACCGTCGTGTTGCGGATCGCGATCGCCGGCCCCATGAACACGCCATACGGCACGACCTCGATCACGGCGGCCCATTGCCGGCCGGCCAGCTGGGCCGGCGTCAGCGCCACGCCGTTCAGCTGGCCGGCCTGATCCGTGATCATGGTCGACAGGCTCGAAGCGGCGCCGCGCGCGGCGGCCAGATAGGGCAGGTCGCTCGACCAGTTGGTCGGTTTACCCTGCTGCGCGCCGAACTCCTTGGCTCGGTCGGGATTGACGAGATAGTTGCCACTGCTGTCGACGACATAGACATGCTCGCCGGCACGCCCCGAGGCGCGGATGCGGTCGAGCGGCGGTCGCATGTCGATATTGACGACGACGATGCCATAGGGCTTGCCGTCCGGCGCCAGCACCGGCTTGGCGATGATCATGGTCGGCACCGGCGGGCTGTCGATCACGCCATTCTCTTCGTTGAGACCGACCGGCGAGACGTAGATCCCGTCAGGGGCGAGCTTGATCGTCTCGTCGAAATAGGTGCTGCCGACCTGCTTCAGCTCCGCTTCCGTGACAGCGCGAACCTTGCCGTTCGGCCCTGAGCGATCGATCCGGACGATCTCGCGATGGCCGTCGGCGATCCCGATGAAGCGCAGCGCATAAGCCGGCTTGATGGCCATCTGCGCGACGAGCCGGCCTTCCAGCCGCTCGCGCCACACGGCTTCGGTGGTGCCGTCGATCGGATCGATCCCGCCATTGAGGCGGGCGCGCATCATTCCGCCGACCGCGGCAAGCCCGGTGAAGGTGGTGACGTCGCCGGGGGCGGAGCGAACATGGGCGTCGAGATCGGCGGCCATGAAGCGCGAATGGGTCTCGATCCGGTCGAGCATCCGCGGCACGACGGCCTGTTCGAGGCTGCGATAGCTGAGCCATCCGACCGCGGCGACCGCGATCGCAACCAGCGCAATCATCGCGATGGCAAGCCTGGTCGTCAGCGTCATCGTTGCATTCGCAGCCTTCCCCCGGTCCGGGCGTGCGATGTGGCAGGACGACCGGATGCTAGAGCCATTTCCGTTGCGATGGAATCGGAACGGAGCTCTGGCTTCTTTTTTTGACGCGTTTTCTTGACGCGAAGCGGCTTCCATCCCGCATCAAGTGCGGGGCAGGCTTCGCTTGAAAACGCTTTGGTGCCCTTCAGTGGCAGGAGGCAACGCTGTTGCCTGCGCCTGCCGTGGCCGAGGATCGCTCCTTGGCCGTCTCGAGACTCCGCGCGACCGTCGCCAGCAACTCCGGCGGCTTGAATGGCTTCTGCAGGCTCGATACCGCGCCGAGCTTCACCGCCATGGTCAGGAAGTCGGGGCCGGAATCCGACGGCATCGGTCGTCCCGAGATCACGATGATGGGCGTCAGCGGCTTTTGCTGCAGCACCATCCGCATGGTCTCGAAGCCGTCCATGCCGGGCATGAAGATGTCGAGGAACAGCAGGTCGAAGTCGCCGGCCTCGAACTGCGCCAATCCCTTGCGCCCGTCATTGGCCGTGACCACGCTGTGTCCGGCCCGTTCGAGCAGCAATCGGATCGTGACTTGCACCGCCGTGTCGTCGTCCACGATCAGGATTTTTGCCAATCACAGTCTCCGCGCTGAATGACGTGAAAAACGCAAACAGGTTCACTGAGTCTGCATTCTGCTGCAACACGTTCGTGCCACAACGCGTTCCATTGCGGATGGTGGACGGGTCGTTAACTCGCGTGTATATGCACGATATCGTGCATATCGGCAACCAGGAGACACCCAGAGGGGATTCGCGTTCAATCGCTGAGGTACTCAGGGTAGCGCGCGCGGATCTGCGCCAGTTCGCTCAGGGTTCCCGACAGATGGGTGCGCAGATGCTTCTGCGCCTCATCGGGCGCGCCGGCTTCGATCGCCTTGGCGATGAGACGGTGATGCCGCAGGATGTCCTGCGCCTTGCCGGGCGAGGGCAAATGCAGCCGCCGCAGACGATCGATATGGCCGCTGCGGCTGACCACCAGCGCCCAGATGTCCTGCTTGTCGGCCGCCGCATAGAGCTGGGCGTGGAACTCGTTGTCGGCGAGCATGAAGCGCTGGAAGTCGCCGGCCTTGGCGAATTGCTGCTGCCGCGCGATCGTCTTGTTCAGCGCAGCGACCAGTGCGGTGTCCGGCTTTGACGCCAGCTGGCGCACGATCTCGAGCTCGACGGCTTGCCGGAGGAAATGTGCCTGCTGGGCCAGGCGGACGTCGACGCGGCTGACCACGGTCGCATATTGCGGGAACACCTCGACCAGCCCCTCCTCGTCGAGCCGCATCAGCGCATCGCGAATGGGGGTCGAACTGACGCCGAACTGGGCTGCGAGTTCCGCGCGTGACAGCGGCGATCCCGGAGGCAGTTCCAGCGAGATGATCATGCCGCGCAGCCGCTCGAACACCTGCGGGGCAGCCTGCCGATCGCGGTCGAGCCGCGCGGACGAACGCGGAATGGCGCGACGGGGCGCGGTCTGGGGTGCGGCCATCTGACGAACCGGCAAGAGGGGGCTTGCTTCAAATGCACTAATACATTAGTGCATCTGTCAACAACGGTCAACGCAAAGGGATCGCGGGAGGAAGGCAATGAACAGGAAATGGACGCGGGGTCTCGCCGCCGCGATTGCTGTGATGGGCGTGGCGCTCTCCGCCGGCCAGGCGCTGGCACAGGCCAAGACCGAAATCTCGCTGTCGCGACAGCCCGGCATTTTCTACATGCCGACTCACATCATCGAGAAGCAGAAGCTGATCGAGAAGCACGCCGCGGCGCTTGGTGTGCCCGGCATCACCACCAAATGGATCACCTTCTCCGGCGGCGGCGCACAGACCGATGCGCTGCTCGCGGGCGGCGTCGACATCCTCAACACCGGCACCGGCAATCTCCTGCTGCTGTGGGACCGCACCCGCGGCGGCGTGAAGGGCATTTGCGCGACGTCGGCACAGCCGATGACGCTGATCAGCCGCGACGAGAAGATCAAGTCGATCAAGGATTTTGGCCCGGGCGACAAGATCGCGGTGCCGACGGTCAAGGTCTCGACGCAAGCGATCGTGCTGCAGATCGCGGCCGCCGAAGCCTTCGGCGCCGATCAGTGGGCGAAACTCGATCCCAACACCGTGCAGCTCGGCCATCCCGACGCCTATGCGGCGCTGTCCAATTCGCAGCACGAGGTGCACAGCCACTTCTCGATTCCGCCCTTCACCTTCCTGGAGCTGAAGAACGTGCCGGGCGCGCATGTCGTGCTGAGTTCGCCCGATGTGATGGGTGGTCCACTCAGCCAGGCGCAGTTCTTCACCACGACCAAATTCGCCGATGCCAATCCGAAGATCGTCCAGGCGGTGCGCGATGCCACCAAGGAAGCGACAGACCTGATCCGCAACGACACCAGGACCGCGGTCGAGATCTACAAGGAGATCACCGGCGACAAGACCTCGGTCGAGGATCTGCTGGCCTGGCTCAAGGAGCCCGGCATGATGGAGTGGAACCTGCAGCCGCAGGGCACGATGAAATTCGCCACCCATCTGCACAAGACCGGCACCCTGAAGACGCTGCCGAAGGCCTGGACCGACTACTATCTGCCGCTCGCGCACGATCTGAAGGGCAGCTGATCCGATGACGCCGCTTCTCGACGTCAGCGACGTGACGCTGCGCTACAAGACCTCGAGCGCAGTGATCACCGCGACCGAACGGGTGTCGTTCTCGGTCGATTGCTCCGACCGCTTCGTGCTGCTCGGCCCCTCCGGCTGCGGCAAGTCCACGCTGCTGAAGGCGGTCGGCGGCTACATGACGCCGAGCGAGGGCAAGATGCGGATTTCGGGCCGCGAGATCTCCGAGCCCGGCGCCGATCGCATGATGATCTTCCAGGAATTCGACCAGTTGTTGCCCTGGAAGACGGTGCTGGAGAACGTCATGTTCCCGCTGGTCACCGCGCGAAAGCTGCCGAAGAAGGAGGCCGAGGGGCGCGCCCGCGCCTACATCGAGAAGGTCGGGCTGACCCGCGTCGTCGACGGCTATCCGCACACGCTGTCGGGCGGCATGAAGCAGCGCGTCGCGATCGCGCGCGGCATGGCGATGGAGCCGGACATCCTGCTGATGGACGAGCCGTTCGCGGCCCTCGACGCGCTGACGCGGCGGACCTGCCAGGACGAGCTGCTGCAGCTCTGGTCCGAAACCAAATTCACCGTGCTGTTCGTGACCCATTCGATTGCGGAAGCCATCAAGATCGGCAACCGCATTCTCTTGCTGTCGCCGCATCCGGGCCGGGTCAAGGCCGAGATCGTCGATGTCGACCAGGTCTCGAGCGAGGACGGCAGCGCCGCGCGGCTCGAGCAACAGATCCACGATCTGCTGTTCGCCGACGAAGCAACAGCGCATTAAGGGAGCGCGCGATGGGCGAGGCGAGAATCCTGCTGCGCGACCAGGCTGCCGCATCGGCCGCCGTCACGACCGAGGTCGAGCGCAAGCTGACGACGTGGGAGCTGCTCTGGAACGACGGCTTCGTCCGCAAGGGCGTCATCATCATCTTCCTGGCCGCGGTCTGGGAGATCTACGGCACCCTGCTCGACAATCCGCTGCTGTTCCCGACCTTCCACGACACCGTGCAGACGCTGTTCGACAAGGTGCGCGACGGCACCATTCCGATGCGCGCCTGGGCGTCGCTGAAGGTGCTGTTCATGGGCTACAGCGCCGGCATTGTGCTCGCCGCCGTTTTCACCATCCTGGCAATCTCGACCCGGATCGGCACCGACTTCCTCGAAACCATCACCGCGATGTTCAATCCGCTGCCGGCGATCGCGCTGCTGCCGCTGGCGCTGATCTGGTTCGGGCTCGGCAATGGCAGTCTCGTTTTCGTGCTGATCCATTCGGTGCTGTGGCCGGTCGCGCTCAACACCCATTCGGGCTTCAAGAGCGTGTCGAACACGCTGCGCATGGTCGGCCGCAATTACGGCCTGCGCGGACTGCCCTATGTCGCAAAAATCCTGATCCCGGCGGCGTTCGGCTCGATCCTCACGGGACTGAAGATCGGCTGGGCGTTCGCCTGGCGCACGCTGATCGCGGCCGAGCTGGTGTTCGGCGTCTCCTCCGGGCAGGGCGGGCTCGGCTGGTTCATCTTCGAGAACCGCAACCTGCTGGACATTCCTGCCGTGTTCGCCGGTCTGTTGACGGTGATCATCATCGGTCTCATCGTCGAGAACCTGATCTTCCGTACCATCGAGAAGAACACTGTCCAGAAATGGGGTACGCAATCATGAGCAAGAACAAGACCCCCGATCAATTGCGCAGCGCCCGCTGGTTCGCGCCCGACGATCTGCGCGCCTTCGGGCATCGCTCGCGCGCGATGCAGATGGGCTACGCGCCGGAGGAGTGGAAGGACCGGCCGGTGATTGCGATCGTCAACACCTGGTCGGACGCGCAGCCCTGCCACATGCACTTCAAGAGCCGGGTCGACGACGTCAAGCGCGGCGTGCTGATGGCCGGTGGCTTTCCGATGGAATTGCCGGCGCTGTCGCTGTCGGAGTCGCTCTTGAAGCCGACCACGATGCTTTATCGCAACATGCTGGCGATGGACACCGAGGAGCTGTTGCGCGGCCATCCCGTCGACGGCGTGGTGCTGATGGGCGGTTGCGACAAGACCACGCCGGGCCTCTTGCTCGGCGCCACCAGCATGAACCTGCCGACGATCTATCTGCCGGCCGGTCCGATGCTGCGCGGCAACTGGAAGGGCAAGACGCTCGGCTCGGGCTCGGACGCCTGGAAATACTGGGATGAGCGGCGCGCCGGAAAGATTTCGGACCGCGATTGGATCGACATGGAAGCGGGGATCGCCCGCAGCTATGGCACCTGCATGACCATGGGCACGGCGTCGACGATGACCGCGATCGCTGAAGCGATCGGGATGACCTTGCCGGGCGCCTCGTCGATCCCCGCGGCGGATGCCAACCATATCCGCATGAGCTCGGAAGCCGGCCGCCGCATTGTCGAGATGGTGTGGGAGGATCTGACCCCGCAGAAGATCCAGAGCCGCAAGGCATTCGAGAACGCGATCACGGTCGCGATGGCGATGGGCTGCTCGACCAATGCGATCATCCATCTGATCGCGCAGGCGCGCCGCGCCGGCCAGGACATCGGGCTCGACGATTTCGAGAAGGCCAGCCGCAAGGTCCCCGTGATCGCCAATGTCCGCCCGAGCGGCGATGCCTATCTGATGGAGGATTTCTTCTATGCCGGCGGCTTGCCCGGCCTGATGACCCGCATCAAGCCGCATCTGCATCTCGACTGCATGACGGTGACGGGCAGGACGCTCGGCGACAACATCGCGCAGGCCGAGGTCCACAACGACGACGTCATCCGCAGCGTCGACAACCCGATCTACGCCGAGGGCGCGCTGGCGGTGCTGAAGGGAAATCTTGCGCCCGACGGCTGCGTGATCAAGCCGAGCGCCTGCGATCCGCGCTTCCTCAAGCATACGGGACCTGCGCTGGTGTTCGACGATTATCCCGCGATGAAGAAGGCGGTCGACGATCCCAATCTCGACGTCACGCCGGATCACGTCATGATCCTGCGCAACGCCGGTCCGCAAGGGGGGCCGGGCATGCCGGAATGGGGCATGCTGCCGATTCCGACCAAACTCGTGAAGCAGGGCGTGCGCGACATGGTGCGGCTGTCGGATGCGCGGATGAGCGGCACCTCCTACGGCGCCTGCATCCTGCACGTCTCGCCGGAGTCCTACATCGGCGGTCCGCTGGCGCTGGTGCAGAACGGCGACCGCATCACGCTCGACGTCGCCGCGCGCACCATCAATCTCGATGTGCCGGATACGGAGCTGGCCAAGCGCCGCGCCGCGTGGAAGGCGCCCGAGCGGCGCTTCGAGCGCGGCTATGGCTGGATGTTCTCCAGGCACATCAAGCAGGCGAACGAAGGCTGCGATTTCGATTTCCTCGAGACCGGCTTCGGCAAGCCGGTCGGCGAGCCATCGATCTACTAGTTATCCGAGAAAGACGATTGGACCACACACCATGTCAAAACTGAGCGAAGCCACCCGCAACAAGCTCAAGACCATCTCGACCGCCACCGTCGCGACCGCGCTGTTCAAGCGCGGCCTGCGCATCCAGATGATCCAGGACGTGTATCCGCTCAGCCCCGACCAGCCGACGCTGGTCGGCGAGGCCTTCACGCTGCGCTACATGCCGGCGCGCGAGGACCTCAACACGATCGAGGTGTTCCGCGACCGCTCGCATCCGCAGCGCAAGGCGGTTGAGGATTGCCCGCCCGGCGCGGTGCTCGTGATGGACAGCCGCAAGGATGCACGCGCCGCCTCGGCCGGCGCGATCCTGGTGACGCGGCTTATGAAGCGCGGCTGCGCCGGCGTCATCACCGACGGCGGCTTTCGCGATTCCGCCGAGATCGCGCGGCTCGGCTTCCCGGCCTATCACCACCGCCCCAGCGCGCCGACCAATCTGACCCTGCATCAGGCGATCGAGATCAACGTGCCGATCGGCTGCGGCGATGCGCCGGTGTTTCCCGGCGACGTCATCCTTGGCGACAGCGACGGCGTCATCGTGATCCCCGCCCATCTTGCTGATGAGATCGCCAACGAGACCTTCGAGATGACCGCGTTCGAGGATTTCGTCACCGAGGAAGTCCACAAGGGCCGCGGCATCTTCGGGCTTTATCCGGCGACCGACGAACAGACGCTGAAGGATTTTGCCGCCTGGCGAAAGGCGAACGGAAGATAAGACGCCGCGGCCACTTTCTTCGCCTCGCCCCGCGTGCGGGGAGAGGCCGGAACGCATCGCCAGATGCGTTCCGGGTGAGGGGGAGTCTCCACGAATGCCGCTATCACCGCTTTCGCGGATAGAGCCCCTCACCCCAACCCTCTCCCCGTGAAGAACGGGGCGAGGGGGCGCAGTTGCGATCGCTGCTCGACCTTATCTCGTCACGCTAAATCGCGCTCGCCGCGATGTTCACCATCAGCGCCAGCAGCGCGGTGTTGAACACGAAGGAGATGATGCCGTGCACGGTCGCAGTGCGGCGGATGATCTTGTCGGTGATGCCGACGTCGGAGACCTGCGCGGTCATGCCGATGATGAACGAGAAATAGACGAAGTCCCAATAGTCGGCGTCGGCATGCTCGTCGCCGCTGGGGAATTGCAGGCCGCCGGGCTTGTTGCCGCGGTAGAACTCATGGGCGTAGTGCAAGGCGAAAGCGGTGTGGACCGCCGTCCATGACAGCGCGATGGTGACGACGGCGAACACCAGCCCGGCCCGACTCTTGCCGGACGCGCCGAGCTCGAACACGATCGCGGCGAGACTTGCGAGCGCGCCGAAGGCCGTGAGCAGCAGGATCAGGAAACGCCCGTCGTCCTGCATCGCGGCGCTGCGCCTCATATAGGCGATGCCACAACGCAGCATCATCGCATAAGCCAGCACGAGATAGAGCGCAGCGAAAGCGTCCCAGCCAACGAGAATCCGCGTCACCAGCCGCGGTGCTTCCGGCAGCACCAGGGCAGCGAGAATGCCGAAGCCGAGTGCGATGAAGGTGCGCGGCCGACTCATGACCACGCGCGCCGGCATCGGCAGCTTCCGGAAGCGAACAAGGTGTTCTTCGAATTCCTTGTTCATCCGGAGCCCGCGACCTGGATCAGTTCTTCCGCTCGGCGACGAAATGCGCGGCGGCGCGCAGCACGTCGCCCTTGCTGCCGAAGATCGACAGTGCCGCGTCGGCGCGCGCGAGCAGGTCGCGCACGCGCTGCCTGGCGCCCTCGATGCCGAGCTGGGTGACGAAGGTGGTCTTGCCGAGCGCGGCATCGGCGCCGGCCGGCTTGCCGAGGGCCGCGGCATCGCCCTCGACATCGAGCAGATCGTCGGCGATCTGGAAGGCTTCGCCGAGCGCTTTGCCGTAATCGTCGAGCGCCTGGTATTCCTTCGGCGTGGACTGGCCGAGCAGCGCGCCGGCGATGCAGCCAAACCGCAAGAGCGCGCCGGTCTTCATCTGCTGCAGGCGGGCGACGTCGACCGGCTCGCGATCGCCGAAGCGGCCTTCGCCGGCGAGATCGAGGATCTGGCCGCCGGCCATGCCGCCGATGCCGGACGCACGCGCCAGCGCGCGGGTCAGCAGCAGTCGGACATTGGCGTCCTTGTGGATCTCGTCGCGGGTGATGATGTCGAAGGCGATCGTGAGCAGCGCGTCGCCGGCGAGGATCGCGGTGGCGTCGTCATAGGCCTTGTGCAGGGTCGGGCGGCCGCGACGCAGGTCGGAATTGTCCATCGCCGGCAGGTCGTCGTGGATCAGCGAGTAGCAGTGGATGCATTCCAGCGCAGCGCCGGCCAGCAGCGCGGCCTCGCGCGGCACGCCGAACACGGCCGCGCTCTCGACCACCAGGAACGGCCGCAGCCGTTTTCCGCCGCCGAGGCTGGAATAGCGCATCGCCTCGATCAGCCGCTTCGGGCGCACGATCTCATCCGATACTGTCGCATCCGACAGCAACTTCGCGAGCAGGGCCTCGGTATCCTCCGCGGTCTGGTCCAGCCGCCGTGAAAACTCTGCAGTACCGGTCGTCATTAAGAATTGCTCCAGATCGATTTTCGGCCGGACAATCGTTGATGGCGCCGGCTTCGTCAATTCCAGATGGAGGGCAGATGACGCCTTAAAAGTGCTGGAAAAACCGTGAATTATCCAGCTAGACGTCCATCCCGGCCCATTTCGGCTGGCTCCCGCCGGAAGCAGCACTTTTGCGCATCGTCCGAATTTTATTGCTGGTTTTGCTGGTCCTCGTGCTGCTGCCCTATCTGGTGGCGCCGTTCTACCGGACCGGGCACCCGGTCTCCGCCCTGATGGCCTGGCGCACGCTGAAGGGCGCGCCGGTGACCCGGCATTGGGTCGATTTCCGCAGCATGTCGCCGTATTTGCCGCGCTCCGTGGTGGGCTCGGAGGACGCCAAATTCTGCAGCCATCACGGGGTGGACTGGGGCGCGCTGCGCGAGGTGATGGACGACGCCGAGGATGGTGAGGTCGCCCGCGGCGGCTCGACCATCACCCAGCAGGTCGCAAAGAACCTGTTTCTCTGGCCCGGCCGCAGCGTGATCCGGAAAGGGCTGGAGATCCCGCTGGCGATGTGGATCGACTTCGTGCTGCCCAAGCAGCGGGTGCTGGAAATCTACCTGAACATCGCCGAATTGGGCCCATCCGGACAGTTTGGCGCCGAGGCCGGCGCGCAATATGCCTTCGGCCGTCCGGCCTCGAGCCTGTCGCCCCGCGAAGCAGCGCTCTTGGCGGCGATCCTGCCCAATCCGGTCAAACGGAGCGCTCGCAGCCCCGGGCCGGGGGTGCGGCGGCTCTCAGCGACCTATATGGCGCGAGCCAACGCAGTCCAGCGTTGCTGGAGCGAAAATCGTGCATTTTGAGCCGATTCCGGGCGCTTTTTCGCGAGCCAGACCCTAGATTTACGATGGCCCTTCCTCTATAAGCGCGGCCTTACCGGCATTGCAGCATGCGCTTCCAGGCGCGCTGTGCCGTCCGCATTTCGGACGATGCCTCCGCAACACCCCTAGAGGACACCGTCATGGCCGTTCCCAGAAGAAAAACCTCGCCGTCGCGCCGTGGCATGCGCCGTTCGGCCGATGCGCTCAAGACCCCGACCTATGTCGAGGACAAGGACTCCGGCGAACTGCGCCGTCCGCACCATCTCGACCTCAAGACCGGCATGTACAAGGGCCGTCAGGTCCTGAAGGCCAAGAAAGAGTCCTGATCGGACGTTGGGCCCGGCGCGCGCGACCTTGCGGCGCCGAGCTTGAATTAGGCTTCTGAATTCGGCCATAGCGTGCGGTAAGACGGGCGCGTCAGCGGCGAGAGCTTTGGCCACGCCGCTATGCTCGGTTCCTTGAAGAAGGCCCAGCCCCGATGGTCGGTTTTCCGCTGCTTCTCGTCCCGCTCGCGATCTACAACATCCTCGTGTTCCTGATGCCGACGGTGTCCCTCACGGACCCGCTGATCAAGATCACGTTGGTCTCGGGCGTTGCGTGGGCGGTGACGCTGAGTGACGTGCTGCTCGCGCTCGGCATCCTGATGCTGATGCTCGAGGTCATCAAGGGCGCGCGGCCCGGCGCGAAATATCTCACCGATCATCTGCTGGCGTTGATCGTGTTCGGCGCCGCCGCAGCTGAATTCGTGATGTGGCCGCAGTTCGGCACCTCGACCTATTGCCTGCTGACGCTGCTGGCGATGGCCGACTTCTTCGGCGGCATTGCCCAGCATGTGCGTCGCCGCGCGCTGGTTGCGGCATCAGTGCCTGCGCCGGCCGCCAAACGCGGACGCAAGGCTGCGCCTGATGTCGTAGAAGAACCGCAAGTCGAGCCCGCACCGGCTCCAGCGCCGGCCCCAACGCCAGCTCCTGTGCAAGCCGAGCCGGCTCCGGCCGCCGCGCCCGTTACGCCACCGACTCCGTCGGTGCCTTCAGCGGCATCAGTCGCGGAATCGGTGCTGCAGGATCATCCGCAGCCGAAAGCGCCGCAGCCCGCGTCGCAGGACAACGCGCCGCGCTAACTTTTCTTGTTGATTTTGAGCATGATCTTTTCGGAAAACCGCTTCACACTTTTCCGGATCATGCTCTAGATGATCTGCCGCGTCCGCCGCGCCACGCTGCGGCGCTCGCCGACATGTGGGCCATAGGCCGACTGCGCATCCGCGTAGGAGCCGCGGCGCAGATTGCGGGTCTGCGGCACCTGTTCGGCGGTCGCGATCAGCTGGGTGATGAAGGACGTATCCGGATGGTTCAGTGGCCGCTTCGGCGCCCATTGTGCCGCCACCGGGTTCAAGGGCACGAGATCGGTGCAGGCGGTCTCGTCACCGAGCACCTCGCCGTCCAAAACCTCTGATTGATCGATGTCAAGCATAGCGAACCGAACCTGCCCGTCGCATTTCGGGACGACTTGCCCCGTCTGGTCCTGTTCGTGGCAAGGGACATGCCGGAGCCGGCAAGTTCGTTCCCGGCCGTCTCAAAACGTGGTTTCCAGATTATTTATCAACTTCACCTAGCGTGCGAGTCGGAACCCACTATCCTCAGATGCAGAATCACCTGTAGGTGGTGTTTCGAAACGAGGCAAGCCTGATGCCCTCCGTCCCGACGGCCGACCACATCCTTGCCTCGCTCGGACAGGCGACCTTTGCCTGGGACATCGCAACCGACGCGATCGCCTGGAGCGGCAATGCGGCGACGGTTTTCACGGACATTCCCCTCGAGGCGCTCGCCAGCGGTGCCGAGCTCGCAAAACTGATCGAGCCGTCGCGCGGCATCCGCACCGAGGCGCTGAGCCAATCAGCGCCGGCGGGTACCGGCGAAGGCGCGCCCTACCGGATCGAATACGGCGTCCGCGCCACCACCTCTGCCCCGGTGATCTGGGTCGAGGAAACCGGCTGCTGGTATGTCGGCGCCGACGGCAAGCCAGTCCGTGCGGAAGGCATCGTCCGCATCAACAACGAGCGCCACGCCCGCGACGAGCAGCTTCTGAAACTGTCGCGGCACGATCCGCTGACCGGCGAGCTCAACCGCACCCATCTGATCGCCTCGCTCGCCGAGACGATCGAGGAATGTGCGCGCTTCCGCTCTTCCTGCGCCTTCATGCTGATCGGCATCGATCATCTGGCGCGGGTCAACGATGCCTTCGGCTTCGACGTCGCGGACGCCGTGATCGCCGAGGTCGCCAAACGCATCCGCGCGCGACTGCGTGGCGGCGACATGCTCGGCCGCTTCTCCGGCAACAAGTTCGGCCTGATCCTGCGCAACTGCACCGTCGACGACACCAATGTCGCCGCCGAACGCTTCCTCGCCGCGGTCCGCGACGAGGTGATCCCGACCAAATCGGGGCCGGTGTCGGTGACCGCCTCGATCGGCGCCGTCACGATTCCGCGTCACGCCCGCTCGGCGGATGAAGCGGTCAACCGCGCCCACGAGACGCTCGATGCCGCCAAAAGCCGCCGCGCCGGTTCGTTCGCGCTGTGGAAGCCGAATGTCGAGCGCGACGCGCAGCGCCGTGTCAATATCCGCGTCACCGACGAGATCGTCACCGCGCTGAACGAGCGGCGCATCGTGGTCGGCTTCGAGCCGGTCGTCGAAGCGCGCTCACGCCAGCCGGCATTCTACGAATGCCTGGTGCGGATGGAGCAGGAGGACGGCCAGGCGCTGCTCGCGCCCGACATCGTCCCGGTCGCCGAACGGCTCGGGCTGATCCGCCTCGTCGACCATCGCGTGCTCGAGCTTGCGATCGCCGAGCTCGCAACCTCGCCGAACGTGCAGCTCAGCCTCAACATCTCGCCGGACACCACGATGGATCCGGACTGGTGGACCACGATCGATTCGCTGATGCGCGCCCATCCCGGCGTTGGCGAGCGGCTGATCGTCGAGATCACCGAGACGGTCGCGATCCAGGATCTGGACGACGTCCGCGGCTTCGTTACGCGCTTGAAGAATTTTGGCAGCCGGATCGCGATCGACGATTTCGGCGCCGGCTACACCTCGTTCCGCAACCTGCGCAAGCTCGGCGTCGATATCGTCAAGATCGATGGCGCCTTCGTGCAGAACATCGCCCGCTCCGCCGACGACCGCGCCTTCGTCCAGACCCTGATCGATCTGGCGCGCCGCCTGCAGATCAAGACGGTCGCCGAATGGGTGCAGGACGAAGAAGCCGCCGTGATGCTGCGCGAATGGGGCTGCGACTTCATCCAGGGCCGTCTGATCGGGCTGGCCTCGCTGGAGCGGCCGTGGAGTGCCGGGCCGGACCAGGTGCTGCCGGTGGCGGGGTAAGCAGCGAAGCGGGCCAATCCCTCGGTGTCATACCCCGCGAAAGCGGGGTACCAAGTACGCCGCGGCCTATCGGTCTTCCACTGACGTCTCTGGAATACTGGGTCACCCGCTTTCGCGGGTGACGACAGCTGAGGGTCACTCGTCCTTCTTCGGCTGGGACATGCGCTCGAGCCGTTCCTGCATGTCCTTCATCTGGCGGCGCAGATCGTCGATGTTGCCATCGTCAGGTGCGGGCTCCGGCACCTTCTCGGGCTCGGCCGAGGAGTTGCCGCGCGGCGGCTGCGGCACGAAGGGCTTGAACATCGAGAAGGTCTGCTGGAACAGCTCCATGTTGCGGCGGACCTGCTCCTCAAGCGGCGCGAACGGGGTGCCGCTGAGCGCACCGGCGATCTGCTTGCGAAACTTTTCCTGCTCCTGGGTCAGCGTCGCAAGCGACTGCTCGAGATATTTCGGCACCACCATCTGCATGCTGTCGCCGTAGAAGCGGATCAGCTGGCGCAGGAAGGTGGTCGGCAGCAGATTCTGCCCGGCCTTGTTTTCCTGCTCGAAGATGATCTGGGCCAGCACCGAGCGGGTGATGTCGTCGCCGGTCTTGGCGTCATAGACGAGGAAGTCCTCGCCCTCTTTCACCATCGCGGCGAGGTCTTCGAGCGTCACATAGGTGCTCGTCCCGGTATTATAGAGCCGTCGGTTCGCGTATTTCTTGATTGTGGTGGGTTGTTCAGATTTTGCCATGGGCTCTCACTTCAACAGAACCTGGAACCCGACGGCATCGCCGTGGGGCTAAATGCAACGCATCGCAGCAAAGGTAAGCATTTTCAAAGCCGTTCGGCTACCGTTTTGTGCGCCACGGTTAATCTCAAAGCACCGCCATTGCTCAGGAAACTGCCAAGCGCGCCATTTTGAGTGCGGCGCAGGACGATTTGGCGCTCGTGCCGATTGACATGGCTCAACGACGTTAACAGGATAGGATTTAAGACTGGCCCGCCAATCGGCCCGCCCGCCGTCAAGAAAAACCAACCCACAATAGGAGATGTCCATGTCAGACGATGTCGTCATCGTCAGCGCCGCCCGCACCGCCGTCGGCGCTTTCAACGGAGCATTCGCCACGACCCCGGCCCACGATCTCGGCGCGGTCGCGATCAAGGCGGCGCTGCAGCGTGCCGGCGTCGAGCCCGGCCAAGTCTCCGAAGTCATCATGGGCCAGATCCTGACCGCTGCCCAAGGCCAGAATCCGGCCCGTCAGGCCTCGATCAATGCCGGCATTCCCGTGGAGAGCCCGGCCTGGGGCATCAACCAGCTCTGCGGTTCGGGCCTGCGCTCGGTCGCGCTCGGATACCAGGCGCTGCTCAACGGCGATTCCTCGATTGTCGTCGCCGGCGGCCAGGAATCGATGAGCATGGCCACCCACGCGCAATATCTGCGCGGCGGCGCCAAGATGGGCAGCCTCGAGCTGGTCGACACCATGATCAAGGACGGCCTGTGGGATGCCTTCAACGGCTACCACATGGGTAACACCGCCGAGAACGTGGCGAAGCAGTACCAGATCACCCGCGCGCAGCAGGACGAGTTCGCGGTCGCCTCGCAGAACAAGGCCGAGGCCGCGCAGAAGGCCGGCAAGTTCAAGGATGAGATCGCGGCCGTCACGATCAAGACCCGCAAGGGCGACATCGTGGTCGACACCGACGAATATCCGCGCCATGGCGCCACGATCGACGCGATGGGCAAGCTGCGCGCAGCTTTCGAGAAGGACGGAACCGTCACCGCCGGCAACGCATCGGGCATCAATGACGGCGCTGCCGCCGTGGTGCTGATGACCGCCAAGGAAGCCGCTCGGCTGGGCAAGAAGCCGCTCGCCCGCATCGTGTCGTGGGGCCAGGCCGGCGTCGATCCGAAGATCATGGGCACCGGCCCGATCCCGGCGTCGCGCGCCGCGCTGAAGAAGGCCGGCTGGAACATCGGCGATCTCGACCTGATCGAGGCCAACGAGGCGTTCGCGGCGCAGGCCTGCGCCGTCAACAAGGACCTCGGCTGGGATGCCGCGAAGGTCAACGTCAACGGCGGTGCGATCGCGATCGGCCATCCGATCGGCGCATCCGGCGCCCGCGTGCTGGTCACGCTGCTGCACGAGATGCAGAAGCGCGACTCCAAGAAGGGCCTTGCGACGCTGTGCATCGGCGGAGGCATGGGCATCGCCATGTGCGTGGCACGCGATTGATATGTGCGTTGCACGCGACTGAACAAAAGGCAGCGGAGCGGGTTGGATGATGAAAAGATCATCTGTCAACCAAGGCGCGAGCTGATAAATAAGATGCCCGGCCTCGCGCCGGGCATTTTTGTTTCGAAGTGTGTGTGAGTGCGAGTGCGAAGACCGGAGTCATTTCCGGTTCTCAAAAAAACGGCCAAGGAGGAGACGGACATGGCACGTGTAGCATTGGTAACGGGCGGAACGCGCGGCATTGGGGCTGCGATCAGCAAGGCTCTGAAGGCAGCCGGCTACAAGGTCGCGGCAAGCTACGCCGGCAACGACGCCGCGGCGGAGAAGTTCAAGGCGGATACCGGCATTCCCGTCTACAAGTGGGACGTCGCCTCGTTCGATGCCTGCGCCGCGGGCGTGAAGCAGGTCGAGGCCGATCTCGGCCCCGTGGACGTGCTGGTCAATAATGCCGGCATCACCAAGGACACCGCCTTCCACAAGATGACGCTCGAGCAGTGGAGCGCCGTGATCAACACCAATCTCGGCTCGCTGTTCAACATGACGCGGCAAGTGATCGAAGGCATGCGCGCGCGAAAATTCGGCCGCGTCATCTCGATCTCCTCGATCAACGGCCAGAAGGGCCAGTTCGGCCAGGTCAACTATTCGGCGGCCAAGGCCGGCGACATCGGCTTCACCAAGGCGCTCGCGCTTGAGAACGCCAAGGGCGGCATCACCGTCAACGTGATCTGCCCCGGCTACATCAACACCGAAATGGTGCAGGCGGTGCCGAAGGACGTGCTGGAAAAGGCCGTGATTCCGCAGATCCCGGTCAATCGTCTGGGCGAGCCCGAGGAAATCGCACGTGCGGTGGTGTTCCTCGCCTCCGACGACGCCGGCTTCATCACCGGCTCGACGCTGAGCATCAACGGCGGCCAGTATCAGGCGTAAGCGCGCGCAAGCGTCGCAAGCGGCATCCGTGAAGTCGTCATGCCCGGCCTTGTGCCGGGCATTGGCGTCTGTACAAGGGGCCGACGCCGGAATGTCTTTTGCGAAGGCGCGCTTCGCGCTTCCGGCCGCGCCGGACTTATCCTTGATGACGACCCGCACTTCGACCCTCGTTGGACTGACCGCGATCCTGATGTGGTCGCTGCTGTCGGTTCTGACGGTGGCGACTGGAAAAATTCCCGCATTCCAGCTGCTGGCGCTGACGTTCGCGATTGCTGCCGCCGTCGCGTTCGCGAGCTTCCTGTTCCGCCCGTCGGCGTTCGCAGCGCTGAAGCAGCCGCTGGTCGCGTGGGTCGTCGGCATCGGCGGGTTGTTCGGTTATCACGCGCTGTATTTCCTGGCGCTGCGCTTCGCGCCGCCGGCGGAAGCAGGGCTGTTGAACTATCTCTGGCCGCTCCTGATCGTGTTGTTCTCCTCGCTGTTGCCCGGCGAGCGGCTGGCGGCGCATCACATCATCGGCGCGCTGCTGGGGCTCGTCGGCACCGTGTTGCTGCTCGCCGGCAATACCGGCAGCTTCACGCCCGCGCAGATTCCCGGGCTTGCCGCCGCTTTCGTCGCCGCGTTCGTCTGGGCCTCCTATTCGGTGATGTCGCGCCGGCTCAAGGCGGTGCCGACCGATGCCGTCGCCGGCTTTTGTCTCGCGACCGCGGTGCTCGCAGCCCTCGTGCACCTGCGGGTGGAGACGACGGTGTGGCCGGAGTCGCCGCTGCAATGGCTTGCCGTGATCGCGCTGGGCATCGGCCCGGTCGGCGCCGCCTTCTTTGCCTGGGACATCGGCATGAAGCGCGGTGACATCCGCGTGCTCGGCGCCGCCTCCTACGCGACACCGCTGCTGTCGACGATGTTCCTGATCCTTGCGGGCTATGCGAAGCCGAGCGCCAACCTCGCCATCGCCGCGCTCCTGATCGCCGGCGGCGGCCTGATCGCGGCGAAGGATATGGTGTTGAAAAAGTAGGATGGGTGGAGTGACCGCCATCGCTCTTCGAGCGATGACGAACACTCCACCCATCCGAAGCGGATTACGACGCAGGCGCCCAGCCCTTCGGCGCGAGCTCGAATTTCGCGAACTCGAAGCCTGGCGCGACGGTGCAGCCGACCAGCGTCCAGTCGCCGGTGCTTTCGGCAGCCTGCCAGGCATCCGCGGGTACGATCGCCTGCGGCCGTTCACCGCGCGTGACATCGGGGCCGAGCTTCACGGTGTGCCGTGTGCAGCCGTCATGCGCGATCTGCAAAGTCAGCGGCGCACCGGCGTAGTAATGCCAGGTCTCGACCGCATCGATGCGATGCCAGTGCGAGCGCTCGCCGCGCGCCAGCAGGAAATAGATCGCGGTCGAATAGGCGCGGCCGTTCACGTCGCAGCGCTTGTCGCGAAAGGTCTCGCGATAATGCCCGCTTTCGGGATGCGGCTTCAGCTCGAGCCGCGCGATGATGTCGGCAGCCGAGGGAAGGGGCATCAGGACTTGTTCTTGCGCTCGCGGAGCTCGCCGAACACCTGTGCGGGATCAGCACCCTTCATGTGCAGCTTCGCGGCGACCGACGGCTCGTCGGCGCGCAGGAACACGTTTGCCTTTTTCTCCTCGCCGAGCAGCGTCGGGATCGTCGGCTTGTTCTCCGCGCGCAGCTTTGTCACCTCGGCTGCCCGCGCCTGGAGCACCGGATTGTCGGACTCGACGGTCAGCGCGAACTTCACGTTCGACGCGGTATACTCGTGGCCGCAATAGAGCCGGAAATCGTCGGGCAGCGCGCGCAGCCTCAAGAGCGAATCCCACATCATGGGATAGTTGCCCTCGAACACGCGGCCGCAGCCGATCGAGAACAGCGTGTCGGCGGCGAACACCGCCTTCTCGCCGTCGAACACATAGGAGATGTGATCGAGCGTATGACCGGGCGTCTCGATCACGCGCGCCAGCAGGTCACCGATCTTGATCACGTCGCCATTGGCGGCGCGCAGGTCGACATTGGCGATCTTGGTCGACTTGTCGTGCGGGGCGACGACGCGGCAGCCGTACTTCTGCTTCAGCTCGGCGACGCCGCCGACATGGTCGCCATGATGGTGGGTGATCAGGATGTCCGTCAGCGTCCAGCCCTCGCGCTCCAGCGCTGCGATGATCGGGCCGGCCTCCGGCGCGTCGATCGAGGCGGTGGCCTTGGTCGCGGGGTCGTGGATCAGGTAGCCGAAATTGTCGGTGAGGCAGGTGAAGGTGCGGATTTCGGCGGACATGATATCTCCGGAGGTGCTGCGGCGGGAACGGTAACACGCCAAATATAGGGGCGAAATATGGCGTTAACGCTCACGCCGCAAAGCAAATTTCCGCGCGCCGCTGACGGGGGCGGCATGTTAGGTTGGGATATGGACGTCATCGACCTCCGGGATTTCTATTCGCAGCGCCTCGGCATCGTGGCGCGACAGCTGATCAACCGCGGTATCCGCGCGCGCTGGCCCGATGCGGACGGCCAGCGGGTGCTCGGTCTCGGCTATCCCACACCCTATCTCGGCCTGTTCCGCGAAACCTGCGAGCGCTGCATCGCTTTCATGCCGGCCGCCCAGGGCGTGCTGAAATGGCCGACCGGCCGCCCGGCGCTGGCGACCCTGATCGACGAATTCTCGATGCCGCTGCCGGACGCCGCGGTCGATCGCGTGCTGCTCGTGCACGCGCTGGAAATGTCCGATGATCCGGAGCGGCTGCTGCGCGAGGTGTGGCGCGTGTTGTCGCCGTCGGGGCGGCTGATCGCCGTGATTCCGAACAGGCGCGGCGTGTGGACGCGCACCGACGCGACGCCGTTCGGACATGGCCGGCCGTACTCCCGCGCGCAGATCACGCAATTGTTGCGGCAGACCTGGTTCACGCCGGCGGCGTGGGGCGAGGCGCTGTTCATGCCGCCGGTTGCCGGCGGCTGGTTCCTGCGTTCGGCGATGGCGTGGGAGCGCGTTGGCGCGGCGATCTCCGCGCCGTTCGCCGGCGTGCACATCGTTGAAGCCAGCAAGCAGGTCTATCGCGCAATACCGGCGAAGCGCACGCGGCTGATTCCATCGCTGCAGCCGGTGCTGGTGCCGTCGTCATCTGCGACGCGCGGATAAAACAAAAAAGAGGCGGGCAAATCGCCCGCCTCTTCTTCAACACGTTGCAACCTGCTACTCGCCGCCGACGTCTTCGCTCGGCGCAGCCTGCGCCATGTCCGGCCGCGGGCCGTGCGGACGACGGCGACGGCGCGGGAAGCGGTCGCCGCGCTCGGGGCGTTCTCCGCCGCCATTGCCCTCATAGCCGCTGGCCTGCGGCTGCGCGCCGCCGGTGATGAAGGAGGGCAGACGGTCGACGCCGCCGGCATCGGCCATCACGGGCTGCGGCTGGTTCTGCGGTGGCGGTTGATATTGCGGCTGCGGGCGATGGTCGCGCTCGCGATGCTCGCGGTGTTCGCGCGGCTGCGGCTGCTCGCGCTGATAGGGCTGCTGGTTGTTGTCGCGCACACCACCATCGCGCGGACCGTTGTCGCGCATGAACGGCTGCTGCTGCTGCGGCAGGCCCGGCTCCTGGCCGAAGCTCGAATAGCTGTCGCCCTCATCGTCGTGATCGTCAGAGGTCTGAACCTCGGCGTCGGGACGCGGCTGCTGCTGATTCTGCCGGAATTGCTCCTGCGCCGCGGCGATGATGCGGTAATAGTGCTCGGCGTGCTGGTAGTAGTTCTCGGCGGCAACGGGATCGCCGGAGGAGCGCGCGTCGCGCGCCAGCTGGACGTATTTTTCGGCAACATGAGAGGCCGTGCCGCGGATCTTGATATCGGGTCCGTTGGACTCGTACACACGCGTCAGGGGATTCTGGCCGCGCCGGTTATTGTTGTTGTTATTGTTATTGTTGTTATTCCGGTTCCGCATCCGCTTGTTGTTCTGACCGTTTCTCATATCTCGCCTTTTATTCCAGCCCTGAAGTTTTGCAGTCATCACTCATCCGATCCGGCACGCGGTTACGCGCACGGAACCGACATACCGTTCAATGTGGTTTCGAGGTTGCCAACCATCGCGTTCAACAAAGACGCGTTCCCCACCGCCGGCGAACATCGCCAGCGACCAAATCAATCAAGCCCGACGAAGCAGGCCCAGTTCTCTCACGTAAGTCTTCAAGCGCAATAACAGGCTTTCGTTCGCTTGGCGGTCCAGAGCAGCACGTTTGCGGCTATTGCGCTCAATATGACCTGCGTTTTTGGAACCTTTCAATCGGCGGGCTCTCGGCTCAAGAACCCTGGTCACCACCCGTATCGGTTACGGGGCCATTACCGATGCTGTGGCCGGAACGTAGTCGTTCCCGGGGGTAATTCCAAGAGGTTTTTTTACGTTCCAATGGGACTTTATCGCGGCATCTTTCGCCCCGAAACCGCCCTCGGGATGCCTCCCAGATCGCGTTTCGGCGGCCCTGCAGGGAATAATCCGGCGGCCGTCATCAGGGCTTCAATATCCGTGGCTTGGCCCTGGCCGGCCTCCACAACCAGCACGGCGCGGGGCGCAAGCAGACCCACGGATTGCCGGATCAGGGCGCGGTAGGCATCGAGTCCGTCGGACCCGCCATCGAGCGCGGCGAGGGGATCGTGATCGCGGACCTCGACGGCGAGACCGGCGATGTCGGCGGAAGGGATATAGGGCGGGTTCGACACGATCAGGTCGAAGGCGCCGTCGAGCGCGGATGCATAATCGCAGGTGATGAAGGTTGCGCGATCGGCAAGCCCAAGCTGCGCAGCGTTCGCGCGCGCGGTCGCCAGCGCCTCGGTCGAGATATCGGTGCCGAAGCCATGCGCGTTCGGCAGTTCCGACAACAGCGCCAGCAGGATCGCGCCCGTGCCCGTGCCGAGATCGGCGATGCGCAAGTTGTTGTCGGTGACGCCATCGGAGCGCAGGAGCTCCAGCGCGCGTTCGACAATGGTCTCCGTGTCAGGCCGTGGCACGAGCGTGGCGGCAGACAGCTTGAGTGGCAGGCCCCAAAATTCCTTGGTGCCGATGATGCGCGCGACGGGCTCGCCGGTGAGACGGCGCTGCGCGAAGGCCTCGAGACGTTCGGATTCATCGGCCGCAATCGTGCGGTTCGCTGCCGTGATCAATCCGGTGAGATCGAGGCCGAGTGCGGCGCCGACCAGCAATCGTGCGTCGAGCTCCGCGGAGTCGTTGCCGGCACCCTTGAAGCGCGCCGCCAGCGCGCGCCGCGCGGCATCGACGGTTTGGCTCACGCCGCCGCACCTTGCGCGGCGAGCTGCGCGGCCTGGTGCTCGGTGGTCAGCGCATCGATCAACTCGTGCAGCGATTCGCCCGACACCACCTGCGGCAGTTTATAGAGCGTCAAGTTGATGCGGTGGTCGGTGACGCGCCCCTGCGGGAAATTGTAGGTGCGGATGCGCTCGGACCGGTCGCCGGAGCCGACCTTCTCCTTGCGGTCGGCGGAGCGCGCCGCCTCGACGCGCTGGCGCTCGGCATCGTAGATGCGCGAGCGCAGGATGTTCATCGCCGAGGCGCGATTCTTGTGCTGCGAGCGGCTGTCCTGCATCATGACAACGATGCCGGTCGGGATGTGGGTGATGCGAATCGCCGATTCCGTCTTGTTGACGTGCTGACCGCCGGCGCCGCCCGCGCGCATCGTCTCGATGCGCAGGTCGTCGTTCTTGATGTCGACGTCGACGTCCTCGACCTCGGGCAGCACGGCGACCGTCGCCGCCGACGTGTGGATGCGCCCTTGCGTCTCCGTGTCGGGCACGCGCTGCACGCGATGCACGCCGGATTCAAACTTCAGCTTCGCGAACGCGCCGCGGCCCTGCACCTCGGCGATGATTTCCTTGTAACCGCCGACAGTACCTTCGCTTGCCGAGATCACCTCGACCTTCCAGCCCTGTAAAGCCGCAAAACGCTCATACATCCGGAACAGATCGCCGGCGAACAGCGAGGCCTCGTCGCCGCCGGTGCCGGCGCGGATTTCCAGCATCACGTTGCGGTCGTCCATCGCATCCTTGGGCAGCAGCGCGACGCGGATCTTCTGCTCGAGCTCGCCGATCTTCGCCTGCAGCGTCTCGAGCTCGGCTTCCGCCATGCTGCGCATCTCCGCATCCGTGCCGGCATCCGCCAGCAGCGTCTCGGTGTCGGCCAGCTCGGTGCGGGCGCTGCGATAATCCTTCACCGCGTCGATCAGCGGATTGAGCTCGGCGAGCTCGCGCGTGATCGCGACGTAACGGTCGGAATTGACCTGGCCCAGCAGCTCGGCCTCGAGCGAAGCGTGGTGAGCGAGGAGGATGTCGAGTTTGGCTTCGGGGAGCATGGCAGAATCTCAAATTGCGCAAAACAGGGAAGGCGGCAGGCGACGGCAGCGTCGCTACAAGGCCAGCCCTTCAGCTTCGGCAAATTTCGTCAGCTTCTCGCGGATCGAGGCACTGCCGACTGGTGCATCCAGCAGTGGATTGAGCATCGCCTCGGCCTTCTTGGCGTCGAGATCGAGGATCATCGCCTTCACCGGGCCATGCGCGGTCGCCGACAGCGACAGCGAGCGATAGCCGAGCGCGATCAGCGCCAGCGCGCCGAGCGGCTTTGAGGCCATCTCGCCGCACAGCGACGCCGTCTTCTTCGCCGCCTGCGCCTTGCGCACGATGTCGCGCAGCGCGCGCAGGATCGGCGCCGCCATGGTGTCGAAACGCTCGGAGACCTTGGCATTGCCGCGATCGACCGCGTACAGGAACTGGAACAGGTCGTTGGAGCCGACCGACACGAAGTCGACCTTCTTCAGGAGCTCGTCGAGCTGGTAGAGCAGCGCGGGCACTTCGACCATGGTGCCGACGTCGATCCGCTCGGGCAGCGAATGGCCGTGCTGGCGCAGATAAGTGAGCTCGCGCTCGACGATCGCCTTGGCCTGGTCGAACTCGGACACTTCCGAGATCATCGGGAACATGATCTTGAGCGAGCGTCCGCCGCCGGCGCGCAGCAGCGCGCGGATCTGGCCGCGCAGCAGGCCGGGTCGGTCGAGACCGAGCCGGATCGCGCGCCAGCCCAGCGCCGGATTCTCCTCGATCACGGTCTCCATATAGGGCAACGCCTTGTCGCCGCCGATATCGAGGGTGCGGAAGGTGACGGGCTTTTCGCCGGCGGCATCGAGCACGGTGCGGTAGAGCGCGAGCTGGTCGCTCGAGCGCGGCAGGCTCGGGCTCACCATGAACTGCAGCTCGGTGCGGAATAGGCCGATGCCGGCGCTGCCGGTGTCCTCGATATGCGGCAGGTCGATGGTCAGGCCGGCGTTGATCAGAAGCTCGATCTTCTGCCCATCCTTGGTGACGCAGGGCTTGTCGCGCAGCGCCGAATATTGCGCCTGCCGCCGGGCGCGGAACCGCACCCGCTCGGCATAGGCGGCTTCGATCTCGGCGGAGGGACGGACATAGATCTCGCCGGAGGTGCCGTCGATGATGATGGCGTCGCCGGGATCGGCGATGCCCGGCGCGTTCGGGACTTCGCCGACCGCGGGAATGCCGAGCGCGCGCGCCACGATCGAGACGTGGGAGTTGGCGGTGCCTTCCTCCAGCACCAGGCCGCGCAGCCGCTTGCGGTCGTAATCCAGCAACGCCGCGGGACCCATCGCGCGCGCGATCAGGATGGCATTCTCGGGCAATTGCTCCCGCGACGGCGCATGATCCTGGCCGACCAGTTGCCGCATCAGGCGATGGCCGAGGTCCTCGAGATCATGCAGGCGGTCGCGCAAATAGGGATCGGTCGAGCGCAGCATGCGCGCGCGGGTGTCGGACTGCACGCGCTCGACGGCGGCCTCCGCGGTGAGGCCGGTGCCGACGGCCTCATGCAGCTTGTGCGACCAGCCGTGGTCGTTGGCGAACATGCGATAGGCTTCCAGCACCTCGCGGTGCTCGCCGCCCTCGGCGACGTCGCCGCGCTCCAGCATGCGGTCGAGGTCGGAGCGCAACTTGGCCAGCGCCGCATCGAGCTTCTTGATTTCCTTCGGCAGGTCCTCGGCGATGTAATTGGTGATGACGACGCGCGGCTCGTGCAGCACGACATGGCCGAGCGCGATGCCTTCGGAGAGCACCGCGCCGGATTTGTGCAGCGAGTGTCGCGCGGCAGGTTCCGCGCCGGGCTGGGCGAGGGCTGCGAGCTCGCCGGAGGCGATCATCTCCGCCAGCACCATGGCGGTGGTCTGCAGCGCCTCGACCTCTTCCTCGACGTAAGTGCGCTTGGCGCGGTTCTGCACCACCAGCACGCCGAGCGTATTGCCGGCACGCAGGATCGGCACGCCGAGGAAGGAGTGGTAGATTTCTTCGCCGGTTTCCGGCCGGTAGGAGAAGGCCGGGTGGCTCTGCGCGTCCGACAGGTTCAGCGGCGTCGCTTCGCTGGCGACGAGGCCGACCAGGCCCTCATGGGCGCTGAGCACTGTTCTATGGACGGCGTCGCGGTTCAGGCCTTCGGTGGCGTACAATTCGAGCGTGTTGTCGACGCGCAGCACATAGGTCGAGCAGACCTCAGCCACCATGTTGGCCGCGATCAGCACCACGATCTTGTCGAGCCGTTCCTGCGCGGAGACTTGCTCCGCCATGGTTTCGCGGAGCCGTCTCAACAGGACGCGGGGGCCTCCCGACGCGCTCCGAATAGCCACTTGTCCCTCCTCGCACCGCCGGGCCACCCGCTCGGCGGGTGCTGGCGCCAAATCCAACCAATCCAACAATTTTAATCATTCGGCGTCGCCGCAAGCGCCCGGTCCCGCCGAATCGGGATCGCCTCAACTGTTGCACAGTTTGCGACAGCCCACCTGACTGGCCGTATAGCCAATCGAGGCTCGCTTTGCCAAGCAAAACGCCTGCCAGTAGCAATAACGTCTATGTCAGGCCAATGCTGCGCCCGCTAAGAGAAATTCCAACTACCAGACGGTGTCGCGGCGCCTCTCTTCCTTCTCCCCCTGTGGGAGAAGGTGTCGCGGACACAGCCCGCGACGGATGAGGGGTATGTCTCGGCTTGTGAGGGCTTTAAGCGGGCTAGGCCTGATCCAGCCCATATAGCGTGTGCAGGGTGCGCACGGCGAGCTCGGTATAGGCCGCGTCGATCAGCACCGAGAACTTGATCTCGGACGTCGTGATGGCGCGGATGTTGATGTTCCGCTCCGAGAGCGCCTTGAACGCCTTGGCGGCGACGCCGGCATGGCTGCGCATGCCGCTGCCGATCACCGAGACCTTGGCGACGTCGGTCGCGGTGTCGAGCCGCGCATAGCCGATCCTGGCCTTGGCAGAGGTGATGGTCTCCTTGGCGCGGTTGTAGTCGGTCGCCGGCACGGTGAAGGTGAGGTCGGTGGTCTTGCCGTCCTCGGAGACGTTCTGCACGATCATGTCGACGTTGATATTGGCGTCCGCGAGCGGCCCGAAGATCGCCGCGGCCACGCCGGGCTTGTCCTCGACCTGACGCACGGAAATCTGGGCCTCGTCCTTCGAGAAGGCGATCCCGGTGACGACGTGCATTTCCATGATTTCCTCCTCGCTGCAGATCAGCGTGCCCGGCGGCGTGCCGTGCGGGTCGATATCCTCGGGCTTGTCGAAGCTGGAACGGACGAAGATAGGCATGTTGTGCACGGTGCCGAGTTCCACCGAGCGGACCTGCAGCACCTTGGCGCCGAGCGAGGCCAATTCCAGCATGTCCTCGAAGGCGATCTTGTCGAGCCGGCGTGCCTTCGGCACCACCCGCGGGTCGGTGGTGTAGACGCCGTCGACGTCGGTGTAGATGTCGCAACGGTCGGCGCGCAGCGCTGCCGCGACCGCCACCGCCGACGTGTCCGAGCCGCCGCGGCCGAGCGTGGTGATGCGGTTGGTCGCCGGATTGACGCCCTGGAAGCCGGCGATCACGGCGACCTCCTTGCGTTCCTTGAAGCGGGTGATGATCTCGGTGCCGTCGATGTCCTCGATGCGCGCCGAGGCGTGGGCGTCCGAGGTCTTGATCGGGATCTGCCAGCCCTGCCAGGAGCGGGCCTGGATGCCCATGCCCTGCAGCACGATCGCCAGCAGGCCGGAGGTGACCTGTTCGCCGGAGGCGACCACCGCGTCATATTCGCGGGCGTCGTGCATCGGCGAGGCCTCGGTGCACCAGGCGACCAGCTCGTTGGTTTTGCCGGACATGGCCGAAACCACGACGGCGACCTCATGGCCGGCGTCGACCTCGCGCTTCACATGGCGCGCGACGTTGCGGATGCGTTCGATATTTGCGACGGACGTACCGCCGAATTTCATCACGAGGCGGCCCATGACGACGCGCTGATTCCCTAAAGAGGATAAGTGTGGCGCCCGGCACCGAAATCGGCAGCGCGGGAGGCCAAACGCGCGTATACATAGCGCCGCGCCCGGGGGCAAGCCGGTTCCTGCCGGGCTTGATGCACCCGGGGGCGGGTTGCGGGCGGGCTGTGGCGCAGGGGTAACGTAAGGCGGTTTGTATGGGGCGCTATATCGACGAAATCCTGCAGCCGGGCGAAAAGGTGCTGTACTCGACCAATGCACACTGGATGTTCTATCTGCCCGCCATCGGACTCTGGATCGTGGTCCTGGCCCTGGTGATCCTGTCGCGGATGGCGACGGTCGAGGGGCTGGTGCTGCTGTGCCTGGCGGCTGCGGCGATAGCCGCGCTTGCAGCGCTCTATTTCACCGTCACGGCTTGGTTCCATCGCTTCACCACGGAAACCGACGTTACCAATATGCGGGTTGTGCACAAGACCGGCTTCATCACCCGGAAGACCTTCGAGATGAGCCTCGACAAGGTCGAAAGTGTCGACGTCGAGCAGAGCATCATGGGCCGCATCCTGAACTACGGCGACGTGACCATTTTGGGCGTCGGCGAGGGCAAGCAGAAGATCACGACCATTGCCGCGCCACTGGCGTTCCGCAATTCGATCACCGCGCGATAGGGGCGCGCGACCTATGGCTATGCAATCCACACTCTCCAATGCCTCCGCCAGCTCGGTCGATCCGGCCGAGATCGCAAAGTTCTCAAAACTGTCGGACGAATGGTGGGACCCGCGCGGCAAGATGGCGCCGCTGCACAAGATCAATCCGCTGCGGCTGACCTATATCCGCGACGCCGCCTGCCGCAAGTTCGAGCGCAACGTCAAAAGCCTGAGCTGCCTGTCGGGCCTGCGCATGCTCGATATCGGCTGCGGGGCGGGGCTGCTCTGCGAACCCTTCACGCGGCTCGGCGCCCAGGTGATCGGCATCGATCCCTCCGCCACCAACATCGCCGCGGCGAAGCTGCATGCCGACAAGGGCCATCTGTCGATCGACTACCGCTGCACCACGGTGGAGGACATGGATGTGCGCGAGCGGTTCGACATCGTGCTCGCCATGGAAGTCGTCGAGCACGTGGTCGATGTCGGCGCTTTCCTCAAGCGTTGTGCCGCGATGCTCAAGCCCGGCGGGCTGATGGTGGTCTCTACCCTGAACCGCAACTGGAAGAGCTTTGCGCTCGCGATCGTCGGCGCCGAATATGTGCTGCGCTGGCTGCCGCGCGGCACGCATGAATGGAGCAAGTTCGTCACCCCCGATGAGCTCACCCGCTACCTCGCCGACCTCAATCTCACCGTCACCGAGCAGGCCGGCGTGGTCTATAATCCGCTCGCCGACAAATGGGCGATCTCGTCCGACATGGACGTGAACTACATGGTGGTGGCGGAGGAGATGTGAGTCCCTCCCCTCATGGTGAGGAGCGCGTAGCGCGTCTCGAACCATGAGGCCCGGATGGTGGCCTCGTCCTTCGAGACGCTTGCTTCGCAAGCTCCTCAGGATGAGGGGTTAGGACCATTGTGACGCCACGCGGCTAATACGCTTCCTTCGCGTCGGCTTCCTCGCTGGTCTGTACCAGCTCGAGGCTCGCCTCGATCTTGCCGAGCAGCTTTGCCAATTCCTTGCGCTCCGATGCCGAGAGGCAGGACAGGATCTCCTGCTCCTTGCGCTGCAGGCGCGGGATCAGTTCCTCGTAGAGCGACTGGCCCTTGCGCGTCAGCTGCAGGCGGAATTCGCGGCGGTCGTCCTCGTTCTCGACGCGCTCGACGATCTGCCGCTCCATCAGCGCCGAGACCGCCCGACTAATGGTGGATTTATGGGTGCGGGTGCAGTGGGCAATGTATTGCGCGCTGCAGGCGTCGCTCCGGAAGCCGAGCGTCGCCAGCACGCGCCATTCGGGAATGTCGAGGCCGTAGCGCGCCCGGTATTCGACCGACAGTGCCGAACTCACCTCGGCCGCCAGCCGGTTGAGGCGGAACGGCATGAAGTGGAAGAGATCGAGCCGCTTTTTCCCGGGCGCCGTGTCGTCGCGCAGGGTCGCGTCGGCCGCGGCGCGTTGCCGGGCCTGGTTTGGGGGCAGGGAGGTCCTGGCCAAAAAAATCCCTCCAATTTGAGTTGACGGCGGGCCCGCAGGGGAGTTTAAAGATAGTTGCAAGTGCGACTAATTTAGCAAGTTCGCGCCGCGGTCGCAAGGCCGTCTCAGATAACCAAAGTCGAACATCGGCACTTCCAGGGAACACCAGGGTCACGCATGGCACAGGCCAAAACCCAGTTCGGCTACCGCAGGCATCCCGATCAGGACCGCTCAGGCGCCAGCGTCGCCGAGCATCCCGTCGTGATCGTCGGCGCGGGGCCGGTCGGGCTGTCGCTCGCCATCGATCTCGCCCAGCGCGGCCAGCGCGTGGTGCTGCTCGATGATGCCGACCGGATCGGCGAGGGCTCGCGCGCGATCTGCTTCTCGAAGCGTTCGCTGGAGTTCTGGGACCGGCTCGGTGTCGGGGACCGCATGGTCGACAAGGGCGTGGTGTGGAGCGTCGGCAAGATCTTTCACGGCGCTTCCCAGCTCTACCAGTTCAATCTGCTGCCGGAGGAGGGCCACAAGCGGCCGGCCTTCATCAACCTGCAGCAGTTCTATGCCGAGGCCTATCTGGTCGATCGCACCGCGCAACTGCCCGAGGTCGACCTGCGCTGGCGCAACAAGGTGACCGCGCTGGAGCAACGTAATGATCGCGTCGCGCTGACCATTGCGACGCCTGACGGCCCCTATCAGATGCATGCGAGCTTCGTCGTCGCCTGCGACGGCGCGCGCTCCTCGCTGCGGCAGATGGTCGGTGCCGAGTTTGCGGGGCAGGTGTTCGAGGATCAGTTCCTGATCGCGGACGTCAAGATGACCGCAGAATTCCCGACCGAGCGCTGGTTCTGGTTCGATCCGCCATTCCATGCCGGCCGCTCGGCCCTGCTGCACAAGCAGCCCGATGACATCTGGCGGATCGATTTGCAACTCAACCCGGATGCGGATCCCGCGGTGGAGAAGCAGCCCGCGAATGTGCGGCCGCGCATCGAGCGCATGCTCGGCCACGACAAGTTCGATTTCGAATGGATCTCGCTCTACAAATTCCAGTGCCGGCGGATGGCGAAATTCCTCCATGGCCGCGTGATCTTCGCCGGCGATTCCGCGCATCAGGTGTCGCCGTTCGGCGCGCGCGGCGCCAATTCCGGGCTCGAGGACGCCGAGAATTTGTCGTGGAAGCTCGATCGCGTGCTGCGCGGCGCTTCACCGGAGCGCCTGCTCGAGAGCTATCACATCGAGCGCAGTGCGGCGGCAGATGAGAACATCCGCGAATCGACGCGCTCGACCGATTTCATGGCGCCGGTGACGAAGCAGGAGGCGCGGCTGCGCCAGGCCGTGCTGTCGCTGGCGAAAGAGACCGAATTCGGCAAGCGCATGGTCAATGGCGGCCGGCTCTCGGTGCCGTCGGTCTATGACACGCCGCTCTCGACGGAAGATCGTGACGAGTGGCGCGGCGGCCCGCGGCCGGGCGCTTCGATGCCGGATGCACCGATGGCGGACCGCAATGGTGGTTCCACCTTCCTGACAGATGCCTTCATCAAGCAGGGAACGCGCTTCGCGCTGCTGGAGTTTGGCAATGGTGCAGCCGCCGATGTGCCCGAGGGCGTCGGCGCGATCCGCGTTGGTGGTGACGGCGGTCTCGTCGATCCGGAAGGGCTTGCTGCGAAACGTTACGACGCCGTTTCAGGCACGTCCTATTTGCTGCGGCCCGACGGCTATGTCGCTGCGCGCTTCCGCAAAGCCTCGCGCCCCGCGCTCGATGCGGCGCTGGCGCGCGCCTCCGGCTTGAACTGAGGGGATCGTCAATGGCGCTGTCGACCCGCTCGAACTTTGCAAAGCCCGACGATGCGTTCCGCGCCGTCGTCGAGGCGCATCGCGGCCTCAGTGAGGCGCAGAGCGCCGATCTCGATGCCGCGCTGGTCCTGGTGCTCGCCAACCACATCGGCGACATCGACGTGCTGCACGAGGCGATCGCATTGGCGAAGCGGCGGGTGCTGGATTCGAGCCAGCAGCAGCAACAGCAACAGCAATAGTCACCGATACGAACGGACAGGATTGAACGGATGGCAAAAGGTTTCGCCTCAACCACTGACCTCACCGAGAAGACGATCACCTTCTCCGAGATCGGCACCGATCTCTACGCCTTCACCGCCGAAGGTGATCCGAACACGGCAATCATCGTCGGTGACGACGGCTGCCTGGTGTTTGATGCGCAATCGACGCCGGCGATGGCGAACAAGGTGATCGAGCGCGTCAAAAAGGTGACGGACAAGCCGATCAAATATGTCGTGCTGTCGCATTACCACGCCGTGCGCGTGCTCGGCGCCTCCGCCTACAAGGCGCAGGGCATCGTGGCCTCGCAGGAAACCTATCGGCTGATCGAGGAGCGCGGTCAGCAGGATTGGGATTCTGAGTACGGCCGGTTTCCCCGCCTGTTCCAGGATGCCGCCAGCATTCCCGGCCTGACCTGGCCGACGCTGACCTTCGAAGGCGAGATGTCGATCTATCTCGGCAAACGCGAGGTGCGGCTGATGCAGCTCGGCGCCGGCCACACCTCGGGAGACATCGTCGCCTGGGTGCCGGATGCCGAAGTGATGTTCTCCGGCGACCTCATCGAGTATCACTCGGCGTGCTATTGCGGCGACGCGCATCTGCGCGAATGGCCGATGACGCTGAACGAGATCCGCGCCTTCAATCCGAAGGCGATCGCGCCCGGCCGCGGCGATGCGCTGCAGGGCCTTGCAACCTGTCGCGACGCCATCGCGATGACGCGCGATTTCGTCACCACGCTCTATGGTGCAGCCGAAGCGTCCGTTGCCAAGGGCCGCACGCTGAAGCAATCGATGGCGGCGACGCGTGAGGTGATGGATCCGAAATTCTCGAAGTTCGCGATCTACGAGCACTGCCTGCCGTTCAACGTCTCGCGCGCCTATGACGAGGCGTCCGGGATCGACGACCCCGTGATCTGGACCGACAAGCGCGACCAGGACATGTGGGCCGCCCTGCAAGGAGGAGGATAGTCATGAACATCAACACCTCACCCGATCAGATCGTTCGCAGCACCGGGCAAGTGACGCCAGGCTACATGTCCGGCTTCGGCAACAGTTTTGAGACCGAGGCGCTGCCCGGCGCGCTGCCGATGGGGCGCAATTCGCCGCAGCGCTGCGCCTACGGGCTCTATGCCGAGCAGCTGTCCGGCTCGCCTTTCACCGCGCCGCGCGGCACCAATGAGCGCTCCTGGCTGTATCGCATCCGCCCGTCGGTGCGGCACTCCGGCCGCTTCGCCAAGGCCGACGCCGGGCTGTGGCGCACCGCGCCGTGCCATGAGTACGACATGCCGATCGCGCAGCTGCGCTGGGATCCGGCGCCGATCCCGAAGGAGGACATGACGTTCCTGCAGGGCGTGCAGACCATGACCACGGCCGGCGATGCCAACACCCAGGCCGGCATGGCCGCACACATCTATCTCATCACCAAATCGATGGTGGACCAGCATTTCTACAATGCCGACGGCGAGATGATGTTCGTGCTGCAGCAGGGCAATCTGCGGCTCGTCACCGAGTTCGGCCGCATCGACGCCGAGCCGGGCGAGATCGTGGTGATCCCGCGCGGCGTCAAGTTCCGGGTCGAGATTCCCAATGGCCCGGCGCGCGGCTATCTCTGCGAAAACTATGGCGGCGCCTTCACGCTGCCGGAGCGCGGCCCGATCGGCGCCAACTGTCTTGCGAACTCGCGCGACTTCCTCACCCCCGTGGCCAGCTATGAGGACAAGGACACGCCGACCGAGCTCTATGTCAAATGGGGCGGCTCGCTGTTCAAGACGACGTTGCCGCACTCGCCGATCGACGTCGTCGCCTGGCACGGCAATTACGCGCCGTACAAATACGATCTGCGCACCTTCTCGCCGGTCGGCGCGATCGCCTTCGATCACCCCGATCCCTCGATCTTCACGGTGCTGACCTCGCCCTCGGAGACGGCGGGCACCGCGAATATCGACTTCGTGATCTTCCCGGAGCGCTGGATGGTGGCCGACAACACGTTCCGTCCGCCGTGGTATCACATGAACATCATGAGCGAGTTCATGGGCCTGATCTATGGCGTGTACGACGCCAAGCCGCAAGGCTTCGTGCCCGGCGGCATCTCGCTCCATAACATGATGCTGCCGCACGGCCCCGACCGCGAAGCCTTCGAGCACGCCAGCAACGGCGAGCTGAAGCCGGTGAAGCTCACGGGCACCATGGCCTTCATGTTCGAGACGCGCTTTCCGCAGCGCGTGACCGAGTACGCGGCGAAATCGTCGACCTTGCAGGACGACTACTCGGATTGCTGGAAAGGCCTGGAGAAGAAGTTCGATCCGACGAAGCCGTAGTACTTACCCTCTCCCCTTGTGGGAGAGGGTCGCTTCGCGCAGCGAAGCGGGGTGAGGGGTATGTCTCCGCGGATAGATACCCCTCATCCGTCGCGGACTGCGTCCGCGCCACCTTCTCCCACAGGGGGAGAAGGAAGAAAGGATGAAGCCAATCGTGACCACCCATCCCAACGACCCAAAGCTCCGCTCCTTCATCGACGTCGCACCGACCTCCGACTTCCCGATCCAGAACCTCCCCTACGGCGTGTTCTCGTCGAAGGATGGGCTCGCCCCGCGCGTCGGCGTCGCGATCGGCGATTACGTGCTCGATCTCTGGGAGCTCGAGCAGGATTCTCGTCTCGATGTCGGCCCGCTCGGCGTGTTCTCGCAACCCTCGCTCAACGCCTTCATGGCGCTCGGACCAAAGGTCTGGTCGACAACGCGCGCCCGGATCAGTGAGCTGTTGCGCGCCGATCATCCGGAACTGCGCGATAACCGCGAGCTTCGCGCCCGCGCGCTGGTGCCGATGGCTGAGGTGAAGCTGCACATGCCCTTCACCGTCGCCGGCTACACCGATTTCTATTCGTCGAAGGAGCACGCCACCAATGTCGGCATCATGTTCCGCGGCAAGGACAATGCACTGCAGCCGAACTGGCTGCATATGCCAATCGGCTATAACGGCCGCGCCTCGACCGTGGTCGTTTCCGGCACCAAGGTGCGCCGCCCGCGCGGCCAGCTGAAGCCGCCGACATCAGAGGTCCCAAGCTTCGGCCCCTGCAAGCGGCTCGATTTCGAGCTGGAGATGGGCGTCGTCGTTGGCCAGTCGTCGGCGATGGGCGAGACGCTGACCGTGCAGCAGGCTGAGGAGATGATCTTCGGCTTCGTCATCCTCAACGACTGGAGCGCGCGCGACATCCAGGCATGGGAATACGTGCCGCTGGGTCCGTTCCAGGCCAAGGCGTTCGGGACGTCGATCAGCCCGTGGGTGGTGACGCGCGAGGCGCTGGAGCCGTTCCGGATGCAGGGACCGGCGCAGGAGCCGGAGCCGCTGGCCTATCTAAAACAGACGCAGCCGAACAATTACGACATGCAGCTCGACGTCGCGCTGCGCGCCGGCGCGATGAATGAGGCGAAGACCATCACCAGCACCAATTTCAAATACATGTATTGGTCCTCGGTGCAGCAGCTCGCACACCACGCCTCATCCGGCTGCGCGATGAATGTCGGCGATCTCTTAGGCAGCGGCACGATCTCCGGCCCGGAGAAGCACCAGCGCGGCAGCCTGCTCGAGATCAGCTGGAACGGCACCGAGCCGGTCGAGCTCGCTGATGGCGTCAAGCGCACCTTCCTCGAAGACGGCGACAGCCTCGTGATGCGCGGCTGGTGCCAGGGCGACGGTTATCGCGTCGGCTTCGGCGAGGTCGAAGGCACGATCGTCGCGGCGGAGTAAGTTGCTTCACCTCCCCTTGAAAAGGGGAGGTCGGTTTGCGCGGAAGCGCAAACCGGGTGGGGATCAGGTCTCTCCGGAGAATTCAGTGCCCGCGGCTTGACCCCCATCCCAACCTTCCCCCTTTCAGGGGGAAGGAGCCAGGCAGTTGCGCAAGCCTCTCAGCGCTCTTCCGGCCGGATATCCTTCAGCCGCGCGCAGTGCGCAGCGACGTCCTCGACGCTGTATTTCAAATGCACCCGCTTGTCCGACGGCGGGTGCTTGGTCACGCAGACACCGGTCCGCCACTCCTGCGATGGGCGGATCGGCCGCGGCGCGAAGCCGCCGCCGCAGTTCGGGCAGACATTGTTGAGCTTGGTCTCGACGCAATCCGCACAGAACGTGCATTCATACGAGCAGATCCGCGCATCCGTCGCGCTCGGCGGCAGGTCCTTGTCGCAATATTCGCAGTTCGGTCGCAGCTGCAGCGCCATGGTCGCCTCCCAGGTATGGATAGCGAGAATCGCAAATCACGCGGCGAAAGCGAATGGCATATTTCCCTCGATTTGCGCCATGAGCGCCAGAACGCGTTCAAGCAAAGTGGGTACCGGTTTGCGTGAAGAAAACGCGTCAAAAAAAGCTAGAGCACGCTGAGCGGCAGCTTCGCGCTCTCCTTCAGCCGGTCGAGCACGATCGACGAGCGCACATGCGCCACGCTCTGGTGCGGCATCAGCACGTTGTTGACGATATCGGACAGGCTCTTGAGATCGCGCAGGATCACCTTGAGCAGGTAGTCCGCGTCGCCGGTCAGCGAGTAGCCCTCCTGGATCTCGTCGACGCGCTCGACCAGCTCGCGGAACCGCTTGGCATTGTCGGGCGAGTGGGTCGCCAGCGTGATGTGGATGAAGGCGATCAGGCCGAAGCCGAGCGCCTCGCCGGCGAGGTCGGCGTGGTAGCCTGATATCACCTTCTCCTCCTCCAGCCGCATCCGCCGCCGCGAGCATTGCGAGGCGGAGAGGCCGATCAGATCGGCCAGCTGCTGGTTGGTCAGCCGGCCGTCGTCCTGCAGGGCGGCCAGCATTTTGAGGTCGAAGCTGTCGACGTCGATCATGCGTCAAATGCTCATTTCATGCACGAAGCATGCGTAATTATAGCCTGATCGGCCTGATTTTGCACGCCCATTGCGCAGCAAACGGCGGAAAATCCTCCCCAGCCAAATCAGGGAGAATTCCGCCATGGGTCCGTTTCCGCACGATGCGCCGCCGGCCGAGATCAGCACCGACAACCCGATGGGCACCGACGGTTTCGAGTTCGTCGAATACGCCCACCCCAACCCGGCCGAACTGCACGCCCTCTTCAAGCTGATAGGCTTTGCCCCGGTCGCCCGCCACAAGACCAAGCGGATCACGGTCTATCGCCAGGGCGACATCAACTACCTCGTCAACGAGGAGCCCGGCACCGACGGCTTCAACTTCGTCGCCGCCCACGGCCCCTGCGCGCCGTCGATGGCGTTCCGCGTGGTCGACGCCAAGCAGGCCTACGCGCGCGCGATCGCGCTCGGCGCCGAGCCGGCGGATGTGTCGCCGGCGCAGAAGACGCTCGACGTGCCCGCGATCAAGGGCATCGGCGGCAGTCTGCTCTATTTCGTCGATCGCTACGGTGCCAAGGGCTCGGCCTATGACACCGAGTTCGAATGGACTGATGCTGCGAACCCGCGTCCATCAGGCTCGGGCCTCTATTACATCGATCACCTCACCCACAACGTCCATCGCGGTCGCATGGATGTCTGGACCGGCTTCTACGCAAAGCTGTTCAACTTCCGCCAGATCCGCTTCTTCGATATCGAAGGGCGCGCGTCAGGCCTGTTCTCGCGCGCGCTGACCAGCCCCGATGGCAAGATCCGGATTCCGATCAATGAGGATGCCGGCGATTCCGGACAGATCGAGGAATATCTCCACACCTATAATGGCGAGGGCATCCAGCACATCGCCTGCGGTGCGCGCGATATCCATCGCACGGTGGAGACGCTGCGCGAGGCCGGCCTGCCCTTCATGCCGTCACCGCCCGGCACCTATTTCGAGAGGATCGACGCGCGCCTGCCCGGGCACGGCGAGGACGTCGCGCGGCTGCAAACCAACGGCATCCTGATCGATGGCGAAGGCGTGGTCGATGGCGGCCAGACCAAGGTGCTCTTGCAGATCTTCTCGGCGAATGCGATCGGGCCGATCTTCTTCGAGTTCATCCAGCGCAAGGGCGATGACGGATTCGGCGAGGGCAATTTCAAGGCGCTGTTCGAATCGATCGAGGAAGACCAGATCCGCCGCGGCGTGCTGAAGGTGGATCACGCAGCGTAGTTAGTCTCGTGTCCCGGACGCGCTGCAGCGTGCAACGCTGCTGCGCAGAGCCGGGACCCACTTTTCGTAATGGAGGCATGGGCCCCGGCTCTGCAGCGCATCACTGCGTGCTGCGCCGCGTCCGGGGCACGAGAGCTATCGCGCCTTCCACGCCGCCGTCACATCGCCAATCTGCGCCACCTCCGGCTCGCGGATCGCCGACGGCGTGCGCGAGAAGCGCGGCGCCGGCGCGGGCTGGGTCACGCCATGGCGCTCGACGAACACCTTTCGCGCGGCCATGTGCGGATGCTTCGGCGCCTCCGCCATGGTCAGGATCGGCGCGAAGCAGATGTCGCTGCCTTCCATGATCTTGCACCAGTCCTCGCGCGTCTTGCTCTTGAAGACCTTGGTCAGCTTCTCCTTCAGCGCCGGCCAGGCCTTGCGGTCCATCTGTGCGTCGAAATCGGCGTCGTTGAGATCGGCGTGCTTGCGCAGCAGCGCGTAGAATTGCGGCTCGATCGAACCGATCGAGATGAAGTTGCCGCAAGAGCATTCATAGACGCCGTAGAAATGCGCGCCGCCGTCGAGGAAATTCTGGTCGCGGCCTTCGGTCCAGCGGCCCATCGCGCTCATGTCGAAGAACATCGACATCAGCGACGCCGCGCCGTCGCACATCGCGGTGTCCACGACCTGGCCCTTGCCGGATTTCGACGCTTCCAGCAGCGCGGCGAGCACGCCGACCACGAGATAGAGCGCGCCGCCGCCGAAATCTCCGACCAGGTTGAGCGGCGGCACCGGCTTTTCCTTAGGTCCGATCGCGGCCAGCGCGCCGGTGATCGAGATGTAGTTGATGTCATGGCCGGCGGCGTGCGCCAGCGGGCCTTCCTGGCCCCAGCCGGTCATGCGGCCGTAAACGAGTTTTGGATTGCGCGCGAGCACGACATCGGGGCCGAGACCGAGCCGCTCCATCACGCCTGGACGGAAGCCTTCGATCAGTGCGTCGGCATGGCTCAGCAGGTCCAGCACCTGCGCGATTGCATCCTTGCTCTTCAGGTCGAGCTCGATGACCTTGCGGCCGCGCACCGACACTGCCTTTAGATTCTTAGCCGCGCCGACGCGGTCCAGCGTGATCACCTCGGCGCCCATGTCCGCGAGCAGCATGCAGGCGAACGGCCCGGGGCCGATGCCGGCGAATTCGACGATGCGGAAGCCGGCGAGGGGCCCGGAGGCGCGAACGGCGGAGTGAGAGGCAGGTTTATCGAGCACGTTTCCATCCGAGTTTTAATTAGCTGATTAGCTAAATTGTCTCGCCGAACGCGCGATGTGGCAAGCTGCTTTTTGCGCGCAGCAGTGCGCGAAAAACGAACGGCGCGCATCGCTGCGCGCCGTTTCCAATTTGTGTTTAGGCGCTACGGCGCGATGAAATTGTCATCGCACCGTAGCTGTTTGTTTGGGCATGATCTTATCGGAAAACCGCTTCGCACTTTTCCGGATCATGCCTACCCCGCCGCGATGACCGCCCGTTGCGCCATCACCCGGACCAGGTTGGCGCGATAATCAGCGGTGCCGTGGATGTCGCTCAGCATGCCGCTGGCGGAGACCTTCACATTGTCGAGCGCGCTGGCCGACCAGTTCGTCGTCAGCGCGGACTCGATGGCGCCGACGCGCATCACGCCGCTCTGTGATGCGCCGGCCGCGGCCACGCGGACCTCGCCGCTCGGCGACCTCGCCACGAACACGGCGGTCAACGCAAAGCGCGACGCCGGATTGCGGAACTTGGCGTAGCCGGACTTTGCCGTGACCGGGAACGAGACCGCGGTGATGATCTCGCCGTCCTCAAGCGCCGTCGCGAACAGGCCCTTGAAGAAGTCGTCTGCGGGGATCGTACGCTTGTTGGTCTTGACCGTCGCATTCAGCGCCAGCACGGCGGCTGGATAATCCGCGGCGGGATCGTTGTTGGCGAGCGAGCCGCCAATGGTGCCGCGATAACGCACGGCGGGATCGCCGATCACGGAAGCAAGATAGGCCAGCCCCGGGATCGCCTTCTGCACGTCGCTGCTCTCCGCCACGTCGTAGTGCGTGGTCGCGCCCTTGATCTCGATGCCATTGTTGGTCGGCACGATCCCGATCATGTCCTTGATCTTCGAGAGATCGATCACGTCGGACGGCGCGGCCAGCCGCTGCTTCATGACCGGTAGCAGGGTCTGCCCACCGGCAAGGAATTTCGAATCCTTGCCCTTGGCGAAGGCCGCCGCGGCGTCATCGACCGAGGAAGCGCGGTGATAAGTCGTCTCGTACATATCTCGTCCTCCTCAACCGTGAATGGCGTGCCAGACGCGATCGGGCGTCGCCGGCATTTCCAGCTTGTTGTTGCCGATGGCGTCCGTGATCGCGTTGATCACGGCCGCGGAGGCACCGATGGCGCCGGCTTCGCCGCAGCCCTTCACGCCGAGCGGATTGCCCGGGCAGAGCGTGGTGGTATGCGATAGCTTGAACGAGGGCAGGTCGTCGGCGCGCGGCATGGAGTAATCCATGAACGAGGCCGTCACGAGCTGGCCGGTGCCGTCATAGACGACGCCTTCCAAGAGCGCTTGGCCGATGCCCTGAGCGAGACCGCCATGGACCTGGCCTTCGACGATCATCGGGTTGATCAGCCGACCGAAGTCGTCTGCCGCCACGAAGTTGACGAACGAGGTCTTGCCGGTGCCGGGATCGACCTCGAGCTCGCAGATATAGGCTCCGGCCGGGAAGGTGAAGTTGGTCGGGTCGTAGAACGCCGTCTCCTTCAGACCGGGCTCCATGCCGTCAGGCAAATTGTGCGCGGTGTAGGCCGCGAGCGCGACCATCGGCAGCGCGATCGACTTGTCGGTGCCGGTGACCTTGAACTCGCCGTTCTCGATCACGATGTCGCTCTCGGACGCTTCGAGCGCGTGCGCCGCGATCTTCTTGGCCTTGGCCTCGACCTTCTCCATCGCCTTCACGATCGCCGCACCGCCGACCGCGATCGAACGCGAGCCGTAGGTGCCCATGCCGAACTGCACCTTGTCGGTGTCGCCATGAACGATCGAGACCTGGCTGATCGGGACGCCGAGGCGCTCCGAGATGATCTGCGCAAATGCAGTCTCATGGCCCTGGCCGTGGCTGTGCGTGCCGGTGAGCACCTCGATGGTGCCGACCGGATTGACGCGGATTTCAGCCGACTCCCATAGACCGACGCCGGCGCCGAGGCTACCGACCGCCTTCGACGGCGCGATGCCGCAGGCTTCGATGTAGCAGGACAGGCCGATGCCGCGCAGCTTGCCGTCGGCTTTCGCCTTGGCCTTGCGTGCGGGGAAGCCGGCGTAATCGATCGCCTTCATCGCCGCGTCGATCGAGGCGTGGAAGTTGCCGATGTCATACGCCATGATCACGGGCGTCTGATACGGGAACTGGGTGATGAAGTTTGTCTTGCGCAGCTCGGCCGGATCGACCTTCAGCTGCCGCGCCGCCGTCTCCATCATCCGCTCGAGCAGATAGCTCGCTTCGGGGCGGCCGGCGCCGCGATAGGCGTCAACCGGCGTGGTGTTGGTGTAAACGGCCACCACCTCGGCATAGATCGCCGGAATGACATACTGTCCCGACAGCAGCGTCGCGTAGAGATAGGTCGGCACCGCCGACGAGAACAGCGACATGTAGGCGCCGAAATTGGCGTGGGTCTTCACCCGCAGGCCAAGGATCTTGTTGTCCTTGTCGAACGCCATCTCCGCCTTGGAGATGTGGTCGCGGCCATGCGCGTCGGTGAGGAAGGCTTCCGAACGATCGCCGGTCCACTTCACGGGACGGCCGACCTTCTTGGAGGCCCACAGCGCCACCATCTCCTCGGGATAGATGTAGATCTTGGAGCCGAAGCCGCCGCCGACGTCGGGCGCGATCACGCGCAGCTTGTGCTCGGGCGCGATGTTGTAGAACGCCGACAGCACGAGGCGGGCGACATGCGGGTTCTGCGAGGTCGTCCAGAGCGTGTAGTGCTCTTCGGCGGCGTCGTAGTCCGCGACGGCCGCACGCGGCTCCATCGCGTTCGGCACCAGGCGGTTGTTGGTCAGCTCCAGCGTGACCACATTGGCGGCCTTGCTGAAGGCATCCTTGGTCGCGGCCTCATCGCCGATGTGCCAGTCATAGATGATGTTGCCGGGCGCTTCGGGATGCAGCTGGACCGCACCTGGCTTGATCGCGGAGCGGACGTCCGCCACCGCGGGAAGCTCTTCGTAGTCGACGACGACGGCTTCGGCTGCGTCCTTGGCCAGGTTCTTGGTGTCGGCGATCACGACCGCGACGGCCTGTCCGACGAAGCGCACGGTCTCCGGCGCCATCGCCGGCCACGCGCCCATCTTCATCGGCGAGCCGTCCTTCGATGTGATGGCCCAGCCGCAAATGAGGTTGCCGACCTTGTCGTCGACGATCTGCTGCCCGGTCAGCACGGCGACCACGCCGGGCATCTTCAGGGCTGCGGATGAATCGATGCCCTTTACTTTTGCATGGGCATGCGGGCTGCGGATGAAATGAGCATAGGTCATGCCCACCAGCTTGACGTCGTCGACGTAACGTCCCTTGCCTGTAATGAAGCGGCGATCTTCCTTGCGCACGACGCTTGCGCCAATACCTTCAACACCCATAATCCTGTCCTCCCGACCGGAGATTTCGAATTGCCGCCGTTTCCATCGAGACCGGCGGTGATGAGCTTGATCGTGTGGTCCGTGGCAGCCTATTCGGCGGCCTGCGCGACCTTCATGCGGCCGGCGGCGTCCAGCACCGCCTTGACGATGTTGTGGTAGCCGGTGCAGCGGCAGATATTGCCTTCGAGCTCCTGCCGGACCGTCTCCTCGTCGAGCTTTCCACCATGGCGGTGCACAATATCGACCGCGGACATGATCATGCCGGGGGTGCAATAGCCGCACTGCAGGCCGTGATTGTCGCGGAAGGCCGCCTGCATCGGGTGCAGTTCGTCGCCCTTGGCGAGGCCCTCGATGGTGGTGACGTTGCAGCCGGCTGCCTGTCCGGCGAGCATGGTGCAGGATTTGACCGCCCGTCCATCGACATGGACGACGCAGGCGCCGCACTGGCTGGTATCGCAGCCGACATGGGTGCCGGTTAGGTTCAGGTTTTCGCGCAAGAGATGCACGAGGAGGGTCCGGTCCTCAACGTCGACCGAGACCGCCCTGCCGTTTACCGTCAGTTTGACTGTAGACACGCGTTCCTCCCAAAGTCTCATTATCGGCCCAGTAGATCACGCCGCATTGGGGACGAAACCGCGATCAAAGTAGTAGTCGTCGCAGCCTTGTCATGAAGCGCACCGGCCTATGGTTCCGATCCTAGCAGGCAGTCGTTCATTGGGCAATTTACAAGCGCAAATCCGACGGGCTTGACGCGCGCGAATTGTCCGAATTTGCGCGCGCGGCGCTTCGAAGAAGCAGCAATCGTCACACGGCAAGATCGGTTGCCAAGGCCACTACTACCTTCCGCCTATAACGACGCAAAAACGTTGCTGGCATTTTCATGCGCGATGCAGCGGCAAAAGATCGCGCGTCCGCAAATTGGGTAAGGAGCCGCGCGCAACACGCGAACGCGCGGCCATGCAACCACATCGGAGGAACAGAATATGCTGAAGCGCAAGAGTTTCTTTGCCGGCGTTTCGCTGGCCGCCATGGTGATGGCGGGATTGACCGCAACGAAAGCCAACGAGTCCGTCACCAAGGCCGCGGCCGATCCGAATGGATGGGCGATCGCAGGCCACGACTACGGCAACACGCGCTTCAGCCCGCTGAAGCAGATCACCTCGGAGAATGCGAACAAGCTGCAGCTGGTCTATTCGCTGTCGCTGGCCTCGCTGCGCTCCAACGAAGCCTCGCCGGTCGTGATCGGCGACACGCTCTACGTCTCGACCTCCTGGGGGCCGAAATATGTCTACGCGGTCGATGCCGCCACCGGTGCGCGCAAATGGACCTATCAGCCCGACATTCCCGATGACGTGCTGCAGTATGCCTGCTGCGACGTCAACAGCCGCGGCGTCTCCTATGCCGACGGCAAGATCTTCGTCGGCCGTCTCGACGGCAAGTTGACTGCGCTCGATGCCAAGACCGGCAAGGAGGTGTGGACCTCGACCGTCGTCGACTACAAGCAGGGCTCGGTGATCACCTCGCCGCCGCTGGTCGTGCGCGACAAGGTCATCACCGGCTTCGGCGGCGGCGAGTATGGCGTGCGCGGTGCGCTGCTGGCCTTCAATCTCAACGACGGCAAGCTGCTGTGGCAGACCTACACGGTGCCGGCGCCGGGCGAGCCCGGCAGCGAGACCTGGAAGGGCGACACCGGCCTGCATGGCGGCGGCGCCGCATGGCTGGTCGGCTCCTACGATGCGAAGTCCGACACGGTCTATTGGGGCACCAGCAACCCGGGTCCGTGGAATACCGCGGTGCGTTCCACCGGCGACGGCAATTTCGGCAAGCTGACCAATCTCTACACGGCGTCGACGCTCGCGATCGATCCGAACACCGGCAAGATCAAGTGGCACATCCAGGGTACGCCGGCGGACGCCTGGGACTATGACGGCGTCAACGAGCTCCTGCTCGCCGACCTCAAGATCAAGGGCGCCGAAACTCCGGTGCTGATGAAGGCGGACCGTAACGGCTTCTTCTTCGTCGCCAACCGCGAAACCGGCAAGATGATCTCGGCCGAGAAGTACGTCTACTCGAACTGGGCCAAGAAGTGGGACATCACCACGATGCGCGCCGAAGAGGATCCCGACAAGCGTCCGGGTCCCGGCCATCCCGCCAAGGACATCTGCCCGAACCTGATCGGCGGCAAGAACTGGCAGCCGATGTCGTTCAACCCGGGCACCGGCCTGGTCTACATCCCGACCAACAATGTCTGCATGGACTGGTCGGTCAGCGACGTGAACTACAAGCGCGGCGTGTTCTATCTCGGTGCCGAATTCCCGACCAAGGAAGGCCCCGGCGGTTTCCTCGGCGAGCTTGTGGCCTGGGATCCGATCGCCAACAAGAAGGTGTGGGGCATCAAGGAAGACCTGCCGTTCAACGGCGGCACGCTGACCACCGCCGGCAACCTCGTGTTCTCCGGCAATCTGCACGGCGACTTCCGCGCCATCGATGCCAAGAACGGCAAGGTGGTGTGGAGCAAGAATCTCGGCAGCGGCATCGGCGCGGGTCCGGTGACCTACTCGGTCGGCGGCAAGCAATATGTCGCGATCGTGGTCGGTCGTACCGCGGCGCTGCCGGCCTTCCTCGGTGACATCGGCAAGAAGATGGTCGCCGCGGCTCCGGAAGGCGGTTCGCTGTTCGTGTTCGCTCTGCAGTAAACGTTCATCGCAAAACGGAGGTAGCCGTGCTCGTGTTCCGCATGACCCGAAATGAAGTGCGCAACTGTTCGCGTCACGCCCTTCTCGGCAAGGCGATCCGAGCCCTGCTGCTTTCCACCATGCTTGCGGCGCCGGTCGTCTCGGCCGGCGCCGACGAGATCAAGCCGCTGCGGCTCTGCGCCGATCCGACCAATCTGCCGTTCTCGAGCGACGATCCGGGCAAGCCCGGGCTCTATCTCGAGATCGGCCAGGCGGTGGCGCAAAAGCTCGGCCGCCCGGTAAGCACGACCTGGTACAAATCCTACTTCGGCAAGCGGACCGTGCGCGAGACGCTGCTGAGCAAGCAGTGCGACGCCATGGTCGGCCTGCCGCTGGTCGACGACTTCATGGGCCCTGCGGTGATCTTCTCGAAGCCGATCGCCCATGAAGGCTATGCATTGATCGGTGCGAAGGACCGCAAGCTCACCGGGATCGACGATCTCAGGGGATTGCGCGTCGCGGTGCAGTATCAGTCGACCCCGCAAAACCTGCTGGCGCTGCGCGACGAGATCCGGAAGGTCACGGTGCTGAGCCCGGACGAGGGCATGACCGCGCTGGAGCAGGGCAAGGTCGACGTCGCCTTCATCTGGGCCCCGGTTGCCGGCTGGCTCAACAAGACGGCCTACAATGACAAATACCAGCTGGTGCCGACCGAAGGCGCCGGCCTGCTCTGGGAGACCGCGATCGGTTTCGCCAAAGCCTCAGGCGCGCTGCGTGACGAGGTCGACGGCGTGCTGCCGTCGCTCCAGTCGGATATCTCCGCCCTGTTCGCCAAATACGGCGTGCCGAACGGCGCTGCCATCAAGTTCGGCCAGGCCAATCAGGCAGCCCAGGCGAAGGAGCCCGTCACCGTCGGGCAGGTCACCTCCGACAAGCCGGTCCAGACCGCGGCCGCGGGCGGCGGCGATGTCAAGGCCGGGCGTGAGTTGTTCAACGGCACCTGCGCGCATTGCCACGGCCCGGACGCGGTGCAGGCGGAGCGGAAGATCGACCTCCGGCTGCTCAAGAAGCGCTATGCCGACGACATGGAGTCGACCTACTGGAAGACCGTGCATGACGGCCGTCCGGCCAAGGGCATGCCGGCGTGGAAGGATGTCTATAGCGACGACGAGCTCAAGAACGTGTATTCCTATCTGCTGACCGTGCAGGGCGCGTCAGATTAGAGGCCAGGCGTCTGTAACATCCATGCGAGGGTCCTCATGATGGGGTTCCTGATCATCGACGATCACCCCTTGTTCGGCGAGGCGCTCGGCAACGCCATCCGCATCTCGCATCCGGACGCCCGGATCTACGAGGCGACCTCGATCAAGGGCGCGCTCGGCATCCTCGCCAGCGAGCCGAACATCGACCTGGCGCTGCTCGATTTGCTGCTGCCCGACGTGGTCGGCTTCTCCGGCTTCCAGAAGATCCGGGATCGCTATCCCCGCCTGCCGATTGCGATCGTCTCCAGCGAGGAGGACAAGCATACGGTCCGCGAGGCGCTGGAGATGGGCGCGGTCGGCTATTTGCCGAAATCGACCTCGGTCGGCGAGCTGTCGGAGGCGATCGCGCGGGTGCTGAGCGGATCGGTCTCGGCGCCGCGCGACTTCGTGCCGTCGGGCGCGCTGGCGCAGACCGAGACGGCGCGGACCTTGCGGGAACGGATCGAGAAGCTGACGCCGCAGCAGATCCGCGTGCTGCATCTGATCACCCGCGGCCTGCAGAACCGCGAGATCGCCGCCGAGCTGAAGCTCGCGGAGTCGACGGTGAAGGCGCACGTCACCGAGATCCTGCGCAAGCTGAAACTGTTCAGCCGCAACAAGGCGATCATCGAGCTCCGAAAGCTTCCGCTACCATTGCTCCAGGACGCCGGCCCCGCGTCGAAGTCCGAGAAGCCGCATTAGTTTGCTGCGCTGCACGTCGTCGATCGACCTATAGGCTGTCCTCCACCTTTGAGATAACGTCATGGCTGCGATGGCTGTCTTGAACGATCCGGGAGAGGACGGCGCGACTTTGACCACGACGACGCCAGTGGTGGGTGAGGGGCCGATCAGCGAGGCGAACACGCCTCGGCTGCTCATTGTCGAGGATCATCCGCTGTTTCGCGCCGCGCTGATCGGCGTGATCGGCAGCGAGTTTCCCCATGCCGAGGTGTTGCAGGCGACCTCGATCGACGGCGCGCTGGATATCCTGGCCGCATGCGACGGGATCGATCTGATCATGCTCGATCTGTCGATGCCCGGCACCACCGGCCTGCTCGGCGCCTACCGTGTCCGCGCCGCGGCGCCGCGCAGTCCGCTGGTCATCGTCTCCGCGCATGATGATTCCCGCATCATCGGCGGCGCGATCGCGCTGGGGATTTCCGGCTATATCCCGAAATCGACGCCGAAGACCGAGCTGGCGCGGCTGTTGCGTGGCATCCTCGATGGCGCGGTGTTCCTGCCGAAGCGCTTAGCCGATGCTGCGGCGAAGGGGCAGGCCGAGACGCGCGAGCTGTTGAAGCCGCTCGGCGCCATGACGGCGCAGCAGCTGCGGGTGCTCGACATGATCTGCCGCGGTCTGCAGAACAAGCACATCGCCTATGAGCTCGACATCTCAGTGACGACCGTGAAGGTGCATGTCTCGGAGATCCTGCGGAAGCTCGGCGTGCGCAGCCGCACCGAGGCGATCATCGCGCTGTCGAAGCTCGATTTCGGCAAGGCCGATCACCCGCCGGTCTCGCCGCCAAGCGATGACTCATAGACGGCTCGATGGCTGCTCGGAGGCGAGCAGGAACGACAGCAGCGAGCGCATCTCGGCCGGCTTGATCGGCTTCTTCAAAAGCTCATGCCCGAACGACGAGACGTCGGACGCCGCCTTCGCCGAATAGTCGGCGGTGACGATGATCGCCGGCACATCGGTCTTGATCTCCTGGCAGATCACATCGACCGCCTCGATCCCGGTCTCGCCATTGTCGAGATGCAGGTCGGCGATGATCGCATCCGGAATGCCGTCGAGCGCGCGGATGCGCTCCAGCGCCTCGGTCTTGGAGATCGTCACCGCGACGTCGCAGCCCCATTTCTCCAGCAGGCTCGCGAGGCCCTCGGCGCTGGAGAGGTCGTTCTCGATCAGCAGGATCTTGGCGCCCTCCATGCCGCCATAGCTGTTGTCGACGATCGCCTGCTCGCGCACGGGAACGATGGCCGGATCTGATGTCATGGGTACCGTGACCGAGAATACCGAGCCCTTGCCGGGGCGCGAGGTCAGGCGGATGTCGTGGCCGAGCACGTCGGCGAAGCGCCGCACGATCGAGAGCCCCAGGCCAATGCCGGCCTTGTCGCCGACGCTGGTCTCTCCGCGCTGGAATTCGACGAAGATCGCCTCGCGTTGTCCCTCGGGAATGCCGGGGCCGGTGTCGTGTACCTCGATGCAGAGATTGCCGCCGCGCATCCGGCAGCCCATCAGCACGCTGCCGCGCTGGGTGTAGCGCAGCGCGTTCGCCAGCAGGTTCTGCAGGATCCGCCGCAGCAGCAGCGGGTCCGATGACACGGTCGCCGACGACGGCATGATCTTCAGCGACAGATTACGCTTGGCGGCGACGGGGCTAAACTCCTGCTCCAGCGGCTCGAACAGCGAGGCGATCGCGACCGGCCCGAACTCCGGCTTCAGCACGCCGGCATCGAGCTTGGAGATGTCGAGCAGCGTGCGCAGCAGATCTTCCAGCGTCGCCAGCGAGCGGTCGATCTGGTCGGTCAGCGCCACGCCCTTGGGTTCGGTCACCATGTCGGCCAGTGCCGACAGCGTCAGCCGCGCGGCGTTCAAGGGTTGCAGCAGATCGTGCGTCACCGAGACCAGCACCGAGGATTTCAGCGAGCTGGCGGCCTCGGCCTGCGTCTTGGCCTGCAGCAGGCGGCCGTTGGTCTTCTCCAGCGATTGCAGCACCTGCTTGAGCTGCTGGGTGCGCTCGCGGACCTGCTGGTCCAGCGCGATCGCGGTTTCGAACAGCGAGAAGGCATTGAGCTGCTGGTCGGTCGACCGCTCGACGCGCGACATCAGGGCCGCGTTGATCTTGCGCAGCTTGGCGGCCTCGCGCTCGAGCTCGGCAATGCGGCTGGTCTTGCTGTCGGTCATCCTGGCCTGGGTCATTGCGGAGCCACCGCACGCTTGCCGATGGCGACGCCGGTCAGCGTCTGGTTGACATGCATCGAGCGATATTGCTCGCCATAGGTCTGGAAGCCGATCACCCGGTTGCGGCGATACAGTTCCGACATCTCGCGCGTGAGCTGATGCTGCTCGACATCGAGCCGGCGCAGCAGGCATTCGAAGCCGATGAACAGCGAGACCTCGCCGAGCTCGTCGGTCATGTCCTTGAGCGCCCGGCTGGTCGCATCGATCGGGTCGCGCTCCCGCGCCACCGTCAGCACCATACCTTCGTCGATGGCGCAGAAGAATTGCAGCGAGCCGTCCGGATTGGTGCGCTGGATCGAGCGCGCGTAGTAGGAGCCACCGACTCTCACCAGCACCGGATGGGCGGCAAAGGAGAACAGTTCGAGCTTGGTGTCGCTGAGGCCGACGGCGCGGGAATATTCCAGCGCGGCCGGCTCGGCGTTGAGCTCCTTGACGATGCGATGCTCGATGTCGGCTTCCGTCACCACCATCTTGGTCTCGGTCGGCTCGAAATGGTCGCATTTGAACAGGCGGAACGGCAGCCGCGTCTTGATCAGGATCAGCACGGCGGCATCGGTATGGGCCTTGCCGCCGTGGAACACCCAGGATTTTTCGAAGCGCAAGCCATCGCCGGCGGAGCCTCCGACGATCGGGATATCCTCCAGTGCGGTGTAGATCGCCGATATGATGGTTTCTTCGCGCTGGCACATGCCGTCGATGAACAAGAGCCCGAAGGCGTCCTGGCCCGGCTCCCAATGTTCGGTACGGTCCCTGAATTCCTGATGCAGCTCGGTGCAGATGGCGCGGCCGCGATCGACCCGGAAGGTCGAGAGATCGAACAACGGCCGGGCGGCGATCACGAAGTCGGCCGCCGTGAAGCCCATCGCCACCACGCTGTCCTCGTCCCAGCCGCCCGGCGACAATTCGCCCGCCGTGGTGCAGCCGAAGATCGGGAGGTCGGGCATCCGGGCCGACAATTCCGCGATGAAGACTTCCGGATCGTAGAATGGCGAGACGAACACGATGGCCATCGCGAGCCTGGCCGGTGCCAGCTGCCGCGCGATCTCGTCCGCGGCCTCACGCGGCTCCGCGGTCTTTGCCTGCGCCACGACAATGCTGTCGTCAGCGCTGCCTTGCTTGTCCGCCAAAGGCGATCTCCCTGACCAAGTCGTTTTGTTCTTGGCGCGGGTGGCCCATCCCACGCGACCCATCATGTCCGTCAGCCGGGACGAAGCTTTGGTGTCATGAGGCTGACGGGATTTCGGCATGGTGAAGCGGGAGACGTCATTGATCCGGCGCAACGGCCGGGACACAGGCTCGTCGTAAGCGCCGACGGCGCTATCCGACGCGATGGCATGGGACGTCTCCCGATGTGGTGTCCTGGCCCGGGCAGGGACAGGCTTGATTGGTTCTAAGGTATCGGGACGGCCGAGGCCGTCAATCGCCGCCCTGCCTGAGGCAATGCCGACCAAGGTCGTAGCAAAGCCGGGTGCCCATTTACCGGCCCTTATGGATTCTGCCCTAGTTTTGCCCACCGGGGTCTGGGGCGGGTTGCTGCCGGATTCCCTGTGGTTTTCAGAATGAAGACGGGGGTGGGGATGCCTGGGCTCAAGCGGTCGCTGTCGATCAAGTTCCCGACCCTCCGGTTCCGCGCCAAGATCATGCTGGGCTTCGCCGTCACCCTGGCGATCTCCGCCGCCAGCATGGGCTTTGCCTATATCGGCTTCGAGCGGGTCTCCGACGGCGTCGGCGCCTTCCGCAAGAGCGTCGCCGAGGCCGATCTTGCCCGCAACATCGACCGTGAGCTGATCTCCTACCGCTCGTTGGCGCGCTACTTCATCGTCACCAACAAGGAAGAGGACAGCAAGGCCGCGCTTGCCGCCCAGGACAAGCTGAAGGACGCCATCGACCAGGCGATGCGCGGCACCACCAATCCGGCGAGCCTCGACCAGCTCACGAAGCTGGCGCGCGAGTTCAGTGCCTTCACCAAGATCTTCGCCTCGATCCTGAAGGTGAAGGAGGAGAGCGAGTACCTCACCAAGAACGCGCTGACCCGTAGCGAGATGTCGCTGGAATACAAGTTCGACGACCTCGCCGGCGTTGCCTCCGATGCCGAACTGCAGGCGGTCCAGTTCCAGACCAAGACCATCACCACCCAGTTCCAGTCGATCAAGGTGCTGGTCAACAATTTCGTGGTCAGCGGCGAGGCTGCCGCTGCAACCAGCGCGACCAGCCGCCTCAGCTTCCTCGACAACGCTATCAAGGGGGTGCCGACCGCCAACGACAAGATCGCGCCCGTCGTCAACGAGATCACCGTGCTGCTCAAGACCTACCGCGAGTCGCTCGCCAAGCTGGTCGCGAACAAGAAGGAGATCGTCGAGCTGATCGACGACATGGGCGATTCCGCCGAGGCGATCATGAAGGGCGCCGCTGCGATGAAGGCCGGCCTCGTCGCCGACCAGACGCGGCTCGAGGAGGAATCCAACACCATCATCGCCGAGACCGAGCGTCTGATCCTGATCCTCGCCATCGGCGGCCTCGTGCTCGGCCTGGTCTGGGCTTTCCTGCTCGGCCGCGGCATTGCCAAACCGATCGCCAGGATGTGCGCGGCGATGCGCGAGCTTGCTGCCGGCAATTTCGACGTCGTGCTGCCGGGCCTCGGCCGCCGCGACGAGCTCGGCGAGATGGCCGGTGCGGTCGAAGAGTTCAAGCTCCAGGCGGTGGCCAAGGCCGAGCGCGATGCGATGACCCAGGAGGCGCAGAACAAGACCGCCGCCGCCGCGCGTCGCGCCGAACTCATTCGCTTCGCCGATGAATTCGAAGCCGCCGTCGGCTCGATCGTGTCCAATGTCTCGGCTTCCGCCGTGCAGCTCGAGACCTCGGCCGGCACGCTGACGCGCACCGCCGAGACCACGCAAAACCTCTCCAGCCAGGTCGCCGGCGCCTCCGAGGAGGCCTCCAGCAACATGCAGTCGGTCGCCTCCGCCACCGAGGAGCTGTCCGCCTCCGTCGACGAGATCGGCCGCCGCGTCAAGGAGTCCAGCCAGATCGCGGACGCCGCCGTGCGCCAGGCCGAGCAGACCGATGCGCGCATCGGCAAACTCTCGCGCGCGGCGCAGGAGATCGGTGACGTCGTCAAGCTGATCACCGCGATCGCCGAGCAGACCAATCTGCTGGCGCTGAACGCCACCATCGAAGCCGCCCGCGCCGGCGACGCCGGCCGCGGCTTTGCCGTGGTGGCGCAGGAGGTGAAGTCGCTGGCCAGCCAGACCGCGAAGGCGACCGACGAGATATCCAATCACATTTCGGGCATGCAGGCGGCGACGCAGGAGTCGGTCGCGGCGATCAAGGAGATCGGCGGCACCATCGGCCAGATCTCCTCGATTGCATCCAATATCGCGGCATCCGTCGAGCAGCAGAGCTCGGCGACGCAGGAGATCGCCCGCAGTGTGCAGAACGTCGCCGTCGGTACGCAGGAGGCGGCGACCAGCGTCACCGAAGTCAACCGCGGCGCCACCGAGACCGGCGCAGCCTCGGAAGAGGTGCTGAACTCGGCGCGCTCGCTGTCGACCGAAAGCGCGCGGCTGCGCGAAGAGCTCGACCGCTTCATGGCGAATATCCGCGCGGCGTAGCCGAACTGCGGCGTCGACTCTCGCTGCTGGGTAACCCTCCGCTGTCGTCCTGGCGAAGGCCAGGACCCATTTGTGGACGGCCCCCTGCTGGCAAGAGGCGGAAGGTTGTTTCTGATCGAAGCGATTGCGGTCATATGTCCGGTCTGTTGATGCGGTCGCACGTGACCGCTGCCAAGATGGGGTTCACAGGTGCGAGCTCCAAACATACTCGCGGCGTTTTTCGCCGTTGGGTCCTGCGGAGTTTTGTCTCGTGACTGTGATCGATCGATCAGGTCCATCTTCCGTTCTCGAGCAAGCTTCGGCCTGCGGCGCGAGGTCGTTCCTTACGCCGAAGTTCTGGGTCTGCGGGTTGGGTGCAAGCTCATGTCATCACCTTGTGTTTTTGGGCGGGGCCCGGAGGTTTCGTTTCACCGATGGCAGACTCGTTTGAGCGCCGCGCGCAGCCTGGTCAAGGCTGGCCTACGGCCACCGCCGCAGGCGGCGCGCAGCGGCCTTGACCAGGCGAGCACGGTGCTAGACTTGCGATCGGGGAGACGATGCCGGCGCGTGCCGCATCGTAGCGTTCGCCGCTGACCATCAACCTCCAGGCGATGCGCGCGACCTTGTTGGCGAGCGCC
>NZ_JAFCJX010000043.1 GCF_018130695.1 Bradyrhizobium jicamae | reverse complement strand
TTGATGGTGTTCTTCAGCTCGAGGATTTCGCCCTTCACGTCGACCGTGATCTTGCGCGACAGGTCGCCGCGCGCCACGGCGGTGGTCACCTCGGCGATGTTGCGGACCTGCGCCGTCAGATTGCCGGCCATCGAGTTCACGGAGTCGGTCAAGTCCTTCCAGGTGCCGGCGACGCCGGGCACGTTGGCCTGGCCGCCAAGCCGCCCTTCGGTACCGACCTCGCGCGCCACGCGCGTCACCTCGCCCGCGAAACGGTTGAGCTGGTCGACCATCGTGTTCAGCGTTTCCTTCAGCTGAAGGATTTCGCCGCGGACGTCGACCGTGATCTTGCGCGACAGGTCACCGCCGGCGATCGCGGTCGCGACCTCGGCGATGTTGCGGACCTGCGCGGTCAGATTGCCGGCCATCGAGTTCACAGAGTCCGTCAGGTCCTTCCAGGTGCCGGCGACGCCGGTGACCTGGGCCTGACCACCGAGCTTGCCCTCGGTGCCGACCTCGCGCGCCACGCGCGTCACTTCGCCCGCGAAGGCGTTGAGCTGGTCGACCATCGTGTTCAGCGTTTCCTTCAGCTGAAGGATTTCGCCCGACACGTTCACCGTGATCTTCTTCGACAGGTCGCCCTTGGCCACCGCGGTTGCGACTTCCGCGATGTTACGGACCTGGCCGGTCAGGTTGGAGGCCATCGAGTTGACGCTATCCGTCAAGTCCTTCCAGGTGCCGCCGACGCCGCGCACCACGGCCTGGCCGCCGAGCTTGCCTTCGGTGCCCACCTCGCGCGCCACGCGCGTCACCTCGCCGGCGAAGGCGTTGAGCTGGTCGACCATCGTGTTGATGGTGTCCTTCAGCTCCAGGATTTCGCCGCGCACGTCGACCGTGATCTTCTTCGAGAGATCGCCGCCCGCGACCGCCGTCGTCACCTCGGCGATGTTACGGACCTGCGCCGTCAGGTTCGACGCCATCGAGTTGACGCTCTCGGTCAAATCCTTCCACGTGCCGGCGACGCCGAGCACGTTGGCCTGGCCGCCGAGCCGTCCTTCGGTGCCGACCTCGCGCGCCACGCGCGTCACCTCGCCGGCGAAGGCGTTCAACTGGTCCACCATCGTATTGAGCGTTTCCTTCAACTGAAGGATTTCGCCGGACACGTTCACCGTGATCTTCTTCGACAAGTCGCCGCCCGCGATTGCGGTCGCGACGTCGGCAATGTTGCGAACCTGCGCGGTCAGGTTCGAGGCCATGAAGTTGACGTTGTCGGTGAGATCCTTCCAGGTGCCGGCGACACCGGGCACCTGGGCCTGGCCGCCGAGCTTGCCTTCGGTGCCGACCTCGCGCGCCACGCGCGTCACCTCACCCGCGAAGCCATTGAGCTGGTCCACCATCGTGTTGATGGTGTCCTTCAGCTCCAGGATCTCGCCGCGCACGTCGACCGTGATCTTGCGCGAGAGGTCGCCGCGCGCCACCGCCGTGGTCACGTTGGCGATGTTGCGGACCTGGGCCGTCAGGTTGCCGCACATCGCGTTCACGGAGTCGGTGAGGTCCTTCCAGGTGCCGGCGACGCCGGGCACGATGGCCTGGCCGCCCAGCTTGCCGTCGGTGCCGACCTCGCGCGCCACGCGCGTGACTTCGGAGGCGAAAGAGCGCAACTGATCGACCATCGTGTTGATGGCTTCCTTCAGCTGCAGGATCTCGCCGCGGACGTCGACCGTGATCTTCTTCGAGAGGTCGCCGTTGGCGACCGCGATCGTCACTTCGGCGATGTTGCGGACCTGGCCCGTCAAATTGTTGGCCATCGAGTTGACGCTCTCGGTCAGGTCCTTCCAGACGCCGGTCACCTCGGGCACCTGGGCCTGGCCGCCGAGCTTGCCCTCGGTGCCGACCTCGCGCGCCACGCGCGTCACTTCCGAGGTGAACACGGAGAGCTGCTTGATCATCGTGTTGACGATGTTCGCCGACTGCAGGAATTCGCCGCGCAGCGGCCGGCCCTCGACGTCGAGCTGGACGGTCTGCAGCAGGTCGCCCTGCGCCACCGCGGCGACCGCGCGGGTCACCTCGCGGGTCGGCCACAGCAAATCGTCGATCAGGGTGTTGATCGAGCTTTCCATGTCGGCCCAGGAGCCGCCGGACAAGCCGAAATTGACGCGCTGGCGGGTCTGTCCCTCGCGGCCGACGACCTGGCCGACGCGGGCCAGTTGCTGGGCCATCCGCTCATTGGCTGCCGCGATCTCGTTGAAGGCATCCGCGATCTTGCCCTCGATTCCCAGATAGTCGCCGCGCATCCGCACCGAGAAGTCGCCACCGCGCATGGCCTGCAGGGACTGCAGCAAATCCTGGGACGAATCCGCACTGCCATTGGGCGGTTTGGCGCGACGCGCATCTGTACGGGCACGAGGTGCGGAACCGAGATCGGTCATGAATTCCCCCTGCACGCCGGGCGCGAATCTCCAGGACTCGCTTGCACCAGCGAAACGATAAGAGTGGCTGCCCGTGATCTAATCAAGTGTGAAAGCGGACCTGCGAATCGCGACGAAAGGCCAACATTATTAATTGCGACAGGAACCAAAAGGTTCCACGGGGATGGAACTGGCAGGGTGGCCGGGTATAGGCTGCCTAAGAAATTGGCTTCGTATTGGAACAAACGCCAAGCCCGCGCGTTCCGGGCGTTGGCAGGATTCATGATGGCGAAGAAATCCAAGCAGCTCGAACGCGACGCTTTCGAAAGCGAGCACATTTTCCGCCTGCTGGTGAGCAACGTCACCGACTACGCGCTCTACATGCTGAAGCCGGATGGCATCGTCGCCAACTGGAATGCCGGCGGAGAGCGCATCAAGGGCTACGCGCCCGAGGAAATCATCGGCCAGAGCTTTTCGCGGTTCTACACCCCGGCCGACCAGGCCTCGGGCAAGCCGGCGCGCGCGCTCAAGATCGCCGAGGAGACCGGGCATTACGAGGAAGAAGGCTGGCGCGTGCGCAAGGACGGCTCGTTCTTCTGGGCCAGCGTGGTGATCGATCCGATCCGTGACGCCGACGGCGTGCTGGTCGGCTTTGCCAAGATCACCCGCGACATTTCCGAACGGCGCGAGGCGCAGCAGAAGCTGGAGCAGGTGCAGCGGCAGCTCGCGGAATCGCAGAAGATGGACGCGCTGGGCCAATTGACCGGCGGCGTCGCCCACGACTTCAACAACCTGCTGATGATCATCTCGGGCAACCTGCACAAGATCCGCCAGGAAGTGTCGAGCGAACGGGGCCTGCGCGCGCTCGGCGCGATCGAGACCGCCTCGCAACGCGCGGCGTCGCTGACCAGCCAGCTGCTGAGCTTCGCCCGCCGGCAAAGCGTCAATCCACAGGCCATCGACGTCGTCGCCCGCATCGGTGCGCTGCGTGAAGTCCTGACCAGCGCGCTGGGCAGCATGATCCGCCTGCACATCGATATCAGGCCCGGCACCTGGCCGATCCATGTCGACCCCGCAGAATTCGAGACGGCGCTGATCAATCTCGTGGTCAATGCGCGCGACGCCATGGCTGACGGCGGCACCCTCACCGTCTCGGCCCGCAACCAGGCCGCCAGCAACCAGGTCGTGATCAGCGTCGCCGACACCGGCGACGGCATCCCCGACGACGTGCTCAGCAAGGTCTTCGATCCCTTCTTCACCACCAAGCCCGTCGGCAAGGGGACCGGGCTCGGCCTGTCGCAGGTCCACGGCTTCGCACACCAGGCCGGCGGCAAGATCGAGATTGCGACCGAGCTTGGCCAGGGCACCACCGTCAGCATCCATCTGCCACGCGGCCGGAGCCGGGAACGGCAGGTTGGCGAGGGTGCAAGCGGGCTGGCGTGTGCGACCGTGCTGCTGGTGGAGGACAATCCCGCGGTGGCCGATGCCAGCACCGGCCTGCTCGAGCAGCTCGGCTATACCGTCCGCTGGGTGTCGAGTGCCGAAAGCGCGCTGCAGGCGATCGAGGCCAACGGCGTCGACGTGGTGTTCTCCGACATCATCATGCCCGGCAAGATGGATGGCCTGAAGCTGGCGCGCGCCATCCGGGAGAAGAACCCGGACCTGCCGATCCTGCTGACCACGGGCTACAGCGACAGCATGCGCGAGGTGCGGTCCGACTTTCCGGTGCTGCGCAAGCCCTACCAGCTTCACGACCTCAGCCGCGAGCTGTCAAAACTGACGGGACAGGATTAGCCTGCCCAAAATTAGCCTGCCCAAGCTAGTTCCGCACCGGCCAGCTCCGCCGCACCAGCTGCACGCGCTCGACGCGGCCGCATTGCTCGCAGCGATATTGGATGATGTCCTTGCCCTCGTCGCCCGGGGAGCAGGTTTCCAGCCGCATCGTCGTCAGGCAGTCGATGCAGGACATCAGCGTCAGCAGCGGGCTGCGGTCGTCATTCACCGAGGGCCGCGGCCGAGCGGTCCGGTCAGCAGTCACGTGCCTCGATCGGTGATGCATTTTCACCGCCAAAGAATACCCGACGTCTGCCAATTGTTCCCAACCGCCGCCTGAGACCTAGCGCCGCGACCGGTCGGGCCGTGACGGTTAGACCCGTGCGTCGACGGCGGCCGGCTTCCGCTTGAAGTTCAGCTTGAGCTTTTCGGCCGGGCGCCGCTCGGCGGTGCGGCTGAGCCGCTCCCGAACCGTCGGCAGTTGTTCCCCGCCGCCGGACGCCTTCCACTCCCGGATCAACTCGGTCAGCTGGCCACGCATCGCGAGCAGCCGAGTGGCCGTCTCGCTACAATCGAGGTCGCGCTTGATCTGATCGCTGATCGCCGCCTCGACAAGCGTCATCTCGGCGCGCAACGCACTGATTTTTCGTCTGATTTCATTAATTCTGTTGTCCATGGCTTGTTAGAACAAAAATAGAACATATTGTCAAGCCATCCAATCGGCTGATGAGGCAGACCATGAGCAATGCAGCGATCACTTTTGGCGGCGTAACCGACCGGGTCGGGGCGCAGATGACCCGCGCCCAGGCGCTCCGGCTGAGGAGCCTGGCCGAGGAGGCCTATCAGCCCAGGCAGTTCGCGAAGGGGCTGTCCTTCGAGGAGGCCCAGCGGCGGATCGAAGCGCTGAAGGCCGAGATCGCGCTTGCCGATTCCTTTTAGCCACGCCATCCCAAGGCTTGCGGCAAACAAGGCTTGCAGCGGGGCGGGGCTTTAACGCTTGATAGAGCCGACGCAGCTAACGCTGTCTGGATCGTTTCTCGTTGGATCGTTTCTCTCGGGGCTGGAGCTTGTCGTGCTGGAACTGGAAAAGCGTTCGCCGCTGGCGTTCGCGCTTGCGCTCAAGGATGGGCGCACGCTCGTGACGGTCGGCGACGCCGCGGACTTCCTGTCCAATCTGACCGAGGATCAGCGCGAGAGTGCGCATTGGAAGACCGCGATCCTGATGTTCAACAACGCGATGAAGTCAGCGCGTTACCTCACGACCGCCACCGTGAATCTACGGTCCGCCCTGCTCTATGATCGCCTGCTCGCGCAAGACTGAGGACCGGGCGGCCCGCTTCTTTTTCAGAACAAGTCGGTCTTCAAAGCAATTTGGCGCGCACGAACAGCGTGCGCAGCGCGTTGGTTGCCTGCACCGTCAGCATCGCGTTGTCGGCCGCCTTCTCCAGCGCACGGACGGCATCGTCATGCAGCGAGCGGAATTCCATCCATTCGACGGCGTTGATGTTGGTGATGAAGCGATAGGCCTGCCCCACGGTCGCAAGCGTCACCGTTTCGCCGTTGAGCCTCAACTTGAACGTCGCCTTCAACGGCGTGTCGGAACTGGATACGTCACCCATGGCGCGGTTGTGCGCCGCGCCGGGTTAAAGTCAATCTAATTTCTTTGCACCCGCTGCTGGCCGTTGCCCCCGATGCGTCAGATGTCTGTTAGCGTTTTGACGGGGGGTGATTCGTGACTGACCTTGCCGAGAAAACCTATCTGGATGCGCTCAATCCCGAGCAGCGGCGCGCCGTGGAGCATGGCGTCGGCGCAGACGGAACCATCGGCAGCCCGCTGCTCGTGATCGCGGGCGCGGGCTCCGGCAAGACCAACACGCTGGCGCATCGCGTCGCCCATCTGATCGTCGCCGGCGCCGATCCGCGCCGCATCCTGCTGATGACGTTTTCGCGCCGCGCCGCCGCCGAGATGGCCGGGCGCGTCGAGCGTATCGCGCGGCGGGTAATGGGCGACAAGGCCTCCGTCATGACGGACGCGCTGAGCTGGGCCGGCACCTTCCATGGCATCGGCGCGCGGCTCTTACGCGAATATGCCGAACGCATCGGGCTCGAGCCGGCGTTCACAATCCATGATCGCGAGGACTCCGCCGACCTGATGAACCTGGTCCGCCATGATCTCGGCCTGTCCAGGACCGAGAGCCGGTTTCCCACCAAGGGCACCTGCCTTGCGATCTACTCCCGCTGCGTCAACGCGGAGACGGCGATCGACGCCGTGCTCGGCCAATCCTTTCCATGGTGTGCCGGCTGGGCCGCCGAGCTGAAGCAGCTGTTCGCCGCCTATGTCGAGGCCAAGCAGAAGCAGAACGTGCTCGATTACGACGACCTGCTGTTGTACTGGGCGCAGATGATGACGGATGCCGGCCTCGCCGAAGAGATCGGCGGCCGCTTCGACCATGTCATGGTCGACGAATATCAGGACACCAACCGCCTGCAATCATCGGTGCTGCTGGCGCTGAAGCCGGACGGACGCGGTCTCACCGTGGTCGGCGACGACGCGCAGTCGATCTACTCGTTCCGCGCCGCGACGGTGCGCAACATCCTCGATTTCCCCGACCACTTCACACCGCAGGCGGAGATCGTCACGCTCGACCGCAACTACCGCTCAACACAGCCGATCCTGTCCGCCGCCAACGGCGTGATCTCGCTCGCCAAGGAGCGCTTCACCAAGAACCTCTGGACCGAACGGGCCTCCGAGCGCAGGCCGCAGCTCGTCGTGATCAATGACGAGGCCGACCAGGCCCGCTACATCGTCGAGCAGGTGCTGGCCAACCGCGAGGAAGGCACACTGCTGAAGCATCAGGCGGTGCTGTTCCGGACCTCCTCGCATAGCGGTCCGCTCGAGGTCGAGCTGACCCGCCGCAACATTCCCTTCGTGAAGTTCGGCGGCCTGAAATTTCTCGATGCCGCCCATGTCAAGGACATGCTGGCGCTGCTGCGCCTTGTCGAGAACCCGCGCGACCGCGTCGCCGGCTTCCGCATCCTGCATTTGTTGCCGGGCGTTGGCCCCGCCTCCGCGCAGCGCGTGCTCGACCAGATGGCCGAGGCCGCCGATCCGATCGCGGCCCTCGCGCGCCTGCCCTCGCCGCCGCGCGCCGGCACCGACTGGCGGTCGTTCGTCGAAGCGGTCGAAAACCTGCGCTACTCGGAATGGCCGGTCGACATCGAACGCGCCAGGCTCTGGTACGAGCCGCATCTCGACCGCATCCACGAGGACAGCGAGGTCCGCCGCGCGGATTTGGTCCAGCTCGAGCAGATCGCCGGCAGCTATCCCTCGCGCGAGCGCTTCCTGACCGAGCTCACGCTCGACCCGCCCGATGCCACCAGCGACCAGGCCGGCGTGCCGCTGCTCGACGAGGACTATCTGATCCTGTCGACGATCCATTCCGCCAAGGGCCAGGAATGGAAATCGGTCTATGTGCTCAACGTGGTCGATGGCTGCATGCCGTCCGATCTCGGCGCCGGCACCTCGGCCGAGCTCGAGGAGGAACGCCGCCTGCTCTATGTCGCCATGACCCGCGCCAAGGACGATCTGCACCTGATGGTGCCGCAACGCTTCTTCGTGCACGGCCAGGCTGCCAGAGGCGACCGCCACATGTACGCGTCGCGCACACGCTTCATCCCGGAACGGCTGCTGCCGGCCTTCGAGCGGACCAGCTGGCCCCGCGCCGCCCCCGCCCAGCCGAAAGCCGCCAGCCAGGGTCCCACCATCGACATCCGCGCCAGGATGCGCGGCATGTGGCGCTAGCTGGAAGCTAAAATTATTTTCAGAGCACTGGGAACGATTTCCTGCGCCGGCACGTTGGGTGCCTGTTGAAATCGGCATACGACCATCCCGGACGGCTCCGACGCTTTGCAAAAGGCGTTGGAGCCGTCCTTCCTTGTTTCCGTCAGGCCGGAAACAGCCGCACTGGCTGATCGAACCCCTTCAGCGCGTAGTCGGCCCCATCTCCCGTCACGACGTCTCCGGTGCGATCGCGCACGGCCGACGTGACCAGGATCTCGCCCGATTTCGCAGCCGCCTGCACCCGCGCAGCCCGGTTGACCACGGTGCCAACAGCCGTCAGGTCACGATGGGCCTTGCCGAACTCGCCGAAATTGGTGTCACCACTGTCAATCCCGATGCCGATCCCGAGCTCGATGTCGCCGACGGTCCGCACCAGTTCCTCGCGCCGCCTGGCAAAGTTTTGCTGGATCTGCCGCGCCGCCAGCAGCGCCTGCATCGCGTGATCCTGCTGCTTGACCGGGAAGTTGAAGATCGCGAGCACGGCGTCGCCGATGGTTTTGTTAAGGATGCCGTCAAAGTGCCAGATCGCCATGGCGCAGTCGTCATAGAAGGCGTCGAGCAGCGACGTCAGCCCGGCCTGCGGAAGGCTCTGGGTCAGCACGGTGTAGCCGCGCAGATCGGCGAACATGATGGTGGCGTCGATCGTTACCGCGCGCGCCTTCATGACGCGCGAGAACGCCATCTCGCAGATCGTGCACATGTTGGGATTCATGCGGCTCGGCTTGATCCCGAAGATGCGGAACGGTGCCGACAGCGGCCCACGCAGCGGGATCGGCACGTGCAAATTTTGCCAGCAGCCAAGACAGATCGTGGCAGGTTCGGGCGTCATCGGCGCTCCGCATCCAGTCGGCAACGAGACCGGAACCGAGCTTAGCAGGCCAGCCGCCCGAGCGGCAGGCCTTTATCGCGATGCCGCCGGCGTCACTTTGGCGGAACAAACATCACGCCGATCCGGGTCTTCTTGGTCCAGATCACCCGGCAATGATGCACGTCGCTGGCGTCCTTCGCCATCACCAGGCGGAAGCAGGCCGGGACAAAGGCCGGGTTATCGACGTCGATCGCCGCGCCTTCCTGCGAGATATTCGCGACCACACAATGCATCACCGAGCCGCCCGACGAAATATAGGCCGGCTCGCTGATCTCGGTTCGCGGATACCTGCGCTTTTCGTCCATTCGTTCCGGCCCGGATACTGTGGCTGCAGGCTTGGCGCGGGCCGCGACGCAAGTCAACGGTGGCAAGGCGGGCCCGGTGTTTTTCGCAACGCAGCAGTAACGACACGCGCATCATGTCAGCGCACAATTAGAATGACGTGACGGTGCCGGACCGCAATTACCGGGATCAGCGCGCTCGCAATGGCACGGTGACAGCCACACCCCTCCCCGCGATATTCGATCACTGATTTGCCCGACGGCGCAAGCCGGCACGGGCAAAATATTCCTCTTTACACGAACTTCGGAATATGCTAAAGTTACGTCCATCCCGCCCGGCATGAGGGGCGCTTCGCGGTCGTCGCGAACGTGGGTTGGGATGCGGTGGACGCCAAGGTGCACGAGACGAACGCACCAAGGCGTACGGTGAAGTCGTGTGGGCCTGCCGCCCCGATGCTGGTGGTAAGCAAGCGAACAGGCTAACGCCTGTCGCTGGCGATGGTGACACAAATGCAGAGTCTCACCAGGGCGAGCACGTATAAGCCGTAAAGCCATCGCGCAGGGGAAGTCGGGCTGTCTCGGCTGCACCTGTATGCTCGTGTGCGCAACTTCTACTCCATTGCGCACGAGACCTCGGGTGCAAGTGAGCGCCCGGCTTTCCCTGCGCCCTCAGCTAACGGAGAGGGCGAAACGAGATGTAAAGCTCGGGCAAATCATGTCGCGAGAATGCAGACACTTATCCCAGTGTCATCGCCCGCCTTGTGCGCACTTGCGCACTGGAGCGGGCGACCCAGTACGCCGCGGCCCATCGGCTCAATCGCTGGCGTCTCTGGAATACTGGATCACCCGCATACGCGGGTGATGACACCGGTATGAGGTCGCGAGAACGAGAATGCATGTCCGGAATTTGCGGTCCGGTCCGGCGCGTTCGATTCAACCCGCCCTTTCGCAGCGCGATTTGTGCGGAGCAGTAAACCCATGCGTATCAGCTCAACGCAGACGAGCCCCGCGTCCACTCCGGGTTGTCGTACCGCGCAGCCGCGAGATAGCTTCCCTCGCATCGGCGATGCGCTGGCGCGACGCTCGCTTGGAAACAACAAAGAACAGGCGCCATGGGGAGACGCCATGTTCGAGATCCTCGATCGCCGGACGAATCTGACCGGCAACCAGATCAAGATCCTCACGGCCGCCATCATCGGCGACGCGCTCGAATTCTTCGATTATTTCCTGATTGGTTTCGTCCTTGCCTTCCTGATCGGACCCTGGAAGCTCACCTTCGGGCAGTCGGCGACGGTGCTGATGAGTTCCGGCATCGGCGCCATCATCGGTGCCTATCTCTGGGGCTGGCTCGCCGACCGCATCGGCCGCCGTCCCGTTTTCATCGGCACCGTGCTGAACTTCTCGATCGCGACCGGCCTGCTCTATTTCACGCCCGACAATGGCTGGGTTTATCTCGCGATCCTGCGCTTCTTCGTCGGCACCGGCGTCGGCGGGCTCTATTGCGTGGACCTGCCGCTGGTGCAGGAGTTCATGCCCTCGCACAAACGCGGCTGGGTCGGCGGGCTCGTCACCTGCGTGATCCCGCTCGGCGTCGGCCTCGGCGCCGTGCTCGGCGCGGTCATGGGCACCGACCAGTGGCGCCTGCTGTTTGCGATCGGCGTGCTGCCGTCGCTGCTGGTGCTGTTGGTCCGCCTCTGGGTTCCCGAGAGTCCGCGCTGGCTGTGCCGCCAGGGCCGCTATGACGAAGCACGGAAGTCGCTGGCCTGGGCGCTGCAGATGAAACCCGCGGAGCTGCCGCTGCCGTCGGCGGCCGACGCCGGCCCCGTCGTCACCACGAACTTCCTCGACCTGTTCAAATACCCGCGCAGCCTGATCGTGTCCTGGCTCGGCAATGCCGGCGCGCAGACTGGCGTCTACGGCGTGACGCTCTGGGCGCCATCGCTGTTTGTGCTGCTCCTGAAGGTGACGCCGCAGCAAGCCGCCAAGATGATGATCCTGCTCAGCGTCTCCGGCTTCCTTGGCCGCATCTCGTTCTCGTACTTCTCGGAGCTCTTGGGGCGGCGCACCGCCGGCGGCCTGCTCGGTTTCGGCGCCGGCGCGCTCGTGATCATCGCCGGCTACCAATACGATGCGACGCTGTTCGGCTATTCGGCGTTCTGGCTGATCCTCGCCGCGGCGTTCTTCTTCGCCGATGGCGGTTTTGCCATCGTCGGTCCCTATGCCGCGGAAGTCTGGCCGTCGCATCTGCGCACGACAGGCATGGGCTCGGCCTATGGCTTCGGCGGCATCGGCAAGATCATCGGCCCGGTCGGGCTCGCGCTGATCATCGGCTCCAACAACTATCTCAAGCCCGACGTGCCGCTGCCCCAGATCCCGATCGCCTTCGTCTATCTCGGTTGCTGGTTCCTGATGGCGGGCTGCGTCTACTACTTCCTCGGCATCGAGACCCGGGGCAAGTCGATCGAGCAGATCGACAAGGAGTTGATGGCCTCGTCCGACGTCGCAAGCTCCGCGACCGTGCGGCAGGCCTGAACCTAACTCACGATGTGAAGGAGAACGGCAATGCCCTTGGGCGGACTACAGCATTTCACCATCGAGCCGCAGAATCTCGAAAGGACGAAGGAGTTCTACTGCGACGTGCTTGGGCTGGAGAACGGCGACCGGCCGCCGCTCGATTTCCCCGGCTACTGGCTCTATTCGGGCGGACAGGCCACCGTGCACCTGATGGGCACGCGCAAGCCGCGCGAGGGCATCGTGGTGCGCGGCACCGAAAAGAGATACGAGGACACCGGCCGGCTCGACCACATCGCGTTTGCCGCAACCGATGTCGAAGGCGTGCGCAAGCGCCTCAAGGCCAGGAACGTTCAATTTCGCGAACAGATTGTTCCGCGTACCGGCGACACCCAGATCTTTCTCTACGATCCCGATGGTGTCGGCGTGGAGTTGAACTTCCCGAAAACCTGAGCGCGAAGATTCTCGCGCTTGCATGTGTCCGGCCGGCATCACTGCCGGCCGAAATTATTCTGCGCCGGCGGCTTCCGCAGAAATCCGCGGGACGGCCATCACTCGGGCGTGAATCGGTTCTGTTTTGGTCAACATTGGATGACGATCTGCTCGGGCCGCGCCGCTGCGGCAGGATAGCCGGGTGCCGTGCCTTTAAACCTACCCCAGGGCCTGGTGGCCCGGCTATTCGTCCCCACCCTGAAGCGCATCAGCGCTTCAGGCTTTTGTCGTTGCTGCGCGTGATCTCCGCGCAAGCGCCTCGTGTTTGGCCGCGCGTCTCAATCGAGCCCGCGCTCGTGGCTGAGACGCACCATCTCCGTGATGAAGATCTGCTTCTGCTTGTCGTCGAGGCTCCCGAACAGCGGCTCGGCGGCATCCGCAACACCGCGCTGGTCGACCGCGCGGTCATTGAGGAATTGCGCCTCGTTGCGCATCTGCTCGATGATGTCGTCGGGCGGATCGCGCTGCGCACGGGCGATGCGCAGATTGAGCCGATCGGCGCCGTTGTGGCCGAGATAGTGCATCGCGCTGTTGAACCCGGCCCAGTGCTTCTCCTGCTCGGGCGTCAGGTTCAGCTCCTTCTTGATCCGCTCGATATTCGCGTCGCTGTTGGCGACCATCTGCTCGGCGGTGAGTTGCGGCGCACCATTCTGGGTCAGGACCGAAGGCTGCTGCTTGCCGCCCTTGGCGGCATCCTTGCCGGCCTTTGCCGTCTTGGTGGCCTTGGTGCCCTGCTTGTCGCCAGACTTGTCACCGGCCGCGGCGGGCTGCTGCTGTTGCGCCGGCGCGTTCTTGGCGGCGTTGTTATTGTTGTTGCCCGTGTTGCCGGTCAGCACGCCGGTGACCCCCGTCACCGCGCCGACCACGCCGCCGATGGCGCCGCCGAGCACGCCGCCGACCGGTCCGGCGGCCTTGTTGCCCTCGCGGGCGCCCTTCTCGACTCCCTGCACGATCTGGGCATCAACGCGCGGCGCATTGCTGAGCGCGATGGCGACCACCCCAAGCGCGACGCACAGCTTCCACCGTGCACGCAGTTTCGCTACCGGGCTGGGCATCATCGGGGTCTCCATGATTGACGTGAGGTCTCTGGCGAGTGTCTCAGGCAGGATTATCCATGTGGCGGAACGCCCCGCCTGCGAATCCGGATTTTACCGTTTTAGTTCCGGGCAAGTCTATTGGCTGCGCAGGGCATGAAGATGACGGTGGATCGCAGGCTGCCGCCGCTGGGAACCTGCGGCTCAACCGCGCACACTGCGTGCAAAAACGATTTGCATTGACGCCTGCGTGCGCCGCAACAATCAAGCTGGTAGCGCTGCCAAATGCCAACGATTGCGACGCGAGCGCGGCAGACTGCCTCCGATTTGCACACAACGTTAGTTCTATGCGCGACCGCATCTGATTTCTCGACAGACGCAAGCAATTCTGTTCTGATCGGCGATAACGAAATCTCATAGCGTCCGCCTCACTTCGGCGAGCAAAACAAAAAAAGAGATTTCCAAAAAGTCTTTGTCCGTCGGCTCACCAGGGAGGGAACGCCATGTCACGGAAGAAGCTTTCACGTCGCCAATTCGTCACTGCGACAGCGCTGTCATCGGCAGCGTTGATTACTGCGCCCTACGTTCGTGGCGCCTACGCTGCGGGAAAGCTGTCGATGGGCTTCTGGGACCACTGGGTCCCCAATGCCAACAACGCCTCGACCCAGCTCGTCAATGAGTGGGCCGCCAAGGAAAAGGTCGAGGTCCAGATCGACTACATCACGAGCCAGGGCAACAAGAACCTGCTCACGATCGCCGCCGAAGCCCAGGCGAAATCCGGCCACGACATCTTCTCAATGCCCACCTGGTGGTGCCACGCCAATTCCGAGCAGATGGAGTCGGTCAACGACATCATGGGACCGATCATCGCCGAGAATGGCGAGGTCAACGGCACCGTGAAGTATCTCGGCATGGCCGACGGCAAGTGGATGGGCGTGCCCGCCTGCGTCGGCAGCCAGATCAAGGGCCCCTGCACCCGCATCGACCTGATGAAGAAGCATGCCGGCATCGACGTGCAGGAAATGTATCCCGCGGGCTCTCAGCCGAAGGCCGACAACTGGACGCTCGATACCTTCCTGAAAGCCGCCGAAGCCTGCCACAAGGGCGGCGTGCCGTTCGGCATCGGGCTCGGTGAAACCACTGACAGTGTCGACACTTGCGGCGCGATCTTCCAGTCGTTCGGTGCCTCGCTGGTCGACGCCAAGGGCAACCTCACGGTCAAGACCGACGCGGTGCGCCAGGCGCTCGACTATTACAAGAAGCTGATCAGCTTCCTGCCGCCCGACGTCGCGGCCTGGGACGACGCCTCCAACAACAAATGGCTGGTCGCCGGCAAGGGCGCGATGATCATGAACCCGCCGAGCGCATGGGCGGTGGCCAAGCGCGACGCTCCGCAGGTTGCCGAGCAGTGCTGGACGCACGGCTTCCCGGCCGGTCCGAAGGGACGCTTTGCGCCGTTCCTGCCGTACTTCTGGAGCATCTGGAGCTTCTCCAAGAACAAGGAAGCGGCGAAGAGCCTGCTGGTCCATCTGTCGAAGCCGGCCTCGATCGAGAAGATGGTGGTCGCGAGCGGCGGCTACGACCTGCCGGCGTTCGAGAAGCTCACCACGCTGAAGGTCTGGCAGGAAGAAGGCCCGCCGAAGGGCACGCTGTATCACTATCCGAATCCGTACAATCACCAGACCCTGTCGATCGCGACCTCGCCCGCTCCGCCAAAGGTGGCGCAGCAGATCTACGCTCAGGCGACCCTGACCAAGATGTGTCTGCGCTATCACCAGGGCGAGGCGATGGAGAAGACGCTGGCCTGGGCCGAAGGCGAGTGCGAAGGCTTCATGCGGACCTGAGCCGCCTCGCGCATGCGCCGTGTCGCCGGCTTGATCGCCGGCCTCACGGCGCATCCGCCTCTCACACCTGCTGGGAAACCGGCCGAGGCCGGTTTCATCGCGAACCATCCAGGGAAGATCCACCATGGCCGACGTCGTAGTTCAGCAAGGCACCGTCGCCCGCACAGCAACCCGCAGACGTTCCGGCCTGCAGAAGGCGCTGAAGCGAAAATCGACCGCCGCCTTCCTGATGACGCTGCCGCTGATCCTCTTGATCGCCTGTCTCGTGCTCTACCCCGCCCTCTATTCCGTGCATCTGGCCACATTGAACAAGTCGATGGCGCGGTTCGTCGGCTTCGGCAATTTCGAGTTCCTGTTCAAGCGCGACACATTCTGGCTGGTGGTCAGGCAGTCCTGCATCTTCGCGATCTCGGCTGTGATCTTGAAAGCGCTGATCGGCTTCATCGTCGCGCATTTCGTCCACAACGTGCCCGCCAACAAGCAGCGCAAATGGCGCGGCATGCTGCTGGTGCCCTGGGTGATCCCGCCGGCCATGAGCACGCTAGCCTGGCTGTGGCTGTTCGACCCCTCCTACAGCGCCTTCAACTACACGCTGTCGTTCTTCGGCATCGGCCCGATCCCGTGGACGGGCGATGCGATGTGGGCGCGCTTCTCGGTGATCCTGGTCAACGTCTGGTACGGCGCGCCGTTCTTCATGATCATGTATCTGGCGGCGCTGAAATCGGTGCCCGAGCAGCTCTATGAGGCGGCCGCGATCGACGGCGCCAATTGGTGGCAGCGGATCTGGTACGTCACCCTGCCGATGATGCGCAACATCATCGCGATCACCACGCTGTTCTCGCTGATCGTGACGTTTGCCAATTTCGACATCGTGCGCATCCTCACCGCCGGCGGTCCGCTCGATCACACCCACATCTTCGCCACCTGGGCGTTCCGCGTCGGCATCGAGGGCAGCGACATCCCGCTCGGCGCCAGCGTGTCGCTGTTCATGGTGCCAATCCTTGCGGTCGCGGCGGTCTTCATCCTGCGCGACGTCAACAAGCGGGGGAATGAAGCCTGATGAGCACGGTCACCATCGACAAAGCCGGACCGACCCGCAAGGTCAAGTATGGCAGCATGAGCCGCGACCGCGCCTGGGCGCTGCGCTGGTCGTATTTCTTCCTGACGTTGTTTGCGATCTTCTCGCTGGTGCCGCCGATCTACATGCTGATCACCTCGCTGAAGAGCAGCGCGGAGATCTCGGCGGCGACCAATCCCTGGTGGGTGTTCCATCCGACGCTCAGCAATTACATCGAGCTTTTGACGTCGAACCAGTTCCTGCGCTTCTTCTGGAATTCGGCCTGGGTCTCGATCATCGTGGTGACCATCACCATGCTGATCAGCGTGCCGGCGGCGTTTGCGCTGTCGCGGATGAAGTTCTGGGGCTCTGCCACGCTGGCGACCGGCGTGTTTCTGACTTACCTCGTTCCGGATAGCCTGCTGTTCATTCCGCTGTTCAAGATGTTCGCAGTGATCGGCGACTGGACCGGAATTCAGCTGATCAACAAGTGGTACGTCCTGCTGTTCATCTATCCGACACTGACGGTGCCGTTCTGCACCTGGATCATGATCGGCTATTTCGCATCGATCCCGAAGGAGCTGGATGAAGCCGCGATCATCGACGGCGCGTCCTGGTTCCAGACGCTGACCCGGATCTTCATTCCGGTTGCCCTCCCCGGCCTGATCGCGGCGACGATCTTCGCCTTCACGGTCTCCTGGGCGCAATACCTCTATCCCCTCGTGTTCACCACCTCGACTGACCAGCTGGTGCTGCCTGTCGGCATCATCACGACGCTGATCAAGGGCGACGTGTTCAACTGGGGACAGATCATGACCGGCGCCCTGCTCGGCGCGGCGCCGCCGCTGATCATCTACGCCTTCCTGATGGACTACTACATTGCCGGCCTGACCGCCGGTGCGACCAAGGGTTGAACTGAGGGGATACGAATTCATGGCTGACGTGACGTTGCGTAAGGTGGTGAAGCGCTACGACGACGTCGAGGCGGTGCGCGGCATCGATCTCGACATCGCCGACCATGAGTTCGTGGTGCTGGTCGGCCCGTCCGGCTGCGGCAAGTCGACGACGCTGCGCATGATCGCGGGCCTCGAGGACATCTCGGACGGCGACATCATGATCGGCGGCGACGTCGTCAACGACGTGCCGCCGAAGGACCGCGACATCGCGATGGTGTTCCAGAACTACGCCCTCTACCCGCACATGACGGTCGCGGAGAACATGTCGTTCGGCCTGCGGCTTAAGCATTACCCGAAGGCCGAGATCAATGCGCGGGTGACCGAGGCCGCGCGGATGCTCGACATCACCGACCTGATCAACCGCAAGCCGAAGCAGCTCTCCGGCGGCCAGCGCCAGCGCGTCGCGATGGGCCGCGCCATCGTGCGCAATCCAAAGGTGTTCCTGTTCGACGAGCCGTTGTCGAACCTCGACGCCAAGCTGCGCGTGCAGATGCGGATCGAGATCAAGAAGGTCCACCAGAAGGTCCGCACCACGACGGTCTACGTCACTCACGACCAGGTCGAGGCAATGACCCTGGCCGACCGCGTCGTGGTGATGAACCACGGCCGCATCGAGCAGATCGGCACGCCGAACGAGCTCTATCACAAGCCGGCCACGAAATTCGTCGCAAGCTTCATCGGCTCGCCGGCGATGAATTTCGTGCCGTGCCGGCTCGAAGACAGCGCAGGCAAGCTGCATTTGCGGCTGACCGACCGGCTCGCCTTCCCGCTACCGCCGGCGCGCGCGGCCCGCTACAATGCCCTGCCGCGCACCGACAAGCTTCTGTTCGGCATCCGCCCCGAGCACATGACCGAAGCGAGCCCCCACGCCGAGCCCGGCGTCGAGCCGTTCGATGCGACACTCGACGTCACCGAGCCGATGGGCATGGAGACGCTGGTCTACTTCACCCTCGAAGGCACCGCCGTCTGCGGCCGGGTCAATCCCAATGCCGGCGCGCAGGATGGCGGCCCTCTCCGAATGGCGGTGGACCTCAACAATATGCACCTGCTAAACGAGGCGACCGGCGCCGTCCTTTGACGGCGCAGAGAACCTCAAGGGCAGGAAATGGCGACCAACAAGAAGAAGATTTTCATCACGCAAACCTTGTCGCAAGGCGCACGCGCACTCCTCAACGAACGGGACGACGTCGAGCTCATCGAGTTTCCAAACCTGATCACATCAAAGGACTTCGAGGCGATGCTGAAGCAGCATGCGCCGGTCCATGGCGTGGCGCTTGGAGCCACCAAGTTCGGCGAGCCGGAGCTCGAAGCCTCCGGCGACATGAAGGTGGTGACCCGGATCGGCGTCGGCTACGACGCGGTCGACGTGCCGGCCCTGTCCCGCCGCAAGGTGCCGCTGATGGTTGCGGGCACCGCGAACTCGCCGTCAGTGGCCGAACAGGCGCTGTTCATGATGCTGACGCTCGCCAAGCGCGCCGCCGAGATGCACACCATGGTCAAGGAAGGCACCTGGGCGAGCCGGCTCGGCGCGCTGCCGTTCGACCTCTACAGCAAGACCGTGCTGATCATCGGCTTCGGCCGCATCGGCTCGCGCACCGCCAAGCGCTGCCTGGCGATGGAAATGAGCGTGCTGGTGTATGATCCCTACAAGCCGGCGGCGGAGATCAAGGCAGCCGGCTGCGAGCCGGTGTCGGACCTCGACGCTGCGCTGCCGCGCGCGGATTTCGTCACCATTCACTGCCCGAAGAGCCCCGAGACGGTCGGCCTGTTCAATGCCGCGCGGATCGCCCTGATGAAGCGGACGGCCTATCTGATCAACACCGCGCGCGGCGGCATCGTCGACGAGAAGGCGCTGCACGACGCGCTGGTGTCGAACAGGCTCGCCGGCGCCGGTCTTGACGTGTTCGAGCAGGAGCCGCCGCCGGTCGGCCAGCCCCTGCACGCACTGCCCAACGTGATCATGGCGCCCCACGTCGCCGGCGTCACGGTCGAGGCCGTCAATCGCATGAGCGAGCAGACCGCGCGCAATATCCTCAGCGTGCTGGACGGCGAGCCGCTGCGGCAGAACGTGATCAATCAGGACGTTCTGGGCTAATCTCATCAACTCTTTCGTCTCGACGCACCGCGGCCGATCACCCGATCGGCCGGTGCAGGGAGTCTCCACATGGCCTTCAAGGAATTCGGCAACTGCGACGCGGTCGGCCTCGCCGAGCTCGTGCGCAAGAAAGAGGTGACGCCGAAGGAGCTTCTGAACGAAGCCATCGCGCGGACGGCGAAGGTCGATCCGCAAATCAACGCGGTCGTCGTGAAGCACTACGATTACGCCGAGCGCCAACTGGCAAAAGGCCTGCCCGACGGACCCTTCACCGGCGTGCCATTCCTGATGAAGGATCTTGAACCCCTCGAAGGTACCCGCACGACATCGGGCGCGACGGTGCTGAAGGATTTCGTCGCCGATCACAACGGCACGCTGGCACAGCGTTTCCTTGACGCCGGCCTCACCATCTTCGGCAAGAGCTCGAGCCCGGAATTCGGGCTGATGCCGACCACGGAGACGCGGCTGTTCGGCGCCACCCGCAATCCCTGGAATCTCGATCATTCCTGCGGCGGCTCATCCGGCGGCGCTGGCGCGGCGGTGGCCGCCCGCATCATCCCGGTCGCGCATGCCAGCGACGGCGGCGGATCGATCCGCATCCCGGCCTCGGCCTCGGGCGTGTTCGGCATGAAGCCGACACGGGCGCGCAATCCGATCGGCCCCAACCGCGGCGAAGGCTGGGGCGGCTTTTCGATCGGCCATGTCCTGAGCATCAGCGTCCGCGACAGCGCCGTGATGATGGACGCGGTCCACGGGCCGGAGCCGTCGAGCCCCTACGTCGCGCCAGCGCCGGTGCGGCCGTTCTCGCAGGAGGTCGGCCGCGATCCCGGCCAGCTCCGCATCCACTTCACCGACAAGTCGCCCTATGGCGAGGCTGTAGATCCCGAGATCGCCGCGGCCGTCCGCGAGATCGCGAACCTGCTTGCCGGCCTCGGCCATCACGTCGAGGAACGCGCGCCTGTCATGGCGCATGATGCGGCCGCGGTGATGACCACGATCGTCGGCGGCAACACCGCGCTGGTGGTGCGGCAGCTCGAGCAGCGCTTCGGCCGCACCATGACGTCAGATGATCTCGAACTGCTGACGCTGGCCAGCGCGCGTAATTCGCACAAGCTCGCGCCTGCCGACTACGTCGCCGCGCAGTTGGCGGCGTTCCAGATTTCGCGCGGGCTGGCGGCGTTCTTCGAGGGCTGCGACGTCTTCCTGGCGCCGACGCTGTGCGCGCCACCGGTGCGGCTCGGTGAGCTCAACACGATGGCCGAGGACCTCGGTCACATCGCGCCGATCCTGCGCCGCTACATCCCGGGCACGTCGATGTTCAACATGTCCGGCCAGCCCGCGATGTCGGTGCCGCTGGCCTGGAACAAGGCCGGATTGCCGCTCGGCATGATGTTTGCCGCCAAGCTCGGCGAGGAAGGCCTGCTGTTCCGGCTGGCCGGCCAGCTCGAGCAGGTGCGCCCCTGGAAGGACAAAACGCCGCCGGTATGCGCGTAGGCTGACAAAAGCCTGCGAGATCAGCTACATAGGAATCACCATGACGCAGGCGGCCGGTCCGCCCGTGGCTGATCTTGTCCTGTCCGGAGGCGATCCACGTGAATCAAAGCGACCCGACCGACAATGCGCTTGCGGCGATCGCCAGCATTCTCGACGCTCCGCGCGCCAGTTCGGAGCCGCCAAAGCCGCCGCCGCTCGACGAGCCCTCCGCCGCCGTGCCGCCGCCGATCCCCGTCCCGCCGCCGCTGCCGTCCGATCCGGTCGAGGCCGAAGCCGTCGTCGTAGCGCCTGCGCCCGCCGAACCGGAGCCGGTTGAAGCCGCACAGGTCGAAGCCCCACCACTCGAAGCCCCACCACTCGAAGCCCCGCCAGTCGAAGCGCCGCCGGAGGAAGCCCCGCTCGAGGAAGCCCCCCCTGTAGAAGCTCCTCCTTTGGAGGCGAACGGCTATTACAAGATCGGCCCCGGCCCGATGGCCGCGCTACGCTTCAAATGGACGGTGCGTGAGGACAACGGGCAGTATTTCGTCGACGAGAGTATCGGCGAGACCGGAACTCCGCTCGTCAACGGCCCCCTGGACAAGGACGCCGCGATCAAGTTTGTCGACGACCGCGCCGCCGAATCCCATCAGCGCTTCGAGCGCCTCAAGAGTGAAATGATCGGCCGCGCCGCGGCTGCCGATCTCGTGCGCAGGGACGACGGCGAGGCTTAGTTTCCAGCGGGTGCGCGCGGCGGTCCCAGAAAATCCTTCTTGGCGAGATCGACGCCGGCGTGGCGCAGGATGTCGTAGCTCGTGGCGACGTGGAAGAAGAACTGCGGCACGCTGAAGGTCAGCAGCAGCGATTTTCCGGTGAAGGCGCGCGTCGCGCCGCTCTTGAAGGTGAAGACCACCTCCTTGTCCGCGGCCGCATCGATCGTCGCGCGCGGCATGCTCTCGGCAAATGCGATCGTCGCTGCGATCCGCGATTTCAGCTCGGCGATGTCGGGCTCGCCGGCTGGAAATGTCAGGGGATCGGCGCCCGCCAGCAGCGCGCAGCTCAGGATGACGTGGCGCTTGGCCTCGCCGATCTGCTGGCGGAGATTGTACATGTTCGGCGCGAGCCGGAGCCCAAGCAGCACAGCCGGGTCGATCTTGCGCGCCGCGGCATACGCCGCCGCATGATCGAGCAGCCCGGCGAGATTCTCGAGATACGGCACATAGACGCCGACGGAGGCTTCGTGGAGGGAGATGGTCATCATGCACTCGATCTGCTGGCCCAATCGCGGCATCTGGTCTAAATGCTCGGCAACGACGTGTCATCGGAATTGACGGAGAAATTGATGTTTCGTGTTTTGGCCGGCCTCGCCTTGGCGTTCCTCGTCTCCTCCGCGCATGCGCAGGCGCCCGCGCCGTCCCGCCTCGACGACATCGTCAAGCGCGGCACGTTGCGCGTCGGCATGACCGGCGACTACATGCCGTTCACCTATCTCGACAAGGAGACCAAGACGTTCCGCGGCTTCGATGTCGACATGGCCGAAGCGCTCGGCAAGGCGATCGGCGTCAAGGTCGAGTTCGTGCACACGGCCTGGCCGCAGCTGATGAAGGATTTCGAGGCCGACAATTTCGACATCGCGATGGGCGGTGTCTCGATCACGCTCGACCGCCAGAAGAAGGGCCTGTTCACGACGCCGATCATGCGCGAGGGCAAGACGCCGATCGCGCGCTGCAGCGACAAGGGCAAGTACGAGACCATCGCCGACATCGACAAGGCCGGCACCCGCGTCATCGTCAATCCCGGCGGCACCAACGAGCGCTTCGCGCGCGCCAATGTGAAGGCCGCCGACATCCGCGTCTTCAACGACAACACCAAGATCTTCGAGGAGATCGCCAAGGGCGATGCCGATCTGATGATGACCGACGCGTCCGAGACGCGCTACCAGCAGAAGCTGCATCCCGGCGTGCTCTGTGCGGTGCATCCCGACAAACCGTTCGATTTCTCCGAGAAGGCCTATTGGCTGCAGCGCGACGTCGCGCTGAAGGCGTTCGTCGATCAGTGGCTGCACATCGCGACCGAAGACGGCACGCTCAAGAAGATCTACGCCACATGGTTCGAATGAGCTGCGGCAAATTGCGGCGTATCTCGGCCTCAAATTGACCGCGTGGGCGCACGAAACTGGAGGGCATTTCAGCCATTGAACCAAAGCTGCAGGGCATACGACTCATGTTTTGAAAGTGACCCAGGTCACGCCGTGTGACGCGCCGATTGGGTAACTTGGGGCGGATTCCCTGCACTGGAGGTCGAGATGAAGAAGCTCCTGGCGATCGCCACGCTTTTGCTGGCGACCACGGCCGCTGCGCAGGCCCAGTACACCTTCGAATATGGCGGCCGCACCATCCGCGTCGATCCCGACCGCGGCACCGTCCAGATCCCCGGCGTCTACGATAATACCGGCCGCAAGGCCAAGCGCGCCAAGACCGACGAGTCCGAGCCGAAGCGCAAGCAGACCCCGCAGCAAGCCAAGAGCGACAGCAAGAGCGATCCGCAGGCCGCACCCGCCGCACCAACAGCGCCCGCCCCGACAACGGCCACTGCGCCTGCCGTTGCGCCTGCGCCAACCGCAGCCACGACGCCTCCTGCTGCACCGGCCCCCGCCGAGCAGGCCGCAATTCCCACCGCACCGCCTCCGCCGGCTCCGCCACCGCCCCCCGCAGCAGCGTCGGCGACGCCTGATCCTGCAACGACGACCGCCGCGGTCGCACCGTCAGACACGGCAGTTGCACCACCGCCTCCCGCTCCGCAGGCGTCCCCTGCGCCGCAGGAGGCTGCGCCTATCGCGAGGCCTGCGCCTGCAGCGACCGTTGCCGTCGCTCCGCCGTCACCGCCGCCGGCGCCAAAGGCGGCAGTCGCCGCCAATTCGCCGGTTGGCGTCTGGCTGACCGAACAGAAGGAAGGCAAGGTCCGCATCGAGCAATGCGGCACCAATCTCTGCGGCTACGCGGTCGACAAGAAATCGAACGCGAATGGCGAGCAGATCCTGATCAACATGAAGCCCGGCAAGGACAACAAGGACAAATGGAGCGGCCGGATCTTCGATCCGAACAGCGGCAGCACCTATGACTCGACGATCGCGCTGAAGAACACTGATACGCTGCGCGTGCAGGGCTGCGCCTTCGGCGGCATGTTCTGCGGCGGCCAGACCTGGACGCGGGTGAATTGATCGCAGCAACGTCCGGAATCAAAAAGCCCCGCTCTCGCGGGGCTTTTCGTTTTCGCGATCCGATGCAGCGCACCTCACCCGAGCTTGGCGTTGTATTCCTCGTCGGTGACGTGCTCCATCCAGGTCGAATAGACGCCGTCGAGCGCTTCCTGCATGGCGATGTGGGTCATGCTGTTGTTCGGCGAGGCGCCGTGCCAGTGCTTCTCGTTCGGCGGGATCCAGACGACGTCGCCGGGGCGGATTTCCCTGATCGGTCCGCCCTTGGCCTGCACGCGGCCGATGCCTGAGATCACGTACAGCGTCTGCCCGAGCGGATGGGTGTGCCAGGCGGTGCGCGCGCCGGGCTCGAACGACACGCGCGAGGCGTTCAGCCGCGCCGGTGCGGGCGCCATGTTGATGGGGTCCTGCAGCACCGTGCCGGTAAAGTTCTCCTTCGGCGCGCGGCGGGTCGGCCGCGAGCCCGAGACGTGGATATCCATGGGCTTACCTCGCTTGTCTTGATGTTACTTCTTGCTTGCCGCGTAGCGCGCCTTGGTCTCGGCGTTCATCGGATAGAGGCCGGGCAGTTGCGCGCCGTTGTTCACCTCATTGACGATCCAGGCTTCCATCCGTTCCTGCTCGGGACCTTCGGCGAGCACGTGCTCGAGGAACGCCTGCGGGATCAGCACCGCGCCGTCCTGGTCGGCGACCACGATGTCGTTCGGGAACACCGCCACGCCACCGCAGCCGATCGGCTCGCCCCAGCCGACGAAGGTGAGACCCGCGACCGACGGCGGCGCGGCATAGCCGTCGCACCACACCGGAAGACCCGTGCCGAGCACGCCCTCGATGTCACGCACCACACCGTCGGTGATCAGCGCCGAGACGCCGCGCTTGACCATGCGGGCGCAGAGGATGTCACCGAAGATGCCGGCGTCGGTGATGCCCATCGCATCGACCACGGCGATGCAGCCCTCCGGCATCGCCTCGATCGCGGTGCGGGTCGAAATCGGCGACGACCAGGATTCCGGCGTCGCCAGGTCCTCGCGCGCCGGCACGAAGCGCAGCGTGAAGGCAGGTCCGACCAGCCGCTTCTGCCCGGGCTTCAGCGGCTTGGTGCCGCGCATCCAGACGTTACGCAGACCCTTCTTGAGCAGGACCGTGGTGATGGTGGCGGTGGTCACGTGCGACAGCGTCGCAATCGCTTCGGCAGACAGGGACATCGGACAGATCGGCTCCGGTGGGAGGAAAGAGAGGAGCGCATCTTGCGGGGCCAGCCAGTCGCGTCAAGGGCGCAAACGCATTGCTGCGATCATCATATCTTATCGGATGCATGCGGATTAATTTATTGAAGTTGCTACAATATTTTGCACGAGGTGAATTCCGTTCCACCTCGAAACACGCTAGCTTGACGACGAAGAGTCTTTTGAGCCCATGGCCGACACCCTAAGCCCTCCCCGCCTTCTGCCGAGTGGCGACAGCGCCATCACGGTGGAGTTCAGCCGCAACATCGACGATGCCGCCAACCGGCGCGTGCTGGCGCTCGACCGCGTCATTGCATCCGAGCCGATCGCGGGCATCACCGAGACGGTGCCGACCTATCGCTCGCTGCTGGTGCATTACGATCCCGTCCAGATCGGCTTTGACGCGCTCGGTGAGCAGCTGTTGGAGCGCGCTACCAAGGCGCTGCCGACCGCCGCCCAAACGCGGCGCTGGCGCATTCCTGTCGCCTACGGCGGCGAGAACGGCATCGACCTCGAGGACGTCGCCAAAGCGCTCAACACCACGCCCGATGACATCGTGAAGCGCCACACCGCCGGCGACTACCGCGTCGCCATGATCGGCTTCACGCCCGGCTGGTCCTATCTCAGCGGGCTCGACAAATCCCTTCAGATGTCGAGGCGAAAGGATCCGCGGCTGCTGACGCCCGCCGGCACCATCGCGATCGGCGGCGTGCAGACCGGCGTGCAGTGCCTCGCCGGCCCCTCCGGCTGGCACCTGCTCGGCTGCACGGCCGTGCGCACCTATCAGCTGCATCGCGATCCGATCTTCCTGCTGGAGCCCGGCGACGCCATCACCTTTGCCGCGGTCGACGACAAGACCTTTGCCGAACAGACTCGCGCCGCCGAAGCCGGCGAGTTCGTCGCGGAATTGATCGCACCATGAGCAAGCTCGTCATCACCTCGATCGGGCCGGCAAGCTCGGTGCAGGACGGCGGACGTCCGGGATCGCAGCGCTACGGCCTGGTGCCGAGCGGCGCGATGGACCGTCTCGCGCTGGCCGCCGCCAACACGCTGGTCGGCAATGCGCTGTTCGCGGCAGCCATCGAGATCGGCCCGTTCGGCGCGACGCTGACCGCGCGCGAAGGTGCGGTCCGCCTCGGCCTCGCCGGCGCCCCGCGCAATGCCGATGTCGCCGGCCGCGCGGTCGCCTTCGACGCCTCAGTCATGCTCGCCGACGGCGAGACGCTCAATCTCGGCTTCGCCCGTGGCGGCTCCTTCAGCTACATCGCGATCGAAGGTGGCATCGAAGGCGAGCCGATGTTCGGCAGCCTCGCCGTCAACGCCCGTGCCGGCCTCGGCAGCCCTTATCCGCGCCCGCTGCAGAGCGGCGACGAGTTGAAGACCAGGCCGATCAGCAGCGCGGCTGAACGCCGGATCGAATTGCCCGAGCTGGCGGACGCGCCGATCCGCGTCGTGTTCGGTCCGCAGGACGACGAATTCGCCGAGGAAAACAAAAAGCTCTTTGTCGAGAGCGAGTGGAAGATCTCCGCGACCAGCGACCGCATGGGCTATCGGCTCGAAGGCCCCACGATCACGCATCTGCACGGCCACAACATCGTGTCCGATGGCACCGTCACCGGCAGCATCCAGGTGCCCGGCAACGGCCAGCCGATCGTGCTGATGCCGGACCGCGGCACCAGCGGCGGCTATCCGAAGATCGCGACCGTGATCTCGGCCGATTTCGGCCGCTTCGCGCAGATCTCCGCGGGCCGCCCGTTCCGCTTCAAGGCGGTCAGCATGGCGGAGGCACAGACTGAAGTGAAGAAATTCGCCGAGCTGCTGCGCTCCCTGCCCGAGCGCCTGCGCGGCATCGAGGAATTCGGCCTCAATGTCGACGCGCTGCGGGATGCCAATGTTGCCGGCCACGCCGTCAACGCCGTCGATGCCGCGACATGGCAAGTTGCCGAACCCACCGGCTAAAGCGTTTTCAAGCGAAGTGGGCACCGGTTCGCGTGAAGAAAACGCGTCAAACAAGAAAGCCAAACACCAACACGGGACGATCGTCATGACCAAAACCGTCGACCTCAATTGCGATCTCGGTGAAAGCTTTGGGCCCTGGGAAATGGGCAATGACGCCGCGATGATCGAGCTTGCGACCTCGGTCAACGTCGCCTGCGGCTTCCACGCCGGCGATGCCGACATCATGCGCCACACGGTTGAGCTTGCGAAAGCGCGCGGCGTCAGCGTCGGCGCACACCCTGGTTATCGCGACCTGCACGGCTTCGGCCGCCGCCCCGTGCCCGGATTGAAATCATCGGAGATCGAGAACCTCGTCGCCTATCAGATCGGCGCGCTGCAGGCGATCGCGACCGCCGCCGGCCACAAGGTCACGCACGTCAAGGCCCATGGCGCGCTCTCCAACGTCGCCTGCGAGGACCACATGACGGCCAAGGCGATCGCGAATGCGATCAAGGCGGTCGATCCCAATCTGATCTTCGTGGTGCTCGCCAACTCGAAGCTGGTGAGCGCCGGCGAGGCCGCGAATTTGCGCATGGCCCACGAGGTGTTCGCCGACCGCGCCTATGAGGACGACGGCAATCTGGTCTCGCGCAAGAAGCCGGGCGCCGTGCTGCACGATCCCAGGCAGATCGCGGACCGCGTGGTGCGCATGGTGGAGGACGGCGCGGTGGTGTCGGTGACCGGCAAGGTCATCAAGATGCAGACCGACACCGTCTGCATTCACGGCGACACGTCGGGCGCAGTCGAGATCGCGCGCGCGGTGCGTGACGCGCTGAAGGCCGCGGGGATCGCGGTCGCGCCGTTCAAGACAGGACACTGAGGCGCAAGCGAACTTCAACGTCACGCATCTCCATCGAGCAGCACCCTGCCATACAATTCGCACGCCGGCTCGGGTTGGACCCGATGATGTGTGGCCACCGTGTGGATATCGCGGAACAGCCGTTCGACGGGATGCCCCGCGCCAAACACGGATCCTCCCAGTGCGCTCACCAGTCTGTCAGAGGCTGACAACGCAACGCGCGACATGACCGCGGCATCGGCCCGATGTCGCGCCTGGGTCGGCAGGCTTAGGTCTTCTCCGCGCAGGCCTGCCTCATAGAGCTCGTTCGTGTCGTGCAGCAGTAACGCATGTGCCATGTTGACCTCGGAGGTAGAGCGTCCCAATTCAATGACCGCCCATTGCTCGCGCTTGCGTCGGTTGACCGTCTCGACGAAATGGTCAACGACCGCACCGGCGATCGCGATGACAGGAGCGGCCGAACAGAGAACGAGGAGGCTCCCCGCGCCGGTTCTTTGGTAAAGCGGTCCTTCGTTGCACCGTAGGCCAGGATACGTACCAGCCTCAACGTCCGCCCATCTAATCATGCGATGATCGGGTATGAATGCGTCCCTCAGAGCGACACGTTTGCTTCCCGTCGCGCGGGCGCCGACCATGGTCCAGCTACCTGCTTCCACGGTAAACTCCTTGCGCGGCACGAGCGCGATGCGCTCCTCCAGATCGCCGTTGGCAGTCGGCACGCCGATGGCGGTGATCACCCAGTCCGCGAAATCGATTCCGCTGGCGAAATCCCATACGCCGCTCACGACAAGGCCCTTCCCTTCGATGACGGCGCTCACTTGACGCCTGACGCCGGCGCTCAGGTTAGCAACGATCGTGTCGCCTCCATTCTCGAAGACCTCCTCCTGCGCAGACGCCTCGAACATCCCAGCGATCCAGCCATGCACGGTCAGCAGCGAAACCAGGAAGGCCGTCGAACCGCAACCTCTCCCAAGTTGCCGTGTCACGTTCCAGAGGGCCGTCGGGTTGAGGCTGTAGCCTCCGAAGCGCGCAGGCTGCAGAATTCGGAAGAAGCCGGCCTGACGCAACTCGCGTATCGCCTCGGGTAGGAATTCGCCATTTCGGTCAGCGTCACCAGCGCGCGCACGCAGATCAGGAATCATTCGTTCCGCCTGGAACCGAAGATCGTCCGCCGTAGGCAAGGAATGCTGCACGCGAACATAGTTCATGACCTATCTCCCATGCTGCGTAATGCCCTGCCAGATCAATCCTGCCGAAACAGCGAAAACGAGGGCGTAGGAAACGCGATAAAATGCCGACGACGGAATTCGTCGAACCAGGCGAATTGCCACCGCGTTGGCGACGATCGCCAACGGGAGAAGCAGCAGAGATGTCATCAAATTCTCGCTGGAGAATTGTCCGAGCGCGAAGAAGGGACCAAGCTTCACTGCGTTCAGCGCCAGGAAAAACATCGCCGCGGTGCCGACAAACACCATCTTCGAGAAGTCTTGCGACAATGCGAAAACGAGAAACGGCGGTCCCCCGGCGTTTGCCAGGGTCCCCGTGAAGCCAGCAACCGTGCCCCACAGCAGGCCAGCACCGCTGCTCTTCGCCCTCATCTTCAGACCACCCCAATGCGAAATGGCAAACGAGACGCCGACGAGGCCGACGGTCAGCCTCACCATGGCCTGCTCGATGTGGGTCGCGAAGATCCAGGCGATCGCGATCCCGACCAGTGTCCCCGGCAACATGATGGCAAGAGTTCGATAATCGCACTCATGTCGAAATACCCAGGCAGAAAACACATCCTGCGTCAGCATGATCGGTAACAGCAGCGCTGCCGCCTGAAGCGGAGGAATGACCAGCGCAAGCAGCGGCGTTGCGATCATGCCAAAGCCGATGAACCCGCCCTTTGATAGCCCCAGGCACATGACGGCCAGGCCGGCGATCAAATAGGTTGATGCACCGAGCATCACGCAGAGCGCCGCCGTCGCCTGAGCTTCACGGCATGCTTGCCGGGAGATTTATGTTCGACAAGATTGGGCGCGACGACAGTTGCTCGATAATCCTCCCAATCCGCTTCAGACCAATCATCCAACTCGCCAACGACCTGAAAATCGTCCAACAATCGTCCTTCGTAAAGATGCCGCTGGATTGGCTGAATGTGGAACAGCGGCATGCCCGCCTGAAATTCAACCGGAACGTCTGTCTTCCTGATCCTTAGGTTGGTGAAAAGCGGTCCAAACCAGGTATCGGTCTCGACGATGCCTTCAAAGAGTTCGAAGCCGAGACTGCGTGGAAAATTGGGCACGGGCCTGATGAGAAGGCTCCAACCAGGTTTGGTGCGCGCGATCAGGCCGCTCCATATCTGCACATAGCCTGGCTCGGGAAACGCGGTGATGAATGGCGGAGAGCACCCCGTCAGATCGCGCGGCGCATGCTCATCGAAGTAGCGCGCAAAATCCGGGAATTGTGCAGCACCTAACGGGTACCACGCTTCCTGATCTCCAAACGTCCACTTCGTGTTCGTGCCGTCGAAATGCAAGGCGAAGCCGAATGGCGGGAAGACGTACCAGCCGAACGCTGAAGCAGTCGTTACTGGATCACAGTAGCGAAAGGCGCGGGTCGGCAACATTCCGCCAGCAGAACGATCCGCGCGTTGTGGTGGAGGACAGCCCGGAATCATCCGGAAGAAGGTGACCATTCCGTCGGATTCGGTGTTCGACATCTCGACCTCCGAGGCAAACGGGGCGCAAGCGCCCCGTCCCAGCAAGGACTATTTCTTCACCGGCTTGATCAGGCTGATCGCCCCGCCACCGATCTTGATCTTCCCCTTGTCAGCGACCTCAGGTTTGACCAAGTTGATCGCCCCGCCGCCGACCTTGATCCTTCCCTTGTCGACGACCTGGGGCTTGATCAGATTGATGTTGCCACCGCCGATCTTGATTTTTCCACTGTCAGCAACAGTCTTCATTGTTCGCCTCCATATGTGGGTGTGTTCGTCGCGCAAGGTCGCGTGACCCGAACGACCCTCGAATTTTGTCAGCCCAGATCGCGCTGTCAATTTGAAATTGTATTATTGTGTGACGCCTCCATGAAGTGGTCACACAGGGATTTGCGCCCGGGGATGGCGGAGGCGATGAACACGTTGTGGTGGGAAAATCGGTGCGACCGTGAGACCACTGCGGTGAGGCACGCACTTTAGACTTCGTTAAGAGTCTTCTTAAACCCAAACTTCCGGTTTGGTTGCTAGGTGCTGATTTCCAACCCCGTCCAGGACATTGGAAAGAAAAACATGTTGCGTACCTCGCTCTCCCTCGCCGTTGCGGCGATCGCCACCGCGGCAATCAGCAGCCCGGCCTCCGCCGGCTGCTACAATTGCTACACCCCGCCGCCGCAGCCCTGCACCACCTGCTACCAGATGCAGACCGTGCCTCCGCAGTACCGCACCGTGCAGGAAACCGTGATGGTCTCCCCCGGCTCGGTCGTCGCGCATCGCACGCCGCCGCAGTATCGTACCGTGATGGTGCCGCAGACCGTGATGGTGTCGCCGGGCGGCGTCTCCTATGAGCGCACCCCGCCGCAATACGCCACCCAGGAACGCACCGTGATGGTCTCGCCGGGCTATTCCTACTACGCGCCGGTCGCTCCGCGCTGCAACACCTGCGGCACCAGCTACGGCTACTGATCGCTTCGCGCGGACTCGCAGGGTGGGCAAAGCGCAAGCGTGCCCACCATCGCGAGCACGCCGCAGATGGTGGGCACGTCACTTCGCTCCTTTGTCCACCCTACAAATTCATCGCATAAAAAAGCCGCCGCCCGAGGATCACTCGGCGGCGGCTTTTCAATTCCCAGGGGGAATCAGAACGGGTGAACGGACAGCGTGCCGAACACGATGGCCGCGATCATCGCAAAGGCGCTGTACAGCGCCGCGGTGTGAATTCCGGTCCCGGTCCTCTTCGAAAGGTTTCGCGCATAAAGGTGCAGGCGGGCTTCCGCCGATAGTGCGCGCATTGTCATTCTCCACCGCAACATCCGCCGCATATGGAATAGCGTTCCCGGCCGGATTCAAGCGGGCGGGAAAAATAGCGATGCCGGCCCTTTGGCAGGGCCGGTTCCAGGTGGAAAATTCTTTTGTTGGGGCGGCCTTGAGAATTTCATTCGGGCGGATTTGAGCGGTCCGGAACCCGATTCACCCAACCTTACGGCTTCCAGCGCCCGATCTTGAACGCCGAGAGATGCCCGGGGACGTCGCTCGGATCGAACGGCGGCCCCGAGAACGCGCCCACGGCGCCAGCCGCGCCGGTGGGCCGCCCGGCCGCGGCGTCATGGAGATCCGGCCTGAACACCGCCATCGCAGCCTGCAGCGCCTCCGGCCTGAACGGCGTCTGCCCCCACCGCACCATCTGCGCATAGAGCCAGGCGGCCTGCGCGGGAGCAGGCCGTGCCGCCACCTCGCGGCCGACCAGGAGGTAGCGATCGCTCTCGCGCATCGTGCCATCCGGCGAGATCTTCAGGCGACCATCCAGCGTGCGCTGGATGACGCTGGCGTCGACGCCGATCCGCTCCGGCTGCGCCAGGATCTGCGCAACCTCCGGCCGGTTTGCCCGGTCCTCGATGAATTCGGAGGCACGCAAGTGAGCCCGCACCAGCGCCGCGACGATTTCGGGATGCTTTTCCGCCCAAGTCTGCCGGACGGCCAGCACCTTCTCCACCGCGCTCTGCAGGATGTCGGACGAGAAATGCAGGATGTGGCCGATACCGAGATCGACCGCGATCGAATTCCAGGGCGCGCCGACGCAGAACGCGTCGACATGGCCGTTGGCGAGGCTGTCGGCCATGTAGGGCGGCGGCAACACCACGAGCTGCACGTCCTCGTCGGGATCGACACCACCGGCGGCCATCCAGAACCGCAATTGATAATTGTGGGTCGAGAACGGGAAGGTCATGCCGAAGGTCAGCGGCCCCTCGCCGCTGGTCCGCCGCTTCGCCACCACGCGCGCCAGTGCGCGTGCGGTCGCCATCGGATCGAAACGGTCGCCGTCGAGCTCGGCCATCAGTGCGGCATGCAGCGCCGGCGACACCGTGATGGCGTTGCCGTTGAGCCCGAGATTGAAGGGCGCCGCGATCGGCACCTTGACGTGGCCGAGCCCGAGGCTGGAGGCGATCGCCACCGGCGCCAGCAGATGCGCAGCGTCGAACAGCCCGATATTGAGCTTGTCGCGGACGTTCGACCACGACACCTCGCGCACCAGCGTGACGTCGAGGCCCTCAGTGGCGGCAAAGCCCTTGTCGACGGCCACGATCAGGGCTGCGGCGTCGACCAGCGGAATGAACCCGATGCGAAGCGGTGTGGTCATTTCAAGAGCTCCGACGCCGTGAGGATCGACTGCGCGATCTCGCCGATCTTCTTTTTCTCGCGCATCGCCGTGGAGCGCAGCAGCACATAGGCCTCGTCTTCGGTGAGGCCCTTCATCTTCATCAAAATGCCCTTGGCGCGGTCGATCACCTTGCGCTCCTCCAGCGCGTGCTTGGTGCGGTCGAGCTCGTCCTGCAGCTTGGCGAACGCATTGAAGCGGGACACGCAGAGATCCAGGATCGGCTTGATCCGCTCCTTCTTCAGCCCGTCGACGATATAGGCGGAAACGCCCGCCTCGACGGAGGCCTGGATCGAGGCCGCATCGCTCTGGTCGACGAACATCGCGACCGGCCGCTTCACCGCGCGGCTGACCTGGAACATCTGTTCCAGCACGTCACGGCTGGGGTTTTCGAGGTCGATGACGATGATTTCGGGATCCAGGGCATAGATGCGCGCCAGCAGGCCCTGCATCTCGCTGATATGCGCCACGTCGGTAAAGCCGGCCTCCCGCAGCCCCTCCTCCAGGATGGCAGCGCGGATCGGGCTTTCGTCGACGATCACGATTCTTGGAGACGACTCGGCGCTCATCAACCACTCGCAGAACCCAGGCAAGGCCCATCCATAGCACGCCGAACGGCGGGGCAAAGGGTTGTAATTATGGGCAATTCGAACTAGCCCCTGCACGTCCACCGGGCAGATTCCGGATCGCCGCGCGGAAAATCAGTTTTGCCTGCGTGTGGCGCGCGTTGTTCGGGACCGACCGCCCCGTTTTGCGATGGCAGGCTCCGACGGACGCGTGATCGGAAACGTCTCGCGCATATGCGCCGCGAGCATTGCACAATAATCCGTCGCGAAAACGGGCAAGGGGCGCCGCTTGTCCCATGAGATGGTCAGGGGTTCCTGCAACACGCGGCGTCTATGCGTGAGACCGACGATCCTCAATTGGTAGCGCGAGCACTGAAGTTGGGACGGCACGATCGCGATCCCATGCCCGGCCTCTGCGAGTGCCAGCAGCGTGTGCGGGTTGCGACTCTCGAACCTGATCGTCGGCTTCAGTCCAGCCATCCGGCTTGCCGCATCAAAGGCCCGGCGAAATCCGAACCCGCTGTCCAGCAGCAGCAACGGTAACCCGGCGAGGTCAGCGATCTCGATGGTGCGATCGGGACCGATCGGCGTCGAGGGATGGCAGGCAGCCAGCAACTGCACGGATCCAAGCGGAAGGCTGCCGAAATGCTGTTCGTCCAGTCTGACTGCGTGCAGCAGATTTTGGCCGAGATGGATTTCCCCGCGTTCGAGCATCGTCAGTATTTCGCTGCCCGTCCCCTCCCTGATCTTTATCTCGACCCTGGGATATCGCTTCGCGTACAGCTGGAGAAATTTTGACAGCACGCTTTCGATGTGTTGCGGCGAGCCGGCTATCCTGAGAACCCCCGTGTCTCCCTGACGGAGCAGCTGAGCCTGCTCCTTCAGCGAATTGACACCGTTGAGCAGCAGCCGGCAGCCCGCAATCAACTGCTCGCCCTCACCGGTCAGCAGAAGACGGCGCCCGACCCGGTCGAACAGCCGCAAGCCCAGCTCCTGCTCGAAACCGATGATTTGCCTGGACAGAGCCGGTTGGGCGACACGCAAGCGCAAGGCAGCCTTTGAGACGGTGCCGAGCTCGGCCACGGTCAGGAATGTGAGGGCCTGTCGAAGGTTCATTCTGGCTTATACCATCACGGCATAAAGTTTCAGAAAATATATGTATTGGACGCATTTGAGCTGTTGTGGAGAGTCCTGTCTCGTTCCTGCTCGCGGCAGTGGCAAGGCATGAGAGGAGGCCCACATGAATTCGGGATGCTGGATCGGTCTCGTCATGTTGACGGGCATCGTCTTGGGCGCCTTTGGCAGCGAAGCACTCCATAGCGAAGCTGCTCCGCCCGCCTACCTGATCGGCCAGATCGACGTCTCCGATCCCAATGGCTATGCCAAGGAATATCTCCCCAAAGCGAGGGAAATCATCAAGGCCCATGGCGGGAAGCTGGTTGCGGCTGCGGGCGCGGCGGCAACCGGCTCACAGGTCGTTGCCGTTGACGGAGATCCACCCAAACGGGTGGTGATCTATATGTATCCGAACATGGACGCGCTTCGGGCCTGGCGCAACGATCCAGCCTACGTGCAAGTTCGCGCGGTTGGCGAGAAATACGCCACGTACCACACATTTGCCGTCGAGGGCGCCGCCGCCAACTAGCGCTGATCGCGGTGTTTGGCAGACGTCCAACCAGCACGGCCGCCAGAGCGCATTTTTGATCGCTTCGGCGCGCTCGATTGCGCTCGTCAGGAACTTTCAGCTCCTGGACATTGATTGATTTCATTCGCGATTTTTCCATGATAGGACCGCGACAACGGTTGAATTTTTCCATGAGATCAATTAGTTGGACAGCATACCCGAAAATCAGGATGCTGCCTTGGGCGACCCAATCGAAAGAGCGCCGCGTATTTCATTCACCAGTCTTGGTTGCCCCAAGGCGCTGGTCGATTCCGAGCGCATCATCACGCGCCTGCGCGCGGAGGGCTATGAGCTCGCCCGCAAGCATGACGGCGCCGATATCGTGATCGTCAACACCTGCGGCTTCCTGGACAGCGCCAAGCAGGAGTCTCTCTCCGCGATCGGCGATGCCATGGCCGAGAACGGCAAGGTCATCGTCACCGGCTGCATGGGCGCCGAGCCCGAGCAGATCGAGTCTGCCTATCCCGGCGTGCTCTCGATCACCGGACCGCAGCAATATGAGAGCGTGCTGGAGGCCGTGCACCGCGCGCTGCCGCCGGTGCACAATCCGCATCTCGATCTGGTGCCGCCGCAGGGCATCAAGCTGACCCCGCGCCACTACGCCTATTTGAAGATCTCCGAAGGCTGCAACAACCGCTGCAGCTTCTGCATCATCCCGAAACTGCGCGGCGATCTGGTGTCGCGGCCGGCCAATGACGTGCTGCGCGAGGCTGAGCGGCTGGTGAAGGCCGGCGTCAAGGAGCTGATGGTGATCTCGCAGGACACCTCGGCCTATGGCGTCGACCTGAAATACGCCGAGAGCCCGTGGCAGGACCGCGCCGTCCGCGCCAAATTCTACGACCTCGCCAAGGAGCTCGGCGAGCTCGGCGCCTGGGTGCGGCTGCAATACGTCTATCCCTACCCGCATGTCGACGAGATCATCGGCCTGATGAACGAGGGCAAGGTGCTGCCCTATCTCGACATCCCCTTTCAGCATGCGAGCCCCGAGGTGTTGCGCGCGATGAAGCGTCCGGCCGCCCAGGAGAAGACGCTGGGACGGATCAAGGCCTGGCGCGAGCAGTGCCCCGATCTCACCTTGCGCTCGACCTTCATCGTCGGATTCCCCGGCGAGACCGATTCCCATTTCACCGAGTTGCTGGACTGGCTCGAGGAAGCCGAGATCGATCGGCTCGGCTGCTTCAAATACGAGCCGGTCGCCGGCGCCCCGGCGAACGCGATCGGCGATGTGGTGCCCGACGAGGTCAAGCAGGAACGCTGGAACGCGCTGATGGCGCGCCAGCAGAAGATCTCGGCCCGCCGCCTCAAGCGCAAGGTCGGCACCCGCCAGCAGGTGATCATCGACGAGGTCGGACCGACCGTTGCAAAGGGTCGGTCAAAGGCCGATGCGCCGCAGATCGACGGTGCGGTCTATCTCACCAGCCGCCGCCCGCTGAAGGTCGGCGAGATCGTCACCGCCAAGATCGAGCGCGCGGATCAGTATGATCTGCACGGGACGGTGGCTGGGTTCTGAGAACTACATCTCGTCCGCCAGCCACTTCGGCACCCAGCGATCCGGCCGCGGGGCCCGCATCAAATCGGCCTCGACTTCGGAGAGATCGGCAGGCGCGCCCGCAAATGTCGGCCGCGTGTCGTAATCGAAATTCGGCATGATGCGGCCGTCGGCCCCGAGTCGGAACGACATCCAGAACCACAGCCCGAGTTCGGGCTGCGCCTGCCACATCGCGTCGCGCAATCGACGCAGCACCGCTTCCACAGCCCTGGCCTCGTCTGCGCGTTGCGGTCCGGCATGCAAATCCCGGATCTCGCATTGTCCGCCCGCGATGGCGACACGGAAATGCGTGCCGTCCCACGGGTTGGTGCCATCAGGCCGGTAGGCATGCAGCAGCCCTGAAAGCTCGGCCAGGATCGGGTGTTTCGACCAGAACGCCTCGCGCTCATCTGCCCATGAATAGGCCCAGGCGCGGAAGTCCGGCGAATTGATCGGCTGCTCGGTCAGCTTCTCAAGATCGGTTTCGCCAAGGCGACCACGCAGCCAGGCGGCAAGCTCCTCCGTCGCATCGTCGTCATCGTCATACGGGCTGAGATCGCCGACAAATTGCTTCAGCGCGAGCTTTGCCAGAAAGCTCTCCAGCGTCGGCGCGAGCGTTTCGTACTGCCCTTCCGATTCCACCAGCACGATCGGCGGTGCTCCGCCGCCGGGGACGCCCTGCCAATAGCCGACCAATGATCCGTCCGGCAGCCGCAGGAACAACGCGAACGCGGCGCGCAGCGGGCTGCCGTCGAAGATCGGTGCATGGTCGCTGGACCGTCCGTCCAGATCGAAGCAGCCGACGCTGCCCCACGGACGCCCGTCGAGCCAGGCCGCAAAATCCATCAGCAGCTGCGGCGGTTCGGTGCCGGGCGGAAACGCCCGGCGGATCGCGTCGACGTCGACCAGATAGGCATCCTCGGACAATGTTGGTCTCCCCGGCAAGAGCGCACAGGCGCCGCGGCGCACCTTGCTTGGTCGAAGCAAATGCCGGCCCCGTTCAAGCCCGCTCCGCGTGAACCAAACCACGGCCTGCGCCCACAAACGCCTGAAATCACAACAACCCGCCCGCGCGGAGGCAGATCTTGCGGCAATCTCGAACAGAACGGTTGATAGCGGCCCCGATCGCCGGCGCGGTGTTGGCCTGCGCGTTGCTGGCGGCTGCTCCCGCCTCCGCCCAGACCCAGCCGCCCTCGGCAGCAACTGCGCGCGCATGGTGCTTCAACAAGGTGGCTGCCCCACAGCGGATCGGCGGCTGCACTTACGTGCTCGGCATGAAAAAGCTGACCGAGAAGCAGCGCTCCGGCGCCCTGCTCAACCGCGGCGCGATGTATCTCGAAAGCGAGGATAACGACCGGGCGATCGCCGACCTGAGCGAGGCTATCAAGTACAAATCGTCGCGGCAGATGGCGCTGGTCAATCGCGGCGAGGCCTATCGCCGCAAGGGCGATTTCGACGCTGCGGTCGCCGATTTCGACAAGGCGGTCGCGCTCAATCCCAAGGATGCCATTGCGCATTTCAACCGCGGCATCGCCCACAGCGACCGCGGCGAGCACTATGAGGCCATCGCCGATTACAACGTGGCGATCGGGATCAATCCGAGCGACGCCTGGTATTTCAACAATCGCGGCAATTCCTACACCGACACCGGCAACAAATATCGCGCGATGGCCGACTACAATTACGCCCTGCAGCTCGATCCGAAATTCGCGCTCGCCTACTACAATCGCGGCAACGCCTATCGTGACCGCGACGATCTCGATCGGGCGCTGGCCGACTACAACAATTCCATCAAGTTCGATCCGAAATACGCGGCTGCCTACGGTAACCGCGCCCGCGTGTTCCGCGACCGCGGCGAGATTGACCGCGCACTCGCCGATTTCGATCAATCGCTGCGCCTCGCGCCGACCGAGTCCCGCGATTATTACTCCCGCGGCAACGTTTATCTGGACCGCAAGGACTATCCGCGCGCGCTCGGCGATTTTACTGCGGCCATCAAGAGCGATGAAAAATACGCCGCCGCGCTGAACGCGCGCTGCGTGGTGCTCACGATCCTCAGCCGGGCACAGGAAGCACTCGCGGATTGCGATCAGTCGCTGAAGTGGCGGCCGAACGATGCCTATACGCTCGACAGCCGCGCCACAGCCCATCTCAAACTCGGCGACTTCGACGCAGCGATCACGGATTTCGACGCGGCGCTGAAGGCCAATCCAAAGCTCGCCAGCTCGCTCTACGGCCGCGGCCTCGCCAAGCGCAAGAAAGGCGATGGCGACGCGGCGCAGGCCGATATCGACGCTGCCACCGCAATCAATGCCGATGTCGCGAAGGACTACGCGCCTTACGGCGTTGAATAGGAACCGTCAGCCCACGCAGTCGACGAACGCTCTCACCCTGCAAGCCGTGCCGGAAGCGCCGGCGATCGCTCAGGGCTAGCATTATCATTCGAGGATGCTAAGCTGCGCTCGCTATCGTGAACGCGGTGGAAGTCCTCCTTGATGACAGTCTCGCCTCGCAGCTCATCGGCGGGAATGGAAGGCACGCCGATCGTGCCCCCACCGCTGGTGCGGTTTTCCGGCATCCAGAAGACCTATGACGGCGAACATCTGGTCGTGAAGAACCTCGACCTCGATATCAGGAAGGGCGAGTTCATCACCCTGCTCGGCCCGTCGGGCTCGGGCAAGACGACCACGCTGATGATGCTGGCCGGCTTCGAGGTTCCGACCCAGGGCGAGATCTACCTTAGCGACCGGCCGATCAAGAACATGCCGCCGCACAAGCGCGACATCGGCATGGTGTTCCAGAACTATGCCCTGTTCCCGCATTTGACGATCGCGGAAAATGTCGCCTTCCCGCTGTCGGTTCGCAAGATCAGCAAGGCGGAGGTGCAGGACCGCGTCAAGGCGGCGCTGCGCATGATCAAGCTGGAAACCCTGGCGCACCGGCGGCCCGGGCAGCTGTCCGGTGGTCAACAGCAGCGCGTGGCGCTGGCCCGCGCCCTGGTTTTCAATCCGCAACTCGTGCTGATGGACGAGCCGCTGGGCGCGCTCGACAAGCGCCTGCGCGAGCAGATGCAGCTGGAGATCAAGCAGTTGCACGAGACGATGGGCATCACCGTCGTCTACGTCACCCACGATCAGAGCGAAGCGCTCACCATGTCGGACCGCATCGCCGTGTTCAACGACGGCATCGTGCAGCAGATCGACAAGCCAAGCGCACTGTACGAGCAGCCGGTGAACAGCTTCGTCGCCCACTTCATCGGCGAGAACAATGTGCTGGCCGGCACCGTCGAGACGGTCGAGAAGGACTATTGCCGCGTCGCGCTGGCCGGTGGTGGCGCCGTGACCGCACGTGCCGTCAATGTCTCCGGCGCGGGCGCGTCGACCTCGCTGTCGGTGCGGCCGGAGCGGATCGCCCTTGTCCCGGATGGCGCATCCAGCGACGGGTCGAACCGTCTGCCGGCCAGGGTGCAGAACACGATCTATCTCGGCGACCACGCATTGGCCGTGCTCGACGTCGCCGGGAACTGCGAATTTATGGTCAAGCTTCAGCCGGGGACGCATGATGGTCTGAGGCACGGTGAAAGCGTGTTCGTCACCTTCCGCCCCGAGGACTGCCTCGCCCTCGATCCCGTCTGATCCAGCGATCAACATCAACGCAACGCATATGAAGGGGAACAACGACCATGCTGAAGCGCAAGATTGGCACGATTGCTCTGGGTTTCGCCGCGGCGCTCGGCGCCAGCGCTGCACTGTCCACGGTCGCGGAGGCGCGTGATCTCACCGTGGTGTCATGGGGCGGCGCCTATCAGGATGCCCAGAAGAAGGTCTATTTCGAGCCGTTCAAGAAGGCCGCCGGCATTCCCATGAACGACGAGTCCTGGGACGGCGGCGTCGGCGTATTGCGCGCCAAGGTGCAGGGTGGCGCCGCCACCTGGGACGTCGTCCAGGTCGAGAGCGACGAGCTGGCGGTCGGCTGCGACGAAGGCCTGTTCGAGAAGATGGACTATTCCAAGATCGGCGGCGAAGCCGCCTATATCCCGCCGTCAGTCAATTCCTGCGGCGTCGGCGCCATCCTCTATGACTTTGTGCTCGGCTACGACAAGGACAAGCTGAAGGAAGCCCCCAAAGGCTGGGCCGACTTCTTCGACACCAAGACAATTCCGGGCAAGCGCGCCTTGCGTCAAGGCCCGAAGACCACGCTGGAGATCGCGCTGATGGCCGACGGCGTCGCGCCACAGGACGTCTACAAGGTGCTGGCGACCGACGAGGGCGTCGAGCGTGCGTTCAAGAAGCTCGACACCATCAAGGGCGACATCGTCTGGTGGAAGGCCGGCGCCCAGCCGCCGCAACTGCTCGCCTCCGGTGAGGTGGCGATGACCTCGGTCTACAATGGCCGCATCGACACCGCGAACAAGAACGACAAGAAGAACTTTGGCATGGTGTGGGACGGAGCGCTCTTCACTCTCGACAGCTGGGTCATCCTGAAGGGAAGCCCGAACAAGGACGCCGCCTACAAGTTCCTGGACTTCGCAGGCAAGGCGGAGAACCAGTCGAAACTGTCGGAGAACATCGCCTATGGCACCTCCAACAAGGACGCAGCCGGCCGGCTCTCGCCCGCCGTGCTGAAGGACCTGCCGACCGCGCCCGACAACATCAAGAACGCGGTCGAGATCAACGTTGGCTTCTGGCTCGAGAACATCGACCGCCTGACCGAGCGTTTCAACAAATGGGCCGCGAAATAACGCGCGACAGCACCGGCGTGCGGCGCGGATTGAAGTCAGTGACGTTGCGGCCATCCTTCGAAACGCCCGCCCTAGGCGGGCTCCTCAGGATGAGGACGGAGCGTGCGGCGGCCATTTCACAGGCGCCGATGTCAATGAGCCTCATCCTGAGGAGACCGCCACCGGGTCCGCGCAAAGCGCGGCCCGATGACAGGCTCCGCGGTCGTCTCGAAGGACGAGGCGCGCGCTCAGGTCGCTCCGAAATGGCGAGTGGTGTCTGGTCAAAGAGGCTCACCCGATGACGGCAGCGTCCCTGACCGGCGCCGATCCCCAGACCAAGGTGCCGCTGAAGCGCCGCCTGAAGCAGGCGGAGCGCGCGCGACAGATCAAGGCGCTGGCACTAGTTCTGCCGCTGCTGCTGTTTCTGCTCTTCACGTTCGCCGGGCCCATCGCCGGCATGCTGTGGCGCGCGGTCGATGACCGCGAGGTGCGTCAGGTTCTGCCGCAAACGATCGCGGCTCTCGCCAGTTGGGACGGCAAGGACCTGCCGGACGAAAAGACCTACGCGGCGCTGGCAAGCGACATCCTCGCGGCACGCACCGCCGGCACCATCGCCATCGCAGCCAAGCGGCTGAATTACGCGCTGAACGGCTTTCGCACCATCCTCACCAGCACCGCACGCAATCTCAAGGCGATGCCGGACACAGGCACGGCGAAGGAGACGCTGGGCAAGATCAACCCGGCGTGGCGCGAACGCACCACCTGGACCACGATCAAGGACGCCGGCGGCCCGGTGACCGGCTTCTACCTTCTCGCGGCGCTCGACCTGACGCGCAACGCGGACGGCGCGATCGTCGCAGCCCCAGCAGATCAGGCCATCTACCGCGACATTTTCGCCCGCACCTTCCTCATCAGCCTCGGCGTCACGGCACTGTGCCTGATCCTTGGCTTCCCGGTCGCCTACCTGCTCGCGGCCCTGCCGCCGGGCCAGTCGAACCTGCTGATGATCTTCGTCCTGCTGCCGTTCTGGACGTCGCTGCTGGTCCGCACCTGCGCCTGGATCGTGCTGTTGCAGAGCCAGGGCATCGTCAACGACAGCCTGCACTGGCTCGGCATCATCGATGCGCCGCTGCGCCTGATCTACAACCGCTTCGGTGTCTGCGTGGCCATGACCCACGTGCTCCTGCCGTTCATGATCCTGCCGCTGTACAGCAGCATGAAGGCGATCTCGCCCGCTTACATGCGCGCCGCCGCCTCGCTCGGTGCGCCACCCCTCACCGCGTTCCTGCGCATCTACCTGCCTCAGACCCTGCCCGGCATCGGCGCGGGAAGCCTGCTCGTCTTCATCCTGGCGCTCGGCTACTACATCACGCCGGCACTCGTCGGCGGCGCCGCCGACCAGATGATCAGCTACTTCATCGCGCTCTACACGACAGAGACGGCGAATTGGGGCCTGGCCTCGGCGCTGGGTGCGGTGCTGCTGCTGGCCACTATTCTGCTCGCGCTCGTCTACGGCAGACTGGTGCAGGGCCAGCAGGTCACGGGAGGGATGAAGAATTGAGCGACAATTCCTCTCTCCGCACGCCCAGCCAGCGCATCGCGTGGCGTGCGACCATCGTCGTCTCCACGCTGGTGTTCATCTTCCTGATCGCACCGATCCTGGCGATCATGCCGCTGTCCGTCAGCTCGGGCTCGTACCTCACCTATCCGCTGCCAGGCCTCTCGCTCCGCTGGTACGACGACTTCATCAATTCGCCGCGCTGGATGAATTCGCTGAAGAACAGCATGATCATCGGCGTCGCCTCGACCTTGCTGTCGATGGTGTTGGGCACGCTGGCAGCGCTGGGGCTGGCGCAGTGGAAGAGCCGGTTCAAACCGCTGGTGCTGGCTTTCGTGCTGTCGCCGGTCGTCGTGCCCGGTGTCATCACCGCGGTTGGACTCTACTTCTTCTTCGCGCCGATCGGCTTGACCGGCAGTTACCTCGGTTTGATCCTGGCACATACGGCGCTGGCGACGCCGTTTGTGGTGATCACGGTCGGCGCGACGCTGCAAAGCTTCGACACCAACCTGACGCGCGCCGCCGCCTCGCTCGGCGCCTCGCCGCTCGATGCGTTCCGCCGGGTGATCCTGCCGCTGATCATGCCGGGCCTCGCGTCAGGCGCATTGTTCGCCTTTGCGACCAGCTTCGACGAGGTGGTGATCGTGCTGTTCATGGCAGGTCCCGAGCAGCGCACGCTGCCCCGCGAGATGTTCAGCGGCATCCGCGAGAACATCAGCCCCACCATCACGGCGGCGGCGGTGATCCTGACGACGGTCTCGATCATCCTGCTCGCCACCATGGAAGGCTTGCGCCGGCGCAATGAGCGGCTGAAGGGCAACGTCGAATGACGGTCCTTGACACCAGCCGGCCTCGTGCTGTAGGAGCACACGCCATGAAGCTGAACCGGACCAACCGCCGCGCCATCTGCCAGCGTCGTACCAACGACGATGACGGGTCGCGCCATGTCCGACGCCAGCGCTGATTAAGTAAATCAGCCCAGGTTTTCGAGAAGGCCGCGCCCCAAAGCGCGGCCTTCTCGCTTTTCGCGCTTCATTTCACCCAAGAGACCAGAGGAGATCGACATGACCGACGCTACCCATCCGTATGACGCGCTGATGGACATCACCGTGCGCCCGAAGGCCGTGTTCGTCCGCGGCGCCGGCTCGTATCTCTGGGATGATCAGCGCAATCGCTATCTCGACTTCGTGCAGGGCTGGGCCGTCAACGCGCTCGGCCATTCGCCGCCGGCCGTCGCCGAGGCACTCGCCGCGCAGGCCAAGCGGCTGCTGACGCCGAGCCCCGCCTTCTACAACGACACCAGCCTGAAGCTCGCCAAGGCGCTGGTCGAGCAGAGCTGCTTCGACCAGGTGTTCTTCGCCAATTCCGGTGCGGAGGCCAACGAAGGCGCGATCAAGCTCGCGCGGAAATATGGGCTCAAATACAAGAACGGCGCGCACGAGATCATCACATTCGAAGGCGGCTTCCACGGCCGCACGCTCGCGACCATGTCGGCGTCGGGCAAGAAGGCGTTCGAGCCGCTGTTCGAGCCGAAGGTGCCGGGCTTCCGCAAAGCCAGGCTCAACGACATAGAATCGGTGCGGCAGCTGATCTCGAAATCGACGGTCGCCGTGATGCTGGAGCCGATCCAGGGCGAGGCCGGTGTGTGGCCCGCGACGGACGAATTCCTGCAGGAATTGCGCGCGTTGACCCAGCAGTTCGGCCTGCTCCTGATCGTCGACGAGATCCAGACCGGCGTGGGCCGCACCGGAAAGCTGTTCGGCTACGAGCATGCCGGCATCACGCCCGACATCATGACGCTCGGCAAGGGCATCGGCGGTGGCGTGCCGCTTGCCGCCCTGCTCGCGACCGAGAACGCCTCATGCTTCGAGCACGGCGACCAGGGCGGCACCTTCAACGGCAATCCGTTGATGTGCGCCGCGGGCCTCGCCGTGCTCGGGCAGATCGGCCAGCCGTCGTTCCTGAAATCGGTCGCGGACACCGGCCAGTTTCTGGAAGGCGAATTGCAGCGGCTCTCGGCGCGGCATGGGCTCGGCGCGATCAGAGGCCGCGGCCTGCTGCTCGCGCTCGACCTGAAAATGCCGATCGGCGCCGCAATCGTCGCGCAGGCGTTTGCGGAAGGCGTACTGCTCAACTCGCCGCAATCAGACGCGCTGCGCTTCATGCCGGCGCTCAACGTCACCCGCGAGGAGATCTCGTTGATGATCGACTGCCTCGACAGCGTGCTGACCAAGGTCGGCGCGGCGCGGCGGGTGGCGTGACGCCGCCACTGTCATTGCGAGCGCAGCGAAGCAATCCATCGTGCCGCATACGCGGAAGCATGGATTGCTTCGTTCGCTTCAGCGCAAAATTGCTTCGCAATTTTGTCGCGAGCATCCTCGCAACGACGGCGGCGAGTCCTACGGCCGCAGGATCGCCGCGCCCGTGGTCGCCCGGCTCTCCAGATCGACATGCGCCTTCGCCGCATCCTTCAGCGCATAGGCGTGGTTGATCGGCACGTGCAGCTTGCCGTTGATCACGGCCGCGAACAGCGTGTCGGCGCCTTCGAGCAGCTCCTTGCGGGTGCCGACATAATCGTTGAGCTTCGGCCGGGTCGCAAACAGCGAGCCGTGGTTGTTGAGCTCGGCGAGCGCGAACGGCGGCACCGGTCCGGAGGCGTTGCCGAAGCTGACGAACAGGCCGCGCGGCCGGAGGCAGGACAGCGAGCCCGGGAACGTGGTCTTGCCGACGCCGTCATAGACGACATCGCAGAGCTCGTTGCGGCTGATCTGCTTGACGCGGTCGACGAAGTTTTCCTCGTTGTAGAGGATGACGTGGTCGCAGCCGTTGGACAGCGCGAGATCCGCCTTGGCCTTGGAGCCGACGGTGCCGATCACATGCGCGCCGAGCGCCTTGGCCCATTGGCAGGCCAATAGCCCGATGCCGCCGGCCGCGGCGTGGATCAGCACGCGATGGCCGGGCTCGACCTTGAAGGTCTTGTGCAGGAGGTACCAGACCGTCAGCCCCTTGAGCATCAGCACGGCGCCCTGCTCATACGTGATGTGGTCGGGCAGTTTTACGAGTTTGTCCGCGGGGATCACCCGCTCCGATGCATAGCCGCCAAGGTTGAAATAATAGGCAACGCGGTCGCCGGGATGGAAGTTGGTGACGCCGGGGCCGACCGCCACGACCTCGCCGGCCGCCTCGTTGCCCGCAATGAACGGCAGGCCGGGCGCCTTGTAGAGGCCGGTGCGGAAATAGACATCGATGAAGTTGAGGCCGACCGCGTGCTGGCGGATGCGCACCTCGCCGGTCCCGGGAGCCGCGACCTCGACGTCCTCATAGGTCAGGGCCTCCGGGCCCCCCACCTTGTGCACGCGCACGGCCTTGGTCATGTCGATGTCTCCCTTCTTGAATGTCGTGGCTTGGGGCGAAGCGAATGCCATCGCGGCCGGCTTGTCAACCGAGCCGTCCGGAGCCGGCTATTTCGCCACCTTCCTCCGGTTGCGCTTGGCCATCACGTTGAACGCCTCGACCGCGGCCGAGAAGGCGATCGCGAAATAGATGTAGCCGCGCGGGATGTGGAAGTGGAATCCGTCCGCGACCAGCGCCACGCCGATCAGCACCAGGAACGCCAGCGCCAGCATCTTGGTGGTCGGGTGCTCGGCGACGAAGCGCGCCACCGGCCCCGACGAGATGTACATGATGATGCAGGCGATCACGACGGCCGCAATCATGATCTCGATGTCCTGCGCCATGCCGATCGCCGTGATGATCGAGTCGAGCGAGAACACGAGGTCGATGATGATGATCTGCACGATCACAAGGAAGAACGCGCCGGCGCTGCCCTTGGCGTCGTCCTCGCCCTCGCGCGCCTCGACCTCGCCATGGATCTCGTGGGTCGCCTTCGCGATCAGGAACAGGCCGCCGCCGATCAGGATGATGTCGCGCCAGGACAGCGCCACGTCCTTGACGGTGACGACCGGCTCGGTCAGCCCGATCAGCCACACCAGGATGCTGAGCAGAACAATGCGGAACACCAGCGCCAGCAGCAGGCCGAGCTGCCGCGCGCGCTTGGCCTGCGCGGGCGGGATCCGCGACACGATCACCGACAGGAAGATCACGTTGTCGATGCCGAGCACGATTTCGAGCGCGGTCAGCGTCAGCAGTGCCGCCCAGGCTTCCGGGCTGGAGAGAAGTTCGATCATGCCTTGAATGCTCTTATGCGGCGGATCACCGCGTCGCTGCCGACGATGTAGGCGGCGATGGCGCAGAGTCCGAAGGTGATGGTTATGTCGACCGCAAAGTCGTGCGCGATGGTGTACATGGCGAGCAGAGCCCACGCCGCGAGCAGCCACAGCGTCAGCCAGCGCAGCCGCACCACGCGGACCGGATGCAGCACGTGGAACGGCGCAAAGGTCAGCGCGATCAGCAGCGCGACGGCGAGCGTCGAGACGACCGGCGACGGGCGCAGCAGGAACAGATAGAACGCCGCCGCATTCCACAGCGCCGGGAAACCGCGGAAATGATTGTCCGCGGCCTTCATGCGGCGGTCGGCGAAATACAGCGCGCTGGAGACCACGATGCCGATGCCGAGGATCGGCGCCGCCAGCGGCAGCAGCAGGCCGCTCGCAGTGATCGCATAGGCCGGCACGAACACATAGGTGACGAAGTCGACCACCAGATCGAGCGTGTCGCCCGACCAGTTCGGCTGCAGCCGCGCCACGTCGAATTTCCGCGCCAGCGGCCCGTCGATCCCGTCGACGATCAGGGCCAAACCGAGCCAGCCGAACATGTTGGCCCAGTGCTCGCGCACGGCCTCCAGCATGGCCAGCAGCGCGATCCCGGCGCCGAGCGCCGTGAACAGGTGCACGCCGAACGCGGCCGTCCGCGCACGCTGCGACGCCGATCGGGACTCCCGCTGTTCAATCTGATCCATTGCGCGGGCAGTGCTATCAGGAATCGGCCGGCTTTGCATATCCGCACTTGCGGCGTTCCGCCGCGCGATTTGCCCGAAACTTTTGAGGGGTTTGGTGGCTTGAAAATGCCGCCGGGCATGTCAATTGTCCCGATATGAACGATGCCCTGCCTTCCCTTGACGTTCTCGTTATCGGCGGCGGTCCGGCTGGCCTCTCGGCCGCGATTGCGCTCGCGGACGCCGGCGCCAGGACCGCGCTGCTGGCCCGCCGTGCGCCCTATGCCGACAACCGCACCACCGCCCTGCTCGGCGCCTCCACCGAGCTTTTGGAGCGGCTGGACGTCTGGCGCCGCTGCGCCGACAAGGCCGCCGCGCTCAAGACCATGCGGCTGGTCGACGACACCGGACGGCTGATCCGCGCGCCCGAGGTGCGCTTTTGCTGCGATGAAATCGGACTGTCACAATTCGGCTTCAACATCGACAACCGCTCGCTGGTCGCAGCCCTCGAAGAACGTGCCGCCGAGCTTCCAGGCCTGGCGCGCTTCGACGACGAGGCCGAAACGGTCGAGCCCGCGGACGACGCTGTCTCCGTGCGGACGCGGCAAGGCCAAACGCTGTCAGCGCGGCTGGTGGTCGGCGCCGACGGGCGCAACTCGCTGGCGCGCGAGGCGGCCGGCATCGAAATCGTCAGGCGCGACCTGCAGCAATCAGCCCTCACCTTCAACATCAGCCACAGCCGGCCGCACCGGAACATCTCGACCGAATTTCACACCCCGCACGGCCCCTGCGTGTTCGTGCCGCTCACCGGCAACCGCTCGAGCGTGGTGTGGGTGACCACGCCGAAGGAGGCCGAACGGCTGAAGGGATTGAGCGACGCGGAGTTGTCGGAGGCCGCCGAGAAGCAGTCGCATTCGATCCTCGGCCGCGTCGAGGTCGAGCCGGGCCGATACCTGTTCCCGCTCGGCATCGAGCGCCCGAAGCGCTTTGCCAAGGACCGCATCGTACTGGTCGGGGAATCCGCCCATGTGCTGCCGCCGATCGGCGCGCAGGGTCTCAATATGGGACTGCGCGATGCCGCAGATATCGCGGACATCGTCGGGCGAGCGATCGCCTCGGGCGAGGATCCGGGCGCCCCGCCGGTGCTGTCGCGCTACCAGTTCGCCCGTCGCCCTGACGTCACCAGCCGGATGTTTGCGATCGACATCGCCAACCGCTCGCTGCTCAGCGATTTCCTGCCCATGCAATCGCTCCGCGCCACCGGCCTGCACCTGATCGGCGCCATCGGCCCGCTGCGGCGGCTCGCGATGCGCGAAGGGCTGGCGCCGTCGTGGCGCAGCAAAGCGTTTTCAAGCGAAGTGGGTACCGGTTCGCGTAAAGAAAACGCGTCAAAAAATAAGACACATTAGGGAAACACCAGCCGCCCGGTCTGGATGAACCACATCACGCTGGTCAGCGTGACCACCGAGGCGAAGGTTCCGATCAGCACGGCGACGGAGGCCGGCTCGATCCAGGTGTCGTTCTGCCGGGCGATCACGAACACGTTCAGCGCCGGCGGCAATGAGGCCATCAGCACGGCCGTCGCGGCCCAGGGCTGCGGGAACGGGCCGAACAGCAGCATCAGGCCGAACGCCACCAGCGGGTGGATCAGCAGCTTGATCGCGATCACGCCGGGCACCTCCCACGGCACCCGCTCGAAGGGCCGGAGCGCCACCGTCACGCCGAGCGCGAACAGCGCCATCGGGGCCGCCGCGTTCTGCAGGAACTGGATGGTGCGGTCGAGCGCGACTGGAATCGGGATATGGAACGCGGCCACCAGCGCACCGAATACCGCCGACATGATCAGCGGGTTCTGCACGATCTGCCGCGCCACCACGCCGAGCGCATGCAGGATCGAAGGATGGTCGCGGTCGGACAGTTCGATCAGCAGCGGCACGATCGAGAACAGGAAGATGCTGTCGCAGCAGAAGATCAGCGCGGTCGGCGCCGCTGCCTTGGTGCCGAGCACCGCCAGCGCCAGCCCCGGGCCCATGTAGCCGATATTGCCGTAAGCCCCTGACAACCCCGCCAGCGTCGCCTCCCGCAGGCTCAAGCCCCCCATCAGCTTGCCGGCGACCATGGCGAGGACGAACGCAGTCACGGTTCCCAGCGTGGTCGCGATCAGGAACGGCGGGTTGTTCAGCTCGGAAAACGGCGTCTTGGACATGATCCCGAACAGCAACGCCGGCAGCGAGACGTAGAGCAGGAAGAAGTTCATCCAGACGAGCCCGCTCTCCGGCAGGCTCCTCACCTTGCCGCAGGCAAAGCCGACGAAGATCAAACCGAAATATGGCAATGCCAGATTGAGGATATCGATCATTCCTGAAGTGTTTTCTCGGTTTCGCCCCGGCCGCTTCAACCGGGCTGGAATCAGTAAACGGCTGGTTAAATCCGCGCCAATGCCCCTAGCATCGGCCACAATCATGGTCTATCGCAGAGGCATGATCAAAGCGCGCACCGCCAAATTCCAGATCGGGCAGATCGTCCGCCACCGGGTGTTCTCGTTCCGGGGCGTGATCTTCGACATCGATCCGGAGTTCAACAACACCGAGGAATGGTGGTTGTCGATCCCGGAGGACATGCGCCCGCACAAGGATCAGCCGTTCTACCACCTGCTCGCCGAGAATTCGGAGACCGAATACGTCGCCTATGTCTCAGAGCAGAACCTGCTGCCGGATGATTCCGGTGAGCCGATCCGTCACTCGCAGGTCGCCGAGATCTTTGTGAAGGACAAGTCGGGCGGCTACCGTCCGCGCAATCCGTCGCTGAACTGAGTTTCGCTTCCCTCTTCCAACGAAAAAGGCGCCCCTTCGGGCGCCTTTTTGTTGTGGATGTGCCTCAGCGCTTATTTTTGGGCGGAAGGAGCACCGCCGCCGGCCTTCTGCGCGTCCTCGAGCTTCTTGCGCTGCTCTTCGGCGCGCTTCTGCAGTTCTTCCTGCAGCTTCTTCTGGTTCTCCTCGAACACCTTCGGGTCGGTGGGCGGACCGTCATAGGCCTTGGCAAATTCGCCGGCGAGCGGCAGCGGCAAGGTCAGCGGCGCGCCGTTGGAGTTGATCGCCTGAACCACCAGGTTCTGGCCCTTTTTCAGGCTGGCGATCATTTCCGGCGTCGCTTCATAGTCCGACATGCAGCCGTTCTGGAAGCAGATCACATAGGGCGACTGCAGCGGCGCGTTGTTGTCGACGATGATGCGGGTGCCGTGAACCAGCTGCATGCCGAGCGGCAATGTCACGCGGAGAATCTTCTTCGGCTCGCCTTCCGGCTCGATGATGACGGCCGCGATCACGGGCTGACCGGACTCGATGCGGCCGTCCTTGCCGGTGAAGCAGACCTGCTTGGCGTTGGCTTCCTGGCCCTTGAGGCAGAACTTGGTCCAGGGCGCATAGATCAGCTGGACCTGCTGGTCCTGGGGCGGCGGCTGCTGCGGTGCAGCGGCGGGCGCCTGGGCCTGGCCACCCGCGGCAGGAGCCTGCGCAGCCGGAGGAGCCGCCGGCTGCTTTGGCGCCGCCTTCGGGGCCGCCTTGGGTGCCGCCTTCGGGGCCGCGGGCGCAGCCGGGGCTGCAGGCGTCTGGGCCTGCGCAGCGGGAGCCAGCATCGCGGCGGAGAACGCGGTGGCCGCCATCAAGGCGACAATTCGCCCACGCGGCCGGACCGGGGCGGCCAGGATACGGAAATTCATTGCGGAAAACCCTTTCTGAACGGCAGCACCCGAAACCGCTGCAGGCGCCGACACATAGCCGCGGAACACAGCTGCTCGCGCGGCTGTCTCCCCGTCAATTGAGGCGGATACGTGACAGGCTGAACCGCCGGATCAATTGCACGCCTTCAATACAGCGGCACACGAAAAGATCAATGCCAACAAGCGTATTTGAAGCCCCATCGCGGCGTTGCACAGGCCTTTGTGATAAGGCTTTCGGGTGAGTTTCGCCGAATCACATCGACGCGTTCGGGGGCGTTTGATCGGACGTTTCAGCGGTCGCCTCGCCGCCGGCGTGGCTGTGCTGCTTGTCGGCTGTGCGAGCCCGGCTCGGGCAACCGAAAGTACTGCCATCGCGATGCACGGCGCCCCGGCGCTGCCGGCCGACTTCGCTCACATGCCATATGCAAATCCCGATGCGCCGAAGGGCGGCCGGCTGATCTGGTGTCAGCTCGGTTCCTTCGACAGCCTCAATCCGCTGATCGTGCGCGGCATCGCCGTGCAGCACATCCGCAACTACGTCTATGAGAGCCTGATGGCGCGCGGCAACGACGAGCCGTTCACGCTCTATGGCCTGCTCGCGAAATCGCTGGAGACCGACGACGCCAGGAGCTTCGTCACCTTCCATATCGACCCGCGCGCCCGCTTCGCGGACGGCCATCCCGTCACCGCCGAGGACGTGCTGTTCTCGCTGACGCTATTGCGCGAGAAGGGGCGGCCCTATCACCGGCAGTATTATTCCAAGGTCGCCAAGGCAGAGGTGCTGGATCCCCTCACCGTGCGGTTCGATCTCACTGGGGCCAACGACCGCGAGCTGCCGCTGATCCTCGGCCTGATGCCGGTGCTGCCCAAGCACGCCATCAACCCTGAAACCTTCGAAGAGACCACGCTGACCGGGCCGATCGGCTCCGGTCCCTACCGCGTCACCGCGGTCAGGCCGGGCGCCAGCGTGACGCTGACCCGCAATCCCGACTATTGGGGCCGCGATCTGCCGGTCAATCGCGGGCTCTACAATTTCGATGAGATCCGGCTCGACTATTACCGCGAGTCCAACGGCCAGTTCGAAGCCTTTAAGCGCGGGCTGTGCGACTTCCGCGTCGAGACCGAGCCGCTGCGCTGGCACGACGGCTACGACTTCCCGGCCGCGGCGAGCGGCGCCGTGATCCGCGATACCATCAAGACCGGGATGCCGCAGCCGTCGGAATTCCTGGTGTTCAACACGCGGCGGCCGATCTTTTCCGACATCCGCGTGCGCAAGGCGCTGACCTTGCTGTTCGACTTCGAGTGGATCAACCGCAACTACTTCTTCAATCTCTACGGCCGCAGCGCCGGCGTGTTCGCCGGCTCGGAATTGTCGGCCTATACGCGCTCCGCCGATGAGCGCGAGCTCACACTCCTGAAACAGGCTGGCGCCCATATCGAGCCCGACGTGCTTGATGGCAGCTATCGCCTGCCGGTCAGCGACGGCTCCGGCCGCGACCGCACCACACTGCGCGCCGCGATCGCGCTGATGGACGAGGCCGGCTACGACCTCGAAGGCACGGTGATGCGGAGCCGCGCCACCAAGGCGCCCTTCACCTTCGAGATCCTGGTGACGACCCGCGACCAGGAGCGGATCGCGCTGGCCTATCAGCGCGACCTGAAGCGCGCCGGGATCGCGGTCACCGTGCGCGCCGTCGATCCCGTGCTGTTCGACCAGCGCAGGCTCGGCTACGAGTTCGACATGATCCAGAACCGCTGGGATCAATCGCTGTCGCCCGGCAACGAGCAGACCTTCTACTGGGGCTCCCAATCGGCGGATACGCCGGGCACGCGGAACTATATGGGCGCCAGGGACCCCGCGATCGATTCGCTGATCCGCATCCTGCTGGAAGCCCGTGAACGTGCGGGGTTCGTCTCCGCGGTGCGGTCACTGGACCGGGCCTTGATCTCCGGTTTCTACGCAATCCCCGTGTTAAACGCGCCCGAGCAATGGATCGCGCGCTGGAATCGGATAGAACGACCGAAGACCACGGCGTTGGCCGGCTATTTGCCGGAGACGTGGTGGCAAAAGGCCGATTCCAGATCCAAGTGATGCGCCCCAAGTCATGCGACTTGAGTGATGCGACTTGAGTGATTCAACCGACGCAATGCAACCGAAGTTGAGCCCGTGAACCAGCCGATCGCCTCGCCCACGCTCGATACCCTGTTCAAGCGGACCCTGGCGCGGCAGCCGGAGACGTTGGCGCTGGTCGATCCACTCAACAAGCAGCGCATCACCGGTCAGACCCGCAAGCGCCTGACCTATGCGCAGGCCGATCGCGCGATCTCGGCGCTCGCCGCGCACTTCATCGAGTCGGGCCTGCCGGCCAATTCCGTCATCGCCGTGCAGTTGCCGAACACCGTGGAGTTTGCGCTGACCGTGCTGGCCGCGCATCGCGCCGGCCTCGTCGTCGCGCCGATGCCGCTGCTGTGGCGGCAGGCCGAATTGACCTCGGCGCTCAACCGCACCGCCGCCCGCGCCATCGTGACATCAGGCAAGGTCGACGGCGTCGCCTATTCCGACCTCGCGATGAACGCCGCCGCCGAGGCGTTCTCGATCCGCCATGTCTGCGGCTTCGGCACCGACCTGCCCGAGGGCATGGCCTCGCTCGATCAGGCGATCTTGCGGGACTCCCCGACCTCGCGCCCGGTGATCCAGGATGGCCGCAAGGCCGCACTGATCACCTTCGACGTCACCAGCGAGGGTTTGCGCCCCGTGCCCCGCGCGCATTTCAGCCTGATTGCCGGTGGGCTCGCGATCTCCCTGGAAAGCGACGTCAAGCAGGGCGCAACCGTGATGTCCGCCTTCGCGCCGATGTCGTTCGCCGGACTCTGCTCGTCGCTGGTGATCTGGTTGCTGACCGGCGGCAGCCTGGTGCTGCACCATCCCTTCGACGACGAGGTTTTGGAGACGCAGCTCAACGACCACGCCTGCGACACACTGGTGGCGCCGGCACCGCTGGCGTTGCGGCTCGACGAGGTCGGCCTCACCGAGCGGATGCCGACACTGCGCACCGTGATCGGGCTGTGGCGCGCCCCGGAACAGGTCGGCACCAGCCCATCATGGACCTCGCAGCGCGCCGGTTTCACCGACGTCTATCTGTTCGGCGAAGCCGGCCTGTTCGGCGCCCGCCGCATCGCCGAGGACGGCGCGGCGGCGCAGATCAAGCCGGGCCCGCATGGCGCGCCGCGCGCAGTCCCGAGCTCCTCGATCGCCGGCGAGATCCTGGTCACGCCGAAGGGAACGCTCGGCCTGCGCGGACCGATGGTGCCGGTTGCCGCCTATGCGCCGCCGCCTCCGCCGAGCGACACGCTGATCGCATCGCAGCCGCGCGACTATGTCGACACCGAATACGCCGCTCGCGTCGACCGCGCGACCGGCGTCCTCCACGTCACCGCGCCGCCCTCGGGCGTGATGGCCGTCGGCGGCTATCGCTTCCTCGCCCAGGACCTCCAGGAATGGTCGCGCCGGCTCGGCCAGGGCTCGCTGCTGACGGCACTGCCGGATCGCCTCAGCGGCCACCGCCTTGCCGGCCGCGCCCCTGACAGTGCGCGGGCCCGCGACGCGCTGACCGAGCTCGGGCTTAACCCGTTGATGGTGGAAGCATTTCGCGACCGCTCATCGCCCGGATCCAGCTAACTCGACGATTGCGTTGACGCTGCATTAAGCGGCGGGACCTAGCATCGCGGCCACTGTTCCATTGGCCCGAGTTTTGTCCGCGATGTCTCAGCAAGGCCCGATCCTTGTCGTCTCCGCCGAAGTGCGCCCATCCTTCGCCGCCGCGCTGAGCGCGGCAAAACTGTTTCCAGCCGTCGAGACCGACTGGAGCGAAGCGGCGCGCGCGATCGAGACAGTGCAGCCGGCGGCCGTGATCGCCGGCATGGCCGGCGCCGATCCGCAGCGTGTCGAAACTCTGGCGAAGCTGATCGCGGCCCGCGCGCCCTATCTGCCATTGATCGCGGTCGATCCCGTCACCGAGCTCCCCGACAACGCGCTTCCGTTCGTCCAGAGCGAGAGCCAGCCCAATCGCCTGATCGCGCGCCTCAATGCGGCCTTGCGCGTGCGCGCCCTGCACGCGACCGTGATGCGCCGCCTGGTGCCGCCGGTGCCGATTGCGTTCTCCGATATCGACGCGGCAAAAGAAGCAACCGCGCTCCTGATCGGCCGCGGCGGCGCCTACCCGGCGCTATCGGTCGCGCTTGGCGAGCGCTCTGGCGTGGTCGGCGCGCTCAGCATCGAGGCGGCGGCCAAGCATCTCAACAGCCGCGACATCGACGGCATCGTGTTGGCGGAAGGATTTTCGCCGCGCGTGGTCGACGCGTTCCTCACCGTGCTGACCGAGGACACGCGCTTCCGCAGTCTGCCGGTCGTGGTCGTCTCCGGCGATCTCGCGCCGAGCCACGATCTGCCGAACCTCGAGATCACCTCGGTCCCACCTGCGCTGGCTGCCTCCATCGCGCTGCCAATGCTGCGCCAGCATGCGTTTGAGCAACGGCTCAGCCGCACCTTGCGCGCGATCGACGCCGAGGGCCTGATCGATGCCCGCACCGGCCTCTTGACGACGACCGCGTTCGACCGCGACTTCGCAACCGCCGTCTACCAGACGACCGAACGCGGCGGCAGCCTGTCGGTCGCACGCTTCGCCTTCGACAACGCCCATCCCCGCGCGCAGTTCGACGGCGCGCGGATCATCTCAAGGCTGATGCGCCAGATGGATTTTGGCGCCGTGCAGGATGACGGTTCGATCGTCGTCGTGTTCGCCGAAACCGATCCGCGTAACGCCCACGCCATCGCCCGACGGCTCAGCAGCGTGATGCGCCACACCAGCCAGGGCCGGCGCGACACGCGCAGCGAGGCCGATGTCACCGTCGCGACGCTGCTGCCGAACGACTCCGCAAAGTCGCTGCTCGCGCGACTCTACCGACAGGACAAGCGCGCAGCGTCGTAAGCCGTTCTCTAAGGAACAAGCCCTCGCCTCCCGAATTGTCGAACCGCAAATTCTGCAATGGAGGACAAGATGAAGAAACTTGTACTGATCACCGCCGCCGTCGCCGTGCTCGCAACGCCGGTGCTCGCCGAAGAGGTCAAGACCGTCGGCACCGCGCCGGCCGAAGCCAAGTATTCGACCGTCGGCAAGGACGAGATGTTCTCGTCAAAGCTGAAGGGCCTCAACGTCTATAACCAGAAGGACGAGTCGATCGGCGAGATCACCGATATCGCGATCAAGAACAACCAGGTCGAAGCACTGATCCTGTCGGTCGGTGGCTTCCTCGGCATGGGCGAGCATTATGTCGCGGTCGCCCCCTCGTCCGTCAGCGTCCGCCACGACGAAAAGAACAACAAGTGGCTGGCGACGATGAACACCACCAAGGAAGCGATGAAGGCCGCCCCGGAATTCAAGTATCCGAAGTAGGCGACAGCCGTAGGACGACTGCGTAGGGTGGGCAAAGGCGCGCTTGCGCCGTGCCCACCTTTCTTGCTGTGACAGAAGTGGTGGGCACGCTTCGCTTTGCCCACCCTACAATCTTTGCCAGCCCTACGCCGCCTTCTTGCTCTCCGCGAGCACGGCGAGCTGCCGCAGGATCTCCGTCGTGCCGATCAGCCGCTCCTCAGGCGTCTTCCATTCCTGGAAGAACACGACCTTCATGTCCGGGCGTACCTTGGCGGCCTGGCCGTGCTGGCGGATGAACGTCACCAGCCGCTCCGGATGGGCAAAGCTGTTGTCGCGGAAGGCGATCAACGCGCCCTTCGGACCAGCGTCGACCTTCTCGAAATTGGCTCGGCGACGATTCCAATCGCCATGCATCTTCTAGATTCTGCTGACGGATGCTCGAAGCCAATCGATCAGAGTAAAATCGGCGTTTAGAGTTCAACGAACGCGTGGCGGTAGCGCACCATACGCGCGTCGCCTGGGACGCTGTGGATTTAGAAAGGCCTCCGATACGTGCCCAGACAAACTCACACGCAGCGACTTCAAGCCTTCAAGAACGTCCGAAACACTCCACTGCAAATCGTGTGCGACCGTCGATGGGAATGCGTCAATATACGACAACATCCCGGTAGCATCTCGCACTCCGTGCGCAACGAAAATGCGCGCCACCTGCTCCGGTACCACTAAATCATGCCCGACGACGGATGCACCGAAGTCACCAGGCTTTGCCGGAACTTCGGCTGCCCTGATCTTCAGTTGCTCCATTTCGATTCCTTTCGTCTGCCAACGAACTTGTAATCCCAAAATGGTTTATTCCATGCTAAGGATGTAGGCGGACTGCTGACTATTGTGGCACTTCTCCCAGTTTGTTGAACAGTGTGATCTAAACGTCACGACATCGCTCCCGGCCCCCTATAATTCAAGCAATTCCCATATGAAATCATCAACATAGCTAGCCGATATATCGCCGTAACCCGGTCCAGGAGAGTGGTACCCCGAATTAGTCGGCGCGCCAGCGGCCCAAGTGGTTCCTCAGCTATTTCGGAACACAAAGAAACCGCCTTTCTGTTCCATCGGATCAGGCTCAAAACCCACGATACAAATCGCATGCCCGCTAACAACTTTCGACACGGGAGGCGGATCCATAACTCGGCCGTAGTTCTCACCAACGGCCGTGTTCCAATTATCCGGATTTCCCGGGAACCGAAGGTCCGCGTAAACGGGTAGCGTTGCCGCAACCGGGCGACCTTTTTCAAGCGCCCGAAAAACCGCGGCTATTCCGGTTCCTGGCTTGCTGAACACTTCGTAATTTCTGGACCTGAAGGTGTTTTTGCTGGCCGCGGCCAATGCAGCGTTGGATGGGCCTCCATATCCATGATGGCAAACGGCCCCCGGGATGATGTTTGGGCTATACGGCCAGAACGCCTCAGGACAAATACCGATTTGATCAACGGCGTCGCGTGCAAATTCCAGACGCGTAGCATCAATGTTAGGGTGCGGATCGCCAGTTTTATTCTTGATTGCCCAAAACAGAAACTGCTCAGACAAGTCTGTCGGCGGTGACAGCGACCCGGCACAGCTACATAGTTCGGCGCACGCTGCCGACGCGAACGCCACACAAGTGCCGCGATCGCCCTGATCGCCGACAGGCCAAATCCGGTTCACCACGTTGACCGGGCCACTCGCTATCTGGCCCCTGCTGGTTGCACTTGCTGACGAAGAGGCACTCGCGGAAAGAATCGGGACGGGTGTTGTTGCTCCAATGTCCCAGCGGGCATTCGGCGGGTGCGATACACCATTCGGCGTTCGGTGAGAGTTTGGAGTTGAGGCAAGCCGACTCGCTGAACTTGCAAATGCCGCGCTGACCCCTTGCTCGGCGAGCTTCTGCAATAGCGGCAACCGGAAATCGCCGGCTTCACTTACCGAAGGAAAGCAATTGACGAGACAATGTAAGTCCTCAAATGACCTAACGCCCGCAGCTCTTAATACTGCGACCTCCATCGAACTTAGATTTATCTCATCATCAAAAACTTCAATGAAAGATCGCTGCATACCCCCCTCGGAAGAGACGAAACGCAATGATGTACGCAAAACAGAATCTAAGAAAGTAAATCAACGCGAGTACTGATTCTAAAACGCTACCACCGGGTTCCACACGAGTCGAGTCCAGTCAACCCGCAGAGTTCATTTTATCGACGGCTATCTTCCCTCCCATGAGTGGGCTAGCTGCGCAAAATCGGAAGCACTGGAGGCGACTACGCCGCCTTCTTGCTCTCGGCCAGCACGGCGAGCTGCCGCAGGATCTCCGTCGTGCCGATCAGCCGCTCCTCGGGCGTCTTCCATTCCTGGAAGAACACGACCTTCATGTCCGGGCGTACCTTGGCGGCCTGGCCGTGCTGGCGGATGAACGTCAC
>NZ_JAFCJX010000042.1 GCF_018130695.1 Bradyrhizobium jicamae | reverse complement strand
ACGTATAAGCCGTAAAGCCATCGCGCAGGGAAGGCCGGATGCCTCCGCCGAACCTGTATGCTCGTGCGCGCACTCTTTTGTGCACATTGCGCACGGGACCGCGGGTGCGGCGTGCACCCGGTCTTCCCTGCGCCCTCGCTCCAATGAGAGGGCGGAACGAGATGGAAAACTCGGACAAATCATGTCGCGAGAATGCGGACCTGTATCAGGATAGGTCCTGTATCAAGATCGGCCGCCTCTAATTGCGGGACGGGATCGTTTTGTTGCCGACGTCGAGACCCAGCAGCCGCGCACGCTCGCGGCGCTCGTCGGCGAGCAGGCTCAATTCCCGTTCCAGCGAGCGCGCCACCTCTTCCTGCATTTCCTGGGAACGGCGGCGGTTGCCGCCCTGTGGTTTGGTCGATGGCGAAGTCACGGAAGCAGCCCCTGTCATTGCTTTGTCATCCAGCCAGATGACATGGCCGGATTCGTGGCGACAATCAAAAAGAGTTCAGTGATCAGGCCAAAGAAAACTTCTTGCGCGGATGAGTCGATTTTGGGCAGGAAATTCTCTCAACGTGGCGTTGAGTGGCCAAAAAGGTTTGCGGTTGCCCAAATCTCATCACTTCGAATGAGATCGGGCGATTCCGACGAAATCGTTTCGGATTCGCACGACGTCGTCCTGAAACCGACACTCTCTAACCTTAGTCGGTATTGTGAAGGACCACCCGCTGGTGACAGGCTGAAGACGCCGATCAGCGATTCCAGTTCGCGGAGTGACGTTGAAAGTGAGACCGCCGAGTGCCAAGCCTTATATCTGGGCTGCCGCCTTGATCGCGCTCGCGATCTGGGGTCTCGCCGGCACGCCGCAGATGTCGCACACGGCGTCCAACATCCACCTCGCCAGGGCGCGCTGATCGAAGCGAGCGGACCATCGGGTCGCCGCAAAAAATCGAATCAAGACAAGCGTCTAGAGCCGCGGTCGCAGCGAGCGCTGCATGTCCATGGTGTAGGTGTACCGCCCCTCGGGATGGGTGGTGATGGTGACCTCGAACAGCTCCTCGCGCAGCCCGTAGTAGCGGCGCACCACCGTCAGCGCCGGCGAGCCAGCCTTGACGCCGAGCTGCTTGGCGATCGGCGCCGGCATGCCGCGGACGAAGATCTCCATTTGGGCGTATTCGGTGGTCTGGCCGTACATCTTGGCGACCTGCTCATGAACCGGCGTGCGGCCGTGGTCGCTGCGCTTCACGACCCCTGCGAATTTGCGCAACACATAGATCTCGGTCCAGCCGAGCGGGGCGGCGAACTGGTCGGAGCGGCGCACCGCCTCGATCAGGAACCAGCTCTTGCCGGGCTCGCATTTCAGCATTGCGGCCAGCTTCTTGTCGGCGACGATGTCGCGGCTGCCGGTCACGTCGCGATAGGTCTCGTTGGAATAGCGCAGCCATTCGCCCAGCGACTTGACGCTGTGGGTGAACAGCACCGGCGGCTCGGCGGCGATCACCACCGAACCGAGGCCGGCGCGGCGGATGATCAGGCCCTGGTCGATCAGGATGCGCAGCGCCTCGCGCACGGTCTGGCGGCTGGCGGTGTAGCTCGCCATCAGCTCGGTTTCGGTCGGCAGCAGGTTGCCGACCGCGTAGGTGCCGAGGCGAATGTCCTTTTGCAGCTTGGCCGCGATGTCGCGGTAGCGAGACGCTTTCACCTTTCCGTGCACCTTGCCGGGGAGGTCAGCCATGGCAACTGACCTGGCAATTGACCGGCTGTCCCGACTGCATCGAGGCCAGCGCGGCCTCGAAGGCGGCGAGCGTTGCCAGCACATCGGCCTCCGGTACCGGGAACGGCTGCTTGCCTTCCACCGCATCGGCAAAGGCGGAGAGCTCGGCTGCGAGGGTGTCGACCGCCGGATAGGTCGTCGTGGCGGGCGTCTCGCCGGACTTGCGCAGCACCATCGTGACCTCGTCCAGCACCTCGGCGGATCCCTTCGTTCCGAACACATGGACCCGCCAATAGAACGGCGTTGCGCGCACCGTCGCAAGCGTGCCGCTGACGCCATTCACAAAATCGATCGCCAGCATGGCGGTGTCGAGCGGCGGCGGGCCGGCCTCGCGGGAGGTCAGCCGGCCGTAGACCTGGCGCGCCGGGCCGAGCAGGCTGACAAAGCCGTCGAGCACATGCAGGCCGGCGCCGGTCAGCCCGCCGCCGGGCGATTCCTCCGGCGACAGCCGCCAGCCGGCGGTGATGCTTTGCGAGTTCTCGTTGCTGTTATGGCCCTCGACATGAAGGATGCTTCCGAGCTCGCCGGCCGCGACCAGCCCGCGCAGCGCCCGCATCGATGGCCAGAACCGCCTGTTGTGCCCGACCGCGAGCACGACGCCGGCCGTGCGGCAGGCCGCGAACATCGCCGCCGCATCCGCCTGCCGCAGCGCCAGCGGCTTCTCGCAAAACACCTGCTTGCCGGCATTGGCTGCAGCGATCACCTGCGCCTTGTGCAGGGAATGCGGCGTTGCCAGCAGCACGGCATCGATCGCGGGATCGGCAAGAGCCGTCTCGAAGCTGTCGGTGAGATCGAGACCATGTTCGGCGCAGAAGCCGCGCGCGCTTGTGTCCGGCTCGATCGCGCGCGCGATCCTCAGTCGCGGCTCGTCGCTGATAGCCTCGACAAGCGCGCGACCCCAACGGCCAAGACCCGCGATCGCACAATTGATCATGTCGCGCTCCCGGCCGGCCGGCGCCCGGCGCGGATCGCCGTAATGACGGCGGCGCTGTCGCGGTCCGGGCCTTCCAGCGCAATGGCCGCGCCGAGCAGCGCCGCCTGCGCGGTCGTCATCGGCAGCGGCAGGCCCTGCGCATCGGCCTCGCGCAGGATCAGCACGGTATCCTTCAGCGTCTGTGCGAGGTGCGACTGTGGCGAGAAGTCCCGCGCCAGCATCTTCGCGCCCTTGTTGTCCATCACCCTGGAATATGCGGCGGATTGCCGGGCGTGGGCGAGGAACGCTGCGCCGTCGAGACCAAGGCTTTCGGCAAAGGCGATGCCTTCCGCGAGCGCCGCGCGGGTGTTTTGCAGGATCAGGTTGATGGCAAGCTTGGTGCGGCTGGCAACGCCGATCGCTCCGACATGGATCCGCTGTGGGCAGAGCACCGCAAGAACGGCATCGGCTGCCGCAATGATGTCCGCCTCGCCGGCGATCAGTGCGGTCGCCGTGCCTGCGGTCACGTCCGCACTGGTGCCCGAGATCGGCGCCTCGATGAAGGGCAGGTTGGCGCGGGCCCCGAATTCGGCGATGGCGGCGATCTCGCCCGGCGCGCAAGTCGTTGTGCAGATCACGAGCGGCGGCACCGCGGCCGTGGCGAGGTCGGGCAGCAACGCCTTGATCTGCGCGGAGCCGTACACGGCGATGACGATGGTGCGGCAGCGCGCCGCCACCTCGGTCGTGGAGGCTGCGATCTCGCCTCCACCCGCGCGCAACACATCGCATCTGGCGGCATCGATGTCGTATCCGATCACCTTGATGCCGGCGTCGATCAGGCGTGTGGCGAGGGCCGAGCCCATCAACCCCAGGCCAATCATGCCGACTGCTGCATCTGACGTCATCGCGCGTCCTTGTCGTCTATTGCGGCTGGATGCCGGCGGCCTTCACTTCCGCCGACCAGCGTACCACCTCGCTCTTGATGAAGGCGCCGAATTCGGCCGGCGTCTGCGTCGCGACGATCACGCCGACGTCGGCGAGTTTCTTGCGCGTCGCCGGCATCGACAGGTACTTCTCGCATTCGGCATAGATCTTGTTGACCACGGCCTCGGGCGTGCCGGCGGGTGCCAGGAGCCCGTACCAGATCGTCGCCTCGAAGCCGGGCATCACTTCGGACAGTGCCGGCAGGCCGGGTGTCAGCTCGTTGCGCTTGGCCGATGTCACGCCGATGCCGCGCAGCGTGCCGCCCTGCATCTGCGGGATCGCGACCGAGAAATCGCCGAAGGTCACGTCGATCACGCCGGCCATCACGTCGGTCATCGCCTGCGGCACGCCGCGATAGGATGCCGCCACCAGCGAGATGCCGCCGCGCGACTGCAATTGCGCGATCGAGATCTGCGAGGCGCCCGAGCCGTAGCCGGCGGTGAGGTTCGGATGGCCCTTGGCATAGTCCATGAACTGCGGCAGGTCCTTGGCCGCGAACTTCGGGTTGACCAGCAGCACCATCGCGGTGGTGGTGGTGCGGATCACAGGCGCAAAATCCTTCACCGGGTCGTAGGCCAGATTCTTCAGCGTCGCGACGTTGCTGGCATGGGTGGTGTTGGTGCCCATCAGCAGCGTGTAGCCGTCCGGCGCGCTGCGCGCGACCTCGGTGGCGCCGATGCTGCCGAGCGCGCCGGCGCGGTTCTCGACCAGCACCGTCTGGCCGAATGCGTCCTGCAGATGCTGGCCGATCAGCCGCGCGACGTTGTCGGGGCCTGCGCCGGCCGGGAACGGCACGATGATCTTGATCTGGCGCTGCGGATAATCGTCGGCGGCGGCGACCTCGGTCGCAAGGCCCGCCAGCAACAGCAATGCAAGAACGCCCCGTCTCATTCCGCGCCCCCCGTTTTATTTTGCCCAATTTATACGGACAAAGTCCGTCACGCCGCAAGCCACTTGTCGACCGACGGATTGAGGCCACGGAAGTTTATCCGTATAAATAAGGAAAAAGGGAGCAGGATCCATGGTCGATGTCAGCGATCTCCACGCCCGCGGCTTGCGCCGGCGCCAAAAGATGTTCGGCGAGGCGGATGTCGCCAAGCGGATGGCGGCGGCCGGCGAGTTCGGCGCGCCCCTGCAGAATATCATCAACGCCTATGTCTATGGCGATGTCTGGGAGCGCAGCGGCCTCTCCGACCAGATGCGCAGCCTGGTGATGCTCGGCATCACCGCGGCGAGCTGCAAGCCGACCGAGTTCAAGGTCCACGCCAAGGGCGCGCTCGCCAATGGTTGCACCGCGGCGCAGGTGCAGGACGTGCTGCTGCTGGTCGCGATGTATTGCGGCGTGCCGGCTGCGATCGAGCCAAATGCGATTGCGGCGGAGATTTTTGGCGAGATGCCGTCGGACGCCGCCGACAAGGCGTAAAACCCAGCGGCAACCTGACCACTGCTCCCCTTGGCGTGATCGCCGAGGGGGCAGGGAACCTTGCGATTGCCCGTGAATCTGGACTACGAATCCTGTCATCACAGCTTCTCGTCCACGAACACACCGGCAGGTCATGACCGCACATCAACGCAACGTTTCCGCCTCGATCGATCCCGTGAAACTCGACCGCCTCGCCGAGGTCGCGATCAAGGTCGGGCTGCGGCTGCAGCCGGGACAGGATCTGCTTTTGACCGCGCCGTCGGTCGCAATGCCGCTGGTGCGGCGGATCGCCGAGCATGCCTACAAGGCCGGCGCCGGTCTGGTCACGCCGTTTTTCTCCGATGAGGAGGTGACCCTGGCGCGTTATCGCCACGGTCATGATCTGAGCTTCGATCGCGCCGCGAACTGGCTCTACGAGGGCATGGCGAAGGCGTTTTCCGCCAACACTGCGCGGCTTGCCATCGTCGGCGACAATCCGATGCTGCTGTCGGGTGAGGATCCGGCCAAGGTGGCGCGCGCCAGCAAGGCCAATTCGATGGCTTACCAGCCGGCGCTGGAGAAGATCGTCAATTTCGAGACCAACTGGAACATCATCGCCTATCCGAGCGCGGCCTGGGCGAAGCAGATGTTCCCCGACGATGCCGAAGACGTCGCGGTCGCGAAGCTCGCCGATGCGATCTTCTCGGCCTCGCGTGTCGACCACGACGGCGCTGTCGCCGCCTGGGAGGCGCACAATGCAAAGCTGCGCGAGCGTACCGAATGGCTGAACGGCCAGCGCTTCCACGCCTTGAAGTACAGTGGCCCCGGCATGGACCTGACGATCGGTCTGGCCGACGGCCATGAATGGGAAGGCGGCGCCTCGATGGCCAAGAACGGCATCGTCTGCAACGCCAATATCCCGACCGAGGAGGTCTTCACCACGCCGCATTGCCGCCGCGTCAGCGGTCATGTCGTCAGCTCGAAGCCGCTGTCCTACCAGGGCACGCTGATCGACAATATCGCGGTGAAGTTCGAGGAGGGACGGATCGTCGACGCCAAGGCCTCGCGCGGCGAGGAGGTGCTGAAGAAGGTGCTCGACACCGACGAGGGCGCGCGCCGGCTCGGCGAGGTCGCGCTGGTGCCGCATTCCTCGCCGATCTCGAAGAGCGGGCTCTTGTTCTTCAACACGCTGTTCGACGAGAACGCCGCCTCGCACATCGCGCTCGGCCAGTGCTACTCGAAATGCTTCGTCAACGGCGACAAGCTGACGCCGCAGCAGATTGCCGAGCAGGGCGGCAACAAGAGCCTGATCCATATCGACTGGATGATCGGCTCCGCGCATACCGATATTGACGGCGTGCATGCCGACGGCCGCACCGTGCCGGTGTTCCGCAAGGGCGAATGGGCATGAGGTGTTTTTGCTGAAGCCGTCAGCCGATACGCCGCCGGCGCGCCGCGATGAGCTCGCGTCTTGTGGCGCTGAAGCGGCAGGTTTCGTGCTGCGGCCGGAAGCCGAGCCGCCGGTAGATCTTCAGCGCGGCGGCGTTCTTGCTGGAGACGTTGAGCCAGCAGGGATGCTCGGTCGAGACGTCGTGCGCCGTCAACGCCTGATAGGTCAGCAATTGCCCGACGCCGCGGCCCTGCCGCGCCGGATCGACGGCGACCGACTCGATCCACATCGAGTTCCGCTCGGGCTCGGTCAGGCAGAAGCCCGACACCTGCCCGTCCTCCGAGGCGACCCACAATTCGCTGTCGGTCAAAACCTGCGCCATCTCTTCCGGCGAATAGAGGCGCGAGGCCATATCCGACGCGAAGGCCTCGTTGTGGATGCGGGCAACATCGGCAGCGCAAACGGTGGGGTCGCTCATCCGCTCGATAATGGCGCGGGCGGCCGCGAGCGTGCGCGACGGCTGCAGCGGCTCGACGCAGCGCATCGCGATGTCGGACTCGATATGGACGAAGCCGAGCGAGGTGACGAAGGCGATGCCGGCCGGCCAGTCGCGGCTCACAAGCGTCTGCACCGGCAAAACGTCTTCCCAGTCGATGCCGAGGATGTCGTCGAGCAGCGCCAGCGCGACGTGGCGCCGGCGCGCCTCGGGCGTGATCACGATCTTGAGGAGGCGCGAATGCCGCGGGCCCTGGTCGCGCAGCGAGGACTCGGCGAGACCGATCACGCGGCCGTCGCGCTCGGCGATGCGGAAGTCGCGTCCGCCACGGTTCTGCGGCAGCTTCAGGAATTGCAGCCATTGCGCCAGCGTCACCGGACCGAGCCGCGGTTCCACGTCCGTAGCCCTGGCGTAAAGTGCGACAACCGCTTCCGCGTCGGAATCACGAAGCGGCCGGATGGTGATGCTCTCATCCATGAGTCGCCAGTCTACCCGATCTCGAGCCGATACACATCCTTGGCCGTGCCTGAAAACAGCGCCGTCTTCTCGGCTTCGCTATATTGTGACGCCAACCGCTTGAAGGTGTTGAAAATCACTTGATAGCTGCATTGTCCCTTATCAGGTGGGAAGTTGCTCTCGAACATGCAACGTTTGGGCCCAAATGCCTCGATGCAGGTTTCGATATAAGGCCGCCAGGCCGCCGCGAGTTCCTCCGAGGAGGGCGGCTGTGGGCGAAGGTGGAAGTCGTAGCCGAGCAGGCACATCGCCAGCCCGCCGAGCTTGACCACGACGTTGTCGCATTGGGCAACGTCCTGGATCGACGCCTTCCAGGCCTGGAAGGTTTCCTGCCGCTTGCCGGCAAACCGCCCGATCCCGACCGGTCCGCCGCAATGGTCGAGCACGATTCTTGTGCCGGGAAAGGCCCAAGCGAGATCGGCCAGCTCGCCGATCTGCGGATGGAACAGCCAGGCATCGAAGCTCAGCCCGAGCGGCGCGAGGCAGGCGAAACCCCTACGAAAGTTGGAATCGAGCAGCAGCCCCTTCGGCCGCGTCGCATACATGCCGGCGACGTTGGGATCCGGATCCCACGGCGAGGAATGGCGAATGCCGCGGAAGCGGCCGTTGCCGGCGGCGATCTCGGCCTCCAGCACCGCCTTGGCGTCGTCGCCGAGCAACAGGTTGACGTGGCTGACGATGCCGGCGCAGATCGCGGCCTTGCCATAGGCGCCGCTCGCCGCCATCGCGGCGACGCCGTTGGCGAACTCGACCTCGCCGACCGGGCGGAACGCTTCCGGCCCGTCGGCGCGGTACATCGAGCGGCAGTCGACATAGACCGTCGCGATGATGTTGTGTCCGGAGGCGATGTCGTCGGTCATCTCCTCGATCAGGTAGTGCAGGCCACCGCGGTCCCAGAGATGGTGGTGCGGATCGATGATCGGCCGGGCCGGATCGATGATCTCCTCCGTGTATTGCGCCAGCCAGTCCTCGCGCGGATCGGCAAAGATCCCGCTCGCGGTAGCGGGGGCAGAGCTCGCGACCATCGATGTCACTCCCATTGTTGTTGCTTGATGATGGAAGGCGTAGCGTCAGACACCGTCGAGGATGATCACCGTCGGCGTCGAGGGCAGCGTGTCGCGCGAGATCTTCAGCGTGCGGTCGCCGCTGCGGTGGTCGATCTCGAATTGCCGGCCGATCAGGCGCATGAACTCGTCGAGCGGGGTGGCGAAGCGGTGCATCGGCAGCACGACGGCCGCGCGCAGCCGCTTGGTGATCTCGGAGACGCCTTCGAGCGACATCGTATAGGTACCGTCGATCGGCACCATCACGATGTCGAGCCGGCCGATCTGCGCAAAGTGGCTGTCGTCGAGCTTGTGATGAAGATGACCGAGATGGCCGATGCAGAGTCCGGCGACCTCGAAGATGAAGATCGAATTGCCGTCCTTGATCATCTCGCCGCCGGAGCCTTCGCCCCAGTAGCGGCGGATATCTGTCGTCACGTTGCGAACGAAGACGTCGCCGATCCGCTCGGCATAATGCGCCGGCTGCCCGTCGTCGCTCCAGCCATGCATCACATGCGGAATCTTCGGATCGGGGAACAAGGTGTAATGTGTCGAGTGCGCCCGATTCATCGTGGCGATGTCGGGCAGGCGGCCGGTGCGGTAGACGCCGTTGTAGTCGGTCGCGATGCGGATGCCGCCGGGCGTATCGATGTAATAGGTCGAATGTCCGGCATAGGTGATGGCGACCTCCTCGGCCTTGGCAGCGGTTCGGCGGAAGGCGACCGGGATCACAGCAGGCGGTGCGCCCGCCATCGCCAGACATTCGCTACGCGGGACGTCCTTGGTCTGGGCCTCGGCCGCTGCGGTGAGCGATCCCAGAAAGACGAGCACGGCGAGCAATCTCAGCATGATCTGTTCCGTCCATGGCGACCGGCTGACGCTACAGTATCGCCGAATCCAGGGCACGTCATGATGACTCCAGCGCATCGCTCCATGGCGTGCGCTGCAACGCGATTGCGGCGATCAATTCGGCTGGGTGCGCTAGCATGCCGCGCAAACCGTCAAAATTCCGGGAGCCTGCCGTGACCGACCAACAAAGCCCTTCGCGCGCATCATCCACCCGGCGGCTGGAGCCGCTGCGGCATGTCGACGCCGGCGTGCTCAACATTGCCTATTACGAGGCGGGCCCGGCCGATGGGCTGACCGTGCTGCTGATGCACGGCTTTCCCTACGACATCCATGCCTATGTCGACGTGGCGCCAATGCTCGCGGCGCAGGGATGCCGCGTCATCGTTCCCTATTTGCGCGGCTATGGCCCGACCCGCTTCCGTGACGCGGCGACGCCGCGCTCCGGCGAGCAGGCTGCGATCGGCGCCGACATGATGGCGCTGATGGATGCGCTCAGGATCAAGCGTGCGGTGTTTGCCGGCTACGATTGGGGCGGTCGTGCCGCCTGCATCGGCGCTGCGCTGTGGCCGGAGCGCTGCATCGGCCTGGTCTGCGTCAACGCCTATCTGATCCAGGATATTGCGCGCGCGATGGAGCCGGCACGGGCGGAGCGGGAGGTGCCGCTGTGGTACCAGTATTACTTCCAGCTCGAGCGCGGCCGCGCCGGCCTTGCCGCCAACCGGCGCGACATCGCGCGGATCCTGTGGTCACAATGGTCGCCGAACTGGCAATTCGATGATGCCTGCTTCGAGCGGACCGCGGCGGCGTATGACAATCCTGATTATGTCGATGTGGTGATCCACAGCTACCGCCATCGCTTCGGCCTTGCCGAGGGCGATCCGCAATATGCCGAGTTGCAGCGGCGGCTGGCGGCGTTGCCGCCGATATCAGTGCCGACCGTGACATTGGATGGCGCCGGCGACGGCGTCGTGCCCGCGACCGACGGTCGCGCAAGCGCAGCCAAGTTCACCGGCCGTCGCGTCCATCGCGTGATCCCAGCCGGTCACAATCTGCCGCAGGAGGAGCCCGAGGCATTCGTCGCGGCTGTGATGGAGGTGATGAAAGAGTAGGGCGCGGCTCACGCCCGCTTCGGGCTGATCTTCCAGGTGCCGGCGAGCACGAGCAGGGTCATGATGCCGGTGACGATGGCGCCGATCGGGATCGTCAGCGCCAGCGTTGCGGTGGCGGCCCAACCGATCGAGCAGAAGGCTTCGGCAAAGGTCGCGACGCGCGACGAGGTCTGGCGGCGGCGGAACTGGGTGCGCTTGGCCTGCACGCGGAACCAGAGCTGGATCGCAGCAGCCGAAGCCGTCGCGATCAGGATCGCGATGGCGGTGACCGTGGCCTGCAGCAGCGATGCAAAGCCGAGCGCGATCACCAGCGGCGCGAAAAGGACGCCGATCACGATCAGCACCACCTCGATCTTGGCGCGGATCACCCGCGACGGGTCGAGTGGCGCGGTGGCGACCAGTTCGGCGGCGTCTTCGCCTGATATCGTCAGCCAGGCGAGGCCGCCGGAGAGCTGGCCGGCGGCCATCACGATCACGGGCGTGATCAGCACGATGGCAATGGCGCTATCGGAGAAGCTGCGCCACAGCATCAGCGCCGGCGGCACCAGATAGAGCAACTGCATCAGGCTCTGTGACATCAGCCAGGGATCGCGCCGCAGCAGCAGGAACTCCTTGCGGCGCAGCGCCTGCGGCCGCGAGCCTGAGCGGAACGATTTACCGCGCCCGCGCGTGACCGAGGTCGGATTGGCGGCGACGCTGACGATGGTGTCGGCAAAGCGTGGCGCGAAAGCGGCCATCACGGAGCCCAGCAGAATGAGGCCGAAGGCCAGCAACAGCAGCATCGCTTCGAGATCGCCGAGCGCGGCGCGCGCCGGCCACCAGACGAGGCTATCGGGATTGGGCGCGATGCGGGTGGCGGTGTCCGAAGTCAGCACCGCGAAGCGCGACAGCGTGCCATAGGACAGGATCGCCGCGACTTGCAGTGCGATGACAAAACCGGCGCCGATGATGGCGGAGACGATCTGGGCGACCAGTCGCGTCTTGCTCGGCCCGATCAGGCGGAACAGCAGCACCGTGATCGCGATCGCGACGGCTGCGGCCGACAGCCCGATTGCGATGACGACGCCGAAGCCGGCGAGCCAGCGCGGGCCGCCATAGATCGCGAGCACGTCGATGAACGGCGTCGACAGCAGCAGCGCCATGCTGGTCACCGACAACGCGATCGCAGCAATGCGGACCGAGAAGATGTTGGTCAGCTTGACCGGCGACGACATGATCAGGTCGAGATCGGCGCGGGCATAGAACACCCGCGTCACGGATTCGATGGCCTGCGAGAGCATCAGGGCCCAGGCCAGGAAGATCGTCGTCGTCAGCACGATCAGCGAACCCGGATCGAGCGGCAGCTGCAGATCGGCGAAACGCCCGACCACGGCATAGGCCGGTAGATGCAGCACCGCGGCGAAGATCAGCAGGCCAATCACGGCGCGGTTGCGCCGCCTGCGGCCGCCGGTCATCATCGCCAGCCATTCGCGCCAGGCGAGACGGAATTCGTGGCGCGCGAACCAGGAGAGATGGGCGGCAGCACTCACGCGGCGGCCGCCTCGGTCTCGACCAGTGCGATGAACATGTCCTCGAGGCTGGTGTCGGTGCGGCCGTTCTGCTGCCGCAGCTCGGCGAGCGTGCCTTCGGCAACGAGCTTGCCGGCGGCGATCACGCCGATGCGGTCGGCCATGCGCTCGGCGACTTCGAGAATATGCGTGGTCATGATCACGGTGCAGCCGGCGCGCACGCGCGCCTGCAGCAGCCCCTTGACGTGGCGCGCCGACAGCGCGTCGAGGCCGGTGAGCGGCTCGTCGAGGATGATCAGGCGCGGCTCGTGCACCAGCGCGCCGGCGAGCGCCACCTTTTGCCGCATGCCCTTGGAAAATCCTTCGCAGCGCTCATGCAGGTGCGCCTCGAGCCCGAGCGAGATGAGCAGATCATGGGCGGAGGCCTCGGACACCTTGGGATCGATGCCCCAGAGACCGGCGACGAATTCGAGGTACTCCAGCGGCGTCAGCTTGTCATAAATCATCGGCTCGTCGGACACCCAGGCCATCACCTGCTTGGCGGCGACGGGATCGGCGAGCGCGTCGATGCCGAGGATGGAGACCGATCCAGCGTCTGGACGCAAGAGTCCGGCGACCATGCGCAAGGTCGTGGTCTTGCCGGCGCCGTTCGGCCCGAGCAGCGCGTAGAACTCGCCGACGCGCACGGTCAGATCCAGCGCATCGACCGCGGGCCGGTCAAAACGCTTCGTTAACCCTCGCACGGCGAGCGCTGATGGCTGAGACGTCATGATTGCAGGGCGACCTAACGCAAGCTTCCGGTGGCACACCATGCGACCAAAACTGTTTCGGCGCGGTGAATCCTCCCGGCCAAATCGCACGCGTTACCGTAAAACTCCGTGCTGCGGCATTTCTCCGCAATTGTGATGATGGAGAGCGACCAGCGCTTTGTTGACAGGGAACAGCGCTTTTGGCTCAATTGGGACGGACATTTGCAGCTTTCAGCGCTTCCGGCACAAGGGCGCGAAAGCGGGATGCAAAGGCGATCGACACGAATCGCCATGCATCGGGGAGGAAAGCCATGCTGGACTTCGTTCAGCAGCTCGTCAGCGGCATCGCGCTCGGCTGCGTTTACGGCCTGATCGCGCTTGGCTTCGTGCTCGTTTACAAGGCAACCGAGGTCGTCAACTTCGCGCAAGGCGATTTGATGATGCTGGGCGGCTTCTTCGCCTTCACCTTCATTGGAATGATGGGGCTGAATTACTGGCTCGGTTTTGCCGGCGCAGTGATCTGCATGGCGCTGTTCGGCATGGTGGCGGAGCGGGTCGTGGTGCGGCCGATCCTCGGCTATCCGCAATTCTCCATCATCATGGCGACGATCGGGCTCGGCTATTTCCTGCGCTCGGTCGCCGGCATGATCTGGGGCACCGACGATCTCAAGATCGAGACGCCGTTCAGCCAGGGCGTGCTCAGGATCGGTTCGCTGGTGCTGGCCTATGACAAGCTGTCGGTGATCGCGGCCACCGTCATCCTCTGCGCGCTGCTCTATCTGTTCTTCAACCGCACCACGCTTGGCACGGCGATGCGGGCGAGCTCGGAGAACATGCTCGCCGCCTATTACATGGGCATCCCGGTCAAGCGCGTGGTCTCGATCGTCTGGGCGATCTCGGCGGCGGTCGCGACCGCGGCCGGCGTGCTGCTCGCGCCGATCACCTTCATCCATTCCAACGTCGGGCTGGTGCTGGGATTGAAAGCGTTTCCGGCGGCCGTGCTCGGTGGCTTCGGCTCGATTCCCGGCGCGGTGGTTGGCGGCGTGCTGATCGGCGTCATCGAGAGCATGGCCGGCTTCTATCTGCCGCAGGGATGGAAGGACGTCGCACCCTACATCGTGCTGCTCACGGTGCTGTTGCTCAAGCCCGAAGGCCTGTTCGGCCTTCACGTGCGCAAGAAGGTTTGAGGAGCGGGCATGCGGTTCCTGTTCAAGACCGACTATGAAGACGACATCAAGCTGTTCCCGCATTCGGGCTATCTCTATTCCTATGGCCTGCTGATCGCGGTGCTGCTGGTCGCGCCCTATGTGCTCTCCAGCTATCTGATGAGCCAGCTGGTCTTCGTCTGCATCTATGCGACCGTCGGTGTCGGGCTCCTGATCCTCACCGGCTTCACCGGACAGGCCTCACTCGGCCACGCCGCCTTCCTTGCGATCGGTGCCTATACGGCGGCCTATCTGCAGCAGTTCAACGTGCCCTTTCCGGTCTACTTCCTGGCCGCGGGACTATTGACCGGCATCGTCGGCGCGCTGGTCGGATTCCCCGCGCTGCGGCTGCAGGGCATCTATCTCGTCATCGCCACCATCTCCTTCGCGCTCATCGTCGAGGAAATCATGGCGCGCTGGGAAAGCGTGACCCATGGCAATGAGGGGATGCGGGTCAAGACCATGCAGCTGCTCGGCACGACGGTGCCGCGCGACGGGCCGACGTTCTACTACCTCTGCCTCGCGGTGCTGGTGCTGACCATCGTCGGCACGCTCAATCTGTTGCGCTCACCGACCGGGCGCGCCTTTGTCGCGATCCGCGACAGCGAAACCGCGGCGCGCAGCATGGGCATCAATGTCGCGCTCTACAAGGTGAAGTCGTTCGCGATTTCGGCGGCGATCACCGGTTTCGCCGGCGTGCTGTTCGCACACAAGCTCTCCTTCATCTCGCCGGAGATGTTCACGCTGCAGCTCTCGATCGAGTTCATTATCGTGATCCTGATCGGCGGCACGTTCAGCCTGCATGGCGCGGTGCTGGGCGCGATCTTCCTGGTCATGATCGATCCGTTCCTGACCTATCTGAAGGACGACATGCCCGGCATCATCGCCGGCGTTGCCGCCACCCTCGGCGCCGGCAAGGAGCGGGCTGGCCACATCCAGGACGCGGTCGCCGCCTTTGCTTCCGCCAACGGGCTGAAGGGCGCGATCTACGGCGTGATCATCGTGCTGTTCGTGCTGTTCGAGCCGCTCGGCCTCTACGGCCGCTGGCTGAAGATCAAGCTCTTCTTCCAGCTGTTCCCGCTCTACAAGCGCGCCACCTTCAAGCGGCAGAAGATCTACGTCAAATCGGAGCGGAACCGATGAGCTATTTCCGCGCCGAAAATCTCTCGCTGCATTTCGGTGGCCTCAAGGCCGTCGATTCCGTCAGCTTCGCGGTCGAGAAGAGCGAAATCCTTTCGATCATCGGGCCGAACGGCGCGGGCAAGAGCTCGATCTTCAATCTGATCTCGCGGATCTATCCGCCGACCTCGGGAAAGATATTCTTCGAGGATCAGGACATCACCCAGCAGCCGTCCTATGACATCGCCAAGCTCGGGATTGCCCGCACCTTCCAGAACATCGAGCTGTTCGAGAATGCGAGCGTGCTGGCGAACCTGCTGGTCGGGCGTCATCGCCACTCGACCACGCAGCTCTGGCAGGAGCTGCTGTTCCTGCCGAGCGTGCGCGCCGGCGAAAAGGCGCATCGCCGCCGGGTCGAGCAGGTGATCGAATTCCTCGATCTCGAGCCCTATCGCGACAAGCTGATCTCGGGCCTGCCTTACGGCGTGCGCAAGGTGATCGAGCTCGCGCGTGCGCTATGCTCGGAGCCGAAGCTGATTCTGCTCGACGAGCCGTCCTCCGGGCTCAATGTCGAGGAGACCGACGACATGTCGTTCTGGATCCGCGACCTCCGCAGCGATCTCGGCATCACCGTGCTGATGGTCGAGCACGACATGACCCTGGTGAACCGCGTCTCCGACCGCGTGATCGCGCTGAACTACGGCCGTGTGCTGGCGATGGGCTCGCCATCCGAGGTGCAGCAGCATCCCGACGTCGTCGCGGCGTATCTGGGCGCGTGAGGATGGGATCATGAGCACGCCCGACATCATCCTCAAGCTCAGCAATATCGAGAGCTATTACGGGCCGATCATGGCCATCAGGGGCATCAGCCTCGAAGTGCCGCGCGGGCAGATCGTGACGCTGCTCGGGGCCAACGGCGCCGGCAAGACCACGGTGCTGAAGACCATCTCCGGCATTCTCGATCCGCAGAAGGGCTCGATCGAGTTTCTCGGCAAGTCGATCCAGCGCATGGAGGCCGACAAGATCGTGCGTCTTGGCTTGAGTCACGTGCCCGAGGGACGCGAGGTGTTCCCGTTCCTGTCGGTGCGCGAGAACCTGATGATGGGCGCCTATCCGCGCAGCGACCGCGACGGCGTGGCCGAGGATCTCGAGCGCGTCTACGGCTATTTTCCGCGGCTGAAGGAGCGGCTGAACCAGCCGGCCGGGCAGCTCTCCGGCGGCGAGCAGCAGATGCTCGCGATCGGGCGCGCGCTGATGAACCGGCCGACGCTGCTGCTGCTCGACGAGCCCTCGCTCGGGCTGTCGCCGATCCTGGTGAAGGAGATCTTCACCATCATCCGCCGGGTCAATGAGGAGCAGGGGATGTCGATCCTGCTGGTCGAGCAGAATGCCAAGATCGCGCTGGAGACGGCGCATTATGGCTATGTGCTGGAGATCGGCCGGGTCGTGATGAACGACACCTGCGAGCGGCTGATGAATTCACCCGACATCCAGGAGTTCTATCTCGGCGCCAAGGAGGCCGGCGCGCGGGGTGAGCGGCGCTGGAAGAAGAAAAAGACATGGCGTTAAGGGCTTTAGCGTGGGGCTGGGGTCGAGAGACTTGGCGTTTAGACGCATAGCGTTGCGCAGGACTTGGGACTAGATTCAGGCCCTGCCTCCAGAAGACCTGGCCAGCAAGGCCGGCGGCGAGGCAGGCGACAGAGGAGGAAGCGGGCATGGCCAGAGCGGCGGTGCTGACGGTCGCCGATACGATCGCAAAGAGTTTTCTGCTCGCCGTCGAAACCCGCGGCGACCGGCCTGCGATCCGCGAGAAGAAGTTCGGCATCTGGCAGCCGACCAGCTGGCGCGAATGGCTGCAGATCTCGAAGGACGTTGCCTACGCCCTGCACGCATCAGGTTTCCGTCCCGGCGACGTCGCCTCGATCATCGCCAACGCGGTGCCGGAATGGGTCTATGCCGACATGGGCATTCTCTGCGCCGGCGGGGTCTCCTCGGGGATCTATCCGACCGACGCGTCGGCGCAGGTCGAATATCTCATCAACGACTCCGGCACCAAGGTCGTCTTCGCCGAGGATGAGGAGCAGCTCGACAAGCTGCTGACCTGCCGCACGCGCTGCCCGACGCTGCAGAAGATCGTCGTGTTCGACATGGAAGGCCTCAGCGGCTTCTCCGATCCGATGGTGATGTCGCTCGCCGAATTCATGGCGCTCGGCCGCAACCATGCGCAGGGCAATGAGGCGCTGTGGGACGAAATGACCGCAAGCCGCGGCCCCGCCGACCTCGCGATCCTGGTCTACACGTCGGGCACCACCGGTCCCCCGAAGGGCGCGATGCATTCCAACCGCAGCGTGACGCACCAGATGCGCCACGCCAACGATCTCTATCCCTCGACCGACAGCGAGGAGCGGTTGGTATTCCTGCCGCTCTGCCATGTCGCGGAGCGGGTCGGCGGCTATTATCTGTCGCTCGCGCTGGGATCGGTGATGAACTTCGCCGAGAGCCCGGAGACGGTGCCGGACAATCTGCGCGAGGTGCAGCCGACCGGATTTCTCGCGGTGCCGCGGATCTGGGAAAAATTCTACTCGGCGATCACGATCGCACTGAAAGACGCGACCCCGTTCCAGAACTGGATGTATCGAAAGGCACTCGCGATCGGCAACCGCATGGCCGAATGCCGCATTGCCGGTGAGACGCCGCCGCTGTCGCTTAAGCTCGCTAACCGCGCCGCCTACTGGCTGGTGTTCCGCAACATCCGCCGCATGCTCGGGCTCGATCGCTGCCGCATCGCGCTCACCGGTGCGGCGCCGATCTCACCCGATCTGATCCGCTGGTATCTCGCGCTCGGCATCGATATGCGCGAGGTCTACGGCCAGACCGAGAATTGCGGTGTGGCGACCATGATGCCGGGCGATCACATCAAGCTCGGCTCGGTCGGCAAAGCCGCGCCATGGGGCGAGGTGATGATCTCGCCGCAGGGCGAGATCCTGATCAAGGGCGACTATCTCTTCATGGGATATCTGAACCAGCCGGCCAAGACGGCAGAGACCATAGACGCAAAGGGCTGGTTGCACACCGGCGACGTCGGCTCGATCGACAACGAGGGCTTCGTCAAGATCACCGACCGGATGAAGGACATCATCATCACCTCAGGCGGCAAGAACATCACGCCCTCGGAGATCGAGAACCAGCTGAAATTCTCGCCTTACGTCTCCGATGCCGTGGTGGTCGGCGACAAGCGGCCGTATCTGACTTGCCTGATCATGATCGACCAGGAGAATGTCGAGAAATTCGCGCAGGATCACGACATCCCCTTCACCAATTACGCGAGCCTCTGTCGCGCACGCGAGATCCAGGACCTGATCCAGCGCGAGGTCGAGGCGGTGAATGTCAATTTCGCGCGGGTCGAGACCATCAAGAAATTTTATCTGATCGAACGCCAGCTCACGCCCGAGGACGAGGAACTGACGCCGACCATGAAGCTGAAGCGCAGCTTCGTGAACAAGCGCTACGCGGCCGAGATCGACGCCATGTATGGCGAGCGGGCGGTCGCATAATTTTTTTTGAACAAGACGGCGAAGGTTTGCGAGGCCCGATCCTTCGCTCAACACGGGCCATTGAAGGAGGAGACTGCAATGTCGAAATCGCTGAAGGCGCTGAGCCTTGCGGTAAGCGCCCTGGCGCTGACCTGTCTGCCGGCCGCAGCCCAGACCAAGGTCACCAATGAAGGCATCTCGGCGTCCGAGATCGTGATCGGCACCCACCAGGACCTGTCGGGCCCGATCAAGGGCTGGGGCGTGCCGGTGTCGAACGGCATGAAGATGGCGGTCGACGAGATCAACGCGGCGGGCGGTGTCCAGGGCCGCAAGATCAAGCTGGTCATCGAGGACTCCGGCTACGATCCGAAGAAGGCGGTGCTGGCGTCGCAGAAAATGGTCGAGCGCGACAAGATCTTTGCGATGGTTGGTCCGATGGGATCGCCGACGGTGCTCGCCGCGCAGGACATCTTGCTCGATGCCGGAGTGCTGCAGCTGTTTCCGCTGACGGCAGCCGAATTCACCTTCAAGTTCGATCCGGCCAAGCCGCAGGAACGGCTGAAGTTCAACAATCTCCTGCCTTATGTCGAGAGCACGCGCGCCGCGCTCAAATACATGATGGAGACGAAGAACTTCAAGAAGCCGTGCATCATGCATCAGGATGACGAGTACGGCAAAAACGTGCTCGACGGCTTCAACCAGCAGCTCACTGCGATGAAGATTCAGCCGGCCTCAATCACCAGCTACAAGCGCGGTGCCTCCGACTTCTCGGCGCAGGTCGCCAAGATGAAGTCCGACGGCTGCGACCTGGTCGTGCTCGGCGCGGTGCTCCGCGAGCCGATCGGCACGATGGCTGAGGCGAAGAAGCTCGGATGGGACGTCACCTTCCTCGGCGCCACGCCCGTGAACGTGCTCGAAGTGCCGGCGCTCGGCAAGGACGTGGTGGAAGGCTTGTATTCCGCTTCGGGCTTCGAAATTCCCTACGAAGACACCGCGAAGGGGAAGGTGAAGGACTGGCTGGTCAACTACAAGAAGATGTTCAGCGCCGACGCCAACACCCAGGCGATCATCGGCTACAATGCGGTGATGACCTTCGCGCATTATGCCAACAAGGCCGGCAAGGATCTCACCGGCCAGAAGATGCTCGACGCGCTGGAGTCCGGCGACAAGTTCCAGGATATCTTCAGTTCGCCGCCGACCGTCTTCTCGAAGACCAACCATCTCGCCACCACCATCACCCAGGTGCAGCAGGTCAAGAACGGCCGCTGGGTGCTGGTGAAGGACAATCTGATGTTCTGAGACCTTCCGTCATTGCGAGGAGCGAAGCGACGAAGCAATCCATCTTTCCGCACATGCGGAGGGATGGATTGCTTCGCTGCGCTCGCAATGACAGGAGTTTGTGGCTCGTTTCGGTCTCAATCCGCCTGCGCCACCGACTGCAGCGCCACGGCCGCAACGATAGGCGCGTCGCTGTATTTGTTGACGCCATATTGGTCGATCATGAAGGTCGGCCGCACATTCCTGACATCGCCGTCCTCGACCATCGCCATGCGGCGGTTATCGAGCGTCAGCCAGTGGCCGTCGAGCCGCGCGGCGGTGACGGCGTGGTCCTCACCGCTGAGCGTATCATGCATGATGACGATGCGCAGATCCTCTTGTGCGACGCCGGCGAGCCGCAGCGCGACCAGCTTTGCGATCGCATAGTCCTCGCAATCGCCGGCGCCCCTGGCGAGCGTCGCGAGCGGCGAGCTCCAGACGTCGATCTGGCCGTAGAGCGCGAGATCGCTGGCCGGCTTGATGGCGAGATTGATGGCGCGATTGACTTCGCCGAGCCGGGCGCGGCCGTCGCGCGCCTTCGCGGTGTCGACGATGGCGAGCAGCTTCAGCGCCTCCGGCGAGACGCAGCCCTCGCGGTCGCCCTCGCAGATCGCAAGCTGCACCATCTCGTCGTCGATCCGGCGCTGCACGCCGAGCCATTTGTCACGCAAGGCCCCCTGGGCCAGGAACGCGGTCGGCTGCCCGAACGGCTCGATCGATTTCCTGATCATGACGGCAGCCGCCGGCGACAGCAGCGAAGCCGCACGACCGTCGGCGACGGGCAGCAGCCAGGCCAGACCGCAGGCAAGAACGACTGCGCGCAGCGCGCGCGAATGAAGCGAGATCCCCATCTGACACCCCTTGTCCGGGCATCGGTGGGAATATCCCCGCACGTGACCGGATCATTTCGTGGCGTCAGGGTGGCTCCAGGTGGTTTTAATTGGCTTAAAACTGCTCGAATCGGGCAAAAAGCCAGCAAAGACGCTCAAAAGGGCATGGGTGGATTCCCGAAAAGTTTATCGGTTTTGTGAACCGGGCCAGCGAACCTTTTGGCAAGTAACCAAGCCTTATCCTTGTTTCCTGGTTAATGCGGCGATCTGCTCAGGATCGCGTGATTTGTCAGCCAAATCACAGATTTAACTGGGAATTGGGGCTCTCATCCTGCCTGGGATAAGAGGGGAAGCAGAGGTAAGTGGAAATATGACAAGAAATACCACGAATACGTGGATGAATACGTTTTCTGTTCCCGAGCATCGCTCTCATTACAGAAAAATAGGTTCGAATTACTCTAAATCGAGGGGTGTCGAGCTGTTTCCATCTGTGACTCGGCCGCAGATGTGCTGAGACGTGCAAGCAACGGATGGGTTTCGTCCTGTTCCATCCGATGATATGCAAGCTTAGCCACCGTAAAATTCCATAAATATTAACCTTAAGTGCAGTGATCCCAAGGTGAGCCTCGCCGACAAATTCGACGGCCTCCTGCCGACCCCTGACGGCACCCCTTTGCATGGGGCGGCCCATGTCGAGACCGTTTCGACCAAGGTGCCGCTCGGCGCCATCGTCGTGCCGGATGCCCAGCTGCTGTTCACCGGCGACTTCAAGCGCTCCGGTGTCGACCTCGTCCTGACCAAGGACGACCGCGAACTGGTGCTGCACGATTACTTCAAGGGCGAGAAGCGCGCCGCGCTGGCCTCGCCCGACGGCGCCCATCTAACCGGCGACATCGTCAGCGCGCTGACCGGCCACACCCAGTATGCGCAGGCCGGTGGCGCTGCCGATGCGCCCAAGATGATCGGCCACGTCACCAAGCTGATCGGCAATGCGACCGCGATCCGCAACGGCGTGGCGATCGTGCTGAACAATGGCGACAACGTCTACAAGGGTGACGTCGTCCAGGCCGGCTCGGATTCGACGCTCGGCATCACCTTCATCGACGGCACTGTGTTCGGCCTCGGCGCCAACGCCAAGATGGTGCTGAACGAAATGATCTACGACCCCAACGGGTCGAACAATTCGTCGCTGCTCAGCCTCGTCCAGGGCACCATCTCCTTCGTTGCCGGCGCGACCGCCAAGCACGGCGACATGAAGGTCGATACGCCGGTTGCGACCATGGGCATTCGCGGCACCGCGGTTCTGGTCGAGATCGATTTCGATGTGCCCGGCACGGGCGGCGCGCCGCCGGCCAAATTCCAGGTGCTGGTCGAGCCCGACGGCACCACCGGCTCCTACATCCTGTTCGACAAGACCACGCTGAACCCGATCGCGACCGTCAACCAGGCGGGCACGCAGACCATCGTCAACGGCCAGGGCACGGTCAGCTTCCTGTCGTCGGTGCAACTGTCGCCGGACGCGCAGAAGATCGTCACCGACGTCTTTGCGCTGAAGTTCACCGACAACAGCAATACCAACACCAAGCTGACGACGAACTTCACCGACTCCGTCGTCCCGTTCTCGGTCGGCCTCAAGCTCGCCAATGGCGATACCATCCCGGTGACGATCACGGTCGCGAACGTGCCCAGCCAGGGCACGACGCAAGGCGGCGGCGGCACCACGGAGACCCACATTCCCGGGCCGCCGACGGTCGCGACCTTCAATGCGGCCTTCACCGAACAGGCCGGGCAAAGCCATTCGACCTCGGCCGACACGGTGTCGAACCAGATCCGGTGGGCCGACCCCAACATCTTCGACCGGCCGAGCGGAAGCGCGTCGTTCGATTCGTTCAGCTACCGCGACGCTGCCAATAACGACGTCACTTCGTCGCTGACGGCAGTGCAGATCGCGGCGATCAAGGCGGTCGAGATTCCGCTCACGGTGGTACAGGATTTCGGCAACACCAATCACGGCTCCGCGACCTGGACTTACAGCCTTGCCGATGGCGCCTTCGACTTCCTGGCGGCCGGCGAAACCCTGACGCTGACCTATATGGCGCGGGTCGACAACAATTACGCGCCCAGCAACGAGACCGGGTTCAAGACCTTCACCGTCACGATCACGGGCACCAACGACGCGCCCGTCATCTCATCGCCGGCGCCGACCCCTGCGATCACCGAAGCGCTCGGCACCACCAATTCGGCGACGCCGGATCTCGCCATCGGCACGATCACCTTCACCGATCCTGATCTCACCGACACCCACAGCGTGACCATCACCGGCGTCACGGCATCGGGCGTGACGACCGGGCTCGCCGACCATGCGACCATCGCAGGCTGGCTGACGCTGGGCACGCTGACGGACGCCACCGATGGCGTGACGGGCTCGCGCGCCTGGACCTTCTCGGCCACCGACAATAATTTCGACTATCTCGCCAATGGCGAGACGCTGACCTTGACCTACACGATCGAGGTCGACGACCACCATGGCGGTGTGGTCAGCCAGCCCGTCACGATCACCATCACCGGCAGCAACGACACGCCGCAGCTCGCTGCCGATGTGTCCGGAACCGGCAATGCCGGCCTGCACACGATCGGCGAACTCCCGGACACGACCGGCGCATCGACGATCGACAGCGCTGGCGGCCATCTGGCGTTCACCGATGTCGACCTCAGCGACGTCCACACCGTGGATCACTCGGCACCGAGCTTTGTATGGACCGACCGTGACGGTGATCCGCTGACACTGACCTCGGGCCAGCAGGATGCGCTGGCGGCGGCAAGCCATCTGGCGCTGACGCTGCATGACAGCACCGGCAGCGGCGCGGGCACGGTCGATTTCACCTACACCGCAGCCGATTCCAGCTTCGATTTCCTGGCCGACGGCGAAACCCTGACCGTGAGCTACGACGTCACTGTCGAGGACAACAATCACGCGACGTCGACCCGAACGGTGACGGTCACCATCACGGGCAGCAACGATGCGCCGGTCGCGGTGGCCGACAGCGATATCGGCCACATCATCGAGGCCGGCACCGACGCCAATGACAACATCCTGGATGGTGTCTCAACGACGACCGGCAACGTGCTTGCCAACGACACCGACGTCGACATCACCGACACGCATCATGTCATCGGTGTCGTCTCGGGAACGGTGAGCGGTGTGCTCAGCGATGATGTCGACACGTCGGTCACCGGCACCTATGGCTCGCTGGTTCTGAACGGCGACGGCAGCTGGACCTACACGCTCGACAACGCCAATCCCGCGACCGACGCGCTGGTCGAGGGCCAGCATGCGTCCGACGTGTTCAGCTACACCGAGTCGGATGGCCATGGCGGAACGTCGACGACAACGCTGACGATCGACATCACCGGCACCAACGACGCTCCGACGGTCGACGCCGGCAAGGGCGGCACGGTGGTGGATACCGACGCCGACGACAGCTTTGATTCGTTGACCGGTCATCTCACCGGACATGACGTCGACACCGGCGAAACCGCGACGCTGACCTATGCCGCGTTCGATTCCACCGACCATGCCGTGAATTCGGCGGTCACAGGCCACTACGGTTCGCTGACGGTCAATGCCGACGGCACCTATACCTATGTGCCCGACGCCGGCATCATCAACGCGCTGTCCGAGGGGGCCTATGTCGACACCTTTACAGTCCAGACATCGGACGTGCATGGCGCGACCGGGACGGCAACCCTGGCCTTCAACGTCATGGGGGCCAACGACACACCGACATTGGCCGACGCGAATGCGGGCACGCTGACCGACACCGCGATTGACGACACGTTCGACGATCTCACTGGACAGCTCTCCGGCGCCGATCGCGACACCGGCGAGACCGCCTCGCTGACTTACGCGGTGGTGGATCCGTCGAACCATCTGACGGCCAGCTCGGTGACCGGCTTCTACGGTTCACTGACGGTGAACGACGACGGCACTTACACCTATGTGCCGGACGCTGCGGCGATCAACGCGCTCGGCGAAGGCACTTATGCCGATACGTTCACGGTGCAGACATCCGACATCCATGGCGCGACCGCAACCGCGACCTTCACGGTCGATGTGACCGGCGCCAACGACACGCCTGTGATCCTGAACGAAGCCGACCCGGCGACGCAAACGATCATCGCCGCCGATCCCGATCACCACGCCCAAGTCGTCGCACCGGTCTCGGGCACGCTCGATGTCAGCGACGCCGATCTCGGCGATACCTTGACGGGCCTGGTGAGCGCGGATGCGACGGTCGAATATAACGGCTCGAGCACTTTGCCCAATGGCGTCGACGTCAGTTCGCTGATCTCGTCCGGCGCGATCAGTTTTGACAGCGTCACCTCCGACGGCGGCACCCAGACCCTGCACTGGACCTACAACCCGTCCAGCCCCGATCTCGACTTCCTGCAGTCCGGCGATACCCTGACCATCACCTATGAAGCCGCGGTGTCTGATGGTACCGCCAGTACCGGCAGCCAGGCGCTGACCATCACCCTGGTCGGTGCCGATACCCGCCAGGACATGTCGACCTTCAGCGTCGTCAACGGCACCTCGGCCAGCGAGACCTTCCAGGATGTCGGCAACGGCGTCACGATCTATGGCGGTGGGGGCTCCGACAGCTTTGTGTTCAACGCCGGTTTTGGCAGTGCGAAGATCGGCGATTTCAACGTCGCCAACGACACGATCGAGATCAGCCAGGCCCTGTTCGGCAGCGTCGCCGACGTCCTCGCGGCTGCACAGCCTGCCAATTCCGGACACGACACCGTGATCACGGATGCCGCCCACGACTCGATCACCCTGACCGGCGTGACTGTTGCCCAGTTGCAAGCCTCCAACTTCCATTTGTTCTGATAGCCAATCCAGGGTTGTGAAGATTCGCTGCGCGGTTGAATCGATTGACGGGGCGAACAGCGTTAAATTTGAGTGAATCCGTAATCCAGTTCACAGCCACTGTGTGCTGGAGGGCGTAGGCTGCGCCGTTGGACTTTTGGGATTAAGTATAGCGCCTAGACCATTCGTCTAAATTCATAGATGTCGTCTCGTTTTATTTTTTTTTCGGCCAAGATGAACAATGTACATTTGGACATATTTGTCCGCTCGTCTGGGAATACTGAAGGCCATGGACAACGAAGACTTTGCGAATACGCTGCTCATATTGCAGGCACACGGTTTGCGTGCTTTCGTCTTGGGCCCTTCGATGATATGAGGGAGTCGTAGGTAATACTCATTATTTATTAACCATTTATGGTGACGCGTTGAATTACGCGGACAAATTTGGCTCGAGTGGATTTACTTCGCTCTCGAAAGCGATCGACCTCGATTCATTGTCGCACAATGGTCATGGGAATGGCGGTCATGGGAACGCCATCACGGTTCCCGACGCCCATCTGCTGTTCTCCGGCGACTTTCACAAATCCGGCAACGACCTGATCATCTCCGACGCGCTGCACCGCGTCGTGGTGCCGGACTATTTCCGCGGCGAGAAGCATCCGACCCTGGTCTCGCCGCAGGGCGCGCCGCTCGATCCCAAGGTGGTGGACGCGCTGACCGGCCACACCGCCTATGCCCAGGCGGGTGGTGCGCCGGCGGCCAAGATGATCGGCCATGTCGCCAAGCTGACCGGCAGCGCCAGCGTGGTGCGCAACGGCGTCACCGTCGAGCTGCAGAACGGCGACGCCGTCTACCAGACCGATTTGGTGCAGACCGGCAGCGCCTCGACGCTCGGCCTCGTTTTGATCGACGGCACGACGTTCAACCTTTCGGCCAATGCGCGGCTGATGCTGAACGATCTGACCTATGATGCCACCAGCACCTCGAACACCTCGCTGTTCACGCTGGTGCAGGGCGCCGCGACATTCGTCGCCGGCCAGGTCGCCAAGACCGGCGACATGAAGGTCGGCACGCCCGTGGCGACCATGGGTATCCGTGGCACGGCTGTCATCCTCGATATCGATGCGAACGACGGCAAAGTGTCGATCTCGGTGATCGACCAGCGCGATGGGTTGATCCACGCGGTTCAGGTGTTCGATTCCCGCGGCAATCTGATCGGCACGGTGACCAGCAACGGCAACTCGCTATCGCTGACCCCGACCGCGACCTTCGATGTCATCGCCCAGGAGAGCGGCAAGACGCCGGCGCAGATTGCGCAGGAGTGGGCAGCGTTAGGCGCTGCCTTGGAGACTTACAAACTTCAGAAGGACATCGATCCAAGTCTACCGCAGCACACCGATAATGGTAGCGGCAATGCCAACCCGCAGACCAGAACTGCGAATGTTGGAAGCCCTTCGCCTTTCAGTGACTCACTGCATCCGACAATCAATACCAATCCAAGCGCGAACAACGGGTACACAGTCGAAAAAATCGCGGACAACACAGCGAATGGCGGGATTGCGCCCCTAGCGCCGCCAAACACGAATTCGGGCCCAACCTACATTGTCGCGAGCAACAATGTGGGGACGCCTCCACCTTCTTCTCCACCGGCGCCGCCGGTGGTGCCGCCATCGGTGTCGCCGATCACGTCCGGTCCCGCCAACCACTCCAACCCGGTGATGAGCGCCTCGGGCGACGTGGTCTACGATCCCGACGGTGTCATCTATTATTACGACCGCGCGACCGCCACGACGACGCAGGTCACGCCCAATGGCGACGGCATCACCTATGGCGGCCAGACCATCAGCTCCGATGGCCGCTTCGTCGCCTATCAGGGCACCGACGGCACGCACACCTACGTCTATATCTGGGGCACCGACCCGTCGGACGCGGCGCACTATCATGTGCAGACCAAGCTGGTGGAGGGCACCTCGCCCGCGATCAGCGGCGACGGCAGCACGATCCTGGTCGAGAAGCCCAATGGCAGCATCGGCATCTATGATCTGAACGGCACTTCAAAGGGCACGATCACGCCGGCCTCGATCGGCATCAGCGGCGGCGAGCTGGCAAAACCTTCGATCAGCGCCGACGGTCACCTGATCGCGTTCTGGAGCACGGACGGATCTGATGGCGCCGGCCATCTCTACACCTACAATGTCTCGACCGGCGCGGTGACGGAGATCGCGAGCACCACGAGCGGCGCCGGCACGCTGGCGGCCTCGATCAGCGCCGATGGCCACTATGTGGTCTATCAGAGCACCGGCGAAACCGGGCACATCGAGATCAGCCTGTACGACACCTCCACCGGTCACGTCGTGTACACGACGGCAAATGCGAACGAGATCCTGGCCGGTGACAGCAAGAATCCGGTGATCAGCCCGGACGGCCATTACATCATCTTCACCAGCACGGCCGAGCTCGTCGTCGGCGACACCAACACTTTTGCCGACACCTATGTGGTCGACATCACCGATCCGGCGTCGCCGATCTACACGCTGATCTCGCAAGGCGGCAATGCGCCGTCCGATGCCGGTGTCGCGATCAGTGCCGGTGGCCTGTTCGTGGCTTTCGGCAGCGCCGCCGCGTTCTCGACCGGCAGCACCGGCAACAATATCTTCGTTTCCGATCCGACGTCGGGCCGCAGCGCGATCATTCAGGAGACCTCGCATTCGCCGGATCACCTGACCACCGGCGGCACCATCCAGCTCGCGACGGCCACCGATGATGTGACGATCACCGTCCTCGACGCCAACAACCAGCCGACCGGCCGCGTTACGGCGACGCTGAGCGGCGACGGCAAGTCGGTGATCTGGAATTTCTCGGAAGCCAAGTCGGATTTCGCCGCGCTGAACTATGGCGACGATCTGACCCAGCAGTTCAAGATCGTGCTGACCAACAGCGCCGGTCAAACCACGATCCCGGTCCTTGTGACAGTCCATGACGCGGTGCAGCCGGGGGTGACGCCGGCCGACGTGGCACCGGTGGCAAGTCCGGTGACCCTCGGGGACGCGCACGGCGCCGGCTCCTATGTGATCGATCCGGCGGTGCTGCTGACGGCGGTCGGCGATATCGACGGCCCGTCGCTCTCGATCACGAATGTCACGGTCAAGAGCGGCGGCGGCACCATCGTCCACAATGAGAACGGCACCTGGACCTACACGCCGGCGGAGGGATATCTCGGCCAGGTCGTGTTCAACTACACGGCTTCCGACGGAACGCTGACCGCGACGTCGACGGCCAGTCTCACGTTGAAAGACGATCCTCCGGTTGCGACGCCGGTGACGCTGGCGGATGGCGTTGAAGACGCCGTCTACAAGATCAACGTGGCAGATTTGCTCGCCGGCGTGACCGATCCCGACGGCCCGTCGCTTTCGATCACCAGTCTCAGCATCGCCAGCGGCGGCGGCAGCCTCACCGACAACCATGATGGGACCTTCACCTATGTGCCGGCGGCCGGCTACGCCGGTCAGGTCAGCTTCAACTATACGGCATCCGACGGCACATACAGCGCAAGCTCGACGGCCAGTCTGAAGCTCGCCTATGAGGCAGCCGTCGCTCCGACGCTCACGGTTGGCGCGAACATCAACTTCGTCCCGACCGACGGATCGGCGCTCAAGACCACGCTCTATCTGCACGCGGGCGACGTCGTCACCTTCCAGTGGAATTTCACCACCGACGACTACTTGCCCTATCACGACTTTGCCTTCGCCTCCGTCAATGGTTCGGCGTTCCTGTTGTCCGACATCCAGTCGACGGGAAGCTACGGATCGACCGGCTGGCACACGTTCAGCTACACCGTGACGGCGGACGGTACCTACGACATCGGTGCCGGCGTGATGAACGACAAGGACCAGATGGTCACGTCGTACCTTGCCCTCGACAATCTCGAGGTCAACGGCACCGTCGTTCAAAGTTTCGAGAAAGGGCTCGCCGGCAGCCAGATCCTCGGCAACGTGCAGGTCGTTGCGAGCGCCCACAGTCAGGCCAACCCAACCCCGATCCTGCCGACCGACGGCAGCATGGAGGCGTTCCTCAGCTCCTATCCGAGCATGGAGTACGATATCGAGAGCTTCCTCGGCTTGACGGCCGGCCGTCTTGCCGATCTCGGCCAGGCGGAAGGCCCGGAACACAGCCCGATCATCGTTCCGATTACCGTGTCGGTCGCCGGCAATACGCATCCCGACGAGACCTATGTCACGATATCGGGCGCGCCTGAGGGCTCCGTGTTCAATCACGGCGTCTACAATAGCGTGGACCATACGTGGAAGATCGATGCAGCCGATCTCGGCGGCAACCTCACCATCACGACGCCGGAAGGCTATTTCGGGACCTTCTCGTTGAGCGTCACGGCGACCAGCGTCGTCCATGGCAGCAACACGTCCGCGACGACGGCTGTGCAGACGCAGGTCGTGACCGTCGATCCCGTCTATCCGGTCGCAACGCCCGTCACGCTGTCCGCCGGCACCGAAGATACGCCTTACATCATCCATGATGCTGATCTCCTCGCCGGGGCCAGCGATGCGACCGGCGCGGCACTTTCGATCAGCGCGGTCGGTGTCGTCAGTGGCGGCGGCAGCGTCGTCGACAATCACGACGGCACCTGGACCTACACGCCGGCGTTTCATTACTCCGGCGCCGTCAGCTTTGGCTATACGGTGTCGGACGGGGTCTTGACGGCGAATTCGACGGCGAGCCTGACACTGGCCGACGTGAATCACTCGCCCACCGTTTCCGGCCCGGTGACCGGCACTGCGACGGAGCATGGCACGCCGAGCGCGCTCGATGCGCTCGCCAACGCCTCCGACGTCGACAACGACACGCTGACGGTGGTGAACCTCCCGGACCAGCTGCCGGCCGGTGTCAGCTACAATGCCGACACACATAGCTTCACGCTCGATCCGAGCGATCCCGCCTACCAGTATCTGGCCGCCGGGGCGACCACGGCGGTCACGGTCGAATACGGGGTGTCCGATGGACACGACACCGTGCAGGGATCGGTGTCGTGGACCGTGACAGGCATCAATGAGCCGGCGACGATCGACGGCAAGTCGACCGGCAGCGTGGTCGAGGACGGCACCATCTCGAACGACGGCCAGGTGATCGCTCTGGACTCCGACAGCGGCACGCTGACGGTGCACGACGTCGACAGCGGCGAGGGCCATTTCGCGACGGTGGATTCCGCGGCGCTGGTCGGCACTTACGGAAATTTCACCTTCGATTCCGACAGCGGCCACTGGACCTACAAGCTCGACCACGCCAAGGCGAACGGGCTCGCCGATGGTCAGACGGAGCACGACACGCTGACGGTGACGTCGGCCGACGGGACCGCGAGCCAGGTCATCGACGTGACGGTGACCGGCAGCAACGACGCGCCCATCATTGCTGACGGGACGGTCGCAAGCGGCTCGATCAACGTTCCGGCCGGCTCCGCATCGGAGAACACCGTCAGCCCCACGCTTGCCGCGGAGCTTTCGCAGTCCGGCCTGATCAGCAACCTGCCGAATGGCTCGCAGGCGGGCTCGGGTGGCGAGGGTGCCAACCAGATCGGCACGGGCTTTGGCACTCTGGCGCTGTCCGCCGGTGACGACAATTCATCCGGCCCGATCGACATCACGTCGGTGTTCGGCGCCGACGGGATCAATTTCTTCGGCCACGACTACACCTCGCTCTATATCAACAACAACGGCAACATCAGCTTCGGTTCGTCGATCAGCCAGTACACGCCGAGCCAGATCGGCCAGGGTATTAACTTTCCGATCATCGCGCCGTTCTGGGCCGACGTCGACACCCGCGGACATGGCCACGTCTATTACGACCTCGATACCGCCGACGGCGTGATGACGATCACCTGGGATGAGGTCGGCTACTACTCCTATGGCACCAACAAGCTGAATTCGTTCCAGCTCGTTCTGATCAACGAAGGCGACGGCAATTTCGACATCGAGTATCGCTTCGGCGATATCGAGTGGACCACCGGCAGTGCCAGTGGCGGCTCCAATGGCCTTGGCGGCACGCCGGCGCGGGTCGGCTATTCCGCCGGTGACGGCGTGCACTATTTCGAGCTGCCGCAATCCGGCAACCAGAACGCGCTGCTCGATCTGGAAAATACCACCGGCAATACCGGCATCGCCGGCGTCGACTATTTCGAGGTGCGCAATGGCGAGGTCGGGCCGTCGTCGCTGACCACGACGGGCAAGATCGATTTCTCCGATCCGGATCTGACCGACACGCACTCGGTTCAGAGCGTCACCTATACCGGCGAGGGCAGCGCGCTGGGCTCGCTGTCGCTGGTCAAGGTCTCCGATACGACAGGCAGCGGCACCGGCGGTGAGTTCGACTGGACCTATACCGCCAATACGACCGTCGCGCGCAACGCGCTCGATGCCACGGACTCCCACAGCAAGGTCGAGACGTTCGACGTCGTCATCAGCGACGGCCATGGCGGTACGCTGACCCAGTCGGTGTCGGTGACGTTGACCGAGGCGGGAAATCAGGTGTCGTTCGCGATGGTTAATTCGCCGGCGCCAAGCGACGATGCCTCGCCGAGCGGCCTCGGCCACCAGACCGTCGATGATGGAGGCATCACCGTCGCGAGCTACGAAAACGCTCCGGCCGGCGTGACGGTGAGCCTGAACGAGCCCGATCAGCCGCAGGACACCGGCGGGGCCGGCGTCGACACCTTGCCTGATAACATCGGTGGCCTGCGCGGGTCGAGCTTCAACGACACGCTCTATGGCAACGGCAACAGCGTGCTGGAGGGCGGCGACGGCGACGACCATCTGGTCGGTCTTGCCGGTGGCCACGACACCGCCAGCTACGAGCATGCGAGCTCCGGCGTCACGGTCGATCTGAACGATCAATCCGGCGCCAGCCAGAACACCCACGGCGCCGGCTTCGATACGCTCGCCAACATTGCCAATGTCACCGGCTCGCATTTCAACGACGTGCTGATCGGCGATATCCACGACAATGTGTTCTTCGGCGGTGGCGGCAACGACACCTTCGTGTTCTCTGCCAACAACGGCCATGACACGATCGGCGACTTCAATACCAGCGAGGACAAGATCGATCTCGGCTATTCCGTGCCATCGGATCCGACAAACACGGCCGTGTTCAACAACTGGCTCAATTCGGTCGCGACCACCGTCGGCAATGATACGCTGATCGACCTCGATCCGATCGGATCGAACGCCCACGCCAACACCGTCCTGCTGAAGAACGTCTATGTCGGCAATTTGCAGGCCAGCGACTTCGTCGTGCACGGTAGCCTGACGACTTGAACAGCGAGAACGAGACCACGTTCCGGGCTTGACGGCCCACTCTGATCCAACCCTGGCGTGCCGGGCCGGCTGCGAAGGCCGGTCGTCGAACGGGCCTTCCGGTGTGAGCCGGCTGATTGGAACCGCCGGCGGGCCGTGATATCCAGACGGCATGAAACGGCTAAGGGTCCTTCGACGCTGGTTTACGCGGCGCTTCGGCTACGCGCGGCTCGCCTGCGTCGCGCTGCTGATCGGGATCGCGATGCTGCGTGCCGTCGATCCCATCCCGGTCGAGGAGTTGCGGGTCAGGACGTTCGACTATTTCCAGCGGTTTGACCCCCGCAAGAAGCCCGCGAACATGCGGCCCGTCACGATCGTCGATATCGACGAAAAGAGCCTGGCTGATCCCAGGCTCGGCCAATGGCCGTGGCCGCGGACGCGTATCGCCGACATCATCAACAACCTGACCCGGCTCGGCGCCGTCGTGATCGCGTTCGACGTCGTGTTCTCCGAGCCCGATCGGCTCAATCCGGATATCGCAGCCGACACCTTCGGCAATCTCGACGAGGAGATGCGGGCGCGTTTGCGCCAGCTGCCGAGCAATGACAAGATTCTGGCGGATGCGATCCGCAACTCCCGGGTCGTGGTCGGTGAGTCCGGCGGTTCTAACGTTCGTGCCGACCTCAACGAGAAACTTCCGGTCACGGGGCTTGCGATGCTCGGTGAGGAGCCGCAGCAATTCATGTATGAGTTTCCGGGCTTGCTGCGCAATGTGCCCGTGCTGGAAGAGGCGGCCGCGGGCCGTGGCCTGTTCACGATCCGGCCGGAGCGCGACGGCATCGTGCGCCGCGTGCCGATGATCATGGTGGCGCAAGGCATCATTATGCCGTCCCTGACCTTCGAGATGTTGCGGGTCGCCAGCGGATCCGACACCATCCTGATCAAGGCCGACAAGGCCGGGATCCTGAGCCTCGGGGTCAAGGTCTTTCAGATTCCGACCGATCAGAACGGCCAGCTCTGGGTCCATTACGCAAGGCGTGATCCTTCGATCTATGTCTCGGCGGTCGACGTGCTGGACGGCAAGGTCGATCCCGACAAGATCAACGGCAAGCTGGTCGTGATCGGAAGCTCGTCGATCGGTCTCAACGACATCAAGACCACACCGGTCTCCCCCGCCATGCCTGGTGTCGAGATCCATGCCCAGGTGCTGGAGAGTGCGCTGACCGGTGCGGTGCTGTGGCAACCGAATTTTGCCGTTGGCATGGAATTCTTCGGCGCGCTGATCATGGGCATCCTGGTGATCGCGTTCGCGCCGCGATTTGGCCCCGTGACGCTCGTCGCGGTCGGCGCGCTGTTCGCCTCGATCCTGATCGGCACCTCATGGTACTTCTATGCGGAGCGGCGCCTGCTGATCGATTTCACCTACCCCTTGATGTCGACCACGGCGATCTACCTGACGCTGATCTTCGCGGCCTTCGTGCGCGAGCAGCAGCAGCGCCGGCAGATCCGTTTCCGAATGGAGCGATACGTGTCGCCGGCGCTGGTCGAGCAACTCGCACAGGCGCCGGAGCGGCTGGTGCTAGGTGGCGAGGAGCGCGAGATGACCATCATGTTCTCGGACATGCGCGGCTTCACCGCGATCTCGGAAACCTACAAGAGCGATCCGCAGGGTCTCACCGCGCTGATGAACCGCTTCCTGACGCCGTTGTCGAACGCGATCCTCAATCACAAGGGCACGATCGACAAATACATGGGCGACGCCATCATGGCGTTCTGGAACGCGCCGCTGGACGACAGGCGGCATCAGCTCAATGCCTGCGAGGCCGCGCTCGACATGCTGGAGCGCATGGACGAGCTGAACCTGGAGCGCGAGGAGGAAGCCGCGGAAGAGGGCCGCGTCTATGTGCCGCTCAACATCGGCGTCGGCCTCAATACCGGCACCTGCGTCGTCGGCAACATGGGATCGGACATTCGCTTCGATTACTCGGTGTTCGGCGACAGCGTCAATCTCGCCTCGCGTCTCGAGGGCCAGTCGAAGGAATACGGCTTCCCGATCATCATCGGATCGAAGACCGCGCTCGCCGTGAAGGAGAAGTTCGCGATCCTCGAGCTCGACTTCATCATGGTGAAGGGCAAGAAGGAGCCCGAGGTGATCTACGCGATCGCCGGCCGCGAGGACGTCGCGCAGTCCGGCCGCTTCCAGCGCCTGCGCAACCTCACCATCGAGATGCTCGCCTGCTATCGCAGCCGCGACTGGGACGGCGCGCTCGCCGCAATCGAGCGCGGCCGCAAGAGCGACGAGGCCCGCACGCTGCAATATCTCTACAATCTCTATGAAGCGCGCATCCGCGATTTCCAGCAGAGCCCGCCGCCGGACGACTGGAACGGCGCGTTTGCGCTGCTGACGAAGTAGAGCATGGATGGGTAGGGTGGGTTAGCTGTGCGGATGCGCAAGCGCATCGGCGCGGCGTAACCCACCATCTTTCCACCAATTCGCGTCATCGTGCGATGAGAGACCGTCGGTGGGTTACGCCTACGGCTAACCTACCCTACGAATCTTCACTCCAGCCCGATCTGCGTCAGATCCTGGAACCAGTGCTGCGCTTGCACGAACTTCTTCACCTTCGGCGACAGCGCATGCGGGTTGGTGTCGTGCACCACCCAGACCAGCACAGCGTCGTCGACGATCAGCGCATGCGCCTTCGCCAGCAACTCATCCTGCTTGGCGGTGTCGAAGGTCTGCTTGGCCTCGTCGATCAGCGCGTCGACCTTCGGATTCTTGTAGCCGCCCCAGTTGACGCCGACCGGCGCGATCTGGCCGGAGTGGAAGAATCGCACGATGGCATAGAGCGGGTCTGATGTGACATAGGCGATGTTGTTGGCGGTGATGCCGGCATTCATCTCGTCCGCCGCACCCTTGCGCCAATGCGTATATAAGGTCTCGAGCTCGACCACCTTGAACTCGATATCGATGCCGATCTCCTTGAAGCTCTGCTGCAGGAATTCGTTCATCGGCAGCGACAGCATCTGCCCGGTGCCGCCCTGCGCGATGATGAAGGTGGCCTTCAGCGGCTTGTCCTTGGAGTAGCCGGCCTCTTCCACCAGCTTCTTCGCGGCGGCGGGATCGTATTTCAATTCAAAGCTCGGCTTGCCGAACCATGGGCTCGACGGGTCGACCTGGCCTTTGGCCGGCTTGGCGAGACCGTTCATCAACCCGACCACCGCGTCACGATCGATCGCAAGGTTCAGCGCCTTGCGCAGGCGGATGTCGGTCCAGGGCGAGCCCGGCAGCACGCTCAAATGATAATTCCAGACATGCGGCGTGACGTTGTCGACGATCTTCATGCCGGCCGCCTTCAACTGCGGCACGGCGTCCGGCGCCGGCGTCTCGATCAGATCGACCTGTCCGGCGAGCAGCGCGTTGGTGCGTGTCAGCGCTTCCGGCATCGGGATCAGGATCAGTCTGTCGACCTTCGGAATCCGCTTCTTGTCCCAATAGTCCGGATTCTTCGTGAGTTCAGCGAGCTCGCGCGGTACCAGTTTTGTCAGCTTGAACGGGCCGGTGCCGGAGGGCTGGCTGGCGAACTTGTCCCAGTCCTTGCCGAGCTTGTCATATTGTGCCGGGCTCGAGACCAGGAACCAGAGCATCTGATAGGGGAAGAAGGAGTCGACCGTCTTGGTCGTGATCTCCACCGTGAAATCGTCGATCTTGGCATAGCTCGCAACCGAGGGCAGGCGGGTCTTCACCTGCGCGCTCTGCCGCTTGTCGAATTGCGGCGCCTTGTCGTTCAAGACCTTGTCGAGATTCCAGATCACGGCGTCGGCGTTGAAGTCGCTGCCGTCGTGGAATTTCACGCCCTTGCGAAGTGTGAAGCGCCACTTGGTCTTGTCTGTTTCGTCGACCTTCCATTCGGTGGCGAGCCCGGGCACGAGCTTGCCGGGCCGGTCGGCGACGTCCATCTCCCACGCCACCAGCGGATCGTAGATCGTGTAGGCCGTGAACTGGTAGGCGCCGGCGCCGCGATCCGGTTGGCCGGTGGTCAGGGGAATGTCAGCCATCGAGATGCCGTAGCGCACGACGGATTCGGCGAATGCGGATGTGGCCGGCCAACCCGCAGCGAGGATAACGGCGATCGCCGCCATCAGGATCGATTTGCGCGCGTGCATGGTGGACTCCGTTCGGCTGAAAACTCGGAGCCAAAACTTGCAAGCTTGATGCCAGAATAGGCAGCCTTATCCTTTGTGCTTATGGGGCTGGGAAGAAATGACGCGGCAGGCGGTTATGACGTGGAGAACTATTCCCCTTGGCACACGCATTGCATACGATTGCCCAAGAAATAATCACCCATCTAGTTGAAGAAGGGACTGTTCGATGCGTCACTACAAGACCAATAAGAAAACGACGGCCGCGCTGCTGGCGTTTGCGATTGCCGCGGGTCTCCCCGCGCTTGCGCGCGCCGAGACCGTGCTGCGCATCGGTATGACCGCCGCGGATATTCCGCGCACGCTTGGCCAGCCCGACCAGGGCTTTGAGGGCAATCGCTTCACCGGCCTCACCATGTATGACGCGCTGACGATGTGGGACCTGTCGTCGGCGGACAAGGCCAGCGCCTTGATTCCCGGCCTCGCCACCGAGTGGAAGGTGGATGACGCCGACAAGAAGAAGTGGACCTTCAAGCTGCGCCCCGGCGTGACCTTCCATGACGGCTCGGCGTTCAATGCCGATGCCGTGGTCTGGAATGTCGAGAAGGTGCTGAAGCAGGATGCGCCGCAGTTCGATCCGAGCCAGGTTGGCGTCACCGCCTCGCGCATGCCGACGCTGGTGTCGGCGCGCAAGATCGACGATATGACGGTGGAGCTGACGACCAAGGAGCCGGACAGCTTCCTGCCGATCAACCTGACCAATCTGTTCATGGCGAGCCCGGCGAAGTGGCAGGCGTTCTACGACAAGGCCGAGGGCGCCGACGCCAAGGCGAAGTCGCAGGCCGCATGGGCCGCGTTCGCCAAGGATGCCTCGGGCACCGGTCCCTGGAAGATGTCGAGCTTCACGCCGCGCGAACGGCTGGAGCTCGTCAAGAATGACAATTACTGGGACAAGGCGCGGGTGCCGAAGGTCGACAAGATGGTGCTCTTGCCGATGCCGGAGGCCAATGCGCGTACCGCGGCATTGCTGTCGGGCCAAGTCAACTGGGTCGAGGCGCCGGCGCCTGACGCGCTGCCGGAGATCAAGCAGCGCGGCTTCGTGCTCTACAGCAATGAGGAGCCGCATGTCTGGCCGTGGCAGTTCTCGCGCGTCGAGGGCTCGCCCTGGAACGACATCCGCGTCCGCAAGGCCGCCAACCTCTGCATCGACCGTGAAGGTCTGCGCGACGGCCTGCTCGCCGGCCTGATGGTGCCGGCAACCGGCACGTTCGAGCCCGGCCATCCCTGGCGGGGAAAGCCGACCTTCCAGATCAAGTACGACAAGCCGGCGGCGCAGAAGCTGATGCAGGAGGCCGGCTACGGCCCAGCTAAGAAGCTGACGGTGAAGATCCAGACCTCCGCGTCCGGCTCCGGCCAGATGCTGCCGTTGCCGATGAACGAGTATCTGCAGCAGGCACTGGCCGAATGCTACTTCGATGTGCAGCTCGACGTCATCGAGTGGAATACGCTGTTCACCAACTGGCGCCGTGGCGCCAAGGACGCATCCGCCAACGGCGCGAACGCGACCAACGTCACCTATGCGGCGATGGACCCGTTCTTTGCGCTGGTGCGCTTCCTGCAGTCCGGCATGGCGCCGCCGGTCTCCAACAATTGGGGCTTCATCAACAATCCCAAGTTCGACGAGCTCGTGACCAAGGCGCGCCAGACCTTCGATCCCGCCGCACGCGATGCGGCACTCGCCGAGTTGCACGCGGCCTCCGTCGACGACGCAGCCTTCCTCTACGTCGCCCACGACGTCGCACCGCGCGCGATGAGCCCGAAGATCAAGGGCTTCGTGCAGCCGAAGAGCTGGTTCGTCGACTTCTCGCCAGTCTCGATCGTGCCGTAACTCTCGCGGCTTGCTCAGTGCACCCTCTCCCCCTGTGGGAGAGGGTGGCTTCGCGAAAGCGAAGCCGGGTGAGGGGTATCTTTCCGCGGATGCTCCTCTCTCGTTCGATACGACTATTTTCGCGGAGAGATACCCCTCATCCGGCGCTTCGCGCCACCTTCTCCCGTAAGGGGAGAAGGGAAGAAAGAACGGCCTCGTGTTCGCCTATACCGCCCGACGTATCGTCTACGTCATTCCGATCGTGATCAGCGTAGCGCTGGTGTGCTTCCTGCTCGTGCACATCACGCCGGGCGACCCCCTGGTCGCCGTGCTGCCGGCGGATGCCTCGCAGGAGCTCGCTGCGCAATTGCGCACGGCCTATGGTTTCGATCGTCCGCTGCCGGTGCAGTTCGGGCTGTGGCTGTGGCGCGCGCTGCATGGCGATCTCGGCAGCTCGATTGCGACCGGTCGCCCGGTGCTGTCGGAGGTGATGCGCGCGGTCGGCAACACCGTGATGCTGGCGGTCGCGGCCGCCATCATCGGCTTCACGCTCGGCCTGCTGTTCGGCCTGATCGCCGGCTATTTCCGCGACACCTGGGTCGACAAGCTGGCGACGTCCTTTGCCATCGCCGGCGTCTCGCTGCCGCATTACTGGCTTGGCATGGTGCTGGTGATCATCTTCTCGGTGCAGCTCAACTGGCTGCCCGCGGTCGGCGCCGGACCCGGCGGCTCCGGCGCCTGGGCATGGGACTGGGAGCATCTGCGCTATCTGGTGCTGCCGGCGATCACGACCTCCGTCATTCCCATGGGCATCGTCACCCGCACCGTGCGCGCCCTGACGGGCGATATTCTGAGCCAGGATTTCGTCGAAGCGCTGCGTGCCAAGGGCCTGCGCGAGCGAGGGGTGTTCCGCCACGTCGTCAAGAATGCCGCGCCGACCGCGCTCGCCGTGATGGGGCTGCAGCTCGGCTACATGCTCGGCGGCTCGATCCTGATCGAGACGGTGTTCTCCTGGCCCGGCTCGGGCCTGCTGTTGAACTCCGCGATCTTCCAGCGCGACCTGCCGCTGCTGCAGGGCACGATCCTGGTGCTGGCGCTGTTCTTCGTCGCGCTCAACCTCCTCGTCGATATCGCGCAGGCCGCGATCGATCCGCGCATCAAGCGGGGCTGAGTAAATGAGCGCGATGTCCGACACTGCATTGCAGGCTGCACCCACCACCAAGGCGCGCGGCTATTGGGCGACCGTGGCGCGGCGGATCACGCGCGACAAGGTCAGCATGGTCTGCGCCCTGATCCTGATCCTGATCTTTGCCTCGGCGCTGCTTGCGCCATGGCTGCATCTCGCCGATCCCTACCAGGGCTCGATGATCCGCCGCCTCCGCCACATCGGCACACCGAACTATCCGCTCGGTACCGACGAGCTCGGCCGCGACATGCTGGCGCGGCTGATCTATGGCGGGCGGCTGTCGCTGATCATCGGCATCCTGCCCGTGATCTTCGCCTTCGTGGTCGGCACCTCGCTCGGCCTCATCGCCGGCTATGTCGGCGGCAAGCTCAACACCGCGATCATGCGGACGGTCGACGTGTTTTACGCGTTCCCTTCCGTGCTGCTGGCGATCGCGATCTCCGGCGCGCTTGGCGCTGGTATCGTCAACTCGATCGTGTCGCTGACCATCGTGTTTGTGCCGCAGATCACCCGCGTCGCCGAAAGCGTCACCACCGGCGTCCGCAACATGGATTTCGTCGAAGCCGCGCGCGCTTCGGGTGCAGGGCCCTTCACCATCATGCGCGTGCACATGCTCGGCAATGTGCTCGGACCGATCTTCGTTTACGCCACCGGCCTGATCTCGGTATCGATGATCCTCGCCGCCGGCCTCTCGTTCCTTGGTCTCGGCACAAAGCCGCCGGAGCCGGAGTGGGGCCTGATGCTCAACACGTTGCGCACCGCGATCTACGTCAATCCCTGGGTCGCCGCGCTGCCGGGCGCGATGATTTTTGCGGTCTCGATCTGCTTCAACCTGCTCAGCGACGGCATGCGCAGCGCCATGGACATCAGGAACTAGCGATGACCGACGTCGATACCCCGCAAGGTATGCTGGAGCCGGTCGCCGATGTCGGCGGCGCGGCCCAGCCGCTGCTGCAGGTTACGGGCCTGACCAAGCATTTTCCGGTGCGCGGCGATCTCTTCAGCGCCCGCAAGACGGTGCGCGCGGTCGACAATGTCTCGTTTGCGGTGATGAAGGGCGAGACCGTCGGCATCGTCGGCGAGTCCGGCTGCGGCAAGTCGACCACCGCGCGCCTCTTGATGCATCTGATGCCGTGCGATTCCGGCGCGATCATCTATGACGGAATGCAGGTCGGCCGGTCGTTGTCCTTGCGCGACTTGCGCCGCGGCATGCAGATGGTGTTCCAGGACAGTTACGCCTCGCTCAATCCGCGCCTCACCATCGAGGAATCGATCGCCTTCGGTCCCAAGGTTCACGGCATGGCCGATGGCGCGGCACGAACGCTGGCGCGCGAGCTGCTCGGCAAGGTCGGCCTGCGTCCGGAGAATTTCGCCAATCGTTATCCGCACGAAATCTCCGGCGGCCAGCGCCAGCGCGTCAACATCGCCCGTGCCTTGGCGCTGTCGCCGCGGCTGGTGATCCTGGATGAGGCGGTGTCCGCGCTCGACAAATCGGTCGAGGCGCAGGTGCTCAATCTGCTCGCAGATCTGAAGCGCGAGTTCGGCCTGACTTATCTTTTCATCAGCCACGATCTCAACGTCGTGCGCTACATCAGCGATCGCGTGCTGGTGATGTATCTCGGCGAGGTCGTCGAGCTCGGCCCGGTCGACGCGGTCTGGGACGCGCCGGCGCATCCCTATACGAGCGCGCTGCTCGCGGCGATGCCGTCATCCGATCCGGACAAGCGTACCGAAGTGCCGCCGATCTCGGGCGATCCGCCCAACCCGATCGATCCGCCGCCAGGCTGCCGGTTTCACACCCGCTGTCCGTTTGCGGAGCCGCTCTGCGCGCAGCACACACCAAAGCTCACCGACCTCGATACAATGGGCCATCAGGCGGCGTGCTACATGGCCATTCCCGGCTCGGGGCACAGCCGCGCGCCGGCAAAAACAACGGGAGACAACGCGGCATGACCAGACCCAGTCCCAAGGAAGTCAAGGTGGTGGCGCATGTCGCCGACGTGCCCGCGGATGACGAGACGGCCACCCGCATCGCCACCTCGATCGGCCCGGCCTTCGACGGCTTTGCCGCGATCGCCGGCACGCTGCCGTTCGATCTCGAGCCCGCGAGCTTCCTGCTGGCGCAGACCGCGACGGTGACGAAATGAGCGAGCCCGCCTTGATGTCGCTCGTGGCGGTCGCGAAAGCGATTGCCGAGAAAAAGGTCTCCTCGCGCGAGGTGACGCGCGCCGTGCTGCACCGGATCGCCGAGTGGCAGCCGCGCCTCAACGCCTACATGGCGATCGAGTCCGAAGAGGCGCTCGCCGCCGCCGACGCGGCTGACGCCGAGCTCGCCAAGGACAACAGTCGCGGCGCGCTGCACGGCGTGCCGCTGGCGCACAAGGACATGTATTACGACGCCGGCAAGGTCGTGACCTGCGGCTCGCTGATCCGCCGCGACTTCGTGCCGAAGACGACGTCGACGGCGCTGCAGCGGCTGAAAGACGCCGGCCAGATCCGGCTCGGCTCGCTGCAGATGGTCGAGTTCGCCTTCGGCCCGACCGGCCACAACGTGCATTACGGCGCGGTGCGCAATCCCTGGAACGTGGCGCATATCACCGGCGGCTCGTCGTCCGGCTCGGGCTCGGCGGTCGCCGCGCGTCTGACCTTTGCGGCGCTCGGCTCCGACACCGGCGGCTCGATCCGCATGCCCGCGCATTTCTGCGGGGTCACGGGATTGAAGACCACCGTCGGCCGCGTCAGCCGCGCCGGCGCGATGCCGCTGTCGCAATCGCTCGACACCGTCGGTCCGCTGGCGCAGACCGCAGAGGATTGCGCGCTGCTGCTCGGCTTGATGGCCGGCGCCGATCCGGAAGATGCCACGACGTCGACATTATCGGTGCCGGACTATCTGGAGGCGACCGGGAGATCGCTGAAAGGCCTCAAGATCGGCGTGCCCACGGCGTTCTATGTCGACGACCTCGATCCCGAAGTTGCGACCATTCTCGACAACACCATCCGGACGCTGAAGAGCGAGGGCGCCGAGATCGTGAAGGTCGAGTTGCCCGATCACCGCCAGCTCAGCGCCGCCTCGCAGTTGGTGCTCGCGGCGGAGGCGGCGGCCTTCCACAAGCGCTGGATGATCGAACGTCCGCAAGACTACGGCGCGCAGGTGCTGATGCGGCTGCAGAACGGCCTCACCATTCCCGCCGTCTCCTATCTTGAAGCGATGCGCTGGCGCGGTCCCGCGCTTGCCGCACACAATGCGGCGGTCAGCGGCATCGATGCCGTGATCGCGCCATCGGCTCCAGTGCCGGCGCCGACGATCGCCGAGAGCGACGTCGGCAACGGTCCGGGCGCGGAAGCCGTGATCCAGCGGCTCACGCGCTTCACCCGTCCGGTCAACTATCTCGGCGTGCCGTCGCTGTCGATTCCATCCGGCTTCACCAGGGCGGGCCTGCCGGTCGGCATGCAGCTGATCGGCCGGTCCTTCGAGGAGGCCGTGCTGTTGCGGATCGGCGCGGCGTTCCAGCGCGCCACCGACTACCACGCAAGGGTGCCGAAACTCGCATGACCGACCTCGTCGAGATCGATAACCTCAACATCCGCTTCACCGGAGATCGCACGGTTCATGCCGTCAACGATCTCAGCCTGAGGCTCGGCGAAGGCGAGGTGCTGGGGCTGCTCGGCGAGTCCGGCTCGGGCAAGAGCGTGACCTTGCGCGCGCTGATGCGGCTGTTGCCGCGGAAGCGCACGCAGATCGCCGGCAGCGTGAAGGTGCTCGGGCAGGACGTGCTGGCGATGGACGACGAGGCGCTGTCCGCCTTTCGCGGCCAGACCGTCTCGATGATCTTCCAGGAGCCGGCGCTGGCGCTCGATCCCGTCTACACCATCGGCCGGCAGATCGCCGAGACCGTGATCCGCCACGAGGGCAAGAGCGAACGCGAGGCGATGGCGCGCGCGCTCGAAATGCTGGAGGTGGTGCGTATCCCCTCGGCCAAACGCCGGCTCGAGTCGTATCCGCACGAAATGTCCGGCGGCATGCGGCAGCGCGCGATGATCGCGCTGGCGCTGGCCTGCAAGCCGAAGATCCTGCTCGCGGACGAGCCGACCACGGCGCTGGACGCCACCGTGCAAATCCAGATCCTGCTGCTGCTGCGCGAGCTGCAGCGCGAGTTCGGCATGTCCGTGATCTTCGTGACCCACGACATCGGCGTCGCGATCGAGATCTGCGACCGCGTCGCGGTGATGTATGCCGGCCAGATCGTGGAGCAGGGCACGCTCCGCGGCATCGTCCGCGCGCCCGTCCATCCCTACGCCAAGGGGCTATTGGCCTCGACCATCCACGGCGCCAAGCGCGGCGCCCGGCTGGAGACCATTCCGGGCACGCCGCCGTCGCTCGATCACGCCCCGGCCAGTTGCTCCTTCGCCCCGCGATGCAGCGTTGCGCAGCCGGGTTGCGCCGAGAAACTGCCGCCCAATGTGCAGATCGCGCCCGACCATGCCGCGCGGTGTGTCCTGGCGGAGTCAGCATCCACGGCAATTACATAACGTCACCGGAATACCATGGCCACATCAGCCGATTGCGGCTAGGTTCCCTCCGCGTGCAACAGGGGCGCGTGAACTTGGGGGAGTATCCATGTATCTGTCGGGTGAAAGCATCATTGTCATCCTCTTTGTCGGCCTCGTCGCCGGCTGGCTGGCCGGCAAGATCGTCCGCGGCTCGGGCTTCGGCATCATCGGCGACATCGTGGTCGGCATCGCCGGCGCGTTCATTTCCACGCTGATCTTCCCGCGCCTCGGCTTCCATCTCGGCGGCGGTCTGATCTCGGAGATCATCTATTCGGCAATCGGCGCGGTGATCCTGCTGCTGGTCGTGCGGCTGGTCAGGCGCTAGGCATCGGCTGCCGAGGCCCAGGGGTCGGGCCGGCGGCCCGGCCCTGCGGATGGGGGGCTGGAGCCTCCTCGGGGCCGCCATGGGGCGAGCCGGGAGGCGTGCCGGCTACGAAGGCCGTAATCCTGTGAACCATTTCACAAAATTCAGCTCAAGGTTGCAGATCGGTTCCGAGACCGCTGGCCGTGGAACAGCTTTATTCCTTCAAGAGCTTGTCATCTAACGAATATTATGCGGCGAACCGCATTCAGGTTAACGCGACTTCAATAGACGCTGGCCACAAAGATCAGTACAACGTGGTCATCACGTAACTCTTTTTGTCGAGACCTGATTTCATGGCAGCTGCTCCCGCTGTCCGGCGCTCCGAACTCAGCGAGGCCCTGCGGGCGTGCCGCAGCGCCTTCATCGGCGTCGGTCTCATGAGCTGCATGATCAACCTCCTGTATCTGACAGGTTCGGTGTTCATGCTCGAAGTCTACGATCGCGTGTTGCCGAGCCGCAGTGTTCCGACCCTGGTCGGCCTCGTCGTCATCGCCGCCGGTCTCTACATGGCGCAGGGCCTGCTCGACCTCCTGCGCGGTCGCATCCTCGGCCGGATTGGAACCTCGCTCGACGAAGCACTGAATGCACGGGTGTTCGACACCGTGGTGCGCCTGCCGCTGCTGGCCGGGAACCGCAACGAGGGCCTGCAGCCGCTGCGCGACCTCGACAATGTCCGCTCCTTCCTCGGCAGCATGGGGCCGGGTGCGTTCTTCGATCTGCCCTGGCTGCCGTTCTATCTCGCGATCTGCTTCGCGTTCCACTGGCTGCTCGGCCTCACCGCGCTGGTCGGCGCCATCATCCTGGTCGCGCTGACGCTGGTCACCGAATTCATGTCGCGCGCGCCCGCCAAGGAAGCGATGACGCTCGCTGCGCGGCGCAATGATCTGGCCGCCTCCAGCCGCCGCAATGCCGAGGTGCTGGTCGCGATGGGCATGGCCGGGCGCATGAACGCGCGCTGGAACGAGGCGAACGAGAATTATCTCGCCGGCAACCAGCACGCCAGCGACGTCACCGGCGGGCTCGGCGCAGTCGCCAAGGTGCTGCGCATGATGCTGCAGTCCTCGGTGCTCGCGGTCGGCGCCTATCTCGTGATCCATCAGGAGGCGACCGGCGGCATCATCATCGCCGGCTCGATCCTGAGCGCGCGGGCGCTGGCGCCGGTCGATCTCGCGATCGCGCACTGGAAGGGCTTTGTCGCCGCGCGCACCAGCTGGCAGCGGCTGACCCGCCTGTTGCAGCAGATGCCGGCGCGGGCCGAGCAGACCTTGCTGCAGGCGCCGACGAAGAAGCTGTCCGTCGAGAGCGTCAGCATGGTCGCACCCGGCGATCAGCGCGTCATCGTGCAGGACGTCTCCTTTGCGGTCGAAGCCGGCAGCGGCGTCGGCGTGATCGGCCCGAGCGGCTCCGGCAAATCGTCGCTGATCCGCGCCCTGGTCGGCGTCTGGAATCCCGTGCGCGGCAAGGTGCGGCTCGACGGCGCCGCGCTCGACCAATGGTCGTCGGATGTGCTCGGCCGCTACGTCGGCTATCTGCCGCAGGACGTCGAGCTGTTCAGCGGCACCATCGCCCAGAACATCTGCCGCTTCGATCCGGAGGCGAAGTCCGACGGCATCATCGCCGCCGCCAAGGAAGCCGGCGTGCATGAGATGATCATCAAGATGCGCGAGGGCTACGATACGTCGGTCGGTGAGCAGGGCGCTGCCCTGTCCGCCGGCCAGGCCCAGCGCGTGGCGCTGGCGCGCGCGCTGTACGGCAATCCGTTCCTGATCGTGCTCGATGAGCCGAACTCCAATCTCGACAGCGAAGGCGACGAGGCACTGACCCGCGCGGTGCGCGCCGCCCGCGAGCGCGGTGCGATCGTGATCGTGGTTGCGCACCGGCCGATCGGCATCGAGGGCGTCGACCAGCTGCTGGTGCTGAAGGACGGTCGCATGCAGACCTTCGGCCCGAAGGAACAGGTTCTCGGGCAGGTGCTGCAGCGCGTCGCGCCGCCGGCGCCGGTCCGCATCGTCTCCGACGCGGGAGCCAAATCATGAAGACGCGTCAGTCGATCCGCAAGCATCTGCTGTTCGGGTTTGTCGTGGTCATCGTGCTCGCTGGCGGTTTCGGTGGTTGGGCGTCATCCGTGCCGATCTCGGGCGCGTTGATCGCGCCGGGCTCGGTGGTGGTCGATTCCAACGTCAAGAAGGTGCAGCACCCGACCGGCGGCGTGGTCGGCGAGGTGCGCGTGCGCGACGGCGACGTCGTCAAGGCCGGCGACATCGTGGTGCGGCTCGACGAGACCGTGGTCAAGGCGAGCCTTGCCATCGTCGTGAAGACGCTGAACGGGCTCTATGCGCGCGCCGCGCGGCTCGAGTCCGAGCAGCAGAACCGCGACAAGATCGTGTTTCCGCCGCAGCTCACCGATCGCGCCGACGACCCCGATGTCCGCGACGTGATGGCGAGCGAGAGCAAGCTGTTCGAGGTTCGCGTCAACGGCCGCACCGGCCAGAAGGCACAGCTGCGCGAACGCGTCACGCAGCTGAACGAGGAAATCGCCGGCCTGCAGGCGCAGGAAAAGGCCAAGGACAAGGAAATCGACCTGGTGCAGAAAGAGCTGGTCGGCGTCCGCCAGCTCTACGACCAGCACCTGGTGCAGATCACCCGCCTGACCACGCTGGAGCGCGATGCCGCGCGGCTGACCGGCGAGCGCGCACAATACATCGCCTCGCGCGCCCAGGCCAAGGGCAAGATCACCGAGACCGAGCTGCAGATCATCCAGGTCGACAAGGACATGCTGGCCGAGGTCTCCAAGGATCTGCGCGAGACCAACGACAAGATCGGCGAGTTCGTCGAGCGCAAGGTCACCGCCGAGGACCAGCTCCGCCGCATCGATATCCGCGCGCCGCAGGACGGCGTGGTGCTGCAATCGACCGTGCACACGGTTGGCGGCGTCATCACCGCGGGCGATGCGATCATGATGATCGTGCCGAAGGCCGACGATCTCTCGGTCGAGGCCAAGGTCAATCCGCAGGACATCGACAAGCTGCAGATCGGCCAGAAGACGTTGCTGCGGCTCTCCGCCTTCAACCAGCGCACCACGCCGGAACTGAACGGTGTCGTGACCCGCGTCTCCGCCGACGTGACTACCGACCAGCGTACCGGTCAGAGCTACTACACCATCCGCGTCTCGATGCCATCAGAGGAGGTCGCCCGCCTCGGCAGCGAGGTCAAGATCATCCCCGGCATGCCCGTGGAAGCCTTCGTCCAGACCGGCGACCGCACCATGATGTCGTATCTGATGAAGCCGCTGAGCGATCAGCTGATGCGCTCGTTCCGGGAGAAGTGAGTTTTTGCGCTGATCGACGATCAATCGTGCGGCAAACTCCGTTTCACCTCTCCCCGCGCTCTTGCGGGGAGAGGTCGACGCCGTAGCGTAGCGCAGGCGGCGGGTGAGGGGCATGGCACGCGGCCAGCGGCGAGTTCGGTACCGCCGACAGGTCAGTTGAGGAACCGGAGGGGCTGGTTGTATGGCACGATCGTGCACGGCCCCTCACCCGGATCGCATCTGACGATGCGATCCGACCTCTCCCCGCGGAAGAGCGGGGAGAGGTGAAGTCCAGTGCGCAGCGTTCACCGGGACAAATTCTTCAACAACAGCTCCAGCGCGGTCTTCGCGAACACCTGCATGTTGGCTTGCCGGTCATCGCTGCCGGTCTCCAGCGTAATCACCTCGTGCTGCGGGCCGGCCACGGCCATGCAGCTGTGCCCGGCGGCATCGCCGTAACGATTTCCCTTGGGCCCGGTCGCGCCGGTCTCCGACAGGCCCCAATCGGTCGCCAGGCGCTCGCGGACCTGATTGGCCAGCAGTTTTGCGTAAGGCTCCGACGCCGAGCGCAGGCCTTTCATGGCCTCGTCGGAGATATCCATCAGGGCGCGCCGCGCATCGCGCGTATAGATCACGCCGCCGCCGAGGAAATAGGCGGACGCCCCGGGCACCGACAACAGCGCGGCCGAGATCAATCCGCCGGTCGATGATTCCGCGACTGCAATGGTCTGCTTGCGTTCCATCAGTCTTGCGGCGACCTGCTCGGCTATAGCGTAAAGCTCTCTCATCTGGTTTTGGCTCCCATGAACCATCTCCGCCAGGAACGGCCCATGTTTTCCTAGCACACGGCCACGCCGTTTGCGCAAGTTGCGGGCTCGGGACGAGCCTGCTTGAATATCGGACAAGAACCAAGCGGCACGCCTGACAATATGCCGTGACCACGAGCATGATCCGGAAAAGTGGGTACCGGTTTTCCGATCAGATCATGCTCAAACAAAAAGCCGGAGCGGGAGGACGGTTCGGAGAACCGTCGTCTCGCGGAGGAAACACCATGACGTCGCCGATCGCAGGTGGCGTGGATTGCGACCTGCATCCCGCCGTGCCGCATCTGACCAGCCTGCTGCCGTACATGAACGACTACTGGCGCGATCAGGTGACGACGCGCGGCATGACGGACCTGATCTCGCAATCCTATCCGCTGAACTCGCCGATCTCGTCGCGGCCGGATTGGCGGCCGGCGCAGGGCAAGCCCGGCTCCGATATCGCCGACATGCAGCGGCAGGCGCTCGACACATTCGGCACCGCCTATGGCATCTGCAATCCGCTGTACGGCGTGCAGATGGTGTTTTCCGAAGACATGGCTGATGCGTTCTGCCGCGCGCTGAACGACTGGCTGGTGAAGGAGTGGCTCGACAAGGACGATCGGCTGCGTGGTTCGATCGTGATCCCCGTGCAGAGCATCGCGAAGGCCGTCGCCGAGATCGAGCGTTGCGCGGCCGACAAGCGTTTCGTCCAGGTGCTGATGCTCGTCATGGGCGACATGCCCTTGGGCAAGCGGCATTACTGGCCGATCTATGCCGCGGCCGAGCGTCATGGCTTGCCGATCGGCATCCATGCCGGTAGCGCCTATCACAATCCGCCGACCTCGGTCGGCTGGGGCTCCTATCACATCGAGGACTATGTCGCGCAGGCGCAGGCGTTCCAGACGCAGCTGACCAGCCTGATCGTCGAGGGCGTGTTCGCGCGCCATCCGAACCTGAAGATGGTGATGCTGGAGTCGGGCTTCACCTGGCTGCCGCCGTTCCTGTGGCGGCTGCACAAGTTCTGGCGCGGCGTGCGCATGGAAACGCCCTGGGTCGACCGCGCGCCGCTGGAGATTGTGCGCAGCAACATCCGTTTCTCGCTGCAGCCGGTCGACGCGCCGCCGGAACCGGACACGCTGAACCGCCTGTTCGACCATATGCAGTCGGACGAATTGATCCTATTCTCGACCGACTATCCGCACTGGCAGTTCGACGGCGACGACGTGCTGCCCAAGGGACTGTCGCCGGATCTGGTGCGCAAGATCATGATCGACAATCCGCTCGCGACCTACGGGCGATTGAAGGTGAGGGAGACGACGCCATGAACATCCAGCTTCGTGATCGTCCCGAGGCGTCAGCGTCGACCGGCATCAAGACCGGGATCGCCGACTGCGACATTCATCCCGCGCGCGCCACCAAGGATGAGCTGTATCCTTATCTGGCCAAGCGCTGGCACGCGCATCTCGAGACTTTCGGCGTCCATCCCTATCAGGGCATGATGGGCGGCCCGCCCTATCCGAAGGCGCAGCCGAACGCCTCGCGCCGCGACGCCTACCCGCCGGAAGGCGGCAAGCAGGGCTCCTCGCTGTCCTTCATGCAGAAGCAGTTGCTCGATCCGAACAATGTCGTGCTCGGCGTGCTCAATCCGCTCGACACCGGGCAGGGCATCCGCAATCAGGATCTGGCCGGCGCGATCTGCAGCGCGATCAACGACTGGCAGATCGAGAAATGGACCAGCAAGGACTCCCGCCTGAAGGGCTCGATCGTCGTCGCCAATGAGGACGGCGTCTCGGCCGCCGCGGAAATCCGCAAGCGCGCCGGCGACAAGAACTTTGTGCAGGTCCTGCTGCTCTCCCGCAATGTCGAGCCGCTCGGCCAGCGCCGCTACTGGCCGATCTATGAGGCGGCGCAGGAGGCAGGCCTTCCGGTCGGCGTGCACGCCTTCGGCTTCGGCGGCAATCCGATCACGGCGTCGGGCTGGCCGAGCTATTACATCGAGGAGATGGTCGGCCATTCGCAGTGCCAGCAGACCGCGCTGGCGAGCCTCGTGCTCGAAGGCGTGTTCGCGCGCTTTCCCAGTCTGAAGATGGTGATGGTCGAGGCCGGCTTCGGCTGGGCGCCGTCGCTGGCCTGGCGGCTCGACAAGGTGTTCGATCGCCTGCACGCCGAGGTGCCGCATCTGACGCGCAAGCCGTCGGAATACATCCGCGACCATATCTGGTGGACCACGCAGCCGATGGAGGATCCGGAGAGCCGCGATCATCTGTTCCAGACCATCGAATGGATCGGCTGGGACAAGCTGTTGTTCGCAACCGACTACCCGCATTGGGACTACGACGAGCCGTCACGCGTGCTGCCGGCCGGCGTCAGCGACGCCAACAGGCAGGCGTTCTATCTCGACAACGCGAAGAAGCTGTACGGTATCTCGTAGATGGCGCGTCACGTGATCGCCCCGGTGGATGAGCTGCCGCCGGGCACGCGAAAATTCCTCGAGATCGACGGCCGGCCGATCGCGGTGTTCAACGTCAAGGGCGAGTTCTTCGGCCTCCTGAACCGTTGCCCGCATCAGGGCGCCGCGCTGTGCGAGGGCCCCTTGATCGGTCTCGCATCGTCATCCGATCCCGGCGAGATCGAGTACACAAAGCTCGGCGAGATCATCCGCTGCCCCTGGCATGGCTGGGAGTTCGACATCCGCACCGGCCAGTCCTATTGCGACCCAAGGCGGTTTCGCGTGAAGGCCTATCCGGTGAATGTCGAGCCGGGCACGAACGTCGTGAAGGGGCCGTATGTCGCGGAAACGATCGCCGTCTCCGTCGAGAGCGATTACGTGGTGGTGGATTTGTGAACGTTTCGTAGGGTGGGCAAAGGCGCACTTGCGCCGTGCCCACCATTCTCGGCGTGCTCGGGATGGTGGGCACGCTACGCTTTGCCCACCCTACGACTTCACATCTCTTGCCGTTCCCGCGCATACCGCACCAGTGCCACGAAGCGGTAGATGCCGTGCACGAATTTTCCGTACGGCATCGTGACGAACAGCGCGAACACGACGCCGAGATGCAGCGCCAGCAGCGGGCCCATCGCGCCGGTCGCGCGCCACAGCAAGAGCGCCAGCCCCGTGACGCTGGTCAGGAACAGCATCACGATGAACGCGGTGTCCATGCCGAGGCTCGCCGCATCCATCAGCACGCGGTCGCGCTTCCACTTCTCCGCGAGCAGGCCGAGCGGGCCGACCACGAGCCCGATGCCGCCGAGCGTGCCCAGCACGACGGGCAGATCCCACCACGCATAGGGCGCCTCGCGTGCCAGCAGGTAGTGGTAGAGTGTGCCGACGCAGGTCGCGGCGAAGCACAGCGCAAAGCCATAGAAGGTGAAGTGGTGGTAGAGCTTGCGGCGGTCGGTCGGCTGGTCGTCCTCGTTGAAGCAGCCGACGCCGCCGCCGTCGAGATAGCGCAAGCTCGCGGCGTCACGGATCGCCTGCAGCAGCGATTTTGCATCCGTCGTCATGCCGACGGGCTCGCCAATGTCGCGCCAGAACGCGCGGATACCCATCGCCAGCGCGACGATGGCGTAGAGGAAGGCGAGGCCGAACAGCAGCGCCATCGCATTGTGCGGCATCAGTTTGTAGAACGCGCCTGGGCCGGTGTGGATGCCAAGGAGCGCGCTGCGATCGTTGACCGCGGCGAAACCGAAGATGAAGACGGCAACGCTCAGCGCCGCGACCAGGCTGATGACGAGGCCGTTGCTTGCGAATGCGCCGGCGAAGGCGCGCGGCCAGGCATAGGCCGCGTAGGATTCGGCACGCGCCACCGCCAGCGTCTGCGGAACGTTGACGTTGAATTCATGCGGCGGCGAGAACTGGCAGTCGGTGTAGCAGGCGCCACAGGAATGGCAGAGGTTGGCGAGGTAGTTGAGGTCGCCGTCGGAGAAGGCGCGGCGCATCTCCATGGCGGGAAATACCGCGCACAGCCCCTCGCAATAACGGCAGGAATTGCACACCGTCATCAGACGGTCGGTTTCGGTAAGGATTGGCGTGCCGTGCATCGCTCTAGGCCTTTTCAAAAGGACGTTCCGCTCCAGGAGCAGACGTTGAAGACTTGGTGCCCACCGGCCCTGAGAACGACGATGTTGCGGCCCTGGTTTTCAGCCCCGGGCAAGATGTACATCTGCTCAAACCAGTAGCCCGCGCGTTGATCGACCCGGATCGAAACGCCGCCCGTGACGGGGATCTGTTTGTCGAGTTTGCCGGAAATATCCGCCACACTGACATGGAGCGAGGCCAACTCGCGCAGCGAGATCGGCTCCTCTGCGCTGGCGGGGATGACGCTCATCAGACTGGCGGCGATGGCAGCGACGACAAATTGTGACGTGGCTCTCCCGGAGGAGACGACTCTAGTTCCGCGCATTCTTCGCCGCCTCCCGCCCGGCGACGCGGCCGAACACGCTGCCGATGGTCATGCCCATGCCGGCGGCGTAGCCTCGGCCCAGCACGTTGCCGGCCATGATCTCGCCGGCGGCGAACATGTTGGCGGCCGGCTTGCCGTCCTTCATCAGCATGCGCGCCTGCTTGTTCACGCGGGTCCCGAGATAGGTGAAGGTGATGCCGGGCCGCACGGGGTAGGCGAGGTAGGGCGGCGTGTCGATCTTGCGCGCCCAATGCGTCTTCGGCGGCGTGATGCCTTGGGTAGCGCAATCATCGAGGATGGTGTGGTCGAACGTGCCCGGCCGCACCGCGGCGTTGAACTCGGTGATGGTCTGTTCCAGCGCGGCCGGATCGAGTTCGAGCTTGCCGGCAAGCTCGGCGATCGTCCCGCCGGCGATCGGCGGAAACAGCGTCGGCATGAAGCTGGTCACGACGGTGGAGTCGAAGATGATGTAGGCGATCTGGTCAGGCTGCGCCGCGACCAGGCGGCCCCAGATCGCGTAGCGCTTCGGCCAGATGTCCTCGCCTTCGTCGTAGAAGCGCGCGGCGTGCTTGTTGATGACGATGCCGAACACCACGGAGTCATGGCGCGTGATGATGCCGCCGTCGAATTTCGGCGCGCGCGCGTCGATCGCCACTGCATGGCACTGGGTGGGATCGCCGATCGCCTGCACGCCCTTGGCGAGCAGCATCTTCAGGATCGAGCCGCGATTATAGGGCGTGCCGCGGATCAGGAAATTGTCGGCGGCCTCGCCCCAATATTCCTTGAGCCATTCGATGTTGGCCTCGAAGCCGCCGGCGGCGGCGACCAGCGCGGACGCCCGCACTTCGGTCTTGCCGTGCACCGGCTTCAGCAATTCCGCCGACAGGAACATGCCGTCCTCGATCTTGAGGTCGATCACCGCAGCGTCATAGAGGATGTCGACGCCGAGCTCTTCGGCCGTCCGATACAGCGCATTCAGCATCGCCCGCCCGCCGCCGAGGAAGAACGAGTTGGTACGGCCGAGGCTCAAAGTGCCGCCGAGCGAGGGCTGCCAGCGCACGCCCTGCTCGACGATCCAGTTCAGGATGTCCTTGGACTCGTGGATCATGAAGCGGGCGAGCTCTTCGTCGGTCTGCCCGCCCGTCACCAGCAGCAGATCCTGCCAGAACTCCTCCTCGGTGTAGGGCCCGGTCAGGATCTCGGTCGCCGCGTCATGGGCGCAGCGCATGTTGCGCGTATGGCGGGTGTTGCCGCCGCGGTAGAACTTTGGCGCGCCCTCCAGCACCAGCACCGAAGCGCCGGCGCGCCGCGCGCTGATCGCAGCGCACAAGGCGGCATTGCCACCGCCGATCACCAGCACGTCAAACCTGCGCGTCAAATCCACCATGCGTTCTTGTTAATGTTGTTGGCATGGAAAGCAACATGCCGGGGCAGGCGGTCGGCCTGCCCCAGATGCAATGCGGACGATCAGGCGGTGACTGCTTCCTGCTGCTCGATGGTCCGGCCGCCGCGATAGACGGTCAGGGCTGCGATGATGCCGAGCGCGGCGCCGAACATCAGCCAGTAGCAGGGCGAAGCCTTGTCGCCGGTCTTGTCGATCAGCCAGGTCGAGACGAACGGCGTGAAGGTGCCGAACAGGCCGGCGGCCAACGCAAAGGCCAGCGAGAAGCAGGTGGTGCGGACATGCGCCGGCACGATCTCGACCAGCGCGCCCAGCATGGTGCCGCTGTAGACGCCGAAATAGAACGAGAACATCATCTCGACCGCCAACAGCTTGCCGAAGGTCGGCGCAGTGACGAGCCAGTGCAGCGCCGGATAGGCGGTCAGCAGCGACAGCACCGCGATCCCGACCAGCACCGGCTTGCGGCCGATCCGGTCGGAGAGGGCGCCGCCGACGGGATTCCAGATGAAGTTGGTCACCGCGACCAGCAGCGTCACCAGCAGCGCGTCCTGCGTCGACAGCTTCAGCACCGTCTTGCCAAACGTGGGGGTGTAGACCGTGACGAAATAGAACGTCGTGGTGGTCAGCACCGCGATCATCATGCCGAGCACGACGATGCGCCAGTTTGCGATTGCCGAGGCGAACACTTCGCTGGCGGTCGGATGCTTCTTCATCGCCAGGAACGCCGGGGTTTCCTCCAGCGTCCGGCGGAGGATAAAGATCACGGGAATGATCATGCAGCCGACGAAGAACGGAATCCGCCAGCCCCAGTCCGCGACAGTCGCAGCCGGCATGCTCTCGCTCAGGATATAGCCAAGGATCGAGGCGACGAAGATCGCGACCTGTTGGCTGGAGGACTGGAACGAGGTGTAGAAGCCGCGATTGCCGGGCGTTGCGATCTCGGCAAGATAGACCGAGACGCCGCCAAGCTCGACGCCGGCGGAGAAACCCTGCAGCAGGCGCGCGATCAGCACGATGATCGGCGCCGCGATGCCGATGGTCGCATAGGTCGGGCACACCGCGATCACCACGGTGCCGACAGCCATGATCGCAAGCGTCACGATCAGGCCCTGGCGGCGGCCGATGCGATCGATATAGGCGCCAAGCACGATTGCGCCGACCGGGCGCATCAGCGCACCGAGCCAGAACACACCGAAGGCGTTGAGCAGCGCCGCCGTCTCGTTCTCCGACGGGAAGAACGCCTTGGCGATCAGCGGCGCATAGAAGCCGAACAGGAAGAAGTCGAACTGCTCGAGGAAATTGCCGCTGGTGGCGCGCAGGATGGCGCCGAGGCGTGACTTGATTTGCGGTGTCTGTGTTGAGCCGGTCTGCGACATAACGCCCTTCCTCCCCGTGACCAAACCGGCGAGAAAAAGCCGCGCCAGCCGAGGCAGTTACCTGCCTTCTGCGACAATTTGGCACATCGGGGAGACCAGGCCAACAGGGATGTCTATCGACCAAAGGCGCAATCTCAGGCGGCGGGCATCACCGGCACGGTGTAACTGCGCGTCCGGGCGCGCTGGGCGACCGACCAGAACCGGTCGCGCTGCACCTGCTCGTCCAGCGCCCCCATCACCTGGGCCGTCACATCATCGTACCGGTCCGGATCGTGATAGAGCACGAGCGTGGCGCCTGCGAGCACATGGGCCGAGTAAACCGCGGGCAGCACGGCAGCGCCGTCCTTCAGGGCGCGGGCGAAACGCCAGGCGGCCTGCTCGTCGAAGGAATCCCAGGTCTCGACCTGCTGCAGCGAGAAGCCGTTCAGCGATGCGAACGGCGTCTTGACGATCGCTGATCCCACGATCGCGGCGGCATATTGCATCAGCGCGATCGGCAGCGTGAGGTGGAGGCGGATGCTGCCGGAACCCGGCACCGGAACTTCGCCCCGCACGCTCGCCGTGGTGGCGCTGCCACTGAGCTTTGCTGCGACCTCGGATAGCAGCGTGATGTAGGACTGCTTCGCCGCGACATTGAGACCGTGCAGCGAGCCGATCGCCCCGATCGCAAGTCCGACGCGCAGCGCGTCGACGGGATGTGTGTCGAGGGATTCGCCGGGTTGCGCCACCGCCGAGGTCCACAATCCCGGCGCCGGTGCCGGTCCGGTCTCGCCGTGGAAGGCGGCGAGCAGCGCAATGAAGTTCAGCGCAAAGGACGGCCCCATGTTGAGCGTCGCGCAGGCATCCGCCGAGGCCTCCTCGATCCAGTAGCGCCAGAGCAGGCCGAGCATCTGCGCGGTCGATGCGTCGACGCCGAGCGCGGCCATGAAACTCGGCACCAGCGTGAGCGGCAAGGCGGTGAGATCGGCGAGCAGGCCCGGCACCGCATGCACGATGTCGTGGCCACCGGTCTCGTGCGCGAGCGCGGCCCAGATCACCGGATGATTGCTGTAGGTCGAAGGCAGGCTGACGATGCCGACATTGGACCCGACGAGATTGGTGACGGCATCGGACGGGAAGGTGAAGGGACCGCGCAGCCCGCTGTGGCTGAATGTCGCAAGCGGCGGCAGACGCTGCACTGTCGAGAGGCCGAGGCGCTGACGCTTGTGATTGGCGAGGAAGGCGCGGAAGAAATGCGAGATCACGACATTGAAGCGCCGCAGCTGCGCACCGAGCGGACTGTCGATCGCGTGCTGATAGATCGCGCCGAGCAGCGTCTCGGCCGGATCGGTATTGCCGGAGATCGTGGTCGCGGCCAGCAGTCGCTCCATGTTGTCGTGCAGCGCGCGCACATAGGCGCGTTGATACGCCCAGGGCAGCAGCGCTTCGCCTGTAGAAATAGCTGACTTGAACGCAACGATCGACGGTGACGTGCCCCACGGCACCATCGCATTTCCTTCGCCGAGCAGGTTCAAGCCGCCGAGGCGCGTGGCGAGCAGCACCGCGCTATCCGATGCGAGCGACAGCGTGGTTTCGTTCGGAGCTGATGCGGAGAGTGTGTCATCGGTCGCGTTCATTGCGGGCCTCCGTGATCACAGCGCGGGATGGGGCAGCAAGCCTGATCAAAACGTCCAGCAGCAATTGCGTCAGTCTTTTTTCAATTTGAAGACAGCGTGGCACAATTTGCACGATGCAACTTGTGGACGCTGTTCGTCGCTTGGATTAATATACAATCTCTAGTTGCCTGCACAATGCGCGGTGCCGACTGTTTTCTCGAAACCCAAGTTTCTTGGCTCAAGTTTCTTGGCTCAGGTTTCCGAGCCCAAGTTTCTGAACCAAACCAAGAAGGAGACCCGGCGATGTCGAACGGCACTTCCCCGAATGCGCCGATCATGTTGGTCAACCCGCCGATGGTGATGTTCACCGGCGGCTTTCCAAATCTCACGCCACCGCCGCAGGTGACGTTCCCGGTGTTCACGCCACCGATCGCACCGCAGATTCATCCGCAGGTCACGTTCCCTCAAGTCACGTTCCCTGTGGTGCATCCGCAAATCACGTTCCCCGTGGTGCATCCGCAGATCACCTTCCCGGTGGTGCAGCCGCAGATCGCGCCGACGGTTTTTCCGCAACTGATCTTTCCCGTGGTCCAGCCGCAGATCGCACCGACGATCACGCCGCAACTGGTGTTCCAGGCGCCGCAGCCTGATGCCGCGTTCGGCCTGCCGAACCTGACGGTGCACGCGCCGCAGATCACGGTGCCGCAGATCGCCGCGCCCCACATCACGGTGCCGTTGCATATCACGGTGCCGCCGCCACCGCCTCCACCGCACGTCACGGTGCCGCTGCATATTACTGTGCCGCCGCAGATCGTCGGACCACAAATCGTGGTGCCGCACATCGTCGCGCCGCAGATCACGCCACAGATCACGGTTCCTCAGATCACGCCGCAAATCACGCCACAGGTCGTGTTGCCTCAGGTCACGCCGCAAATCGTGATCCCGCAGGTCACGCCGCAGATCGTATTGCCGCAAGTGACGCCGCAGATCGTGCTGCCACAGATCGTGCCGACCGTGAATGTCAGCCTGTTCGGCGCCGCCGCGCCGGGCGGAGCCCAGGTCCCGCAGGTCCCGCAGCCTGAGGCGGCCTTTGGCTTCCCGAACCTCAACGTCACGATTCACCCGCAAGTGACGATTCATCCGCAGGTGACCATCCACCCGCAGGTGACGGTGCATCCGCAAGTGACTGTGCATCCTCAGGTCACCGTGCATCCGCAAGTCACGGTGCATCCGCAGGTTACGGTATTCCCGCAGATCGTGGCGCCGCAGATCGTCTTCCCGGTCGCACCGGCGGTCAGCGTCAGCCCGTTCGGGGCCGCGGCACCGCAGGCGGGAGCGGCGCAGATTCCGCCGCTCAACATCCAGCCGCTGGTGCTGCCGCCCAACGTTCAGCCCTTGGTGACGCCGCCGAACATCCAACCGCTGGTGTTGCCGCCCAACATCCATCCGTTGATCTCGCCGCTGAACGTGCATCCTCTGGTGTTTCCGCCACCGACGGTTCATCCGGTGACGGTGCACCCGATCTTCCCGCCGACATTCCCGGTGTTCACGCCGCCGACGATTCATCCCGTCACGGTGAATCTGGTGACGCCGCCGAACCTCCAGCCGCCGCTGGTGCACCCGATCTTCCAGAACCTGACGGTACCGCTGGTGCAGCCGGTCACGCCGCCAAGCTTCGTCATGCTGGTGGCGCAGACCGTGTTCACGCCGCAGCAACGCTGAACCCCAATGCGGGCGCGGGCCGTCGGTCCGCGCCCGCACTCCATCGCGCAATGTCATTTCCCATCGAACTTTGGCGAACAACCTACAGAGTAGAGTTCATGACTGAATCACATCACCATCAGCACAATCACCAACACGACAATTCCAACGGTGCGACCGACGGTCCGAAGCTCAGCGATGGCCTGAAGAAATTTCTGGTCGGGCTCGCGAGCGACGTCGGCAAGCTCACCGCCTTCATGTACGACCAGAAGAAGGCGTTCGAGGACGCCGGCCTCACCCAGGAGCAGCAGGATCTCCTGCTGTCGGGCGACCAGTCGCGGATCTATGCCGCGCTGAAGGATCTGCCACTGCCGCCGCCGGCCGCCGCGCAACCGCCGGCGCAAATGCCGACCGTGGTCGCGGCGATGCACTATCAGGGGCAGACGATCCCCGGTGCCGCGCCCGCTTCTGGTGCTGGACCTGCCGCAGGTGCTGCGATGGCCGGTGCGGCCGCAGCAGTGTCAGCCACACCGCAGCCGCAAGCCGGCCAGCAACTGCCGCCGTACTACGTGCTGCAGCCATCGCAAATGCAGCCGGCGCAGCAGGCCCAGCACGCGCAGCAGGTCTATGGCTATCAGCCGATCTACTACCTCGTGCAGTGGCCGAGCTGGCCGCAGCAGTGAATCCCTGAGTAACCGCGTCAAGAATTAGAGGACATCACATGTTCGACGAGCAATTGATTGTCATCGGCACCGGCATCCGCACCGTGGGCCAAATGACCATGGAATCAGTCGGCTGGATCAAGCGCGCCGACAAGGTGCTCTACATCGTCAGCGATCCCATCGCCGAGGAGCTGATCAAGTCGCTCAATCCCGATGGCGCGGAATCGCTGTTCCACCTCTATGGCGAGAACAAGCCGCGCATCCAGACCTATCACGAGATGATCGAGCTCGCGCTCGGCTATGTCCGCGGCGGCAAGCGCGTCTGCATGGCAGCTTACGGCCACCCCGGCGTGTTCGCCTATCCAACCCACGAGTCGGTCCGCCGCGCCCGCGCCGAAGGCTTCAAGGCGCGCATGCTGCCCGGCGTCTCGGCCGAGGATTGCATGTTCGCCGATCTCAATTTCGATCCGGCGATGGCGGGTTGCCAATCCTATGAGGCGACCGATTTCCTGGTCAACGGAAGGCAGATCGACAACACGTCGAACGTGATCCTGTGGCAGATCGGCGTGCTCGGCGACACCACCTTCAAGGCCAGGGCCTACGACATCAAGGGCATGCCGCAGCTGTTGCAGAAGCTTTATCGCTACTACAGTCCGTATCACGACGTTTACGTCTACGAGGCGCCGATCTTCCCCGGCGTCGAGCCTGTGATCCGCAAGGTGCCGTTGTACATGCTGCCGCAGGCCGGCGTCAGCGCGATCTCGACGTTGTACATCCCGCCGAGCGCGCCGACCCGCAGCGATCTCGCCACTGTGCAGGCGATTGGGCTGGCGTAGTTGTCTCTCCGCGAACTCGCTGCACCTCTCCCGCTTGCGGGGGAGGTCGCCTCGCTCGTAGAGCGCGGCGGGTGGGGGCTCGCACCACACAGAGAATCCCACTGCGGAAACACCCCCATCCCAACCTTCCCCCGCAAGCGGGAGAAGGAGCGCAGAAGCGTTCGCCGCGCTAGTCGAGGCCCATCGCCACGCCCGTGTAGCGCGGGTCGGCGCAGCCGCCATAGCCTGCGCCGCGCGGCTCGCGCCAGGTGGCGTGGAACGAGCCCATGTAGCTGTCCCATGCACCGAGGAATTTTACCTTGATGCCGCGCGCGACGAGATCGGCCACCTGCTCAGGCGCGACGCGGCCCTCGATCGACAGCGTGCCGTCCTCGCCGAGCGGCATCATCCGCGGCAGTCCGATCGCGGCCTCCACGCTCAAGCCGTGATCGAGCACGCCTGACAACACCTGCAGCACATTGGCATGGACTGCGCCGGATGAGCCGAACTGCAGGACGGGCTTGTGGTGGCGGAAGATCTGCGTATTGCCGAGGATCGAGCGCATCCGCATGCCAGGCGCGAGCCATTGATCGAACCCGCTGCCGGGCAACCCAAATGTCGCATGCGAGCCGAACATCGCGACGCCGCCGACCACCTGGCCGGGAATGCCGCCGGACTGCAGCGTGGTCATGATCTGGCACCAATTGCCGGCGCGATCGATCACGGAGAGCTCGCTGCTGCCGACCGGCGTCTTGATGCGCTGGTCGGCCCCGACGGCACCGAGCGCCACGGGCCCCGCGGTCAGCATCACGTGATCGCTGAGATCGACCTTCGGCCGTGTCGCCGCGATCACGCGGGCGATGCGGCGGTGATAGCCCTCATCCATCCAGACATCGATCGGCAACGTGAAGAAATCGGGATCATTGAGATAGCCGATCTCGCGATTGACCCAGCGCAGCACATGACCGACCAGGAACAGCCGCTCCGCTGCGTCGGGCGCGAGATCACTGACGCCGAGATGATCGAGGATGCCGAGCGCAAGCCGGCACAGCACGCCCTCGGCATTCGGTGGCGCCAGTTGCCGCACCTCGTAGCCGCGATGCCGATAGCTCAGCGGCTGCTCCCAGCGCGGCAGCGCCATCGTCATGTGCGGCAGCTTGATCGCCCAGCCGAGTCGATTGGCGGTGGCGATGAACTCTTCCGCCCATGCACCTTCGGTGAAATAGCCGGGCCCGTCGCGTGCCAGCCCATGCAGGGTCTCGGCGAGCTTTGGATTGCTGAAGCGCTCACCGGCTTTGGTGACAAATCCGTCTGGTGCGAACAGCGCGCGCCCTTCCGGAAAATAGCCGACGAACGGCAGATAGCCGAAATGCGCGAGGTAGAGATCCGGCGACATCGGAAAGCCGTCCTCGGCCCAGCCGATCGCGGGCTCGCACAGCGAAGCCCACGGCAACGTGCCGAACCGCGCATGCAGCGCGCCGAGGCCGGGCATGAAGCCGGGAATGCAGGCCGACGGCGGCAGCTGCGTGATCGACAGTCCAATGTCGGGGATCGGACGGAACACCGGCAAATCAGGTGGAAATGCGCCGGTCGACAGCAGCTGATGCGTCGTGCGCGTCGCCGCATCGAAGTAGAGCAGCGTCACCAGCCCGCCATAGGTGGTCAGCAAATTCTCGACCACGCCGTCGGTGAGCGCGCCGGCGACTGCTGCATCCGCCGCGCTGCCGCCGCGCTTGAGCACGTCGATTATGGTCTCGCACACGATCGGATGCTGGGCACTCGCGACCGCAGCCTTGTGATGCACGGCGACCTTGGGTCCGCGTGACGTCACATGGTCTGGATTGTCGGCGGTGTCGACCACGGTAGCGATCTCCCACAACCGCCATCATGGCACCCTGCAACGCGCGCGTCAGCTATGCGCGACCGTGCCGAGCCATTTGCGGAACGCCGCGAGCTTCGGCGTATCGGCGCGTCCCTGCGGCGATACCAGATAGAACCCGGCATCCGTCGGCAGCGTGATCTTGAAGGGAACCACCAGGCGTCCCTTGGTGATGTCGTCCTGCACATAGGAGGTGCGGCCCATCGCGACGCCGATGCCGTCGATCGCGGCCTGGATGGTCATGAAGATCATGTCGAAGGTGATGCCCGGCTGTTTCGACAGATCGGCCGGCAGCCCCGCCGCGGTCAACCACAGCCGCCAGTCGTCGCTGTTGGCGTTGCTGGTGTGCAGCAGCACGTGCTGCTTCAGGTCCTCGGGACAACCGAGCGGCTTGTTTCCCTGCAACAGCGACGGACTGCACACCGGAAACAGCTCGTCCGCCATCAGCCAGTCGGCGCGCAATCCGCCCCACTGGCCACGGCCATAGCGGATTGCGGCATCGACCTTGTCGCGCTGGAAGTCGACGAGGTTGGTCGAGGTGGTGATGCGCACGTCGATGCCGGGATGCGCCTCCTGGAACGCGGACAGCCGCGGCAGCAGCCATTTCGCCGCGAGCGAAGCCAGCGTCGAGACCGTCAGCACATGGTCGTCGTCCTTGCGCAGCAGGCGGTCAGTGGCGAGGCGGAGGTCGTTGAAGGCGGCGCGCACGCCCGGCAGATATTCGACCGCTTCCGGGGTCAGGCTCAGCGAGCGGTTCTGCCGGACGAACAGGCGGACGCCGAGCTCCTCCTCCAACCGTTTGATCTGATGGCTGATTGCGGTCTGCGTGACGTTCAGCTCGGACGCCGCCAGCGTGAAGCTCATATGCCGCGCCGCGGCCTCGAAGGCCCGCAAGCCGTTCAGCGAAGGCAGTCGGCTGGTCATCTCCTCAGCCCTCCCAATTCATGACTTTAATTCATGCGAAACGGTACAAAGTGTCGTTTGTCGAACGCCCGTCTCGCGCAGATATTAGCGCCAACAGGTGACCGATAGGAGCCGAAAATGTCTGTTTTCACCCATGAATCGATGACAAATCATCATGCCCAGAGCGTTTTGAGCCAGGTCACCGAGACCCTGCACCTCTGGTGGGATCGCTATGAGCGCCGCCGCGAGCTGGCCCAGTGGTCGGACCGCGACCTCCACGACATCGGCGTGTCCCGCAGCGACATCGTCTACGAGACCGACAAGCCGTTCTGGCGGGCCTGAAGAGGCAGCCTCAGCCGGCGCCGCCTGAATGGGGCGCCGGCAAGTTTCCATCCTGAGGAGCGTGCCATGACCGCGCTGCAACTCGACGATCTCCAGCAATATTCCGACCAGCTGCGCACCAGGGGTGGCAAGCCGGTCACGGTGCGCTTCGTCGAGCCGCGCGATCGCGAGGAGTTGCAGAACTACATCCGTTCGCTGTCGTCGCGCTCCCGCTACAACCGTTTCCTCGGGGCGATCAGCGAGCTGCCGAAGTCGGAGCTCGAGCGCTTCATCCATATCGGCGAGGCCGACCGGTTCACGGTGGTCGCGACGATGCTGGTCGATGGTTTCGAGACCATCGTCGGCGAGGCTCGCTACGCCTTCCATGGCGATACCAATGCAATCGAGTTCGGCCTGTCGATCGACGATCGGTGGCAGGGCCATGGCATCGGCAGGGCGCTGCTTGGGAATCTCGAATGCCGCGCGGCGTCCTTTGGAGCTTCGCGCATCTTCGGCGATACGCTGCGTTCCAACGAGTCCATGCTCGGCCTCGCCTGTAAGGCCGAGTACGTTTTCACGCACAGCCCGGGCGACTGGAAACTGGTCCGCTTCGAGAAAGAGATCCACGTCGAACCGCAAGACATTCCCTGTGCCAGCTGGCGGCTTGCCGCCCTCCGCTCGGCCGCGATGTCCTCGCTTGCGATTTGACAGACTGCGCCCGGTTCTGGCCCCTCCAGAACCGGGCTTTTTTCTTGCTTCGCCTCGCTCCGCTTGCAGGGAGAGTCAAGGTGACGTTTCACCTCTCCCCGCGCTTTTGCGGGGAGAGGTCGACGCCGGAGCGCAGCGTAGGCGGCGGGTGAGGGGCATGGCAGATGGTCGCCACAAGCTCACAGTGTGCCGACTGGTCAATTGAGGAGTCGGAGCGGCCGATCGCATGGCGTCGCCGCGCACGGCCCCTCACCCGGATCGCCCGAGGGCGATCCGACCTCCCCCCGCGAAAGAGCGGGGAGAGGTGAAGGAGGTGCCGTTTTCGCCTCGCCCCACTTGCGCTAAGGCGGGGAAGGAGCATTACCCGCCCCGAAACACCGGCTTCCGCTTCTCGATGAACGCCTGCACGGCCTCCTTGTGATCGGCGGTCGTGGTCAGCCGGATCAGCCGCTCGGCCTCATGATCGCGTGCGGTCGCGAAGTCGAACTGCAGGGCCTCGTCGAGATTGTCCTTCATGTAGCGCAGCGCCAGCGTCGGGCCGTCGGCCATCGATTTGGCGAGCGCGAAAGCCGCATCCTGCAGCTCCTCATCCGGCACCACGCGGTTGACCAGCCCGATCTGCTCGCATCTTGCGGCATCGACCTTGTCAGCCGTGAACATCAACTCACGCGCCCGGGCGCTGCCGACGAGCCGCGTCAGCAGCCAGGCGATGCCGTAATCGCCGCTCAGCGCCACCCGCAGATAGCCGGTCGAGACGAAGGCCGATTGCGCGGCGATGCGGATGTCGCAGGCCATCGCGAGCGCAAGGCCGGCGCCGACCGCGGGGCCGGGCAGGGCGGCTATCGTCGGCTTGCGCAGCGAGGCCAGCGCGCCGGTCAGCAGGCGCTGGCGCTCCTGCAGATCGGCGACCTTTTCCTCGTAGCTCATCTCGAGCTTCTTCTTGTCGCGATGCGCGCCCATCCCCTTGACGTTGCCCCCGGCGCAGAACGCCTTGCCGGCACCGGTGAGCAAGAGCACGCCGACCTCCGGGTTCTCGCCGCAGGTGCGGATCATCGTGCGCAGCGCCGGCGTCAGATTGTCCGACAGCGCGTTGCGCACCTCGGGCCGGTTCAGCGTGATGATGGCGACACGGTCGCGGATCGCGCAGAGCAGTTCGTCGGTGCCGGTCTCGATCTTGATCTCGCTGGCCATGTCGCCTCCCCGTTGTTTTGTAGGGTGGGCAAAGGCGCAAAGCGCCGTGCCCACCATTTCCGCCGTGCTCGTGAAGGTGGGCACGCTTCGCTTTGCCCACCCTACCGCATCTCGTCAAAACTTCTCCACCCATGGCCGCAATTCCAGCTCCCATGTCCAGGCACTGCGCGGCTGCTGCAGCACGTTCCAGTAGCTTGCCGCAATCGCATCGGGATCGAGCATCGAATCCGGGCGGTCGGCGGGCTCGGTGCGGGTCTTGCTGCGGATGCCGCCGTCGATCACGAAATGCGCGACATGGATTCCCTGCGGTGATAATTCACGCGCCATGCTCTGCGCCAGCCCACGCAGCGCGAATTTGCCCATCGCGAACGGCGCCGATTGCACATAGCCTTTCACGCTGGCGGAGGCGCCGGTGAACAGGATCGCGCCATGCTTGTTCGGCAGCATGCGCCTGGCCGCCTGCTGCGCCACCAGGAAGCCGCCGAACGCGCTGACCGCGATCGCCTGCTCGACATCAGCAGGCACCAGCTCGACAAAGGCGCCGCGCGCACGGCCGCTGGCATTGTAGACCACGAGATCGGGCGTCGCGATCTCGCGCTCGACGAGGCCGAACAGCCGCTCGACGTCCTCGGCCTGGGTGGCGTTGCAGGCATAGGCGCGGGCACCCGTTTCGGTGCAGAGCGCGCCGAGTTTTTCGATTGAGCGCGCGGCCAGCGCCACGCGAATTCCTTCCCGCGAAAATAGCCTTGCCAGCGACGCGCTGAGGCCTTCGCCGGCGCCAACGATCAGAGCAGTCTTGTAGGTCGGCACATCCATGCGCGTGCTCCTCGGAGTGAGTGGAACACCCTATCTAGGTGCGCGATCCGGCCTGGCAAACCCGCCGGAGATCACGTTTGCTATCGCCGGAGCACGATCAAATTGCCGACGAGGATGATGGCCGCGCCGATCAGGATGTTGGCACCGAGATGCAGGTCCTCGAATGCGGCGGAGAGCAGCAGCGCGACGACCGGAACGATGGTGAGCGTATAGGCCGCCTTGCCCGGTCCGAGCCGGCGGACCAGCTCGAAATACAGCGCGAAGGTGATGCAGGAGGCTGCGATCGCAAGATAAAGCAGGCTCGAGATGTAGCGGACCGACAGATCCGGCACGAAGGTCGCGCCGGTGGCGATGGCCCAGATCGCGCTGCCGGCCGATCCGACCACGGCGCTCCAGCCGAGGATGGTCACGGTCGGCAAACCGGCGCGCTGGTTGCGCGCGCCGACGACCGTTCCTCCGCCGGTTGCGACCGCAGCAAGCAGCGCCCACGCAACACCGGCGCCCGCACCGGGTCCCAATCCGGCAATGCCGGGTGCGAAGATGATTGCCACGCCGGCCATGCCGCACAGCGCGCCCCAAAGCAGCGACGCCGACAGCGGCGTGTCGAGCAGCGCCCAGCCGATCACGGCCGCGAACAGCGACGAGGTGGACAGTACCAGCGCTGCCAGCCCGCTCGGAATCCGATGCGCCGCCTCGTAGAAGCTGATGAAGGCCAGCGAAAAGAACAGCACGCCTTGCAACGCGACGAACAGCCTGTCTCGACCGGGGATCACGAGCGATTGCCCACGCGAGGCGCCGTAGCCGAACAGACACATGGCGGCCACGGCCATGCGGATCGCGACCGACCATGGTGCGGGCGTCACGCCCGCCTGCAGTGCGGTGGCGAGCGCGCCGCCGCCCCACAGCAGCGCGGTCAAGCCGAACAGCACTGATGTCATCGGCCCGCTCGTTCCTGCAGCGCGCGCCAGCCGGCGGATTCGATCCGGGCGCTCTCGCCTTCGAGCTTGCGCAGCATACCATCGATCACTTCGCGCTCGGCGCTCGACAGCGACGCCAGCAGATCGGCCTCGATGACACGGCCGAGGCTTGCAATCTCGTCGAACGCCGCGCGACCGCGCGCGGTGATCGACACCGCGGCAAACCGGCGGTCGGACCTTGCGGTCGCACGTCGGGCAAAGCCGCGTTCGACGAGCTGGCCGATCCCGCGGCTGACCGCGAACGGATCCAGCGCACAGGCCTGGCCGATCTCGGACGCGCTCGCGCCGGTGCGCTCGGCGATGATCGCGAGGATCCGCCAGGCGGCCTGGCTGAGGCCGAAGCGCTCACCGTAGAACGTCTCCAGCGGCCGCGCGATTCTAGCGGCGACGATGAACAGGCGATAGGGCAGCCATGCGCTCAGCCGAAGCGCATCGGGGGAGGCCGTCCTGGCACGTTCCATGGTCGCACCGCAATTAATTGCAATATGCAAGTATATGACAATTAATGCAGATGTGCAATGGCGGTTTCCTTGCCGCGGAATTAGGCGGGCGACATCATGATTGTTGACGTCGGGTCTGCCTGCGTTATCGGTAAGCCCAACTCGGGTGGAACGAACGAGGCCAGCATGCAGCCGCTCAAACAAGATCACGAGATTCAAGCCACCAGCCAGCCCGGCCTGCTCGCGCCCGATACGACCGGAATGAACTTCTATCGCGCCGATCCGGCGCTGACGGATCTGCTGAAGCTGCATCTGCCGGACAATCTGTTCCGCCACATCGAGCCGCATCTTGATCGCCTTGGCGAACTTGCCGGCGGCCGTCTCGACGAATGCGCGCGGCTCGCCGACCGGCATACGCCTGTGCTGCACCAGCGCGACAAGTTCGGCCGCGACGTCCAGCATATCGAATATCACCCGGCCTATCGCGAGCTCGAGACATATGCATTCGGCGAGTTCGGCATCCATGCGCTGTCGATCCGCAAGGGCATCATGGGCTGGCCGGACAAATATCCGGTGGTCGCAAAACATGCCTTCACCTTCCTGTTCAACCAGACCGAATTCGGCATGGGCTGCCCGATCAACGTCACCGATGGCTGCGCCAAGCTGCTCGCGAATTTCGGCAGCGAGGCGCTGAAGGCAAAATATCTGGACGGCCTGACCTCGACCGACATGAGCAGGCTGACCCAGGGCGGCCAGTTCATGACCGAGAAGGAAGGCGGCTCCGACGTCGGCACGCTCACCACGCGCGCCGTGCAGGAGGGCGACCACTGGCGGCTTTATGGCGAGAAGTGGTTCTGCTCGAACGCCGATGCCAAGGTGGTGATGCTCTTGGCGCGTCCTGAAGGTGCAGGGCCGGGCACGCGCGGCGTCGGCCTGTTCCTGATGCCGCGGTTCCTCGATGACGGCGCGCAGAACAACTACCGGATCGTGCGCCTGAAGGACAAGCTCGGCACCCGCTCGATGGCCTCCGGCGAGATCAAGCTGGAGGGCGCGATTGCCTATGCGGTCGGCAAGCTCGATCGCGGCTTCGTCCAGATGGCCGAGATGGTGAATTCGTCGCGGCTGTCCAACGGCGTCAAATCGACCGCGCTGATGCGCCGCGCGCATCACGATGCGATGGCGGTGGCGAAGGGGCGCGTCGTGTTCGGCCAGCGCATCATCGACCTGCCGCTGGCGCGGCGGCAATTGATGAAGATCATGCTGGCGACCGAGCAGGCGCTGTCGATGAGTTTCCTCACCGCCGACGCGCTCGACCGCGCCGAGGCCGGCAGCCAGAATGCCGCCGCGCTGCTGCGCATCCTGACGCCGACGTTGAAATACCGCGCCACCCGCGACGCACGAAAGGTCTGCGGCGATGCGCTCGAGATGCGCGGCGGCATCGGCTATATCGAGGAATTCGCCACCGCGCGGCTGCTGCGCGATGCGCATCTCGGCTCGATCTGGGAAGGCACCGGCAACATCGTCGCGATCGATGCGCTGAAGCGCGCAATCGGCCGCCACGGTGCGGACGCCGCGCTCGCGGCCGATCTGCATGCGCGTCTCGATGACAGCCCCAATGTGCCCGTGGCCTGGCGCAACCGCCTGCGCGATCTCGGCGACCGCGCCGTTGCCTTCGCGCGTGAGGTTGCAAGCAGCACCGACAACGAGGCCGATGCGCGTCGCGCCACCAGCCTGCTCTATCACGTCGCAAGCGCCGTCGCGCTCGCCTGGGAGGGCGGCCGCATCCACGAGATGCGCGGCGATGCGCGCCGACTCTTGCTGTCGCGCATGGTGGTCGACCATCGCATCATGCCGGCTGATCCGTTCCGACTGACGGAAAATTCCGCACAGCGTACCATCACGTCGCATCTGCTCGGCGATCGCGCCGTAGGCCTAGCCGAGGTTGGCGAATTGCTTGGCGCAGCGTAGGCTGCCGATCGAGACAACGTCACAACAATCAAGAACGCCAAGGGAGACCCCGATGAAGGCCGCCGTCCTGCATGAAGTCAACAAGCCGCTGGTGATCGAGGACGTCAGCGTGCCCAATCCCGGGCCGCGCGAAGTCCTGATCCGCACCGCGGTCGCAGGCCTCTGCCATTCCGACCTGCACTTCATGGAAGGGCTGTATCCGCATCCGCTGCCGGCCGTGCTCGGCCATGAATCGGCCGGTGTGGTCGAGAAGGTCGGCTCCGACGTCAACTATGTGAAGCCCGGCGATCATGTCGTGACCTGTCTCTCGGTGTTCTGCGGCACCTGCGACAATTGCACCACCGGCCGCACCGTGCTGTGCACCGACACGACGGTGAAGATGCTGCCGGGCGCGTCCAACCGGTTGTCGTGGGCCAGGTCGGAGAAACTGCACCAGTTCCTCAACCTCTCGTCCTTTGCCGAGCAGATGCTGGTGCACGAGAACGCGATCGTGAAGATCAAGAAGGAGATGCCGCTCGATCTCGCCGCCCTGATCGGCTGCGGCGTCATCACCGGATATGGCGCGGTCGTGAATACGGCGAAGGTCACCGCCGGCGAGACCGTCGCCGTGATCGGCTGCGGCGGCGTCGGCATGGCCGCGATCAACGGCGCGCAGATCGCCGGCGCCGGCCGCATCATCGCGATCGACACCAACCCGGCCAAGCTGCAGCTTGCGACAAAACTCGGCGCCACCGATATCGTCGATCCCGCGCGCGGCGACGTCGTCCAGCAGGTGCGCGAGATCACCGGCGGCGGCGTGCAGCACTCCTTCGAGGTGCTCGGCCGCAAGGACACCGCAGAGCAGGCGTTCGGCATGCTCGCCCCCGGCGGCACCGCCACGATCGTCGGCATGATCCCGTTCGGCCAGAAGATCGAGCTGCACGGCTTCGATTTCCTGCGCGAACGCCGCATCCAGGGCTCCTCGATGGGTTCCAACCATTTCCGCGTCGACATGCCCCGCCTGGTCGACTTCTACATGCGTGGCAAGCTGCACCTGGAGGACTGGATCTCCGCCAAGCTGAAGCTCCGCGAGATCAACGACGGCTTTGCCAATATGAAAGCCGGCAAGACGCTGCGCAGCGTGATCATGTTCGACAGCTGACCGTGCTTCTCTTCACCTCTCCCCGCTCTTCAGCGGGGAAAGGTCGGATCGCCCAAAGGGCGATCCGGGTGAGGGGCCATGCACGACCGTGCGATACGGACAGTCCCTCCGACTCTTCGAATAACCTGTCGGCCAATTGCGAGTTCGCGTTAGGCACCTGCCTCGCCCCTCACCCGCCGCCTCCGCTGCGCTCCGGCGTCGACCTCTCCCCGCAAAAGCGCGGGGAGAGGTGAAGCGTCAGCGCGACACGTGGGCTGATACCGCGAGCCACGTCCCGTTCTGCCGCGCCCAGCAGTCGGTGTAGCGGCCCTCGGCCTGCTTCCCGTCCGGCATGGTGTAGCTCGTCGCCGCGTGAATAATCGCGAAGTCGCCAAGCACGCGGATCTTCACGTCATGCGCGCGCAGGTTCTTGATCGCGATCGGTTTCGCCGTCTGCTGCAGGAACGCGGCGCGGTCGACCAGCGATTTGTCGGGGTTCGAGCAAAAGAAGTCGGCGGCCAGGATTTCGTCGAAGCGCTTGACGTCGCAGTTCTGGACGGAGTCGACATAGTCCTTGTTGAGCTTTGTGAGTTCTTCGAGATCGTTGCTCATTGTTGATTCCTCCCTGCAAACCCTCATGGTGAGGAGGCGCGCTAGCGCCGTCTCGAACCATGAGGCCGTTATTGTCTCCTCCTTCGAGACGCGCGCGTTGCGCGCTCCTCAGGATGAGGCTTCTCTTTAATCGTCAAACATCTTCGGCGGCACGAATCCGCCGAATTCACGCTCGATCAGCTCGGCGAGCTTCAGCGGCGTCCGATCCTCCAGCGCTGGCCCCACGATCTGCACGCCGACCGGCAATCCATCCGGCGCGAAGCCGGTCGGGATTGCCGTTGCCGGCAGGCCGGGCAGGGTGGCGATGCCGGGCCAGGCGAGCTGGTCGGTGTACACATGCGGCGTGCCGTCGATCAGGATGCGGCGCTGCTCCTGGTCGGGCGCGTGATCGTGCGGATAGGCCGGCGTCGGCATGATCGGGCAGATCACCGCATCGAACGACTTGAACAGTTCGCGCCACTGCGCGCGCAGGCGAACGCGCGCGCCGGTCGCGTGCACCCAGTCGCGATGGCTGAGTGCGATGCCGCGCAGCCGCTCGGCCTGCAGGCTGACATTGTCGGCCGGCAGCGTCTTGGCCATCGCCACCGCGCCCGCATAGACCTCGGGCGGCATGTTCGCGCCGAGGAACGACAGCAGCATCCGCATATAGAGCCGCGAGGAGGCCGCGAAATCCGGCAGCAGCGGGCTCGCGCGCGACACCTTGGCGCCGGCCTTGTCGAGATGGCTGGCGAGCTTGTCGATGGTGCCGCGGATCGCCTTGTCGGTCGGCAGCACCGGATCGGTATCGATCACGAGGATGCGGAAATCCTTCAGCGAGGTGTGACGCGCCGCCGGCAGCTCGAGCTTGTAGGCCTTGCCGTTTTCGAGCGGGTCCGGGCCGGCCATCACGTCGAGCAACAGGGACAGGTCGGCGGCGCCGCGGGCCATCGGGCCGATCACGGCAAGATCGCGCTCGAACGGCAGCGCCGGCAATGGCGGCGCGGTGTGGCCGCGCGAGGCCAGCAGGTCGAAGGTTGGCTTGTGCGCATAGACGCCGCAATGGAACGCCGGCACCCGCAGCGAACCGCCGATGTCGGAGCCGAGCGACAGCGCGCCGTAGCCTGCGGCGAGCGCGGCCGACGATCCGCCGGAGGAACCGCCCGGCGTGCGGCCGAGATCGTAGGGGTTGTTGGTGGTGCCGTAGAAGTCGTTGTAGCTCTGCCAGTCGGCGAGGCTGACGGGCACGTTGGTCTTGCCGAGAATGACGCCGCCGGCGTCCTTCACCCGCGTGACCGGCAGCGAGTCTTCCGTCGGCGTGAAGTCCTTGTGCACGACATGGCCCCAGGTCGTCGGCAGCCCGGCGATGTTGTAGGATTCCTTCACCGTCACGGGGATGCCGAGCAGCGGCCTGTGCTCGTCGCGCGCAATCGCCTCATCGGCGGCGCGTGCTGCGGCAAGGCCACGCTCGAAATCGCGCACGCAGATCGCATTGACCTTGCCGTCATGGCGCTCGATCCGGCCGATCGCATCCTGCGCCAGCTCCACCGCCGACACCTGCTTTGCCCTGAGCGCCGCCGACAGTTCGACGGCAGTCTTGAAACTCCATTGCGATTTGGCCACGGCTTGCTCCCGGTCTGTTGTTGTCGGCGATGATGGCGCAGTTTGCCTGCGGCCCGCAAGCGCTGCGCGATCAACGCATCATGCGGACCGGCATGCTTCTATCGGCAATGCTGCGGGGCTGCTTGACCGATCTTGCGGCGGGCGGAACGAGCTCCTCTTCACCTCGCCCCGCTTGCGGGGAGAGGTCGGATCGCATCGCAGATGCGATCCGGGTGAGGGGGAGTCTCTGCGAGTCCGTCTCTCACCGGTTTTGCGGAGACTCCCCCTCATCCTGACCTCCTCCCCGCACGCGGGGAGAAGGGAAACTACGACGCGCCAATCAAAATCCCGACGCCGAGCACGATCGCGCCGCCGAGCACGATCTGGAACGCCGCCTTCAGGAACGGCGTGTCCATGTAGCGCGCGCGAATGAAGGCAATCGCCCACAATTCGAAGAACACGACGACGCCGGCGATCGACGTCGCGATCCAGAATGCGTTCGGCCAGCTGTCCGGCACGAGGTAGGGCAGCGAGTGGCCAAGCCCGCCGGCCGCAGTCATGGTGCCGCTGGCCGCACCGCGCAGCCACGGCGAGCCGCGACCCGTCAATGATCCGTCATCCGACAGCGCTTCGGCGAAGGCCATGCTGATGCCGGCGCCGATCGATGCGGCAAGGCCGACCACAAAAGTCTGCCAATTCTGATGCGTGGCAAACGCCGCGGCGAACAGCGGCGCCAGCGTCGAGACCGAGCCGTCCATCAGCCCGGCAAGGCCGGGCTGGACATATTGCAGCACGAAGGTCCGGCGGCGCGTTGCGTCCTCGGCTTCGCGCACCTCGGGTTTCAGGATCGTGTCGGTGAGGCTCGCGGCGAGTTTCTCGTGGCCCTTTTCCTCCTCGGCGAGATCGCCGAGCAGGCGGCGCACGCCGACGTCCTCGGCAAGCCCGGCGGCCTTGGCGTAAAACGCCTCGGCCTCCGTTTCCATGGTCTCGACCTCCTTGCGGATGGTGTCGAGCGGCAAATTCTTGGTCAGCCAGATCGGGCGGCGCTTCAGAAAGCCCTTCACGTCCTCGCGGCGGATCGGCGGCAGGTGCTGGCCGAAGCGTTGCTCGTACATTTCGAGCAGGCGATGACGGTGGCCGCGTTCTTCTTCCGCCATTTCCTCAAAAATCTTCGCCGTGTCGGGATAGCGGCCGACGAGGTCCTCCGCGAAGGTCATGTAGATGCGGCTGTCCTCCTCCTCGGAGGCGATCGCGACGGCCAGCACCTCGCGCTCACTCAGATCGGCGAAATTCTTCACGGCAGACGCCTGCTTTCCTAGTTTAGAATTATTCTAAACTGTATTCGAAGCAGCCCGCCGCGTCAAACCTCGTGTGCGTCGCGCAGGAATCTCAGCAGCAGCCGGCTGACCTCGGTCGGCTGCTCCTGTTGCACCCAGTGCCCGGCGCCGTCGATGAGGTGACAGCCGATCATCTTCGTGCAGGCTTTGGTCTGCATCGCCTCGAACACGCCGGGCCGTTGATAGGTGCCCCAATCCTGCTTGCCTGAGATGAAGGCGGAGGGCTGATCGATGCTGCGACCCGACCAGATCTGCAGCTCCGGCACGAAGGCTACAGAGGTGCCGCAGCGATACCATTGCAGCCCGCCCTGGAATCCGGTGCGCGTGTATTCGGCGCTGTAATAGGCGAGCTCATCGTCCGGCAGCCATGTGTTGGCAGCGATCGCCTCCCGCGACGGCATCTCCCTGGCCACCGTCGCCGCCATATCCTCCGCGAGATCCATCACATAATAGGTCGGCAGTTTTGCGAGCTCGCCTGCCGACCATGATTGCAGCGGATACGGCGTGTTGTCGGTCCAGTCCGCGCTCTTGTGATGATAGTAGGCGCGCAGGAAGTCATGCACGCCCTGCGGCGCGCGATGCATGTCGGCATTGGCCGGGCGCGTCGAATAGTACCATTGGTAATGCTTGCGCGGCCGCGGCAGCGCCGCGAGTTCGCGATGCACGGGATCCTCGGTCGCGGGCTTCGCCGGCCCGTTCGCGGTGTTGAACGGCAGCGCCGGCGGTCCTGCGAACGGCGCGCTCATCATCACGACCGCGCGGAACACGTCGGGCCGGATCAGCGCGCACCAGGCCGCGACCGACGAACCGAAATCGTGCCCGATCACTGCATCGACGCTTTTGTACCCGAATGCCGCCACCAACCCGAGCGCATCGCGCACCAGGTTCGGCAGCCGGAACGGCGCGAGATCGCCGTCGTAATCCGCAGTCCATCCTGTCGTGCGCCCATAGCCACGCTGATCCGGCGCGATCACGTGATAGCCGGCGGCAGCCAGCGTCGGCATCACCTTGCGCCAGGAGAAGGCGAGTTCGGGAAAGCCATGCAACAACAGGAGACAAGGCCGCCCCGAAGTCTCGAAGCCCGCTTCGAGGACATGCATGGAGAGGCCGTTGATGCCGTCGACATAGCGCGAGCGGATGGAGGCGGGGAGCGGGACGTCGGGGAGGTCAGTCATGTGCATTTCCTCGTCACGGCCGGACTTGTCCCGGCCATCCACGTTCTTGTTGTCGCGGGACTGTAAAGACGTGGATGCCCGGGACAAGCCCGGGCATGACGGTGAAGCAGACGGGGATCTGTAGATTCCATGGGCGGTGAGCGTGGCCTCTCCGATAGGTTTGGGTTTCCACACTCGAACCCACGGAGAGTCAGATG
>NZ_JAFCJX010000041.1 GCF_018130695.1 Bradyrhizobium jicamae | reverse complement strand
TTCCATTCCTGGAAGAACACGACCTTCATGTCCGGGCGTACCTTGGCGGCCTGGCCGTGCTGGCGGATGAACGTCACGAGACGCTCCGGATGAGCAAAGCTGTTGTCGCGGAAGGCGATCACCGCGCCCTTCGGGCCGGCATCGACCTTCTCGACATTGGCGCGGCGGCAATAGGCCTTGATCGCGGCGACCTTGAAGAGATAGCGGACCTCGTCCGGCAGCACGCCGAAGCGGTCGCGCATCTCGGCGGCGAAATTGTCGATCTCCTCGTCCGTGTCGAGATCGGCGAGCCGCCGATACAGCGACAGCCGCACCGCGAGGTCGTTGACGTAATCCTCCGGGATCAGCACGGGCATGCCGATCGTGATCGACGGCGACCAGCGGTCGGCAGCCGGCTCGGCGACGCCAGCCTTGAGGTTGGTGATCGCCTCTTCCAGCATCGACTGGTAGAGCTCGAAGCCGACTTCCTTGATGTGGCCAGACTGCTCCTCGCCCAGGAGATTGCCGGCGCCACGGATGTCGAGGTCGTGGGAGGCGAGCTGGAAGCCGGCGCCAAGCGTCTCCAGCGACTGCAGCACCTTCAGCCGCCGCTCGGCCTGCGCCGTGATCTTCTGCTGCGCCGGCAGCGTGAACAGCGCATACGCCCGCAGCTTGGAGCGGCCGACGCGGCCGCGCAGCTGATAGAGCTGGGCGAGACCAAACATGTCGGCACGGTGCACGATCAGCGTGTTGGCATTGGGGATATCGAGGCCGGACTCGACGATCGTGGTCGACAGCAGGATGTCGTACTTGCCGTCGTAGAACGCGGACATGATGTCCTCGATCACGGTCGGCGGCATCTGGCCGTGGGCGACCGCGACCTTCATCTCCGGCACGTTCTTGTCGAGGAAGTCCTTGACCCCGGCGAGATCCTCGATCCGCGGCACCACGTAGAACGCCTGCCCGCCGCGATAGCGCTCGCGCAGCAGCGCCTCGCGGATCATCAGGGGATCATGCGGCGCCACGAAGGTGCGGACCGCAAGGCGATCGACCGGCGGCGACGCGATGATCGAGAGCTCGCGGACGCCGGTCAGCGCCAATTGCAGCGTGCGCGGGATCGGGGTCGCTGACAGGGTCAGGACGTGGACCTGGGCCCGCAGCTGCTTCAGCCGCTCCTTGTGGCTGACGCCAAAATGCTGCTCCTCGTCGACGATGAGCAGGCCGAGGTCTTTGAACTTGATCGCCTTGCCGAGCAGTGCATGGGTGCCGACCACGATGTCGACGTTGCCCTCGGTGAGCCCCTTCTTGACCTGGTTCAGCTCCTTGGTCGAGATCAGTCGCGAGGCCTGCGCGACATTGACCGGGAAACCGCGGAAGCGCTCGGCAAAGGTTCGCGAATGCTGACGCGCCAAAAGCGTCGTCGGAACCACGACCGCGACCTGCTTGCCTTCCAGCGCCACCGCGAACGCCGCGCGCAGCGCCACCTCGGTCTTGCCGAAGCCGACGTCGCCGCAGATCAGCCGGTCCATCGGGCGACCAGTCTCGAGGTCCTTCAACGTCGAGGTGATAGCGCCTAACTGATCCTCGGTTTCCTCATAGGGGAAGCGCGCGCAGAACTCGTCATAGGTCTGCGGCTGCAGCGGGAATTTCGGTGCCTCGTGCAGATGCCGCTCGGCCGCGATCTTGATCAGCTCGCCCGCAATCTCGCGGATGCGGTTCTTCAGCTTGGCCTTGCGCGCCTGCCAGCCGCTGCCGCCGAGCCGATCGAGTTCGACGGTGGCGCTGTCATTGCCGTAGCGCGACAACAGCTCGATGTTCTCGACCGGCAGGAACAGTTTTGTCTCGGCGGCATAATGCAGCTCGAGGCAGTCATGCGGCGCGCCGGAGACTTCCAGCGTCTGCAGCCCGACGAAGCGGCCGATGCCGTGCTCGACATGGACGACCAGATCACCCGTCGAAAGGCTCGTGACCTCCGAGATGAAATTGTCGAGCTTGCGGCTCGCCTTGCGCGGCCGCACCAGGCGGTCGCCGAGGATGTCCTGCTCGCTGATGACGGCGAACTCGTCGGTCTCGAAGCCGGACTCCATGCCGAGTACGGCCAGCATGGTCTCGTTGCGCGGCGTCGCCTGCACGATCCGCCACGTGTTGGTGTTGGTCAAATTGAGCAGCTTGTGGTCGCGCAGCATCGCGCCCATGCGGTCGCGCGAGCCCTCGCTCCACAGCGCGATCACCACCTTCTTTCGCTGGCTCTGCAGCGCGCCGACATGCGCGACCACCGATTCGAACACGTTGACATTGCCGTCGGCGCGTTCAGGCGCAAAGTTGCGGCCCTGGCGCGCGCCGGCGTCGAATACGTCGGCCGTGCCCTCCGGCACCGCAAACGGCGTCAGCCGCGCCAGCGGCACGTCAGCCAGCAGCTTGGCCCATTCGTGATCGCTCAGATACAACCGATCCGTCGGCAACGGCTTGTAGATCGCGCCGCCGCCCGGATGCTCCATCGCCTCACGGCGGGCCTCGTAGTAATCGGCGATCTGCGTGAAGCGCTCGCGCGCGGCATCTTCGGCCTGCGGCTCGATCGCGATGGTGGCGCCGTCGATATAGTCGAACAGGGTGTCCATCCGATCCTGGAACAGCGGCAGCCAGTGCTCCATGCCGGGATGCCGCCGCCCCTCGGAGACGGCTTCATAGAGCTGGTCGTCCCGCCCGGGCGCGCCGAAGGCTGCGACATAGCCCATGCGGAAGCGGCGGATGGTGTCGGTCGTGAGCTGGAATTCCGAGACCGGGACGAGATCGAGGCCGCGCATGTCCAAGAGCGTGCGCTGGGTCTCGGCGTCGAAGGTGCGGATCGATTCGAGAGAGTCGCCGAAGAAGTCGAGGCGCACGGGCTGCTCGAGGCCGGCCGGGAAGAGATCAAGGATGCCGCCGCGCACGGCGTATTCGCCGGGCTCGCGCACCGTCGAGGAGCGCGTGTAGCCATTGTGCTCCAGCCAGGCGACGACGGAATCCATCGGCACGACATGGCCGGGCGCAACCGACAGCGCCTGCGCCGCCACCAGCTCGCGTGCCGGCACGCGCTGCACGACCGCGTTCACCGTCGTCAGCACGATCAGCGGCTTCTCGGAGCCCGCCAGCCGCGACAGCTTCGCCAGCGCGGTCAGCCGTTGCGCCAGGATGCCGCCATGCGGCGAGACGCGGTCATAGGGCTGGCAGTCCCAGGCCGGGAACTGGATCACGCCGATGTCGGGCGCGAAGAATTCCAGCGCGCGCGCCAGCTGCTGCATCCGCCCGCCGTCGCGGCAGACCACGGCGAGGCTGACGGCCGGCTTGTTCGGCCTGGCCGCGATCGCGCGCGCCAGATCGGAAACGACGAGCCCTTCGGCACCTTCGGCGACATTGGCAAAGGTCAGCGCACGGCCGGGCGCGAGCAGCGCGGCCGGAGATTTGGCAGGCGACTTCATGCGTCGTGATCCACCGCGCGAAACGCCTTGATGCGGTCGAACAGCGGCGTCGCGTGCTCGGCCGGCAGCACCGCATCGCCGGTCAGCGCGGCATAGAGATCGGGATCGGGCACCTCGATCAGCGCCTCGAGCTGACCGAGTTCCTCACTCGCGAGATCGGCAATCGCGGCATCGGCAAAGCGGCCGAGGATCAGGTCCATCTCGCGGGTGCCGCGATGCCAGCAGCGAAACAAAAGCCGCTTGCGGCGGTCATCGAGCCCACCGCTCGACCGTGTCGATCCCGTCATGTCCCAAAATCCATCAAACGCCAAAAGCCCGGACGTGCCGGGCGGGGTTGATATAGCCACTCGCAAGGCCGATGTCAGCCATTGTTGTACGATATGGCCCCTCAAAATCGTCATGGCCGGGTTTGTCCCGGCCATCCACGTCTTGGCCGCGAAAAAAGACGTGGATGCCCGGCACAAGGCCGGGCATGACGGTGGAGAACGGACTTAGGTTTCCTGAATGCGCCCTACCGTCCTCAATCCGCTGTTTGCACCGGTCACGACGCTTCCCGGCGTCGGGCCGAAGCAGGACAAGCTGCTGCGTTATCTGCTCGACCGCAGCGAGACGCCGCGGATCGTCGATTTGCTGCTGCATCTGCCGGCGAGCGTGATCGACCGCCGCGCGCGGCCGAAGATCCGCGACGCCGTGGTCGGAACCGTGGTGACGCTGGAGGTGACAATCGACCGCCATCGCCCGCCCGGCCCGCGAAATTCACGCGCGCCGTATCTGGTCTATGCCAGCGACGACACCGGCGACGTCGTGCTGACCTTCTTCCGCGCCAGACCCGATTACGTCGAGAAGCTGCTGCCGGTCGGCGAGAAGCGCTACGTCTCCGGCACGCTGCAGCTCTATGACGGCATCCCGCAGATCGTGCATCCCGACCGCGTCATCGATGAGGCCGGCTTCGCAAAGCTCACGGGGATAGATCCGGTCTATCCGCTGACCACGGGCCTGATGCTCGGCTCGCTCCGTCGCGCGATCGCGCAAGGACTGCTGAAGCTGCCGGAGCTGCCGGAATGGATCAGCCCGGAGGTGATCCGCCGCTGCAAGTTTCCGCCGCTGAAAGAGGCGTTCAACCGCGTCCACGTGCCGATCGAGTTGACCGACATCCTGCCCGACGGCCCGTTCTGGTCACGCCTTGCCTTCGACGAACTGCTCGCCGGCCAGCTAGCGCTGGCGCTGGTCCGGGCGCAGTTGCGCCGTCCCGCCGGCGATCGCAATGCCGGTGATGGACACTTGCGCCAGAAGGTGATCGACGCTCTGCCCTATGCATTGACAAAATCGCAGCGCGAGGCCGTCGCCGCTATCACCGAGGACCTGCGCCAGCCGGTACGGATGCTGCGCCTCGTGCAAGGCGACGTCGGCTCCGGCAAGACCGTGGTCGCGCTGCTCGCGGCAGCAGCCGTTGCCGAAGTCGGCAAGCAGGCCGCGCTGATGGCGCCGACGGAAATCCTGGCGCGCCAGCACATCAAGACCATCGCGCCGCTCGCCGAGCGCGCGGGGATGCGGGTTGCGATCCTCACCGGCCGCGAGAAAGGCAAGGAGCGTCGCGAGCTGCTGGCGCAGCTCGAAGCCGGCGAGATCGATCTTCTGGTCGGCACGCACGCGCTGATCCAGGACGACGTGATCTACAAGGCCTTGGCGCTCGCCGTGGTCGACGAGCAGCACCGCTTCGGTGTGCGCGAGCGGCTGGCACTGACCTCGAAGGGCGACGCCGTCGACGTGTTGGTGCTGAGCGCAACCCCAATCCCGCGCACGCTGGTGCTCACTTACTTCGGCGACATGGACGTCTCGGAGCTGCGCGAAAAGCCGGCCGGCCGGCAGCCGATCGAAACACGCACGATATCGATGAGCCGGATCGAGGACGTCATGGACGGTGTCGGCCGCGCGCTTGGCGCGGGCAAGCTGGTCTACTGGATCTGTCCGCTGGTCGACGAGTCCGAGGCCGAGGGCACCGAGCATCTGACCAACGCGACCGAGCGCTTCGAATCCCTGCAGCAACGCTTCGGCGATCGCGTCGGCCTTGTCCATGGCCAGATGAAGGGCACCGAGAAAGATCGCGTGATGGCGCAGTTCGCCGCGCACGAGATCAATTTGCTGGTGGCGACGACGGTTGTCGAAGTCGGCGTCGACGTGCCGGCCGCAACCATCATGGTGATCGAGAACGCCGAGCGTTTCGGCCTCGCGCAACTGCATCAGCTGCGCGGCCGCATCGGCCGCGGCTCGGAGGCCTCCACCTGCCTCCTGCTCTACAAGGAGCCCCTCGGCGAGATGTCGAAGGCGCGATTGAAGGTGATCCGCGAGACCACGGACGGCTTCCGCATCGCCGAGGAGGATCTGAAGCTGCGCGGCGAAGGCGACGTGCTCGGCATCCGCCAGAGCGGCCTGCCCGGCTACCGCATCGCGCGCTCGGAGGTACACGGCCAGCTGATCACGCAGGCCCGCGACGAGGCGCTGCGCATCATGAAGGCCGATCCGAAGCTGAAAGGCGAGCGCGGCGAAGCGCTGCGCTGTTTGCTCTATCTCTACGAACGCGACGAAGCCGTGCCGTTGATCGGGGCTGGTTGACGCTCTCTCCCCGTCATTGCGAACTCTTGTAGGGTGGGCAAAGGCGCGCTTGCGCCGCCCACCATTCTCGGCGTGCTCGTGATGGTGGGCACGCTTCCGCCTTCGCCAAGGCTTCGGCGGACAAGTCGCTTTGCCCAGCCTACAGTCGGCGTCGACGCTGGACGCCTACTCCACCTTCGCCGGTGCCGGCTGCAGCGCGGCGGCCTGGCCGGCGATGCGGGCGGCGTTGGCCATGCCGGCGAGAGCGGCGGCTTTCTTCTGCTCGCTGCTGCCCGGCTGCACCACGCCGCAGGACATGATCAGGGTCGCGGCGTCCTCGGTGCTCATCTCGATCTCGATGATCTTGCTCTTCGGCACGTAGAAGAAAAAGCCGGTGGTCGGGTTCGGCGCGCAGGGCAGGAACACCGAGATCTGCTCCTCGTCGCCGGGAAGGCTGGCGGCGAGCTCGGCGCTCGGCGCCTGCGAGATCAGCACGATCGACCACATGCCGGGCGACGGAAACTCGACCAGGCCGACGCGGCGAAAGCTCGAGCCGTTGCCGGAGAACAGCGTCTCGAACACCTGCTTCAGGCCGCGATAGATCGCGCGCACCGCGGGGATGCGGCCGAGCAGCCGCTCGCCGAGATCGACCAGCGAGCGGCCGATCAAATTGGCGGTGAGGAAGCCGAGCAAGGTCAGCGCGATGACGGCGACGATCAGCCCGGAACCGGGCAGCCCGAACGGCAGATAGGTTTCCGGCCGGTAGGCGGTCGGCACGAACGGCCGGACCAGATTGTCGACCCAGTTCACGAACCACCAGGTCAGATAGAAGGTGATCGCGATCGGCCCGGCCACCACGAGGCCGGTCAGGAAATAATTCCGAAAGCGCGCCATCAGCCCGCGCGGGGCGTCCGGATGCAGGTCACCCGGGGTCATCGGAGGCACTTGTTTGGTCATTACGGTTCCAGGTCGGTCGAAGCGGCCGAAGGGCCCCTCCCCAGCTAAGCCATCCTAGCAGGTTTTTGAAGGGCCTTCGTGACCGGGCCGCTTGCGGCTATTCGACCGTGACCGATTTCGCCAGATTCCGGGGCTGATCGACGTCCGTCCCCATCACCACGGCCGTATGGTAGGCCAGCAGCTGCACCGGCACGGCATAGACCATGGGCGCGAAGGTTGCCCCCATATCGGGCAGCACGATCGTCACCAGCGACTGGATGCTGGCCTCCGCCGCGCCCTTGGCGTCGGTCATCAGGATGATCTTGCCGCCGCGGGCGGCGACCTCCTGCATGTTGGAGACGGTCTTCTCGAACACCTTGTCGTAGGGCGCGATCACCACGACCGGCATGTTCTCGTCGATCAGCGCGATCGGGCCGTGCTTGAGCTCGCCGGCGGCATAGCCCTCGGCGTGGATGTAGGAGATCTCCTTCAGCTTCAGCGCGCCTTCCAGCGCCAGCGGATAGGAGGTGCCGCGGCCGAGATAGAGCACGTCGCGCGACTTCGAGATGTCGCGCGCGAGCTTCTCGATCTGCACTTCGGTGGTGAGCGCCGCCGCCATCAGGCGCGGAATCTCGACCAGGCCATGCACCAGCTTGGTCTCGTCCTCATCGGAGAGCTCGCCGCGCGCCTTGCCGGCCGCGACCGCGAGCGACGCCAGCACCATCAACTGGCAGGTGAAGGCCTTGGTCGAGGCGACGCCGATCTCGGGACCGGCCAGCGTCTGCAGCACGACCTCGCTCTCGCGCGCGATCGTCGAGGTCGGCACGTTAACGACCGAGAGCGTATGTACGCCCTGCGCCTTGGCGTAGCGCAGCGCGGCCAGCGTGTCGGCGGTTTCGCCGGACTGCGAGATGAAGATCGCCAGATCGCCCTTGCGCAGCGGCGCCTCGCGGTAGCGGAATTCGGAAGCGACATCGAGCTCGACCGGCAGCCGCGACAGCCGCTCCAGCCAGTATTTCGCGACATAGCCGGCATAGCTCGCGGTGCCGCAGGCGGTGATCGAGACGCGCTGGATATCCTTGAAGTCGAACGGCAGCTTGACCGGCAGCATCACGCGCTCGGTCGCCATGTCGACATAGCGCGCCAGCGTGTGGCCGACCACTTCCGGCTGCTCGTGGATTTCCTTGGCCATGAAGTGGCGATAGTTCGCCTTGTCGACCAGCGAAGTCGTGGTGGTGTGCTTGATGGCGTCGCGATGCACGATCGCGTTGTCCTTGTCGTAGACGGTCGCGCCCTTGCGGGTCAGCACCACCCAGTCGCCGTCCTCGAGATAGCTGATCGTGTCGGTGAACGGCCCGAGCGCGATCGCGTCCGACCCCAGATACATCTCGCCCTCGCCGTGACCGATCGCCAGCGGCGGGCCGTTGCGGGCGCCGATCATCAGGTCGGCTTCGCCTGCGAAGATGAAGCCGAGCGCGAACGCGCCGCGCAGCCGCGACAGTGCCGCCCTCACCGCCTCGACCGGCTTGACGCCGCCCTTCATGAGATCGTCGACCAGATGCAGCACGATCTCGGTGTCGGTCTCGGTCGAGAACACCGTGCCCTTGGCCTCGAGCTCCTCGCGCAGCTCGCGGAAATTCTCGATGATGCCGTTATGGACCACGGCGACACGCTCGGTCGCATGCGGATGCGCATTGTTCTCTGTCGGCTTGCCGTGGGTCGCCCAGCGAGTGTGGCCGATCCCGGTGTGGCCGGCGAGCGGCTTTGCCGCCAGCGTGGCTTCGAGATTCTTCAGCTTGCCCTCGGCGCGGCGCCGCGCCAGATGCGTGCCTTCCAGCGTGGCAACACCTGCGGAATCATAGCCGCGATATTCCAGCCGTTTGAGCGAATCCACCAATTGCTCCGCGACCGGAGCGCGTCCAAGAATACCGACGATGCCGCACATGCGGTTATATTTCCCCAAATCGCCGAAAATTTGCTCACATGGCGACACGATCCCTTAAACGGGAATCGCAGCAGCCAAGATACTCAATAATTATTGCGGATTGAGACAGTCTTAAGTGGCAGACGGAACGCGAGACGCTGGTTAATTCGGACTAACTATCTTGACGGAATCGCGTCAGCGAGCCTGGGCAGTCCCGCAGCCCGCATGAGCGCAGCGGGACGCCCTGCCCCGATGTCGGTTGGCTCATCCCGGCTCTCGCGTCTTCGCCGGACAGTCGCAACGGACAAGCCCCGCCGCGGGCACCTTGCTCTAGCGGCGTCCTTCCTCATCGTAGTTTCGTGGTGTGCCGTCGGCGTAAACGCACTGCAATTGCGATGCGCGAAACGAACCGAACCGTTTGATACCTTGCTCGACCCACGTGCACTGGTGTGATGGCCCGTCGTGACTTCCCATATAGACATTGATCGACGCGATATCGTCGATCATCATGATCGGACCGCCGCTCTTGTGGCGGACGAGATTACCGGGCCTGAAATACAAGTGCAGCTCCCTTCGTCGGTTGAACGGTGGGTAGCGGACCCCTCCCCGAATTTAGTGCAGCCGTGCTGAAAGGGCGGTATCCCGTTTAGGGATTAGGCTTGCTTTGGCGTGGAGCCCCGCACGAACGCATGCGTGCACGCCAAGCGTCAACAGAGCATTAACGCCTCTGCGACACTCTCCGCGTCAGGAGACCTCGCATGCAGACCACGCAAGATCCTGACAGCCGCCGCCTCGATGTCCTCGCGGAACTCGACATCCTCGACACCCCGCGCGAGATCGCCTTCGACCGGCTGACCTCGCTGTGCCGAAAGATCTTTCGCGTGCCGATGTCGACGCTGACCTTCATCGACGGCCACCGGCAATTTTTCAAGGCTTCCGACGGGCTGGAGGGCCGCGAAACCGATCGCCGGCCGGCGCCCTGCAACGTGACGATCACGCAGTCCGAGCCGCTCGTCGTTCCGGATATGCTTCTCGACCCGCGCTTCGTCGACAATCCCTTCGTGCGCGGCGCGCCGTTCGTTCGTTTCTACGCCGGCGCGCAGCTCAAGATCGGGGGCACGAATGTCGGGAGCCTGTGCGCGATCGATACGCAGCCACGGGACTTCGACGCCGAGGCGATCAGCATGCTGGTCGACCTCGCCGCCATCGCCGTCGACGAGCTGAAGCTGCGCACGCTGAGCCTGCAGGACAGCCTGACCGGCACCGCATCGCGCCGCGCGTTCCGAACCGAGGGCGAACGGCTGACCTCGCTCGCCCGGCGCCACGCCCACAACCTCGCCTGTGCCGTGCTCGACGTCGATCATTTCAAGTCGGTCAATGATCGCTACGGCCACGCCGTCGGCGACATTGTGCTCGCCGCAGTCACCGACGCCGCGCGAAAATCCTTGCGGGCGTCCGACGTGATCGGCCGGCTCGGCGGCGAAGAGTTCGGCATCCTGTTGCCGCACACGCGGCTCGACCAGGCGATGGGCGTGATCGAGAAGGTCCGCGCTGCGGTTGCCGCGACGCGGATCGAGACGCCGGTCGGCCCGATCGGCGTCACCTGCAGCCTCGGCGGCGCAGCGCTTTCGCCCGGCCAGCATTTCGATGACATGCTGCGCAACGCCGATCTTGCGATGTATGCGGCCAAGCAGGCCGGCCGCAACCAGGCGATCGCCTGGGTCGATCCGGCCCCACCGCTGGCGCCGACGGCGCGGCGCGTCTTCAAGGCCGGCAAGATCAGCTTCAACTCAGGCCACTCGACCATCGACTGCACCGTGCGCGGCCTGTCGCGCGAGACGGCGACGATCGAGGTGTTCTCGACGGCCGACATTCCCGATCATTTCAAGCTCGCGATTGCCGCCGACGCGCTGTCGCGCGCCTGCCGGGTCACATCGAAGAACGACAACCGGATCGAGCTCGCGTTCGTTTAAGCGCCCTCACCACGCGTAGCGAACGACGCCCTTCCCCGCATAGCTGCGCGTGACATTCGAGAACTCGCCCTCGAACGTCGCCGCCGCCGACCAGCCGTTCAACCATTTCATCTCGGCCGAGCCGGTGACGAGCGCCGAGTCGGACGCCATTGCCGCGCCGTTCACGACGAAGCTCGCGCCGGGCAGCGTCTGGAACGTGGCGGCGATCCCGCGGTCGGGGTTGAAGTCATGCGCCCACGCCGCACGGCCGCGCAGCGTCAGAACGCCATCCGTCATCGCAAAGGATTTGTCGCTGCGCAGGCCGAGTTCGCTCCGCGTATCGGTGACACTCCGCGCGTTGTAGGCCAGCGCAAAATTGGTGCTGCCGACGATCGCCTGCTCGACATAGCCGGGCAGATCGAAGGTGGTGAACTGCCCCGCGGCGTACGGCGTCAGGCCGAAGCCATAGGTCACGAAGCGATAGCCGCCTTCGACGCGGCCCGACCAGGCATTGGCATTGAACTGCGCACGCAGCCGGTCAATCCCCGCAACGGTCACGGTGCGATCGGTCGTGATGTCCTGCCAGCCATAGGCCAGCGCGCCGCTGAGATAGGCGGCTCCGATGTTGTGGCGGATGAAGGCGCCGGCCTGGAACAGGTCGGAGCGCCCGCCGCCCAGATTGTTCGCCACCGTGAAATTCGTGCCGCCGCCAGCGAGCGCGAAGCCGGCGATCGTATTCGGCGAGAAGCGGTAGTCGGCGCCGACAGCCGTGCCATAGATGCTGCTGCTCGTGCTGTTCGAGCCGAGCGCGGCATTGCCGTCGGTCTGTTGCGAACCGCCGAATGCCGAAGCCCACACACTCCAGCGCTGCGCAAAGGAGGGCGCAGGCGGCGCCTTCGCATAGATCGCGGCCAGCGCGTCATTCGGATTCCGTTTCTGCGCGTAGGCGAGCCCTTCCTCCGCGTATCCATTCGGGCCGCCGCCCGCGCCGGTCGCGTCGCCGCGTCCGGCGATGAACGGATCGGTCATCACGCCCATGAACTGGTTCATGGCGCTGAACGTCGTCTGCTGCGAACCGGTCGCGCCCTCGCCGGAAAGTTGCGTCAACCCTGCCGGCGTCAAGGCACCGAACACGATCGGGATGCTGCCATTGCTGTTGAAGTAGTTGATGATGGCATTGCCGACGTTCTGCTGGTTACCGGACAGGTTGCCTCCCGGCGGCACGAAGTTGAGCGCGAGGTCGAGATAGGCGTTGGTCGCGTCATAGCTCAGGCTGGTCTTGAATCCCGTTGGCAGATTGGTGTTGACCACCGACGAGAACGTGCCGTCGATGCCGGCCGCAGAGACGATCGTGTATTGCTTCGCCACATAGGTGCCGGCCGCGAAGATCGCATTCACGGTCGCGCCGCCGAGCGTTGCGGTCCCCGTGACATTGGTGCGGTCGGCATTCGTCGGCGACACCTCGACCATGTAGCTCGCCGCTGCCGTGAACACGAGGTTGCCGGCGACGGTGAGCGTGCCGATCGAATTGCCCGGCGCCAGTGCCCCGCCATTGATGGTGGTGTCGCCGACCGTGCCGTTGCCGCCGAGCGTGCCGCCGGCATTCACCGTCACCGCACTGACGCTGGAGCCGTTGACCGACAGCAGGCCGCCATTCACCGTGGTCGCGCCGGTATAGGTGTTGGTGCCCGTGACGTTGGTGACGCCGCTGTTCACGGTGAGGCTCATGGAGCCGCCGATACCGTCGAGCGTGCCGCCGGTCGAGGTCACCGCACCCGTCAGCGGACCATTGCGGATCAGGCCGCCGGCGAGAGAGATTGCATTGATGGTCTGGGCAAATCCGCCGAGATCCAGCGTGCCGCCCGTATTCACGGTGGTCAGGCTGGCTGCGCTGAACGCGTTGGTGAAGTCACCGACAAAGCCTGGAAATCCGGGCGTGAGAGTCCCGCCCGCGTTGATCGTGGTCGCACCCGTGTAGGTAGCACCAAGTATTTGCGTGGTTCCAACACCCACTGTCACCGTGGCGGTGCCGCCAAGCGCCTCGATCGTGCCGCCGAACGACGTCACGGCACCCGTGAGCGTTCCGCCGCCGATGATGCCCCCCCGGAGGGTGACGTGATTAATAGTCTGCGCGAAGCCACCGAGACCAATAAAATCATAAAAGTAGACCGTCGTGTCGCTGGCCGCGCTGAACGCGTTGGCGTTGGCGGCGTTCAGGACAGTGAAGCCTGCAAAACGGGACTCATGACCGACCTCGGTTGGACCGGTGTAGCTGTTGGTTCCCGCAATCGTCGAAGGTTGGAGATTCTCAACCACGACACGCGCTGTGCCCGAAATGTTCGCGATGGTGCCAGCGTCCAGACCGATCAAGCCGGTCAGCGATCCATTCTGCAGAATACCGCCACGGCCCACCGCCACAGTGTTGATCGTCTGCGCAAAGCCGCCGAGATCAATCGTACCGCCATTGTTGATGAGGATCGCACTCGCGGCGCTGAATGCATTCGCACTGCCGCCGATCAACGTCGCCCCGCTGTTGACCGTAGTGAGTCCCGTATACGTATTGGAGCCGGTGAGCGTGGTGGTGCCGCCATTCGCCGTCAGGCTCATGCTGCCGCCAACGCTATCCATGGCGCCACCGGTCGATGTCACCGCACCGGTCAGCGATCCGTTCCTGAGCGTGCCGCCGGCGAGCGAGACCGCGTTGATGGTCTGCGCGAAGCCGCCGAGGTCCACAACACCGCCTGTATTGACCGTGGTTGCGCTGGCGGCGCTGAACGCATTGCCGTTGAGGGCAAACAGCTGACCACCGTTGTTCACATTGGTGGCACCGCTGTAGCTGTTGACTGCTCTCATCAGAACCATGGCATTTGCCGTCAAGCTCATGCCGCCGCCGACATTGCTGATTTCCGCGAGGCCTGTCACGGTCACCGCCCCGGTTAATGACCCATTCGTCAAGAAACCGTTGGTAAGCGTCACGCTGTTGACTGTCTGCGCGAAGCCGCCAAGATCGAGGGTGCCTCCGTTGACAGTCGTCACGCTCGTGGCGCTGAACGCGTCGGCGTTGGAGGCGACAAGTGCTCCGCTACTGTTGATGGTGGTTGTGCCGGTGTAGGTGTTGGCTCCCGAGATGGTGGTGCTGCCGATATTGACCGTCAGGCTCATGCCGCCGCTGACGTCACTCAATCTGCCGCCGGACGCGGTCACCGCGCCGGTCAATGTGCCGTTCTTGAGCTCACCGCCGAGGATGCTCACCGAATTGATGGTTTGCGCAAAGCCTCCGAGATCGACGGTGCCACCAGTGGTGATGGTGGTCGCGCTGGCAGCGCTGAATGCGTTAGCAGCGCCTCCCGCCAGCGTGCCGCCGCCGACGTGGGTCACACCAGTATAGGTGTTGGTGCCGGAAAGAACCGTCGAACCACTATTAGTGCTGAGAGACGCGCTGCCGCCGATCGTGTTGACCGACCCGCCCAGCGACACGATGGTGGTTATGCCGGTTAGGCTACCGTTGGTGATCGTGCCGCCGATAAGATTGACGACGTTGATGCTCTGCGCGAAGCCGCCGAGATCGAGCGTGCCGCCAGTGATGATCATCGAACTCGTCGCACTAAAGGTATTCGCGGCGCCACCCGCCAGCGTCCCGCCGCTGACCGTGGTTGTACCGCTGTAGAAGTTGGTGCCCGAGAGGGTGATGGTGCCTGTGTTGCTCTTGATGAGGTCTCCCTGGCCGGTAATCCGGTTGAAAACCGTGGTCGAAGTCGCTGCCTGATTGAAATCGAGCGAGCCAAACACCGAGATCGAGATATCGCCGGTCAGCCCGGACGTCGCGCCGCCGAACTGCAGCGTGTTGGTGCCGCCGGTGAAGGTGATGGCATTGGCTCGCGTGGCGCCGTCGCCGGACAGCCCGCCGGAGATCGTGCCGTTGTTGACGATGTTGAGATTGGCGCCGGTGATGCCGACGCCGCCGGCGCCAACCGCGCCGGCCGTGCCGTTCAGCAGGCTTCCGGTCCCGCCCGCGCCGCCGGCCCCGCCCGCGCCGCCGGTGATGCTTCCGTTGTTGGTCAACGCGGCCGCGCCGGTAAAGTCGATGCCGGAGCCGCCGCCGCCACCTACTCCGCCGTTGCCGCCATAGGCGAATGTCCCGTTGCCGCCGGCGCCGCCTGTGCCACCGACACCGCCCTGGATCACCGTTGCTCCAGTGATGGTGAATGTCCCCCCGGTCGACAGTACGCCGCCGCCGGCGGCGCCGCCACCACCGCCGCCGCCGCCGTAATTGGTGGCGTTCGCCGCGGCGCCGCCCGTACCGCCGGTGGTGCCGGTACCGCTCACCATGGTGGCCGGATTGATCTGGTTGTAAGCGCCGCCGGCACCGCCAGCGCCACCATCCGTGCCAGCGGCGACGAGGCTGGTGCCCCCTGTCCCGCCCGTGCCGCCCAGGCCCGTCGCGGTGCTGACCCCGGCACCGCCGCCGCCGCTACCACCGAAGAAGCTGTTGAAGCCATTGCTTCCGCTGGGGCTCGCGCCATTGCCACCGGCACCGCCCACGACGCCAAACCCGCCCGCCGACGAGCCGCCAGTTCCACCCACCGCCTGCGCATGCGCAGGGAGCGCAAGGGCGAGTGACAGCGATGCGATCGCAGCGCCCCCAAGCGCCACCCGACTGAGCGCGGTGCTCGCCAGCAATGCCTTGATTGAAATGCCCCGCCGTGCCGGCCGCGAACCGCCAAATATTCCCATGCTCATTCCAAAAAATCCGTCGGCAATTCCGGGAAGCGCGTAAACAACGGGAAACACCGTAGGCGATCTGAAACACGCCGACCATCGCGCGTGGCCGCGAGGTTGCACAACTTGCCAAGTTCCCGGTCGATTTCTCCACGGGTGTGCCGGCGTAGCAACAGTATCGCGCATGTGTCGCATCGCCTCGAAGAACGACGACAGGATCGAACGCGCGTTCGTGTGGGCGCCTACAACTCGCCGAGCAGGCGCCTTGCGCGGAAAATCTGTTTTTTCGAACGATTTCAATGTGATTTGGGCTGTCCAGCCCTCGGCGCAAAAATAATTCGCTTTATCGGAAAGCCAAATCAGTCCATAATCCGCTTCGTCTTCCCCGTCGAGGGGCGTTTCGCGAACGTCACGAACGTGGGTGGAGATGCGGTGGACGCCGAGCGTGCAGAGACGTGTGTGCGCAAGGCGGACGGTGAAGTCGTGTGGGCCTGCCGCCCCGATGCTGGTGGTAAGCAAGCGAACAGGCTAACGCCTGTCGCTGACGATGGTGACACAAACGCAGAGTCTCACCAGGGCGAGCACGTATAAGCCGTAACCCATCGCGCAGGGAAGGCCGGGATGTCTCAGCCAAACCTGTATGCTCGTGTGCGCAACTTCCTACTCATTGCGCACGAGACCGCGGGTGCGGCGTGCACCCGGTCTTCCCTGCGCCCTCAGTTTCGAGAGAGGGCGGAACGAGATGGAAAACTCGGGCAAATCATGTCGCGAGAATGCGAAGACGTATCCTCATACTCAACTGTCATCGCCCGCCTTGTGCGCGATTGCGCACTGGGGCGGGCGACCGTACGCCGCGGCCTATCGGCTCAATCACAACCGTCTCTGGAATACTGGATCACCCGCATGCGCGGGTGACGACACCGAGGGTTTGGCTCCGTCATTGCAGCGCCGGCAACGCGCTATTCCTCAACTCCCCTTCGGCGCCTTCGCCTTCGTCTTCAACTCGCGATAGCGCTTCGCGCCGCCTTCGCGGATGGTCTGCTGGTTGCGTTCCACCGCAAGCGCATCGTCGGGGACATCCTTGGTGATGACGGAGCCGGAGCCGATATAGGCGCCCTTGCCGATCTTGACCGGCGCCACCAGCGAGGAGTTGGTGCCGACGAAGGCGCCCTCGCCGATCAGCGTCTTGTGCTTGGAGAAGCCGTCATAGTTGCAGGTGATGGTGCCGGCGCCGAGGTTGGAATTGGCACCGACATGGGCGTCGCCGACATAGGACAGATGGTTGACCTTGACGCCGGCCTCGAGCTTCGCGGCCTTGGTCTCGACGAAATTGCCGATCCGCGAGCCGTCGCCGAGCGAGGTGCCCGGGCGGAGCCGTGCATACGGACCGACCGAAGCCTTCTTGCCGATCTCGGCCTCGACGACGTGCGAGAAGGAATGGATCACCGCGCCGTCGGCGATGCTGACGCCGGGGCCGATCACCACGAACGGCTCGATCACGACATCCTTGCCGAAGGTGGTGTCGGCGGCGAGATAGACGGTCTCGGGCGCGATCATGGTGACGCCGGCGTCGAGCGCAGCCTTGCGCAGGCGGGCCTGCATCACGGCTTCGGCTTCGGCAAGCTGCGCCTTGGTGTTGATGCCGCGCACTTCGTCTTCGCTGGTCTCGATCACGACAGCCTCCAATCCCAAATCCCTGACGATGCCGACGGCGTCGGTGAGGTAGTATTCGCCCTTGCTGTTGGCGTTGCCGATCTGCTCGATGATCTCGAGCGCGCGTTTGCCGGCGAACGCCATCACGCCGGCATTGCACAGCGTGATCTTGCGCTCCTCGGCGCTGGCATCGGCCTGCTCGCGGATCGCGACCAGCTTGCCGTTCTCGACCACCAGCCGGCCATAGCCGGTCGGGTCGGCCGCGTGGAAGCCGAGCACCGCAAGTGCGGCGCCATCCCTGAGCGGCGCGCGCATCCGCGCAAAGGTTTCCGCCGAGATCAGCGGCGTGTCACCGAACGCAATCAGGAGATCGTCGGCGCCTTGGGCCAGCGCCTCGCGTGCCGCCAGCACCGCATGCGCGGTGCCGAGCCGCTCGGCTTGCACGAAGGTCTGCGCATCCGGGCGGACGCGCCGCGCCTCGTCGGCGACCGCCTGATGATCCGGCCCGATCACCACCGCGAGCTGCGATCCCTCGCCGCTGGCCGCCGCGTTCAGCACATGCGACAGCAGCGACTGTCCGGCCACGGGGTGCAGCACCTTCGGCAGCGACGAGCGCATGCGCGTGCCCTCGCCGGCCGCAAGCACGACAGTCAGGCTGGATCGTACGGTCATTCCTGCTCCTCGACATCGGCGCGGCGGTCCGCGCCTCGGCCGTCTTTAATTGTTTTCCCCGGGAGAAGAAACCGCCCCGCCTCCGTGGACGCCCGGAATCAAGTTCCAACGAAATTTCCTGTTAATCTTTGCCTCGTGATTCGGCGGGCCTTGAGGAGGGCCAAACGCGCTTTGGCCAAAGATCCCGACAACCTCGCGGCGGAGTTCGAGACCGAAAATACCGGCGGGCTGCTCAGCGGGTTTCTCGCCGAGGAGGACGAGTTCGATCGCCGCGCGCTGTGGCGGCTGGGCTCGTGGGGCGTCGCCGCGGTCGGGTGCGTCATCGTCGCCGTGATGGCCAACCAGTCCTCGCTGATCGTGCGGCGCGACCAGGTCGCCGCCGCTGATCTGGCGCGGCAGGCGGATCGGCTGCAGCAGCTCGCCAAGGACAACCACAACGACGCGCGCCGGCTGGCCTCGGCCATCGACACCCTCAACACCGATCGCGACCGGCTGTATTCGCGGGTCTCGACCCTGGAGCAAGGGCTCGATTCCGTCACCGGTGCGATCACACGCCAGGCGACGTCTCCGGCGGCGACTGCCCCCACGAGCAGCGCGCCAGCGACGGCGGCCAGCCAGCCTCCAACGACCCCCGCGCCTCCTGCACCCGCAGTAGCGCCGGTTGCGACCGCGCAGCCATCCACCGCCGACAAGCCACCGGCACCCGCGACGGACAAGCCGGCGGCAGCGGACAAGCCCGTGGCCGCAGCGGACAAGGTGACATCAGCCGATAGGCCCCAGCCGGCCACCGACAAACCACAGGCCACAGCTGACAAGCCCGCAGCCGACAAGCCGGGTCAGCCAACGGCGACCGCAGAGTTGAGCCTGCCGGTCATCGCATCGTCGAGCCCTGAACTCGCCAAACAGGAGCCAGCCAAAGCCGATGCGCCGTCGCCCTCGACGCCGCTGATCGCATCCAAATCGTTCATGGCGCCGCCGGACCCGGCCGCCGGCAAGCTCGAACCAAGCAAGCCTCCAGCGAACGAGGTGTCTGCAAGCCCGATCCCGGACGTTGCCACCGCGGCACCGGCGACTGATGAAGAGGCCGACGAAGCGACCGCGCCCAAGGCCAAAATCCAGCGCACCGAATTCGGCGTCGATCTCGGCACCGCCAACTCGGTCAATGGGCTGCGCGCGTTGTGGCGAGGACTGTTGAAATCCAAGTCCAACGCCGCCCTGACCGCGCTGAAGCCGATCATCGTGATCAAGGAGAACACCAATGGGCTCGGCATGCAGCTGCGCCTGGTGGCGGGACCGCTGAACGATGCCGGCACCGCGGCCAGGATTTGCGCCGGTCTCAGCCTGAACCAGCGGACCTGCGAGACCGCGATCTATGACGGCCAGCGCCTGGCGCTGAAGCCCGATGACGAGCCTGCAGCGGCCAAACCGGCGCCGCAGCAGCGGCGACGCCTTGCGCCCAAGCGAGCCGCTACGGCAACGCCGGCGCCCGCCGTCGAGGAGCCGAAGAAGCCGGAGCCGACGACATTCTCCTCCATGTTCGGCCGCAAGAACCAATGATCAGCGCCTGCAACAGCTTAGGACGAAACCCTCACTTGATTTCGAGAGCCTGATCGCGCCTTGTCCTATTGGCTATTCCCGACCATATTGCCGCAATGAAGAAAGCTCCGTTCCGCCTCACGCCCTATCAGGTCCAGTTCCTGCTGATCATCGGCTTCGTCACCGTCGGTTATGCGCTGTACCTGCGTTACCTCGCAATCGAACTGTCGACGGTGGCGCTGGCCTGCGATGCCGGGCTGCAGACCATGGCCTGCAAGGCGCGGGCGCTGTCGACCGTGCTGTTCAAGAACTGGGTGTTCGGGATCACGGCGCTCGTCATCGCCGTGCTCAACCTGATGCGCCCCTCGATCGTGCTGTTGACCGGCGGGCTGATCGCAGCGGGCCTCGGGATCGTGCTCTACAACGTGACGCTGTCGGGGATCGCGATCGGGCTGCTCATTCTGGGATTTGCGCGGCCCGCGCCCGCCACAGCGTAGCCGCCAGCAGGAAATACATCGCGGCGGTCCAGTCCGACTGCCAGTTGATGGTGCCCTCGTTGAACAGCAGGTAGAGGGCCGCGAGCGCCAGCACTGCTGCGAATACCGACTCGGCAATCGGCCTCGTGCCCTCCTTCGGGCGGTTCAGCATGGTCAGCAGCGCGAACGGCACCACCGCCATGGTCAACGAGGCATAGGGAAAATCCTGGTAGCGCGGATCGAACACGAAGCCGAGCGCGCTCTGCGCACCGATCACCGTGGTGAGGCCGAGCACAATCGCCAGCAGCGCGATCAGGATGCCCTTGCCGCGATAATCGCGCGGGCCGAGCAATTCCAGGAACGTCGGCAGCGAGCGCCCGGCGATCAGCGCATGCGCCGACAGCAGGGGCGACGCAATCGCCGCCGCGAGCAGCGTGCCCCACAACAGCCAGCCGCCGACGCCGTAGCTCTCATAGTACATTTTGTCCGCGGCGATCCCGAGCAGCGCCCCGCCCGTCGTCGCCGCAATCGCAACCCCGAGCCAGGCGGCCGGCCGCGGCGTCCAGGGCCGGCGGCGCAAGGTCAGCCAGGCGGCGGCGAAGGTGAAGATGCTGAGCGCCATGCCGCAACCCATCTGCAGCTTCCAGGACGGATAGTTGCTGATGGCGACACCGGGCGGATATTTCACCTGCCGCTGCATCGAATCGAACAGCCCCCAATAGCCGCCGACGGTGCCCTCGAGCTTGCGCTTCCAGGGCTGGTCATAGGCCTCGATCAGGTTGACGCGAAAGCCCTCGCGCTTGGCCATGTCGAGGATTTCGGAGACGATCCGCGCCTGGTTGGCGCGCGACGGCAGCGCGCCCTCGCGCATCCGCCCCGCGCTCGGCCAGCCGGTCTCGCCGATCAGGATCTCCTTGCCCGGGAATGCCACCGCCATTCGCTTGCGGATCTCGTCGACATGACCGGCGGCGAACTTGGCCTTGACCGGGATATCCTCCCAATACGGCAGGATATGAATGGTGACGAAATCGACGGCGTCATAGAGCTCGCGATTCTTCAGCCAGAACTCCCAGACGTCGGCATAGGTCACTGGCACCTGCGACTGCGCCTTGACGCTGCGGATGTTGGCGGCGAGATCGGCGGCGGTCATCTCGCCGCGCAGCAGCACCTCGTTGCCGACGATCAGCGCCGAGATCACGGTGGGATATTCCTTGGCGAGCCGGACCGCGATGGCGATCTGCTGCAGATTCTTGAAGCGGTTGCTGCCGAGCCAGATGCCCTGCATCACCTTGATGCCGACCTTGGCGGCGACCGCGGGGACCTGGTCGAGGCCGTTCTCGATCGAATAGGTGCGGACGCAATCGGTGACCTTGGCGAGATCGGTCAGATCCTGCTCGATCTGCTCGACCGGAATCTGGGTCGTCGGATCAAGCGGCGTCTGGGCGCCGCGGAACGGCGTGTAGGACACGCATTGCAGCTTGGCATTGGGGTCAATCGGCGCGCGCGCGAGCATGATCGGGGTGGCGAGCCACCACCACACGGCTGCGATCACACCAAGCGATATCAGGAGAAGCGCCAGTGGCGTACGAAGCGAAATCGGTTCCATCCTCCGGGGGACCGTCGAATTAGCCGGTCGGTGCCCATCTGCCAAGTGCTGGAATCCGTCAATACCATGGTTGTCCTGCGACAGTTTCGCGCCGCCGCGATAAAGTTGTGAGTTTGCTGGACAAATTCCAAGATTCCAGTCATGGGATTCCGCCAGCGTCTCCGCCGCATTGGAGACCTATTTGGACGGCACCACGCGAGCCGTCAGGATTGTTGTTCGGGCCGGAAAACTTATCGGGGAATGCATGCGTCGACGGCTGCTTGAGTTGAAGATCACGGGTTTGCGTTACCTCGCCGTATCAAGCCTTGCGCTCCTGATCGGGGCCGGCGCGGCGTTTGCCCAGAGCGGCACCCCCACCCCGCAGGACCAGGGCAAGCAGCAGCCCGGCAATCCCGACGCCGCGGCCGCTGCGGCCAAGGACAATAACCAGCGCAAGACCGACGAGCTGGCCGAGGCGCAGCAGGCCATCAACGGTCCGGCCGGCAACCCGGAATGCGTCTGGCTCGGCCGCCGCGTGGTTCGCCTGATGTGGAACGACGACCTCGATACCGCATTCCGCCATCTCGATCTCTACGACCGGTTCGGTTGCCCCGGCGGCCATGTCCAGGCGACCTTCCGCTGCCTGACCCGGTTCGGCGGCCAGATTGACGACAAGGTGCCGCGCAGCCTGGATAACCGCATCCATGCCTGCTGGATCAACCCCGGCGCCCAGCCGCAGGCCGCGGCGGCAGCAGCGTCCGCGCCGCAGCCGGCGACCGCCGCCAACGCCACGCCGGCACCGGCGGCTTCCCCCTCGCCGGCTCCGTCGCCGTCAGCCTCTCCGGCGCCGACGAAGTAGCGTTCAGGCCATGTTCAGGTGGCGGCTCTATGTTCGAGCCGACCGGATTTTTTTAGCGGCCGGAAGAGCTTGCGCCCTTAAAAAACCACCCGGTCATGGCAGTTGTGAAATCGTGCGGCAGAGCTATCCTGACCTCTGCCGCGATGTCGGTCGAACCTAGGGGACGGGTTCGCTTTCTCTGAAATCTGAAGCCCCGTATGGTTTAACCGCGATGCGCGCTGTCGTCGCCGTCCTGTTGCTCGTCACATCCATTCATGCCGCGCTTTGGGGTCTGCTTCAGGAGAAGCAGGCGGCTCCCGAGTTCCGTGGCATGCTGCCGAGCCTGTCCTACGCGCCGTTCGAGAAGGCGCACATTGTCGTCGACCCCGCCGGTGATTCCGAGAAGATCCGCACCGACCTGAAGAAGCTGTCGACGATGACGCGGGCGGTCCGCATGTATTCGTCGACGGAAGGCGGCGAGCTGGTGCCGCCGATCGCCGCAGAGTTCGGCATGAAGGTCACGATCGGCGCCTGGATCGACACCGACAAGGATCGCAACGCCAGGGAGATCGCGGCCGCGATCGACCTTGCCCGACGCAACAGCAACGTCGTCGGCATCGTCATCGGCAACGAAACCATCTTCCGCGGCGAGCAGGTTCCGATCGAGAATCTCGGACCGCAGCCCAAGGCGAAGATGACTCCCGAAGACCGCGATCGCTATCTCGAAGAGGTTGCGCGCTTCGTTCGCGAGGAATCGCCGCGCATCCTTCGTGAGGAAGCGGACCGGCTTCGTGACGCAGAAGCGCAGCCCGAGGAGAAGCGCGCCGAGGCGTCGAAATGGGCGGTTGCCGAGAACAACGTGCATCGCCTGATCCGGCTGATCCAGCAGGTCAAGAAATCGGTCAACGTTCCCGTCACGACAGGTGAAATCTGGAACATCTGGCGCGACCATCCGCAACTCGTCAGTTCCGCGGACTTCATCGCGGCCCACGTGCTGCCCTATTGGGAAAACTTCACCGACAAGCAGGCGGTCGACCAGGCCGTCGATCGCTTCAACCTGCTGCGTGACCTGTTCCCCGGCAAGCGCATCGTGATCGCCGAATTCGGCTGGCCGAGCCAGGGCTACAATCTGCGCAACGCCGAGCCCGGTCCGTTCGAGCAGGCGACCGTGCTCAGGAATTTCGTCACCCGGGCCGACGCCATCGGCATGGACTACAACATCGTCGAGGCGATCGATCAGCCCTGGAAGTTCTTCGAAGGCGGCGTCGGTCCCTACTGGGGCATCCTCAACGCCGACCGCGAGGCCAAATTCGCCTGGACCGGTCCGGTCGTGAATCCCGACTACTGGAAACTCGCCGCGATCGCCGTGCTCGTCGGCCTGTTCATGTCGCTGCCGATCCTGCGGCTCGACCGGCCGACCGCGATGCAGGCCTTCGTGCTGTCGGCGGCCGCCAACGGCGTCGGCGCCTGGGTCGCGACCGTGTTCGCCTATTGGACCACGCACTACTTCCTCTGGGGCTCGGCCTTCGCGCTCACCCTCGGTCTCGTGCTGCTTGTTCCGCTTGTCCTCATCGCGATGGCGCGGATCGAGGAGATCGCAGCGGTGGCGTTCGGCCGCGGCCCGCGCCGGCTGATCACCAAGAGCGCATCGCTCGCGCCCGCCACGATCGGCGAGAACCTCGCCTTCCCCAAGGTCTCGATCCACATCCCCGCCTATTACGAGCCGGTCGAGATGCTGAAGCAGACGCTCGATGCCGTGGCGCGGCTCGACTATCCGAATTTCGAATGCGTCTGCATCATCAACAACACGCCCGATCCGGCGTTCTGGCAGCCGATCCAGGATCACTGCCGCATGCTCGGCGAGCGCTTCAAGTTCATCAATGCCGAGAAGGTGCAGGGTTTCAAGGCCGGCGCGCTGCGGATTGCGATGGAGCGGACCGCTGTTGATGCCGAGATCATCGGCATCATCGACGCCGACTATTGCGTGCATCCGGACTGGCTGAAGGATCTGGTGCCGGCCTTCGCCGACCCGCGCGTGGGACTCGTGCAGGCGCCGCAGGAGCACCGCGACGGCGACCGCTCGCTGATGCACTACATCATGAACGGCGAATATGCCGGCTTCTTCGACATCGGCATGGTCCAGCGCAACGAGGCCAATGCGATCATCGTGCACGGCACGATGTGCCTGATCCGCCGCGCCGCGATGGACATGGCCGGCGGCTGGTCCAGTGACACCATCTGCGAGGATACCGACCTCGGGCTGACCATCCAGCAGCAGGGCTGGCTCACGCACTACACCAACGTGCGCTATGGCGAGGGCATGCTGCCCGACACCTATGAGGCCTTCAAGAAGCAGCGTCACCGCTGGGCCTATGGCGGCTTCCAGATCGTCAAGAAACACTGGCGGCGCTTCCTGCCCGGCGCGAGCCGGCTGACGCCGGACCAGCGCCGCGAATTCTCGCTGGGCTGGCTGAACTGGCTCGGCGCAGAAAGCCTCGGCGTCGTGGTGGCGATCCTCAATCTGATCTGGGTGCCGATCGTCGCGTTTGCCGACATCGCGATCCCCGACAAGATCCTGACGCTGCCGATCATCGCCTCGTTCGTCGTCTCGCTGGTGCATTTCGTCGCGCTCTATCGCCTGCGCGTCAACGTCAAGGCCGGCCAGATGTTAGGGGCCATGATCGCGGCGATGAGCGTGCAATGGACAGTGTCGCGCGCGGTGGCGCAGGGCCTGATCACCGAGCACCTCGCCTTCGCGCGTACCTCCAAAGGCGGCCTGTCGCGGATGTCGATCGAATTCCAGGCGTTCTGGGAAGCCGTGATCGGCGTGCTGCTGCTGGTCGGCGCCGCGGTCCTGATCACCATGAACGGCTTCAAGCAGGTCCGCGAGATCTACATCTTCGCCGGCGTGCTGGTGCTCGAAAGCCTGCCGTTCCTCTCGGCGGTCGCGATCGCGATCCTGGAGAATTCGCGCATCAACGAGTTCGCCTTCTGGCGCAACAGCGCGATTCGCACCGCGGAACTGATCGGGCTGCGCCCGGTCAGCCTGCCCTCGGTCGCAGCCCCCTCGCAGCCGGTGACATCGGAAATCCGCCGGGAGGGCTGAGTTCGGGGGCCGCCGGGTTCTGGACGGCGCGATCCGCCTGATGTGAAGAAGCACCGCTAACCACCAGCTGTGCAAAGGGAATTCGAAAGCGTCCGGCGCTGCAAATGCCTCGCCCTCGGCTATTGACCCGATGGGCCCTGCCCCCTACACAGCGCGGGCTGGAGCATGATCCGGACCGACGCGGCCTTGGCCCGCAACTTTCGGGCCGCAATGCTCAGGTGAGTGAGCGCGTAGCTCAGGCGGTAGAGCACGTGACTTTTAATCATGGGGTCGAGGGTTCGAGTCCCTCCGCGCTCACCAAGCAATTTCAATACGGGCTGCTGGCTCTTCGTCGCGTGAGAGTGCTCGCGCTCGCGGTTGAACGGGCGCTGTGAAGCGCGACAGACCCAAGTACCGCTCTTCGCCAATTTGTTCCCGCCCGTCTCGCGACGAAACCATTTTCCAAAAACGGTGAAGCCGGCCGGAAACAAACCGGGCCTAGCATCCGATTGTTCAACAGGAGCGACGGCTATGATGGGCTCGGGATGGACTCGTAAAGCACGCATGCTGGTGGTCGTGAATTTACTGGCCGTCGCCGCCGTTCTGTTGGCGATGGCCGCCCCACATCCGATCTCGAGCGTCGCGCTCGGTAGCGAGTGGCAATGCAGCAAGGCCGCGTTTGTTGTCACGACGTGCCGTCAGGCCTCCTAACGGCCTTTGGCATAGCCCGTGCAAGTCACGTCATGCTGGGGATTTCAGCGTCCCAGTTCAGGAATGAACGCCGCCGGGTGTGTCCTTTTGAAACCGGCGGCGTCTTTTCCCGGGACCGCAGGGTGGTCGGCGCCGGCGCGAGCCACGATGTCTGTAGTCTTCCGCCACCAATACGAAACTCCTGAGTCCGGCGACCCAGGAGTTCCGCTTTGGTCACACCACGCGATCAGAAAATCTCGTGGAGGAGGTATCCGAGACCGCCGATGAGGCCGCCGCCAACGGCGCCCGGCCCGACGCCGACGCCACCGGCTGCCGCGCCACCTGCGGCACCCGAAGCGACTCCGCCAAGGACCGCCTCCAGGAGGCCTCGCCAACTGAAGCCGCCGGCCACCGCATCGAGTTCGTCGAAGGAAAGCTCAGAGGTCATTGCATCATCATTCATAGGTGTCATTCCCAGTTCTCCTGTGATTGATGGTGCGGGACCATCCCGCAACCAGGCTGCAGCATGCTTTGGCGTGCCGTGTCTCGCAGTGACCGGCGTCACGCAGGCCGCGGCGTGATTGAACCTTTGCGGATGAAGCAGATCGACCAGTGCTCGGCTGCTGCGCGCCCAGCCAGGAATCCCTCGCGACGCTCGCGGCACGGGCGGCGCCATCGTCGATCATGCGGCAGCGCCGCCGGCGGGCCACGTGAGCTGCCATTCCTGCTCGACGCTCCGCTGTTCGCTAAAGCATGATCCGGAAAAGTGTGAAGCGGTTTTCCGAAAAGATCATGCGCAAACAAAGAACTAAAAGCGCGATGATCTCATCGCGCTTTAGCGTTCGCTCGACGACTGCGACAGCCATGAAAAAAAGCCCCGACAGGTCGGGGCTTTTGATGGGCAATCAATGGGTGTCTTAGTATTTTGCGACAACCGGGCTGGCCCAATTGAACTTGTAGTTCACGCCAACTAGCGCGGTTTGCATGTTCAGACGGGTCGAGACGATATTCGGGGCGCCGAGCGTGCCCGGACCAGCGGTGAAGACGATGTCCTTGCGGCCGAAGTCGGCATAATTGTATTCGCCGAACACCGACCAGCCCTTGGCGAACATATATTCGAGGCCGCCACCAATGGTCCAACCTTGGCGAGAAGAATTCGCCGATTCCGACAGGAAGAGAAACGGCAGAGTGCCGTAAACCTGCGTGTTCGTGTCGGTCCAGGCACCGCCGCCTTTCACGTAACCGAGCAACGCCGGGGTGAAGAGATAGCCGAGGCGACCTGTCACAGTGTAGAGGTCGCGGGTGCGGGTGGTTTGGTAAGGTGTGCCGAGCGCAGCGAGACGGGCATCGGGCGGCAGGTTGTTGCGGCTGTTGGTGTTGCCAAAGTCGAACATGCCCTGAACGCCAACGACCCAGTTCCCACCGAATTGGTAGTCGCAACCGATCTGACCGCCGCCGATGAAGTCACCGCCGCTATCGGCCGAGCCGAAATCGAGCACGGGGTCGAGGACCGTACCGTCGGTCCGACGGTTCGTGTTCTGGTTGATGCTGTGCCATGCACCGCCGACGTTGCCGCCGATGTAGCAGCCGGTCCAGTTTTAGACCGCAACCGGCGCCGGCGGAGCCTTGGTGTAGCGGGGCGCCAAATCGGCCGCAGTGGCCTGTCCTGCGAATGCTGCGAAGGCGGTCAATACGAGTGCAAACTTCTTCACAATAAAATCCCCCATAAATTTCACAAATTCATCAAAAAGGAGCGCCGACTCCCCAAAGCACGGTAGCAGTCATATCGGACAACTTGTCGCAGGGATGTGTCGAAATCGCAACATTAGCCCGAAAAGCGACACAATCCGGAAACGTGCACGGCCGTTCCCCCGGCTTTCGAGGGTTGCCTGTCCAGACGCCCGGGCCTCGTCCACGCGTCTCGATCACTTCGAGCAAGGTCTCCAACAGACCAATCGACCTGACTGTCCACGGGCTCGCCCATCGCGCTGAAAATCTCGGCCACATGGTCGCGTCGAAGAGGAGCGACCGAGCGCGCCAAGCCCTGCCCGACATCGCGGAGGGACCCGGGAAGGATGATGCGAATGATGGTCGTCACACCGAGCCTTGGCGCGAGGTCCGCAGCCGCGAAATTGACACCGGGTTGATCTAGGTCAAGCAGCGGGCTGAAGGGAGACGAGAACTACGCACGTAGAAGCCGCGGGTGCTTGCGATGACCTCATTCGGCCGGTCTCTCCTCGCCATCATCGTTGCGATCATCTCAATTGGCGCGATCACACAGAAGGTGCGCGACCAGGGCGTCACCGACACCGAAATCCGCATCGGCAATCTCATGCCCTACACCGGGCCGCTGGAGGTGTTCGGCCAGATCGGCAAGGCGGAAGCCGCCTATTTCGAGATGGTCAACGAGCGCGGTGGCGTCAACGGCCGCAAGATCCGTTTCTTGTCCTATGACGATCTGTCAGACCCGGCCAACGCGATGGACCTCGCGCGCATCCTGGTCGAGATCGACAATGTGCTGCTGATGTTCGGCTCGTTCGGAACGCCCGGCAATCTGGCGGTGCGGCCATATCTCAACGAGCGGAAAATCCCCCAGCTTTTCCTCGCCTCGGGTGATCAGCAATTCAGCGAGCCGTCGAAATATCCATGGACCATGGGCTGGCAGCCCTCGTTCCAGGACGAGGGCCGCATCTATGCCAACTACATCCAGGCGAACTACCCGGGGAAGAAAATCGTCGCGCTCTGGCAGAACGACAATTTTGGCCGGGAGCTGTTCAAGGGGCTCGAGCAAGGGCTCGGCGACGTCGCCCGTAATATCCGGGTCGACATCGCCTATGACGTCGCCGATCGGCATCTGGACGGACACATGTCGATCCTGAAGCGATCGGGCGCCGAGGTGTTCGTGTTTGCCGGCGTGCCGGAAAATGCCGCGAAGGTCATCCGGATCGCGGCCGAGCACGATTGGCATCCCGTGTTCATCGTCAACCAGATGGCGTCATCGATCGCCACCGTGCTGAAGCCGGCGGGCTCCGACAGCGCCTCCGGCGTCATGACGGCGGCCTTCCTGAAGGACGCGAGCGATCCGGCGTGGAAAAGCGAGCGAACCGGCAAGGACTGGACGACCTTCCTCGACAAATACACCAGGATGGGAGGCACCGACGAAGGCGCCGCGATGTATGGTTATGCGGCCGCCGAAGCGCTGGTCCAGGTGCTCAGGCAATGCGGCAACGATCTGTCGCGCGACAACGTCATGAAGCAGGCCGCGTCGCTCGACTACCAGGGCTCCGCCCTGTTGCCTGACATCAGGATCAACACCGGCCCGCAGGATTTTCGCCCCATCGAGCAGCTGCGGCTGGTGCAGTTTGACGGCCGGACCTGGCAGCCGATCGGTGACGTGCTCGAGACCGCCTTCGCTGACGCGAGCCGAAAATAGCTGATGCCAGCCGGTTGGCATCCCTCTTGCTGTCATCTCTGCATTCATCATCGGACGCATCGGAGCGTTCCGAACCAGGACATTGCGGAGGGACCAATATGAACCGGCAGTCCCAATACGGGATTCAAGGCGCCGTTGCGGCGCGCGAGGCCATTGTCATCGGCACCATGCTGCACGATCTGACGCGCCGGCTTGCGCTGCTCGAGGCCGATATCGCGGCGGAAGAGGAACGGTCGGGCGTCTCGAGCCCGACAGACCCGCGCTACACGATGCTGGCGCACTCGCTCAGCGCGCGGCGCGACAACCTCAAGGCCACGCTTGCCTCGCTGCAGGAGCGTCTGGCGCTGCTGCAGGAGCAGCGCTCGGCCGTGGCGGCCTGAATTCGACCGCACACACGGTCAGGTCGAAATATCTGAAATCATCAACCGCGTGCCGTTGTGGTGCGCGGCGCGGCGTCCTATGAATCGAGGTTAGTGAGTCGTCAGTTGCAACATCATACCGTCCCGTCGGCGCCGATGATGCGACCGGCATGTGGATGGTCTGGGCAGGCGATGGCGAACGATACTCCTCACATCAAGTTCGATGCGAAAGCCACGCTGCGCAAATGGCCGTCGCTCAACAATCAGCGGCGGGAAGACCGTATCGCCTATATCGTGATCGCCGACACGCTCGACGAATGCGTCAAGGCATTCATGGCCAAGCCCGCCTCGACGCGCCATCTCTACGAGATCCATACGGAGGCGCAGCCGCCTTTGGTGACGGCGGTGCTGTCACCGGAGCACATCGCCGAGTTGGCGCGGCTGCGCGATTTTCTCTAGCGCACTGTTCGCCTAGGCGTCGGACGGCCCCTTGCCTGCGCCACTTCCATGATCCGGTTGTTCGACGCCCGTATGATCCGACGGAAAAATCCGTTCGTAGTTGGCGCGCGCCTCGCGAATGAGCCGTGCTCGCTCCAGCTCGGACTTCGGAATAAATCTGATAATCTCGCCCATCGGGTCTCCATTGGGAATCGGCAAGGATACGCCTGGAAGATGCGAACATCGTGCCAAGGCATTCCGCACAAACACGGGGTTTTCGGCCGATCTGGAACGAAATTGGCGCCGTCGCCGCGCGACATCATTGATTTGAGCGATTCGCGTCCAGACCAGGAATTCATCTTCCGATCTAGTTACGGACGCAGCATTCGCGAGGTTTCCCGCGGCGGCCTCAAGAAGCTGTGAGGGAAAGCGCGGCGGCGCATTGACGCAGCGGCGAAGCGAGTTCCCATGTGGGCCGGCTGTCGGGATTTGACTGAAGCGGCGGCGCACGAGCGCGCCAGACAGACGCACAAAAAACACGAGGCCCGGTGTGCCTAGGAGACCGGGCCTCGTGTCTGTCGTCCCCCGCCCCTTGCGGCGCGGCTCACGTGATGTCTATGCCGCGCGTGATACGCGAAACCGCGCGCGCGATCCATCCGGATGACTACGGTGCGTGCCGCATGTCGTGCAGCACGCACGCATCACGCGGCGTGCATCACTTGGCGTAGCTGTAAAAGCCCTGCCCGGTCTTGCGGCCGAGATGGCCGGCATCGACCATCTCCTTCAACAGCGGCGCCGGGCGATACTTCGGATCGTTGAAGCCGTTGAGAAACACCTCCATCACCGACAGCATGGTGTCGAGCCCGATCAGGTCGGCGAGCGCGAGCGGGCCGATCGGATGATTGCAGCCGAGCTTCATGCCGGCGTCGATCTCCTCGGCGGTCGCGATCCCTTCCTGCAGCGCGAATATCGCCTCGTTGATCATCGGGCACAGGATGCGGTTCACAGCAAAGCCCGGGCTGTTCTTCGCCGTGATCGCGACCTTGCCGACGCGCTTGGCGAAGGCTTCGGCCTTGGCCACGGTATCGTCCGAGGTCTGCAGGCCGCGGATCAGCTCCAGCAACGCCATCACCGGCACCGGGTTGAAGAAGTGCATGCCGATGAAACGATCAGGGCGATCGGTCGCGGCCGCAAGCTTGGTGATCGAGATCGAGGACGTGTTGGTGGCGACCAGGCCGCTCGGCTTCAAGGTCGCGCAGAGGTCCTTCAGGATCTTGACCTTCAACTCCTCGTTCTCGGTCGCGGCCTCGATCACGAGATCGCAGGCTGCGAGCTTGCCTTTGTCCGACGTCGCGGTGATGCGCCCGAGCGCAGCGTCGCGGTCCGCGGCGGTCATCTTGTCCTTCGCCACGAGGCGCTCGAGGCTGCCTCCGATCGTCTTCATCCCGCGCGCCACTGCGGCCTCGTTGATGTCGACCATGGTCACGCTGAGCCCCGCCGCCGCGCAGACCTGGGCGATGCCGTTGCCCATGGTGCCGGCGCCGATGATGCCAACCGTCTCAATCATTGGTTCTGTCCTTCCCGTCGCGAGGGCCCGAGGGGCCGCATCCGTCCAAAGCGGGCCCTCAAGGGGCCGCCGATGGCGCATGCATAGCAGCCGCGTCCGGCCGCCGATACGGGGAGTTCCGGGATGGGACGGATCAGTCCGGCCGTGGCGGGAGCGGCTGGCGGGCCACCACGGGGATCCGTGGCGGGGTCTCGGTCCGGGTCGGCTCTGCGAGACGGGCGGGTTCCAGCATCCGATTGAGGCGTACGACCCAGGCCGCAAAGCGTCCGTAGCTGCGGCGGAGCGATTTCGTGATGCGTTCTTCGATGTCTCGATCGTCGTCCATAGCAGCCCGATCCTAGTGCCGTGGCATTGAAGGAACCGTATGAACCTATCGGAGCGGCGCGCCCCGTCCGTTAGGGTTTCGCTAACTACCTCGCCCCCGCTCGCGAACGCGTGAAGCGGTTTCGTCGCCTGTTGGCGGACGAAGCCAAAATACCCCCGCGCCGAAACCGGATCGTGGGTGTCGCGACATCTCGCAGCAACGCGCCGTCGCTAGCGTCCGATCCCGGATGCAACCGACGGAGTTCGGTCATGTCAGCGATCATCAACCTGCTGTACCGGGAATACTGCAAGGCTCGCCTCGCCGAGATGCGAGCCGCCGCCCGATAACGCTCAGCGGACATCGGCGCGTCGGCAACAGACTACCTTCTATTGCTGTGACCCGTGTCCGCCAGGTTCCATTGGAACTCGAATCGTTGCGGCGTTTTGCTACTTCCGAGCGAGCCCGGGAATCGCTAGTGTTGCTGCGCGGAAATGTGAAGAACACGCTGGGGACAAAGCGGTGTTTCAACTATTGCGGCGATGGAAGATCGCCAAGCTCGCGTTGGTCTGCCCGAGCTGCAAGGAAGTGGCCTCGGCGGAGACGTATCGGCGCGGCCGCTATCTCATCGACGATGAGCCGCTGATCTGCGAGCATTGCCACAACACGGCGCCGGTGACCTTCTGGCGCTTCGCCGGATTCTCCCAGAACCACTGTTCCAAGGGCAGGCATCCGTCGGCCATGGCCAGCCCCGCCCTGCAGCCTCGTCCGTCCGAGCAGCATTTTCACTGAGCGCATTCAGATCGTCGCGCGCGACGGATCGGGGCAGCTGGCAGTAGTCTGCCGGATTGTCGGCGGCACGCTTGCGCTGCAGCATACGTCCTGCATCGGCTCTCGTTTAGTTGATTGAATTTTTTGCGGGGCCGGTCGACGGATTTGCATAACAACCGACGAGGGCTACGCCCATGCTTGCCGAAAAATTCATTCTCGTTCTCGAGACATTGCTCAAGACCCAAACCCATCCGGACGGCAGCCCGCGCGTGGTGAGTACCTCGCCGCACGTTCCGGTCAGCCTGCCGAGCCGCAAGTAGCCTCTCGACCGCCGCGCCGATTGCTGGCAGCCTCGCGTCACAGCCGTTCCGCCTGTCGATGAGGTCTGCCGATGAGATCCGCCTTGGCTCGGCGATGTGTCCTGGCTCTGCGATGCATCCTGGCCTTCGCCACCTTCGCTTCAGCAGCATTCACCGCGACATCTCCTGCGCAGAGCCGCCAGCTCGTCCCCGTCATTCCGCCTGAGATCGGCGTCGGCGCGCCGCTCCCTTACGTCGTCATCCCCTACCGCTGCAGCGCCGGTCCGGTGCAGAATTTCTATCACGGCGCGCTCTATCGCGAGCCGCCGGCCGCCTATCTCGACTTCGCCTACCGCCCCTATTATCGCTACACCGCGGCGCGCGTCGTGCCGCGCAGCTACGCCTGCGCGGTCGTCGAATAAAGGCGTTTCCGAGCGAAGGGGGGACCCGTTCGCGTGAAGAAAACGCGTCAAAATAAATCCAGAGCTCCGTTCCGATTCAATCGGAATGGAGTTCTGGAAGCGTGAAGCAGATCACAGCGAGGCGGCGCTGATCCACGCTACACCGGTTCCGTAAGAACACGGTGCCGCCATGGACAGCAGGATCGATCTCGCAGGACTCATCGTCGCGATTTGCGTCGCGGCCTATGCCGCGATCATGCTCGATTATCTCGCGCTGAACGGACTCGGTCTCTCGATCCCGCAACTCCGTCATCTCTCGATGGTCGCTGCGGTTTTCCTCGCACTCCCGGTCGCGATGGATTTCCTGCGCGCACGCCCCGACAACATCGAGTGATCGGCGCATCCAGCGGCCTTCCTGACCGCCAAAGGTTGCGCCTGCCGCGCTGACCGCCGCAATCAGCGGTCAACATCGCGCTAGGAGAACGCGGGCGAATCAGCCTTACTTCGATACTGATCACACAATGAGATTCCGGCGGCATGACCCAGCCTGAAGTCTTGGATCAGAATATTCGCGCCTTGCAGGAATGGCTGCGCAACGCCTGGGTGCAACTCAGCGACCCCGCGATGACCACCCTCTCCCGCCGCGAGCTCCGCAGCCAGATGAAGCAATGCAGCGCCGATTTGCGCGCGCATCTGCAGGCCGCCTCCGCGCGTTCCGGGGGGCCGACGGCCATGCCGGCCAGGACCTTCGAGAAGCCCGAGTTGCGCCTGCTGGCTTGGCGCTGAGCGGCAGGCGCGCGTTGTTTGCTCGCCGACACCGGCTTCCTGCCATCCGCGAGCACGATCTCAATTTCAACCCGCTTTAGCGCGCCGCGATGCCGCGATCGTTCGCGCATGCGGGTCATCCGCAGCGCCTCTTGTCCCCAAGCATCCGACAGGGCACAGCATGATGGTGCCGGCGCGCTTATATGGGGCCGGTTGACGCGGCAGATGCCGCCGAACAATGGGATCCCCCGTGCTCTATCTGGAACTTGCGATCGTCACGGTGCTGATCGTGATCAACGGCCTGCTATCGATGTCGGAGCTCGCCATCGTCTCCTCGCGCCCGGCGCGGCTGGCGGCCCTGGTCGAGAAAGGCGTCAGCGGCTCGCGGCGCGCGCTGGCGCTGGCGTCCGATCCCGGCAAGTTCCTCTCCACCGTGCAGATCGGCATCACCCTGATCGGCGTGCTCTCGGGCGCGTTCTCCGGCGCCACGCTCGGCCAGCGGCTGACCCAATGGCTGCTCGAGCTCGGGCTGTCGCAGACCTTTGCCGATGCGCTCGGCGTCGGTCTTGTCGTCACCATCATCACCTACGCCTCGCTGATCGTCGGCGAGCTGGTGCCGAAGCAGATCGCGCTGCGTGATCCCGAGGCGATCGCGGTCAGGGCCGCGCCGGCGATGACCGTCATGGCGAAGGCGTCGCTGCCGCTGGTGTGGCTGCTCGACCGCTCCGGCAAGGTGCTGCTGTTCCTGCTCGGCCATCGCGAGGATGCGACCGACCGCGTCAGCGAGGACGAGATCAAGACGCTGGTGGTCGAGGCCGAGAATGCCGGCGTGCTCGAGCCCGGCGAGAAGGAGATGATCGCGGGCGTGATGCGGCTCGGCGACCTGCCGGTCGGCGCCGTGATGACGCCGCGCCACGAGGTCAGCCAGATCGACCTCGCCGATTCCCCGGCCGAGATCCTGAGCGGCTTGAAGAAGAGCGCCCACTCGCGCTGCGTGGTGTTCGACGGCAACCGCGAGCATGCGCTCGGCATCGTGCAGGCCAAGGACGTGCTCGACGTCTATCTCACCGGCGAGACACCCGACATCCGCGCGCTGACCCGCGATGCGCCGATCATTCCGGAGGCCGTCGACGCCCGCGACGTCGTCGCGATCCTGCGCGACTCCGCCGTGCATATCGGGCTGGTGCATGACGAGTACGGCACCTTCCAGGGTGTCGTCACCAGCGCCGATATCCTGGAGGCCATCGTCGGCGCCTTCCACACCGAGGAAGGCCCGGCCGAGCCGGCCTATGTCCGGCGCGATGACGGCTCCTATCTGATCTCGGGCTGGATGCCCGCGCTGGACTTCGCCGAACTGCTCGGCATCACGCTGCCGTCGCCTCGGCCCTACCAGACCTGCGCCGGCTTCCTGCTGCAGGAGTTCGGCACCATCCCTGATGTCGGCGAGAAGATCGCCGCGAATGGCTGGCAGTTCGAGATCGTCGATCTCGATGGCCGGCGGATCGACAAGGTGCTGGCGAGCAAGGCTGCCGAGTGAGGCTGGGGACTGAGGTTGCGGTCCCGGCGTCCTGTTGATAACGGGCAGGACGCCAGCCCTGCCCGCCCCGGTGTGCTATCCGCATTCGTGGCCTCCCGTAGAAACTGTCGGAACTGATCCCATGAAAATCACCCTCGTCGGCTCCCGCCATTTTGGCGTGACGACCTTCAACATGCTCCGCGACCACGGCATCGAGATCGCCCGGATCGTGGTCCATGACGGCGAGGACCGACTGGCGGCGGCAGCGAGAGCGGCCGGCATCGCGGTTGTGGTTCAGGCTGATCCGAAGCTCGTGACGGCCTCCGAGATCGCGCCCGGCACCGAGCTGATCGTGACCGCCCACAGCCATGCCCGCGTCAGCCAGGAAGCCTTGGCGGCGAGCCGGCTCGGCGGCATCGGCTACCACCCGTCGCTCTTGCCCCGGCACCGTGGCATGGCGGCGGTAGAATGGACCATCAAGGAAGGCGATCCGATCGCCGGCGGCACCATCTACCACCTCGCCGAGCGCATGGATGCCGGCGCGATCGCCGCCCAGGACTGGGTGTTCGTCAAGAAAGGCGAGACGGCACGCGAGCTGTGGGAGCGTGCGCTGGCGCCGCTCGGCCTGCGGCTGCTCGCCCAGGTCATCGACCACGCCAAGACCCACAAGACCTTGCCTTCCGAGCCGCAGGATGAGGAGTTTGCAACCAAGGCGCCGAGCTTCGGCGCCAGTAAGCATTAGGAGGAATTAGGGCCGGATCGGCCACATCTGGTTACCGCCGACGCGAGTCGAGTCAAGCTCGATTTTTTGTTCCTTGGCCGGAACCAGATTCACTATGAAGTGTTTGAGCCCACAGGAACTTTCCGGGGTTCTTGCGACGCAGCAAATTTTCGTCACATTGTGCCGGGATAAGCTGCGTCATCACACAAATTACGGGGATTTGATCCATGCGTCCGACCCGCATCCGCAACCTTTTTCTCGCGTCCTTTGCCACCGCTGCCGTCACCCTCGCCGCGGCGCCCGTTTCCGCGCAGCAACCCTATGATGGCCTGTGGCAAGTGACCGTCGTCACAAAGAGCGGCAGTTGCGATGCGTCCACCAAGTCCACCGTCACCGTCTCCGAAGGCAAGATCACGGGCGGCGGCGGTGTCGCAGGCACCGTCGGCAGCGGGGGACTTGTGCGAGTCTCGATCAATGGTGCATATGCCGCCGGTCAACTCAGTGGCAACTCCGGATCGGGGAAGTGGAATGGGGCATCAGCTGGCGTACCGTGCAGCGGTCGATGGGAAGCTTCCCGTCAGTAAGTCCAAGATCTTCAGGTTAAAGACGATTTCAGCTCTGTTCGCCAAAGCGCGGCGGCCCGCATTCGCGGCCGTCGCGTTTTTCGTGGTGGCTGGCAGCACCACGGCGAGCCACGCCCAGGCGGGCGGCCCCTATGCCGGCATGCAAGGCACCTGGTCGGGCGGCGGCACCGTCACGCTGGACGACGGCTCGAGCGAACGCATCCGCTGCCGCGCGACCTATCAGGTCTCCGGCCCGGTGATGGAGATGAGCCTGACCTGCGCCAGCGACGCCTACAAATTCAACCTGCGCGCCAACACCCAGGCCGAAGGTGGCAATGTCGCCGGCACCTGGAGCGAGACCAGCCGCAACATCAGCGGCAGCCTGCAGGGCCGCGGCGGTGGTGGCAACTTCCAGGTCGTGGCCGCGACGGCCGGCTTCAACGCCAACATCAGTCTGAAGACCACCGGCAACAAGCAGACGGTCGCGATGCACGCCGACAGTGTGTTCCGCGCCGCCAACATCTCGCTGACGAAGTAAGCGGTTCTCCGCAACGAAAAGCCCTCAGGCCGCGCCTGAGGGCTTTTTTGTTGGCCTGTATCTGCGCGTCAGCTCGTGGGCGGCTTGGTCGCGAGCTTTTCCGCGGTCTGCTGAATCGTGCGCGCGATCAGCAGCGCCTGCTCCTTGTTGACGGCGAAGTCGTGCACGCCCTTCTCGGTCGTCATCGAGATCACCATCAGATCAGGCTGCTGCTCGGGCCAGCCGGTGGCGAAGCCGGTGAGGAAATCGGGAACCTTCCGGAGATTGTCGGTCATGATGGTGTCCTCTTAAGCAGGAATGAATGCGGTGACTTCGATCTCGACCTTGGCACGCGCATCGACCAGGCCGTCGATGTAGAGCAGCGTCGAGGGCGGGAAGTTGCGGCCGAGCGTCTCCTTCCACACCGCGCCGATTCCAGGGCCAGCCGCCTCATACTCGCTGCGGCTGGTCAGGTACCAGGTCAGACGGACGATGTGCTCAGGCCCCGCGCCCGCTTCACCCAGCAGCTTGATGATCCGCTTCAGCGCGGTGCCGACCTGGGCTGCCATGTCGGGCGCATACTGGCCCTTCTCGTCGCCCCCGGTCTGGCCGGCCAGCACGATCCATTGGCCCGGGCCGTTGAAGCTGACCCCGTGCGAAAAGCCGCGGGGTTTCGACCATTCGGCCGGTTGCAAGACACGCATGAGCAGTCCCTCCTTCCAGGTGACGCAGTGTTTTTCTGGGTGATTTTTGTCCCTGCTTAGCACCGATCGCGCCGCCCGCGCAGCACTGCATTGGCAGAATTGCACGTTGCAATCCGAGGCCAACTCACCGATACCGGCCCTCCCGCGTCGTTGACTCTCCCAGGCTGATGGATCGCACACCCTCGATAGGCCGGGCTGCCGCCTGGATGGCAGGCTGGCTCGCGCTGATGCTGATCGTGACCGTGGCCGCGCGCGAGGCGACGCGCGCGGTCAATGTCTTCCAGCTGATGGAAGTCCGCGCGGTGCTCAGCCTGATCCTGCTGTATCCGCTGATCCGGATGAACGGCGGCTTCGCGCATCTGAAGACGGCACGTGTGCATCTGCACATCGTGCGCAACCTGATCCACTGCACGGCGCAGATCGGCTGGTTCTATGCGCTGACGCTGATCCCGATCGGCCAGGTCGTCGCGATCGAGTTCACGATGCCGATCTGGACGGCGATCATCGCCGCAAGCTTCCTCGGCGAGCGCATGACGGTGTGGAAGATCACGGCGATCGTGCTCGGCCTGGTCGGCGTCATCGTGATCGTGCGGCCGGCGACCGGCGCGATCAATATCGGTCAGCTGATCGCGCTCGCCGCCGCCGTCGGCTTCGGCATCTCGATCGCGGTGATGAAATCGCTGACGCGGACCGAACAGACGCTGACCATCATCTTCTGGATGCTGGCCGTCCAGGGCGCGGTCAGCCTGCTGCCGGCGCTCTATGTCTGGACGTGGCCGTCGCTCCAGGTCTGGGGCTGGATGACTGTCATCGCCGGCTGCGGCACTTTCTCGCACTACTGCATGGCGCGCGCCATGCTCTATGCCGATGCCACCGTCGTGCTGCCAATGGATTTCCTGCGGGTTCCCCTCACCGCCGCACTCGGCTGGCTGCTTTATTCGGAGCGGCTGGATGCGTTCACCGTGCTCGGTGCGGCGATGATCCTGACCGGCAATCTCCTGAATTTGCGATCAGGCGCGGCTCCCGCCCGCGCTGGAACCTGATCAGGCATCAACCGAAGCGGTAGTCCGAGGCGGCTGGGGTTGCGGCGAATTTTTGCTGCACGCGGCGCGGCGTTTTCGTGTAACCTGCGCGGCAGTTTGTATTCGACGATTATTTCGATTCTGCCGGGGGAATTTCAGATGCGCAGTCTCACCCTCCTTGCGTCCCTGATCTGCATTGCGCTGAGTGCGACCTCCGCCTACGCCGACAAGCGTGTGGCCTTCGTGGTCGGCAACGGCGCCTACAAGAATGTTACGCCGCTGCCCAACCCGACCATCGATGCCAACGCGATGGCCGCGACGCTGCGCAATGTCGGCTTCGATGTGGTCGAAGGCAGTAACCTCACCCGCGACAAGATGACGGAGAAGCTGCTCGACTTCGGCCGCAAGGCGCAAGGCGCCGATGTCGCGGTGTTCTACTACGCCGGCCACGGCATCGCCGTCAGCGGCACCAACTATCTGCTTCCGATCGACGCCGACATCAAATCCGAGATGGACGTCAAGCTCGGCGCCGCCATCAACATCGACCTCACGCTCGACCAGACCATGAGCGACGCCAAGGTCAAGCTGGTGTTCCTCGACGCCTGCCGCGACAATCCCTTCGCCGCCAAGATCAAGTCGAACTCGGCAACCCGCAGCGTCAACGTGCAGACCGGCCTTGCCGAGATGAAGTCCGGCGAAGGCACGCTGATCGCGTTTGCGACGGGCCCGGGCCAGACCGCACTGGACGGCAAGGAAGGCGCCAACAGCCCGTTCACCCGCGCGCTCATCGCCAACATCACCCAGCCCGGCGTCGAGATCCAGCAGGCCATGACGATGGTGCGCGCCCAGGTCAACGAGGAGACCAGCAAGGGCCAGCTGCCGTGGGGCCACACCAATCTGATCGGCGCGGTGTATCTGAACGGCGCGCCGGCGGCAGGCGCCAGCATCGCAGTCGCCGCCGTCGCGCCGACCGCGCCTGCAGGCGGCGGGGCATCCGACGTCGAGCTGGAGTTCTGGCGCTCGATCAAGGACTCCAACAAGCCGGAGGAGCTGAAGGCCTATCTCACGAGCTACCCGAACGGCCAGTTCAAGCCGCTGGCGCTGGCGCGCATCGCCTCGCTGGAAAGCGGCAGCGCCGCGCAGAGCACCGCGACGCGCAACCTCACCACCGGCATCGATCCCGCGACGTTCAAGGACGAAGCCAACCAGGTCACCGAAGACCAGATTGGCCTCGACAAGGGCCAGCGCCGCGACGTGCAGCGCCGCCTCACCGGCCTCGGCTTCGACACCAAGGTCACCGGCAAGTTCGACGACTCCACCCGCGCCGTGATCTCGCGCTGGCAGGCCGCGCGCGGCTATCCGAAGAGCGGCTATCTCAACAAGCTGCAGCACAAGGCGCTGCTGACGGAAATCGTCGCCACGACCTCGGCCAGCTCCGGCGAGGAGTCCGACAAGCCGGCCCGCCGGCGCACCAGTGGTGGTGGCGGCGGCGGTGGTGGCGGTCATCGCGGCGGTGGCGACGCCGGCGCAGCGTTCGTCGGAGGTGTCGTCGGCGGCATGATGGGCGGCATGTTCCGCCGCTGAACGGTTCACGCGATCCAAATCAAAAGCCCGGCCGATGGCCGGGCTTTTCGTCTTGAGAGCGTATGAGGCTACTTGCCGGCGGCCTTGCGCAGGGCGTCGTTGATGCGGTCCTGCCAGCCGGGACCGCCGTCCTGAAAATACGCCAGCACATCCTGGTCGATCCGCAGCGTGACCTGCTCCTTGATGCCGGGAATGACGTTCTGCTTCGGCGGCGCTTCCGCGACCTTGGCGGTGGCGCGCTTGAAGGCGGCCTCCGCTTCGGTGCGCGCATCGCCCAATGTGCGGGGACGCCTCGGTTGGTCCGCCATGTCTCAGATTCCTTCAAACAGCACGGTCGAGAGGTAGCGCTCGGAGAACGACGGCACAATCGCCAGAATGGTCTTGCCGGCCGCCTCCGGCCGCCTGCCGATCGCAAGCGCCGCCGCAATCGCGGCGCCCGAGGAGATGCCGCCGGGAATGCCCTCGTTGCGCGCCAACGCCCGCGACGTCTCGAGCGCGGTCGCACTGTTGATCTTGACGATCTCGTCGATCACGCCACGGTCGAGGATGTCAGGAATGAAGCCGGCACCGATGCCCTGGATCTTGTGCGGCGTGTGCTGGCCGCCTGACAGCACCGGGCTTTCCTCCGGCTCGACCGCGACCACCTTGAGGCCGGGCTTGCGCGGCTTCAGCACCTGGCCAACGCCGGTGATGGTGCCGCCGGTGCCGACGCCGGCGACGAAGTAGTCGATATTGCCGCCGGTGTCGTTCCAGATTTCCTCGGCGGTGGTGCGGCGATGGATTTCGGGATTGGCGAGGTTCTTGAACTGCTGCGGCATGACAGCGTTCGGCGTGGTCCGCACCAATTCCTCGGCGGTCGCGATCGAGCCCTTCATGCCCTGCGCCGCCGGCGTCAGCACGATCTCGGCGCCGAGAAAGGCCAGCATCCGCCGCCGCTCGATCGACATCGATTCCGGCATCACCAGTTTCAACCGGTAGCCGCGCGAGGCCGCGACATAGGCGAGCGCGATGCCGGTATTGCCCGAGGTCGGCTCGATCAGCACGGTGTCGGCGTTGATGATGCCGGCCTTCTCCATCGCCACGATCATGGCCGCGCCGATGCGATCCTTCACGCTCGCCGCCGGATTGAAATATTCGAGCTTCGCGAGAATCGTGGCGTTGACGCCATTCGCCTGCGGCAACTTGCGCAGCCGCACGATTGGTGTGTCACCAATGGCATCGACGATGGAGTCGTAGACGCGTCCACGTCCCGGTTGCGTTGCGCGATTTGTCGAGGATGCGTCCATGCGAAAACTCCCGTGGCAGACTTTTGCGGGAACACTGAAGCAGCACAGCGTCAGGCGCAAGGGGCGAAACCACCCATATTCCGTTTCATTCAGGGACGAAATTCCTCTAAATGACAACGCGGTCGAAGTCGGCGGCAATCTTCGTATTGGGGAACGTCCTGGCGGCCTCGGCCAATACCTCTTCATCCGTATAGCGGCCGGACAAATGCGCCAGCACGAGCTGCTCGACGTTAGCAGTTGCCGCAAGCCGCGCCGCTTCCGCAGCTGTCAGATGTCCGTAGTCGCGCGCGGTGGCAGCATCCCGATCCAGAAATGTCGCCTCGATCACCAGCAGGTCGGCGTCGGCGACATGCGGTGCGATATCGTCGACGCTTTCCGCGTCGCCGACGACGACAAGCGTCTTGCCGCCGCTCTGTGGCCCGAGAACATCCTCGGGATCAACAGTCGTACCGTCCTCCAGAACGACCGGTTGTCCGCCAGCCAGCGCACCACGCAAGGGACCGTCGGGAACGCCGAGCGCCGCAAGACGGTCAGCTTGCAGGTGACGGCGCGCGGGGCTGCGAAAGCAGAAGCCAAAACTGTCGGTGTCGCGATGACGGACCGGAAAGCAGTCGATCGCGAACTCGTCCGCGTCGAAGATGCATCCCTCACGCAAGGGGACGAAGTTCACCGGGATCGGCGCCCGTCCCTCGCCCCAGAATCCCGCCAGCATCCGCGCAACCACATCGAGCGTCCCGGCACCGCCATGAATGGTCATCGCCTCATCGCTCTGCCGCAACCGCAGGGTTGAGAACAGGCCGGGTATCCCGAGCACGTGGTCGAGATGACCATGGGTCAACAGGATGCGATCGAGCCGCCGGAAGCCGGCACCGCTGCGCAGCAGCTGGCGCTGGGTCCCCTCGCCGCAATCGATCAGGATGCGCTGGCTTCCCGCTTCCACGAGCAGGGCTGGGTGGTTGCGTTCGGCGGAGGGAACGCTTGCCGAGGTGCCGAGGAAGGTCAGCGCGAACATTTCAATCGTCCAGCAGGTCGAAAAACGCTTCGACCTTCTCAAACACCCCTTCGTGTTTCCTGTTGGGAAGAACGACACGATCGCCGTCGCGTTGCAATGCGCGCCCTCTGGACTTGCGCAGGCGTCCCGGCAGGAACGTGGCGGCGACGCCTTCCGGTCCAACATCGAACCTGACGATGCCGCGCTGCCTGCACTCGATCCGGAGCCGGGCCGCGGCAAAGAAATCGCGGGCGTCCTGTGGCAATGGACCGAAACGACGGGACGTCTCCTCTTCGAGATCATCCAGCTCGTCCGCGTCGCCGCATCTGGCGACACGGCCGTAGATCTCAAGCCGGACCGGCCCCGACTGCACATAGCTTGCAGGGACCATGTCGGCCAGCGGCAAGTTCAGGTCGGGCACCCAGAGTTCGGCACCTCGCCCGCTGGCCTTCTCCGACGCCATTTTCAGCAAATGGCTATAGAGCACCGGTCCGAACACCTGGACGTGGCCTGACTGCCGCTCCGAAAACAGATCCCCCGCGCCCCTGAGATCGAGATCGCGGGCGCTGATGGCAAAGCCCGCGCCCGGTCTGGAGAACTCCTCGAGCACCGCGAGCCGCTTCTCGGATTTGTGCGAGTCCGTATCCGTCAGCAGATACGCAAATGCCCGCGTGCCGCCGCGGCCGACCCGTCCTCTGAGCTGGTGCAGCTGCGCCAGGCCGAACTTTTCGGGCCAGCAGATCACGATCGTATTGGCACGCGGGATATCGAGCCCGCTCTCGACGATGTTGGTGGCCAGCAGGACGTCGGCGTTGCCTTCGACGAACGTCATCATCCGGTCGTCGATCTCGTCGTCAGGCAATTTGCCATGGAGCGAGACAATGCGCAGGTCGGGTGCCATCGCCTGCACGCGTGCCAGCATCGGCTCGAGATCCTGAATGCGTGGGCAGATCAGGAAGCTTTGGCCGTGACGCCTCTGCTCGCGGAGCAGGGCCGCGACAATGGCCGCATCCGATAGCGGCGCGATCCGGGTCGCGACCGGAAGCCGGTGAACGGGCGGCGAGCCGATGACGCTGAGATCCCTGAACCCTGCGAGGCCTGCCGCAAGCGTTCGCGGAATCGGCGTGGCGCTCATCCACAGCGTATGCAGGCCCTTCCCCAGCTGGGACAGCTTCGCCTTCTCGGCCGCACCGAAATGCTGCTCCTCGTCGACCACGACCAGCCCGAGGTTGGCAAATCTCACATCCTTGGACGCCAGCGCCTGCGTCCCGATCACGATCTTCAGCTTTCCGCTCTTGAGCCCTTCCCTGGCTCCCCTGATCTCCGCGGCCGACGCGCCGCGCGACAACAGTCCGACCTCGATGTCGAAGGGCGCGAAACGCTTGCGGAAGGTCGCAACGTGCTGCCTTGCCAGCACGGTGGTCGGCACCGCGATCGCGACCTGCTTGCCGGACAGCACGACGGCCGCGGCTGCTCTCAAGGCGACCTCGGTCTTGCCAAAGCCGACGTCGCCGCAAACCACCCGATCCATGGGATGGCCTGACGCGAGGTCATCGAGCACATCGCGAATGGCCTTCGCCTGATCGACCGTCGTGAAATAGGGGAAGCGGGCGACGAACCGCTCATAGGCCGGGCCCGGAGCGACCAGCTTGGGGGCCTTTCTGCGGCGGCGCTGGCTGATGTGCTGCGCGAGCTGCTTGCCGGCGATCTGGATTTCCTGCTCCGCCGCCGTCCGTCGCGCCCACCACGTGCTGCCGTCCGGTCTGTCGAGAGCGAGGTGGCCGCGCTCCGCAGCATAGGGCCAGATCATCGACAGATCGGACGGAGGAACGAGGACGGCGTTCTCACCAGCGAACACCAGCCTGATCATGTCCCGCGACGAGCCGCCTCCCATCGCCACGGTTTGCAGACCGCCGAGCACGGCCAGCCCGCGCTGCAGATGAACGACCACCGTGCCCTGCTCGGGCACGTCAGGATGGTCGAACGCTGCGCTCCAGGCGCGCGCCAGCGGTTGCGGATGATGCGCCCTGCTGCCGAGCACATCGGACGCCGTCACGACAGCAACAGGCTTGCGATCGGGGATGACAAAGCCGGCATCGAAATCAGCCAACAGCGCGGCGATCCGGTCTTTTCCCGCCGCCAATTCCGTCCAGTCGTCGAGACGTTCTGCCTTGACCCCGCTCATCCGCTCCATCGCGCGCAGATCGTCCTCGACCGCGGCGACGAAGGCGAGCCGCGAGCCGGCCTTCTTCACGTCGTCGACGAAGGCACGGAGAATTTTCCGTGGCGACATCGCCTGCGAGAAGTCCGGCGTCGGGCGGAACGCCGCCTTCTGCGGCAACAGGCTCATGCGCCGGGTGGCCTGCTTCCATTCCCGCCGGGCGAGATAATCGCGCTCCCTCTCCCTGGCGCCTGCAGCTTCCTCAATGGTGCTGAGCCAGTTGCCGGCATGCGTGGGAACACCGGCATCCGCGATCCACTTGGCTTGCCCGCAATAGTCAAAAATGGTCGCGCGTTTGCCACGCTTGTTCGCAAACGCAAGCCGCTCCGACATCGGATCGATGACCAATTCCCTGGTCTCGAACAGCACGTCCTGCTTCACCGGATCGAATGCCGCAATCCGGCGTATGGCCCGGCCCGAGTGCTCGATCCGAAACGGGCCAAGCGCGCCTGCTGGGAATATCTCGAATGTCTGGCCGTGAAACAGCACGCCGCCGGGATAGTCCGGCTCGTCGTCCTCCTCGTAGCCCAGGCCTTCGAGTTGCGTGCGGAGCTCGCGCTCTCCGAACGAGGCGCCTGGCTTGAGCGACATGCTCAGACGCGCCCAACTTGCCGGCGGCGGCAGCCGCTCCATCACGGCCTCTGCGGTCGCGACCAGCAGCGTCCTGCTGGATTTGGCGAGACGGTGCAGCACCGCGCTTCGTCGTCCGGCGATCTCCCGCGACGGCTCCAGCTGATCGAACGGCAGGGTATTCAGCCTTGGAAAGACCTGCACGCCGCATGACGGGTCGAGCGCATGCATGATCGCACCGAGCCGTTCGGCTCGGTTCTCGTTCTCTGCCAGGAAGACGAGGCCGTTCCGTCCCGATTTCTTCCATTGTGCGAGCAAATGCAGCGCCACCATGCCGAGCGGCGCTGAAGAAGACACCGCGCTCCGGCCTGACGTCGCGGTCCGCTTCTTGGCCTTGCTGGCCGCGCCTGCTCTACTGGAATGTCTCACGTCGAATCCGTTCTTGCTCCGCGCCCCGTTTGGAGCGCAGCGCGGGTATCATTTGGATCGAGGCGAGATCGACCTGGCAACCCAATCAAAGATTTGGCTTCTTAGGCCATTTGCGTCGCGGATGCACGCTTCGGCGTCGATGTCCCGAGATTTGCACAGAGGCCACGCTGGCCTGCTATTTCGCCTCGCCGACCGTATCGGCCATGGTGGCGCCGCGGGCCCCGAGCGGTTTCTGCCCGCCTTCGGTCGAATCGATCACGGTCTGGTGCTCGATCTCGGAATTCAGTTCCGCCCCGCACAGCACGATGATGGCGGACATCCACATCCAGGTCATCAGGCCGATGACGGCGCCGAGCGAGCCATAGGTCGCGTTGTAGTCGCCGAAGTTCGAGAGATACCAGGACAGCAGCGATGATCCCGCAAGCCACAGCACCGCCGCGACGACTGCGCCGACGCTGAGCCATTGCCAGCGCGGCGTCGCCCGGCTCGGGCCGTAGCGGTAGAGCACCGCAAGCGCGATCAACAGCAGCACCGCCAGCACGGGCCATCGCCCGAAGCTGATGATCATCTCCCCGCGCGTGCCGAGGCCAAGCCGCTGCAACAGGAGCGGCGCCACGACGACCGCACCGGCCATCACCAGGATGCCGGCCAGCGCCGCGACGGTGAAGCACAGCGACACCAAATTCAGCTTGAAGAAGCCGCGCTTCTCTTCTTCCTCATAGACGACATTCAGGGCATCGATGATTGCCTTCATGCCGGCATTGGCGCTCCAGATCGCGACCAGCAGGCCCAGGATGAAGGCTAGCCCCAAGGTCGAGGTTCCCCTCGACAGCACGCGGGCAATCTGATCCTGCACGATACTGAACGACCCCTCCGGCAGCATCAACGCCAGGCTTTGCAGATTGGACGTGATCGTCGACGGATCGGCGAACAGGCCATAGCTCGACACCAGGGCCGTGATGGCGGGAAAGATCGCCAGCAATCCGTAGAACACGACGCCTGCCGCTGTCGCCAGCAACCGGTCCTCATTGATCTGCTGGTAAGTGCGCAGCAGGATGTCCTTCCAACCTGCCAGCGGAATTTGCAACGGGCCACGCGCCAATCGTCCGTGGCCGGGTGTGGCGGCCCGCACGGCGGAAATGCCTTCGCCGGTCGTAGCGCCTTCGGGCTGCTGCGACACATGACGGTACACCGCGATCGTCGCCAGCATGGTTGCGCCCACCAGCGCCAGATCGGTCTGCCAGTTGGACCGCGGAGTCATGGTCAGTCCTCGTCTCTCGGCCGCCGCTTGAAGCGCGCGGCCACAACCCAGCCGACGAGCAGCACGGCAGCAGCTGCGGCCAGCGATTGCGTCACGGGGTCGACCCTGGCTGCGCCCGATGCCGACGAGCCCAGGATCAGACGCGTCGCGACAGGGGCCGCAATCGCGCGCTTCACCATCTCCATCTGGCGTCGGGGCCGCGGCACCGGGGGCGCGGACCTGCTCAGCATCACGCGCCCTGACACCAGGCCGATCAGGCCGAGCGCCAGAAAGAATCCGCCGGTCCCAGCGAATGCGGCCCTCGCGCCGTAATGCATCTCGATCAGATAGAACACGGCGCCAATACCGAAACCGATGGCAACGAGGAGCGAGATCGCGCCCGCGGCGATAGCTCCGTATGCCACGAGGTAGCTCGTGACTCGCCCGGTAATCCAGCCTCGCACGTCGCGCGCATAGGAATGCATCGCAAGGGTGAGCGTCGATCGTTGGGTTAGCGGGCGCATGGCTCGATCCTCGGTCAGCAATGCTCGTCAACCCGACAAATCGAGCGGCGTTCCTTTGATGGTTCGACCAGGCTCGCAATCCCGCTGGAAGCTGAGCGGCGATCTCCAGCGTCTCCGTATCGTTGTTTGGATCGCGTCTCTTTTCGCTAGCCGTGCTCTTCTGATCGATGTCGGCGCGCTCGACGAGGACGATGAACGCAATATCGTTCGTTATCTCTGCGACACACAATTCGAGATGCCCCGAACGAGATGACCATCATCACCATGGGTCAGCGTGGCTCCCGTATCGAACGTCACAACGCGAGCGACGTCACGATTGCCTCGCGCAAAATGCGTTATCGCAACGCACACAATTTTGTGCATCGCGACGAAATGGATACAGCGAACAAAAACAGGAAATTCTCGCGCAAAAACCGTCGAACCCAAATAAATTGCATCAAACCTACGCATTTGTGTTGCGACATGGTCAAATAATGCCGTTATATCTTCTTGCGTGTTGCATCTGAGGTTCAGAACGCAAGGAGGCCACGATGCCAGCAGTTGCTGAAGTCCTGTCCGTCGCGTCCCGGCCCGATCCGCGTGGCTGCGATCTCCCCGCCTGCCCGGTGTGTGCGGATTCCATGGTGGCGGCAGAAGCCTCCGCCTATCTCAACGATCACGTGATCAGCTATCTCTGGACCTGCGACACCTGCGGTTACGGCTTCGTAACAAAGCACTCGGTGAAGAGGTTCGCCTGTAACTGAGTTTTGATCACGCTCACCTCTGAGCAATGTCACCGCGCGCCCACAAGGCGCGCGTTTTCATTTTGAAGTCCTCGAAAGTGCCCGCGGCGATCGCCTCGCGGATGCCCTGCATCAGCTCCTGGTAATAGGCGATGTTGATCTCCGACAGCAGCATCGCGCCGAGCGTCTCGCCGGAGCGCACGAGGTGATGCAGATAGGCGCGTGAATAGCTGCGTGCCGCAGGCCACGGGCTTTCCTCGTCGAGCGGACGCGGGTCGTCAATATGGCGGGCGTTGCGCAGATTGATCTGGCCGAACCGGGTGAACGCCATGCCGTGGCGTCCGTTCCGCGTCGGCATCACGCAGTCGAACATGTCGACGCCGCGCGCCACGGCTTCCAGGATGTCCTCGGGCGTGCCGACACCCATCAGATAGCGCGCGCGATCGGCCGGCAGCGCCGGCGCGCTCTCCTCGATCATCGAAAGCATCACCGCCTGCGGCTCGCCGACCGCAAGGCCGCCGATCGCATAGCCGTGGAAGTCGATATCGGTCAGCCCCTGCGCGCTGGCATGGCGCAGCGCCGGAATGTCGCCGCCCTGCACGATGCCGAACAGCATGTAGCCGTCGGGCGCGCTCTCGAAGGCGCGCTTACTGCGCTCGGCCCAGCGCAGCGACAGCTGCATCGCCCGCTCGATATCGGCGCGCTCGGCCGGCAGCCGCACGCATTCGTCCATCTGCATCGCGATGTCGGAGCCGAGCAGCCGCTGCACCTCGATCGAACGCTCCGGCGATAGCTCGACCTTGGTGCCGTCGATATGGGAGCGGAAGGTCACGGCCTTCTCGGTGACCTTGCGCAGCTCCGACAGCGACATCACCTGGAAGCCGCCGGAATCGGTCAGCATCGGGCCGCCCCAGCCGGTGAAGCGCTGCAGGCCGCCGAGGCCCGCGATCCGCTCGGCGCCCGGCCGCAGCATCAGGTGATAGGTGTTGCCGAGCACGATGTCGGCGCCGGCCTCGCGGACCTCGCGCCAGTGCATGCCTTTCATGGCGCCGGCGGTGCCGACCGGCATGAACGCCGGCGTGCGCACCACGCCGTGCGGTGTGGTCAGGCGGCCGGTGCGGGCCGCGCCATCGGCTTTCAGGAGCTCGAAATGATTGGGAAACGTCATCTTGGGAAGCGTCATGGGGCTGCTTATTGCGTGCCGGGGGTAGCGGATCAACCCGCTTCCGGTCCCGAACCGCGCCCCGGCGTTCCCATCGATTCGACGAATCCTGCCCGCACAGGCTATAGACGCCCAAAATGAGATCAAAGGGCATGGGATTGACGGCGACCAAGGCCAAGACGGCAAAGCGCGCCGTCGCGAAATCGCGTGGCGGCCGGCCGACCCGGGACGCCGCGATCGCGCGCGACCAGCGCCTCATCGAGGTCGCCACCCGCCTGTTCCTGGAGCGCGGCTTCGACGCGACCTCGGTCGACGCCGTCGCAGAAGCCGCACGCATCAGCAAGCCGACGCTCTATGCGCAGTACGGCGACAAGCGCGGGCTGTTCGCGGCCGTGCTGAGGCGCCAAATCGCGCTCTGGCTCGCGCCATTGGCCGCAGCCGCGCGCGACATGCAGGACGACAAATCGTCGGACCTGTCGGTGGAGCAACGGCTGATCGAGCTCGGACGCCAATTGCTGTCGCTGCATTGCGAGGCCGACGCCGTCGCCTTCAGCCGAATCCTGACCGCGCAGGCCATCAATTTCCCTGAAGTCGCCAAGCTCGCCGTCGATGAGGGCTGGTCGAAGGCCCTCTCCACGACGGCGGAGTTTTTCGATCATCTGGTCGCCTGCGGCGCCCTCGATCTCGAGGACACGACCATCGCCGCCGAGACCTTCCTCAACATGGTGGTCGGCCACACCCACCGGATGGCGACGTTCGGGATCCCGATCGACGTCAAGGACGCCGAGAAGCGGGTGCAGGTGTCGATCCGGCTGTTCGTGGCCGGCGCGCTCGGGCCGCCAGACCGCGCCCAATTCTCCAAGACGGCAGGCAAGCGCAAATCTCCCCGCTGACAGCGGCAAGGTTCCGTCACGGACCAGTGATACCTGTGACCTTGATTAAAACTAAACGACACCGTATTGTTTAGTTATGGATGCGGCGCGGAACCGGATGTCCCAACGGTTCCGCGTCGTCTCGATCGCCAGCACGGAACTATTGAACCCGTTTGGCTCGGCGGCCGACCTCGTAGTGAGAGTCGGCCGCTCCTATCTAAGTACTGTGGTCGTGAGTTCGAGGGCTGTTGACGCGAAAGCACGGATTCGATGATGACGACACGACAACGATCGAAGCCAGGACAGAGGTGGTTCGCAGCGCGGCTGTTCGCGGCGGCGCTCCTCTCCCTGCCCTTCACCGCGCCATCAGGTGCAAATGCGATCTCGGGCACGGTGGCCGCGACGCTGCACAGCCCGACGGATGAGGATGCCGGGCTTGACGCGCAGGCCGTCCGCCGCGAGCTCGACAATTTCCGGGCGGCCCAGATCTCGCTCGCCCGCGCCATGGCCATTGCCGAAGGCCTGCATACCGGCTCGACCACCGCGGACGTCAGCTTCGACGGCGCAGCCGCGCCGCCGGTCTACCGGATCAAGACGGTCCAGCACGACCGCATCTGGCGCAACGCGATCGATGCCGCAACCGGCGCTGTCCTGGACAGCGAAGCCGCCTCCCCTTTGGCGACGCTCGATGCCGAGGACCGCAGCAATCTGGTGGTGCTGAAAGCGCTGCGGCACCGTCTGTCCGATGCGGTGCGAGTGGCCGAACACACCACGTCAGGCAAGGCGATCAGCGGCGGCCTGACGCGCGAGCGCGGCAAGCTGAGTTTCGTGATCGTCGTGCTGAGCGGCGCCGATCTGAAGCAGGTGGTGCTCGAGCCGCCGGGCGCGCGGGGGCGCTGACGTAAGGCCCCGGGTCTGGCGCATATGCGCTGAAAGCCGTTGACGGGAGCGAAACTCTCCCGCATAAGTCCGCGCCATGATCACGACCACCAAACGCACCACCAAAACCACCAAGCCCTCTGGGGCCTCGGGAGGCGTGCGCGCGTAGTCGGTCGTACCGCATCATCTTCACCCGAAGCCCCGCCTGATGAAGGTCCGGGGCTTTTTTGTTGCCTGAATTCCTGGCTTAACTGAATGGAGGACAAAGTGAGTAACGATCCCGTCGTCGCGATTGTCGGCGTCACCGGTGCCGTGGGGGCCGAGTTCATCGCCACCATGGACAAGCGCGGCTTCCGCGTCGGCAAGCTGAAGGCGCTGGCGAGCGCCCGCTCCGCCGGCAAGACCGTGCAATTCCGCGACCAACCGATCGTGATCGAGGAGCTCACCGAGCGCGCCTTCGAAGGCGTCGACATCGCGCTGTTCTCAGCCGGCAGCGGCATCTCGAAGAAGTTTGCACCGATCGCGGTGAAGTCCGGCGCCGTCGTGGTCGACAACTCCTCGGCCTTCCGCATGGACCCGAACGTGCCGCTGGTGATCCCGGAGATCAACGCGAACCGCATCCGCGACCACAAGGGCATCATCGCCAACCCGAACTGCGCCGCGATCACCGCACTGGTGCCGCTGTGGCCGATCCACCAGCAGAACCGCATCAAGCGCGTGATCATCTCGACCTACCAGGCCGCCTCCGGCGCCGGCGCGGCCGCGATGGACGAGCTGGTGGAATCGACCCGTGCCAATCTCAACGGGCAGGTCTTCACGCCGAAGGTGATGCCGCACCCCTACGCCTTCAATCTGTTCAACCACAACACGGCCGTCGATCCCGAGACCGGCTACAACGACGAGGAGACCAAGGTCATCAAGGAGACCCGCAAGATCTTCGAGGACGAGAAGATCGCGATCGGCGTCACCTGCGTGCGCGTGCCGGTGCTGCGCGCCCATTGCGAGGCCATCACCTTCGAATGCGAGAAGCCGATTACCGAGGACCAGGTCCGCGCCATCCTGGCCCGGGCGCCCGGCGTCAAGATCGTCGACGATCGCGCGAAGAACTACTTCCCGATGCCGATCGATGCCTCCGGCCAGGACGACGTGCTGGTCGGCCGCATCCGCAAGGACCTCAGCGACCCCAGCGGCCATTCGATCTCGATCTTCGTCGCGGCGGATCAGCTGCTCAAGGGTGCCGCGCTGAATGCGGTGCAGATCGCCGAGCTGCTGCCCGAGCGCGTGATGGCGTAACGGGAAACGAGGAATTGTAGGGTGGGTTAGGCGAAGCCGTAACCCACCATTTTTCCATCCAAGCTGTAGCATCGTGCGGGGAGAAACCGCCGGTGGGTTACGCCTCACGGATGCGCTCGCGCATCCGCGACGCTAACCCACCCTACGGCACTGCCCTGAACAACAAGCACGCATCGCCATACGAATAGAACCGATAGCCGCTCGCGATCGCATGCGCGTAGGCGTTCTTCATTGTCTCGAGCCCGGAAAACGCCGAGACCAGCATGAACAGCGTCGAGCGCGGCAGATGGAAGTTGGTCAGCAGGACATCCACCGCACGGAAGCGATAGCCGGGCGTGATGAAGATCGAGGTCTCCTCCGAAAACGGCTGGATGGTCCCGTCTTCGGCCGCCGCACTTTCGAGCAACCGCAGCGATGTCGTGCCAATCGCGATGATCCGTCCGCCTTTGGCCCGCGCGGCATTCAACGCCGCCGCCGTCTCTGCGCTGATGCAGCCCCACTCCGCGTGCATCTTGTGCTCCGACGTTTCCTCCACCTTCACTGGCAGGAACGTTCCCGCGCCGACATGCAGCGTCAGCCGATGCAGGTCGATGCCACGGCCGCGCAGCGAAGCCTCCAGCGCCGGCGTGAAATGCAGGCCGGCGGTCGGCGCAGCCACCGCGCCCTCGTTCGTTGCGAACATGGTCTGGTAGTCGGCCGCGTCCTGGTCGTCGGGCGTGCGCTTGGAGGCGATGTAGGGCGGCAGTGGCGGGCTGCCGACATCTGATATCGCCTGATCGAGCGCCGGGCCGTGGAACGAGAACGACAGCGTCACCTCGCCCTCCTGTCCCTTGGCCTCGACGGTGGCATCGAGATGGCCGAGCAGGCAAACCCTGCCCTCATTGCCGAAGCGGATGGTGTCGCCGGGGCTAAGCTTCTTGGCCGGCTTCACCAGCGCCTGCCAGCGCGAGCCGTCGAGCCGCTTGATCAAGGTCGCCTCGATCTTCGGCTCGGTTTCGCGGCCGATCCGGCGGCCCTTCAGCTGCGCTGCGATCACCTTGGTATCGTTGACGACGATCTGGTCGCCAGCTTTCAGCCAGTCCGGCAGATCAGCGATCGTGGCATCGCGCAGCGCGCCATCATGGGGCACCACCAGCAGCCGCGCCGATTCGCGCGGGCTCGCAGGCCGCAGCGCGATCCGTTCAGGGGGAAGCTCGAAATCGAAGAGGTCGGTACGCATGTTCGTTGATGACCTCTTCTAAGCGGCAAAATTGCGTTTGGCGACCGGGCGTAGCCGGTCGCGCAGCCAGGTCAATCCGGGATCGCGGGTGCGGCCGCTGCACCAGACCATCGCATGGGGCAGCGGGGCGATCGGGAACGGGACCTTGACGCTGCGAAGGTCGTAGGCATCGACCGCGTTGGCCATGGCGGCCACAGGCAGTGTCGCCAGCAGATCCGAACTGGCGAGGATCGGCGCGATGGCAGAGAAGTGCGGCACCCAGCCACCGATGGTCCTGGTCAATCCCGCCGCAGACGACGCCGCATTCACCGGGCTCGTGAGATTGTCCCCGACGCGGACCACGAGATGCGGCCAGCGCGTCCAGTTCGCCCGTCCCCATTTGGCGAAAGCCGGGTGATCGCGGCGGCCGAAGCAGCGCCAGCCGAGCGCGCCCAGCGGCTCGCCCGCGACGTTCGGCGGCCAGCGCAGCTCGGCCGGCACGATCGCGATATCGATCTGGCCCTCGGCCACCTCGAGCAGCGTCGGCGCGCGCGGCGCGGTCCACTCGACGGCCGCAGCCGGTGCTTCGGAACGCACCCGCTTGAGCAACTCGGCAAACAGCGTCAGCGCAAAGTCCGGCGCCGCGACGCGGAATACGCGCTGCGAACGCTTTGGGTCGAACGCCTGCGTCGGCGACAACACGCGCTGAATGCCGCTCAGCATCGGCCGCGCCTGCTCGATCAGGTCGAGCGCAAATGCCGTCGGCTGCATCCGCACGCCGCCCTTGATCAGCAAGGGATCGCCGAACTGGCTACGCAGTCTGGACAACGAATGACTGATCGCCGATTGCGTCCGGCCGAGCCGCTCGGCGGCGCGCGTGACGTTGCGCTCGATCATCAGCACGTCGAACACGACGAGCAGGTTGAGATCGAAGCGGCGCAGATCGATTTCATTCATGATCGGCTATGATTACTCATTGGATCGATAGTTGCCGCCGGTTCATACCACCGCCCACGCCATCGACAAACCAGCGAACGGGAAACGCCATGAAATGGAGCCTTGCGGCCACCGCCGCCATCGCCCTCGCCACCTGCCCGGCCCGGGCCGAGATGACCGCCGAGGCCGCGCGCGCCAGCGTCGCGCCGTTCTACAAAGCCCTGAACGCCGAATTCGCCGGCGATAGCGCCAACCTGATCCGCCAGGCGACGGCCACCGACTGGGTGTCCTGCCGCGGCAACAATCTCTGCAACACGCGCGACGAGGTCATCGCCGGCATCGGACAGCGCCTCAAATCCGTTCCTGACCTGACATGGGAGATCAAGGACGTGCTGGTCTCCGGCAACCAGGTGACGATCCGCGGCGAAGCTGCGGGCACGCCGGCCGGCGACTTCATGGGCGCGCCGCATAGCGGCAAATCGTTCAAGGTGATGTCGATCGACGTGCACACGATCGAGAACGGCAAGATGGTCCGCTCGTATCACATCGAGGACTGGATCGGCGCCGTTCGTCAGCTGACGACGAACTAACGAGCGCGCCGGAATCAAAACGGGGTGGCGATTCAAAACCGCCACCCCGTTCAGGCTTCAGCGCGACTGTGCGATGGCCTCAGGCGTCCGCCGCCATCTTCGCCTTGACGATCTTGTCGGGGTTCTGCACGGGCTCGCCGCGCTTGATCTTGTCGACGTTCTCCATGCCCTCGGTGACCTTGCCCCAGACCGTGTACTGGCCGTTGAGGAAGGCGGCATCGTCGAAGCAGATGAAGAACTGGCTGTCGCCGGAATCCGGATTGGCGGCGCGGGCCATCGAGGCGGTGCCGCGGACATGCGGCTCCTTGTTGAACTCGGCCTTCAGCTTCTTGCCGGAACCGCCCATGCCGGTGCCCTGCGGGCAGCCGGTCTGCGCCATGAAGCCGTCGATCACGCGGTGGAACACGATACCGTCGTAGAAGCCGTCACGCACCAGCTCCTTGATGCGGGCGACGTGACCGGGCGCGAGGTCCGGACGCATCTCGATGGTGACGGGGCCCTGCGTGGTCTCGAGGATCAAAGTATTTTCGGTAACAGCCATGCTCGCTTCTCCTGCGGTTTGGGTTCACGTAGTCTGGTTCGAAATGGAATTGCGAAGGGCCGGCCCGCGACTGCGCCGCCCAGCGCTTCCGTAAATGGCAACGGCGTGCAGCGTTGCAATGCCTCCATCACCGCGATGCGGTACTGCAAACGGTCATTGTCGCTGGCCTGTTCCGTCTCATAGGTGATCCTGGGATGGCCGAGGATCGCGCCCTCGCGGTTGAAGCTGACGATCGCGGTGATGTCGATCGGATTGGCCTTCGACAGCGGCGGCGGACGGAAGCATTTGTGGATCGCCACCACGACGTCGCGGATGGTGTTGAGCCGCTCCCCCTCGGCGCGCGCTGATGTCGCGAGGACGACAAGGGTCAGCGGCACCGCGAACCAACTTGCTGGTCCGCAGCGCCGCATCATCACTTGACGTCGGAGGCGACCTGCACCTTCACCATCTTGTCGGGATCGACCACCGGCTCGCCGCGCTTGATCTTGTCGACCACATCCATGCCCGACACGACCTCGCCGACCACGGTGTATTTGCCGTTCAGGAACGAGCCGTCGGCGTACATGATGAAGAACTGCGAGTTCGCCGAATTGGGATCGCCGGCGCGCGCCATGCCGACGATGCCGCGCTTGAACGGCACGTCGGAGAATTCGGCCTTCAGGTTCGGATATTTCGAGCCGCCGGTGCCGTTGAAATTCTTGCCGTCGCCGGTCTGCGCCATGAAGCCGTCGATGACGCGGTGGAACGGCACGTTGTTGTAGTAGCCGTCGCGCGCCAGCTGCTTGATCCGCTCGGCGTGCTGGGGCGCCAGATCGGTGCGCAGCTTGATGACGATGCGGCCCTTGTTGGTGTCGATGACGATGGCGTTGGCCTTGTCGAGACCGGCGGGCAGCGGCTGGGCGATCGCAGGCGCAATGCAGAACAGCGCAGCGACGAGTGCGAGAATGCGGATCATGGAAACTCCGGATCAGGACGTCGAGATGATGTCAGGGGCGGCCGGTCTCAGCCGGCGAATTTGGTCTTGAGGCGAGCGGCGACCGATGCGGGCACGAAGGACGAGTAGTCGCCGCCCATCTGGGCGATTTGGCGCACCAGTGTGGCGGTGATCGGGCGGACCGGCGGCGAGGCCGGCAAGAACACGGTCTGCACGTCAGGGGCCATCGCCCCGTTCATGCCGGCAAGCTGCATCTCGTAGTCGAGATCGGTGCCGTCGCGCAGGCCGCGAATCATGATGGTCGCGCCGAGCTTGTGCGCTGCCGTCACGGTCAGATTGTCGTAGGTGGCGCATTCGAGCGTGCAGCCGGCCTGCGCGACGATCGGCCCGCAGACCTCCTGCAGCATCTCGAACCGCTCTTCGGTCGAGAACAGCGTCTTCTTGCCGGGGTGGATCGCCACCGCCACGACCAGGCGGTCGCACAGGGCGGCGGCCTGCTTGACCACGTCGAGGTGGCCATTGGTGAGGGGGTCGAAGGAGCCTGGATAGAGCGCGACACGGGGCATCGCCCCCTCTACCTCGCCCGGCTCGCCCCGGCAAGCCGGCCGGGTTCCCGGACCTGACAGGATTTTATTTCAGTTCGGCCAGTGAACCAGTCCCGGCCGCCGGGCGTCTACCGGGCGAATGTTTCGTCGGCCGCTGGCGGACGAAACAAAACCGGCCCGGGACGAAACCATTTCGCGATGTGGCGAAGACACCCGGAAACTTGCGCCCGGTACTCAGGGCACAACGAAACGACGGGCCGGGCGCGGCCCGACCAAAGGGGACACCGTCATGATCAAGGCCATTTCCGCCGTCGCTGTTGCCGCGTTCATCGCCGCAGCCCTCACCGTTCTTCCCGGCTTTGCCCCGCAGGTCGAGGCCTCTACGCCGCAGCCGCTCGCCAAGGCCGACCGCCTCGACATCCGCGTCGTCGGCAAGGACTGCTCGCAGCAGGCCTGGCCGAATTTCGAGGCCTCCTGCCTGCGCACCGCCGGCTCCAAGTCGACGGTCCGCGAGGCCCGCCTCGTCACCGCCGACCGCACCCCGTAGTCCCCGGCCTCTCCCCACCCTGTCACACAAGACCCCATGGTAATTTGCGACGACCCGTCGCAGACTATCGTCTAATACGCGCCCCCCGGAATGGCCCGGCGGGCGCGGTGCCATCGGGGGTCCAGCCGTGTCCACGTCTGCTGTTGCATCGACAGGTCATCATCCAAGCCCGCTGCCCATCGCAACGACCCTCGGCGCTCTCGGCGTCGTCTATGGCGACATCGGCACCAGCCCCCTTTACGCCTTCAAGGAAGCCGCCAAGGCCGCCGCCCATGGCGGCGCCGTCACGAATGACGCCGTGCTCGGCGTGGTCTCGCTGATCCTGTGGGCGCTGATCCTCATCATCTCCCTGAAATACGCCATGCTGATCCTGCGCGCGGACAACCGCGGCGAAGGCGGCATCGTCGCCCTTCTGGCGCTGCTCTCGGCGCGTAACGCGCAGTCGGGAACCTGGCGCGCGCACCTGCTCGTGGTCGGCCTGATCGGCGCCGCCCTGCTCTATGGCGACGGCGCGATCACGCCGGCAATCTCGGTGCTGTCGGCGATCGAAGGCCTCAAGGTCGACGCGCCGTCGCTGGCGCCGGCGGTGGTCCCGATCACCATCGTGATTCTGGTCGGCCTGTTCCTAATGCAGAAGCAAGGCACGAACTTCATCGGCAAGATCTTTGGCCCGGTGATGCTCGGCTGGTTCGTCGTGCTGGCCGCGCTCGGCATCCACGGCATCGTCAAGGCGCCCACGGTGCTGGCGGCACTGAGCCCCTGGTATGCCTTCAATTTCCTGATCCACCAGGATTTCCACATCAGCTTCGCCATCCTCGGCGCAGCCTTCCTGGCGGTGACCGGTGGCGAGGCCATGTATGCTGACATGGGCCATTTCGGCCGCTTCCCGATCCGGCTCGCCTGGTTTGCGATCTGCCTGCCGGCGCTGGTGCTGAACTACTTTGGCCAGGCCGGACTCCTGATCACCGGTCCGTCCGCGATCGACAACCCCTTCTTCCAGCTATCCCCCGACTGGGCGCATTACCCGCTGGTTGCGCTGTCGGCGCTCGCCACCGTGATCGCCTCGCAGGCGATCATCTCCGGCGTGTTCTCGCTGACCCAGCAGTCGATCCAGCTCGGCTTCCTGCCGCGCATGCATATCCAGCACACCACAAGCGACGCGATCGGCCAGATCTACGTGCCGCTGGTCAACTGGCTGCTCGCCGCCGGCACGCTCGGCGCGGTGCTGGCGTTCGGCACGTCGGATGCGCTCGCCGGTGCCTATGGCATCGCGGTGTCGCTCTTGATGGCGATCACCACGCTGCTGGCTGCGCTGGTCGCGATCCAGTGGGGCTATGCGCCGATCCTGGTGATCGCGGTGAACGGCTTCTTCTTCATCATCGACATGATCTTCTTCGCGGCGAATTCGGTGAAGCTGTTCGAGGGCGGCTGGTTCCCGCTGCTGCTGGCGGCGGCCGTGGCATTCCTGATGCTGACCTGGCGCAGCGGCGTGAAGCTGGTCGAGAAAGCCCGCGGCAAGCTACGGCAACCCGAAGAGGATTTGATCGAGACCGCCGTCAACAAGTGCCACAGCCGGCTGTCCGGCACCGCCGTTTTCCTGGCGTCCACACCCAAGGGCGTGCCGCTGGCCCTGACGCAGTTCGTCAAGCACAACCACGTGCTGCATCAGCGCGTGCTGCTGACCACCGTGCTCATCGAGGAATCGCCGCGCATTGCCGACGAGGACCGCGCCGAGGTGATCGAGGTCATCCCCGGCATCACCCGCATCATCCTGCATTACGGCTTCATGCAGTATCCGACGATCTATGAGGGGCTGCAGCTCGCCTGCCGGCAGGGCAAGCTGCCCGGCATCGATCTCTCCGACGTCACCTACTATATCGGCCGCGAGACCATCATTCCGCGCGAGGACGTTCCGGGCATGTGGGTGTGGCGGGAATCGCTGTTCGCCTTCCTGCAGCGCAACGCCGAACGCACCGCCGCGTTCTTCGGCGTGCCGACCGGACAGGTCGTGGAGTTCGGGACCGAGATCGAGATCTAACGGATCAGGCTAAAGCGCGATGAGATTGGGTCGAATCATCATCGCGCTTTAGCTCTTTGTCTGAGCATGATCTTTTCGGAAAACCGCTTCACACTTTTCCGGATCATGCTCTAGTATCGAATGGGGAGCGGCGAATAGAAACCCTATTCGCCATTCACTACTCGCCATTCGCCCCATTGCCGTTTTCCTCTTCCGGAATGTGCTCGACCGACACCACATGCTCGTCCTCGGCGGTGTCGAACACGATCACGCCCTGGGTCGAGCGGCCGGCGACGCGGATGTCGGCGACCGGGCAGCGGATCAGCTGGCCCTTGTCGGTGACCAGCATGATCTGGTCGGCGTCTTCGACGGGGAATGAAGCGACCAGCTTGCCGTTGCGGTTGTTGACGCTCATGGCGACGATGCCTTTGCCGCCGCGGCCGGTGGTGCGGTACTCGTAGGACGAGGTCCGCTTGCCATAGCCGTTGACGGAGACCGTCAGCACCACCTGCTCCTTGGCGCCGAGCTCGGCATAGCGCTCCTGCGACAGCTGGACCGCGTCCGACGTCTCCTCGCTTTCGGCATCCGCGACGACCTCCTCGGCCGCCGTCTCGCCGGCCACCGCACGACGCATCTTCAAGTACGCCGAGCGCTCGTCCGAGGTGGTCTCGACATGGCGCAGGATCGCGAGCGAGATCAGCCTGTCGCCGTCAGCGAGCGCAATGCCGCGCACGCCCATCGAGGTGCGGCCGGTGAAGACGCGCACATCGGTGACGGGGAAGCGGATGCACTGGCCGCCGGCAGCCGTCAGCAGCACGTCATCATGCTCGCTGCAGATCTGCACGTCGACGATCGCCTCGCCCTCGTCGAGCTTCATCGCGATGATGCCGGAGCGGCGGACGTCGACGAAGTCGGACAGCTTGTTGCGGCGGACATTGCCGCCGGTCGTCGCGAACATCACGTCGAGATTGCCCCAGGAGGATTCATCCTCCGGCAGCGGCATGATGGTGGTGATGCGCTCGCCCTGCTCCAGCGGCAGGATGTTGATCAGCGCCTTGCCGCGCGCGTTGGGCGCCGCCATCGGCAGCCGCCAGACCTTTTCCTTGTAGACCTGGCCGCGCGAGGAGAAGAACAATACCGGCGTATGGGTCGATGCGACAAACAGCCGGCTGACGAAATCCTCGTCGCGGGTCTGCATGCCGGCGCGGCCCTTGCCGCCGCGGCGCTGCGCCCGATAGGCCGACAGCGGCACGCGCTTGACATAGCCGGCGTGCGACACCGTCACCACCATGTCCTCGCGCTGGATCAGGTCCTCGTCCTCGACCTCGCCTTCCTGCTCGACGATGACGGTCTTGCGTGGCGTGGCGAACTTGTCCTTCACCTCGGCAAGCTCAGCCTTGACGATCGCCTGCACGCGGGCACGCGAGCGCAGGATGTCGAGATAGTCGGCGATCTCGGCCGCGAGCTTGTCGAGCTCCTCGGAGATCTCGTCCCGGCCGAGCGCGGTCAGCCGCTGCAGCCGCAGATCGAGGATCGCCTTGGCCTGCTCCATCGACAGGCGGATCGTGCCGTCCTCGTTGATGCGGTGGCGGGGATCGTCGATCAGCGTGATCATCGCCTCGACGTCCCGCGCCGCCCAGTCGCGCGACATCAGGGTGTCGCGCGCGGTGTTCGGATCGGGTGAGGTACGGATGACGCGGATCATCTCGTCGATATTGGCGACAGCGATCGCGAGGCCGACCAGGATATGGGCGCGGTCGCGCGCCTTGGAGAGCCGGAACTTGGTCCGCCGCGTGATGACCTGCTCGCGGAACGCGACGAAGATCGTCAGCAGGTCCTTCAGCGTCATGGTCTGCGGGCGGCCGGAATCCAGCGCCAGCATGTTGGCGGGGAAATTCGACTGCAGCGGCGTGAACCGATAGAGCTGGTTCAGCACCACATCGGGTACCGCATCACGCTTCAACTCGATGACGACGCGATAGCCGTCGCGATCGGACTCGTCGCGCAGGTCCGAGATGCCCTCGATCTTCTTTTCCTTGTAGAGGTCGGCGATCCGCTCGACCATCGTCGCCTTGTTCACCTGATAGGGAATCTCGGTGATGACGATCGCCTCGCGCTCCTTGCGCAAGGTCTCGAACTCGACCTTGCCGCGCATCACAATGGAGCCGCGGCCGAGGTGATAGGCGCTGCGGATGCCCTGGCGTCCGAGGATGATGCCGCCGGTCGGGAAGTCCGGGCCCGGAATGATGTTGATCAGCTCGTCGATGGTCAGCGCCGGATTGTCGATCAGCGCGACGCAGGCATCGATGACCTCGCCGAGATTGTGCGGCGGGATGTTGGTGGCCATGCCGACGGCAATGCCGCCGGCGCCGTTGACCAGCAGGTTCGGGAACTTGGCCGGCAGGACCGACGGTTCCTTTTCGGAATTGTCGTAGTTCGGCTGGAAGTCGACGGTGTCCTCGTCGATGTCGCCGATCACCTCCTGCGCCGACCGGGTCAGGCGCGCTTCGGTGTATCGGTAGGCGGCCGGCGGATCGCCGTCGATCGAGCCGAAATTGCCCTGGCCGTCGATCAACGGCACGCGCATGGAGAAATCCTGCGCCATGCGGACCATCGCGTCGTAGATCGATTGGTCGCCGTGCGGATGGTATTTACCGATGACGTCACCGACCACCCGGGCGGATTTGACGTACTTCTTGTCCGGCGTATGCCCCTGCTCGTGCATCGAGTACAGGATGCGGCGGTGGACCGGCTTGAGGCCGTCGCGCGCATCCGGCAACGCCCGCGCCACGATCACGCTCATGGCGTAATCGAGGTAGGACTTTTTCATCTCGTCGAGGATGGATACGGGACGAATATCGGAAGGCACCGGCGGCTCGCCGGGCTTGTCGTTCTCGTTATCGGACAAAGGGAAAATCCGCTCAGTTCTGCTGGGGAATCATATAGCCCATCGAAGGCCTGATAACCACCCTCGCAAGCCCCCGGCAAGCGGTTTTTCCCTTCGTTTTTTCATGCACTTAGAAGGTCGACGACGGGCGATCGGGAACTCCGGCGAGGGACGCGAATAGCGCGTGGCGAATAGCGAAGAGAAAGCCCTTTGGCTTCCCTCTAGTCGCTACTCCCTATTCGCTATTCGCCGCTTCGCTCACTGCCCAAACACCACCGCATGCATGATCCGCCCGGGCATGAAGGTGAAGAGCCCGGCGATGACGAGCGCGCCGAAGAAGATGCCCATCATCGTCAGCTTGTGACGACGGACATTGCCCGTTCGCGCGGCCCACGCTCCGACGAGGAGCATCGCCAGCGAGAAGATCGACAACAGGTGAATGGGGCTCCAGGGGCCCAGCAGACGGATCTGGTGGATCCAGAACGAGCTGCCGGCCACGACCAGCATCAGCGCCACCCAGACCCACCCGAGCTCCGGTGCGGCAGGGTTCCCTTGGGGGCAGCGAGCTGGACGGTGCCGAGCACGAAGGCGGCCATCGCGGCAAAGGCATGAAGCGGGATTGCGGGAGCGGCATCGAGCAGAGGCGTGAGGCTCATGGTGCGGCCCTGAGCGGTGTTGATCCTGCGGCGAATATTAGCGCCGGCACGCAACAATGTAAATAATATTCACATGGGCTCACTTGCATAGAAAAGAACAATAATTCATTTCTTAAATTACACTTGTGACTCCAAAATCTTATATCGAAATATCGATAGTTTACATCGGCCATATCTGAAAATGAAAAACCCGCCTTCTCCGTGAAAGATCATCACGGAGAAGCGGGCAAATCGGAAGATCTGAGAACTGCCGGACGTCGCTCCCGATCAGAACGGGATGTCGTCGTCCATGTCGCTGTTGCGGGAACCGCCACCGGCCGCGACGGCGCGGCGCGGCGCCGAGCTCACCGGACCCGAGGAGCCGAAATCGCTGCCGCCGTCATCGGAGAAGCTGCCGCCTCCCCCACCCCGCCCGTCGAGCATGGTCAGGTTGGAGTTGAAGCCCTGCAGCACGACCTCGGTCGAGTACTTCTCGACGCCGCTCTGGTCGGTCCATTTGCGGGTCTGCAGCTGGCCCTCGATGTACACCTTGGCGCCCTTCTTCAGGTACTGTTCGGCGACCTTGCAGAGGCCCTCGTTGAAGATCACGACGCGGTGCCACTCGGTCTTTTCCTTGCGCTCGCCGGTGCCCTTGTCGCGCCAGGTCTCCGATGTCGCGATCGAGAGGTTTGCAATCGGGCGCCCGTCCTGGGTCCGCCGGATTTCCGGATCCTTGCCGAGGTTACCGACCAGGATCACCTTGTTTATGCTTCCCGCCATCGCTTCAATCTCCACTCTTACCGGGCGCCGGACATCGGCCGCCACTCTCAACCTTCGCCACTTACAAGTCAGGCGCAGCGAGGGAGAGCTATACGCAACGCCCGTCCTCGCCGCTTCCGGGATTGCGCGGCAATCCCTGTTATCCCCACATATAGCATCGCCCCCAAGAATGTTCCAGTTTCGTTCTCAACAACCTGCCGTAGCACCCCGGACGACGGTATCACAATGCCCTGTCGCGCCGCCGAGGTTTCACCCGAGGCCCGGCGCCCTGCAAAATCTCTAAACAATTCATTGCCTTGAGCGGGCCGCAGTTCTGGCGCGAGTGTGGCTTTTGGGAGACGGCCCCAGCGGTTGAATCAGGGTATAGATTTTCTCAACGAGCGGGCGCTCGCGTCTGAAACGCTTCCGGGACGGGAAGTGGCCAAGAGCTGGAGAGTGACGATGAAGAAGTTCTTGCTGGGAACGGTTGCACTGGTCGCGCTCGCCGCGCCGGCATCCGCTGCTGACCTGGCTGCGCGTCCCTACACCAAGGCGCCCCCGATGGTCGCCGCGGTGTATGACTGGACCGGCTTCTACGTCGGCGCCAACGGCGGCTGGGGTTCGAGCCGCAAGTGCTGGGACGCAGTGCCCCTTGGCATCTTCATCGGCTCGGAAGGTTGCCATGACGCGACCGGAGGCGTTGCCGGTGGCCAGATCGGTTATCGGTGGCAGGCCGGCACCTGGGTGTTCGGCCTCGAAGCCCAGGGCAACTGGGCCGACCTCCGCGGCAGCAATGACAGCCTGCTGTTCCCGGGCATCTTCACCAACCAGTCGAAGATCGACGCATTCGGCCTGTTCACGGGTCAGATCGGTTATGCCGCCAACAACGTGTTGTTCTACGTCAAGGGCGGCGCCGCCGTCACCGCGGATCGCTTCCGCGTCAGCCTGACCGGCACCGACACCGTTGTCGCGACAACCAACGACGACACCCGCTGGGGCGGCGTGGTCGGCGCCGGCCTCGAATACGCCTTTGCACCAAACTGGTCGGCTGCGATCGAATACGACCACATGTTCATGCAGGACCGCACCTACAACTTCACCACCAACGGCGCCGGCGGCTTCCCCGCCGGTCTGTTCTTCGGGACCGACCGCATCAAGCAGGACGTCGACCTCGTCACTGTCCGCGTGAACTACAAGTGGGGCGGCCCGGTCGTCGCCAAGTACTGATCGACTGACAAGTACTGATCGACTGATCGGACATCATGCAATACGAAAGGCCGGCCTTGCGCCGGCCTTTTTGTTTGCGCGCGCCGCGTGTGCCGCGGCCGTAAAGTGCCCTTCAACGTGCACAATTCCGAGTATTGTTGCTGTTCGGATACACAACTTCCCGTAAGCCTCGTGTATGCACGATGGAGTCGGGCGGCAGCGCCCGGCACTCCTCCCAGGGGCTGGGAGCGAGAACAAGAAAACGGGACTGGGACTTCTGATATGAAAAAGTTTCTGCTGGCCTCGGCCGCTTTGAGTGTTTTGACTGCAACTGCTCCCGCCATGGCTGCCGACCTCGCAGCCCGTCCGTACACCAAGGCTCCGGTGGTCGTTGCACCCATCTACAACTGGGGCGGCTTCTACGTCGGCCTGAACGGCGGCTACGGCTCGTCGCACAATTGCTGGGACCTCAACAACGTCGTCGGCTTCGGCCCGGTCGGGCCCATCCCGGAAGGTTGCCACGATGCAACCGGCGGCACGGTCGGTGGTCAGATCGGCTATCGCTGGCAGGCCGCCAACTGGGTGTTCGGCCTCGAAGCGCAGGGCAACTGGGCCGACTTCAAGGGCTCGAATGCGAGCTCGCCGGCGGCCTTCGCTCCGATCGTCAACCAGACCAAGATCGATGCCTTCGGCTTGTTCACGGGTCAGGTCGGCTACGCCTGGAACAACGTGCTTTGGTACGTCAAGGGCGGCGCCGCAGTGACCAGCAACAAGTACAACGGCCTGCTGGCTGGCGTCGTGTTCGACTCGGCCAGCGAAACCCGCTGGGGTGGCGCAGTCGGCACCGGCATCGAAGTCGGCTTCGCTCCGAACTGGTCGGTGGCGTTCGAGTACAACCACCTGTTCATGGGCAATCGCAACGTCAACATGAGCGTCGTCGGCATCTTCGATCGTACCGATCGCATCAAGCAGGACGTCGACCTGGCCACGGTTCGCGTGAACTACACCTTCGGCGGCCCGGTCGTCGCGAAGTACTGATCACCGCGAAAAGCGACATCAAGTTCGGAAAGGCCGGCCTCGCGCCGGCCTTTTTCGTGTCCGCCATAGCGTTTTCGCGCGAAGTGGGCACCGGTTCGCGTGAAGAAAACGCGTCAAAACGAAGTTCCTGCTGCCGCCTGCCGCCAAAGCGCAAGTTATTGGTTGATGGACACAACACGGCTCTGGTAATCCGCGCTCGTTCTTCCTACGTTCCAGTTTTCACACACCCATCGGCGCCCGTTCCCGAAAGCCTCGGCAGCGCGCGTCCAAACGCGGCGTGGCTCACGCGCCTGGAATTGTCGATATGGATGAAGTGCTCAAGGCGAAGCGCCAAAACAACGCCGGCTCCTCTTCGCGCGCCATCACCATCCGCGGCGCGCGCGAACACAATCTGAAGAATATCGACGTCGAGATTCCCCGCGACAAGCTCGTGGTGTTCACGGGGCTCTCGGGCTCCGGCAAATCCTCGCTCGCCTTCGACACCATCTATGCCGAGGGCCAGCGCCGCTATGTCGAGTCGCTGTCGGCCTATGCGCGCCAGTTCCTCGAGATGATGCAGAAGCCCGACGTCGACCAGATCGACGGCCTGTCTCCTGCGATCTCGATCGAGCAGAAGACGACCTCGAAGAACCCGCGCTCCACCGTCGGCACCGTCACCGAGATCTACGACTACATGCGCCTGCTCTGGGCTCGCGTCGGCGTGCCCTATTCGCCCGCGACCGGCCTACCGATCGAGAGCCAGATCGTTTCGCAGATGGTCGACCGCGTGCTGGCGCTGCCCGAAGGCACCCGCCTCTATCTGCTGGCGCCGGTCGTGCGCGGCCGCAAGGGCGAGTACAAGAAGGAGCTCGCCGAGTACCTCAAGAAGGGCTTTCAGCGCGTCAAGATCGACGGCACCTTCTACGAGCTCGCCGATGCGCCTGCGCTCGACAAGAAATTCCCGCACGACATCGACGTCGTGGTCGACCGCATCGTGGTGCGCCCCGACCTCGCCCAGCGCCTCGCCGAGAGCTTTGAGACCGCACTGAAGCTCGCCGAGGGTCTCGCCGTGATCGAGTTCGCCGATACGCCGGCCGCGGCACCCGCCGAGGAAAAGAAGAAGACCGCGAAGATCCACGACAAGAGCGGGCCCGAGCGCATCCTGTTCTCGGAAAAGTTCGCCTGCCCCGTGTCCGGCTTCACCATCCCCGAGATCGAGCCGCGGCTGTTCTCGTTCAACAATCCCTATGGCGCCTGCCCGGCCTGCGGCGGCCTCGGCGTCGAGCAGCATATCGACGAAGACCTCGTCATCCCCGACAAGGAGCTTGCGATCGGCAAGGGCGCGATCGCGCCATGGGCGAAGTCGTCCTCGCCCTATTACATCCAGACGCTGACCGCGCTCGGCAAGCACTACAAGTTCACGCTGACCACCAAGTGGAAGGACCTGGCCAAGAAGACGCAGAACGCGATCCTGCACGGCTCCGGCGACGACGAGATCAAGTTCTCCTACGAGGACGGCGTCCGCTCCTACGACACCAAGAAGCCGTTCGAGGGCGTCATCACCAACATCAACCGCCGCTATCGCGAGACCGAGAGCGAGTGGGCGCGCGAGGAGCTGGCGAAGTATTTCTCCGACATCCCCTGCGCCGGCTGCAACGGCCACCGGCTGAAGCCCGAGGCGCTGTGCGTCAAGATCGGCGCCAGGCATATCGGCGAGATCTCCGAGCTCTCGGTCAAGCGCGCCGGCGAATGGTTCGAGACGGTGCCGGCATCGCTGAACGCGCAGCAGAACGAGATCGCCGCGCGCATCCTGAAGGAGATCCGCGAGCGCCTCACCTTCCTGCTCGACGTCGGCCTGAACTATCTGACGCTGTCGCGCTCGTCGGGCACGCTGTCCGGCGGCGAGAGCCAGCGCATCCGCCTCGCCTCGCAGATCGGCTCAGGCCTGACCGGCGTGCTCTACGTGCTGGACGAGCCGTCGATCGGCCTGCACCAGCGCGACAATGCCCGCCTGCTCGACACGCTCAAGAGACTCCGCGACCTCGGCAATACCGTGGTCGTGGTCGAGCATGACGAGGACGCCATCCGCCTCGCCGATTACGTGCTCGACATCGGCCCCGGCGCCGGCATGCATGGCGGCCATATCGTGGCGCAGGGCACGCCCGACCAGATCATGCGCAACCCGAAGTCGCTGACCGGCAAATACCTCACCGGTGAGCTCGCGGTGGCGATCCCCGAGCGGCGGCCGCCGAACCACAGGCGAACCATCAAGGTCGTCAACGCCCGTGGCAACAATCTGAAGAACGTCTCGGCCGAGATCCCGCTCGGCCTGTTCACCTGCGTGACGGGAGTCTCCGGCGGCGGCAAGTCGACGCTGCTGATCGACACGCTCTACCGCGCCATCGCCCGCAAGCTCAACAACGCCAGCGAGGGCGCTGCGCCGCACGACCGCATCGAGGGCCTCGAGCATATCGACAAGATCATCGACATCGACCAGTCGCCGATCGGCCGCACCCCGCGCTCCAACCCCGCGACCTATACCGGCGCCTTCACGCCGATCCGCGAATGGTTCGCCGGCCTCCCCGAAGCGAAGGCGCGCGGCTACGAGCCCGGCCGCTTCTCCTTCAACGTCAAGGGCGGCCGCTGCGAGGCCTGCCAGGGCGACGGCGTCATCAAGATCGAGATGCACTTCCTGCCCGACGTCTATGTCACCTGCGACACCTGCAAGGGCAAGCGCTACAACCGCGAGACCTTGGAGGTGCTGTTCAAGGGCAAAAGCATCGCCGACGTGCTCGACATGACCGTCGAGGAAGCCGCCGACTTCTTCAAGGCGGTGCCGCGCGTCCGCGAGACCTTCCAGACCCTGCACCGCGTCGGCCTCGATTACATCCATGTCGGCCAGCAGGCGACGACCCTGTCGGGCGGCGAAGCCCAGCGCGTCAAACTGGCAAAAGAATTGTCAAAACGCGCCACCGGCCGCACGCTCTACATCCTCGACGAGCCCACCACCGGCCTGCACTTCCACGACGTCGCCAAGCTGCTGGAGGTGCTGCACGAGCTGGTCGCCCAAGGGAATACGGTCGTCGTGATCGAGCACAATCTCGAAGTCATCAAGACCGCCGACTGGGTCATCGACCTCGGCCCCGAAGGCGGCGACGGCGGCGGCGAAATCGTCGCCTGGGGCCCGCCGGAGGACATCGTGAAAGCGCCGCGGAGCTATACGGGCAAGTTTTTGGCCCCGGTGCTGAAGAAGGCGAACAAGCCGCGGAAGAGCAGCGCGAGCGAGGCAGCGGAGTAGGTCAGCAATAAATACGATCAAGCACCTGAATCTTTCGAAACAGAGGGAAACAGAAAGCTATGTTTATCCAGTTGGGTACTAGTTACATAAACCTTCGCTACGTCGTGGAGATTCGGGAACGAGCTCACGAGCCAGGTAAGGACAACGTCTCTGTAATCTTGCAGGATGGCTCGTCCCGATCGGGCTTCATGACCGACGGCGCTCTCATGGCTATCGGTGAACAATTGATTCCGGCGCAGTCGGGGTATGAGGCTTATCGAGAATACGAAGACACTTTTGGTGACGAGGTTCTTCCGGCAACTTTGGAATGGAAGCCAGTAGTTGCATTCATCTATAACCCGGATAGTAGCATTCTCGTCCCCATAACCGCGGAGGATGGGCGCCTTGATCGGTTCGCCGTGCGACTGCCTAATGGGAAGGTATACACATCGCACGAGACGTTCTTCGAAAGCGTCGATGAGTACAGAACTGATCTCGCAAAAGAACTCAAAAAGGCAAACGCAAAATCTGCTTGAGAGCCAATGTGTCAACCGGCCTCATCCAAACCTACCGCGCCTTCGCCTACAACAACGCCTGGGCCAACCACCGGCTGCTCACCGCCTGCGCCGCACTGAACCAGCCGGAATTCGAAGCCCACCGCACCGGCTTCTTTCCGAGCCTGCAGCGCACGCTGAACCACATCTACGTCATCGACCTCTTCTACATCGATGCGCTTGAGGGCGGCTGGCTCGGGCCGGCGGCGTGGGCGAACGAGGTGCCCTACCCGTCCCCTGCCGCGCTGAAGCTCGCGCAAGCCGCGATGGACCGGCGCCTGATCGCGATCTGCGACGCGCTGACGCCTGATCTGCTCGATGGCATCGTAAGGATCAACCGCGACACGCGGGTGCAGACCGAACGGCGCGACCGGCTGCTGATGCATCTGTTCCAGCACCAGATCCATCATCGCGGACAGGCGCATGCCATGCTGTCAGGGACATCCATCGCGCCGCCACAGCTCGACGAGTTCTTTGCCGAGGGAGAAGCGCCGCTGCGGGCGGCCGAGTTCGCCGAGCTCGGCTGGACCGAGGAGACGGTGTGGAAGTCGTAGGGCGGATTAGCGCAGCGTAATCCGCCACTCTTCCTCAACAGGAAGCGGCGGGTTACGTTCCGCTAACCCGCCTTACGCCTGGAATTCATGCCCACCTCCCTCGCCATCTTCGATCTCGACGGCACGCTGGCCGACAGCTTTCCGTGGTTTCGGCGCACCATCAACGACGTGGCCGACCGCTTCGGCTTTCGACGGGTGGCGGATGCGGATGTCGAGGGACTGCGGCATGCCTCGACGCGCGAGATCCTCAACCAGCTGCAGGTGCCGCTGTGGAAGCTGCCGGCGATCGCGCGGCATGTGCGGCGGCTGAAGGCGGAGGCGGCAGCTGAGATCGCGCTGTTCGACGGCGCCGAGGCCATGCTGCAGCGGCTGTCCGACAGCGGCATCCGGCTGGCGCTGGTGACGTCGGACAGCGAAGCCAATGCGCGGCAGAAGCTCGGCGACGCCGCCGCGCTGTTCGCGCATTTCGATTGCGCGGCGTCGCTGTTCGGCAAGCCGGCGAAATTCAGGCGCGTGATCCGGCGGGCCGACGTCTCCCCGGCCGAGGTGATTGCAATCGGCGACGAGGTCCGCGACATCGAGGCCGCGCGCGCCGTCGGCATCGCCTGCGGCGCGGTGCGCTGGGGCTATGCCGCGCCGGCGGCGCTGCGGGCGCATCGGCCGGACCATATGTTCGAGCGGATCGGCGATATTGCGGAGACGCTCTGTCCGATGCGACAACGGGCCTGACGCCGACTTCGCCGGCTGGAGAGAAACGAATGACAATCACCGAAGCCGCCCGCCTCAAACTCCTGACCCCGCCGTCAGGCAAAATCCGCGTCGTGCTCGACACCGACACCTACAACGAGATCGACGACCAGTTCGCGATCGTGCAGATGCTGCTGTCGCCGGATCGTTTTGACGTCGAGGCGATCTATGCCGCGCCGTTCTTCAATGCGCGCGCGACCTCACCCGGCGACGGCATGGAGCTGAGCTATCAGGAGATCCTGCGGCTGCTGGAACGGCTCCAGATCTCGCCTGACGACCTGGTGCATCGCGGCGTCACCGATTACGTGGGGCCGACGAAACAGCCGCGCCCAGCGCCCGCGGTCGACGACATGATCGCGCGGGCGCGCCGCGGATCGCCGGACTATCCGCTGTACATCATCGCGATCGGCGCCATCAGCAACGTCGCCTCCGCGCTGCTGGAGGCGCCCGACATCATCGATCGCGTCGTCGTGGTCTGGCTCGGCGGCCATGCGCTGGAATGGCCCGATACGGTCGAGTTCAATCTCAAGCAGGATGTCGGCGGCGCGCAGGTGCTGCTCGACAGCGGCGTGCCGCTGGTGCTGGTGCCGTGCCGCGGCGTCACCTCGCATCTGCATTCGACGGTGCCGGAGATCGAGCGCCACGTCGAGCCGCACGGCGCGATCGGCGCCTTCCTGGCGATGCGCTTCAAGGAGTATTCGTCCGATCATCTCGGCTGGGCCAAGGAGATCTGGGACATGGCGCCGGTCGGCTGGCTGCTCGATGCCCAGTGGGCACCGAGCGTGATCATCCCCGCGCCGGTGCTGACGGAGCAGATGACCTGGAGCGTCGATCGCAGGCGCCACGCGATCCGCTACGTGACGCATGTCCATCGCAATCCGATCCTGCGGAACTTCTTCTTGAAGCTGAGAGACTTCGCCGCGTCGAAGACATCGTAGGGTGGGCAAAGCGCAAGCGTGCCCACCATCACGAGCACGGCGTGGAAGGTGGGCACGGCGCAAGCGCGCCTTTGCCCACCCTACCGAACCTTACTCCGTCCTCCGCAAAAACGCCCCGAACGCGCGTGGGCCGTCGCCGACCTTGATCTCGCCGATCACCTTCATCTCGGCGGCGTCGATCACGTTGAGCGTGTTGCTCTCCCAATTCGCCACGATGATGCGCTTGCCGTCCGCGGTCGCCTCGATCCCTTCCGGATAATCGCCGACATTGATCCGCGCGAGCGGCTTCAGCGTCGCGAGATCGAAGATGCTGACGGTGCCGCCATATTGATCGGTGACGAAGCCGCGGCCCTGCGCCAGCGCGACCGCATAGGGCCGCAGCCCCACGGCCACCCGGCCGATCTCGCTGCGTGCGGCGATGTCGATCACCGAGACGTCGTTGGAGCCGACATTGGCGGTGTAGGCGCGCTCGCCCTCGGCATCGATGGTGACGCCGAACGGACGCGTGCCGACCTTGATCGTCGCCTTCCGCTCGCGCGTCGCGGTGTCGATCACGGAGACGCTGTCGTCGTCGCGATCGGCCGACAGCAGCCACTTGCCGTCCGCCGTCACCGCAAGCCCCGACGGCGAGGCCCCGACCGCGATGCTGGCCACGACCTTTCGTGTCCCGGCATCGATCACCCGCACCGCGGCGGCGTACCAGTCGGCGACATAGACCGTCTTGCCATCAGGCGCGACAGCGATCCCAAGGGGGCCGCCACCGACGTCGATCTTCCCGACCACCTTGCGCGCGGCCGCATCGACCACCGTGACCGCCTTGGCATCCGGGCTCGTCACATAGGCAAACCGGCCGTCGTTGGTGACCGCCACCCCCGCCGGCTTGCCGCCGATCGGGATCGTCGCGACCGGCTTTGCGGTGGCGAGATCGACCACCATCAGATAGTCGCTGAGCTGGTTGGTAACGAACGCTTCTTCGGCCTGCGCAGCGCTGAGGCTCGCCAGCAGCGCCGCGAGGGCAAGCACCCGCACTTTTAGCTGCCGCTCTCGATCTTCTTCTTCAGCCCCTCGAGCCCGGCCTTGTAAAGCCCGCTCACCGCCTTCACCGCAGCCTCGTCGCTCAATTCCGGCGGCGGATCATTGTTGGGGAAGCCGCGATAGAACGCGCCGGTCCACTCCACCTTCGCCTTGCCGTCCGGCGCTGGCGACACCGACAGCGTCGAGGAATAGTTGGTGACCGGCAGCACCTTCACGTCGACAGCCGTGATACGGTACGAATAGCTCATCATCGCCGCGTCGTATTTGTAAAGCTCCTCGTCGACGGTGGCGCCGCCCGTCAAGGTCAGCCGCCGCGTCGCGCCGATCTCGTTGCCCTTCGCGCCCTCGGTCTTGGTCACGCCCGGCAGCCAGCTCATGTCCTGGAAATTGGCGAGCGCCGCCCACACCTTCTCCTGCGGCGCGTTGATCTCGATCGATTCCCGCACCTTCTGGCGGGTCGGCCCGTGCGCCCAGGCGGCGCCAATGAGCGCCAGCGCGGCCGCCACAACAGCAGCCTTCCCGATCGTTTCCTTCATCTTGTTTCCTCACGTTTTTTCTCGGGCCACGCCGCATGGCGCGCCGACGCTCATTTATGACGCAATTCTAGTCCGGACGGGAGACCAGCTTCTTGCACCAGAGCGAAGTCATGGCGGCCCGCCTTCCCCGGCAGACAAGCGTCCGTCATTCGGCGATCACAGCCTCCACGAACCCGCCGGGATCGTCGCAGAACTCGCGCATCACCCTGTAGTGGTCGGTATCCTCTAAGCTGACCGGCTCGAGCCCATATTTCGTCAACCGCAGCAGCGTCGCGTTGGGATAGGCCATCAGCATCGGCGAATGGGTCGCCATGATGACCTGGCAGTGGCCGGACGCGTCCATCCGGTGCAGCAGCTTCAGGAACGCGATCTGGCGCGACGGCGACAGCGCCGATTCCGGCTCGTCGAAGATAAAGATGCCCTGGCGCTGGCAGCGTTCCTCGAAGAAGCGGAGAAAACCCTCGCCGTGGGAGTAGGAAAGGAAATCGGGCGGAGCGTCGCCAACGTCCAGCGCGGCCTGATCGACATATCTCGCGACGGAAAAGAAGCTCTCGGCCCGGAAAAACCAGCCATGGGTGATCTTGGGCAGCCAGCTCGCGCGCAGCGCCTGCGACAGGGTCCCGCCCATCTTCTCCACCGCCCCACGATGATCAACCGGCCGATACCCCTTGCCGCCGCCGGCATCATCATAGCCGGCCATCACGGCGATGCCCTCGAGCAGCGTCGATTTGCCGGTACCGTTCTCGCCGACGATGATGGTGATCGCCTTGTCGAAGCTCAGCTCGAAATCGTCGCGCAGCAATGGCAGCACGAATGGATAGGCCGCACGATTGGGGATGCGCTCAGGGTCGAGCCACACCCGCCGCAGATACGGCGCCGGCATGTTGATGGTGCGGTTGCGCTTGTAGGCCATTCCGGAAATCCAAGCGGAGCGTCATCCGCCATTTTTTCCCGCGACGCGGCGGGTTGCGCAAGCGGCGGTCAATCCTCGCTGCCTAAGCTGCGTCAGCCGGCCTGACGCGTTTCGCGATCTCGGCCCCCTTCTCCCGCTCGACAACCCCGATGTCATACTGGCCCTGCAAATCGAGCCAGAACTGCGCGCTATTGCCGAAATAGCGCCCCAGGCGGACCGCCGTATCGGCTGTGATACCACGACGCCCGTTCAGGATATCCGTGATGCGACCTGACGGAACGCCGATATCGAGCGACAGCCGGTTTGCACTCAGTTGGCGTGCCGTCAATTCACGCTTGAGGAAACGACCTGGATGTACGATTGGAGCCAAAGCACTCATCCCTTGTGATAGTCCACGATCTCGACATCGTATGCATCGCCTTTGCGAAATTCGAAACAGATTCGCCAGCGATCATTGACCGTCATGGCCCATTGCCCGTATTTCGCGCCCACGGACCATAGCGCTCCCGCTGACATTAGACCGCTGATTTGCCCGACAACGCAAGGGCGCCCAGCAAAAATATTCCTCTTTACGCGAACTTCCGATTATGCTAACAATATGTCCACCTCACCCGACACGAGGGGCGTTTCGCGAACGTCACGGACGTGGGTGAAGATGCGGTGGCCGCCGAGCGTGCAACAGGCGTGTGTGCGCAAGGCGGACGGTGAAGTCGTGTGGGCCTGCCGCCCCGATGTTGGTGGCAAGTCTGCGAAAGGTCCAAAGCCGATCGTGGATGATGGTGGCACAAAAGCAGAGTCTCACCAGGGCGAGCACGTATAAGCCGTAAAGCCATCGCGCAGGGAAGGCCGGATGCCTCCGCCGAACCTGT
>NZ_JAFCJX010000040.1 GCF_018130695.1 Bradyrhizobium jicamae | reverse complement strand
CGCACGGGACCGCGGGTGCGGCGTGCACCCGGTCTTCCCTGCGCCCTCGCTATCGAGAGAGGGCGGAACGAGATGGATAACTCGGACAGACCATGTCGCGAGAATGCGGACTCACATCTTCAGTGTCGTCGCCCGCCTTGTGCGCACTTGCGCACCGGAGCGGGCGATCCAGTACGCCGCGGCCCATCGGCTCAATCGCTGGCGTCTCTGGAATACTGGATCACCCGCATGCGCGGGTGATGACATCGCGGGTGGGCGGCTCGCTATGACGAGCGGATGGAGCGATTCAATTCCTTGCGATGATCTCGCGCTCGTCGCGATGCACGCTGGCGTCGCCGAGCTGCGCGCCGGCGCGGCGGCGGACCAGGAATTTCGGGCGGCGGTCGCGGATGGCGTTGCGGCGGCGGCGGCGCGGGGCGGGGGCACGCGGGGCGTCCTCGGTGAGCTGCGGCAGCTGGAAGATGTCGCACCAGGTCTGCCAGGCGGTCGCGGTCTCCTCGGCATCGGCGCTCGAGCCGAGCGGAATGTTGAGCGAGGGATCGCGATGCACCAGCACCAGCATCTGCGCGTCGTCGAGGCCGCGCAGCGCAATGCCGATGAAGTCACTGACGCGAACGTTGACGGCCATTCGCATGCCGTTGAGGGCACGGCGCAGCACCACACGTTCGCGATGAAGCTCGATCTGCCGCACGCCGCCGTCGGCGCGGGTGTCCTGCGCGTGGAAGGAGAGCGGAAGGGAAAGAGGGTCGAGCCGCAGAGCGCGGCTCGACCCGGCGGGATTGATCCCGCTTGTTGATGTTTGACGCCTCACGGCTTTTATCTCCCCGCCGGGTGTTCCCGGTCGATGCGTGAGACCTTAGCGGAGGCGTTTCCGTATCAGCTTAAAAAGGCTGGTTAACCCAATGTCACCGCCGCCGCATCTGTCCGCATGATTGACAAGACCTTGGCACGCATGATTGACGAGTCCTTGCCCCGATGCCGAGAATCTTTGCTTTTTCAATGCGCGAAAGTGCTTGAAATCCCTGAGAATCCAGCACATCTCAGGAGATCGCCGATCCGGTTCCGCTCCCCCGTCCAATCCGCAGGAATTCGTTCGTGAACTCTTCACCATCCAACGCTCCGGCCGCGCACAAGAGCGGTACTTCTGACCTGTTCGATCAATCCGCGCTCACCGACCTGGCGCAGCGTCTCGTCGAGGCGGCAAAAAAGGCCGGCGCCGATGCCGCGGACGCGGTCGCGGTGCGCGGTGTGTCGCAGGGCGTCGAGGTGCGCGACGGCCGCGTCGAGGAGACCGAGCGCTCCGAAGGCGACGATGTAGGTTTAAGGGTGTTCGTCGGCCAGCGTCAGGCGGTGGTCTCGACCAACGACGTCTCGGGCGACGGAATTGCGAAACTCGCCGAACGCGCGGTGGCGATGGCGCGCGTCGCGCCCGATGACAAATATGTCGGGCTCGCCGATCCGGCGTTGCACGCGAAGAATTTCCCCGATCTCGATCTGCTCGATCGCACGGTTCCCTCGACCGCCGAGCTCGAACGCCGCGCCACTGAAGCCGAAGCCGCGGCGCTGGCGGTGAAGGGGGTGACGAAATCCGGCGGCGCGTCGGCCTCGACCGGCATCGGCGGCATGGTGCTGGTGACCTCGACCGGTTTCCACGGCTCCTACCTGCGTTCCAGCCACAGCATCTCGACGACCGCGATCTCGGGCGAGGGCACCTCGATGGAGCGCGACTATGATTTCACCAGCGCGCCGCACGCATCCGATCTCGATTCGCCGGCAACGGTCGGCCGCAAGGCCGGCGAGCGTGCGGTGGCCCGCGGCAATCCGCGCAAGGTCGAGACCTGCAAGGTGCCGGTGGTTTATGATCCGCGCGTCGCGGGCTCGATGATCGGCCACCTCGTCGGCGCTATCAATGGCGCCTCGATCGCGCGCAAGACCAGCTTCCTGAAGGACAAGCTCGGCGAGCAGCTGTTCTCGAGGGACATCCGCATCATCGACGATCCCCTGCGCGTCCGCGGCCTGCGGTCGCAGACGTTTGACGCCGAAGGCGTCCAGGTGAAGAAGCTCGCGATCATCGACGAGGGCGTGCTGACCTCCTGGATCCTGGATTCGGCGACCGCGCGCGAGCTCGGCCTCGTCACCACCGGGCATGCACATCGCGGCGTGTCGTCCTCGCCGTCGCCGGGGACCTATAATCTGCATCTCGAAGCCGGCCACGTGACGCCGAAGGAACTGATCTCCGACATCAAGCAGGGCTTCTACGTCACCGATTTGATCGGCTCCGGCGTGAACGGCGTCACCGGCGATTACAGCCGCGGCGCCTCCGGCTTCTGGATCGAGAACGGCGAGATCACCTATCCCGTCAGCGAAGTCACGATCGCCGGCCACCTGCTGCCGATGTTCAAGTCGCTGGTGGCGGCGAACGACCTGGAATTCCGCTACGGCGTCAATGCGCCGACCCTGCGCATCGAGGGCCTGACGCTTGGCGGACGCTGATACGGCCGACTGGATCACGGCGCGCGACGCGGCGCTCTTGACCAAAACGGTGCGCGAGGCCGGCGCGCTGGCGCAGTCGCTGTTCCGCACCGAGCTGAAGAACTGGATCAAGGGCGCCTCGTCCCCGGTCTCGGAAGCCGACATCGCGGTCAACGACCTGCTCGAGGAGCGGCTGCGCTCGGCGACGCCGGATTACGGCTGGCTGTCGGAGGAGAGCGCCGACGATTCAGCGCGGCTCGGCAAGAAACTGGTGTGGATCGTCGATCCCATCGACGGCACCCGCAGCTATCTCGCCGGCCGCGAGGATTGGTGCGTCAGCGTGGCGCTGGTCGAAGGTGCGTCGCCGGTGCTGGCTGCGGTCTATGCGCCCGTCACCGACGAATTCTTTTTCGCCGCGCGCGGCCGCGGCGCCACCCGCAACGACGTCGCGGTGCAGGCGACATCAGGCACCGACTATGATTTCCCGCGCATGGCCGGACCGAAGCCGCTGGTGCAACGCCTGAGTGCGACACATGATGATGTCACACTGTTTCCGCGCATCGGCTCGCTGGCGCTGCGGCTGTGCCGAGTGGCGCAGGGCAGCCTTGACGCGGCATTCGCCGGCGGGCAAAGCCGCGACTGGGACCTTGCCGCCGCGAATTTGATCGTGCAGGAAGCGGATGGTAAGATGACCGAACTCTCGGGGGATGCGATTGAATACAATCGCCGGGAGGTGATGCATGGGGTGCTGGTGGCTGCAGGACGGGATCGTCATGCCCGCATAGTCGAGCATTTTCGCAAGCGTCCGTTGCCGTGAGTTTCCCCACTAGCGTTGCGCATCCGATCCAGGACTCCGACTTAAAGACCACGACCAGACTCAAGACCACGATCAGACTTGCTTGCCGGGCAACCTGTTAGGAAAGAACATCATGTCAGACACTGCCCAGCCGCAACTGCTCCATCTCGTCATCGGCGGCGAGTTGGTCGATCTCGAGCACAACACCTTCAAGAACCTCGACCAGGTTGACATCGTCGGCGTGTTCCCGAACTACGCGACCGCGCATGCGGCCTGGAAGGCGAAGGCGCAGATGACGGTGGACAACGCCCAGATGCGCTACTTCGTCGTCCATCTCCACCGGCTGCTCGATCCGGAACAGGACGAAAAGCACTCCCATTGAAACGTCTCTTACGCGACTTTTTGCGCAGCAGCTTCGTGCAGCGTGCACTCGGCTGGCTTGCAGCCGAGTATTTGCGGTTGGTCTGGCTGACCAACCGCTTCGTCTATGACCCCGTCGATATCTATGCGCGGGTCGAGCCGGAGATGCCCGGCATCTTCGTGTTCTGGCACGGCCAGCACTTCCTGACGCCGTTCATCAAGACCAAGGAAAGCTACCGCGCCAAGGTCCTGATCTCCCGCCATCGCGACGGCGAGTTCAACGCGATCGCCGCCGAGCGGCTCGGTATCGGCACGATCAGAGGTTCCGGCGACCACGGCGGCGCGTTCCACCGCAAAGGCGGGGTCGGCGCTTTCAAGGAGATGGTGCGGGCGCTGGAGGAGGGCTGGAATGTCGCTACGACCGCCGACGTGCCGAAGCGGGCGCGGGTGGCCGGCCTCGGCGCCATCATGCTGGCGCGGGAGAGCGGGCGGCCGATCCTTCCCTTCGCCATGGTGACCAGCCGATTTGCCCGGTTGAAAAACTGGGATTCGACGACCATCAATTTGCCATTCGGGCGCGGCGCAGTGGTAGGTATTGAGGCAGTGTACGTCCCGCCCGATGCCGACGCCGAGACCATGGAAAAGTGCCGGCTGCAGGTGGAGACGCTCCTGAACGAAGCGACCCGGCGCGCCTATGCAGCGGTCGGGCGACCGGAGGCAGCGCTTGGCTAACTCGCTCCCGATGACGTTGCGTGTTTATCGCAAGCTGTCGTCTGCGATGGTGCCGCTCGCGCCTGCCCTGATCAAGCGCCGCCTCAAGCTCGGCAAGGAAGACCCCGAACGAGTCGGCGAGCGGCGCGGCATGAGCGCCGATGTGCGGCCGCACGGGCCGCTGGTGTGGATTCATGGCGCCAGCGTCGGCGAGGTGCTGGCCGCCGCCGCGCTGATCGAGCGGCTGCGCGCGCTCAATCTGCGCATCCTGCTGACCTCGGGCACGGTGACCTCGGCCGCGATCGTCGCCAAGCGCTTTCCGCCCGACGTGATCCATCAATACGTGCCGTATGATTCGCCGCGCTACGTGACGCGCTTCCTCGACCACTGGCGGCCGTCGCTGGCGCTGTTCATCGAATCCGATTTGTGGCCGAACCTGATCCTGTCGAGCGCCGCGCGGCGGCTGCCGATGGTCCTGATCAACGGCCGGATGTCGCAGCGCTCGTTCCCGCGCTGGCGCCGCGCCCATGCGACGATCTCGGCGCTGCTCGGCCGCTTCGACATCTGCCTCGCGCAATCCAAGGTCGACGCCGAACGCTTCGCCGCGCTCGGCAGCCGCAATGTCCGCGTCACCGGCAATCTCAAGCTCGACGTGCCGGCGCCGCCGGCCGACCCGGCCAAGCTGGAGCGGCTGATGTCGGTGACGCGGGGACGGCCGATCGTGGTCGCGGCCTCGACCCATCCGGGCGAGGAAGAAATCCTGATCGAGGCCCACAAGACATTGTCCGGCTTTTTCCCGGGCCTGCTCACCGTGATCGTGCCGCGCCACGCCGACCGCGGCGAGGCGGTGGCGCGGCTCGTCAGCGCGGCTGGCCTGCATCCCTCGCAGCGTTCGCATGAGGATCTGCCGGTCGCGACCACAGACATTTATGTCGCCGACACCATGGGCGAACTCGGCCTGTTCTATCGCCTCGCGCCGATCGTGTTCATGGGCGGCTCGCTGATCGAGCATGGCGGACAGAATCCGATCGAGGCCGTGAAGCTCGGCGCCTCCATCGTGCACGGCCCGCACGTGTTCAACTTCACCGAGGTCTATGAGGCGCTGGATCGCGCCGGCGGCGCCAGGCGCGCCGACAGTCAGGAAGCGCTGGTCAAGCAGCTCGGCCAGTTCCTCGCCGATCCTGCGGCACGCGACGCGTCGCTTGCGGCGTCCGAGCAGGTCGTAGACCAACTCGGCGGTGCGCTGGAGCGCACGCTCACCGCGCTCGAGCCCTATCTGCTGCAACTGCAGCTCGAGATGGGAGCTGCCAATGCGTGAGCCGGCCTTCTGGCACCGGCCATCGTCTTGGAAATCCTATTTGCTCCGACCGCTCGCAGCCGTCTACGGCGCCGTCGCCGCGCGGCGGATGCGACAGGGCGGGCTCGATGCCGGCATTCCCGTTTTGTGTGTCGGCAACTATCACGTCGGCGGCGCCGGCAAGACGCCGACGGTACTGGCGCTGGTCAAACTGCTACGCGAGCTGGACGAACTGCCGGTGGTGCTCAGCCGTGGTTATGGCGGCAGCCTGCGCGGGCCGATCAAGGTCGATCCGGAACGGCATGACGCGTCCGAGGTTGGCGACGAGCCCTTGATGATGTCGGCGACGCTGCCGGTCGTGATCGCCCGCGATCGCGCCGCGGGCGTGGCGCTGGCGAAGTCGCAGGGCGCGAGCGTGATCCTGATGGACGACGGCTTCCAGAACCCGGCCGTCGCCAAGGACGCTTCGCTGATCGTAATCGATGCCGTCCGCGGCGTCGGCAATGGCCGCGTCATTCCCGCCGGTCCCTTGCGCGCGCCCCTGAAGCCGCAGCTGGCGCGCACCGATGCGCTGATCGTGGTGGGCGAGGGGGAGGCGGCGAAGAAGATTGCGGCCGAGATTGCGCACGAAGGCAAACCGGTGCTCGCCGCCTCTATCAAGCCCGACGATGTCTCAGTCGCGGCGTTGCAGGGCAAGCGCGTGCTCGCCTTCGCCGGCATCGGCGATCCCGACCGCTTTTTCAGGACATTGCGCGCCAGCGGGGTCGAGATCGTCAGCAGCCGCGTTTTCGCTGACCATCATCCATATTCGGACGGTGATATCCAGGATCTGTCCCTTGACGCCGGACGCGACGGGCTCACGCTGGTGACGACAGAAAAGGACCTTGCCCGCATCCATGGCGGCGACGGCATGCTGCCTCACGTGCAGAGAGTGGTGCCGTTCAAGGTGACGCTGGAATTCAATGAGCCGGCGCAGCTGCGGCGCTTCGTCACCGATCGATTGTTCAGGGCGCGTGACGCGCGACGGCGGGGGGGAGGCTAGCCTTGCGGCTTGAGCGCGCCGGGATAGTGCCGCTGCAGCACCGCGGTCGGAAGCGCATAGGCCTCCTGCAGGTCGACGCTCCAGTACTTCAACTCGTCGAGCGGAATCCGGGCGTCCGTGATCGCGCAGCGCACATAGGTCCCGGGCGAGATCACGCGGAAATCGCCGTCGAGATACTGCACCTGCGCTTCGCCATGGCCGGAAGGCCCGAACTTGTTCAGCACGTCAAATCTCTCCGCATCGCCCCATTCGAGACTGACCGCGAGGCTTACCGAATGGTCATGGTCCCGTCTATCACAGATAGGGTGGGGTGTCCGCCCGTTAAACCACCGACTTGTGATGATTTGGCGGCGACGTGGATGATAACCTTGAATTCACGGCGCGCTGGGTCTCCAGCGCCATCACGACCCGGCCCGAGCGCATGCGCCTGACGTCAATCACCCTGTTCCTGACGCTGCTGGCTGCGCCGGTCGCGGCCGCGCCGCTGGCCGCGCCGCACCAGGTCGAGATTCCCGACGGCAGCATCACGCTGCGTGCCCAGCTGTTCAGGCCCGACGGCGATGGGCCGTTTCCGACCGTGATCGCGCTGCATGCCTGCGACGGCCTGGCCGGTCCGTCCGAGCCGGTGCTGCCGCGCTATCGCGACTGGGCCGAGGAGTTGCTGAAGGCCGGCCATGCGGTACTGATGCCCGACAGCTACAGCTCGCGCGAGATCGGTCCGCAATGCCGCGCCCGGGAGCGTCAGGTGCAGGCACGGCGCGAGCGCGTCGCCGACATCAACGCCGCGCGGCAATGGCTGGTGCAGCAGAAATGGGTGGCGCGCGACCGCATCAGCCTGATCGGCTGGGGCAATGGCGGCGGCGCGCTGCTCTGGGCGGTGCGCCCGCAACTGCTGGCGCGCAACGCGCTGCCGGATTTTCGCTCCGCAGTCGCGTTCTATCCGGATTGCCGCTCCTCGCTCGGCCTCGGCTGGAGCGCGCGGGTGCCGACATTGGTGCTGATCGGCGGCCGCGACGACGTCACCTCGCCGTCAGCCTGCCATGCGATGGTCGACGGCGCACGCGGCCGCAGCGCGCTGGCGCGCATCATCGTCTACCCCGAGGCTTATCATGATTTCGATCGCGCGAATCTGCCGCTGCGCCTGATCAGCGGATCGGATGCCGCCACGCCGGAGCGCGGCCATCTCGGCACCGACGCCGACGCGCGCAGCGATGCGCAGAAGCGCGTTGCCGAATGGCTTGCGCGTTAGAACAGGCTGCCTTGATCGACAGGTTTTGCAACCCGCTTCGGCGCCGCCGGCTTCGCCTCCTTCGGCGCCTTGGGCTCGCTCACAGCCGCGGGCGGACGATCGGCATCGGCGGTGGCCGCGACGCGGCCGTCGGCGAACTCGATGGTGAGATTGGCGCTCGGCCCGACCGATGCTGCGGAATGAACGGCGTGGCCGTGCTCGTCTCGCACCAGCGCAAAGCCGCGCGCCAGCACGCCGCGATAGGACAGCGCCGACAGCAACTGTCCGCTATGGCCGACACGTGCCTCGAGCCGCTGCATTGCGGTCGCCAGCGCCCGCCGCGCGCGTTCGGCGAGGCGGTGGGTGCGTTCGCGGTTGCGCGCGATCGCATTGCGCTGCGCCTGCGCATTGGCGAGCTTCGAGGCCTTCAGCCTGATCTCGAGCCCCGCAAATCGCTCGCGGCGGCGATGCAGCAGCGAACGTGCCGACAGCGTGATGCGCTCGCCGGAGACCGTCAGCCGTTGCCGCGCATGTGCGACCTGGCCGCGCAGCACCCCGATCGTCAGCCGCGCGCTGCTGGCGGCGAAGCGGCGAAAATGCGCATGCGTATTGGCCTTCAGCCCGCGCGGCAGGCCGGCGGCGAGATGGTCGAGCCGCTGCCTCGGGATCGCGAGCAGTTCGTGCGCGGCGGGCAGGGCGCGGGCGGCGGCACGCAATTCACGGCGGCGGGCCTCCTGCGCGCGCTGCCAGCACACCATGGTGCGCCGGGCGAGGCTCTCGACCTCGACAAAGAGCTCGCTGCGCACCGGCACCGCCATCTCGGCGGCGGCCGTCGGCGTCGGCGCGCGCTTGTCGGCGACGAAATCGATCAGCGTGATGTCGGTCTCGTGGCCGACCGCGGAGATCAGCGGGATCATGCTGTCGGCGGCGGCGCGAACCACGATCTCCTCGTTGAACGACCAGAGGTCCTCCAGCGACCCGCCGCCGCGCGCGACGATCAGGAGATCCGGCCGCGGAATCCGGCCGCCCTCGGGCAGCGCGTTGAAGCCGCGGATTGCGGCGGCGACCTGCTCGGCGGAGCCTTCGCCCTGCACCTTGACCGGCCACACCAGCACACGGCGGGGAAAGCGGTCCTCCAGCCGATGCAGGATGTCGCGGATCACGGCGCCCGTCGGCGAGGTGACGACGCCGATCACCTCCGGCAGCCAGGGCAGCAGCTGCTTGCGCGCCTCATCGAACAGACCTTCCGCGGCGAGCTTCCGCTTGCGCTCCTCCATCAAGGCCATCAGCGCGCCGACGCCGGCTGGCTCCAGGGAGTCGATGACGATCTGGTATTTCGAGGAGTTCGGATAGGTCGTGAGCTTGCCGGTCGCGATGACCTCCAGCCCTTCCTGCGGCTTGAAGCGCATCCGGGCGTGGGCGAACTTCCAGATCACCGCCTCGATCTTGGCGCTCTCGTCCTTCAGCGCGAAATAGCAATGGCCGGAGGAGTGCGGCCCGCGGAAGCCGGAGATCTCGCCGCGGACGCGGACATGGCCAAAGCGGTCCTCCACCGTGCGCTTCAGCGCGGTGGAGAGTTCCGAGACGGTGAATTCAGGCGCGTTAAGCAGATTCGGGGCGGCGGTCATTCGATCCATAGAATCGGGGTTTTTGACCCCGGGCGCAAGGTCCGAGCGGCCAGTTTCAGGCGCTGGCTCACATATCCACATATGGTCAGAGCGCTCGATTGCAGCCGTCTTGCGCCGTGCTACACCGTGGCGAAATACCGTGGCACCCCCCTCTAGATCGGCAGTCATTCATGAACATCCTCCTGCTCGGTTCCGGCGGCCGCGAACACGCTCTCGCATGGAAGATCGCAGCCTCCCCGCTGGTGACGAAACTGTGGTGCGCGCCGGGCAATGCCGGGATTGCGCAAGAGGCCGACTGCGTCGCGCTCGATGTGGCCGATCATTCCGCGGTGATCGCCTTCTGCAAGGCGAACGCGGTGGATTTCGTCGTGGTCGGGCCGGAGACGCCGCTCGCGGCCGGCGTGGTCGATGATCTCGCTAGCGCCGGCATCAAGGCGTTCGGGCCGCGCAAGCGGGCCGCGCAGCTCGAAGGCTCCAAGGGATTTACGAAGGATCTCTGCAGCGAGTTCAACATTCCGACCGGCGCCTATCGCCGCTTCGACAATGCCAATGATGCGCTGGCCTATGTCCGCGCCCAGGGTGCGCCGATCGTGGTCAAGGCTGACGGGCTCGCCGCCGGCAAGGGCGTCGTGGTGGCGATGACGCTGGCCGAGGCGGAAGCCGCCATCGCGATGATGTTCGAAGGCGGGTTCGGCGCGGCCGGGGCCGAGGTCGTGATCGAGGAATTTTTGTCCGGCCGCGAGATCAGCTTTTTCGCGCTGTGCGACGGCGAGACCGCGATCCCGCTCGCGACTGCGCAGGACCACAAGCGTGTGTTCGATCACGACGAGGGGCCGAATACCGGCGGCATGGGTGCCTATTCGCCGACACCGTTCGTGACGCCAGAAATCCACGACCAGATCATGGCGCGGATCATCTTGCCGACGGTTGCGGGCATGAAGAAGCGCGGCATGCCATTCAAGGGCGTGCTCTATGCCGGCGTGATGCTGACGGCAGAGGGACCAAAGCTGTTCGAATACAACGTCCGCTTCGGCGATCCCGAGTGCCAGGTGCTGATGCTGCGGATGATGTCGGATATCGTGCCGGCGCTGCTCGCATCCTGCGATGGCCAACTGAAGAACTTTGACCTGCGCTGGTACCCCGACCCCGCGCTCACGGTGGTGATGGCCGCCAAGGGCTATCCCGGCGATTACGCCAAGGGCACGCGGATCGATGGCCTCGAAGACGCCGCCAAGGTCGAGGGCGTCGAGATATTCCATGCTGGCACAACGGCGAAGGATGGCGCGATCCTCGCCAATGGCGGGCGCGTGCTGAATGTCTGCGCGATCGGCAAGACCGTGACGGAAGCGCGGGACCGCGCCTATCAAGCGGTCGATCGGATCGAATGGCCGGACGGTTTTTGCCGCCGCGACATCGCCTGGCAGGCGATGGAGGCGGAACGGGGTTAATCAGAGCCGCTTGCCGGTTGGCAACCCCGATGCCGCATCGCGCGGCGAGAGGATCGAGTGGTTGCCGCCGGAAATCTGCGCGAGCTGGTCTTCGCTCAGTTCGCGACGCGAGGTGTCGGTGCGGTGGTCGCGCGTCGGATCGTCGGTCATGGCAATCCCCTTCGTTGATGAGGGGATTGTAGCGGCGAAGATCGCGGAGACTGTGAGCCGGATCACGCGGTGCCGTAGGGTGGGCAAAGCGAGCCCGTCCGCCGTAGCTCAACGAGCGAAGGCGGAAGCGTGCCCACCATCACGAGCACGCCGTAGATGGTGGGCACGGCGCAAACGCGCCTTTGCCCACCCTACGCGATGTCGCTTACAGCAAATCCCCACCCGCAGCGCTTGCCGTGGTGCCGTGCTCGCGGAACGCCTTGATGACGTTTTTGCCGATCTTCCACTTGTGCACCTCGTCCGGCCCGTCGACCAGCCGCTGCGAGCGCACCTGGGTGTACCACTTCGCGAGCGGCGTATCCTGGCTGAAGCCGAGTGCGCCGTGCAGCTGGATCGCGGTGTCGATCACCTTGTGCACCATGTGCGCGTGGAAGATTTTTGCGATCGAGTTTTCCTGGCGGATGTCGAGGCCCTTCTCGGCCTTGTAGGCGATGTGCAGCAACATCAATCGGCCGATATAGAGCTCGCTCGCGCAATCGGCGAGCATGAACTGCACCGCCTGCCGGTCGGCCAGCAACTGGCCGAAGGTCGAGCGCTTGGTGACGTGGGCAACCGCCATGTCGAGCGCGCGCTGGGCTTTCGCGACGTTATGCATGCCGTGGCGCAGCCGGCCATAGGCGAGGCGATGCTGGCCCATGTTGAAGCCGTTGCCTTCGCCGCCAAGCAGATTGTCGGCCGGCACCTTCAGATCCCTGATCTCGATTTCGGAGTGGCCGCCATGGATCACGTCGTCATGCGGGCCCTCGATCGCCATGTTGGCGACGTTGCGCTTGATCTTGTAGCCGGGGTTCGGCAGCTCGACGATGAAGGTCGAGTACTGCTTGTGGCGCGGCGCGTTCGGATCGGTCTTGGCCATCACCAGCGCCATGTCGGCGACGCTCGCGGAGGACGAGAACCATTTCTCGCCGTTGAGAATGTAGTTCTCGTTGCCGTCCTTCACGGCCGTGGTCTGCATGCCCGTGGCGTCGGCGCCGGCGGCCTTCTCGGTCATCGAGAAGCAGATGCGCTTGTCGCCGTTCAAGAGGGGTTTAAGGAACTTCTCCTTCTGATAGTCCGTGCCGTGGGCGAGGATCGTCATCATCGAGGCATCGTCGGGGCCCTGCGTGTTCATCGAGAGCGCGCCCAGCATGCTCTCGCCGAGCTCCATCTGCACCAGCGCGTTGGCCAGCGGCCCGAGCCCCATACCGCCATACTCCTTCGGCACGAACGGGCACCACAGCCCCTGCGCGCGAGCCTTTTTCCGCAAGGGGCCGAGCACCTCGGCGAGCGGTTTGGTGTCGAGTTCCTTTTCCGCGGGGATGCATTCGTCGTGGACGAATTTGCGCACCTTCTCGCGGATCGCCTTGGCATCAGACGGGATTTCGAAATCGATCATGACGTTTCCCCTTGTTCTTGATGGCTTGCCTTGGTGGATGGCATAACCCTCGCTCAAGTCAGCGGCAACGACAAACAAAGTTTGAAGCAAGAACGCGCCGCGAAAGGAGCCCCGGATGCCCGATCTCGCCGATCTCTTTCCCGGCTATGCCTCCGAATGGATCAACACCTCGCAGGGCCGCATCTTCGCCCGCGTCGGCGGCAAGGGGCCGCCGCTGCTTCTGCTGCACGGCTTCTCGTCGACCCATGTGATGTGGCATCAGGTGGCGCCCAAGCTCGACGACAAATTCACGCTGATCATTCCGGACCTGCCGAGCTACGGCTGGTCCGACATGCCCGCAAGCGACAAGGATCACACGCCCTACACCAAGCGGGCCTGGGCGAAGACCATGGTGGAGATGATGGAGAGCCTCGGCCATGTGCATTTCGCGCTCGCCGGCCACGACCGCGGCGGCCGCGTGTCGTATCGGCTGGCGCTCGATCATCCCGGCCGGCTGTCGAAGCTCGCGGTGCTCGATATCGCGCCGACCTATGATTACTGGGAGAAGCTGAACCGACTGTCGGCGCTGAAGATCTACCATTGGGCCTTCCTGGCGCAGCCCTATCCGTTGCCGGAGACGTTGATCTCAGGCGCGGGCGAGTTCTTCCTGAAGGAGAAGATGGCGAGCCAGACCAAGAGCGGGACATTGGACGCGATGGATCCGCGCGCGCTGGAGCATTATCTGGCGCCGTTCCGCGATCCCGCGCGTATCCATGCGATGTGCGAGGATTATCGCGCCGGTGCCTATGCGGATTACGAGATCGACAAGGCCGACTTTTTGGCCGGCAAGAAGATCACCGTCCCGATGCTGGCGCTGTGGGGTGATGCCGGGGTTGCGAGCGCCGCGACAACACCGCTCGATACGTGGAAGAAGTGGGCGACAAACGTCAGCGGCACGCCGGTGGATTCCGGGCATTTTCTGACGGAGGAGAATCCGGAGGCAACGGCGAAACTGCTGCGGGAGTTTTTTCTGGCGGCGTGATGCCGTAGCCCGGATGGAGCGCAGCGTAATCCGGGGCCGCTCCCTCCGCGGATGGTCTGAACCCGGATTACGCTGCGCTCCATCCGGGCTACGGAGCGGTCACCGCCGCTCCCTGAAGAACTCCCGCAGCAGTCGCGCCGCCTCGCCCTCACCCAGCGCGCCGTAGACCTGCGGCACGTGATGGCAGGTCGGCTGGGAGAAGAAGCGTACGCCTGATTCAACCGCGCCGCCCTTGGGATCGGCGGCGCCGTAATAGAGCCGACGGATGCGGGCCAGCGAGATCGCGCCGGCGCACATGGTGCAGGGCTCGAGCGTGACGTAGAGGTCGCAATCGACCAGCCGCTCGGTGCCGATGGCCTCCGCGGCCTGGCGGATCGCCAAAACCTCGGCATGGGCAGTGGGGTCGCGGTCGGTCAGGGTGCGGTTGGCCGCGGTGGCGATCACCTCGTACCCCCTGACAATCACGCATCCGATCGGAACTTCGCCCGATTTTCCGGCATTTTCGGCGGTTTTCAGCGCCAAATCCATGAAAGAAGGGGCTGACATGCCTCGTATCATCCCAAGAAACCTGCTAGTAGCTTCGCCTTCAGCCAATGTGGATACCGGCTTTTGATGCGCCGCCGAGTTGCGGGCGCACGGCCGTTTGACCTTACCCCAAGCGAGACTTTCATGCCCCGCGACAGCGATAAAGACAACGATTCCCGCGGACGGCGTGACCGGGGCGGGCCCGGCAAGGGCCGCCCGGGCGGTGGCCGCGGCGGCGACAAGCCGTTCGGCAAGCGCAGCTACGGCGACAAGGGCGGCGACCGCGGCAAGCGCTCCTTCGGCGACAAGGGCGAGGGCCGCTCGTTCCGCCGCCGCGAGGACGGTGATGCGCCGCGCCGCGACTACGGCGACAAGCCCCGATTCAACCGCGACGACCGTCCCCGTGGTGACCGGCCATTCCGCGACCGTGCCGCGCGCGATGGCGAGAAACGGTCGTTCAAGCCGCGCGGCGACCGGCCGAGATTTGATCGCGATGGCGAAAAGCGTTCGTTCAAACCGCGCGAAGACCGCGGCAGCGAAAAGCGTCCCTACACGCCTCGCGGCGACCGCCCGAACTACAACCGCGACGATCGTCCGCCGCGGCGCGATCGCGATGACGCCCGCCCGGCCGGCCGATTTTCCGATCGGAAGTTCGGCGACAAGAAGCCCTACACACCGCGCGAGCGTGATGGCGAGAAGCGCCCCTATACGCCGCGTGGCGAGCGATCATTCGGTGATCGTCCCTCGCGCGACGGCGATCGGCCCGAGCGGAAATTCAGCGGCGACAGGAAATTTTCGCGCGGCGCGCCGGATCGCAAGGGCGACCGGGGGGATCGTGGTCCGCGCAAGGATTTCGGCGATCGCCCGCCGCGTGGCGAATCCAAGCCGTGGCAGAAGCGTGATGACCGCGGCGATCGCGGTGGCGATCGGCCGCGTTTCTCGCGCTCGCGCGACGATCGCGAGCAGAGTGATCGGCCGAAATTCAGCCGGCCGCGCTGGGGCGACGATGAGGGCGGCGATCGCCGCGACAATCGGCGCGAGCGGCCCGAGGGCCGCACCGACTGGCAGGAGCATCCGCGCAGCGAGGGCCGTTTCTCCGATCGTCCGCGCCGGGACAATGAAGACGACAGCCAGATCTTTACCAAGCGGCCGGCGTTCGGCGGTCGCGGCGCCTATCGCGAGCGGTCGTATGACGACCGCCGCGAGCGTCCGGAGCCGAAGCCGAAGAAATCCGGCGAGCGCATTGCAAAAGTGCTGGCGCGCGCCGGCCTTGCTTCGCGCCGCGACGCCGAGGAGATGGTGACGCAGGGCCGCGTCACCGTGAACGGCCGCGTGATCAATTCGCCGGCGCTCGACATCACCGAGAATGACGTGGTCGCGGTCGACGGCAAGAATTTGCCGCCGCGCGAGCGCACGCGGCTGTTCATGTATCACAAGCCGCGCGGGCTGATGACGACGCATGCCGATCCCGAGGGGCGGCCGACTGTGTTCGACAATCTGCCCGAAGGCCTGCCGCGGCTGATCTCGATCGGCCGGCTCGACTTCAACACCGAGGGCCTGCTGCTGCTCACCAATGACGGCGGGCTCGCGCGTACGCTCGAGCTGCCCGACACCGGCTGGCTGCGGCGCTATCGCGTCCGCGCCCATGGCGAGGTGACGCAGGCCCAGCTCGACCAGCTGAAGGCAGGCGTCGAGGTCGACGGCGTCAAATACGGGCCAATCGAAGCGACCCTGGAGCGCGACCAGGGCGCCAACGTCTGGGTCGTGTTCGCGATCCGCGAGGGCAAGAACCGCGAGGTGCGCAACGTGATGGCGCATCTAGGCCTCGAGGTGAACCGGCTGATCCGCGTCTCCTACGGCCCGTTCCAGCTCGGCGAGCTCGAGGAGGGCAAGGTCGAGGAGGTCAAGACGCGGGTGCTGCGCGAGCAGCTCGGTGAGAAGGTCGCCAAGATCGCCGGCGCCGATTTCACTCGGCCGGAGCAGAGTCAGGCCGACGATGGCGAGGGCAAGAAGCCATCCAAGCCCGCGAGCAAGCGCGCTGTCATCAACGACCGCAAGGGTCGCCGTGTGCTGGTGCAGCGCACCGGCAGCGAGGAGGCGCGCGCCCGCAACGAGGACGAGGCCAACGGCTACGGCCCGCCGCGCCGTCCCAAGCGCGGCTATCACGGCAAGCGCGATCTCAAGCCGCGGGACGAGTAATCCGCAATGCGCGTCGTCGGGGGACGATTGAGGGGCCGCAATCTGGCGTCGCCGCAGTCGCGCGAGATCCGCCCGACGGCGGATCGGTTGCGCGAGTCCGTGTTCAACATCCTCGCGCATGCCTATGACGATCCGATCACGGATGCGCGCGTGCTCGATCTCTTCGCCGGCACCGGCGCGCTCGGCATCGAGGCATCTTCGCGTGGCGCCAGGTTCACGCTGTTCGTCGACAATGGCGCCGAAGCGCGCGCGCTGTTGCGCAACAATGTGGAGTCGCTGGGCTTAGGCGGCACGACGAAAGTCTATCGCCGCGATGCGACTGACCTTGGACCTGCGCATCCGGTCGAGCCGTTCTCGCTGGTGTTCCTCGATCCGCCCTATGGCAAGGGCCTCGCCGACAAGGCGCTCGCCTCGCTGCGCGACGGCGGCTGGCTGACGCCGGGCGCGCTGCTGGTGGTAGAGGAAGCAAAGGCTGTGGCATTCGCGGCGCCTGATGGATTCGAGGAGCTCGAGCGGCGCGCGTATGACGACACGGAGTTTGTGTTTTTGAAGGGCCCGACTTCGTAGGGTGGGCAAAGCGAAGCGTGCCCACCATCGCGAGCACGCCGTGGATGGTGGGCACGGCGCAAGAGCGCCTTTGCCCACCCTACGCAGCTGCTTTGTGGCGGCTACCGCCGCCCGAACAGCTTCTCGATATCGCTGAGCTTCAATTCGACATAGGTCGGACGGCCGTGGTTGCACTGGCCGGAGTTCGGTGTGTCTTCCATCTCGCGCAGCAGCGCGTTCATCTCTTCCGGCTTGAGGCGGCGGCCGGCGCGGACCGAGCCGTGGCAGGCCATGGTGGCCGCGACATGCATCAGGCGGCGCTCCAGCGGCAGCGCCTCGTCCCATTCGGCCATGTGTTCGGCGAGATCGCGCAAGAGCCCCGCGGCATTGGCCTTGCCAAGCAGTGACGGTGTCTCGCGCACGGCGACCGCGCCGGGGCCGAAGGATTCGATCGCAAGGCCAAAGGAGGCAAGCTCCTCGGCGCGATCGAGCAGTTTCTCGACGGTTGATTCATCGAGCTCGACGATCTCGGGGATCAGGAGGATCTGCCGCTGCACGCCGTTCTTGGCAAGCGACGCCTTCAACTTTTCGTAGACGATGCGCTCGTGCGCGGCGTGCTGGTCGACCACAATCAGCCCGTCGCGGGTTTGCGAGACGATGTAGGTCTCGTGAATCTGCGTGCGCGCCGCGCCGAGTGGACGGTCCAGCATGTCGGGCGCAGGTGCGGCCTCGAAGCGGACATCGGCGGTCGGCGTGCCCACATCGAAAGCGGCCTGGCCGGCCTCGGCGAAGGCTGTTGCGGCAGCTCCATCGAATGAGCGAACAGGATTGACCGGATAAGACGGCGAGCTGCGCCAGTCCCAATTCCCCGCGCGCGGCGGCGGCGTGAAGGCGGGGCGGAAGGCGGAGAGCGCGGCTCCGTCGGTGTTGGCCGCGGTGCGCTTGCCCTCGCGCGCCAAGCCTTCCTTCAGCGCATGCACAATCAGTGCGCGGACCAGGCCGGCGTTGCGGAAGCGAACTTCTGTTTTCGCCGGATGCACGTTGGCGTCCACCTCCTGCGGATCGCAGGTGACGAACAGCGCCACCACCGGATGACGGTCGCGCGGCAGATAGTCGGAATAGGCGGCGCGCACCGCGCCGAGGATCAGCTTGTCGCGCACCGGGCGGCCGTTGACGAACAGATATTGCCCGAGGGCATTGGCGTGGGTCAGCGACGGTGCCGCGGCAAAGCCCTCGACCACGACGCCCTCGCGTTCGGCGCGCACTTCGATCGCGCTGCTACGAAAATCTCCGCCGAGGATGTCGCCGAGCCGGGTCAGCCGGCCGGCAGCGCCGGGCAGCGCGGCGGCCCAGGTCACCGGCGCGCGCTCTTCGCCGGCCAGCGTGAAGGCGACATCGGGCCGCGCCATCGCAAGCCGCCGCACTACCTCGCGGATGGCTTCGGCCTCGGTGCGGTCGGTCTTGAGGAACTTCAGCCGCGCCGGCGTCGCGTAGAAGAGGTCATTGACCTCGACACGGGTGCCTTGGCCGAGCGCCGCCGGCATGATCGGCGATTTCTCGCCGCCCTCGACCGACAGCGACCAGGCGTGCGGTTCGGTGGCGTGGCGCGTGGTGATGCCGAGCTTGGCCACGGCGCCGATCGACGGCAGCGCCTCGCCCCGGAACCCGAGGGTGCGGATCCGCAGCAGGTCCTCGTCGTCGAGCTTGGAGGTGGCGTGGCGATCGACCGCAAGCGCGAGATCCTGCCGCGTCATGCCCCCGCCGTCGTCGGTAATGCCGATTCGCCGCCGCCCGCCGCCATCGGTGAAGATGTCGATCCGGCTGGCGCCGGCATCGATCGCGTTCTCGACGAGTTCCTTGACCACGCTCGCGGGACGTTCGACCACCTCGCCGGCGGCGATGCGATTGACGAGCTGTTCGGGGAGCTGGCGGACGGGCATGGATATCTTACGGATTCGGAACCTGACCGCATTGTAAGCGCTCGCGCCGGCAAATGCATGGGGCGGATCGGAATTCGGTCCTCTGAGCTGGGGATGATCCCGGCCTATCGCCTTGAAGATGCTCGCGATCGCGTCCGTGGCGATACTCCCTACGTGCCAATTGTGGGGCCGCATCCGGAGGTATATCGTTTAGAAAAATTATAAGCCTGTCGGGAGGATCCCATGTGCCATCTGTTCGCGCACCAGCCGCAACGCGACTATGAATCGCAGACCAGATCGCTGCGGATCGACGGCCATTGCACCTCGATCCGGCTGGAGATGTCGTTCTGGGATACGCTGGAGGAGATCGCGGCCAAGGAAGGCATGACGCTCGCGAAATTCCTCACCACCCTCCACAACGAAGTCCTGGACCATCACGGCGAGGTCAACAATTTCGCCTCGCTCTTGCGCTGCTCGTGCCTGATCTATCGCTCGCGCGCCGTGGCACCGGCTGTTCCGGAATATCGCGACAACGCGACCGCGATGCTCGACGCGGCCGAGTAAGCTCAGCAACGCCACACAAAGAAAAGCGGCCCTGTCCGGGGGATGGACAGGGCCGCTTTGAGTTTGAGGGACTTAGATCTCCTTCCGCTGCATTGCTCCAGCGATGCTGTCGGCCTGGCGGATCGCCAGTGACACGATGGTCAGCGTCGGGTTGCAGGCCGCGCCCGAGGTGAACTGGCTGCCGTCGGAAATGAACAGGTTCTTGACGTCGTGGGTCTGGCCGAATTTGTTGCACACGCCGTCCTTGGCCTTCTCGCTCATCCGGTTGGTGCCCATGTTGTGGGTGCTCGGATAGGGCGGCGTCGGATAGGTCACGGTGGCGCCGACCGCCTCGTAGATCGCCGAGCCCTGCTTGTAGGCGTGCTCACGCATCGCGACGTCGTTCGGATGATCGTCGAAATGCACGCTTGCGACCGGCATGCCGAACTTGTCCTTGGCCTTCGGATCGAGCGTGATGCGGTTGGTTTCCTGCGGCATGTCCTCGCCGACCAGCCACATGCCGGCCATCCGCGGATAGCCTTCCATCGCCGACGTGAAGGAACGGCCCCAGGCGCCGGGATTGAGGAACGCCGCCATGAAGGGCACGCCGATCGACAGCGTCTCCATCTCATAGCCGCCGACGAAGCCGCGCTTCGGATCGTTGCGGGCCTCGTCGCGGACGATGCCGGCCATGGTGGTGCCGCGATACATGTGCACCGATTTCTCGAAGGTCGCGTACACGCTGCCGGTCATGTGCCGCATGTAGTTGCGGCCGACCTGGCCGGACGAGTTGGCCAGCCCATCCGGGAACATGTTCGAGGCGCTGTTGAGCAGCAGCCGCGGGCTCTCGATCGAGTTGCCGGCGACCGCGACGACGCGTGCCTTCTGCCGCTGCATGGCGCCGCTCTCGTCGGCATAGACCACACCGGTCACCTTGCCCGAGGCGTCATGCTCGATCTTGATCACCATGCTGTTGGGGCGCACTTCGAGATTGCCGGTGGCCTCGCCCTTCGGAATCTCCGTGTAGAGCGTCGACCATTTGGCGCCGGACTTGCAGCCCTGGAAGCAGAAGCCGATCTGCTGGCACGAGCCACGCCCGTCGCGCGGCTCGCTGTTGATCGCCATCCGCCCGGTGTGGACCTCCTTGTAGCCGAGCTTCTTGGCGCCGGCTTCCAGCACCTTAAAATTGTTGTTGCCGGGCAGGCCGGGAATGCCGTTCGTGCGGGTCACGCCCATCTTGTTCTCGGCCTTGGCATAGTAAGGCTCGAGCTCGGCGAGCGTGATCGGCCAGTCCAGCAAATTGGCGCCGGAGATGCCGCCATAGGCGCTCTTGATCTTGAACTCGTGCTCGTCGAAGCGCAGCGAGGCGCCGGCCCAGTGCGTGGTCGAGCCGCCGACCGCCTTCACGATCCAGGCCGGCAGGTTCGGGAAGTCCTTGGCGACGCGCCAGCTGCCCGACGTCGTGCGCATGTCGGACCAGGCGAGCTGGGTAAAGCTCTCCCATTCGTCGTTGACGAAGTCCTGGTTCTCGATGCGGGCGCCGGCCTCCAGGATCACCACCTTGATGCCCTTCTGCGCCAGCTCATTGCCGAGCGTTCCGCCGCCGGCACCGGAGCCGACGATCACGACAACGCCGCTGTCATTCAGATCGAATTTTGCCATTGTTTGTTTCCTCCTCAGCGTGCGTTGTGGCTCAAGCCTTCGGCAGCCAGTCGATGTCGGCGAAGCCGCGCTTGATGTAGCCGCCATGCTCGGCGGAGGAGCCCTCATAGCCGAAGCGCGGCCAGACCTCTTTCTGGTTGTAGAGGGAGACGATTAGGTCGCCGCGGATCTTCTGGAAGAAGTCGGTCTGCTCGATCCGTTGCAGCAGCGCGACGCGGTCGTTTTCCCAGCCGACCTGCGCATAGGGCACCTTGTGACGCTCATTGGCTTCCTGGTCGAGCCGTGCCACGCCGGCGGTGAGCAGCGATTTCACGGCCGGATCCTTCGCGGCCTTGCCGTCCCACGGCTTGACCGCTGATATGTAATAGCTGTCGCCGAGGAAATCGTGCGGATAGATGTCGCGTGCCATCTTCAGCAGCGTCTTCATCGCGGCCGGCGTCAGCGCGGTGGCATCGTCGGCCCAGGCATCGCCGATGCCGAGTCCGGTCGAGGTGGCGATCGCAACCGCCGGCGCGGTTGCGGCGGCGCCTTTGAGAAAGACGCGGCGGTCAAATTTGTTGCGACGATCGACTTCTCTCATGTGTGTTTCCTCCCTGATTTCTTGATTGCACTGGAATCAGCCGAAGCGCCCGCCGCGCTGGATCACCTCGATCTTGTAGCCGTCGGGATCGGAGACGAAGAAGAAGCGCGCCAGCGTCCTGCCGTCGTGCTTGAAGTCGCGCAGCGGCCCGGGCGCGAGCTTCTCCTTGTCGAAACGTGCGTGCTCGGCATCGACGTCGTCGACGACGACGGCGAGATGGCCGTAACCGTCGCCGAGCGTGTAGGGCTCCTTGCGATCGTAATTGACGGTCAGCTCGACCTCGAACGGCGAGGACGGATGGCGCAGATAGATCAGCGCGAAGTCTCCGAATTTCAGGTGGTCGGCGACGTCGAGACCGAAGGCGCGCTTGTAGAAGTCGAGCGCCCTGGCCTCGTCGAACACGCGGATCATCGAATGGACGGGCTTGGCCATTCAGTTCAGCTCCTTCAGATAGGCGATGATCAGGGCGCGCGTCTCCGGCTTGGCCTGGCGGTAGACCATCGTGGCGCCGGGGAGCAGTTCCTGCGGATTGGTGAGCCAGGCGTCGAGCTTGGCGTCATCCCAGGTGAAATCGGCCTTGGCGAGTGCTGCCGAATATTTGAAGCCGTCAGCCTTGCCGGCGGCTCGGCCCGCGATCTTGTGGAGCGACGGGCCCTGCCGCACGGGTTCTGACGTGTTGGTGGTGTGGCAGGTCGCGCATTGCTGCTTGAACAGGGTTGCGCCATCGGGCGGCTTGGCTGATGGCAAGGGCATCTGCGCGCCGGCCGTTTGCACTGCAAGCATCGCGCTGCAAAATCCTGATACGAGTCCCCATCCTGCGTGCAGCTTTTTCATCGACATCACCGTTGGCGTGCGATGACTGTAGGGGGCGGAAAATCGCCGGTGGTAGTAGCGGGCTGTTTCACGCCAGAACAAAAGCGGCTGCGCGCGAATGTGAACGGGTCTGGGATACCGAATGCGAGCGCAGAAATATTCGGAGGCACGCGAACCGAAAGCGCGTCGGGATGGCTCTATGGCGCGATCCAGTCACTGCCGGAGCATTATCGTGAGGTCATCCTGCTGCGGGACATCGAGGAATTGTCGATCGACGAGACCACTGAGGTGCTCAGCCTCACCCGCGAGAGCGTGAAGGCGCGCATCCATCGCGCGCGGCTGATGATCCGGGAATATCTGGTGCGCGATTAACCTTCGAGGCGAGCGGAACTCGCGCTGCCAAATATGCGGACGACAATTCCGCGAAATGACCGCGAAAACCCTGCACGATCACCACACGGCGTCGTTTGCATGGCCTGCGCGCCGTTTGCGAACAAACTTGAAATCCGCACGATGGGCAGTCCCGGCGCAGCAAGCGGCGCGCCCGCGCCGAGCGACTGATCTCGTGACTTAGATATCTGGGAGTAATGGATGAAGCTGGCGAAAACCACTGTGCTCGCACTCGCCGTCTCGGCTGCAATGGCCGGTCCCGTCCTGGCGCAGGGCCTGTCGACGGACACGCAGACGCGCGGCGCGCAGGGCAGAACCACGACACAGCCCAGCGGAATGTCCGGCAGCGGCGACGAGGACATGGAGGCGACGACGCCGACATCGCAGCAGAAGGGCGTCAACGCCAAGCCGAGCCCGAAGGGAACGGTCGGGGCGGGGCACGGTTCCACGAAGGGCACCGGTGCCGACACCACCGGCAGCAAGCGCTATTGATCGGATCAGGCGGAGGCGGCCCTTGTGGTCGCCTCCGCTTCTCTCAGTCATCTCTTAATCGTCAAAACCACGCGAGCCGCGGCCGGCCTTGACGTCGCTGCGGCGTTTCTTGCCTTCCAGCCGGCGCTGCTTGGAGCCGAAGGTCGGCTTGGTCGCCCGCCGCGGCGTCGGACGCACCATCGCCTCCTGCAGCATCGCGAGCAGCCGCTCGATTCCATCCGCACGGTTGCGCTCCTGGGTGCGGAAGCGAAACGCCTGGATCACGATCACGCCGTCCTTGGTCATGCGGCTGCCGGCCAGCCGCGCCAGCCGCTCGGCGGCATCCGGCGGCAGCGCGATCTTGCTGGTGTCGAAACGGAGCTGGGCCGCGGTCGAGACCTTGTTGACGTTCTGCCCGCCTGGACCCGAGGCGCGGACGAATACGATCTCGATATCGTCCTCGTCGATTGTAAGGTCGCGGGAGACCCGCAGCATGGCGTCACCAGGAAAGAAATGCGCGGAAGGCGCGCTCAGGCGTCATTCACGCCCGGAACGGACGCGTATGTAGCACGTTCGCGGCGCGGATGCATCGCGACGATGCGCTCAGACAGTCAAATGCCAGTTGACGTTGTCATAGATGACAAATTGCGCGTTGCTCGTCACCTGCGTGCCGTCCATCACCCATGAGGCGACGCCGCCGGTGCTGCCGTTCTCGAACACCAGATCGGATTTTCCGTCTCCGCTGAGGTCGCGCACGGCATCAAAATGCCAGCCGGCGGCGGCGTTGATGACGCCGATCTGCGGGTTCGCCGCGACCTGGGTGCCGTTCATCTGCCAGATCGCCACGCCGTGAGTGGTGTCGTTCAAGAACAACAGATCGGTCTTGCCGTCGCCGTTGAAGTCGCCGGTGTCCTGAAAATGCCAGCCGGTTGCGATCGTGCCGATCTGCGGGTTGGCGGTGACCTGGGTGCCGTCCATCTGCCAGATCGCGACCCCGTGGGTCGTATCGTTGAGCATCAGCAGGTCGGTCTTGCCGTCGCCGTTGAAATCGCCCGTTGTGGCGAAGTGCCAGCCGGCGGCGATGGTGCCGATCTGCGGGCTCGCGGTGACCTGGGTGCCGTCCATCTGCCAGATCGCAACTCCGTTGGTCGTGGAGTTCAGAAACAGCAGGTCGGTTTTTCCGTCGCCGTTGAAATCACCGTTGCCGGCATAGCCCCATCCGGCGGTCGCATTGATGGTCCCGATTTGCGGGTTGGCCGTGACCTGGGTGCCGTCGATCTGCCAGACCGCGACGCCATGGGTCATGGAGTTCAGGAACAGCAGGTCGGTCTTGCCGTCGCCATTGAAATCGCCGGTGCCGGTATAGCTCCAGCCGCCGGCGGCGTTGTAGGTGCCGATCTGCGGATTCGCCGTAACCTGGCCACCGTCCAATAGCCATTCGGCAACGCCGTGGGTCGTGGAATTGATGAACAGCATGTCGGTCTTGCCGTCGCCGTTGAAATCGCCGTTCCCGATGTAGTTCCAGCCGGCGGCTGCATTGATGGTGCCGACCGTCACGCTCGCCGATATCTGGGTGCCGTTCATCTGCCATTCGAAGACGGTGTGGGCGGCGTTGCTGATCGTCATCAAGTCGGATCTGGCGTCGCCGTTGAAGTCGTTCACCGCCTTGTTCGGAACACCGATGAAGTCGTCGAGATTCAAATTGGCCTTGGTGACGCTCTGCAGCGTCAGGGTATCGCCGTTGCCGAAGTTGAAGACGGTGTCGGCGCCGGATTGGCTGGCGTGTCCCAGTGCGTGGGCGAGGGTGGTATGAAATGCGCTCAGATCGATCCGGTCGTCGGTGTGAGCGCCAGCGACGAAATCGGTGATGATGTCGGAGCCGTCGCTCGGACCGAACACGAAGAGATCATCGCCCACGCCGCCGGTGAGCGTGTCGTTGCCGGCACCTCCCGCCAGCGTATCGTTGCCAAGCTCGCCCCGCAGGTGATCGTCACCGCCGCCGCCGTAGATCACGTCTTTGAGCTCGGTGCCAAGAATCCATTCGCTTGCGCCGGTGCCGTTGAAAGTGACCGTCAGGGTCGCGGCGTTGAAGCTGTGGGGGATGTCGGCCGTACCGTAATAGTATTGCGATGCGGCGACATCGACGGTGCCGAGCGAAACCGTCGTGTTCGGACGATTGTACGACATGACGGTGTAGGTGGCGTTGTCGTGCGCCGGATCGATCGTCGGCGTGCCTTCGAAAGGATGCTTGAACCCGAGCGCGTGGCCGATTTCGTGGAGCGTCACCGAATAGCCGCCGTGCGTGGGCGACATCGCGACGTCGTTGCCGGCATAGAGCGCGGCGTTCAGGAAAACATCGCCACCCAGCGTGTTGTAGCTCAGGCTGTAGACTTTCGTGCCGTTGACTGTGGTCCACTGAACATACGGATTGTAGCCCAGTCCTGCGGCCTGCTGACCGTTGGCGGCGAGCTGGCCGGTCATGTCATACATGTTGAAGCGGATCTGCCCGCCGACCGCTTCCGGGACTTCGATGAATGAAATCCCGCTCGCCGCCGCCCACACGTCCAGGGCCTGGCGAATATCGTTCTTCTGGGCCTCGGAAAATGCCGTGAAGCTTGGCCGGGCCGTGCTGTCATAGGACGCCGGCGCGGAGTTGAAGCTGTAGGTGACGACGACCGGCGTGCCGAGCGGCGCGTCGGTATTCCACCGCGCCGTCTGTACCGTTCCGGTAATCGAGAGAATGTCGTTGTCGACGGCCATGCCAGCCCCATTTCCGGAGCCGGACACAATTTCCCACGGCCAGCGGTCACCCTGCCGTGTACAATCCCCAACGCCCCGGCGGGACGATATTAAGGCTCATTTGCGGAGTCAATCAGAGCGCGAACGCTGCCGCGCCTGCACGGGACGGTTCAAGTCGTTGTGCGATCGGGCGTGCGTCAGTTGCTAGCCTTAGTTGCTAGCCTTAGTTGCTAGCCTTGGGCGCCGCCGCCGCCGGCTGCGCAGCGGCCTGCGGGGCGCGGCCGACGATCACGGTCAGCAATCCGTCGCCCCAGAGCTTCTTGGCGACGCGCTTGGCGTCGTCCAGCGTCACAGCGTCGACGATGGCGTTGCGCTTCTCGATATAGTCGATCGGCAGCTTGTCGAGCTGATATTGCAGCATCGCCTGCGCGAGCTTCGAGGACGTATCGAGCGCCAGCATCTGCGAGCCCTTCAGATAGGATTTCGCCTCATCCAGCTCCTTCTGGGTCGGGCCTTCCTCGGCGATGCGGCGGATTTCCGTTTCGATCGCATCCACGGTTTCTCCGGCGCGGTCGGCGCGGGTGCCGGTGTTGCCGAAGAACAGCGCGGAATGATCCATCCAGAGCAGGGTCTCGTAGACGGAGTAGGCGAGCCCGCGTTTCTCGCGGACCTCCTTGTAGAGCCGCGACGACAGCCCGCCGCCGCCAAGAATGTGGTTCACCACATAGGCGGCCATGAAGTCCGGATCATGCCGGCGGACGCCGGGGCCGCCGAAGGTGACGACCGTCTGCGGCACGTCGAGCGGGATGAAGGCGCGCTGCGGCGGCTTGGTCGCCACCACGTCGGGGACCGGCACCAGATCGGCCTTGGCGGGCAGGCCGCCAAAGGTCTTGTCGAGCAGTCTGCCGAGCGTGTCCGGATCGACGTCGCCGACCACGGCGACCCGCAGCGTATCCTTGGCGATGATGCGGCGGGCGTAGTCCTTGAGGTCGGCAATCTCGATCTTCGGCACGCTCTCCAGCGTGCCGCTGGCCTGCCGGCCATAGGGATGATCGCCGAACGCGACCTGCAGGAACTTGCGTCCCGCGATCGAGCTCGGATTGGTGGACTCGCGGCGCAGCGTCGACAGCACCTGGCCGCGGATGCGCTCGACATCGACGGGGTCGAAATGCGGCGCGCTCAGCGCCGAGCGCAGCAGCTCGTAGGCCTCGTCCTTGTTGTCCTTGAGCATGCGCAGGCTGCCGCGGAAATTGTCCCGCGTCGCCGAGAAGCTCAGCTCGATGGCGCGGCGTTCGAGCCGCTCATGGAAGGTCTTGGAATCGAGATCGCCGGAGCCTTCATCGAGCAGGTCGGCGACCATGTTGCCGACGCCGGGCTTGGCGGTCGGATCCTGGCTGGCGCCGCCGGCAAAGGCATATTCCATCGCGATCAGCGGCACGGTGGCATCCTGGACGAACCAGGCCTCGATGCCACCGGGCGACACCAGCCGCTGGATTTTCGCAGCCGCCTGCGAGGGCGCGACGGAGAGAAGCGTCATGGCGGCGCAGGCGCCGCCGATCAGGGCTGCACGGCGGGTGAGGGCAGTAATCACGAGCGCTTCTCCTCGCGTTTCGGCGCAGCATCCTTGATGAGATAACCGGTGACCGACCGCTTCTTGTCGAGCCATTTGGCGGCGGCATCGCGCACCTGCTCGGCGGTGACGGCGCGGATGCGGTCCGGCCAGCTCCTGATGTCGTCGATGCTCAGGCCCGTGGTCAGCGCGCCGCCATACCAGCGGGCCAGCGTCGCCTGGTTATCCTGGGCGTAGATTGCTTCCGCGATCAGCTGGGTCTTCACCCGCTCCAAATCCTCGGCTTTCGCGGTGTTCTGCGCGACGTCTGCTATCACCTTGTCGAGCGCTTCCTCGATCTGCGCGAACTCGACGCCGGGCTTCGGCGTCACCGAGATCGAGAATTGCGAGGGGTCCAGCGCGGTGCCCTGATAGCCGGCGCCGGCAGCGATCGCCAGGCCCTTGTCGAGCACCAGCGAGCGGTGGAGATAGGAGTTGGCGCCGCCGCCCATCAATTGCGCGAGCACGTCGAGTGCCGGGCTTTCGCCGGCAGCGGCGGTCGAGGCCGACGGCACCAGGTAATTGCGGCGCAGGCCGGGCTGCTCGACCCGCGGATCGGACAGCGTCACGGTGCGCGGCGCCGCCGGCGTCGGCTCCTGCGGCCGCACCCGCTTCTCGGGGATCGCGGGCTGCGCCGGGATCGGGCCGAAATTCTTCTCCACCAGCGGGCGGATATCCTTGGCGTCGACGTCGCCGGCGATCACCAGGATCGCGTTGTTGGGCGCGTAGAAGCGCTTGTAGAAGGCGAGCGCATCCTCGCGGTCGAGCTTCTCGATCTCCTGGCGCCAGCCGATCACCGGGCGGCCGTAAGGGTGGTTGAGATAGAGCGCGGCCATGATCTGCTCGGTCAGCCGCGCTTCCGGATTGTTGGCGACGCGCATGTTGAACTCTTCGAGTACGACGTCGCGCTCGGGCAGCACGTTCTCGTCCTTGAGGATCAGGCCGGTCATGCGGTCGGCCTCGAACTCCATCATGCTTGCGAGCTGCTCGCGCGGCACGCGCTGGAAATAGCCGGTGTAGTCGACCGAGGTGAAGGCATTCTCGTTGCCGCCGACCCTGAGCACCGTCTGCGAGAACTCGCCGGCCGGATGCTTGGCGGTGCCCTTGAACATCAGATGCTCGAGGAAATGCGCGAGCCCCGATTTGCCCGGGGTCTCGTCGGCGGAGCCGACCTTGTACCAGATCATCTGGGTGACGACCGGCGTGCGGCGATCAGGGATCACCACCACCTGCAGGCCGTTGCCGAGCGTGAAGCTTGCCGGCCGCTCCGACGTCACCGTGGTCTGGGCCCAGCCATTGCCGATCGGAAGCGCGAAGGTGAGAGCGAATGCGGCAGCGAGCGAGGCGACGGAGCGGCGTGCTGACATCATGATTCCTGTGGTGACCGGACCAATCGCCGGGATGCAAAAAGCGGCCCATCGTAGACCGATTGGCCAGGCCAGGACGTCACGAAGCGGCGAGGCAAACGCCTCTCCGCATCACGGAATCCTCAGGCACCGCGTTTTCCAGCGAAGTGGACACCGGTTCGCGTGAAGAAAAGGCGTCAAAACATGAATCTACAGCCCCGTTTCGATTCAATCGGAACGGAGACGGCTCTAGAGAAGCAGGCAGGGTGCTGCGGACCGACGTCAAGGCGGCTACTGAATTTCTTTGCCGGTCTGGATGTCGTATTGACCGCGCTGGGCCATCGGCTTCTGCGGACCGATCCCGTAGGAATAGTTCGCCGACGGGGTCTGATAGCCGGGCGGCGGCTCGGTCAGGTTTTCGCGCGTCGGCTCGCCCTTGAACTGGGCTTCCTCGTTGGTGTTGCCCTTGAACATGCCGAGCAGGCCGCCGGTGTAGCCGAGCTGTTCCGGGCTCAGCATCGGGTTCTTGGTCACGCCGGGCTCGATCGGATCGTTGCTGGTGCGGGCGGTCTGCTGCTTGCGGCCGGCCTCGATCTCGGCCGGGGTCAGCGGCTGCGCCAACTCGCGCGCCTCCTTCTTGCGCTCGTTCTTGCGCGCCGCGATCGCGGCGTTGCGCTTGGCCACATCAGGATCCTTCGGCCAGTTCGGCGCGGTCGCCTGGGTGGCGGAGGCGGGCGGCGGCAAATCGAGCTTCGGCGGCACCACCAGCGGCGAGCGCTCGCGATACTCGATGCCCTTGTTGGCCATGCTCTTGGCGCCGACACCGGTCATGATGTTGTCGATGATGCGCTCTTCGAAGGTCATGCCGTCATCGTCATCATCGTCGCCGGCACGGGCCGCGCCCGTCATCGCCAGCGCGATCCCGGCGGCCACCAGCGCCAGGCGCAGGGTGCGCTTGAGCACGGGCCGGGAGGTTTCGATCAGGGCTTCGGTGTTGCGCATCGCGCCATTCCCATCTCAAATTTCTGCAAGGCGTTTTTCCATAAGCCGATCACTGGCTTAGGCTCAGCTCCGCCGCATGCGGGCAATAAACCGCTGACCGGACCCTATCGGCCGGGATCAGGGCGCTTTTGCGGCGGGTACCCCCAGGAAGGAATCATACAAGAGGGCGGCCACACCGGCAACGATGGCCACATCGGCCAGGTTGAAAACGTACCAATTATAGACATTTCCGCCGATCTCGACGTGAAACAGGGCAAAATCGACCACCGCGCCATAGGCGAAGCGGTCGATCGCATTGCCGATCGCCCCGCCGATGATCAGGCCGAGCGCCACGGTGGCGAGCAGGGTGCGCGACCGCGCCATCCAGATCGCCAGCACGACCACCGCGACCGCCTTGACCGTCCCGAGCGCGATCTGGGCCATCGGGTTCTCGCTCTGGAGCCAGCCAAAGCTGATCCCGACGTTCCAGGCCAGCACCAGGTCAAAGAACGGCGTGACCCGGACCGCGCCGCGATGGGCAATGTCGAACACGAATAGCAGCCACAGCTTCGAGGCCTGGTCGGCGATCAGGGTCGCGACCGCCGCAAGCACGCCGGCATGGAGCGGCTTCAAATGCTGACCCCCAGCGCCTTCCATTCGCGCAGCGCCTGCGCGTCGCGCGGCGTGACGTCGGGATACTCGGTGTCCGCGCCGACATCGGGCCGGATCTTCCAGGAGCGGGCGCATTTGGTGCCGACGGCCTTTTCGACCACCACGGCAACGCCTGCGACCGAGTCCAGACGGAACGCGTTGGCCGGGGCCTCGCCCTCCCGCACCTCGTAGCTCGAGGTGATGCAGACCTCGGCGAGGTCGACGTCGAACAGTGTCGCCAGCGTCGCCCGGTCGGAGACGTAGATGATCGGCGAGGCCTCGAGCGAGGAGCCGATGTTCTTGGCGGCGCGTTCGAGCTCGAGCGCGCCGGTGACGACACGGCGCACGTCGCGGATGGTTTCCCATTTCGCGGCCAGCGCATCGTCACGGAAGCCGGCGAGATCGTTCGGGAATGTCTGCAGGTGCACCGACGGACTGCCGCCCGGCCGGTACATCCGCCAGGCTTCGTCCGCGGTGAAGCTGATGATCGGCGCCATCCATTTCAGGATCGCATCGCACAGGATGTCGACGGTGGTGAGCGCCGATTTGCGAATCGTCGACGACGGCGGTTCGCAGTACAGCCCATCCTTGCGGATATCGAAATAGAACGCCGACAGATCGGCATTCATGAAATTCGACAGCGAGGCGACGACGGTCTTGTAGTCGAAGCTGGCATAGGCCTCGCGCACCACGGCATCGATCTCGCTCAGCCGATGCAACATCAGCCGCTCGAGCTCGGGCATATCGTCAAAGGCCACTTCGTCCGACGGCTTGAAGTGATGCAGCGTGCCGAGCATCCAGCGGATCGAGTTGCGCAGCTTGCGATAGGTCTCGATGGTGTTCTTCAGGATCTCGGGGCCGATGCGCTGGTCGTCGGCATAGTCGGTGGCGCAGACCCAGAGCCGCAGGATGTCGGCGCCGGAATCCTTGATCACCTTCTGCGGCTCGACGGTGTTGCCGAGCGACTTCGACATCTTGCGGCCGTTCTCGTCGAGCGTGAAGCCGTGGGTCAGCACGACGTCATAGGGCGCCCGGCCACGCGTGCCGGCACTCTCCAGCAGCGAGGAGTGGAACCAGCCGCGATGCTGGTCCGAACCTTCCAGATACATCACGGTGTCGTTGCCACCGTCGATCTTGCGGACGATGTTGCCGAGCTGCGGAAAACTCTGGCGGTCTTCCAGCACGAAGGCATGGGTCGAGCCGGAATCGAACCAGACGTCGCAGATGTCGTCGACCTTCTTCCAGTCTTCCTTTGCGCGGGACCCGAGGAAGCGCTCGCGGGCGCCGTCCTTGTACCAGGCGTCGGCGCCTTCCTCCATGAAGGCCTCGGTGATGCGCTGGTTGACGACCTCGTCCCGAAGGATCTCGGCCGAACCGTCGCCCTTCTCGCGCACGAACACGGCGATCGGCACGCCCCAGGCGCGCTGGCGCGAGATCACCCAGTCCGGACGGTTGGCGATCATGCCGTTGATGCGGTTCTGTCCCGCCGGCGGCACCCATTGCGTCACCGAGATCGCGTGCAGCGCGCGGGCGCGCACCGTGTCGCCCTTCTTCGCATGGCCGTTCTCGACGATGTCCTTGTCCATCGCGATGAACCATTGCGGTGTGTTACGGAAGATCACCGGCTTCTTGGAGCGCCAGGAATGCGGGTATTGATGCCTGAGACGGCCGCGCGCCAGGAGCTTGCCGGCCTCGACCAGCGCCTTGATCACGGCCTCGTTGGCGTCGCCCTTCTCGCCCTTGTCGTTGATCACGCGTTTTGCGGTGAAGCCGGGCGCCTGCGCGGTGTAGGCGCCGTTCTCGTCGACGGTGTAGGGGATCGTGGTGTTGATGCCGCGTGCGTCCAGCTCACGGGTGTGCGCCGTCCAGACGTCGAAGTCCTCGCGGCCGTGGCTCGGCGCGGTGTGCACGAAGCCGGTGCCGGTGTCGTCGGTGACGTGATCGCCGGCGAGCAGCGGCACGATGAAGTCGTAGCCGCCGGCAAGACCCTTCAGCGGATGCGAGCATTCGACTGCATCGAGCGTGTCGCCGGGGAGATCGCGGACCTTCTTGTAAGCGGTGACGCGCGCCTGCTTGAACACGCCGTCGGCCAGCGCGTCGGCGAGGATCAGGAGATCGCCGGTCGTGGCCCAGTTGTCGGCGGGCGCATCAGTGACCTCGAACAGGCCGTAGGTGATCTTCGGCGAGAAGGAGATCGCGCGGTTGCCGGGTAGCGTCCAGGGCGTGGTGGTCCAGATCACGACGGAGGCATTGGCGAGCGCGCCATGCGCCGGCGAGGTGACCGGGAATTTCACCCACACCATGTCGGAGGTGTAGTCCTCGTATTCGACCTCGGCCTCGGCCAGCGCGGTCTTCTCGACCACGCTCCACATCACCGGCTTGGAGCCGCGATAGAGCGTGCCGTTGGCGGCGAACTTCATCAGCTCGCGCGCGATCTGCGCCTCGGCCGGATAGGTCATCGTCTGGTAGGGATGGTCCCAGTCGCCGATGATGCCGAGCCGCTTGAACTCCTCGCGCTGCACATTGATCCAGTGCGTGGCGTAGGCGCGGCACTCTTTCCGGAACGCCACCATCGCGGTGGAGTCGCGAAAGTCAGGCTTCGGCTTGCCCTTGGAGCGGTAGTTCTCCTCCTCGATCTTCCATTCGATCGGCAGGCCGTGGCAGTCCCAGCCGGGGACATAGTTGGAGTCGAAGCCGAGCATCTGCTGGCTCTTGGTCACGACGTCCTTGAGGATCTTGTTCAGGGCGTGCCCGATATGGATGTTGCCGTTGGCATAGGGCGGGCCGTCATGCAGCACGAATTTGGGCCGCCCTTCCGACGCGCGGCGCAGCCGGTCGTAGAGCTCGATGTCGTTCCAGTATTTGAGGATTTCCGGCTCGCGCTGGGGCAGGCCGGCGCGCATCGGAAACTCGGTCTGCGGCAGGTAAAGGGTTTTGGAATAGTCGGGATTTTGCGGCTTGTCGGACATAAAGGCTCTGATCTGGCTCGGAAAGGCGCGAAAACGCGATCAATCGCGGGTGAAACGAGGACATCCCGGTCTTGCGCCGAGCGTGAAGCTCAGGCGGAAGCCGGGCCGCTAATCCGTATGATGCGCCGCGAAAACATGGGGGCTTTCCATAGCAGCCGGGCGGGCAAATCGCAAAGCCTGCACGGCACCCGACGTAATCACCGTTGCGGATTTCGCCAACAATACTAATCTATTGATTACTGGAGAGAATTCATGAGTGCCAAACCTTCTGAGGTTTACGAGACCCTCAAGGACCTCCGCCGACAAGGCGACGGGCCCGAAATCCAGTCGAGGATAGGGCATCAGCTCAGGGGGATGCACGATGACATCGTGCAACCGGGGATACCCGATAGTTTTGCCGAACTCGCTAGAAAACTGGATGAGGCAAATCTGATCCGAACACTGGAGATCAAGAGTGTCGCCCACCGGATATTTGGCGACGCGCAGAAGGCCGAATCCTGGCTCCAGCGGCCCAATGCATCGCTGTCAGGTCAAAAGCCGGCCGACCTTCTGAGTGACGAGCTTGGGACGGCCGTCGTTCGCGAGATGCTCGAACAAATCGATCATGGAATCTTTGCCTGAGCTATCCGATGGAGCTCTGGCGGATATCAAATTACGCCGATCTTTCCGGGATAGGAGGCCTAAGGGCCGCGGGACGATGGCATTCGCAAGGCAGGCGGATCGTCTATCTCGCCGATCACGCGTCCAGCGCGCTCCTGGAAATGCTGGTTCATATGGACCGCGATCTGATTCCAGCGACCTATCAATTGTTGCGCGTCGTCGTCCCCAGCGACGTTACCGTAGAGATCGTCGATGCCGAGTTGCCGACGGATTGGCGGTCAAATGCGGTGATGACCCGAGACATCGGCGACAAATGGCTCGATCGCGCAACGTGTGCCCTATTGCGCGTGCCATCCGCAATTAGCGGGAAGGGCGACAACTTCCTCCTGAACCCTGCACATCAAGACGCGGCCAGGATCACTGTGGCAGAAATTATCAGAGCGCCATTCGATTCGCGCCTACTCCCCTGAAGTGGTGCGGGTATCCTATCGCGGCCGGGCCGGGTTTCCTGCCACCGTCGCGCCGGGGGCGACATCCCGGGTGACCACGCTGCCGGCTCCGATCAGCGCGCCGTCACCGATGGTGACGCCGGGCAGGATGATGGCGCCGCCGCCGATCCAGACGTCGCGGCCGATCCGTATCGGGCGGCCGAATTCGAGCCCGGAACGGCGGGTCTCGGCGTCGCGCGGGTGGTCGGCGGTGTAGATCTGCACGGCCGGCCCGATCTGGGTGCGGTCGCCGATCTCGACCTCGACGACGTCGAGGATCACGCAGTTGAAGTTGAGGAAGACGCCGTCGCCGACGCTGATGTTGCTGCCATAGTCGCAGAAGAACGGCGCGCGGATCATCGCGTCCTTGCCGACCCGGCGGAAGCGCTCACGCAGCATCACATGCTGTTCGCCTGGCGACAGCGCGGAATTGTACCGTGCCATCCATTCCTTCGCCATGGCATGTTCGGCGGCGAGTTCCGCATCCGGGCGATAGAGTTCGCCCGCCAGCATCTTTTGTTTTTCGGTCTTGCTCAATCGATGGTCCCGAGTTTTGGAAACGCGTCGGGCGCCGACGCGAGGGCCGCGCGCGCGGCGGCGCTGTCGTTGTCCATCTGACGGATCAACGCCTCGATGCTGTCGAATTTAAGTTCGTCGCGGATGAACGAGATGAAGGCGACGTCGAGTGTCTGACCGTAGAGATCGCCCTTGAAGTCGAACAGGAACACTTCGAGCAGCGGTGCGCCATTGTCGAACGTCGGGCGGCGGCCATAGCTCGCGACGCCGTCGATCCGCACCTGGTCGTTTCCTTGCCCTCGGCCGACCCGCACCGCATAGATGCCGTGCTTGAGCGCGCAGTTCTTGTCGAGGCGGATATTGGCGGTGGGATAGCCGAGATCGCGGCCGCGCTTCTCGCCATGGATCACGGCGCCGGTGACGAACCAGGGGCCCGACAGCATCGTGGTGGCATCGGCGATCTGGCCCTCGGCCAGCGCCATGCGGATGGCGCTGGAGGACACCGGCCGCTCCTCGATGTCGACATGGGCCTGGACGTCGACCTCGATGCCGAGCCGCGGCGCCTCGCTGACGAGCAGGCTCGGCGAGCCGACCCGGCCCTTGCCGAAATGAAAGTCGTAGCCGACCGCGATCCCGCTGACGCCGAGCCGTTCGATCAGGTCATGGTGAATGAAATCTTGGGCCGAGGTGCCCGCGCGGATTTTGTCGAAAGTCATCACGACAGCACCGGCAAGCCCGGTCGCGGCCAGAAGCCGCAGCTTGTTGGTCTCGTCCGTCAGGCGGAATTGCGGGCTGTTCGGGCTGAAGAAGCTGCGCGGATGCGGCTCGAACGTCACTGCCAGCGCCGGCTTGCCATGGGCCTGGCCCATCCGCAAAGCCGAGCCGATCACGGCGCGGTGACCGAGATGAACGCCGTCGAAATTGCCCATGGCCACTACGGCCCCGCGCGGAATCGCGTCGGGAGGAGTGTTGTCGCGGATAACGGTAAATCGAGTCATTTCCGGAAGTCTTCAGGAATTCTTAAGCATGAAAGATAGGTATCGACCGTGACGCGGCGGCGGCTCGGAAGTCAAGCCGGCGGCAATCGCATCAAAACGGACGCAATCCCGTTCCGCCGGGTTAACGCGCTGTTTAACGCCTGCTGCTAGAGCTTGCATCGGAGCTACGGGTCGTTCCGGCCTGTCTGTCATTGTTGCGTTAGCGTCGTTTGGGGGAAAGAAGATGGCGGTTGATTTGTCCATGCCGGTCCTGGTGGTCGATGACTACAGCACCATGATCCGCATCATCCGGAATCTCCTCAAGCAACTCGGCTTCGAGAACATCGATGATGCTTCCGACGGCTCGGCCGCGCTGAACAAGATGCGCGGCAAGAAGTATGGCCTCGTGATCTCCGACTGGAACATGGAGCCGATGACCGGCTACGACCTGCTCAAGGAAGTCCGCGCCGATCCCAATCTGGCGACCACGCCCTTCATCATGATCACGGCGGAATCCAAGACCGAGAACGTGATCGCCGCCAAGAAGGCCGGCGTGAACAACTATATCGTCAAGCCGTTCAACGCCGCGACGCTGAAGACCAAGATCGAGGCGGTCTTCCCGGACATGGCGACCGCGTAAGCGTCGCGTCCCCACCGAATTTGAAAAGCCCGGGCCTAGGCCCGGGCTTTTTGTTTTGCTCTTTTTCTGGACGCGTTTTCTTCGCGCGAACCGGAAGCCACTTCGCTCGAAAACGCTATGTTACCAGCGCAGCTCGCGCATCAATGCGCGGGGCGGGTGGCCGAACAATTCCTTCACCGAGGCCGGGTCGAGCTGCTCGATGCCCTCGAACTCCTCGGAATGGATGCCGCGGGTGACGAACAGCAGGTCGATGCCGAAGCCATGCGCGCCGGCGAGATCGGTGCGCACGGAATCGCCGATCGCGAGCACCCGGCCGAGCTCGGTCGCGCGCCCGCGATGCTGGGCGGCCAGCTCCATGGCGCGCTCATAGATCGGCCGGTGCGGCTTGCCGTAGAAGATTACCTCGCCACCGAGCTCGCGGTAGAGCTCTGCGACTGCGCCGGCGCAATAGATCAGCCGGTCGCCGCGCTCGACCACGATGTCAGGATTGGCGCAGACCAGGGTGAGCTTGCGCTCGCGCGCCTTCAGCAGCGTGTCGCGATAGTCCTCGGCGGATTCGACTTCATCGTCGAACAGGCCGGTGCAGATGATGTAGTCGGCCTGCTCGAGCGGCACCATCGTGGCGTCAAGGCCGCGATGGATCGAGCTGTCACGCTCCGGACCAATCCAGAAGATCTTCTGGCCGGGATGGCCGGCGACGAACTGGCGGCTGAGATCGCCGGACGAGACGATCGCGTCATAGGTCTGGTCGGCGACGCCGAGCTTGCGCAGCTGCCGCTGCACGGAATCCGCCGGCCGCGGCGCATTGGTGATCAGGATGACGGTGCCGCCCTGCTGGCGAAAATTGTGCAGGGCCTCGCACGCCTCGGGGAAGGACTCCAGGCCGTTGTGCACGACGCCCCAGATGTCCGACAGCACGACGTCGGTCTCGCCGACGAGGTCGCGCAGCCGCTCGGCAAATCGCAGCGAGGTCATGATCGGTTCAGCCCGTTAGCCGGGGCCAACCGCGCGGCGCGCCAGCGCGGCATTGCCTGAAGTCCGCGGCGGCGGCTCCATGGCCGTGCCTGGGACGGGAGCTGGATTGCTGGCACCATTGGGTTCCTGCGGCTTGGTCGTCGGGGCTCCGGCGGTAGCAGATGCCCCTTCGGGCCGCAACGGCCGCGGCGGCGCGAACAGGAAGCCCTGGCCGAAGCGGACGTCGAAATCGAGCAGGTCGACCACGGCGCGCTCGCCCTCGATCTTCTCGGCGATCAGGTCGATGCCGTAACGGCCGAGCAGGTCGGAGAGATCGGAAGGGTGGATATCCGAGGCCGAGCTCTGCATGGGATCGAGCAGCAGCGAGGCCGGCACCTTGATGAAGCGGACGCCGCGATCGGCGAGCTCGCGCGGCTCGAAACGGAGATCGCTGACATGGTCGACCGAGAAGCGGTAGCCGCGCTGCGACAGCGCAGCCAGGCTCTCGCTCTCGGCGGGACCGAGATTGCGGAACATCACCTGCTTGAATTCCAGCACCAGCGACGGCGCCAGCGCGCGGTTGGCTTCGAGGAAATCCAGGCACTGGTTGAAATTGGCAGGATTGGTCAGCGTCGCGGCGGAGACGTTGCAGAACACGCCGACATCCTTGTTGCGCACCATCAGGCGGCGCAGCACCTGGACACAGCGCAGCATCACCATGTGGTCGATGCGTCCGATCAGGCCGCCGGCCTCGGCAACGCCGATGAAATCGTCGGCGGCGAGGATCTGGTCGTGGGCGTCGCGCAGCCGCGTCACGGCCTCGTAGTAGCGCACCTTGCGCTGCGGCAGCGTCACCATCGGCTGCAAATAGATGTCGAGGCGGTTCTCCTCGATGGCGTTCTTGATGGCGCCGAGCAACTGCGGCTGGCTGCGCGCGATCGCAGGCTCGACGGCAGGCGGTGCGATGCCAAGCGGTGCGATGGCCGGCGCCGGCATGACGGGTGCCTGAGGCGCCGGTGCAAAGACGGCCGGCGCCATTTCGCGCGGGGGATCGAACACGGCGCTGTGCACCGGCACGGGCGGCGGGGCCGATGCTTCAACTGCTGACGACAGTATGTCGTCGTGGCTGGCCACGGAGGCGGCGAGCTGCTTGACCAGCACGCCGAGCTCGCTGATCTCGCCGACCACGGCCTGCATGCGGTCGTTGCCGGCGGAATTGGACGACACCAGCCGGCCCTCGACGGCGGCGAGGCGGCGGCCGAATTCGGCAACCTGGCGGGCGAGGTCGGCGGTGCCGCGCGACAGATCGGCGATCTGGCCGCCGACATCGGTGCGGTCGCGCAGCCGCATCGAGACTGCGTTGTAGAGCACCAGGAAGGTCAGCGCGGTCAGCGCCACGATCGCGGATTCCGAGCCGCTGATCCCCGCCACCGCATAGAGCACGAGGCCGAGCGAGGCCGAAACCAGCACCATGCAGATGGCAATGAAGATCGTCGAAATGCGAATCATGTCGCGCGCTGCGCCCTCAGTCCGAACTCACCCCGGTCCGGGAAACACGGGTGCCCCACAATCATGGCCTAAACGTTGCGCCCCCCAAAGGCGTTGCAACCTTAGCATCAATACTGATTCGCCGGGCCAGCCTTCTTTGGAACCGGCTGGAACTGCACATGATTTTCGTGTGCGTCGATTGATGCGGGAGGCGGTGTCAGAGGTCGGCGGCGGCGATCCAGAACACTTCGCCCTCGGAGTCCTCGGTATCGAGCCAGAGCAGCGGCAGGTTGGGGTAGGCGGCTTCGAGATTGTCGCGGCCGCGGCCGATCTCGCAGAGCAGGCCGCCGCCCGGCGTCAGGTGCTGCTTCGCCTCATCGAGGATGCGCCTGACGATGTCGAGGCCATCAGGCCCGCCGTCGAAAGCGAGCTTGGGTTCGGCGCGGCATTCGCGCGGCAGCGCGGCCATGCCCTCGGCGTCGACATAGGGCGGGTTGGAGATGATCAAATCGTATCTGACGTCGCTGAGCGGCTCGAACAGATCGCCCCGATGCAGCGTCAGGCGGTCCTCGAGTCCGTGATCCCCGACGTTGCGCCCGGCGACCGCGAGCGCGTCCCTGGAGATGTCGACCGCATCGACCTCGGCATTGGGGAAGTTGCGGCTCGCCAGGATCGCAAGGCAACCCGAGCCGGTGCAGAGATCGAGCACGCGTTCGACCTTGGTGGGATCGCCGATCAGCGAGGTACCGTCGTCGTCGCCGCCGAAATGCGAATCCAGCAGCTCGCCGATGAAGGAGCGCGGCACGATGGTGCGCTCGTCGACATAGAACGGCAGCCCGCGCATGTAGATCTTGTTGACGAGATAGGCCGCCGGTTTCCGCGTGCTGACGCGACGCGCGATCAAATCGAGGATGCGCCTGCCCTCGGCATTCGTGACCCGTGCGCCGGCAAAGCTCTCGAACTGGTCGGGATGCAGATGCAGCGTCTCGCAGACCAGGAAGGCGGCTTCGGCGACGGGATCGGTGGTGCCGTGGGCGAACACGATCTTCGCTTCATTGAAGCGGCTCACCGCATAGCGGACGTAGTCGAACAGCGTGTGGAGTTCGCCTGCGCCGACGGCCGGCGCCTTCGCCGCGGCGGGGCGGCGCTTCGCGGGTGACTTGCCGGATTTGGCCATCAGGATTTGGTCCAGCGCGCGGCAGCCACGTCGTCATGGTCCTGCGCCTCGATCCAGTTGGTGCCGCGGGCGCTTTCCTCGCGCTTCCAGAACGGCGCGTTGGTCTTCAGGTAATCCATCAGGAATTCGGCGGCCTCGAAGGCAGCCTGCCGATGCGCCGACGCGGTCACCACCAGCACGATGTTCTGACCCGGCTCGATGCGGCCGAAGCGGTGGATCACGGTCAGCCCCTGCAGCGGCCAGCGCGCCAGCGCGTCATCCGCGTGGCGCTGGATTTCCGCTTCCGCCATATCAGGATAATGCTCGAGCGTCAGTGCCGCGATCGGCTCGCCCTGCTCGGCGCCGCGGCAGATGCCGCTGAAGCTGACGACAGCGCCGACGTCGGTGCGGCCCTGGCTCAGCGCCGCGATCTCGCGCGCGACATCGAAATCGGCCTCTTGAATGCGGATGGTTGCGCTGACGGTCATGATGACACTTTTATTTGACGCGTTTTCTTCACGCGAACCGGTATCCACTTCGCTCGAAAACGCTATCCACCAGTCATCGGCGGAAAGAACGCGATCTCGCGCGCGCCGGCGATGGTCGCGTCCGCCTTGACATGGGCATGGTCGATCGCGGCGCGGATCACCTTCGGCTTCTCGAAGGCATAGGCGTAGGCCTCGCCCTGCGCCGTCAGCCAGCCGATCAGATCGTCGACGGTGCGCACGTCCGCCGGCGGCTCGATGGTCTCTTCCGCCTTGCCGATGCGCTCGCGCACCCAGGCAAAATATTTCACCTTCATCCCTCATCCTCCTTGATGAGGTGATGGATGCCGGCACGGAAGTAATCCCAGCCGGTGTAGATCGTGAAGATCGCCGACATCCACAGCAGCACGATGCCGGTCAGGGACACGATCGGGCCGAGGCTGGCCGGCGCGACCTGGTCGCCGGCTTCGCCCGCGAGCAGGAAGCCGATCGCGACCAGCTGGATGGTGGTCTTCCATTTGGCGAGCTTGGTGACGGGGACGCTGACCCGCAGCGCCGCGAGATATTCGCGCAGGCCCGAGACCAGGATCTCGCGGCACATGATCACAACCGCGGCCCAGAGCGACCAGTTGTTGATGGTGCCGTCGGCGGCCAGCACGAGCAGGCAGGAGGCGACCAGGAGCTTGTCGGCGATCGGGTCCAGCATGCGCCCGAAGGCCGATTGCTGATTCCAGATCCGGGCGTAGTAGCCGTCGAGGTAGTCGGTGACCCCGGCCGCAATGAAGATCGCGACCGCGACCCAGCGCAGCCAGAGCGGGCCTTCCTTGGACTGCATGAAGATGCAGCCGATCACCACCGGAATGGCGAGGATCCGGGCGCAGGTGAGGATATTCGGTAGGGACAAGGTCTTGGTCTGTCCCTTGGGTTGTCCCTGGGTCGTGGCGATGTTCATTCGTCCTACCAATACCGCTCAGGCGAGAAGGTCAACCGTGCGGACTCAACTGCCCGGGAGCGGCGACGTGCTGATGACTTGTCTTTTCCTTTAACCCGGTTGGGCGTGGAAAAACTCGAAAATCTTGCGGGCACTTTCGGCGCTGACCCCGGGAACCTTGCCAAGATCGGCGATCGAGGCCCGTTCGATCTCCTTTAACGTCCCGAAATGATGGAGCAAGGCACGTTTGCGGGATGGTCCGATGCCCGGAATCTCCTGCAAGCCGGCCTCGCGGATATCCTTTTTCCGCAGCTTGCGGTGCGAGCCGATCACGAAGCGATGGGCTTCATCGCGCAGCCGCTGGATGAAGTACAGCACGGGGTCGCGCGGCTCGAGCTTGATCGCCTCGCGGTCCGGCATGAACAGGGTCTCGCGGCCGGCGTCGCGGTCCGGCCCCTTGGCGACCGCCATGAGCGACACCTGGGTCAGGCCCAGATTTCCAAAGATTTCCCTGACCGCATTGAGCTGGCCGCGACCGCCGTCGATGATGACGAGGTCGGGCCATTGCGGAAACGAATCGTCATCCGCCCTGGCCTCGGCCGCGTCGTCCTCCGGCGGCTTCAACAGCCGCTTGAAGCGCCGCTCCAGCACCTCGCGCATCATCGCGAAGTCGTCGCCGGGAGTGATGCCTTCCGACTTGATGTTGAACTTGCGGTACTGGTTCTTCATGAAGCCGTCGGGCCCCGCCACGATCATCGCGCCGACCGCGTTGGTGCCCTGGATGTGGCTGTTGTCGTAGACCTCGATCCGCTTCGGCGTATGCGGCAGGCCGAGAGTCGTGACCATGCCCTCCAGGAGCCGGCTCTGCGTTGCTGTGTCCGCAAGCTTGCGGCCGAGCGCCTCGCGCGCATTGGTCAGCGCGTGGGCGATCAGCTCCTTCTTCTCGCCGCGCTTCGGCACGGAGACCTCGACCTTGTATCCGGCCTTGACCGCGAGCGCATCGGCGAGCAGGGCGCACTCCTCGATCTCATGCGAGAGCAGGATCAGTTTCGGCGGCGGCTTGTCGTCGTAGAACTGGGCGAGGAAGGACGACAGCACCTCCTCGGGCGTGAACGTCTTCTCCGCGCGCGGGAAATAGGCGCGGTTGCCCCAGTTCTGGCCGGTGCGGAAGAAGAACACCTCCACGCAGGAATAGCCGCCTTCCTGGTGGATCGCGAACACGTCGGCCTCTTCGACCGTGCGCGGATTGATGCCCTGCTGCGACTGGATCGCCGACAACGCGGCGAGGCGGTCGCGATAGACCGCGGCGGTCTCGAACTCCATCTCGTTCGAGGCCTTCTCCATCTCGCTAGCGAGCAGTCCCTTCACCGCATGGCTGCGGCCGGACAGGAATTCGGTCGCCTCGCGCACCAGCTCGGTATAGCCGGGGAAGTCGATCTCGCGGGTGCAGGGGCCGGCACAGCGGCGGATCTGATACAGCAGGCACGGCCGCGTCCGGCTCTCGAAGAAGCCGTCGGTGCAGGAGCGGATCAGGAAGGCGCGCTGCAGCGCCGTGATAGTGCGGTTGACGGCGCCAGCGGAGGCGAACGGTCCGAAGTAGCGGCCAGGCCGCGATTGCGCGCCACGATGCTTGAGGATCTGCGGCGCCCAATGGTCGCCGGTGAGCAGGATGTAGGGAAACGACTTGTCGTCGCGCAGCTGCACATTGAAACGCGGCCGCAGCTGCTTGATGAGGTTGGCCTCCAACAGCAGCGCTTCGGTTTCCGTCATGGTCGAGACGATCTCGACGTTCACGGTCGCCGCGATCATGCGCAGGATGCGCGCCGGCAGCGGCGCGTTGACCCGCGCATAGGACGCGAGACGCTTTTTGACGTTCTTGGCCTTGCCGACATAGAGCACGTCGTTGGCGGCGTTCAGCATGCGGTAGACGCCGGGTGAGGTCGGCGCCAGCTTGACCGCGTTCTCGATCGCGGCGTGCCCGATCCCGAGCGTGCCCTCGGCGATCATCTCCGAACCCTCGTCCGATGCACCCTCGTCCGACGCATCGGGCAGGCGCCCCTCATCGTCCTCGTCGGCGCCAGCCGTCGCGGGATCGAGATCGGGAGAGGCCAAGCCCGCCTCATCGGGCGGAGAAGCGGATTGGGAACCGCGCCGCGCTTTTCGGCCAGGCGGCTTCGGACCGTCGGTAGAATCGTGAACCATGGACCTGAATTTAAGGGCTGCGGGCTGTCGTCGCCAGCACTGCGACAAGGGTCAAAACGGGGCCTTTCGCAGGGGCTTAGGCGACGCGCCGGACGGGGCCGGGTTGGCCGCTAACACATTGTTAAGACTGATGAGCGGGCGGTAACGGGGCTTAACAGGCCTTTAACTTAAAACTCTCGATAAATCTGATCGAAATAAAGGGGAATTCCGTAACCATGGCGGCCGCATCGGGCCGCCGGGTCACGGCAGTTGCGTGGTGGAGAAGGACCGATGACCCGGCTGGTTTTGCGCGTGCTGGCGCTGCTCGTTTTGGCCTGGACGACGTCCGCGGCCGCGGCCGACCTCAACTACGGGCGCTATACCGTGAACCAACCGCTGAACGCCTATAGCTGGGCCGGCCCCTATCTCGGCGGCAATCTCGGCTATGGCTGGGGATCGGTCGACAACAACCCGACCAAGCCGTCCGGTTTCGCCGGCGGCGTGCAGGCCGGCTACAATTTCCAGAACGGCCCGTGGGTGTTCGGCCTCGAGGGTGACATCCAGGCGACCGCGGCGGACGACACCTTTGCGCCCTGGAAGTTCTCCAATCCCTGGTTCGGCACCCTGCGCGGCCGCGGCGGCTACGCCTTCAACAACGTCCTGTTCTACGTGACCGGCGGTCTCGCTTTCGGCGAGCTGCGCGCCGAGACCTTCGGTCTGTCTGAGTCGCACACCAGTGCCGGCTGGACCGTCGGCGCCGGCGCCGAAATGGGCTTTGCGCCGAACTGGAGCGCCAAGATCGAATATCTCTATGTCGACCTCGCCAACAGCAACTTCGTCGTCACCGGCGCTTCCAACGGCTATCGCTTCGGCCTGATCCGCGCCGGCATCAACTATCACTTCTGAGAACAAGAAACCGTTGTCTTCTCACTCCCGGCCGCCGTCCAGCGGCCGGGATTTTTTTTGTCCCGCTCACTCGGCCCTGAGGCCGGCCTGCCTGACGACCTTGGCCCATTTCCCGGTTTCGTCAGCGATGAGCTTGCCGAAATCGGCCGGCGAGCCCGCGATGATGTCGCCCGAGATCGCGGCAAGACGGGACTGCATCGCAGGATCAGCGAACGCCGCGTTGATCTCGCGATTGAGCCTCGCCACGATCTCGGGCGGCGTCTTGGCGGGCGCGGCGACACCGTACCATTGGCTGGCTTCATAGCCTGACACGGTGCTGCCGACCGTCGGCAGATCCTTCAGCACCTCGGCATGTGAGGCGCTGGTCAGGCCAAGCGCGCGGAGCTTTCCGCTTCTGATGTAATCGGCGGTCCCGGGTGCTGCCGCGAACAGCAACTGCACCTGGTTGGACAGCAGGTCGCTCATCGCCTGGCTCTGGCCGCGATAGGGCACGTGGGTCATGGTCACGCCGGTCATGGTCATGAACAGCTCGCCTGCCATATGCGGCGCGCTGCCGACGCCGGCCGAGGCCATGTTGATCTTGCCGGGATTGGCCTTGGCGTAGGCGATCAGCTCGGCAATGTCCTTTGCCGGGAATGACGGATGCACCAGCGCGACCATCGGCACCTCGATCACGCCGGCGACCGGCGCCATGTCGCGCAGGAAGTTGAATTTGAGGTTGGGATAAAGCGTGGCGTTGACCGCGTTCGGCAAGGTCGCGAGCAGCAGCATGTGGCCGTCGGGGGCGGCATTCACCACGGCTTCGGTCGCGATGTTGCCGTCGGCACCGGTGCGGTTCTCGACGATGAAGGGCTGGCCAAGCCGCTCCGACAGCCATTGCCCGATCAGGCGCGCGGTGATGTCGACGCCGCCGCCGGCGGCAAAGCCGGCGATGATGCGCACGGGGCGATTGGGGTAAGCCGATTGCGCCGATGCCGCGCGCGCAGCAGCGATCAGTCCCGTCGTGCCACCAACGAGACGGAGGAAATCGCGCCGGTTCATGCTGTCCATCCCCATCGGTCTTGTTCAGGGGAGTCCTAGCACGAAATGATCCGCGCACGCGTCGATCGAGCGCTCACGCTGATGCGGAGTCCGCCAGGGCGGCGGCCACATTGTGCAGGCAATCACAAGCCAAGCGCCGTCATACGCTCGGCCTGGCAACTCACACGCAAAACGTCATTCCACGTCGTCGCGAGACTTTTCGTCGCGAGCCTTTGTCAGCTCACGACCAGATTGACCGCCTTGGGGCCTTTGCCCTTCTTGTCCGGTTCGACTTCGAATGAAATGCGCTGTCCTTCAGCCAAATCCTTCAGTCCAGCCCGTTCGACGGCTGTGATGTGAACGAACACATCGCGACCGCCATCATCAGGCTTGATGAAGCCATAGCCCCGCTCTCCGTTGAAGAACTTGACTGTCCCAGTCATGGCCATCGGGAAAACTCCCTCCCCGTATTGCTTCACCACCACGCGCACATCGCGTAGCGGTTGACCGACATTCGCTTGTCGGAAGCTTGGCCACCTGAGCTGATCGGTGTCACGTCACCGAACCGCCTGGATTTTATCTCGGCCTTGTCACTCCGCCGCAACCATTCGCGGAAGCGGAACGTAAAGCCAGTCATCACAGGATGAGCATAATACGGTTCCGCGCGGATTGCCTACGCCCCAATCCTACTTTTTGGGGGTAAGCCCGCGACCGGCTGATGTCGCGACGACGGATCGATTCAAGGCTTAGGCGTCTCGAGCCTGAACCGTGCCACACCGCCGAGGCCGAGCGGTTTTTCCAACTCGAGCAGGATCGTTTTGAGTTCGGATGCGAGCGTCCAGGGCGGATTCACGATCAAAAGCCCTGACGACACCAGGGCGCCATCGCTCTCTTGCGGTGCGACACTGAATTCCAGGCGCAAGCATTTGCCGGCCGGCTTGCTGGCTTCGCACGCTGTCGCGACGGCGCGTGCGAGCTCGTCGGTGGCTCGCCGTGCTTTAACCGGATACCAGATCAGGTAGCTGCCGGTCGGCCATTTCGCGAATGCGTTCGAAAAGCCCTTGGCGAGCCGCTCGAACTCGTCCTTGGCCTCGAACGGCGGATCGATCAGCACCAGGCCGCGCCGCTCGTTCGGCGGCACGAAGGCGGGCAGCGCGGTCCAGCCGTCGAGATCGACAACCCGCGCCTGTGTATCCTTGCGCAATGCACTGATGAGTTGCTTGCGCGCGCCAGGCTCGAGCTCGCAGGCGGTGAGGCGATCCTGCGGCCGCAACAGCGCGCGCGCGATCAGCGGCGAGCCGGGATAGGCCTTCAGCTCGGCCTGCGGATTGAAGGCCCTGACGATGTCGAGATAGGGCGCGACCAGCGGCCATGCCTGCTCGGAGAAGCGGGCCTGCATCAGCCGCGCAATTCCGGTGCGCCATTCGCCGCCCCGTTCGGCTTCCTCGGAGGTCAGGTCGTAGAGTCCCGCGCCGGCGTGGCTGTCGATGACGCGGAAGGCGGCCGGCTTCTCCTGCAGATAGATGAGGATGCGGACCAGCACGATGTGCTTGATGACATCGGCGAAGTTGCCGGCGTGGAAGGCGTGGCGGTAGTTCATGCCGACAGCACTACGCTACACCAGCGCAATCGGCAAAGGCTCCCAGAGCCGTTTCCGTTCCGATTGAATCGGAACGGGGCTCTAGATTCTAGTTTTGACGCGTTTTCTTTACGCGAACCGGTGTCCACTTCGCTCGAAAACGCTCTAACCCCCGCGCACCGGCGGCATCAGGACCTGATCGCGGCGGCAGGCGCGGCGGTCGATCTCCTCGCAGGCGCGGAACTGGAGGTCCTTGCTGAGGCAGATCCGCACCTCGCTGAGGCGCTTGCTGTCGCAGGTCACCGAGATCGCCGAACTGGAGAGGCCCGGATTGACCTTGATGAAGGCGCTTTCCAGCTCCTCGGGCGCGACCATCTTCGGCTCCGACAGCTGCAGATATTCGTCCGGAATCTTGATCGCGGCGCGCGCTTTCCGGATGCTCTCGAAATAGGCGCGGGCGCCGAGGCCGGAGCAGGTGCCGTGCTTGTCCCACTCGTTGAAGACGAGGCCGGGCGCCGGCATCAGGTCGAGCATCGACGACATGATGTTGCGGTCGAGCCGCGGCGAGGGCCGCTGGCAATATTCCGGGAAGCCGCGCTCATATTGCGGCCACAGCCCGTGCACCACGAAGGAGAAGGGGCGGCCGCCGCACTGCACCTGGGTGTTGCGCCCGTTATTGCCGCGCTCGCTGGCCTGTTCGCAGAACGACGGCGACCAGGACAGCGACAGCACGTAGAAATCGAACTCGCCCGGCGCGTTCTGCCGGCGGTCCTGCGCCGGCGCGGCCGTGGCGTGGAGGAGAAAAGAAGCGGCAACCGAAATCAGCAATCGGGAAATCGTAGCGAACCGCAGCATCAAAACGCTCCCTTACGCGACCGTTGGAGTCTAGCAGGGGAACCGGAACATTTCAAGAACAAAATGCAGGTGGCCCGGCAGCCGGATCGAAATCACCCGACGATCAGGGCCGCGCGGCCTTGCAGGCGGGGTTGTAGGCCCAGTTGCGGTCGAGCCCGACCACGCACCATTCGACGCCCTGGCCGTAGCCCGCGAAGCCGCCGTCCTCGATGATCGAGTAGTTCACGACGCGCAGCTTACCGTCGCTGATCATGACGTCGGCGGTACAATAGCGGCGCGGAATGTTGTCGGACTGCCAGGGCCGGAAAGCGGCCTCGCGAATCCGGCCATAGCCGGTAATCGCCAGCGGCGAATTCCAGAAGCTGCTTTCCTTTTCCTGGAATTGGTAGGCGATGGTCGGCATTGCCTTCTCGCAATCGGCCAGACGGCCGTCATAGCGCGGGCCGGACAGCCAGAAATTCAGCTCCAGCGGATTGGCGGCCTGCGCCGTCGGGGCAAATGCCAGCAGACCGAAGGCGAGGGCCATAGCAGTGCCGAGCTTTTTGGCCGAGAACGAGACGTTGCGCATGGGAATCCACCCGATCATCCAAGTGCTGGGGACGGTGCCGTGAAGCCCCGGCAAGGTCAAGTGCAACGCGGCAACACCTGCGGAGAAGTCCACCTTTGGGGGGCTGGGCGTTCTTTTCAGCGCCGCCGGCGCACTCTATGTTGGCGCAAGCGAAATGGAGTCTGAGATGCGAACGAAATTGGCCGCGTGCCTGGTTGCCGTCTGCGGGATGCTGGCCTCGGTCCCGGCACAGGCCGATTGGACCCCGCCGTTCAAGGCCAATGATACCGGCGGCATCATCGCCTACACCCTGGCGACCCAGAGCGACGCCCGCCAGCTCGCGGTCGACCACTGCGCCCTCTACGGCAAGGTGGTGAAATTCCTCGCGGTCCAGGCCTATCCGGGCGGCTACATCTCGTTCGCCTGCCGCTGGGTGCCCTATGGCTCCACGGCGCGGCCGGTCCGCACGCTCTACTAGGCCGCTGCAACGGACGACGACCTCACTCGGCCGGGAGCCACGCGCATGACGCGACAGCTTGCTTTGCTCGGTTCGGCGGTTTGCCTGGTGCTGTCGGCGGGAGCGGCCTTCGCGGTCGATCTCCCGATCCGCAAGGCCGGGCTGTGGGAGATGAAGATGGTGCGTACCGGCGGGCCGCTGCCGGAAATGACCATGCAGCATTGCACCGACGAGACCACCGACAAGCAGATGAGCAGCGCCGCCTCGCCGATGGCCAAGGAGATGTGCTCGAAGCAGGACATCCAGAAGACCGCGACCGGCTATGTCACCGATTCCGTCTGCGGCATCTCCGGCGTGAACGTGACCTCGCATGCCGAGATCACCGGCGACTTCAACTCCGCCTACACGATCAAGACCACCTCGCACGCCGAGGGCGGGCCGTCCGGCAAGCACGACACCACCATGACCATCGAGGCGAAGTGGCTCGGCGCCTGCAAGGCAGACCAGAAGGCGGGCGACATCATCATGCCCGGCGGCATGAAGATGAACGTCAAGGACATGGACAAGCTCAAGGGGCTGCTGCCGAAGAAGTAGGGCGTTCGCGGTGTCATCACCCGCGCATGCGGGTGATCCAGTATTCCAGAGACGGTTGTGATTGAGCCGATGGGCCGCGGCGTACTGGGTCGCCCGGTCCTTGTGCGCAATCGCGCACAGGCCGGGCGATGACAATTGAGTGTGAGGATACAGCTTCGCATTCTCGCGACATGATTTGTCCGAGTCTTTCATCTCGTTCCGCCCTCTCTCGAATACCGAGGGCGCAGGGAAGACCGGGTGCACGCCGCACCCGCGGTCTCGCGTGCAATCGTGCACAAAAAAGTGCGCACGCGAGCATACAGGTTCGGCGGAGGCATCCGGCCTTCCCTGCGCGATGGCTTTACGGCTTATACGTGCTCGCCCTGGTGAGACTCTGCTTTTGTGCCACCATCATCCGCGATCGGCTTTGGACCTCTCGCGGGCTTGCCACCAGCATCGGGGCGGCAGGCCCACACGACTTCACCGTCCGCCTTGCGCACACACGCCTGTTGCACGCCCGGCGGCCACCGCATCGTCACCCACGTTCGTGGCGTTCGCGAGCGCCCCTCGTGTCGGGTGAGACGGGCGCATTATTAGCATAATCAGAAGTTCATGTAAAGGGAAATATTTTTCGCGCTGCCGCTTGACACGTTCTGGCTATGCGAGCTGATTTGCCCGTCGTGCTGAATTTGCAACAGTTGGAATTCCGCTGCGGTGCCGATGTCGTTGGCCCGATCGTGATCGACGACAGGGGCCGGTCTCGGCTGCGTCGGCGCACGCGACGGACCCATTAGGCGCGCAGCATGGACTCGAATGCCCGGTCGCACTTCATCCCGAACGAGCCATCCGCATCGTCACAGGACCCAAATGGGTCCATGCTGGCCGGTTGCTCCGTGCCCGCAGTTTGGTGCGGTACATCTACGGGAAAATCTCAAACGTTCGTCCTTGTTTTACAAAGTCGTCGCTCGAGGGTGCGCAAAAAACGACGATGTCTGCCGATTCGATCAGCACCTTCAACAACACGAAATAGGTTGAGTAATCCGGGCCTGAAACAGGCTGATCAGTAGATATCTTCCATCCCTTGGCGGTGAGTGCTTGTCGGGCCGCCGACCGAGCAGCGTCCGAGCCTTTAGCGGTAAGAAGCACCACGTTCTTTTCGTTGTGACCGGTTTTCGGCTTCAGTGTGCTGCACCCGGGAAATGAGGGCAATTCGGGCGCGGCTTGCGCACTTGGGGGTTGCTCCGCCGGCTTGCCTGCGGAGACAGGTGGCACCACTGCCGCGACGCGATTGTTGTCTTCAGCCGCCGACGGTGATTTGTCCTCCGGCTTCGCCCGGCCGAACAATCCGGAAATGCCGGTGATGATCCTGGAGGCGGTCGACGGGTTGCCCGTCACGCCAAGAGCCCTGAGCTCGGCATTCGCGGCTCTCCATTCGTCGAAGTCGGGCGGGCAGATGTTTACGGCTTGTGTAAACCGCCGCACGGCTTCATCTTTGGACCCACCCCGAAGAGACAACTGTCCCATGAAGAAGTTTGCCTGGCACTTCTTGTAGGGGACATTGGCGGCGGCGATGACGTCTGCCGGAGTGCTCCGGCCAAGATACAGCCCGACAATCGGTGCTGGCCAATCCGTCATGTCGAGCGTCTTGGTCGCGTCCGACAGCTCGCTGGGGGCATTGTTGCCGTTGCGCGGACCCTGCAGGATGACTTGGCGTACTTGGTGCAGGCAGCGATGGCCCTCTGATTGGCGTCGGGCTGGTCGTCACCCCCGTTGATCGCCCACGCGCCGTCACTGGCCACGGCAAGGACAGCACAGCCGTTTCTCACGCTTATTGTCTTGCAGCTGGCGGCGCCGCAGCTCGTTGAAGCTGCCTGTTCGGCGTCCTCCTTGGAGTTTTTGTCCTTGGCGATCCCAACCGCTTTGGAAGCCTGTGAATAGGCGATTGCGGCGTACAGATCGCCTTCAGCCAGAACGGGTTCGGCGAAAAGCAAAAGCGCTGCCGCGGCCAAAAAAATTCTCATTCGTCTCGTTTGTCATCAAAACGATTTTGGGCAGCCACTCTATCCAGCTTGCCCAGGGGACCGCATGACCCAAACGGTCCTCTTTGGCAGCTTCACCCTGGACTTGAGACCACGCACGTCGGGCGGCTCCTGCTGCTCGAGCCGCTGTTGGGACGCCTTCCGTAGAAGTACGGGGCAAAGTCGCGACGAATCCGGCCTGCCAGCCGTTGTTGAGCGGTAAGCCTCATGTAATCTGAATGAGTTCTCTCCGACTCATCGGACCCCATGCCCGCTGCCACCGACCGCCTCCTCGCCGCCGTCGAAGCGATCTACGACACGGCACCCAACCCGTCACTCTGGCCATCCGCGCTTGGCAAGATCGCCGACTGCTTCGATGACGCCGGCGCGATCCTCGAATGGCGAAAGGAGGATGCGACGTTCGGAGTGATTGTCTCCGAAAGCCTCGCAGTTGCGGCCCGCGACTACGAGGCCCGGTGGGCGCAGCACAATTTCAAGGGTGAACGCGCGATCCAGGCCGGCCTCCACTTCAGCGGCGATCCCATCGCGGATCGGCACGTTGGCCCGATCGACGATGCTTACCTCAATCATCCCTTCCAGAAGGAGTTCCTCGTCAAACACGGCCTGGGCTGGTTTGGCGCGGTGGGCGTGTCGCCGGATCCACGGATCGCCGTCGCGCTCAGCGTGCAGCGGGATGTCGCCAAGCCGCAATTCTCCGACGCTGAACTCGATCTCGTCGCCACGCTCGGGCGCCACATCGAGAAATCCCTGCGGCTGTCGATCAGGCTACTTGATACCGAACTTGCCAATCTCGGGCTCGGCGACGCGCTCGCCCGGATCGGCATCGGCGTGTTTGCGCTGGACTGGTCGGCGCGCGTGCTGTTCGCCAATCCGGTGGGGAAGAGCTTTCTCGGCGAGGCGTTCGACCTCGTGAACGACCATCTGCGCGTTCGCATGGCGGCAAGCCGGGCGCCGTTCGAAACCGCGATGACGCAAATGCTGCGCGCCGAGGCGCGCGACCTGCTGGCCGAGCCGAAACCCATTCTGGTCGGGCCGACAGCTGCGGGCCGGCGTTTCGTCATCTACCTGCTGCCGATCACGGCCGGCGCACTTTCAGGCTACGATTTCCTGACCCACACGAGGGCGATCGTGCTGGCGATCGAGCAGAAGTCCGCCGAGCCGCCCGACCCGGCGGTCGTGCGGGACATTCTGGGATTGACGCTCGGGGAAGCCAGGATCGCCGCTCTGGTGGGGTCGGGCATTCCTCCGAAACAGGCGGCGACCCGTCTCGGCATTGCCGAGGACACGGCACGCAACGTCCTGAAGCGGGTGTTCGAGAAGCTCGATATCTCCCGGCAAAGCGAACTTGCGGTGCTGCTCGCACAGCTGGTCTTGTGGTGATGTCGAACCGTCGCGGCGCCTGCTGGCGCTGATGCTGACCGCGCCGTCCTGGATCGGCCCGGAGGCCGATTGGGAAAGGGCGTGCACGCTCGTGCACGGCCCCTGTTCTCGGTGGTAGCCCGCGCGCAACAGGACCGTCTGAAACCAGGCTGGTAACTCATTTGGGCTATGACGGCGGCCGCGCCGTGTGGTGTTTATCGACGACGGGATTTTGCATCACCTTCCCGGGGCCAGGAGCAACGCCGCCTGCAGACGTTTCAAGCAGGCGGCGTTGTGCTTTTTGTCGGTGCTCACGCAACCGAACATGCGGCACAAAGTCGATGGGTATCGCTCCCGTTCCACCCATCCTACCGAAGCTGCGCGCTACACCGGCACCCGCACCGCCGCCCGCAATCCTCCCATCGGACTATCCCCGAGCGTGATGTCGCCGCCGTGCGAGCGGGCGATGTCGCGGGCGATGGCAAGGCCCAAGCCGGTGCCGCCTTCGTCCTGGTTGCGCGCGTCGTCGAGGCGGAGGAACGGCTTGAACACCTCCTCGCGCATGTTGGCGGGAATGCCGGGGCCGTCATCGTCGACGGTGACGGTGAGGTAGCGGTGATCGCGGTGGCCGGTGATCGAGATGGTGTCGGCGTGGCGCGCGGCATTGGAGACGAGGTTGGCGAGGCAGCGCTTGAACGAGGCCGGCTTCACGGTGACGACCGGCAGCCCGTGGAAGGCGACGGTGGCGGCATGGCCGTGGCGCTCGGCGTCGCTGCGCAATTCCTCCAGCGCCTGCGCCATGTCGGTCGGCTGCGCGATCTCGCCGGAATCGCCGCGCGCGAAGGCGAGATAATCCTCCAGCATCATCGACATCTCGTCGACATCCTTGCGCATCGCGTCGATCTCGGGGCCTTCGCCGAGCAGCGCGAGCTCGAGCTTGAAGCGGGTCAGGATGGTGCGCAAATCGTGGCTGACGCCGGCGAGCATCGCGGTGCGCTGCTCCATGGTGCGCTCGATGCGGCCCTTCATCTCGAGGAAGGCCTGCGCCGCGCGCCGCACCTCGCGCGCGCCGCGCGGCCGGAAGTTTTGCGCCTCGCGGCCCTTGCCGAAACTCTCGGCCGCATCGGCAAGCCGCAGGATCGGCTTGATCTGGTTGCGCAGGAACAGCACCGCGACGATCAGCAGGATCGTCGACGTGCCGAGCATCCAGAAGATGAAGATCTCCGAGTTCGAGGCATAGGCCGCGCTGCGCTGGGCGAAGATGCGCATCACGGTGTCGTCGAGCTGGACGCGGATCTCGACCAGGTTCGAATTGCCGACGGTATCGATCCAGAACGGACGGCTGATCTGCCGCCCGAGCTGCACCGACAGCGTCTGGTCGAGCAGCGAGAAGAACGGCTTCGGCCCGGGCGGCGGCATGTCGCCGGGCGGCAGGAAATCCACCACCAGCTGCAGCCGCTGGCCGATGCGCTTGAGCTGCCCGCGATCCTTGTCCTGCGGGTAGCTCTTGTAGACGTCGATCAGCGCGGCGATGTCGGAGACCACGGCGGCCGACAGCCGCCGCGTCACCGTGTTCCAGTGCCGCTCCATGAACACGAAGGCGACCACGGTCTGCAGGATCACCATCGGCACGATCATGATCAGGAGCGCGCGGGCATAGAGGCCGGTCGGCATCCAGCTCTTGAACGCGTTGCCCATCCAGCCATTGACCCGCGAGACGCGTCGCGACGCGTTGCGGATCAGGGTCAGGCCGGTGTCGATGGTGCTCATGCGCGGTGCCTATTCACCTCTCCCTTGGGAGAGGTCGGCGCGTAGCGCCGGGTGAGGGGTTACGGTCTCTCGTTGGAGCGGCGCCCCCTCACCCGATTTGCTGCGCAAATCGACCTCTCCCCGCTGGGGAGAGGTGAACCGAAGCCGCGGCCACGCCGATTCAACCAACATTCATCCTTCCTCAAGGCGCGGCCACCAGGCGATAGCCGATGCCGCGCACGGCCTGCAGGAACAGCGGGTTGGCCGGATCCTGCTCGATCTTGCGGCGCAGGCGATTGATCTGCACGTCGACGGCGCGCTCGTTCACGGTTCCGCCGCCGGTCAGTGCGGCGCGCGGCACGGTGTCGCCGGGATTGGTGGCGAGGATGCGCAGCATCTCGCGCTCGCGGTCGGTGAGGTGCACGATCTCCTCGCCCTGGCGCAGCTCGCTGCGCTCGATGTGGAAGATGTAGGGGCCGAACGCGATCTGCTCGACGGCTGCGACCTGCGGCGGCGCGGTGCGCTTGAGAATGTTGCCGATGCGCAGCACCAGCTCGCGCGGTTCGAACGGCTTTGCGACATAGTCGTCGGCGCCGATCTGCAGGCCCTCGATCCGGGCCTCGGCCTCGTGGCGCGCGGTCAGCATGATGATCGGCACCGAGGAGGAGGTGCGGATGAAGCGGGCGAGATCGAACCCGGTCTCGCCGGGCATCATCACATCAAGGATGAGCAGATCGAAATGCAGGCCCTGCAGCTTGGCGCGGGCGTCGCTCGCGCTCATCGCCGTGGTGACGCGATAGCCCTCGTTGCCAAGGAAGCGCGACAGCAGATCGCGAATGCGGCGGTCGTCGTCGACCAGCAAGAGATGCGGCGCATCGTCGGCGAGCGGTGCAGGCTGACGCATCAGGGTTGCAGTCTGGGCCAATGTCATTCCCTCGTTTTTCTGCCGCCGAAGATCGCCTCCAGCACCTTGTCGGGATCGTCGCGGTCGATCATCGCGCGCAGGAAGGTCCGTACCGTCTCGACGCCGGCCGGGTCGATGCCCGTGATGGCGCGGTTGATGCGGTCGGTCTGCAGGCCGGCGAGCTTGCCGACCAGCGCCTCGCCCTTGAGCGTGGCGTAGAGCAGGCGTTGCCGGCGGTCGTTGTTGCCGGTCTTCTGCACGATGTAGCCCTCATCGAGCAGCTGCTTGAGGACGCGCCCGAGCGACTGTTTGGTGATGCGCAAGACGTCGAGCAGGTCGGCGACCTTCAGGCCGGGATAGCGGGTGACGAAGTGGATCACCCGGTGATGGGCGCGGCCGAAGCCGAACGCCTCGAGCTCCTGGTCGGCGTCGCCGACGAAGTCGCGATAGGCGAAGAACAAGAGCTCGATGATGTCCCAGCGCAGGTCGCGCGCGGCGGCGGGCGGGTGATCGCTTCCCCGCGAATCGGGTTGGGCAGCCATGCCTGAGAAATTTATGTCAGCCATATTGACGTATCTTGGGTTCAATGTTACAAAACAGACCATCGCGGCGAAACTTTAAGTCGTCTCGCTCGTGACAGCGTTTGAGGCGGCCTGAGAAAGCCAACAACGGCGGCTTGGGCCGCGAATGGGACGACCGTACGATTGTCGAGCGGCATTTCGGCAAACATACTGGACTTCAGCACTCCGCAAAAGCATGTCTAAACGACGCGCTGGCGGGGAAAGCCTGCCCATTTGGCTGGCGGTGTGACGCCCAGACCGACTAAACCAGCAGCCCGGAGAGGCAAACCGGCGCCACCATCCGCGCCGGTTCCGACAGCGGAAAGCAAGAGACCATGAGCTTGAAATTCGACATCCAGCCAGCAGCCAACCCGACCTCCGAAAAGGAGCGCGCGGCCAAGCTCGTGGACCCCGGCTTCGGGCGGATTTTCACCGATCACATGGCCGTGGTCCGCTACAGCCAGTCGAAGGGCGGCTGGCATGACGCGCGCGTCGAGGCCCGCGCCAGTTTCCAGCTGGATCCGGCTGGCGCGGTGCTGCACTACGCCCAGGAGATCTTCGAGGGCCTGAAGGCCTACCGGCGCGATGACGGCGGCATCAACCTGTTCCGCCCCGATGCCAATGCCCGCCGCTTCAAGGTTTCCGCCGACCGCATGGCGATGGCCAAGCTACCCGAGGACGTCTTCATCGACGCGGTCGAGCAGCTCGTGAAGATCGATCGCGCCTGGGTGCCGGGCGGCGAGGGCAGTCTCTATCTGCGGCCGTTCATGCTGGCGAGCGAGGTGTTCCTCGGCGTCAAGCCGTCGGCCGAATACATCTTTGCGGTGATCGCCTCGCCGGTCGGCTCCTACTTCAAGGGCGGGCCTGCGCCGGTCTCGATCTGGGTGTCGGAGAATTACACCCGTGCTGCGGTCGGCGGCACCGGCGCGGTCAAATGCGGCGGCAATTACGCGGCGAGCCTGCGCGCGCAGGCCGAGGCGATCGATCATGGTTGCGACCAGGTCGTGTTCCTCGATGCGGTCGAGCGCCGCTATATCGAGGAACTCGGCGGCATGAACGTGTTCTTCGTGTTCGACGACGGCTCGCTCTCGACCCCGCCGCTCGGCACCATCCTGCCCGGCATCACCCGCGACTCCATCATTGCGCTCGCCAAGGACGCCGGCACCAAGGTGCGCGAGGAGCCCTACACGATCGACCAGTGGCGTGCGGATGCGGCGAGCGGCAGATTGAAAGAGGCGTTCGCCTGCGGCACCGCGGCGGTGATCTCGCCGATCGGCAAGGTCTGCTCGGCAAGCGGCGATTTCACGATCAGCGGCGGCGCCGCCGGCCCGGTCGCGATGGGCCTGCGCAAGAAGCTGGTCGATATCCAGTACGGCCGGACCAACGATCCGCATGACTGGATCCGCAAGGTCATCTGACCGGTAGCGGCGGTGCTGAGCCGCCGCTGCGACTGACCAAGATTTCCTGATTGAAGCACTGACGGCGCGCGTCTTCTCGGCGCGTGCGAGGTCGTGCGCGCGTTCAACAGCACCGGGAGAGAGCCATGGGAATTTCGTTCGACAACATCGACGGCGTCATCTGGTACGACGGCAGGCTGGTGCCGTGGCAGGACGCCAACGTCCACATCCTCACCCACGGCCTGCATTACGCGAGCTGCGTGTTCGAGGGCGAGCGCGCCTATGGCGGTCGTGTCTTCAAGAGCACCGAGCATTCCGAGCGGCTGAAGCGATCGGCTGACATCCTCGACTTCGAGATACCGTTCTCGGTCGCCGAGATCGACGCCGCCAAGCAGCTCGTGATCGACGCCAACAAACTGCCCGACGCCTATCTCCGTCCGGTCGCCTGGCGCGGCTCGGAGATGATGGGCGTGGCGGCGCAGACCAACACCATTCATCTGGCGATCGCTGCGTGGAATTGGCCGAGCTATTTCGATCCGGCGACGAAGCTGAAGGGCATCCGGATGTGTCTCGCCGAATATCGGCGGCCCGATCCGGCGACGATCCCGGCGCTGGCGAAAGCCTCGGGCCTCTACATGATCTGCACCATCTCAAAGCACAAGGCGGAGCGCGCCGGCTATGCCGATGCGATGATGCTGGACTGGCAGGGCAGGGTGGCCGAATGCACCGGCGCCAACATCTTCTTCGTCAAGGACGGCGCGATCCACACTCCGATCGCCGACTGCTTCCTCGCCGGCATCACGCGCGCCACCGTGATTGATCTGGCCAGGCGCCGCGGCATCGCAGTGATCGAGCGCCGCATCATGCCGGACGAGCTTGACGGCTTCTCCGAATGCTTCATCACCGGGAGTGCCGCCGAGGTGACGCCGGTGGCGGAGATCGCCGACTGGCGGTTCACGCCGGGGAGGATCTCGGAACTGTTGATGAATGATTATGCGGCCGAGGTGCAGCCGAAGGGGAAAGCTGCCGCGGCGTGAGTGAGGGGCGCAGGCTCAAGCACTCCCTCGCCCCGCTCTTGCGGGGAGAGGGTGGGGTGAGGGGCTCTTCGTTCCGCAAACACTGAGTGCGCGGCAGGCATCGTGCCATGCCCCTCACCCGAAATTCGCTATGCGAATTTCGACCTCTCCCCGCAGAAGGGCGGGGAGAGGTGAAGAGACGACATGAACGCACTCTTGCCTCAACACGACAAAACCCGAGACATCAAAATCCTCGGGGCACGTCGCGACCATGGCCATCACGCTCACCCAGCCCATGAAATGGGCGCTCCTCGTCGTCGTCGCCGCGACATGCGGCTTCGGCCTGCTGACGATCGGCCCGAAGCCCGAGGTCGAAGCGCAGGACCGTTCGCCCGTGATCGACGTCCGCAACACCGATCCGGAGATGATCGCGGCGATCGGACGGGCGCGCGCGAGCCTGCCGACGTTTTGGGCCTCCTACGATGCGCCCAAGCCGACCGAGAGCGGCCACTCCCTCAAGGTCCGCTTCCCGACCCATGGCAACAATGGCGAGCACATCTGGATCGCCGAGGTGAAGAAGACCGCAAACGGCCGCTATTCCGGCGTGTTCGCCAACACCCCGCGCGACCTGCCCGGCCGGAAGGCCGGCGATGCGGTCGCGTTCGCCGATGCCGATATCTCGGACTGGATGTTCATGCGCAACGACAAGATCGTCGGCGGCGAGACCATCAAGCCGATGCTGAAACGGATGCCCAAGGCCGACGCCGACGCGCTCCGGGCGCGGCTGGAGAGCCCGTAAGAGGCACCGGCCGGGTTGCCCCACCGCGGCTTGGCTGATACCACCCCGCCATGGCCGAGAAACCCAAAAAACCGCAGAAATTGAAGGCGCGCCTGCCGCGCGGGCTGGAGGACCGTGGTCCCGCCGCGATCGCAGCGACGCGCCAGATGGTCGAGACAATCCGCGCCGTCTATGAATTGTATGGCTTCGAGCCGGTGGAGACGCCGGCGATGGAGTACACCGACGCGCTCGGCAAGTTCCTGCCGGACCAGGACCGCCCCAACGAGGGCGTGTTCTCGTTCCAGGACGACGACGAGCAGTGGATCTCGCTGCGCTACGATCTGACCGCGCCGCTCGCCCGCTACGTCGCGGAGAATTTCGACGCGCTGCCGAAGCCGTATCGCTCGTATCGGTTCGGTTACGTCTTCCGCAACGAGAAGCCCGGCCCCGGCCGCTTCCGCCAGTTCATGCAGTTCGATGCGGACACGGTGGGATCGGCGACGCCTGCGGCGGATGCCGAAATCTGCATGATGGCGGCGGATACGATGGAGGCGCTCGGCATCGCGCGCGGTCAGTACGTCGTGAAGGTGAACAATCGCAAGGTGCTCGATGGGGTACTCGAATCCATCGGGCTCGGCGGCCAGGAGAACGCCGGTCGCCGGCTGACCGTTCTGCGCGCCGTCGACAAGTTCGACCGCCTCGGTGGAGAGGGCGTGCGCGCGCTGCTCGGCGCCGGCCGCAAGGACGAGAGCGGCGACTTCACCAAGGGCGCTGATCTCGCAGCTGACGCGATCGAGCGCGTGCTGGTGTCGACCGGCCCCGAGACCGGCACGAACGAAGAGATCGTTGCGAAGCTGACGGATGTTGCGACCACGGACATTGGCAAGGCCGGCGCGAGCGAGCTGAACGAAATCGCGGCGCTGGTTGGTGCGTCCGGCTACGGCGATCGCGTGCGCATCGATCCCTCCGTCGTCCGCGGCCTCGAGTACTACACCGGCCCCGTTTACGAAGTTGAGCTGCTGCTCGAGACCAAGGACGAGAAGGGGCGTCCGGTGCGCTTCGGCTCGGTCGGCGGCGGCGGGCGTTATGATGGCCTCGTGTCGCGCTTCCGCGGCGAGCCGGTGCCGGCGACCGGGTTCTCGATCGGTGTGTCACGGCTGCAGGCGGCGCTCACGATGCTGGGCAAGCTCGACACCAGGCCGGCATTCGGTCCGGTCGTGGTGACGGTGTTCGGCGGCGAGATCGCCGACTATCAGAAGATGGTCGCGACGCTGCGCAATGCGGGCATCCGGGCCGAGCTCTATCTCGGCAATCCCAAGCACAGCATCGGCCAGCAGATGAAATATGCCGACCGCCGCAACGCGCCCTGCGCGATCGTGCAGGGCTCGGATGAGCGGGCCAACGGAAAAGTCCAGATCAAGGACCTGATCCTTGGTGCGGGGCTGACCGAGATCAAGGATCGCGAAGAGTATTTGAAGAAGCAGGCCGAGGCTCAATACGAGGTCGATGCGAGCCGGCTGGTCGAGGCGGTCCGCGAGGTGCTCGCCCGCCATGACGTGAGCTGGGGGTAGCTATTCCCTGTCATGCCCGGGCTTGTCCCGGGCATCCACGTCTTGTTTGATAGAGGCGATCGTGAATGGCCGGGATAAGCCCGGCCGTGACGAAAGAAAAAACAACGAGGAGACCAAGATGCCCGAGATCACCATCAGCATGGCCGCCGGCCGCACCGATGAGCAGAAGGCCGGCATGATGCGCGACATCACCAAGGCGCTGGTGACGAATCTCGGCGTCGACGCCGAGGCCGTCGTGATCCAGATCAACGAGGCCCCGCTGCATCACAAGATGAAGGGCGGCAAGACTTTTGTGGAGCGCAAGGCCGCGCAGAAATAAGCCGGCGGCCTCATGGACGCGCGCGACTCCATCACCATTGGCATGAGCGCCGAGCGCATCCTCGTGGTGCCGCCGGAGCGGACGGTTGGACATTTCGTTCCGGGCATGCCGATGGTGTTCGCGACGCCGATGATGATCCTGGAAATGGAGATGGCGTCGGGCGACGCCATCCGCGACGCGCTGCTGCCGGGATGGGTCACCGTCGGAACCGAGGTCGACATCCGCCATCTCGCCGCAAGCCTGGTCGGCGCCACGGTGCGGACCATTTCACGCGTGATCGCGGTCGAGCGCCGCGTCATCCGCTTCGAGGTCGAGGCGTTCGAAGGCGCGCGAAAACTCGGCGAAGGCCGCCATGCGCGCGGCCTGATCAATGTCGAGCATTTCAACAAGCGGCTGGGGGCGTAGCCGCGGGCGCGATGCCGTAGGGTGGGCAAAGGCGCGTAGCGACGTGCCCACCATCCACGGCGTGCTCGTGAAGGTGGGCACGCTACGCTTTGCCCACCCTACGGCACCGCCTTATTTCGCCAGCTCCTTCGACCGCTTCGTCGCAGCCGCGATCGCTTTCGTCATCAGCGGCTGTAGTCCTTCCGTCGCCATCAGCACCTCGAGCGCGGCGGCCGTGGTGCCGCCGGGTGAGGTGACGTTCTGCCGCAAGGTCGCCGACGGCAAATCCGAGCGGTGCAGCAATTCGCCGGAGCCGGCGACGGTGGCGCGCGCCAGCGTCGTTGCAAGCTGCTCGGGCAGGCCGGCCGCAACGCCGGCGCGGGCGAGCTCTTCGGCGAGCAGGAAGACGTAGGCGGGGCCGGAGCCGGAGACGGCGGTCACCGCGTCCATCAGGCTTTCGTCATCGACCCATTCGACCAGACCGGTGGCGCGGAGCAGCGCATCGGTGGTGGCGCGCTGCGCTGAGGTGACGCTCTTGGCGGGCACCGCGACGGTGATGCCGCGGCCGATCGCAGCCGGTGTGTTCGGCATCGCGCGCACCACCATTCCGCCGCAGACGTCTTCCAGCGCTGCGATCGTCGTGCCCGCCATGATCGAGACGACGAGCGTCGCGGAGCCGACGAAGGCTTTCAACGCCGCGCCGGCCTCGCGAAAGGATTGCGGCTTCACCGCAACCACCAGCGTGTCGACGGTGCCGATATCCGCAGGTGACGGATTGATGCGGACGCCCTTGGCGGCGAGCGCGCTGATCTCGGCAGATGCGTACGGGTCGATCACGATGACGCGATCGGGCGCAAGTCCCTGCGCCAGCCACCCCGTCAGCATCGCGCCGCCCATCTTGCCCGCGCCCGCGAGCGCGATGGTGCCGGTGGAATTCTTTAAAGTGTTGCTGTCCACGGGCGCCTCCACAAACTCACTTGTCGTCCCGGCGAAGGCCGGGACCCATAACCACGAATGGTTCTAGTGAAGCGGGATTAGGCCCACAAGCAGTTTGCTTAAGCCTCTGACGTCACGGCGTATGGATCCCGGCCTTCGCCGGGACGACATCGAGGGTGTGGTAGCGCTGGCGTTAAATGACTTACGCCTCGCCCTCGGTATCGAACATCGCCGCGCTCATCGCCTCCGCGGCCGACTTGCCGGCCCAGACCACGAACTGGAACGCCGGGTAGTAGCGCTCGCAGGCGTGGATGGCGTTGACCAGCATGGCTTCGCATTGTGCGGTGGAGGCGGTCATGCCGCCCGGCAGCACCAGCGCCTGACGATGCATGATCATGCCGGTGTGGGCCCACAGATCGTAATGGCCGACCCAGAGCTGCTCGTTGATGGCGGCGATCAGCCGCTGCACCTCGGCCTTGCGCGCCTGCGGAATCTTCATGTCGAACGCGCACGCCAGATGCAGCGCCTCGATCTCACCCATCCAGGTGAAGGAGAGCTGATAGTCGGTCCAGTCGCCCTTGGAGACGATCGTCACCTCGTCTTCGCCGGAACGCTCGAACGCCCAATTGTTCGTCGCCGCGATGTCTTCGACCACCGCGAGCGGATTATTCCGGGAATCGATTATGCCTTCGAGGAGGGACATGCCGTCTCGACCCTTGTTCTTATGATCTCGTTGATACGCACATTGGATCGGCCCGCGCGACACGCTGCGTCGTAGCCGAGTGCAGTCCTTGAGGTGGGCCTTCCGGTCGGCCCGTGAACTGACGGGGATGAAGTGATGTGATTTGCGGAATCTGCGCAACCGACCGCGGAGTCGTTCCACAAGGAAAGCGGGCACCGTCCACAGTTCATCGCGCCGCCCCCATGATTTTGAGAACAAATCGGAATCGGATTTGGCAGCGTAACGATTTGTTAACTTTTTGACGGCGGCGAGATGGCGCAAATGGTACGAGATTCGCCTTGTACACATGGCCTTATGACGATTCCTGATGCCAAAGCGGCTTGCCCAGCTGTCGCCGTTTGGTCATATTTGTAAACAGGTCGTCCAGCCGGGCGGCCGATGTTCTCAGGGCGGGGCGAAAATCCCCACCGGCGGTAAGGGTGTCACAGCCCAAGCCCGCGAGCGCCTTCCTCAAGGAGTGAGGAAGGGTCAGCAGATTCGGTGCAACTCCGAAGCCGACGGTTACAGTCCGGATGAAAGAGAACGGTTGCGGCGGCCCTCGCGATTTTCGCGCGGGCCAATGTCGTTGTCCGTGTGCCCTGATTCTGGTCCTGAAAGAGGAAAGCCATGAATCAGATGTTGCAAGACCCAGACGTCCAGACCTCCCAAACCGAAAATGTCGCCAAGACGCCGGAGCATCCGCCGGCGGTCGATCATCCGCGGTTTGCAAAACCGCAGCGCGTTGCCTTCGTGCAATCGTCCTGGCATCGCGACGTGGTGGAAGAATGCCGCATCGCGTTTCTGAGGGAGATCGAGGCGCGTCACATCACCAATGTCGACGTGTTCGAGGTGCCCGGCTCCTTTGAAATCCCGCTGCATGCGCAGATCCTGGCGAAGACGCGGCGCTACACCGCGATCGTCGCCGCAGGCCTCGTCGTCGACGGCGGCATCTATCGCCACGAGTTCGTCGCCGACACCGTGATCAAGGCGCTGATGGATGTGCAGCTGCGCACCGAGGTGCCGGTGTTCTCCGCGGTGCTGACGCCGCAGCAATTCCACGAGACCGAGGTGCATTACGATTTCTTCCGCCGCCACTTCGCCATCAAGGGCGTCGAGGTCGCGGAGGCCTGCGCCAACACGCTGCTCAGCCTGGAGCGGCTGCGCGGCCAGGTCGCTGCGGGAATTGCGGGCTAAAGCGCGATCAGATTGGGTTGAGCTGGGGCCGCGTCGGAAGTTCACCTCTCCTTTGGGAGAGGTCGGCGCGCAGCGCCGGGTGAGGGGTTACGGTCTATCGAGAGAGCAAGAACCCTCGCCCGGATTGCTTCGCAATCCGACCTCTCCCCGCTGGGGAGAGGTCGATCGAAGTCGCGGTCATGCCGATTCAACCAAAACCCATCGTGCGCTAGTATGGACGGTGAAGAGGAGACGTGCCGATGCCTCACCTCGATCGTCGTTGCTTGCTGGCCGTCCTCGGCGCCGTGCTTGCCGCGCCGCGCTCCGTTTTTGCGGCTGACGCATTCGCAAGCATTGCGGAGCGCCTCGCGGAGGCCGAGCGCGCCGGGAAAGTGTTCGGCCTGCACGCGCTGCTGCTGAGCCAGGGCGGCAAGCTCGTGTTCGAGCATTATGTGCGGGGCCAGGACGAGCAATTGGGCCGGTCGCTGGGTGAGGTCGTGTTCGGCCCCGATGTGCTGCATGATCTGCGCTCCATCTCCAAGAGCGTGGTCGCGCTCGCCTATGGCGTTGCGCTCGCAGCCGGCAAGGTGCCGCCGCTCGAGGCCAGGCTCTATGAGCAATTTCCGGAGTATCCCGATCTCGCGCGCCAGCCGGGCCGCGACCGGATTACCATCCATCACCTGCTGTCGATGACGCTCGGCCTCGAATGGGATGAGGTCACGATTCCCTATGGTGATCCGCGCAACGGCGAAACGGCAATGGAGGCGGCCGCCGAGCGCTACCGCTTCATCCTGGAACGGCCGATCGTCGGCGAACCCGGTGTGAATTGGACCTACTGCGGCGGTGCCACCGCGCTGCTCGGCCGTCTGATCGCGAAGGGGACCGGCGAAGCGCTGCCGGACTATTGCCGCCGTGTCCTGTTCGATCCGCTCGGCTTCGGTCCATCCCACTGGGCAATCGGCAAGGACGGCGAGCCACGCGCCGCCTCAGGCGCGCGCCTGTTGCCGCGCGACCTCGTGAAGATCGGCCAGCTCATGCTCGCGGGCGGCGTCTGGAACGGAACGCCGGTCGTTCCCGCCGACTGGGTGACGCGCGTGACCACGCCGGTGGTCCCGATCGGCAATGGCCGCAGCTACGGCTGTCACTGGTACGTCGGCGACTACGCTCCCCCGGGACGGGAGAGCTTGCATTGGTTCGGCTGTATCGGCTGGGGCGGCCAATATTTGCTGGCGTTTCCCGCCCGCGACCTTGTCTTGGCGCTTCACTGCGGCAATTACCGGAAGCCGACAGCCGAGCAGTTCGGCGTGATGCGCGTCGTGGTCGGCGAGATCGTGCTGCCGAGTCTTGTTTGAGGGACGGTAAGGGAAGTTCGTCCTTGGTCTGTCGTCGCGTTCGGCTAAAGCGCGATGAGATTAGGTTGAAACGTCATCGCGCTTCAGCTCTTTGTTTGAGCATGATCTCCGCGCAAACGCGTTCCGCGTTTGTCGCGAGGGAAAACCGCTTCGCACTTTTCCGGATCATGCTCTAAGCTGTCCGGCATCAATCACCGGACAAGAGTGATCACATGACCAAGGAAGGCAATTCCGACTGGCTCGGCCTGTCCGGCCTCGTCGCTGTCGTCACCGGCGGAGGCGGCGGCATCGGCCGCGCCACCGCGCTCGGCTTTGCGCAGGCCGGCGCCAAAGTCGCCGCGATCGATCGCGACGAGCGCGGCCTCGAAGGTACGCGCGAAAAGCTTCGCGAACTCGGCGACGGGCATCTCGTCGCGACATGCGACACGACCAGTGTCGAGAGCGTTGCCGCGGCGGCCGCGAAGATCGAGAACGCGCTCGGGCCGTGCGGCATCCTCGTCAACACCGCCGCGGTGCTGCGTCCGGGTGGGCTCGACACGCTGTCGCTGGCGGAGTGGAACGCGGTGCTGGCGGTCAATCTCACCGGCTACTTCATCTGCGCGCAGGCCTTTGGCGCGCAGATGCGTAAAGCGCGCCGCGGCAGCATCGTCCATATTGCCTCGATCGCCGCCAGCAACGCGCAAGGACAGAGCGGCGCCTACAGCGTCAGCAAGGCCGGCGTCGTGATGCTGTCGCAACAGCTCGCCGCCGAATGGGGGCCGACAGGGATCCGCAGCAATGTCGTGAGCCCGGGCCTCGTGATCACGCCGATGAGCCAGGCGTTCTACGATACGCCGGGGGTCACCGAGCGGCGCACCGCCGTGGTGCCGATGCGCCGGATCGGCGCGCCGCAGGACATGGCGGATGCGATCCTGTTCCTGGCGAGCGACCGCTCATCCTATGTCAACGGCGAGGAGATCATCGTCGACGGCGGCTATGCGCGCACGCTGATGAGCCACGTGCCGCGGCCGGGGTTCTAGAGGCACAGGCGCTTTTGATGGGGCGTTGATGGGTAGGGTGGGCAAAGGAGCGCAGCGACGTGCCCACCATCACGAGCACGCCGGGAATGGTGGGCACGGCGCAAGAGCGCCTTTGCCCACCCTACAAGATCAATCGAACAGGCTCGACACCGACTCTTCCGCAGCGGTGCGGCCGATCGCTTCGGCGATCAGGCCGGCGATCGAGATGGTGCGGATGTTCGGCGCCTTGTTGACGGCTTCGGTCGGCAGGATCGAGTCGGTGATGACAAGCTCCTTCAACTGCGACGAGGCGATGCGCGCGGCGGCGCCGCCCGACAGCACGCCGTGGGTGATGTAGGCCGAGACTTCCCTGGCGCCGTGCTTGATCAGCGCCTCGGCCGCGTTCACCAGCGTGCCGCCGGAGTCGACGATGTCGTCGACCAGGATGCAGTTGTAGCCGGAGACGTCGCCGATCACGTTCATCACCTCGGACTCACCGGGACGCTCGCGGCGCTTGTCGACGATGGCGAGCGGGGTGTTGATGCGCTTGGCGAGGCCGCGGGCGCGCGCCACGCCGCCGACGTCGGGCGAGATCACCATCGTCCTGGAGAGGTCGAACCGGTCCTTGATGTCGCGCACCATCAGCGGCGCTGCGTAGAGGTTGTCGGTCGGGATATCGAAGAAGCCCTGGATCTGACCGGCATGCAAATCGAGCGTCATGACGCGGTCGACGCCGGCATGGGTGATCAGATTGGCGACCAGCTTGGCCGAGATCGGCGTTCGCGAGCCGGAACGGCGATCCTGCCTGGCATAGCCGAAATAGGGGATCACAGCCGTGATGCGACGCGCCGAGGAGCGGCGCAGCGCGTCGGTGATGATCAAGAGCTCCATCAGATTGTCGTTCGCCGGAAACGACGTCGACTGCACGATGTACATGTCCGAACCGCGGACGTTCTCCTGGATCTCGACGAAGATTTCCATGTCGGCGAAGCGCCGAACCACGGCCTTGGTCAGCTCGATGCCGAGCTCCCTGGCGATCCCCTGTGCCAGCACAGGATTGGAGTTGCCGGCGACGAGCTTGATTGATCCGTTCTTGGCCGACATCGAAATTTCCTCCCGCGCTTTGCTGGATACGACGTTGAGCATCTCAAGTCCCTACAAAACCAACGGGTTTTTGATGGGCGAGGGAATATCAGGCAGCCGCCTCGGCTGGCAACCCACGGAGGCGGTTTTCCCGGTCAAAAAACGGCCATATCCGGGATACCGCGGGGGTTAGTTGGCGGAATAACCGAGCGCCACGGTCTCGGGCGTGGTGACCGCCGGGCCGCTCGCGACGGCAGGTCCGCGGAGGCTCGGGGCAGGCGCGGGTGCACCCGCAGGGCCGCCATTGATCATGCCGGAGAGGCCGGCAAAACCGGCTTGCGCGATCTTGCGCAGGATCAGGTCGTCGGCGGCAGCCCAGGCGTCGCGTCCGGCCTTGCCGGCGGGTTCCTCACCGGACAGGCGCAGCGCGCGCTGCTGATTGCTGTCGTAGACGTCCCAGACCCAGGAGATCACGGTGCGGCCGCGCACCACCTGCGCCGACAGATAGCTGCGCACGCGATAGGCCGCGCCGCCCTCGCGCGAGACGACCGACAGGCTGCGCAGCTTGGATTCGCTGTCGAGCACACCGACCATGCGGTCGAACACTGGTGGCGGCGGGCCATCGATCGATTCGAACGCGATCGTGGGTCCGCTGCCGGTGCTGGCGGCCATCGCGTAGGAATCCGCGGTCGCACCGCCACCGGCGCAACCGCCGAGCGCACAGGTAATCGCAAGCAACGCCGCGGCGATCGCGGCCTGCACGATTGTCCCGGTTTGAGACCGGCCTGTTGACGCTTCCCTCATTAGGCCCTGCGATATCGTTAAAACCGCTTAACGTCTAGGGCAGGGAGAACACAGGGCTTAACGAATCACAGGACCGGTCCACAGGGCCGAAAAGCCCTGTTCAGTCAGCGAGATGATGCTGCATCGCCGCGGTGATCCAGGCCCATTCACGGTTTGGACTGCTGTTCGGCGACTGGCCGCGCATGATGGCGACGAGTTCCCAGTACCGCGCCGCGCGCCCATCATGCAGCGCATACTTGGCGCGCAGCCAGTTGCGGAAATCCAGATTGGGCTCGCGTCCGAGCAGCCGGGCCGATGTCTCCAGCCATTCGCGCGCGAGCGCCTTGCCGGTGTCCGAGGTCGGCTGAACGTCGTACGCGATCGCCTCTTTCGCCCTTGCCAGCATCGGCTCGCTCGCCTTCTGCCATGTCGAGGGATCGAGCACGCCACGATCCCAGACATCGCTGGCATTGGCGCGCATGCTGGCGACGAAGGAGGGATCGCCCAGGATGGTCGACAGCTCGATCCAGGCGTCGCACTGCTCCGGCGAGGGATCGTCGGGTAGTTCGGGCACGCTGGTCTCGATCATCTGGCGGATCCATTTCTGATCGATGTTGATGCCGTCGGACACTTTCTCGAAAAAGCGTTCGACGACGTTGCGGCGTTCGGTGCGGGACAGCTGCGTCATGGTCCAGAATCTCCTCAAATCTGCTTCGGTGAGTTGCGGTGAACGCAACGCAGCCCGCAGGGTCGAGGCGACGCGGCGCTGCGCCGCGATCTCGGCTTCCAGCGCCTCGAGGCGAAGCTTGAGCGCTTCGGTCAGCGAGAGCTCCTGGGACAGGACTTCGCGGATGCTCTCGAGGCCGAGACCGGCATCGCGCAGGCAACGGATCAGGTCGAGCCGAATGAGCTCGGCGTCGGTGAAGACGCGATAGCCGCTCGCGGTGCGGCCGGCTGGCGGCAGCAAGCCCTGGTCCGAGTAGAAGCGCAGCTTGCGGACGGTGATTCCGCTGATCCGCGCCGCCTCGCCGATACTGTAGGTGCGTTGTGTCATGTCCGCGTTGTCCGGCCTCCAGCAGGTGGAGAGTCAAGACCAACTGGGCATAATGATGATCGGAGGCTGAGACCTAGCCTTCCAGCGCGATCGCGTGGACCAGCCGTCCATAGTCGGCTTCCTTGCGATGGACCGAGCGGCGGTAGCTGTAGAAGCGCTCGTCGGCGTAGGTGTCGATGCCGAGATCGTCGATCATCAGCACGCCGGCGTTCTCCAGCCGCATCCGGATGAAGCCGGCGAGGTCGAACATCGCGTGGCCCTCGCGCTCGCCGGGCAGGAAGAATTTCCCGTTCTCGGCATCGGCGTCGATGAAGCGTTCGACGAACTCACGGCCGACTTCGTAGGACTCCTGCCGGATCAGCGGACCGATTGCGGCGACGATGCCGCCTCTGTCGGCGCCGAGCTTTTCCATCGCAGCGATGGTGGATTCCAAGATGCCCGTCAGCGCGCCCTTCCAGCCGGCATGGGCTGCGCCGATCACGCGCGCGCTGGGGTCGACGAACAGGATCGGGCCGCAGTCGGCGGTGGTGACGCCGAGCGCCAGTCCCTCGATGTTGGTGACGAGCGCGTCCGCCTTCGGCCGCGGCTGGCCGTTCCACGGACCGGTTGCGACCACGACGTCGGGCGAGTGCACCTGATGCACGCTGAGGAAGTGATCGATGGTGACGCCGAGTTGCTCGGCCATCCGCCGCCGGTTCTCGATCACCTTGGCCGGATCGTCATTGGAGCCGATCCCGCCATTGAGGCTGCCATAGATGCCCTCGGAGACGCCGCCCTCGCGGGAGAAGAAGGCATGGCGCAGGCCAGGCACGGCCGACAGCAGCGGGGATCCCACGGTCATTCGCTATTCCTCGTCGTCGTCAGGCTTGTCGCTGAGGCCGGCGATCGCGGTGATGCGCGGCTCGGAGACCGCCATCGCCTTGAACATCGAGCCCATGCCGCCGCGTCCGGAGTCGGTCAGCCGCTTCAGCGCGCCGGCGATGTCGGCGGAGACTTCCGGCGTCGCCTTGGCCATCAATCCGGCCGCGCGGGCTTCGACGCCGAGGCGCTTGAGGAAATCGCCCTGCGTCACCGGACCATGGACGCGCGCGCCCACATCTTCCGCCGCGCGCGAGAGCGCCTGGAAGTCGACATGCGCGGTGACGTCGGCCTGCCCCGGGGTCTTCAGGGGATCGGCGAAGCTGTGCCGTGCGATCGCCTGAAACGTATCGCCGGCATCGCTGCGCAGATGGCCGTAGTCGATCAGCAGCGCCGCGCCGTCCTGGTCGCGGACGCGCGAGGCGATCTTCATGATCTCATTGTCGGGCCGCCACTCGAACACAGCGCCGAGCGGGGCGGCGCGTACCAAAGGCGGCAGCAGCACGTCGAAGCGCGGCGTCGGATCGGGCGCGGCGGCGAAGTAGAGATTGCCGTTGGCATCCATCCCGACGGTGCGCTCGTGCCAGCCGGTCTCCTTGCGGACCATCTGGTGGATCGGCAGCACGTCGAAATATTCATTGGCGAGGATGACGGCCGGGCCTTCCGGCACGTCGTCGATCGTGTCGTGCCAGCTGATGTTGCGCACGCCCGACAGCGTCGCGCGCTGCTTTTCGCGCAGCACCGGATTGACTTCGACGAGATGAACGCTGATCGCCTGGTAGAGCGGCGGCAGCACGCGCAGCGCGCGCAGCGCGTCCGCCATCATGGTGCCGCGGCCGGGCCCGAGCTCGATCAGCCGCAACTCCGGCGGCGAGCCGATCGCACGCCAGATCGAGGCGCTCCACAGCCCGAGCAGTTCGCCGAACATCTGGCTGACTTCGGGCGCAGTGGTGAAATCGCCCTCGCGCCCGAGCGGATCGCGCGACAGATAATAGCCGTGGTCGGGATGCATCAGGCACAATTCCATGTAGCGCCAGACTGGCATCGGCCCGGCCGACTTGATCAGCTTTCTGATTTCTCCGAGCAGCGGAGTGGGTTCGGTCACGGCTATCCCTGAACGGAATTGGAAATTGGGCCCGGCGCCGATCCGGTCGCCCCGCGACGGACCGCAGCCGTGATGATCATAGCGCCGACGATGATCATTGGCACTGACAGCAGCATCCCCATGGTTAATCCGCCCCACAGGAATCCGAGCTGCGGGTCGGGCTCCCGGAACAGCTCGCTGGTGATCCGGGCGAGGCCGTAGATCGCGATGAAGCTGCCGAGGATCAGGCCGGGCCGCTTCAGCGCGCCCATCCGGATCATGACCGCCAGGATCGCAAACAGCACGATGCCTTCGAGGCCGGCTTCATAGAGCTGGCTCGGGTGCCGCGGCAGCGGGCCGCCATTGGGGAAGATCATCGCCCAGGGCAGGCTGGGATCGGCGGTGCGGCCCCACAACTCGCTGTTGATGAAGTTGGCGAGGCGGCCGAGGAACAGCCCGATCGGGCCGACTGCGGTGGTGATGTCGCCGAGCGACAGGATCGAGATGCCGTTCCGCCGCGCAAACCACATCACCGCGATGACGCAGCCCATGAAGCCGCCATGGAACGACATGCCGCCGTTCCACAGCTGGAAGATCTCGGCCGGGTGCTGGATGAAGAACGGCAGATTGTAGAACAGCACGTAGCCGGTGCGGCCGCCGAGGATGATGCCGAGCGTCACCCAGAGGATGAAGTCGTCGAGTTGCGGCAGCGTGATCGGCGCCGGCCCGCCCCACAGCCGCTCCTTCCTGACCAGCGAGCGCGCATAGACCCAGCCGATCACGATGCCGCCGATATAGGCGAGCGCATACCAGCGGATCGCGATCGGGCCGAGCGACAGCGCAATGGGATTGAAGACGGGGAAGTTGATCAGCAGGAACGGCATCATGCAAGGAAGCGAATCAAATGAGGTTGCGCCTGTATAGCGCAAGCAGGCGCTCCCAGTGCCGCTCGGCAGCGTCGCGGTCGTAGACCGGGCGCTTGGGGAAGGCGAAGCCGTGATGCGTGCCGGGATAGATCTCGACCTCGTTGCGCGATCCCTTCATGCCCTGCTTCACCTTCTCGATGATTTCCTGTGGCGCGTAGATATCGGTCTCGGCGCAGGCGAAATAAAGTTCGGCCTTGGTCTTGTTTGCGGCCAGATGCGGGCTGTCGGATTGATCGGTCGCCAGATGGGTGCCGTAGACCGAGGCGGCGGCCTTGACGCGATCGCCGAAATGCGTGGCGGCGTTCACCGCATAGCGGCCGCTCATGCAATAGCCGACGGTGCCGATGATTTTGGTGTTCGCCGCCTTCTGGGTCTCGGCATAGGCGAGCAGGCCCCTGGTGTCGTCCATGACCAGCGGGATGTTCAGCGAGTTCATCAGCGCGAACATCTTCTTGCGTTCCGGCGATTCCGGATCCGGATTGATCGGGCCGAGCTCCATCTCGCCGGAGCGGTAGTACATATTGGGCAGCATCACATAGTAGCCGGAGGTGCCGAGCCGGCGGGCCATGTCGCGCAGCTCTTCGCGGATCGCCGGCGCATCCATGTAGAAGATGATGACCGGGAAGGGGCCGCCGCGCTCGGGATGGGTGATGAAGGTGGTGGTCTTGCCGTCCTTGGTCTCGATGTCGACAGTGTGCTCGATCATGGGCGCTTCCGCTCGCGTTGGATTTTGCGATTTTTCGTTGTGTGTTCAATACGATTGCAAGGAAACGGGACCGTGACAAGGCAACCGGCGGAGCGGTCGGCCATGCGGCGCGGCCTTGAACCGCGCTGCGGGGATCGCCATTGTCTGCTACGACGGACGCAGCGAACGCGGAGAGTTTTGAGCAATGACCCAGACCAACAACCGGTTTTTCGACGAGATCGGCCGTCTGATGAACGATGCCGCCGGCGCCGCCCAGGGCGTCAAGCGCGAGGTCGATCAGGTCATGCGCAACCAGGCCGAACGCATCCTGCGCGACCTCGACGTGGTCAAGCGGGAGGAGTTCGACGCGGTCAAGGACATGGCGCGCCTCGCCCGCGAGGAGAACGAGGCGTTGAAGGCGCGAATCGCGGCGCTGGAAGCCAAGCTCGGCGGCTCGGCGGGATAATCCGCCGGCCCACGATTCCGTGCTCTTTCGGGCGGAAAAATCCCCTTCATTTCCTTGTCATTTCGCCCCTTTGGGGCTAAAAGCCCGCCACGTCCGCGGCCCCCGCACCCCTGGAGGCTTGCTGTGGACCTGAGCATGGGCCGCATTGCGGCCTTTAACTTTTTAAATACAAGGACTTAACGCTATGGCGACCGTCAAGGAATTGAAGGCGACCTCGCGTCCGCAGAGCGGCAAGGGGGCCGCCCGGGCAGAGCGTCGCGCCGGGAGAGTTCCCGGAGTGATCTACGGCAACAACCAGCCCCCCGTGACCATCTCGGTCGATGACCGTGACCTGCGTCAGCGCATCCTGGCCGGCCGGTTCCTCACCACCCTGTTCGACATCGAGCTCGAGGGCAAGAAGCACCGCGTGATTCCGCGCGACTATCACCTCGATCCGGTGAAGGACTTCCCGCTCCATGTCGACTTCCTGCGGCTCGGCGAAGGCGCGACCATCCGCGTCAGCGTGCCCTTGCACGTCGTCAACGCGGAAGGCGCTCCCGGCATCAAGCGCGGCGGCACCGTCAACATCGTCACCCACGCGCTCGAGCTCGAGTGCAAGGTCGACAACATCCCGCAATATATCGAAGCCGACGTCGGCAGCCTCGAGATCAGCCACTCGCTGCATCTCGCCGACATCAAGCTGCCCGCGGGCGTGAAGTCGCTGACCCGTGAGGACGCGACCCTCGTCACCATCGTGCCGCCGTCCGGTTACGCCGAAGAGCAGAAGGCCGCGGCTGCGGCAGCTGCCGGTGCGACCGCGGCTCCGGCTGCGGGTGCTGCGGCTCCGGCCGCGGCGGCTCCGGCTGCAGGTGCTGCGGCTCCGGCCGCCGCCAAGGCGCCTGCCGGCGGCGACAAGAAGAAGTAAGTGATCATGTCGGCGCGCGATCTCACTCCGGTCGCGCGCTGACACGGGACACCGTGCCATGCGCCTCTTTGTTGGTCTCGGTAATCCCGGAGCGAAATACGCCGCCAACCGGCACAATATCGGTTTCCTGGCGGTCGACGAGATCCAGCGGCGTCATGGTTTCGCACCATGGCGCCGTCGCTTTCAGGGCGAGACCTCCGAAGGCGTGCTTGGCCGCGACAAGGTCGTGCTGCTGAAGCCGACCACCTACATGAACGACTCCGGGCGCGCGGTGCAGGAGGCGGCGAACTTCTTCAAGATCGCAGCCGGCGACGTCACCGTGTTCCAGGACGAGCTCGAACTGCCGCCGGCGAAAGTGCGCGTCAAGGTCGGTGGCGGCATTGCCGGCCATAACGGCCTGCGATCGATCTCCGCACATATCGGCAACGAGTATCGCCGGGTGCGGCTCGGCATCGGTCATCCCGGCGTCAAGGAGCTGGTGCACAGCCACGTGCTGTCGGACTTCGCCAAGAGCGACCGTGCCTGGGTGGTGGCGCTCTGCGAGGTCGTCGCCGACAATGCCGCGCTGCTGGCGGCGGGGCAGGATGCTTCCTTCGCCAACAAGGTGCATCTGGCGATGCAGGCCAAGGGATTTTTCGACGCCAAGGACTGATGGCGCGAAGTAGGACTCAATCACGCGCGGTGAGCGCGAGAGATCGGAACGGACCATGGGATTCAAATGCGGAATCGTCGGACTGCCTAACGTCGGCAAGTCGACGCTGTTCAATGCGCTGACCGAAACCGCCGCCGCGCAGGCGGCGAACTATCCGTTCTGCACCATCGAGCCGAATGTCGGCGAAGTCGCGGTGCCCGATCCCAGGCTCGACAGACTGTCGGCGATCGCCAAGTCGGCGCAGATCATTCCGACCCGGCTGACCTTCGTCGATATCGCAGGCCTGGTCCGCGGTGCGTCGAAGGGCGAAGGCCTCGGCAACCAGTTCCTCGCGACCATCCGTGAGGTTGATGCGGTCGCGCATGTGGTGCGCTGCTTCGAGGATTCCGACATCACCCATGTCGAGGGCAAGATCGCGCCGCTCGCGGATATCGAGACCATCGAGACCGAGCTGATGCTCGCCGACCTCGACAGCCTCGAGAAGCGCGTCGACAATCTCTCCAAGAAGGCCAAGGGCAACGACAAGGACGCCAAGGAACAGCTTGACCTCGTCAACCGCGCGCTGGTGCTGCTGCGCGACGGCAAGCCGGCGCGTGCGCTGGAGCGCAAGCCGGAAGAGGAACGCGCGTTCCGCATGCTCGGCCTCCTGACCTCAAAGCCGGTGCTCTATGTCTGCAACGTTGAGGAAGGCTCGGCCAAGGACGGCAACAATTTCTCCAAGGCCGTGTTCGAGCACGCGAAGAAGGAAGGCGCGGTCGCGGTGGTGATATCAGCCAAGATCGAATCCGAGATCGCAACGCTGTCGCGCGAGGAGCGCGTCGACTTCCTGGAGACGCTCGGCCTCGAAGAGGCCGGTCTCGACCGCCTGATCCGCGCCGGCTACGAGCTGCTCCATCTCATCACCTATTTCACCGTCGGCCCGAAGGAAGCCCGTGCCTGGACCATCGACCGCGGCACCAAGGCCCCCGGCGCCGCCGGCGTGATCCACACCGATTTCGAAAAGGGTTTTATCCGCGCCGAGACCATTGCCTATGACGATTACATCGCCGGCAACGGCGAAGCCGGCGCGCGCGATGCCGGCAAGCTCCGGCTCGAAGGCAAGGAATACGTCGTCGCCGACGGCGACGTGATGCATTTCAGGTTCAATAACTGATCTCTTTCTTCCCCCTCTCCCGCTTGCGCTGTCCAATTCACACATCTTGCGGAGGAATTTGATCGCTGATTCCGTGAGTTGAGTGATGATTCGCGGGAGAGAGC